>NZ_QOVK01000047.1 GCF_004104075.1 Leeuwenhoekiella polynyae | reverse complement strand
TACTTTTTGCATCCGCAGTAATCGTGATCGCTTTTTCAGTAATCGTCAAATCTGCAGGAACAAACGTAATGTTATAATTCGCATTTGCTAAAGTTGAAGAAATCGCATATTCCCCAACCTTTTCACCAGTTGCTCTTGACAAACTTCCTGTTAATACATCACTTCCAACTAAATCTGGACTTACAGTATACGTTAAGGCCGGATCTGCTGAACCATACACTTTACTTTTTGCATCGGCAGTAATCGTGATTGCTTTTTCAGTAATCGTCAAATCAGCTGGAACAAACGTAATGTTATAATTCGCATTTACTAAAGTTGAAGAAATCGCATATTCCCCAACCGTTTCACCAGTTGCTCTTGACAAACTTCCTGTTAATACATCACTTCCAACTAAATCTGGACTTACAGTATACGTTAAAGTTGGATCTGTTGCGCCATACACTTTACTTTTTGCATCCGCAGTAATCGTGATCGCTTTTTCAGTAATCGTCAAATCTGCAGGAACAAACGTAATGTTATAATTCGCATTTGCTAAAGTTGAAGA
>NZ_QOVK01000046.1 GCF_004104075.1 Leeuwenhoekiella polynyae | reverse complement strand
GAATAATTGTACTAAGAGAATAATGCTTCAACCCCTCGCTCAACACCCCTTAAAACTTCAATTTGTAAAATAAAGAAATCCAGCTACAAGGATGTTGTTGTGAAACGTTTCGCTTCACGTTCGAATAATTGTACTAAGAGAATAATGCTTCAACCCCTCGCTCAACACCTCTTAAAACTTCAATTTGTAAAATAAAGAAACCAGCTACAAGGATATTTTTGTAAAACGTTTCGCTTCGCGTTGAATAATTGTACTAAGAGAATAATACTTCAACCCCTCGCTCAACACCTCTTAAAACTTCAGTTTGTAAAATAAAGAAAGCCAGCTACAAGGATATTGTTGTAAAACGTTTCGCTTCACGTTTGAATAATTGTACTAAGAGAATAATACTTCAATCCCTCGCTCAACACCCCTTTAAACTTCAGTTTGTAAAATAAAGAAAGCCAGCTACAAGGATGTTGTTGTGAAACGTTTCGCTTCGCGTTTGAATAATTGTACTAAGAGAATAATGCTTCAACCCCTCGCTCAACACCCCTTAAAACTTC
>NZ_QOVK01000045.1 GCF_004104075.1 Leeuwenhoekiella polynyae | reverse complement strand
GTCTAGTAGACCTTTTTAGCGAATGAGCCAGGTGGCGCGTTGGCTTTGGAATGGACTACTTTATTTTAAGTAAAA
The DNA here is from genome assembly GCF_004104075.1 of Leeuwenhoekiella polynyae. Lineage (GTDB taxonomy): Bacteria > Bacteroidota > Bacteroidia > Flavobacteriales > Flavobacteriaceae > Leeuwenhoekiella > Leeuwenhoekiella polynyae. The sequence goes on along the minus strand of NZ_QOVK01000045.1, from coordinate 533 downwards.
TTTACTCTTAGAAAAATTGGAATAAAGACGCGGAGCTGACGAGCCGGTTTTCGACCGTACAACGGCTTTGTAATGGGAGTGCCCTATACCACAAGACTAAATCCAGGATTCAAGACAGTTCTTCAAATTTAATCTCGATTATCGAGCGAAAAATTCCTTAGCGAGGGCGTCGTTTCTTTTGTTGAGCCTGCCCTGAGCGATAGCCGAAGGGTTTCTTTAGACGAGGCAAATCGACGACAGGAGATTCACGAGCTCCCGTAAACTAATAATCACGCGAGTAAAGAAAATGAACAGAACATGATTAGAAGTAAGCACTATTCAAATCTCCGTTAGGAGATCAAACAACACCTCATTAGAAGATATAACTGCTATTCATCTTCCTGTTCTTTTGCCTTGATGCCAAAGAACCAATCTACCTCCCGGCAGGCAGGAAGATCAAGGCTTACATGAGCTTCTCTAAATTTTATGTTCCCTCCGCTGCATACGCTTAACTCGGCCGTTGGCCTCAAACAGAAGCGCCTGCTACGCTACAC
>NZ_QOVK01000044.1 GCF_004104075.1 Leeuwenhoekiella polynyae | reverse complement strand
AGTAACAGTCTTGCTCCAGATTGTAATGGAGTTGGTCGGGGTGGAAGGGATCAGGTTCCTTTTTTGCCTGCTTTTGTTCTTTATGGAAGTAATTGTACTTGACAAAGGCCTCTACACCTTCACCTTCCAGATAGGCGTAGTTCTCTTCGCTGCCATAGCCTGCGTCAGCGGTAATGGTATCTGGTGTGTGGCCAAAGCTTTCTTTATATTCTTCCAGATGGTCAATAAGTGTTGTGGTGTCTGCGGTGGTCTGGGCCAGGGTGTAGTTTGTGATGAACTGGTTGTTTGAACAGGCCTGTAGGTTGTAGCCCGCTTTGAGCTGCCCGTTTTTCATAGGATCCTCCTTCATCCGCATAAAGGTAGCATCGGGATCGGTCTTGCTCATCGAGTTGCGACCGCCCATTTGCTCTTGTTGGCTGTTATACTTTGCAATATTGCCGGGCCAGTTTCTCTTTGCATAATTGAGCTTCTGTTTGATCTTACTATCTGTCTTGTTGCCTTCCAGAGCTTTGTTGATCTGATCTATGGTCTTGGATACTTCTTCAGGATCAATGGCTTCAAAATTATCTGGCCCGTTGGGGCGCTGCTCTTCTTCGGCATAAACCGTCTCTACATAACGCCAGAGTTCTTTGAGCTGCTTTTTGATACGCTCACGCGAGTTGGCTATTGATTTTCCCCACACAAAGGTATAGCGGTTTGCATTGGCCTCGATCTTTGTGCCATCAACATAAATATCCTTAATGTTCAAGACCTGCTGCTGTGCCAGTAGCAGCACCACCTGGTTGAATATTTTCTTGAATTTGCCCTTGAGCTTACCACTGCGGAAGTTGGCGATGGTGTTGTGGTCCGGCCGTATATTGCCCGATAGCCACATAAAATGGATGTTCTCTCCAAGGGCCTGCTCTATCTTGCGGGAGGAATACAGGTTGCGAAGGTAGGCATAGATCAGTATTTTGAGCAATGTACGGGGATGGTAACTTGATGTACCTCCACCTTTATAAGTAACCTCAATGGAACTTATATCGATCCGGTTGACAATCGCATTTACTATACGTACGGGATGGTTCTGCGCTACAAAATCATCATAACTAGGCGGAAGCAGGCTCAACTGAGACTGATGGTCGGTCTTCCAAACAGGTTTTGCTTTCATTCCATGAAATTAAAACATATTCAGAATAAATCCTATAAAAAAAGGCTGCCTTTTTAGACAGCCTCC
>NZ_QOVK01000043.1 GCF_004104075.1 Leeuwenhoekiella polynyae | reverse complement strand
GGGAAGCTCCGAAGGACAGGAGCGATAGCGACGCGGAGCTGACAAGCCGGTTTTCGCCCTAAGGCGAAAAATTCCTAAGCGAGGGGCTCTTTTCTTTTGGTTCGTTTTCTTTGGAGAAGCAAAGAAAATGAACAGAACATGATTAGAAGTGAGTCTTACTCAAATCTCCGTTAGGAGATCAAATAACACCTCATTAGAAGATCTAACTGCTATTCATCTTCCTGTTCTTTTGTCTTGATACAAAAGAACCAAAAAATCAAGGCTGCAGTAGACTTTGGAAACGGACGAATGTTAAGAAAACGTCTTGAAGACGTTTTTAATGAGTAGCGAGCCTGTGGCGCTGGAGCTCACGAGCTATATTCTGGAAAGGAGGCTAACAGCTTAGATCGATTTTAAAAAGATTTAAAAATTAGTATTCTATTAAGCGGTATTACTTCTACTCCAGAATATGGACGCTCCTTTCACCTATAGTTTTAACCAAAGTCTACTGAGGCCATTTAGCATATACATTCAAAATTTGAGATCTTGTACAAACCTTTGGTGATGAGAATTTTCAATAGAATGATAGAACGGCCTACTTTTTAGATCTGTAGTAAAACAAGCGGGCGCCGCAGCGTTGGGCAGCGGAGCTTGCATCCGACGAGTGCAACGAGAGGAATGCACAGGCGCAGCGGTTTGCTATCCGCAGGCAAAGGCGTTTGCGTAGTTTTCAAAGATGTAAAAATAAGCCTAGATTTTTTTGGTTCGTTTTTTCATCAATGGAAAAAATGAACAAACATAATTAGAACTAGGCATTACTCAAATCTCTGATAAGAGATCAATCAACACCTCATTAGAAATCTAACTTCTAAGCGTGTTTCTGTTCTTTTGTCTTGATACAAAAGAACCAACCTACCTCCCGGCAGGCAGGAAGATCAAGGCTTACATGAGCTTCTCTAAATTTATTGCTCCCTGCGCTGCATGCGCTTAACTCGGCCGTTGGCCTCAAACAGAACCGCCTGCTACGCTATGTTCCCTGCAAATTTTACGAGAACCTCCTGATAGGCCATTCCTGGCGTTTTATTAGACTTGAGACGGAGAAGGTAGATACAAGAATAAAACTCTACGTATCCATACCCGAAGGGTTAAACGAATGCCCTTCCCTCGGTTCAGAATAGGCGTAAGGGCAGAGCGTTAAGGAAAGGTCTAGTAGACCTTTTTAGCGAATGAGCCAGGTGGCGCGTTGGCTTTGGAATGGACTACTTTATTTTAAGTAAAATTTACTCTTAGAAAAATTGGAATAAAGAC
>NZ_QOVK01000042.1 GCF_004104075.1 Leeuwenhoekiella polynyae | reverse complement strand
ACCTCATGATAGGCCGGTACTGACGTTCTAATAGACTTGATACGGTAGAAGAAAGCTACAAGAATAAAAAGCATACGTATCCATACCCAAAGGGTAAACGAATCATAAATTCCCTCGGTTCAGAATAGGCGCAGGCAGCTCCGAAGGACAGGAGCGGTAGCGACGCGGAGCTGACAAGACGGTTTTTGCCTGATAAGGCAAAAAATTCCTAAGCGAGGGGGTCTTTTCTTTTGGTTCGTTTTCTTTGGACAAGCAAAGAAAATGAACAAACATGATTAGAAGGAAGCACTACTCAAATCGACGTTAGGAGGTTCACGAGCTCCCGTAAACTAATAATCTCGCGAGTAAGAAAAGTAAAAAACAACTTCAATTAGAGTTTCCTTTCTTTTTTGCATCGCCCAAAAAAGAAACAAAAAAGTCTAGGCTTACATGAGCTTCTCTAAATGTATTGCGCATTGCACGGCATGCGCTTAACTCGGGCGGCACACCACCCTCAAACAGAACCGCCTGCTACGTTCCGCTCCCTGCAAATTTTACGAGAACCTCATGATAGGCCGGTACTGACGTTCTAATAGACTGGAGACGGTAGAAGAAAGCTACAAGAATAAAAAGCATACGTATCCATACCCGAAGGGTTGAACGAACTACAATCCCTCGGTTCAGAATAGGCATTTAGACTCTTTTTGAAATATTTTTCTTTACAAAAATATCCTATAGCAGGTTTCCTTTTGGTCAGTATAGCGGCGGTGCCCCGTTAAAAATTTTTGAAGCCTTGGAGAAAATTTAGGGGCACTGCTGCGGTTTTCGCCCTCAAGGCGAAAAATACCTATCCAAAAGGCGTCGTTTCTTTTGGTGAGCCTGCCCTGAGCGATAGTCGAAGGGTTTCTTTAGACGAGTAAAGAAAATGAACAGAACATGATTAGAAGTAAGTACTACTCAAACCGACTTTGGAGGTTCACGAGCTCCCGTGCAATAAAAATCAAACGAGCTAAAGAAAAGTAAGGAAGACACTATAAAACCTATAACTTCTATCCGTGTTTCTGTTCTTTTGCCTTGATGCCAAAGAACCAAAAAATCAAGGCTTATTTTTAGATCCTTGAAAACTACGCAAACGCCTTTGCCTGCGGATAGCAAACCGCTGCGCCTGTGCATTCCTCTCGTTACACTCGTCGGATGCAAGCTCCGCTACCCACCGCTGCGGCGCCCGCTTGTTTTACTACAGCTCTAAAAAGTAGGCCGTTTTACCATTCTATTAAAAATTACTCATACCCGAAGGGTTGAACGAACTACAATCCCTCGGTTCAGAATAGGCGCAGGCAGCTCCGAAGGACAGGAGCGGTAGCGACGCGGAGCTGACAAGACGGTTTTTGCCTGATAAGGCAAAAAATTCCTAAGCGAGGGGGTCTTTTCTTTT
>NZ_QOVK01000041.1 GCF_004104075.1 Leeuwenhoekiella polynyae | reverse complement strand
GATTATTATCTGGATGCAAACGGAACCTTACCGATCACAGATGGGTTGGTAGATGACGGAATCACGTATACCATCAATGCTGATGGAGAATTAGAAGTAGAAGGATTGACCGAAGCTGATAGTCCGTTTACAGTATATGTGAGTTTAGTGGATGCGGTAACTGGTTGTGAGAATGCACCGGGAGATCTAAAAGTGGCCGAAGTTACACTTGATGGAGGTCCTCAGCCTATAATAGCATTAAATTCAATTACGGCAGATAATGTACTTAACACTGCCGAGATTGGCTCTACCATTTCTATCAGCGGGACCGTAGGTGGAGATGCACAAAGCGGAGATGCAGTAACGGTAACCGTTAATACGTTTGACTACGATACCACTGTTGCCGCAGATTTAACATTTTCGGTAAATGTTCCCGGAGCTCAGCTGCTTGCTGATGATGATTTAACCATTGAAGCCCAGATAACTTCTCAAAATTTACTGCTCTGTGAAACTACAGTACAAACTTCTTTAAGCTATACGATTGATGATACGCCCCCTACAATTCCCACAGTTGATTTCCTAACCACGAATAATAATACGCCTACCATAACAGGGACTGCAGATTCAGCAGATGAGTTGACAGTAACTGTAGACGGGATAACGTACACTGAGGGAGATGGTAATTTAATAGACAATGGTGATGATACCTGGAGTCTGACCATACCGGCAGCAAATGCTTTAGCCGATTCGACATATGATGTAGTGGCAGTAGCTTCAGATACGGCAGGTAACACTGCTACCGATGGAACTACTGATGAACTTACCATCGACACAACGCCTCCTACTGTGCCCACAGTAAATACTCAGGAGACTAGTGATACCACGCCAATGGTTACGGGAACTGCAGATTCTGCTGATGACCTAACCGTAACTTTAAACGGAGTGACTTATACTGAAGGTGACGGAAATTTAACCGATAATGCTAATGATACCTGGACGCTGGTTGTTCCTTCAGGAAATGAACTTGTAGACGGAACTTATGATGTTGCGGCTACCGCTACAGATACTGCCGGCAACAGCAACTCAGATGTTACCGTTGACGAACTGGTTATCAATACAACTCTCCCTACAACCCCTACAGTTGTTAGTCAGGTGACAAATAATACAAGCCCTACAATCACCGGTACCGCAGATTCAGTAGATGATTTGACAGTTAGTGTAGACGGCACAACATATACTGAAGGAGACGGTAACTTAACCGATAACGGAGATGATACCTGGACGCTGGTTATCCCGGTAACTTTAGGAGAAGGTGTTTACGATGTGACTGCCACAGCGACTCAAGGTATACAATCTGCTACAGATCCAACAAATGGCGAACTTACCATAGACCTTACTGCACCGGCAATTCCTACTGTAGATTTCTTGACAACGAATGACAGCACTCCTACAATTACTGGTACTGCAGATTCCGAAGATGATTTGACTGTTGTGGTTAATGGAGTAACCTACACTGAAGGAGACGGAAACTTAACCGATAACGGCGATGACACATGGACGTTGGTTATTCCGGCAGGGAATACCCTAACTGATGGTACGTATGATGTAATGGCTACTGCTACCGATGCGGCTGGCAATACTTCGATGGATGCGACAGTTGATGAATTGACTATAGATACTGCTGCTCCCACAACTCCAACGGTAGACTTGCTTACAACAAATAATCCTACCCCTACCATAACGGGTACTGCAGATTCCGCAGATGACTTGACTGTTGTTGTTGACGGTATGACTTATACCGAAGGAGACGGCAACTTAACCGATAATGGAGATGATACGTGGAGTTTGGTGATTCCGGCAGGAAATGCTTTAGCCGATGGTACGTATGACGTGATGGCTACAGCCACCGATGCGGCTGGCAATACTTCGATGGATGCGACAGTTGACGAATTGACCATTGATACTGCTGCGCCCACAGCTCCAACGGTAGACCTGCTTATAACAAATAATCCTACCCCTACAATAACGGGAACTGCAGATTCCGCAGATAATTTAACTGTTGTGGTTGATGGAGTAACGTATACAGAAGGTGATGGAAACTTAACCGATAACGGCGATGATACCTGGACATTGGTAATTCCGGCAGGAAATACCCTAACTGATGGTACGTATGATGTGATGGCCACTTCGACTGATGCTGCTGGCAATACTTCGATGGATGCAACTGTAGATGAATTGACCATTGATACTGCTGCGCCCACAGTTCCAACAGTAGACTTTTTAACCACCAGCGATACCACACCGAGAATTATCGGAACTGCAGATTCCGCAGATGATTTGACTGTAACTTTAAATGGAGTAACCTATACTGAAGGAGACGGTAACTTGACTGATAATGGCGATAATACCTGGACCTTAGATATACCTACAGCTCTAGCTGAAGGGACTTATGATGTGGTTGCTACTGCTACCGATGCATTAGGAAACAGCAGTTCAGATGCAACCACAAATGAACTTACCATAGATTCAACAATTTGTAATGCACCCTCTTTTACAACTTTTGATGTAAGTGGTTTAGGTCTTTTAGGCTCAGGTGTTACAAATCCAAATAATGCCATAGATGGTGATCCTTTAACCTTTTCTCAATTAAATCTTGGTGTTGTAAGTGTAGCAGCTTCAGTAGAGCAAGAAATCTATTTTGCCAGCGCAACACAAGCTAACGAGGATTTCAAGGTGAGTTTAAAAGTAAGCCCTGCGTTATTAGCTCTTGGTGTTGCAAATAATATAGTATTTGAAGCCTATAATGGTACCACATTAGTTTCCTCTTCAAATTTAGCCTCACTTTTGAGTCTTGATTTATTAGGGCTATTACAAGACGGAGCTGTTGCAGACGTTCCTTTTGATATATCAGCACCGGCAGATCGCGTGGTAGTGCGCTTATCTTCCCTTTTAGGGGTGAGTACGTCACAAAGCTTAGACCTGCATGAAGTGACCATCACTTCGGGTATTCCGGTAATTGCTGCTGCTTCTCAGGATGTAGAAGTTTGTGAGGGAGGTACTGCCGATCTGGTAGCAACAACTGATACTGCGGGAGCAGAATTACGCTGGTATGATGCTGAAGTGGGAGGAAATTTATTAGCAACAGTAGCCAGTGGAGATGCTTTTACCACACCGGTTTTAACTGAAGATACAAGCTTTTATGTCTCTTCATTTGTAGCAGGCTGCGCCGAAGAATCAGCTCGGGTAGCTGTTGAAGTTACGGTGAATCCCTTACCGGAATCTGGAGATATCACCGTACTTGGTTTAGACCTTCCTATTTGTATTCCTGAAATCTTAAACATTGTACCCACTACTACTTTAAACGGAAGCTTCAATTATTATCTGGATGCAAACGGAACCTTACCGATCACAGATGGGTTGGTAGATGACGGAATCACGTATACCATCAATGCTGATGGAGAATTAGAAGTAGAAG
>NZ_QOVK01000040.1 GCF_004104075.1 Leeuwenhoekiella polynyae | reverse complement strand
GGGTTTAATACCCCGAGGCTTGCCTCGAAATTGAAAATTTGTTTCTAACGAATGCCTCGTGGGCCTGCCTTTGTCGGCAGACAGGCTTGCCCCGAGGTAGTTTACTTTCTTTTTTTAATCAATTAAAATGCAGCGTTTAACCCAAAAAGTAATTGTCTCTGATTGGGGTAAGCACCTTCATCGATACCCGTGTTTACAGCGCCGCCACCCGCAATTTCCGGATCTATGCCAGAATAAGAGGTAAGGGTAAAAGCATTTGCCATTTGTGCATAAACCCGCAGTTTAGTCAGGTTCATAGATTGAAGCATTTTAGAAGGTAGTGAGTATCCTAATTGAATTTGTTTTGCTCTTAAATAAGAACCATCTTCAACAAAATAGGAGTTGGGTACATCAGCAAGGCTAAAAGAACCCGTAGTTTGTTGTATAGGAGCTGAAGCATTCCTATTTGTAGGAGTCCAAGAATCGTAAAGCGCGGTGTTGCTTTTTGCTCCTACAAAGGAACTGTAGAAATCTGTCCACCACTTTACCTGGTTCCAAATATCATTTCCTTGAGAACCATAAAGAAACATACTGAAATCCCAGTTTTTATACAGAACTTCAATATTTAAACCATACGTAAAATCCGGGTTAGGATTTCCTAAAAACGTACGATCTGCTTCGGTAATCTGATTGTCACCATTCGTGTCAGCATACCGAAAACGACCTATAGCTACATCAGATTGATACGTGGCATTGTTGTTTCCTGTAGCAGCAATTGCCGCGGCATTTGCCTGATCAATTTCGTTTTGTGAATCCCAGAAACCCACTGTTTGGTATCCAAAAAACTGACTTAACGAATGGCCTACGGCATTTCTAATAATATTACTTCCGTTAAAGCGACGTCCTTCTGCATCAAAAAATTGCTGTCCTTCTGATATACTCACAATCTCGTTGTTGTAGCTTGTGAAGGTTACAGAAGTATTTAAGCGTAACTCATCGCTAAGGTTAAAATAGGTAGAAAGATCAATATCTAATCCTGTATTTTTCATTTCAGCTACGTTTTGAAACGGTACTGTCGCCGTACCTACGGTAGCTACTTGATTCGGGTTGTACAATAAGTCGCTAATGTCTTTTCTATAATAATCTACAGATAGTTGTACAGACCTGTTGAAGAGTGACGCATCAATACCAATGTTAGAATCAGCATCTCGTTCCCATTTAGCATCCGGGTTTCCAATACGGGTTTGTCTAAACCCTTCTACTGTACTATTATTGCTGCCTGAAATATCATAGTAAGAATTTAGATTATTTCCGCCATAAGTTGTGAATCCATTTGGGGGATCTACATTGATCTGATTGCCCCGTACCCCGTACCCTCCTCGTATTTTAAGGTCGTTTAACCAACTCATATCTGGCATGAACTTTTCGTTTAAAATATTCCAGCCCACACTTGCTGCAGGAAACCAACCGTATTGTTCATTTAAAAACCGGGAAGAACCGTCTCGTCGTATTGTAGCACTTAATAAATACTTATCATTAAAGTTATAATCGAGTCTTCCAAAAAGGGAAGACAAAGCATCGGCATATTTAAAACTATAATTCGTCTGGGTACCCGCACCCGTGTCTAGTGTTACATAATCCGGATCAAAACTAAAATAGCTCTGCGTAGTTCCTCCTACCTCACGCCCCCGGTTTTGATAGGCTTCTGTGCCTAGTAATACGGTTAAGTTGTGTTTTTCGTTAAATACATTTTTATACTGAACGGTGTTGGTCCATGTCCAGTTGTAATTGGTAGCTGCAGCTTCCGTGTACTGGTTTATAGTGAGGTTTTCTGCATTTTCATATTCTGGAAATTGAAACGAATTGAAGCTGTTTGAGAAGTATTGCCCACCATAACTGGTTCTAAACGTAAAATTTTTAGCAAAATCAACTTCTACAAAAATATTTCCAAAAACCCGGTTAGAGATTCCTCTGTTGTTGCGTCTTCTTTCAGCGATAGCAACCGGGTTTTTAGCGTTACCTAAATCTGAACCAAATGATCCTGCATAATTGCCATTAATATCACGTACCGGAATAATAGGCAATTCTCTAAAAGCCATCCCTATAGTGCTGCCTTCTGTAAGCGCATCAATTTGCGGGTTATCACGTATCGCAAAACTAAGATTTTGACCTATACGAATTTTGTCTGTAATGTCGTATGTCGCATTAGCGCGAATCGTATATCGTTTGAGATAGGTGTTCTCAATTGTTCCTTGCTGATTAAAATAGTTAAGCGATAAGTAATAACTTCCTTTCTCTGTACCATTACTTACCGATACGTTATGACTGGTAATGCTTGCCGGGTTAAAAATCTCCTGAAACCAGTTTGTACCTTCTTTGTTCGCTTTAACAATGCGATAGAAGTTATTGACGTCTGCAGGGTCTGTATAAAGCGGATTTACATTGTATAAAGCCTCATTTACCGTATTGGCACCTACAGGCGCAATATAATTAGGCAATACCGGAGTAGCCCCATTCCCATACTGGCTATGATTGATAGGCTGATCAGGATTGGTATTTCGTAAAGCCTGAAATGTAAGTTCTGCAGTTTCCTGTGATGATAAGATGTCCCAAGGATTCCCTTTTTGTACCATTTGTATACCATAATACGTGTCGTAAGATACTCGCATTCTACCTTTACCTTTTTTTGTAGATACGATGATCACACCGTTTGCAGCTCTTGCTCCATAGATCGAGGCAGACGCAGCATCTTTAAGCACTTGTAAACTCTCGATATCGTTTGGGTTGATATCAGAAATAGTCTCTGTAGGAATACCGTCTACCACGTAGAGCGGACTGTTATTTCCAAACGTATTGGCTCCTCTAATTTTAATCTGGGGAGCTTGACCCGGTTGACCACCACCTGTAATGGTCACCCCAGAAACCCTACCTTGCAGTTGGCTGGTTATTTGTGCAGTAGGCTGCTGCACAAGTTCGTCTACTTTTACTACCGAAATTGCACCGGTAAGATCTTGTTTACGTTGTGTACCATAACCTACCACAACCACTTCATCAAGTTGCCCAGCATCTTCTTCCAGAGATACGTCTATGTTTGTTCTGTTATTTATAGCAAGTGTCTGCGTTTTAAACCCCAGATAACTAAAGACCAATGTGGCATCGTTAGCGGCTTCAATAAAATAATTTCCATCAAAGTCACTTTGTGTTCCTGTAGTTGTGCCTTTAACCAGAATGTTTACTCCAGGTAACGGCATTCCGTCAGGGTCCAGAACAGTTCCTGTGATTGTAGCTTGTGTCTTGGTGTGTGTAGCCGTGTCAGTAGCCATTTCAAGCGCGTGGGCTGGAAGTACACTCAGGCACATACTAATAGCAACTAGCGCAATTTTTAATTTGAAAAAATGTCCCCTCTTTTTTTTAAGGTTACCGTTGTAGTCTTTTTTCATAGTTGTTCATGTTGATTAATTAAATAATTCGATTTACTAAAACGTTTTCGTTTGGATTTATAATTGTTAATAGTATAGTAATATTAATAAATTATTGGGTGCTCAACTTAATTTTTAGTTTAAAATTTTACACTAAAATCAGAATTAGGGGTGTTTTTTTAAGAAAATACTATTATTTTACAAGTATAAATATGTTTTTAGCAATAGATCTGTAGGGGTGTCTAAAATGATCCTCAATCCAGTGTAGGCTTCCCTGAGAATGACCTCCTCCCATTAAATCGGTCTGATAAAAACTAGAGGGTTTCGGGCAAATAAATTATTTGCTTATGAAACGTTCAAAATTTACAGAATCTCAGATCGTGTTTGCGATTAAACAAGGTGAGACCAGAACGCGTCTTTCTGAAGTCTGTCGCAAGATGGGAATCAGCGAGGCTACCTTTTACAATTGGAAGAAAAATACGGGGGTCTTGGCGTCTCTGAACTGAGAAGGCTCCATAACTTGGAAGAGGAGAATACTCAGCTAAAAAAGCTTGTAGCCGATTTAAGTCTTGACAAGCGGATATTTCAGGACGTATTGAAAAAAAGTTCTGAGGCCGTCTCGAAAACGGGAGGTAGTCAGCACTATTCGTATGGAATATAATATTTCTATCAACCGTTATCTACGCCTAATATTGCTACACAAAAGCGTTTTTTATTATACCTGTAAAGAAGGTGGGGATGAATTGGTGCGTATGAGAATGAAAGAACTAGGAGCTACACGGGTACGCTAAGGTTTTGGAGAATCTATATCCTGCTTCGTCGAGAAGGCTTTATGGATAATCCTAAACGGGTCTATAGGATTTACTGTGAAGAAGGTGCAAAAATCGGGCATAGTATACCACCTTCGCCGGGTTAAAGTGAACCACCCAAATCGGGTCAAAGTGAGCCGCCTTCGCCGGGCCAAAGTGAACCACTAAAAAGTCGATTCTATT
>NZ_QOVK01000039.1 GCF_004104075.1 Leeuwenhoekiella polynyae | reverse complement strand
ACAACTGGCACAAATCGAACCGATACAGGCTTAACTAAAAACCCAAAAGTGGCACAATTCAAACCGAAATGCCTGGCACTAACCGACCGAAATCAGTGGCACAATTTGATCCGAGTTATCCAATCCCAAGATTATTTGAAATATATACTGGAAAGTCTTTGCTTTCAAATAATATACAGCTGATTAATATGCAGGGTAAAAATAAATGGGTGAATAATAAAAAGATTATCGACAAAATTTTAGGTGATTTCAAAAAATCTGATGATCAAGTTTTTTATCTTTTTGATAATGATATGAGCTTTGAGATTGGAAAGGCTGTAATGACTGAAAACATGTTTTTTGTAGGGAACCAAGATATTGAAGATGCAATAGATAACAAAATTTGGGTTTCTAATCTCAATCATTACTATAATGGAGTATTGGAGTTTAATGTTGAAGAGGTGCAGAGTTGGAAAGAATTAGTTCCTTTGGAAGCAAAATGTAATGATCATGAGAAATTCTATCCCATTTTAAATAGAAAAATTAAAGATAAGCTTAAAAACTTAGGTGGAGATATTGATCAATTAAAGAGAATTCCTTCTAAAGGCATTGAATCTGCTGATTTTTTGCTTCTAAATATCAATGAACTAGATGATATCCCTTTTGAAATAAGAGAAGCTTTTGATAAAGTTTTAGAATAATTGATTGTTCTATGAAAATTTATTCAAGGTTGCATAAAATCTTTTTCAATCTGAAGCGATGCTGAAAACAGTTGAGCAAGAAGAATTGCCAAAAGTTTAAATCAAAACTTAATCCCCCCGCTCCCGCTAGTCTGTGACTAGTGGCACGAATGACAGTCCGGGATTATACAAGCTTATCCTTTAGAGAAATGCTACGCTGAAACCAGTTCAGCATGACGTGACCTTGTATTTTGTAGTTGCTGTTGTGAATTTTTAGTACCCATCTCGACTGCGCTCGATGTGACATCCCAATTCAACAACTTCGTGTTTTGTACTTTTAACTTCGTATTTGGTACAGGGGTCGCGCAAGCAATTCTTTTCAATCTGAAGCGTTGCTTAAACCAGTTCATCAAGAAGAATTACCAAAGATTTAAATCAAAACTTAATTCAATAATGCTAAAAAAATTACTAGTACTACTTCTAATTACAATCAGTCATCAAGCTGTTGCTCAAAAAGGAAAAGCGGTACTTATTCTAAAAGACAGCACACGTATAAACGGATATGGCGAAATTAGCGGTGTTTCCACCACCGTTTCGATTATGTTTGAAAATGATACCTTGCGGTACAAAAAATATAACGGCAAAGACCTAATCGGGATTGATATTCTGGAGCATAATTATTACCGTAAATTCAGGTATAAACACATAGATGGCGGGAAATACCCTAAAGTTTTAGAGGTGGTTTCTCTTGATAGTTTAAGTCTGTATGTGAAATTGTATGAAGGCAGTTCGTTATCCAATTCCTTTATAAACGTACCCCAACCCGTAGGTAATCTGGCAAATTTACAAACCATTACTTTAGAAAATGGGACCGAAGTACCTCTTGGGCTTAGTCGTAATCTGTATAATGAAATTAACCTTCCCAGATACAGCTACTACGTAGGATATGGCAAAAGTGATCAGGTGGAACATCTGTACACCAAAGGGATCCCTTTTGCTAAAAGTTTTAAAAAGGCCATGATTGCATATTTTGAAAATTGCCCTGAATTGCTTGAAAAAGTAGAAAGTGGAGAATTTTCCAATACCCAATTAGGGAAGGTGTTGGATTTTTACAATACCAAGTGTTTAAAATCAACCAATTCAAAAGATCGCGACACTGAATCTGCTTCAGGATCAAACGACTAAGTTGTTTCAATCTAGTGCGTTGCTGAAACCATCATACCTTATGACAAAAATGAAATACATAATATTAACCCTAGGATTACTCGTCGTTAATTTTGCATTTGGACAACATTTGTATCCTGAAAAGTATGACGAATGTAAGCTAAGTAAATTTTGTTTGGATTGCGGCGACACAAAAGCTGAGCCACCTCAGGATTTTGTATCTGATTTTTTATCCAATCTTAACGAAAAGTCTTTGATGAAAATTAAAGGTTCAATTACGGTTCAAATCTTGGTTGACTCAACCGGAAAAGCGTGCCTGTTAAGTGCTAAAAATGAGACAAATGTTAAGTCCAAAAAATTGAAATTACATGATGGGATAAGCAATACAAAAACTTGGTCACCTGCAATAACTAAAGGAAAAGCCGAACAAGCATCTGTTTCACTATTGCTGATTTTTCAAGATGGTCAACTATTAATAAAAAGAAAAGAATTCGATTTTAAAAATCAATCGAATATGAAATCAGTAGGAACGCCAGATGTCAAAGGTTCGAAAGAATCTCAATTATCAGAATCTTGGACAGTTATTAATCAGCAAAATTCAAAATTACCTTGGGATATGTCCAGAGTGGCTTTTACTGATTCAACTAATTCTCTTTGGTTCGGTACAGATAATGGAGTTGTGAAGATGGAAAATGGGAAAATGGAAGTATTTGACTCAAAAAACTCGGCTTTAAAACCAACTTCTTATAATAAAAATAGGACTTCTTCAATTCGTGGTGGTGCTGTCGACCAATTAAATAATAAGTGGTTTTTTGGGGGGTATGAAGTTTACAAATACGACAATAAAAATTGGACCGTCTTTGACTCCTTAAACTCCCCCGTTAGTTGGATGAGAAAAATATACATCGATAAAAAAAACAATGTGTTTCTGACTTCTTCGAAAGGAGTAGTTAAATACGATGGAAA
The DNA here is from genome assembly GCF_004104075.1 of Leeuwenhoekiella polynyae. Lineage (GTDB taxonomy): Bacteria > Bacteroidota > Bacteroidia > Flavobacteriales > Flavobacteriaceae > Leeuwenhoekiella > Leeuwenhoekiella polynyae. The sequence continues at coordinate 16,643 of NZ_QOVK01000039.1, read as the reverse complement.
TGATTGGACAATAATTGACACTTCAAATACTAAGCTTCCTTCTAACAAAGTTTCTGGAGTTTTTGTGGATAGTAAAGAACGATTGTGGATTGGAACTTATGACGGGAATATTAGAATGGATAGCGATAACATTGTAGAATATAACAATTCTGAATCACCTCTTAAAGAAGGAGCTATTACCGATATGTATGAGGATAAAAAAGGGAATCTTTGGTTTGATCTCTACAATAATGATGATAAATCTAAAGGCGGAATGTTTGTCCTACGAACTAATGGAAAATGGGAATCTTTGAAACCAAAAAAGTCTGACTTATTCACTAAAAATGATATTAATGACTTCTTGTTAGACGAAGATAAAAATGAATTATGGATTGCATTAAATAGTGTTGGATTAATAAAATACGATATAGGCAATGATAAATGGGAAACGTATACAACCGAAAACTCTAAAGTACCAAGTATTCACGTAATGCAATTAACTAAGGATGGCGATGGAACAATTTGGGGTGCAACATTTGCAGGATTGATAAAACTTAAAGCAGAATAACTTCCGCTAACAAAAATCTTGTTAAAAAGCGAAGCTGCCTTGATCATTCCGATCACGATCGAAACAGTCTGACGTATGCTCATATTTTTTTTCTAAATTAAGTTTTTGATCTGCACCCTCCGCTCCCGCTAGTCTGTGACTGGTGGCACGAACGCCAGTCCGGGATTATATAAGCTTATCCTTTAGAGAAATGCTACGCTGAAACCAGTTCAGCATGACGTGACTTCGTATTTTGTAGTTTCTGTTTTGAATTTTTAGTACGCATCTCGACTGCACTTCGACAAGCTCAGTGTGACAGGCTTGCTTTGGCAAAACTCAGCACAGGTGATTTGACCGATAAGCGGTTCTCAACTTTGCTCGCCCAACCTTGAATTTTAAATAAAGAATTTCTGATATAAGGATGCAATACTAAAACACCCCCCGCTCCCGCTAGTCTGTGACTGGTGTCACGAGCCACAACACAGGACTCTATTTGGTCTTTAGGGATTAATTTTAGCAATTTATTCAACAGAGTCAAGATTAGTAATTTGGATGCTCTTAGTTCTCTATGCTGGATTAATTTTGCTCTTGGAATTCTTTTCGGCCGGTATTGATAACGCAGCACATTTGGGCGGACTCATTGGCGGCTTTATCCTAGGAGTTTTATTGATCGCTTTTGATAAAGAAAACCTGATAAAAAATGCAGGTTAGCCGGTCAATTCTTTGGTAATTTATGTAAAGCAAATGAGTAAAAATCAAATCTTTCAAATCTTCACGATCATTGCCGTAATAGGAATGATATGCTGGTATATCACGGACTATTTTGGAGGGATGATAATACATTTATTTCAGTATGCGTATATAATTATTCCGATATTACTATTGTATTTCATAACGGTAATAACAACTCTGATAAAGCTTTCAAAAAGTGGGATCAGGGAAAACAAGGTGGTTTTTGGCGCTCATTTATTTTTTATCATTTTCATTCTTTCCACAAGTTTTATAGAATCAGATATGTTTAAATCTAAAGTTGTGCTGAGGGGTGTTTTAAAAGATGACCTGTTTCATTACACCTTAACCCTTCGTGAAGATGGATCCTGCGAAAATGAGATACAAGGATTTCTTGGTTTTAAAAAAATATATTATGGTAATTATAAAATGAACGTCAATAGAATTATTTTCAGTAAGAAACCTTACGATAACGACTTTTTACCGGACACTTTATATTTGGATAAGGCAGAAAATGCTATTTTTCTATATAAAAATGCTGAAGAAAAGCAATGGCTCAACCACTTTGAATTGATTGAAAACAACTAACGTGGCTTCGAAAAATATCAATGCGACGCAAATTAAAACAAAGCATATTAGCATCATATTCCCCGGCTCCCGCCAGTCTGCGACTGGTGGCACGAGCTATAACACCGGAGGCTCAGCTAAAACCGGTTTAAGTGCTTAACGCTAACCCCTAAATCTTAATAAAACGTCACTACCTAAACAGCTTTCCCGCTAGTTTGGTCGTTAGGCTGGCATTATAAACGTATTTAATACATTTTTTTCTGGTTTGATTGTCAGTCTTTTAGTATTTTTAATAGTTCATCAATCAAAAATCATAATGAAATCTTTAAAAGCCTTCCTGTTACTTATAGGTGCCGCCCTGCTCAGTACCAGTTGCGGTTTTGATGTAAGCTATCAATCTTCCGTAAAAACGTCCACAAGCTCCAGCCCGGCATTAACCGAAATCGCCAAAACGGATAAAGATCCTGAAGTGCGCAAACTTGCCGTGAGTAAGATCAGTTTCAGTCCGGCCCTTACGGATATTGCGAAAACGGATAAAGACCCCGAGGTGCGTAAACTGGCGGTGAGTAAACTGGATTTTGGTCCTGCATTGACCGACATTGCCAAAACCGATAAAGATCCTGAAATACGTAAACTTGCGGTGAGTAAGATCAGTTTCAGTCCGGCCCTTACGGATATTGCGAAAACGGACAAGAATCCCGAGGTGCGTAAACTGGCGGTGAGTAAACTGGATTTTGGTCCTGCATTGACCGACATTGCCAAAACAGATAACGATCCTGAAGTGCGCAAACTTGCCGTGAGTAAGATCAGTTTCAGTCCGGCGCTTACGGATATTGCGAAAACGGACAAGAATCCCGAGGTGCGTAAACTGGCGGTGAGTAAACTGGATTTTGGTCCTGCATTGACCGACATCGCCAAAACGGATAAGGATCCTGAGATACGTAAGTTCGCAGTAAGTAAGATCAGTTTCAGTCCGGCGCTCCTTGATATTGCAAAAACCGATAAAGACCCCGGAGTACGCATTGCAGCACTAGAACGGTTAAGCGACTTAAACTAAACAGTTATGAACGTTACATGGTTTAAAACGCTTTTTTATATAAGCCTGATAGCAATTGTATTGCATTCCTGTGTAGAGGTAAAACACGATACCGATACTGAAGAAAAATTTGCTAATGCAGACCTGATAGGTATGTGGAAGGTTAAGAACCTCACTCAATCCGGTGAGATACGAAGTGTGGAGCTGGTAAACGATTCCATTGCTGATATTGTATTTAAAGATTCTTCCGGGGAACGACACCTCACTGGTAAATGGAAACGAAGCGGAACAGAATCTGCAGGTGGTATTAACTTTGTGTATGATATTAAACTTTCATATGAGCATCCCGGGAGCAATTCCAGTCGCATATTACTGGGATCATTAGAGGAGATAGCCGGTAAATTAACGATCTCCTCAACTAAGGCGACCCTGGAGAAACTTTAAAAAAGTATTTTGGATTTTAATTTGTTCAAAGACTTATCTGCTTTAATCATCATCAATCAAAAAATCACTAATGAATTGTTCTTTTTTTAAAACGCTTCTTGGCGTAAGCTTGCTGGCACTTATGATGCATTCTTGCAAAATAGAAACCAGTAACGATGCGGCACAAGACTACGCTACCGCAGATTTGTTAGGCACATGGAACGTTAAAACGACAGCGCATAAGCATCCGGATATCCAATCGGTAAAACTGGTAAACGATTCTGTAGCTGAAGTGGTTATTAAAGACCTTTCGGGGAAGCAGCAGCAGGTTCCCGGAACATGGGAACGCAACGTGAAACAATCCGCAGGTCCGATGGAATTCTCGTTCGACTTTAAACTTTCGTATCATTACGATCATCAGTATGCCTTAATGGGCAGGATCGAGGAAGCAGACGATACCATGACGATCTCGGTAGGAGATCTGGTACTGGAAAAAAGCTAGAATAAACTTCATCCAACAAGACCGTTACCGCGAACGTGTCTCAGGGTATCACCAGAAGCTGGCTTCCTCGTTTACCGCGATCCGCGTTGCATTTCAATCCTTGAATAGTGAAGCGTATCAATGTTCAACATGCAAGGCTTTTTTGCGCCTCAGATCACTTTTTCTAAAATACCGTAAGGAGAAATAAAGCACCACTGCCAGCGGTAACGCGATCATTAAATACCACAACGACATATCTAGCGTCGTATTGATGGCTCCGGAAGCCGAGATCGCATAACTCCCCATCGAGGTGATGATGTAGAGCAAACCGCCCTATCATCCATGCAAAACCTAAAACTAGAGTGCAATACCCAATTACCACCGGACTGTATTCAAAATGCTATTATGTAAGAAAAATCGAATACTATACCCATACCCTAGGCGCAGCACAGAATAAAGCAGCACTTTTTTGAGGGATTGGCTTTTATGTTTTTATATTTGCGCTAAAATTTTAGATAAAAGTAGCTCTTCAGGTATTGAGCTTAAATTATACAAGGCATCATTCCTTTTAAATCCATAATTAGGATTTTCGCAAATGATTTTTAATTATAGAATTGCTTAGTTTTTAATGATCTTAATTCTACTGGGAGTCGCCATGTTTGGCTTTGTATTGTCGAGTATTCTTTTTTTTAAAAAGTCTACTAATACTAAGGCCACCTATATTTTAGGGAGTTTCTATTTTATATTATCGGTATATGCTTTTCAAGGGTATATAATAGATGGCGGGTATTTAAAAAGTTGGACGTGGTTTTTCCTTTGGCCCCTGTTACCCTATCACTTGATATTTATCCCGATCTACTATTATTTTAAAGTCATTCTAACAGATAGGCTTACCTGGCATAATGCAGAAATACTGCTATTTATCCCTTTTATACTGGGGGTTATAGATGTAACGTATGTTTATTTACAACCAGAAACTGTATTCAATACTATTATAGAGAATGCAATGGTATCTCCTGAAAAAAGGCTGAAAGCAAATTACCTGCTTCTAACTCTTAGTCAGCACATGTTACTGCGTCATCTTTGGCAATTGGGAGTTTTAATTGTAATAATACCGCAATTGAGAGACTTTTTACAAAAAGCGGAGCACGATGAATTAAAAGCTATTCTTAATAAATGGCTGCTCCTGTTTTGGTGGGTAACGATGGCCATGGCTATTTTTGCAATAGTTTATGTGTGTGAAAGAATGCTGGTAAGCACGGGGTACCATACTTTAATAATCACAGGTATTAAAGGAAGCATAGTCACCTTAATTTTTTATGTAGCAGTCTTTTTAACCGGAGTTATACCGCTTTATTTCCCCAGTATTTTACACGGGTATCCGCAGCAGGTGAGACCTATCTCTAAGATTAGTATCGAAGAACCGGATACCGACTTAAAATTTGGTCTTGACGAAGAGACGGTTAACAGCAAGCTAGAAGGTTTAAAAGCATGTAAGTCATACCTCAATACTCATTTTGGTCTCACTGAATGCGCGCTAGAATTAGATATGCCTGCTCACCATATTTCCTATTATTTAAAAAACCAGTTTGGGTTAAGCTTTGCTGCTTACAGAAATAGCTTACGCATGGATTATGCAAAAAAGCTCATTGAAGAAGGCTACTTAGAAAATAATACAATTGAAGCTCTAGCGGGAGAATGTGGCTTTGCTAGTAGGACATCGTTTAGTAAAGTTTTTAAAAATGCTACTGATGTAAATCCCAGTGCTTATGCTTTAGCAAATAAATAAGCCGTATTGTGTAAAAGGTGTATAGAATTTTATTCAACCCGCACTTTTCTTTTTTTTTCTTTTAAAATTAGGCAGTTAGGCATGTCTTCAAATAAGATTTGAAGACATGCCTGCGTGGTTTTTGTCGTATTTATTTCCCTTTTAACGTTTTTTTTGCATTCAGTTGCAATCTCATTGTGCAGGTAATCCTGTTCACCTGAGGCTGTATTAATATACCTACTTCACTATTTATTTTAAATTTTTTAAGCACATGAAACACCAGTACTTTACAAAAATTTTATTGGCATTGAGTTTATGCCTTTTGGGCAAGATGTCTTATGGGCAGACTTTTGAACAAATAAAGCCACCACCTCCTGCACCGCAATTTGTTTCTAATTTCCCAGCATTAAATCAGGGGTCTATTGCTTTTGCTGATGTAGATAAAGATGGAGACCAGTATGCGTTGGTGATGGGTTTTAGCAGGGATGATTATGAAACTCCTGTAGCTATACTTTATCGTAATGATGGTGCTGGTAACTATACAGAAGTTTTAGATACTCCTTTTGAAGGAGTCACGAGAGGCGCTATCGCTTTTGCCGATGTAGATGGGGACGGTTATCAGGATGTGTTAATTACTGGTCAAGGACCCTATGTGCCTGGGTCTGGAGAATCTAAAGTAGCTGCACTTTACCGAAATAAGGGTAATGGTACCTTTACAAAAGATACAAATCCTCCCTTTGAAGGATTAAGCGAAAGTTCTATTGCTTTTGCTGATGTAGATGGGGACGAGGATCTGGATGTACTAATATATGGGAGGGACAATGATAGGAATACTAGTACAAAACTGTATCGTAACGACGGCAATGGAAATTTTGAAGAGATGCCAACCAATTTGGAGGTATTAGGATATAGCCAATTTGTTTCTTTTGCTGATGCTGATAATGACGGGGATCTGGATGTACTAATATCTGGAGAGGACAATGATGGAAATATTATTCCCAAACTGTATCGTAACGACGGGAAAGGGAATTTTGAAGAGATGTCAACCAATTTTGAGTCAATGGGATATGGTGTTTCTGCTGCTTTTGCTGATGTAACTGGTAATAAAGCTGCAGATGTTCTGATTACTGGTATTGATGAAAATTATGATCCAATAGCCAAACTTTATCTTAACAATGGAGGTGCCTTTAAAGAGGATACAAATACCTCTTATGAGGGAGTTTACAGGGGTGCTATCGCTTTTGCCGATGTAACTGGTAATAAGGTTCCAGATGTTTTGATTACTGGTTATAGTGAAAATAACAAGAAAATAACCAAACTTTATCTTAACAAGGATAATGATACTGGTAGCTTTGGCACCTTTGAAGAAGATACAACTGCCCCTTTTGAAGGAGTTGATCAAGGTTCTATAGCATTTGCCGATGTAGATGGCGATGGGTCTCCAGATGTGCTAATTACAGGTGAGGATGGTTCTTATCAAAGAAGTGCCAAGCTTTATACAAATAACGGTAGTGGTACTTTTACAGCAAATACAACTGCCCCTTTTAAAGGAGTGCTAAATTCTTCTATAGCATTTGCAGATGTAGATGGTAATGGGACACCAGATGTGCTGATTACTGGGAGCATTAGTCAAACTGAATATAGTGCTCTTTTATTTAGAAATACAACTCAAGTTAGCACCTCACCTGAGGTATTAAGTTTTTCTCCTCAACCCGAAGCGACTGATGTATCGCTACAACCTGAATTATCGGTTGTTTTTGATAAGCCCGTAGCGTTTAATGCAAGCGGTACTTTAAGTTTAGTGGGAGCTGATGGTATTGTACAAAGCTATGATCTATCTGATGAGGAAGACCGCAAGAAATTTTCTATTTCAGAAGACCAATTGACTGTATCGCTTAAAATTGATGAAAACCTGCCGGTAAATACCGCACTTTCTGTGGGTATTAGTGCTGGTTTTGTTAAAGATAGTGATGACAACACTGTTGAAGAACTAGAAGCAAGTGATAAGGTGTGGACGTTTACCACTAGAGGTAAATTTAGCCAAAGCATTAGCTTTTCAGAAATCTCAGAAAAAACCTATGGTGATGCTGTCTTTACTTTAGGAGACGCTAAAACCGATGAAGATTTAGTAATAACCTATACCGCAGCAGATGCTACGATAGTATCTATTTCTGGCAATAAAGCAACTATTTTAAAAGCGGGAACTACAAAAATTACCGCAAGTCAGGAAGGTGATGCGACGCGTTTTGCGGCAACATCGGTGGAACAAAGCTTAACCGTTAACAAGGCGGAAATTACCATTACTGCTGATGCAAAAAGTAAAGTGTATGGTGCAACCGATCCAGATTTGACTTATGAAATTACCTCAGGAAGTTTAGAAACCGATGATGAATTTTCTGGAAGTTTAAGCAGAGCAACCGGAGAAACCGTTGGTGACTATGCGATATCTTCAACTTTAGCAAATAGTAATTATAACATCACGTTTGTTCCTGCAGATTTCACGATTACTGAAAAAGCAATCACGATTACTGCTGATGCAAAAAGTAAAGTATATGGCGCAACCGATCCGGCTTTGACTTATGAAATTATCTCAGGAAGTTTGGAGACTGGTGATGAATTGTCTGGAAGTTTAAGCAGAGCCACTGGTGAAACTGTTGGGGAATATGCAATTTCTTCAACTTTAGCAAATGCAAATTATAACATTACGTTTGTTCCTGCAGATCTTACGATTACTGAAAAAGCAATCACGATTACAGCAGCTGCAAAAAGCAAAGTTTATAGTGCAGCAGATCCAGCTTTAACGTATACTGTAAGTCCAAGTTTAGTTGGAAGTGATGCGTTAACAGGAAGTTTAAGCAGAGCCACTGGTGAAACCGTTGGTGAGTATGCGATTTCTTCAACTTTAGCAAATGGGAATTATGACATTACGTTTGTTCCAGCAGATTTTACAATTACTGAAAAAGCAATTACTGTTACTGCTGATGCAAAAAGTAAAGTGTATGGTGCAACTGATCCAGCTTTGACTTATCAAATCAGCTCAGGAAGTCTAGAAACAGATGATGAATTGTCAGGTAGTTTAAGCAGAGCCACTGGTGAAACTGTTGGGGAATATGCGATTTCTTCAACTTTAGCAAACACGAATTATGACATCACATTTGTTCCGGCAGATTTGACGATTACTGAAAAAGCAATCACGATTACTGCTAATGCAACATCTAAAGTATATGGTTCAGCAGATCCAGCTTTAACGTATCAAATCAGCTCAGGAAGTTTAGAAACCGATGATGCATTAACAGGAAGTTTAAGTAGAGCCACTGGTGAAACCGTTGGTGAGTATGCGATTGCTTCAACTTTAGCAAATGTAAATTATGACATCACATTTGTATCAGCAGATTTGACGATTACTGAAAAAGCAATCACGATTACTGCGGATTCAAAAAGTAAAGTATATGGCGCAACTGATCCAACTTTGACTTATGAAATTACCTCAGGAAGTTTAGAAACCGATGATGAATTGTCAGGAAGTTTAAGCAGAGCAACCGGTGAAACTGTTGGTGAGTATGCGATTGCTTCAACTTTAGCGAATAGTAATTATGACATCACGTTTGTTCCTGCAGATTTGACAATTACTGAAAAAGCAATCACGATTACTGCGGATGCAAAATCTAAAATTTATGGTGCAACCGATCCAGCTTTAACGTATACTGTAAGTCCAAGTTTAGTTGGAAGTGATGCATTAACAGGAAGTTTGTTAAGAGCCACTGGTGAAACTGTTGGTGACTATGCGATATCTTCAACTTTAGCAAATGGGAATTATGACATTACGTTTGTTCCTGCAGATTTCACAATTACTGAAAAAGCGATTACTATTACTGCGGATGCAAAAAGTAAAGTGTATGGCGCAGCAGATCCAGCTTTGACTTATGAAATTACCTCAGGAAGTTTAGAAACCGATGATGAATTGTCTGGAAGTTTAAGCAGAGCAACCGGTGAAACCGTTGGTGATTATGCGATTGCTTCAACTTTAGCAAATCGTAATTATGACATTACGTTTGTTACTGCAAATTTGACGATTACTGAAAAAGCAATCACGATTACTGCCGATGCAAAAAGTAAAGTGTATGGAGCAACTGATCCAACTTTGACTTATGAAATTACCTCAGGAAGTTTAGAAACCGATGATGAATTGTCAGGAAGTTTAAGCAGAGCAACTGGAGAAACCGTTGGTGAGTATGCGATTTCTTCAACTTTAGCAAATGCGAATTATAACATTACGTTTGTTCCTGCAGATTTGACGATTACTGAAAAAGCGATCACGATTACTGCGGATGCAAAAAGTAAAGTGTATGGTGCAACCGATCCAGCTTTAACTTATCAAATCAGCTCAGGAAGTCTAGAAACTGGCGATGCGTTAATAGGAAGTTTAAGCAGAGCCACTGGTGAAACTGTTGGTGAGTATGCGATTGCTTCAACTTTAGCAAATGCGAATTATGACATCACATTTGTTCCTGCAGATTTCACGATTACTGAAAAAGCAATCACTGTTACTGCGGATGCAAAAAGTAAAGTGTATGGCGCAGCAGATCCAGCTTTGACTTATGAAATCACGACAGGAAGTTTAGAAACTGATGATGATTTATCGGGAAGTTTAAGCAGAACAGCAGGCGAAGATGTTGGTGAGTATGCAATTTCTTCAACTTTAGCAAATGCAAATTATGACATTACGTTTGTTCCAGCAGATTTCACAATTACTGAAAAAGCGATCACGGTTACAGCAGATTCAAAAACTAAGGTGTATGGGGAAGTTGATCCGGCCTTAACGTATAAGGTAAGTCCAGCTTTGGAATCCGGAGATGCGTTAACAGGAGGTTTAAGCAGAGCCACTGGTGAAACTGTTGATGAGTATGCAATCTCTTCAACTTTAGCGAATAGTAATTATGACATTACATTTGTTCCTGCAGATTTGACGATTACTGAAAAAGCAATCACGGTTACAGCAGATGCAAAAACTAAGGTGTATGGGGAAGTTGATCCGGCCTTAACGTATAAGGTAAGTCCAGCTTTGGAATCCGGAGATGCGTTAACAGGAGGTTTAAGCAGATCAACTGGTGAAACTGTTGGTGAGTATGCCATTGCTTCAACTTTAGCAAACACGAATTATGACATCACGTTTGTTTCAGCAGATTTGACGATTACTGAAAAAGCGATCACGGTTACAGCAGATGCAAAAACTAAGGTGTATGCTGCAACCGATCCCGATTTGACATATTCTGTAAGTCCAAGTTTAGAAACCGGTGATGCTTTAATAGGAAGTTTGTTAAGAGCAACCGGGGAAACTGTTGGAGAATATGCGATTTCTTCAACTTTAGCAAACACAAATTATGACATCACATTTGTATCAGCAGATTTGACGATTACTGAAAAAGCAATCACGATTACTGCGGATTCAAAAAGTAAAGTATATGGCGCAGCAGATCCAGCTTTAACGTATAAGGTAAGTCCAGCTTTGGAACCAAGTGATGCGTTAACAGGAAGTTTAAGCAGAGCAACTGGTGAAACTGTTGGAGAATATGCAATTTCTTCTACTTTAGCGAATGCGAATTATAACATCACGTTTGTTTCTACAGATTTGACGATTACTGAAAAAGCGATCACGATTAATGCTGATGCAACATCTAAAGTATATGGTTCAGCAGATCCCGCTTTGACTTATCAAATCAGCTCAGGAAGTTTAGAAACCGATGATGAATTGTCTGGAAGTTTAAGCAGAGCCACTGGTGAAACTGTTGGCGAGTATGCGATTTCTTCAAGTTTAGCAAATAGTAATTATGACATTACATTTGTTCCTGCAGATTTCACGATTAAAAAAGCTGCTGCGATTATCACAGCAGATGCTACACAGACGTTTACATATAATGGAAGTGAGCATAAGGTGAGCGCAAGTTTAAATCACGATGAGACCGAATTGGTTTATACTCCACAACAAGGCTACACTGCTGCAGGGACGTATACTGTTATGGTTAAAGCTTCAGCAACTACTAATTACTTAGCAGCTTCTAAAGAGGTTTCTTTGCAAATTAACAATGCAGAAATCACAGGAGTGAGTTTTACAAATGATGTAGTTACTTATGATGGTAAAGCGCATGGTGTTTATGTGAAAAACCTTTCTGAAGGTGCGACAGTGACTTACGATAATAATGAGCAGACTGAAGCTGGTACTTATACGGTGACAGCAACTATAAGTCAGGAAAATTTTAGAGACAAGGTGTTTACTGCTGAGCTCGTGATAGAAAAAGCTCCACAGCAAATCACGTTTGATGAGCTTCCGGTAAAGCATTTAGAACAAGATTCAGATTTTGAATTAGATGCTAGCACTTCTTCGGGATTACCAGTAAGTTATACGTACACGTATACACAAGAAGAGCCTGCAGCAGTTGTTTCCGAAAATGGAATTGTTAGCTTACTCAATTCTGGAGTACTAGAAATTACTGCAACTCAAAATGGTAATGCAAATTATCTGGAAGCAACACCTATAACACGTACATTGAAGGTTAATAGTAATGACTCATCTGTAAATAAGGTCGTAATCAACGGCAACGTTTATGATAATCCTGCTACTGAAATCTATTATAGAATTGCTTGTGACGAAAGTTCATCTGCTGTTTCTATTGAAATTTATTCAGAGTATAATGCCTCTGTAAACTCTGGGCTTGACTTTGTGGTAAATACACCGTCACCCGGTGTCTACAAGAAGGATATACAGGTTACTTCTCAGGATGGAACCAGCAGTACAACCTATCACTTGAATGTAGAGAAACCTTTCGATTTTAATGCTATTGTAGAGCAAAAATTCAACAATACACTATTAGTCAATAACAATCCAGAAACCAATGGAGGTTATGAATTTGCAGCATATGAATGGTATATAGACGGCAGGTTAGTGGGTACTGATCAGTATTACTCAGCTGGAGATGCTGCTACAGATACCTTAGACCCAAATAGTATGTATGAAGTTGTTATAACAACAACAGATGGTGATGTAATACACACCTGTGCATCACGAATACAACTTAAAAAAGCAGGTAAGCTGTACGTGGCTCCAAACCCTGTATTTGCTGGAAGTTCAGTGAATATACTTGCAGACTTTGAACCAGAATTATTAAAAGGTGTGATCTACTCTGTTTACAATCAGCAAGGCGTATTGATTCAATCTTTAAAATGCCACGGTGCAAAAACACCATTAATAATAGATCAAGGTACGCCTTCTGGAGTTTATATGTTAATAGGCTCTGGTAACCTAAGAGAACAGTCAGTTAAATTTATTGTTCGATAAATTCAGTTCACATCACAAACAAAGTAGTTAAAATTTTATCTATGCAAATTAAACGAGTTTTTCAATATATAAACAGCAGAGTATTCAATAAGGGATTTTTACTCGTAATACTAACTGTTACCGGGCTGTCTTTATCTGCTCAAACCAATAATGAGGTTTCTCTTTATGTAAAGGGGCCCAATACAAAGCTGTCATTAGGAGATTTTAAACGCTCTTCAGACATAGAAACCGGGATAGGAGTCGGACTTAATTATGCCTATGCTATTTCAGACCATTGGAGTGTAATCTCTGGGGTAGAATACCAGAAATTCTCCGGGAATGCCTATTTTGATACCCTTACTGATTCATTCGGTACGGTTGATGCCGAGCAAGAATCTTTTGTGTTTAATTATGCTTTTAGCCAATTGAAAGAGCAAGTTGATGCCGAGTATTTAAACATACCTTTAAAAGTACAGTACGAGACTTTAGGAGATATACGCTTCTATGCAGCTGCTGGAGTTAAAATGGGTGTGACTATTAGCGCAAAGTCAGAGAGTAATGCAGGGTCCTTACAAACTAGTGGATATTATGAGCAGTACAATGTAGAACTCGAAGCACCAATGTTTATGGGATTTGGTGATTTTGGTAGTTTTTCAGGTAGTACTAGTGACATTGATTTTAAGAGCAATTTTATCCTGAATTTTGAAAGCGGAATGAAAATGCTTTTTGATCAGAATAATAGTATTTATGTGGGACTCTTTGTGGATTATGGTTTAAATGATATTCGTAAGGGTTCTGCAGCAGGCTCGTTACTTTCTTATAATGTTGAGAACCCAAGTGAATTTCAAATAGGAAGTGTTTTAAATTCCCGTAATCTTGAACAGAATACTGATTATGTAGATGAAGTTAAAACCTTAGCATTTGGTGTAAAACTTAGATACGGTTTTTCTTGGTAACTTTTAAATATTGATATTTTAGGGAAAGGTTATAATCAAGAATTGTAAGAGGCAAATCATTAATTTGATTTGCCTTTTTTTATAATCTGCTGGCACTCCTATTCTTTTAGGAAGGAAGTTTTAAAAGCAATTTTGAACCTTGAACCTTTCTATTCTTGGACTTTTAATGCGCTTTCACGTTTTCGAAGATCACTTTTTCTAAAATAGCGTAAGGAGAAAAAGACAATAACCGCCAGGGGTAAGGCGATCATCATATAGCGCAACGCCATATCCAGCGTCGTGTTGATGGCTCCGGAGGCCGAGATCGCATAACTCCCCATCGAGGTGATGATGTAGAGCAAACCGCCCATCAGTCCGCCTGCGATGCCGGCATTCCCCGGAAAGAAGATCATATTCTGCGTAAAATAGTTGGTAAACAAAAAGCCCGAGCAGATGTGAATGAGAAAGGCAAAGGCAATGAGCACCGTCAGATGGTCCAGATTAAAAGCCAGGGTGATAAAAATGGCGATGATCACCAACTGAATAAGGGACACCCGCCCGATCTTTTTATGGAAATCCACAGGAGTAAAGCGTTTGCTGAGAATGCCGCCTATCATCCAGGCAAATCCCAAGATCAAGGTGCAATACCCGATCACGACCGGAGTGTATTCAAAATGCTGTTCTACCACAAAAGGCCCGGCGATGTTGAACACCATCACGACCGAGTATGCAAAGCCCAAAATAAGAATCCCTAAGATAAAACCGGGGTTTTTCAGCATCGCCAGATACAGCAACGAGGTTTTTCTCAGATTGAACTTCTTGTAATTGCGTATGGTTTCCCCGCTAAAAATAAACTCTCCCACAAGCAAGACGGCTGCATAGATCGCCAAAAAGTAAAAGTTAGACTGCCAGCCCAGACTTTCTTCTAAGAAGCCGCCCAGAAAAGGCGCGATGATGGGACCGCACGACCAGACGATGGTAAAGAAACTCAGGTAGTGTTTACGCTCTTTGTCATCATAAAGATCTACAAAATAGGCGCGTTTAGCCACCACAATAAAGGCCGTAGCAATTCCCTGTACGATACGCAGCAAACTGATCACCAAAACTTCTGAAGTAAAGGTTACCGCCAGACTGCTGAGCAGCAAGACCACCAGCGAGATCAGCATAGGTTTACGCCGCCCTACACTATCGGCAACGGGACCTACAAAGAGTTGAGAGAATCCGTAACTGAGAAAAAAGCAGGTAAGCGTAAGCTGTATGCTTTGTTCAGAAACGTTGAGGTTACGCGCCATCGACGGAAAGGACGGCAGGTAAATATCAGTCATGAACCCGGACAGGGGAATGGACATAAAGGTGAGTATCGTCGCTATTTTTTTGCGCTGGGGTGAAGCGTCGCGTAAATGCATAGGGGAGGGTATTGACAATTAGGGGTGCAAAATTACTACATAAAAAAAGAAGAATAGGTTGATGGCTCCGCAAGCTTTGTATTCTTTAATCCAAGCGGATTGCATAGTGTTGGCGCTCAGCGCCCGGCTCGCGTCTGGCTGGTGCCGCGAACCAAAAAGCCCTTTCAGGACTGAAAGGGCTTTTGATCTTCTTCATTCATAGTTCAGCCTTAATGGCTGTTTGTTTTTAAAAGTTCCGGGAACTTTTCTTTAAATCGGTTGATTCTCGGTATCGAAACCTTTTGGATGTATGGGTTTTCGGGGTGTTGTACCTCGTAGTTCTGATGATAGCCTTCTG
This sequence comes from Leeuwenhoekiella polynyae, assembly GCF_004104075.1. Lineage (GTDB taxonomy): Bacteria > Bacteroidota > Bacteroidia > Flavobacteriales > Flavobacteriaceae > Leeuwenhoekiella > Leeuwenhoekiella polynyae. The sequence continues at coordinate 1,123 of NZ_QOVK01000039.1, read as the reverse complement.
CTTCCCAGAATTTTTCAAAAGGTTTTACCTCCGCAGCAACCGGTTCTCCCAGTTTTTGAGCTAAAGCCGCTTTCTTTTCTTCTATAATTTTCTTTTCGGCATCATTCTGATAAAAGATAATAGAGCGGTATTGCGATCCGTGATCTGGCCCCTGACCGTTCACTTGTGTGGGGTTTTGAGAACCAAAGTACACATCCACCAGCTGACTGAAGCTGATAACTTCAGGATCGTAAATTACTTTTACCGCTTCGGCGTGACCCGTTTTACCGGTGTTGCTGTCTTCATACGTCGGGTTTTTGGTATGACCCCCGGCATATCCTGAGATCGCTTCGTCAACCCCTTTTACGCTTTCATAAACTGCTTCAACACACCAGAAACATCCACTGGCAAAATAAGCCGTAGCCCGATCCTGATTTTGGGGAGCTGTAGCATCGCTTTGCTCAGGTTCCGCCATGGCTTCTGATGCAGTACCGTCTGTATTCAAGGCCAGTTCAGGGGTAGTTGCTACCGCTGCGCTGTCTGTATGTTTAGGAGCATTATCACAGCTGGTAAAGAATAAGCTCAAGGCTATCATTCCCGCTAGTAATGCTGATAAGATGATTCTATTTTTCATAGCACGTTTTACCTATAAACGCAATTCCTCTTGCGTTGGTTTTATAGACGCAAAGTTGCAGCTAAACTTTCTTAAGACCATGCTAATTTTTTCTGCTTTTTGATAAACTATTGATAAAGTACATGAAGAGACTTTTTCTTTTCTGAATCCGAAGGATTTAGTTTCCTTTTGGTCCGTTTAACGACAGCATCCCGTTAAGAATTCCTGAAGCCTTGGAACGAATTTAGGAATGCTGTTGAGGTTCTTACTAAAGATTCAAAAATCAGTTTGGTACTGGTGTTCTATTAGAATTTAGATTGTATATAATATTCAGAAGATTAAAACTATACGTATTTATACCCGAAGGGTTAAACGAATTATTCTCCCTCGGTTCAGAATAGGCGTGAGGGCAGAGCGTTAAGGAAAGGTCTAGTAGACCTTTTTAGCGAATGAGCCAGGTGGCGCGTTGGCTTTGGAATGGACTACTTTATTTTAAGTAAAATTTACTCTTAGAAAAATTGGAATAAAGAC
>NZ_QOVK01000038.1 GCF_004104075.1 Leeuwenhoekiella polynyae | reverse complement strand
AGGTGAAGGTGTAGAGGCCTTTGTCAAGTACAATTACTTCCATAAAGAACAAAAGCAGGCAAAAAAGGAACCTGATCCCTTCCACCCCGACCAACTCCATTACAATCTGGAGCAAGACTGTTACTATTGCCCAATGGGTCAGCAGATGCACAACATAGGTCAGTACCAAAAGAAAACCACAAACGGCTACCTGCAGACCTATACACGTTATCAGGCAACCAACTGCAATGGATGCCCACTTAAGAGCCTGTGCCACAAATCAAAACAACACCGGATCATAGAACGCAACCATAACCTGATCAGGCTCAAGGCCAAAGCCAAAGAAAAACTGCTCAGTAAAGAAGGGGTTGCCCACCGCAAACAACGGTGTTGGGATATCGAGGCTATTTTTGGGGATATAAAACACAATATGAACTTTAAGCGCTTTGCGTTAAGGGGAATCGAAAAAGTAAATGTAGAAATAGGGCTGGTTGCTATGGCTCACAACCTTAAAAAGCTAGCTTTGGTCATCTAAAGCGAGACCAAAAGCTTTTAATTATTAACGATTAACAATCCTACCCGATCCGCAAAACCAAAAAAAATAGCTACAGCAAAAAAACAAAAAGACCGCCTAAATGTTTTTAGACGGCCTCTTTTCTTATATCTAGTTTAGAACAGGCCTAGTGCTTAAACAAAGGACGATCTCCCATCATTTCGTTTACCTGACCGGCAAGTTCTTCTAATTTATCATCATCCTGATAGTTTGTTAAAGCTGCATCAATAAGATCAACAACCTTAGCCATATCAGCTTCTACTAATCCACGAGTGGTTACTGCGGCAACACCTATTCGCATCCCGGAAGTTACAAATGGAGATCGGGTATCAAAGGGTACCATATTCTTATTAACAGTGATATCTGCTTTTCCTAAAGCTTCTTCAGCATCTTTACCGGAGATGTCTTTATTTCTAAGATCAATCAACATCATATGATTGTCTGTTCCGCCAGAAATAATATCGTAACCTTTTTCAACAAAAGCAGCAGCCATAACAGCAGCATTCTTTTTAACCTGAACCATATAGTGTAAGAAATCATCAGTAAGTGCTTCTCCAAATGCAATGGCTTTTGCAGCGATTATATGCTCTAAAGGACCACCTTGATTCCCTGGGAAAATTCCGCTGTCTAATAAAGAAGACATCATGCGTAAGTTTCCGTTCTTTAATTTGATACCAAATGGGTTTTCAAAATCTTTCCCCATCAATATTAAACCACCGCGTGGCCCGCGTAAAGTTTTATGGGTTGTAGTCGTACAAACATGACAATGCGGTACCGGGTCTCCGATGATTCCTTTTGCTATTAAGCCGGCAGGGTGTGCCATATCACACATAAGGATCGCTCCTACTTTGTCTGCAATTTCACGGAAACGCTTATAGTCGATCTCGCGGCTGTATGCAGATGCACCGGCAATGATCATCTTTGGCTTTTCTTGCACAGCAAGCGCTTCGATCTTGTCATAGTTTAATAATCCGGTTTCTTTATCAACTCCATAAAATACCGGATTGTATAAACGACCTGAAAAGTTTACCGGCGAACCGTGTGTAAGGTGCCCCCCGTGAGAAAGATCAAAACCTAAAAAAGTTTCTCCCGGTTTCATCACGGCGTGAAAAACTGCAGTATTCGCTTGTGAACCGGAGTGTGGTTGTACGTTAGCATATGCTGCTCCAAAAAGTTCTTTGGCGCGGTCTATTGCGATTTGCTCTACCACATCTACTACCTCACAGCCTCCATAATAACGCTTTCCGGGATACCCTTCTGCATATTTATTGGTAAGCACAGAGCCCGCAGCTTCCATAACTTGCTCACTGACAAAGTTCTCTGATGCAATTAACTCTAAACCATTAAGTTGACGTTGTTTTTCTTCCTGAATAAGATCAAAGATTTCAGTATCCCGTTGCATGCTTTATAAAGTTTGTTAAATTAGGTGCAAAAGTAATCATTAGAATTGGTTGGTACTATTTTAATTCTATATTTGAAATGAGCATTTACTAACATTTTATTAAAAATATATGCCTTCAAAGACTAACGATCCTAAACGTAAAACCTGGCTTGAAACGCCTGCACAAACAGATTTCCCTATTCAGAATATTCCTTTTGGCGTGTTTTTAACTCGTGATGATATCATCACCATAGGTACACGCATTGGTGATTTTGCAATAGACCTGGGTGCATTGCATCAATTGGGTTATTTTGAAGGGATACCACTTACAGATGATATTTTCCTACAGGATACCCTAAATGATTTTATTGCTGACGGTCGCAAGACCTGGCGTGCCGTACGCAATCGTATTTCTGAAATTTTTGAACAAAGTAATGCTGATCTAAGAGACAATCCTGATCATCGTGATACCGTTATTTTTGCTTTAAATGAAGTAGAAATGCAACTTCCGGTGCAAATAGGTGATTACACCGATTTTTACAGCAGTAAAGAACATGCTACTAATGTAGGTGCGATGTTTCGTGATCCTGAAAATGCACTGATGCCTAACTGGTTACATATGCCGGTTGCGTATCACGGGCGCAGCAGTTCTATTATACCTTCAGGAATTCCGGTTCACAGACCGCAAGGTCAGAAGTTACCTAATGGTGCTACTGAACCTATTTTTGGACCGTCGCGTCAGTTAGACTTTGAATTGGAGATGGCATTCATCACCACAGACGCAAACGAATTGGGACAACCCATTCCTGCTGATCAAGCTGAAGAATACATCTTTGGTCTGGTATTATTTAACGACTGGAGTGCCCGGGACATTCAGCGTTGGGAATATGCTCCATTAGGGCCGTTCTTAGGAAAAAACTTTGCTTCTTCGGTATCACCATGGATTGTTACTTTAGATGCTCTAGAGCCGTTTAGAACGGCGAGCCCAAAGCCGGAAAAAGAATTACTTCCGTATTTAGAATATACCGGTAAAAAGACTTTTGACATCAACCTTGAAGTTAGCATCAAGCCTGAAAATAAAACAGAAACAGTAGTTTCTAAATCTAACTTTAAGCATTTATACTGGAATATGAGCCAGCAATTGGCGCATCATACTATTAACGGTTGTCCTGTAAACAGTGGTGATATGATGGGTAGCGGTACCATTTCAGGACCTACTCCCAAGTCCTATGGTTCTATGCTAGAACTAAGCTGGAAGGGCTCTAAACCAGTTAAATTAAAAGAAGGCGGTGACCGCAAATTCATTGAAGATAAAGATACTGTGATCGTACGCGGACATTGTGAAAAAACCGGAGCTGCCCGCATCGGTTTCGGCGAGGTTTCCACAAAAATACTTCCGGTTTTTAAACCGAAGAAAAAATAATTGGCTTTAAAAGACTTTTAAAAAACGCCCTAAATCCATCTGATTTCAGGGCGTTTTTAATAAGATACACCTAACTTTACAACTAGAAATGGGGTGCTTACTCAATTGAATGTAGGCTGAGATGATACCCAGAGGCTTTACCTCGCACCTGATCCGGTTAGTACCGGCGTAGGGATTTTGTGCTACACAACTTGTGTGCTTCTACCTAACGGGCTCATCTCCTCATTGAATACATTTTTTGATTCTGTATTATGGAGGAGTTTTTTATGAATTTTATTTGGCTACAATGGTTGGGTACCGCTTTTGGTATTACTCAGGTTTTACTTGCCCGCAAAAACAACGCCAACAATTATATTTTTGGCATTATTAGTATAGTTATCGGGATGTGGGTGCTGTACCATTCTAAACTCTATGCTGATATATTGCTGCACCTCTACTACTTGGTGATGAGCGTATACGGTTGGCTGTATTGGAAGTTTGGCAAACAACAACACGAGGCACCTATCGCCTATGCTACGCGAAACGAACATTTAAAAGCAGCGGGCATTGTTGCCGGTTGCTTTGTGTTGATGTGTTATTGGCTCACGCAGCATACCAATTCTGATGTACCCTATCTGGATTCTGTAGTAAGCGCATTTGCCTGGGCAGGAATGTGGTTGATGGCCAGGAGAAAAATTGAAAACTGGATCTACCTCAACATTAGTAATATCATTTCCATTCCCCTGCTTATCTACAAAGAGCTATACATTTATGCGGGCCTTACCGTTTTCTTATTTATTGTGGGTACTTCGGGCTATTTAAAATGGCGAAAACTTATTAAAAATGAACAACGACTCAGACCACAAACTGCTTAGCAAACGTCTTTTAGGGGCGAAAAAATTAAGTCCGGAGATTCTGGAATGGATTACTAGTGAAAATCTCTGGAATATCTGGGTACCTAAAAGCCATGGCGGATTAGAATTAACGCTGACTGAAGGACTGCACAAACTGAAAGAACTCGCTCAAATAGACGGAAGCCTGGGCTGGACAGTCACGCTCTGCAGCGGTGCCAATTATTTTATAGGAAACATGAAGCGGGAGACAGCGCAGCGAATTTTTATAGACACCCATCAAAAACCCATTCTGGGCGGTAGCGGTGGCTTATTTGGCGTAGCCGAAAAAACCGGCGATCAGTATAAACTTTCCGGAACCTGGAAGTATGCCACCGGAGGCCCCTATCTCACCCACGTCACCGTAAACGCAAAAATCAAAGAAAACGGAAAAGAACTCCTACAGGAAGACGGAAGCCCGCTATTTAAATCCTTTGTCATTCCCAAAGCAGGTGTAAATCTTATTGACGATTGGAATACGATGGGAATGCAGGCATCACGCACCTGTTCCTTTAGCATTGATGATTTGATGGTTGAGGAAGCGGATAGCTTTCAATACGATCAGTTTAACCTACCTAATCCTATTTTTAAAGTCAATTTTCGGGTATTTGCAGATTTGACGCTCTGGGTCAATTATATCGGGATGGCTACCCATTTTAAAGAAGAAGTCCTAAAAATTGATAAAGATTTAAATATTAAATCACTGAAAGATACCATCACTAAAGCCAATCAAAACAGTAATGCCTTTGCCGAAACTATTGAACAACAAATAGAACTTGGTAAAGGTCTTACTGCTTATTTTATTAAACATGTTCACGAGACCGCTGCTGCTTCGATGAGGGCGCTTTCTCAGGCAATTATTGAGATTTATCCTCATTTGGGGATCAATGCTGCTCGTGAAAATCAAGTGATCAATCAGATTTTCAGAGATTATTTTACCGCAACCCAACATCGTAATTTTACCCGCTAGTTTCTTTGACCTCCTGTCGTCTGAGTTTGCCAAACACTGATGATCCATAAAAAAGTCTTGGTTACATTGCACTTCGACAAGCTCAGTGTGACAAAACAAAATTTCAATACAGATATAATTTTACATGCTCAGTATAACATTTTAGTTTTGAGAATCAAAACTGTCGACATAAAAAAAAGCAACTCAGTTGCTCTTTTCAGTTTTTAAGAATTCCCCCTTCGGGGGCTAGGGGGCTCTACCATTTTATAATCGCACTCGCCCAGGTAAATCCGCTACCAAAAGCAGCTAAGACTACCGTATCGCCTTCTTTTATTTTCCCTTCTTCCCAAGCTTCGGTTAACGCGATTGGGATTGATGCTGCTGTGGTATTTCCGTACTTCTGAATGTTATTATAGACCTGATCGTCAGACAACCCGAACTTTTTCTGTACAAACTGCGAGATTCGCAGATTCGCCTGATGTGGGATCAGCATATCGATATCTTTTGCCGTAAGGTTATTCTTTTCGAGACCTTCATTAATCACTTCCGCGAAGCGCACAACTGCATTTTTAAATACAAACTGTCCGTTCATATAGGGGTAATACGGGATATCTTCCTGAGGATTTTTCTCGATCAACTCGGGCACCCATTCCATTGTACTGGGACCTTTAAGCGAGAGTTCAAGCGCATGCTTGCCTTCACTGTGTAGATGCGTAGATAAAATACCTTTGCTGTTATCTTCTTCCCGGGTAAGCACTGCAGCTCCTGCCCCATCGCCAAAAATCACCGAAACGCTGCGACCTCGTGTGGTCATATCCAATCCACCACTGTGATTTTCAGAACCAATCACGAGAATGTTTTTATACATTCCGGTCTTGATAAACTGATCTGCCGTAGAAAGCGCATACACAAAGCCACTGCACTGATTACGTACATCAAGAGCGGGTATGGTACGCATATCGAGTAGTTCCTGCACCTGCACCCCACATCCTGGAAAATAATAATCCGGACTCAACGTCGCAAAAACGATCATATCGATATCCTGCGAAGTCATCTTTGCGCGTTCTAAAGCGATTTTCGCCGCTTTTACGCCCATTACAGCAGTACTGTTTCCATCGCCATCTTTTATGTGTCGGCGTTCTTTGATACCCGTACGCTCTTGTACCCAGGCATCGTTGGTTTCCATAATTTGAGACAAGTCGTCATTGGTAACCACATTTTCGGGGACATAAGCGCCCATTCCGGCAATTCGAGAATTATACATAGTTTAATAAAATCTAATTGAAATAAGAATCTGTCACAAGACAGCTTTTAAACAGGACGTAATATACTGTTTCTTCAATTTTAAATGCTTTAAAGTATTCCCATTTAGCTATGCACGCATAACAACTTAGAGTCAGAAGTTCGTAGTACTCAGGTTCTACGATCATTTCTTTTAGAGGAGACAACAACACTTATCTAGCTAAAATTCTAACGAGCAAACTCAAAACCGGTATATTTTGAGTAAATTACCTACACGACGTGCTGCACCGATTTCAGTAGATATGGTGCAACATATTCCATTTAAAAATAAGCACACAAACTATGAAAAAAATTACGCTGCTCAGCCTGATTATGCTGATTACCACATCAGTATTTGCTCAGGTAAATCTCAACTATCAGAAACCGCCAAAAGAAATTATGGATCTTGTAGATGTACCCCGGGCTCCTGCTGTAGTTATGAATACTGAAGGTGATACGATGCTTTTACTCTATCGCGACAGCTATAAAACTATCGCCGAACTTTCTGAAGAAGAACTGCGACTGGGAGGATTACGTATCAATCCAAAAACCAATATCGGCAGCAGAACCACCTTTTACAATGATGTAAAAATCAAAGGGGTTGACGAGATGGATGCCCGCAAGATTAGTGGACTACCCAAAAATCCAAAGCTGAGCAACTTCAGCTGGTCTCCGGACGAAAGCAAAATGGCTCTTACCAACACCACAGATTCGGGTGTTGAAGTTTGGATTCTGGATTTGGATAAAGCTTCAGTTAGTAAATTGACCGAAGCTACCCTCAACGCCAATATGGGCAATCCCATCAGCTGGTTTAAAGACGGAGAAAGTCTGTTATTGAATATGCTTCCGGCTACCCGAAAAGAATTGATCAATACGGCTGAGGCAGTACCTACCGGTCCTACGATTTCTACCAGTGATGGTTCTAAAGCGCAAAACCGCACCTATCAAGATTTGTTGCAGAACCCCAACGACGTTGCAAATTTTGAGCAACTGGCCACTTCGGTTTTGGTAAAAAAAGATTTGGATGGCACCTCAACCATCTGGCATACTGCAGATATGTTTACAAACGTATCCTTTTCGCCCGATGGCGAATATGTAATGGTTACCAGTATTCATAAACCTTTCTCGTATATCGTGCCGTACTACCGCTTTCCTGAAACCGTAACCGTCTATAAAAAGGATGGAACCGAAGTAAAAGTGGTGAATGAAGTACCGCTTATTGAAGAATTACCACAGGGGTTTATGGCGACTCAAACCGGAAAACGCAGCCTCAACTGGCGAGCAGACAAATCGGCCACTTTAGTTTGGGCTGAGGCTTTAGACAAAGGAGATCCCGAAGTGGATGTTCCCTTCCGCGATCAGGTTTATATGCAGGAGGCGCCTTTTACCGGTGCTGTGAAACCAGTGATTAAAACCATAAACCGTTACAGCGGCATTACCTGGGGCAATGATTCTACCGCTGTTGCCTACGATTACTGGTGGAATACGCGAAATACCAAAACCTATACCTTCAATCCCGCTGATGCTTCGGCAGAACCGGTATTGATTTCAGACCGAAATTATCAGGATACCTACAGCGATCCCGGAAATTTTCTAACCCAAGAAAATGATTATGGACAAAACGTCCTGACGCTTATTGATGGAAACGCTTACCTGATAGGTGACGGTTTTAGCGACCGCGGACAGTTTCCATTTATAGATAAAGTGAATTTGGCAACTCAGGAAAAAGAACGCATGTATGAGTCAGAATACACCGATAAACTCGAAAATCTACAGGAAGCAATTGATATGGAGGCCGGAAAAATCCTGGTTCGTATAGAAGCCCCTACCGAATATCCCAATTATTACATCCGCGATCTAAACGATAATAGCTTAAAGCAGATCACGCGATTTGAGAATCCGTTTAAGAGTATTCAGGATGTACACAAAGAAGTAATCAAGTACAAGCGCGATGACGGACTCGAACTTTCTGGAACCTTGTACCTACCGGTGGGTTACGATATGGAGAAAAAAGAGAAAAAACCAATGTTGCTTTGGGCCTATCCTACCGAGTACAAAGACAAAAACAGCGCCGGGCAAACCACCTCAAACCCCAATGAGTTTACCTATCCGTATTACGGTTCTATGGTATACTGGGTAACCCGTGGTTATGTGGTGCTTGATGATGCTTCGTTCCCTATTGTGGGTGAAGGAGATACTGAGCCTAATGACACCTTTATCAAACAACTGGTTGCTAACGGAAAAGCGGCGATTGATGCTGTAGATGAACTCGGTTATATAGACAGAAACAAGGTAGCCGTTGGCGGACACTCCTACGGGGCTTTTATGACCGCAAACTTATTGTCGCATTCTGATCTTTTTGCTGCCGGTATCGCCCGAAGCGGAGCTTATAACCGTACGCTGACGCCTTTTGGATTTCAGTCTGAAGAGCGTAATTACTGGGAAGCGCCAGACATCTATTATAATATGAGTCCGTTTATGCACGCAGACACGATGAAAACTCCGTTACTGCTCGTTCACGGTGTCGCTGATAACAACAGCGGGACCTACCCATTACAAAGTGAACGTTATTTTAATGCGTTAAAAGGATTAGGCGCAACGGCACGATTAGTGATGCTACCTAAAGAGAGTCACGGTTATGCAGCTAAAGAATCTATTCTACACATGTTATGGGAACAAGATCAATGGTTAGAAAAATATGTAAAAAACCGTGATGTAAGCGAAATTAAAAAACAAGAAGAAATTAAACAGTAGTTCAGGAAGTAGTTTCAGTAGGCAGTGAACACTGATAAAAACAGTAAGTATATATACTGAGACTTTAATTTCTAAACTTTAAAAATGCACTTTAAACTCAACATACCCGAACCTTGCCACGAGGACTGGTCGATAATGACACCTGCTTCGCAAGGTCGGTTTTGTGCGAGTTGTAAAAAAGAAGTTGTCGATTTTACTGAGCTGTCGCGAAAACAAATTGCCGATAAGGTAAAAAACGGTGAGAAAATTTGTGGGCGATACCGCAAAGACCAACTGGAAACTACCTACTTCATTCCGAAGAAAAAACCTTTAAGAAATTTAGGTATTGCAGCTGCTTTTACTTCGCTTTTAGCTTTATGCGAACCGGTGCAAGCTCAGAAAATTAAAGTTTCTTCTCAGCAGGAGCAACAGTCAAAAGAGAATCAGCAAGTAATTGAAATTAACAGTGACAAAAGCTTTACATTCAATGGAACTGTTTTGGATCAAAATGATTACCCTTTACCGGGAGCAGCTATTCAACTTGAAAATACCAACATAACTACTCAAACAGATTTTGATGGAAACTTCAACTTAAAAATCCCAGTGGAAGTATTTAATAAATCCGACAAACTAATTTGTTCGTATATAGGTTTTGAAACCAAAAAACTGATATTAAACACTAAACAAACTAAGGTTTCAATTGCCTTAAAACAAGATCCTTCTGAAATGACTTTAGGAATGGTAGTTGTTGGTTATGTAGTGCAAAAGAAACGTACTAATAAACCACGTTCTAAGTATCAGTAAAAAGAATTTTAATCAAAGTAGTCGAATAACTTTTAAAAGACAAAACTGAGAAGCTAGAAACTATGCACGCATAGTAAGATTTTATAGCATTTAAAGTACAAACCGTCTAAAACTGCTACCTTTACGCACGATGCTTAAGCGTTTTTTAAGCACAAACCCTACATATGTCATTTAACGATTAGCATAATACCCATGGAATTAAATAATATACGTCTAGAAGTCATGCAAACCATAGGAAAATCTATGGATGAGTTGATAGGCAAATACCTCAAATCTGTTGAAGAAAACTGGCAGCCTACTGATATGCTTCCAGATGCGACAAACCCGGAATTCATTGACGATGTTAAGGAAATTCAGGAGCTTTGCCGCGAGATGGATTACGACCTTTTTACCGTTTTGGTAGGTGATACGATTACAGAAGAAGCGCTTCCTACCTACGAATCCTGGCTGATGAGTGTACAGGGTGTAGATCAGGTAAATGGTAACGGATGGTCTAAATGGGTACGCGCCTGGACGGCCGAAGAAAACCGTCACGGTGATCTTTTAAATAAATATTTATACCTATCCGGTCGTGTAAATATGCGCGAGATGGAAGTGAGTACGCAATACCTCATCAGTGATGGTTTTGATATTGGTACCGGGATGGACCCGTATAAGAACTTTGTATACACCAGCTTTCAGGAGTTGGCTACCAATGTATCACACCGTCGTGTAGCTTCGTTTTCTCGTAAATCAGGTAACAAACAACTTGCTAAAATTTGTAATACCATAGCCAAAGACGAAGCCCGTCATGCTTCTGCTTATATGGAGTTTGTACGTCGTATTTTTGAACTGGATCCTAGTGAAATGATGATGGCTTTTGAGTCTATGATGCGCAATAAAATTGTGATGCCTGCAATGTTCTTACGCGAAAGTGGCCAGCAAATAGGTGAACTCTGGGAGCATTTTTCTGATGCGGCTCAACGCTCAATGGTCTATACCACACAAGATTATATCACCATTTTAAAATCATTAGTTATCGACTGGAAGATTGATGATATTAAAGGGCTTAACGATAAAGGAGAGCGTGCCCGCGATTATCTAATGAATCTGCCTGATCGCTTAGAACGGATCTCGCAGCGTATTGTAGTGCCTAAACGCGATCACACATTTAGATGGATTGCTACCTAGTAGTTCAACTTCTTTAAAATAACAATCCCCGGTAAACACTGTTTATCGGGGATTGTTATTAATATAATTTCAGAATAAAGGATCTTAATCACATATAATCTTCCAGTTTTTAGCATTGGGTAGATTTTTAGGTGTTATGTGATAGGTAAAAGAAGTACAGCCGGCAATAGATGCTTTTAAAAGTTCTAAAACCTCTGGCTTAACGTAGCCTATCTTTTCTATAAGAGCTCCTGTAAGTGCTCGGGTACGTGCATTATATGCCTGAGCAAGCTTGATGAGTGTTTGATGTTCTCTTCCTGTAAAAGCGGTTAACTGCTGTGTGATGTAAAAACACATTTCGTCTGGCGTAACAACTGTAGTTTTGTGTATAAATCGCAACACATCTAACACTCTAAAATAGGGAATATGCGCTGGAACGATAGGATTATCCTGTTTTATAAATGTTATTTTAAAAGGTCCCCGTTTTAAGGGATTGCGTACTTCTGCTATACCAAGTTCGATTTGCGTAGGGTTGGTATGGTCAAAACTCAAAGCGGCAATACTACTGAAACCGGTAAGGTAGCCTATTTGTTTTCCATCTTTAAAAAGAAAATCTTTAACAACTTCATACGGTTTGAGCGATAGATTTTCTTCTACAGCTATAAGTGGTTTGTAAAATTTATCTTTAGCCAACTTATTGATTGTTCCCTTTTTGGATAAGCTATTGAGGTATCTTTCGATCGCCTCTTCTGAACCGGGAATATCTTTAAACTCCTCATGAGTAAACACATACCCTTCCGGTAATTCTTCTAAACACTCCTCAAGATAGTCTATATGCTTCATCTGCTTATTTCTAAGTTACTCCTATTAAAAGACATCTTTTAAAACGTAATTGTTACAGTTACTAACGAAGAATAGCGCAAAAACTTATTCTCAATCCCAAAATTCATCGGCATGTCTTGCTTTACGTTCCATTCATATTTTTAAAAGGCTAACTTTGCAGCAACACAAAATCCCACAAATGTCTATTACTAAAGAATCTGAATTAGTAGGAATGCAAAAAATAAGTGAAGTGGTTGCCACAACGCTTAGACTGATGCGTGAGTATGCAAAAGTTGGAATGTCTACTAAAGAACTAGACGCTTATGGTGGTAAGCTTCTGAAAAAGCACGGAGCCAAATCAGCTCCTTTTGAGACGTATGGTTTTCCCGGTTATACATGCATCAGTGTAAATACAGAAGCTGCTCACGGTATTCCTTCTACTAAGAAAATCTTAAAAGAAGGTGACTTGATCAACATAGACGTTTCTGCAGAACTCAATGGCTTCTGGTCAGACAACGGAGGTTCGTTTATATTGGATAAAGATCTGCATAACCACCAGCCGCTGGTAGATGCGTCTAAATACATTCTACAAAAAGCAATCAATCGTATTAAAGATGGTGTTAAGATTGCAGACGTTGGTCATCTTATAGAAACCGAAGCGAAGAAGAAAGGCTTTAAGGTCATTGAAAACCTTGCCGGCCATGGTGTAGGCAGAAGTCTGCATGAAGCACCTGACAACATCCTAAACTATCGGGTACGCAGCAATCGCGAACGCTTTAAGAAGAATACTACGGTAGCTATCGAAACCTTCATTTCAACCAGATCCAACACAGCGGTAGAATTGAATGACGGGTGGACGCTTGTAGGCAACAGAGGCGGTTATGTCACACAGCACGAACATACGATTTTAGTTACCGATGCTGCTCCTGTGATACTGACTCAGGCAAATGGCATCTGGAATTGAGTTGAGTTTAATTACCTGAATTCTGTGTAAAAAGATTCTTTATTCAAAAATGAATATAAAAAATGCCCCGGGTATCAATCGTTATTGAGTCTCGGAGCATTTTAAATTCTGTGTTATTTAAGAGATTAAACCTTAACCACCATTTTACCTTTATTCTTACCCTCAAAAAGATCTAAAAATGCTTGAGGAATATTTTCAAAACCTTCTACAACAGTTTCAGAATAATCCAGCTTATCTTCTTGTAACCACTGTGCCAATTGCTTTATAGCCTCTTCAAACTTAGACGCATAATTAGAAACTATAAAACCTTGCATCAGCGCACTATTCTTAATTAAAAAGGGTTGTACACTCAGGCTTTGAGGTATAGAAGTTTTATTATATACTGCGATAGCTCCACAATTGATAATACGGGCAAATTTATTGATGTGATAGAGTACTGCATCTGAGATATCACCTCCTACATTATCAAAATAAATATCCACACCATCAGGACAAGCATCACCGATGGCACTTTTAATATCTGATGTTTCCTTATAATTGATACCGGCATCAAAACCAAATTTGTCTTTCAACAGGTCTATCTTTTCGTCACTTCCTGCGATACCTACCACACGTAATCCTAATATCTTACCTATTTGTCCCACGATACTTCCTACAGCTCCTGCAGCTCCAGAAATCAACAAGGTCTCCCCTTTTTGAGGCTTCCCTATTTCCATAAGACCGTTGTAAGCCGTTAATCCGGTCATTCCTAAAACTCCCAAATAAGCAGAAAGTGGTGCTTGATTTGCGTCTACTTTTTGCAGGTCGTCTGTAGTGATGACTTGCTGTTGCTTCCATGGCATAACTTTAGAAACAAAATCTCCTGCTTTAAAGTTCTCGTTTTTTGAAGTGATCACTTCTCCAACTACTCCAGAGGTCATAGGCTCACCCACCTGAAAAGGCGGCACATAGGATTTGGTATCGTTCATACGCCCCCTCAAATACGGATCTACAGAAACGTAACGCGGTTCTACCAGTAATTCTCCTTCCTGTGGCTCACCAACTGCTTCCTCTATAAATTTAAAACTATCTGAAGTTGGCGCTCCTTCTGGTCTCTTATTGAACAAAATTGTCTGTGTCATAACATTCTTTTTATGCAAAATTAGCCCACAGTACTTCAATCAAGTCCTATTTAAATTCTTTAATATGTATTTAACTTCTGAAGTTTTCAAGTCACATTAATTAAAACCCTAAACTATATTTTAGCTTAAACCCAAAGGATATTGTTTTGATATCTTCTACTTCTCCTGGAGCAGACTTTAAAATACTATTTCCTGTAAAGTTGACTTGAGGTTCTGTATTGTATTCCAACAGTCTATTACCTGATGTATCATCAAAAATATTGACCAGACCATAATCTAAATAAACGCTTACATAGAAATAACTACATTTAGAAACAGGTAATTTAAGACCGGTTTCAAGGCTCAGCATCACATTGGTCTTCAATTGTAAATCATCTGAACTCCAAGTGTACTTTCCGAAGTTACCGAAGCCTGCAAATTTAGGCCCTTCTAACAACGCGTCGTATTGCTCATAATATCCGGCAGTAGTTAATAAATCTGCTTCTGACTCGTAATCACTACTTGCTAAAACACCTACCTTCACCCCTCCTGCTGCAAAAAAGCGGGTAGTGCCGCTTCCTTCATATTGTAGGATTAAGGGGATTTGAACATAAGAAGCCTCTTGCTTCTCTTTAAAGTTTGTGAACTCATATCTAAACTCAAAGCTTTCGGCTTCAGAATCTTGTGTAAGATAATCACCTTCAATACGATTGAGTTTTGCATTTCCACTATAGCGTTGCAAAGCCACACCAGTCCTTAAACTCCAATTATCAGAAAGATACCTTCCATACTCCAGACCAAAACCAATTCCATTATCTAAGGCTGCTGAATCATCTATAACATCATATTCCAGAACCGAAACGGGGCCGTTGATATGCACAACAACTTCATTCTTATGTTGTGCCTGCAGAGCAGTAGAACCTAAAAATAATACGAGTATTAGGGTTTTAGACATACTACTCACTTGCTTTATTGTATTTATAAAAAACTTCATCTATTGCCGGTTATTTAATGAACGATAAATTGTACAGTTTGTGTTTGCCTTGAGGTTTCGCAAACTAAAATATATACTCCTGCTTGTATACTTGCAGGCATTTGAATAGTTGATTTTGAAGAACTGGTATAGAATGTATCTATCAAGGTTCCACTCATAGTTAGAATGGATACCTTCATATTCTTTAGTTCTTCTTTTTCGAAATTTGCAAAAAGTGTTGTTGATGCATTTACCTGTACAGGATTTGGAGCTAATTTTATTTTACTGCTAACATCTAACTCGATTGTAAAATCACAAGTGCTCAATACATCTCCTTCTTCAGTGGTAAGGGTTACACTATAATTCGCTAATGGATCAAGCATATCTGTTGCTTCATCTCCTTCTGAAAAGTATTGTCCGTTTCCTACAACATTTCCGTTTTTATACCACGTAAAAGCTACAAACCTATACCCACCATTAGTAGCAGGATTATTATTCACTAGCAATGTATTATTGAATTTCTGTACTACAATTTCATCAAAAATAAAGCGCTTATGAATCTCAATATTATACGTCATAGTATTGGTACCATCCTGAGAACTTATAGTAATAGCATAGCGATAGATTCCCGGTTTTGATACATCAACAGTAAATGATTTTGGAGAATCACTTTCAGCATTCTCCTCTGTCTCATAAGAAACTACGAGCTCCTGTGCTGTCTCATCACAATCTATAACATAGATAATTTGTGAATCTGGATTTGTAAATACTTCATCACCTATAAACAAACTTCTAATAGAAGCTTCTGAACTTGTTATCTCTAATTCTTGAGAGACAGGCGTAGCGGGAGAATAATTCTCATTTCCAGACTGTGATGCTGTAATGACAATATTACCCGACTGTACCAGGCTTACAAAACCATCAGCACTCACCATTGCTGCAGGAACATCTGAGGTATACGTATAGGAGTAGCTTACCGGTAAACCTGATGAAGCCACAGCTTGAAGCTGAAAATCATCATCAGATTCTAAATTTAATACTGGTAATGGATTAAAAGTTATAGTTTGACTAGCAGGGGTGATTTCAAAATCCCCGTCTATATAGGTGACATCATAATTCGTAGAAGTAGCTCCGGAAGCACTGATAACATAACTGCCAACAGATTCGCCTATTGTTCTACTGATGTTCAATGTACCTCCTAAATCTGATTCAGAATCTCCGTTTTCAAAACCACTATAACTTACCGTTAAAGCAGGATCTGCTGCACCGTAAACCTTAGTCTGATCATCTGCCGTGATTGTTAAAGCAGCGGGGGTGATTTCAAAACTACCAGCCACATAGGTGATATCATAGTTCATTGATGTTGCTCCAGAAGCACTGATAACATAACTGCCAACAGATTCGCCCGTTGTACGGGTTACATTCAATGCACCTCCTAAATCTGATTCAGAATCTCCATTTTCAAAACCACTATAACTTACCGTTAAGGCAGGATCTGATTCTCCATAAACCTTAGTTTGATCGTCTGCGGTGATTGTTAAAGCAGTAGGAGTGATTTCAAAACTACCAGCCACATAGGTGATATCATAGTTCATTGATGTTGCTCCAGAAGCACTGATAACATAACTACCAACAGCCTCACCTGTTGCGCGTATTACACTCAATGTACCTCCTAAATCTGACTCAGAATCTCCGTTTTCAAAACCACTGTAACTTACCGTTAAGGCAGGATCTGATTCTCCATAAACCTTAGTCTGATCGTCTGCGGTGATTGTTAAAGCAGCAGGGGTAATTTCAAAACTACCAGCCACATAGGTGATGCTGTAATTCATTGATGTTGCTCCGGAAGCACTGATAACATAACTACCAACACCCTCACCTGTTGCGCGTATTACACTCAATGTGCCTCCTAAATCTGATTCAGAATCTCCGTTTTCAAAGCCACTGTAACTTACCGTTAAATCAGGATCTGATTCTCCATAAACCTTAGTCTGATCGTCTGCGGTGATTGTTAAAGCAGCAGGAGTAATTTCAAAATTCCCATCTATATAGGTGATGCTGTAATTCATTGATGTTGCTCCAGAAACACTGATAACATAACTGCCAACAGCCTCGCCAGAGGTTCTACTGATGTTCAATGTACCTCCTAAATCTGATTCAGAATCTCCGTTTTCAAAACCACTGTAACTTACCGTCAAAGCAGGATCTGATTCTCCATAAATCTTAGTCTGATCATCTGCCGTGATTGTTAAAGCAGCAGGGGTAATTTCAAAACTACCAGCCACATAGGTGATATCATAGTTCATTGATGTTACACCAGAAGCACTGATAACATAACTACCAACACCCTCACCTGTTGCGCGTATTACACTCAATGTACCTCCTAAATCTGATTCAGAATCTCCGTTTTCAAAACCACTGTAACTTACCGTTAAAGCAGGATCTGATTCTCCATAAACCTTAGTCTGATCATCAGCGGTAATTGTTAAAGCAGCAGGAATGATTTCAAAATCCCCATCTATATAAGTGATATCATAATTCGTAGAAGTAGCTCCGGAAGCACTGATAACATAACTACCAACAGATTCGCCTGTTGTACGGGTTACATTCAATGTACCTTCTAAATCTAATTCAGAATCTCCGTTTTCAAAACCACTGTAACTTACCGTTAAAGCAGGATCTGCTGCACCGTAAATCTTAGTCTGATTATCTGCTGTAACCGTAATAGTAGCTTTACTAATCGTTAAATCATTACTGATATAACTTAAATCGTAATTGCTATTCAATCCCAAACTTCCTTGGGTAATTTCATAAGTACCTACAGTTTCTCCGCTTATTCTAGTCAAACTACCGCTAAAAGCATCACTTCCAATTAAAGAGCCTGATGTGACCTGATAGGTTAAAGATGGATCAGCTGAACCATATACTTTAGTCTGTGCATCGGCTTCAACAACAAGAGTCAATGGATTAATATCAGCCGATAAACCAGGCTGAGTCAAGGTATAGTTACCGGCATCCGCTCCGGAGATCGTATAACCGGTTGTAGTGATCGCAATGCCTGTTCCTACATCGGCACTGGCAAAGGTAAAGACCGGTGTACCGCCTAAGCTTACAACATCTGTTGATTCTACACCGCTTAGTGAAGCAGTTCCTGTTGCAGTAGCTGCAGTGGTGCCATCATATTCCTTATCATCTCCCGTAATTCCTGTAATGGTCAAGGCTTTAGTAGTAATATCAGCGGACAAAGTTGGCTGAGTTAAGGTATAGTTCCCGGCATCTGTCCCGGAAATTGTATAACCGGTTGTAGTGATCCCAATGCCTATACCTACATCAGCACTGGCAAAGGTGAAGACCGGTGTACCGCCCAAGCTTACAACATCTGTTGATTCTATACCACTTAGTGAAGCAGTTCCTGTTGCAGTAGCTGCAGTGGTGCCATCATATTCCTTATCATCTCCGGTGATTCCTGTAATAGTCAAGGCTTTAGTAGTAATATCAGCGGACAAAGTTGGCTGAGTTAAGGTATAGTTCCCGGCATCTGTCCCGGAAATTGTATAACCGGTTGTAGTGATCCCAATGCCTGTACCTACATCGGCACTGGCAAAGGTAAAGACCGGTGTACCCCCTAAGCTTACAACGTCTGTTGATTCTACTCCGTTTAGTGAAGCAGTTCCTGTTGCAGTAGCTGCAGTGGTGCCGTCATATTCCTTATTATCTCCCGTGATTCCCGTAATGGTTAGGGCTTTGGTTGTAATATCAGCAGACAAAGTTGGCTGAGTCAAGGTATAGTTACCAGCATCCGTTCCTGATATCGTATAACCGGTTGTAGTGATCGCAATGCCGGTACCTACATCGGCACTGGCAAAGGTAAAGACCGGTGTGCCTCCTAAGCTTACAACATCTGTTGTTTCTACGCCACTTAGTGAAGCAGTTCCTGAGGCAGTAGCTGCAGTGGTACCGTCATATTCCTTATCATCTCCCGTAATTCCTGTAATGGTCAAGGCTTTAGTAGTAATATCAGCGGACAAAGTTGGTTGAGTTAAGGTATAGTTACCGGCATCAGCACCGGAAATCGTATAACCTGTGGTAGTGATCGCAATGCCGGTACCTACATCGGTACTGGCAAAGGTAAAGACCGGTGTACCGCCCAAGCTTACAACATCTGTTGATTCTACTCCGCTTAGTGAAGCAGTTCCTGTTGCAGTAGCTGTAGTGGTGCCATCATATTCCTTGTCATCTCCCGTGATTCCTGTAATGGTTAATGCCTTTGTGGTGATGTCAGCAGCCAAAGTTGGCTGAGTCAAGGAATAGTTACCAGCATCCGTTCCGGAAATCGTATAACCTGTGGTGGTGATCGCAATGCCGGTACCTACATCGGCACTGGCAAAAGAGAAGACTGGTGTGCCTCCTAAGCTTACAACATCTGTTGTTTCTACACCGCTTAGTGAAGCTGTTCCTGTTGCAGTAGCTGTAGTGGTGCCATCATATTCTTTGTCATCTCCGGTGATTCCCGTAATAGTCA
>NZ_QOVK01000037.1 GCF_004104075.1 Leeuwenhoekiella polynyae | reverse complement strand
CAAATATAGAACCAATATCTGTACCCGCAAGCCTTTTTATAAACTTATTTTAAAATAATTTACTCCAACCTTAAAACCAATTACTTACAACTTCAACTTTTTATAAAATATACTTAAAATGTATCCCGACCTGCCATTTTAAAAAGACTGACTCTATTTACAAAACACCAAAATCAAGGACTCGCCTACATTTTACTCGATGAAAGGCATAAAACTGAAAACCACAAAAGCAGAAAATCAGCGTAAGAAACAAACAGGTTAGGGATTAAGCGGCAGGCTTAAGAGCTTGGTAAGCCCCTAAAGCTTACAAAAGCGAGTAGCGAAAGCCCGGTTGCTGTCGCACAAATAGGAAAACTATAGAAAGAAATTCCATACCAATCCAAAACGCAATGTGAAATCACGATACGGATAGCCAGGAGCACTGTAATAATTACTAGGTGACACCAGTGAGTTTACGTGCTCAGCTATAAAGAAGATTCGCGTTTGACGAACTTTCATATTGAAAAATAAATCCAACAATGGAAACTCCCCTATCTGCTGCTCATTTTGAACATAAAATTCTGCCAAAACAGGATCGTAAGCGTTCATCGCATACTTGGTGAAATAATTAAATCGCAACCCTGTTTGCACAAATAAAGATTTCTTGAACCAATGATCTGTATAATATACTGTATTGCGCGTGACCACTTCTGGAACATTTAAATAAGAACCTCCAGAACTTACGGTCTGATATGCTACTGAATTATCTAAACCGAATTTTCCAAAATGAACGTCTTTATTCACCTTGACCTTTAAATAGCTAACATTATCCCCCGTCTGGAATGAATTGACAAAGCCATCTGTATCCAATGCAAAATATGCATAGTCTGTAATGTTGACAAAACTAGCAGAAGCATTAAGCCATTTTGACGATTTCATATCAAAATCAATAGAACTCGTTTTTACATTTTTATAATCTTCAGCATTATACCAGTTGTAATTTTCATAACTGCTTTGATACAACAAATGATTATAATTAGCCGAACTAGAATTGATATGGATTCCTCCAGAGAAAAATGCTTTATCTTTTAATTGATAACTCGCTTCGGCATCAAAGTCAAAGCCTGAGAAATCTCCCGCAACATTGGCTTGCGCTTCTCCTTTTAACTGAAAGCCTTTATAAAACTTTTTATAAGAAGCTCCCGCAGCAATTAAATTACCCTGAAGCAAATTAGGGATTCGACCTTCATCCTGAATCAACACAGAGTTATACCCATATTTATAATAGGTGTGATTCACCTGAAAATTTAAGGTCCCCAATAGATTATTAGAATACGCTACAAAAAACCGGTTATTAAAATCATTGAGATCTGTACGATCTACCAAATTAGAAGTAACAAAAGATTCTCCAAATAAACCTGTTGCAGGTGAAGTCTGGCGGTATTCATAAAACTTATCTTCATAGTTAAGAATATGCCCAACTTGAATTCGGTTATTATTAATACTGTCATTCTGCGGAATCAGATCATAACGCTGATTGATGTAAAAACGCTGCCCATCTAATATACTTTCAGCATCTTCAAAGTTTACGGAAAGCCTGGCCCTATCACTAAATTGAGAATCATCACTAGCGAAATTTACTAAAGCCTGATCAGTTAAACCTCCGTTTTCTTGATTCAAAAGATCTTGTGCGACATAGTGCGCTTTTAAATCATACCTGCCATTTTTAGACTGATAATTAAATGCAAACCTAAAATTACCAGTACTGGTGAGTATATGCTGGTATTTACCTAAACTACGCAACCCCTTATAAGCAATCGAGAAATTGAATCGCTCTGACTTATTCATTGTAAAAAAAGCATCCAAGTTTTGACCCTGTGAAAAAACACTTTTATAATACAGCTCGGTTAAGGGAGTTGGAACATTATAATAATAAATATCTTCAACTTCCATGTAGTTGAAATGCCTTGCTCTGGCACCAAAAATTGGCCTAACATCTTCATTAGAAAAATCGTAAACTAAGGTGTTATAGGTTTGTCCTTCATTAGAAAACGGCAACAGCTCAAAATTATCTTTTCTGAGATAGTTGTATTTGTAAAGCTTCTTTATAGTTAGAGACGTATCTACAATTGTCGTGTCATTAGCTACTGAAATAATCTTGTACAACTCTATAGGTGGGCGTTCTTGCTTCTCCTTTTTTGGTGGTCTTACCGAGTTTCGCGTATTAGTAGTATCACGGTCGGTATTTCTGTCAGCATCAGAAGAAAGTCTTTTTAATGTTTGCCCTTTTAAAGGCAATACCAGTAAACCGAAAAATAGAAGTATTAGAAGATTTCGCATTAATGAAATTTGTGCCAAAAATAGGGTAATTAAACGGAAAGATATAAGGAAAAGTATTGCATAAAAAAAACCACCCGGTTGCGGGTGGTTTTAAAATTGAAATTCAATTTATTTATTGATAACCAGAATTAGGGGTTATTATTTGGGCTCACATCTAATTCTCTTTGAGAAATAGAAAATGCTCAAGAAGCTATAAAAGCTGGAATATCCATGCCTAATCTTAATAGATCAAAATATCTAAACCTTTAAAGAAAAACTCTATTATTCTATGCTCATAAATATGATCTAAAGCTAAGCATCCAAAACAATTAAAAATTTGTAGCCCATTATATTGCTATCAAAATAGCAACTTAAATTATTTAACAAATTCTAAATATGAATGATTTAAAGATGACTTCTAGAAAAAATCAACATCTATTAAATTAGCTTTTGACTTTAGCTCATAAAAAAAATCATTTAAAATCCTACCAAAAAAAATCCTTTTAGCCAGCGAAGCTAAATCTATAAAAGTATTTCTTAAATAAAAAAACCTCTGAAAAATTCAGAGGTTTAGTATATAAATCTTATAATAAAATTTTACTCTTATTAATTCTGAGACGTAATATTATTATTATCCTGTAGCTCCTGCTGTGGAATTTCAAAAGTAAGTCTCTCTTCATCAAAAGACATTGGAATTCCTGACAAAGACAAGTGATTACTAGCTCTAACGATCTGAGCCTTATTACGCTTCATCGCTAAATAGCTCTTACCCTCACCCCACAATTCCAAACGGGTTTGCTTATAAATTTCATCAAGCAAGGATTGACCACCTAAAGAAGACACATACGACGCGTCGTCCAATCTTTTAGACAAGAAGTCAGACAACTTAGTTTTAGCTTGTCCTTCCTGTCCAGATTTTGCCAAAGCCTCTATATTGAGCAATAAAAGTTCTTCGTAACGCATATAAACATAATCTGCTTTCACAATTTGAGACGATCCAAAAACTACTCGGTCTGAATCATAAAACTTCATATAAGGCTGAAGATATCTAGTAGAAGCAGGATTATCTAAGAATTGAGCGCGACGGGCATCATCTTCAGGCATACTCTCGTATAAACCTGCATCCATTGCCTTATTATCTCCTACTGCCGCGTAGCTATACGAATATAAATCTATTTGACCCCACCAAGAAACTAAACTTAACCCAATGTTTTCATTCAAATCTACACCCCACATCCAACTCTTAGATGCTACATTATTAAAACCTCCAAGAATTCCATCAACAGTATCATCAGGCTCCAAAATAGCCGCACTAGTATTTGACAATGCAGCATTCGTTACACTAACAACATCAGACCATCTATCTCTTCTAGAAGATAACACATAACCTAGAATAGTTTGCGCTACAGCTATATCGACCTCAGTTTTAGAAGGTCTAGAATAACCATCCAACAATTCAATGGCTTTATTTAAATCATTCTCCATTAAATCATACACTTCTTGTGTTGTTGATTTAGGGTTACCAACAAACCCTGGCTCAATATAAATAGGAAGAGTCTCTGCGGTCCAAGATGCCTCAACATCATTAATCATAAACTGAGTAAGATAGAAATAAGAATGCGCTCTCATCGCCAAAGCCTGACCTAAGGTATATTTAGTTTGATCATCTTCTGGGACAACATCATTCCCCCCTAAACTCTCAACAACAAGATTCGCCTGATTGATTACTCTATAGTAGTACCTCCAAACTTGGTAATTTTCTAACTGAGTAAAATCTTCCATAGCTTGTAATTCTGCTATTCGAGATCTGTACCATCCATAGGTACTAGTAGATAGAGCCATATCTCCACTTATCATATCACCATAGATATCATACCCCTTTTGACCAAAATCCTGTTGAGAATCCGTTCCTCCGGTGCCAGTAGTGAACATAGTTGCATAAATACCCGTCACAGTACCTTCTCCTAATTCAGGGTTTAAAACCACTGCATCAGAAAGCTGATCTGCATTGATTATATCCCCGGTTGGTTCCTCTACCAAAAAATCCTCACTACAACTTACGCCTAGCATAGCTACTGACGCAAGTAATAAAATTTTATTTTTATAAATTTTCATAATTCTTTTTTTTTAAAATTTAGCTCTCACTCCTATTGTGAAGGTAGTTAAAGGTGCATACAACCCACGTTCTGAATTACCGTCTTCACTAGTTGTCGGATTGAAACCATCTCTAGCGCCTTTAAAATATAAATTATCTCCAGATGCATATATATTAAGTCCAGAAAGACCAAATCTATCCAATGTAGGTTTATTAAATGTATATCCTAAAACAACATTATTCAAAGCGATAAAATCTGTTTTTGTCAAAAATCTGGTTGAAGTAGAATTTACATTAGGTATAACGCGATCAGCAATAAGCGGTACGCTTGTGATATCTCCAGGCTGTCTCCATCTGTTACGTACATCTGTATGACGGTTAGTCGCTGCAATACCCCCATTGTTGTCGTGCATCAATTCTGCATACTGACTATCGTAACCCCATCCTCCTACAGAATAGGTGAACTGCGCAGACAAGTTGAAGTTATAAAACCCTGCATTCAATCTAAATGCACCCTGAATATCCGGAATACCAGACTTACCTACATCCTTTTGTGTTGCATTTGCATAAGTTTTAGTTGTTTGACTTGCAACATTAGCATCTGGATTGTCTCCTAAATATTGTGTTAAAGAAATTATACTTGTCTCACCCGTATCTAGAACTCCATTGCCATTTGCATCATCAAAATACTGATTCCACATAGGGAAACCATCTTCAGGATCTACTCCAGCGTATTCACGAATGTAAAAATCAAATATTGAAGAACCTTGAGAATACCCATAACGCCCAACAATATTCAATTCTGAAGGCTCTTGAGTTTCTGGATCTATAGGCATTGTTCTAATTTCATTATCATAAATAGCACCGTTCACACTTAAATCAAGAGATATATCAGATGTTTTTAAGATATGACCCGTTACATCAAATTCTAAACCACTGTTTCTCAACACACCGTCATTAACAGTTATCGTAGCGACCCCAGAAGAAGGACTGATTCTCCGATCAAAAATAAGATTATCTGTATCTTTAATAAAATAGTCAACTGTAGCATCAATGTAAGAGCCTAGTCCAAATTCAAGACCTACTTGATACTGTTTAGCGGTTTCCCAGGTAAGATCTGGGTTTGCAAATAATTCAGGTGCAACTGCAAACTGATCATTTAGGTTGGTTACCTGAAAAGTATTTATACCTGTATAATAATCAACCCCACTCTCATCACCAGTGATACCAAATGAACCTTTAAGCTTTAAAAAACTTATAAAATCATTATTAAATAAAAAGTCTTCATTAGAAACAACCCAAGCAGCACCAACAGAACCAAAAGTATCCCATTTATCATTAGCAAATCTAGAAGATCCATCTCTACGAACTGAAGCCGTCAAGTAATATCTATTATCAAAATCATAATTAAGCTGAGCAAAGTATGACTCTAGAGTTCGTCCCTGAGTAAAACCAGTAGGTTGTTGCAAGTTTATAATATAATTATCCAATTCTAGTCCTTGAGGAATAATAGCCTTAGCTTTATAAGTAGTCTCTAAAGTCTGACTAAAATCATTACTCTCATGAGCAGCTAAAACTTCAAATGAGTGAGCTCCAAAATCTTTTTTATACCTTAATAACTGTAAGAAATTAGTAGTGGTACTTTTTGTATCTCTAATAAATAAATCCCCAGAGTTTGCTGTCGCAACACCATAAAATTGATTCCCCATAGAGGTAAATACATTATCATAATACTGCAAACCAAATGTTGTTTCAAAAGTCAACCCCTCAACAATATCTAAAGTCGCATTAAAACTACCTATAACCTCATTTCTGTCATTCCCATTAACATCATAAAGAGCAGAAGCTATCGGGTTCAAGTTGTTTGAGTTAAGGCGCTCTCTAAATCCAGAGTTTGAACCATAATCGTATTGAAAACCACCGAATATTGGATCAGGAACCAATTGATAATTATCATCTCTCAAGAAAACAGGATAAAATGGATTCATTTTATCTGCAAACTCAAAAAGGTTCTCAGCACCATCAGTTTGGCCGTTATTAAGACTTTCAGAATATGTATAACCCAAGTTAGCTCCTACATTTAACCAATCTTTCAACTGAGAATTCACATTAATTCTAGTATTGTATCTTTTATATCCTGTGTTAATTGCATACCCATCATCATCAAGATAGCCTCCTGAAATATAATACTTAGATTTCTCATCTCCACCGCCCATTCTTAAGTTCACCTCTGTACGGTAAGCAGAATTAAAAGACGCATCTTCATAAGATCTAGGAGTATATCTTCTAGTTACTCCAGCTCTAACTTGCCCAGTAGCAGGATCTATCAATTCTGCTCCATCTGCAACGTTCCACATGTTATATCCCGGGGCTATAATACCGTTAAATAAGGTGTTATTAACCGTACTTTCAGGATCAGGATTACCATTTAATCGCTCTCTATTAACTTTAGCCTCCCAAACTAAACCAATAGATTCTTCAGGAGATCTTATTACATCATATCTCGGCAGCAATTGCATGTTAATACCAGTTTTAACATCTACCTCAATAAAATCTTTAGAAGACGATCCAGACTTTGTAGTTATTAAAACAACTCCATTCGCACCTCTTGAACCATAAATAGCAGTTGCAGAAGCATCTTTAAGTATAGTCGTTGATTTTATATCATTAGGGTTTATAGCGTTTAAACTACCCGTTGAAACTGCGTCACCATTAGCATCAAAAGCGGTAGTCGTTAACGGCACCCCATCTACAACATATAATGGTGCTCTGTTACCATTTACAGAACCAAAACCACGAATACGAACAGTAGAAGTATTTCCCGGCTGACCAGATGTATTTATAACGCTAACACCTGCTGACTCACCTGCTAACGCCTGAGTAACGTTTGCATAGTTTTTTAACTCAATATCTTCAGCTTTTATAGTAGAAGCTGTACCAGCAAAGGCTTCTCTTGTTGAAGTACCGTATCCTACTACTACAACCTCATCTAAAGCCTCTCCTGCTTCCATTGAAACGCTGTAAGTATTAGAAGAACCCACAGTAATTTGCTGACGTTGGAAGCCAACGTAAGAAAAAACTAAAACATCTCCTTGAGAAGCAGATATCTGATAATTTCCATCGAAGTCAGTCTGAGTTCCTGTATTAGTATTCTCTACGAGAATATTAACTCCTGGTAAAGGCATCCCGTCTGGGTCTGTAACCGTACCGGTAATTGTTTTTTGCTGAGCGAAGGTAAGCTGTGATAAAAACAGTAAACCTAGCGCAAAGCACCACGTAATTTTTGATTTCATAAATTTATTTATTTGAATTAGCCGTCGCAAACATCTTAAAACTTTCTTAGAATTGCAATAAAATTCCTAATACTATCTTAATTTAACATATCAAATATGCAAAATCACCCCCATAAAAAAGAGTGTTATTGCAAATTGATTAACGTTTTTGTATTCTAGTTAACAATATTTTAAGAAGTTCACCATTTATAATATGTGCTGAAATTCAATAATTTATAAAAAACTAAAACATTTTAGTTAAAACAATCTAAAACTTAGTAAACCTAAATTCATGATCTTAAAACTTCAATCAAAATATAATCTTATTGAATGTGGTACAGACGAAGCCGGCAGGGGTTGTCTTGCCGGTCCCGTCACCGCCGCAGCAGTAATTCTACCTGAAAATTTTAAAAACTTAATACTTACTGACTCTAAACTTTTAACCCATAAATCTAGAGAATCTCTAAGACCTATTATAGAAGAACAAGCTGTAGCTTATGCGATTGCACACATATTCCCCACTGAAATTGATGAAATCAATATCTTAAATGCATCAATTAAAGCGATGCATTTGGCTATTGAGAAGTTGAAAACAACTCCGGAACATATTCTGGTTGATGGTAATAGATTTAAACCGATTGCTAATATTTCGCACGAATGCATAATTAAAGGGGATAGTAAATTTCTTCCTATTGCTGCTGCATCAATACTGGCAAAAACAGAGCGTGATCGTTACATGACGGCTTTGCATATGCAATTCCCGCATTACAACTGGAAAAAAAACAAAGGCTACCCTACAAAAGAACATCGAGAGGCTATTAGAGCGTATGGGTTGACTCCACATCACCGCAAAAGCTTCAAACAATTACCAGATCAATTGAGTCTTGATATTTAAGAGTTTTTCAACACAAGTGCCTTATATAGAGTTCCTATCTTTACCCAACTTAAAACAGCAACTTAAATGAGGAAATTAGCGTTACTTTTTTGTTTACTATTTATTCTAATCAAATGCGAAAAAGCCCCCACTACAGACACCAGTTTATTACACTTGATCCCTCAAAAGTCTGCAGCAATCATCAGAGTGCCTTACTGGGAAGACTTTAGCGAAAGCTTAAAAGCAAATGATCCCGCTAACCTCCTTTCTGAAACAAACCTCGATCAAACATTACTTGAATACAGCGAGCTTTTCAAAAACTTTAAACCTGTTGACGAAACTTATTTATCATTTGTTGCTCTTGGGGACAACGATTATGACCTGGCTTTAATCACAGAATCTAATCCCAAACTGGTTTCTAAAGATTCTGTTTTTATAAATTCAATTTCTACTTATGATTATGAAGGTGTCTCCATCAATACCATTACTATTCATGACACCCCGCTACATTATTTAAATTATAATTCGATTTTTATTGCCAGCACTTCGAAACTGATTTTAGAAAATGCAATTCTTCAGAATAATACCGGCAGGGATCCTATAGATGCTTCTTTAGAAAAAATGATCAAAACCAGCAACGCACAACGCGCTAACCTCTATTTAAAAGGTTCACGATTTAAAAAACTTTTTAGAACTATAATCCCAAAATTTAAATTCAGTTCTAACACAACTCCTTTTGAGTGGCTTGCTGTTGATATAGACCTTAATACTGTGGGGTCGCTGCAATTAAACGGTGTCGCAACAACTTCAAATGACGGTAAACAAGCATTAGATCTATTAAAAAACATGGATCCAGCGAAATCTAAGATTGCGAGTATCACGCCTTCTACGAGTAGAGGCTTTATAAGTTTCAATTATTCAGATTGGGAGACGTATCGTACAAATCTCGCTATTTACAAAAACGCCGCTCCTAAAGAGTTTAAAATTCCATTTAGTGAATATTTTCAGTCAACTGCAGAAACAGGAATCATATATAAAGAAAATGAGCAACTCATTGTCTCTTTAAGTTCTGATGTTGAAACTTCAACAATCAGCTTAGCTTCAGTTTCTACCGAAAAAGAGAATTTCAGAGATATTCCTATTTATGCGATTTCAGACTCTACCTTTTTACAAAAAGCCTTTGGTGAGTTGCTAGATCCGCCGGCAGTACAGTTTTACAGCGCAATAGATTCTTATTTTGTTTTTGCTAAAAATCCAACTTTATTAAAAGACCTTATCGCCAATTATCAGAATGAAGCCGTTCTGGCAAATACGGTGTCCTTTATAGCATTTGCAAGTAAAATGAGTGATGAGAGCACGCTTTCTTTCTATGGAAACACTAAACATTTAGCAGATTACATAAGTGAGAAAGTTGACAAAAAAGAAGCTGCAACTTTAAAGGATATTGACTTTAAAAACTACCCGGAAAGCTTCTTACAACTTATACAAGCTGATGATTTCACTTATCTAAACGCAGCAGTTCATAAAATCAATCAGAAAAAAGAGGGCTCGCAGGTGGTTCAAGTTGCCAGTGTTAAACTGGATAATGATCTGCTTTCTCCTCCTCAAATGCTTAAAAATTACCGAACAAAAGGGCAAGATATTTTGGTGCAGGATATCTCAAATATTTTATACCGTATAAACAGCAGTGGAAAAATTGAATGGAAAAAAGAGCTAGACGGACCTATTTTGGGCAAAATTAAACAAGTAGATCTTTATAAAAACGGAAGATTACAATATGCGTTTACAACCCCGTCTCATTTTTATATCATAGCCAGTGACGGTGATCTTGTAAAACCTTTTGATATCGATTATACTGACAAAATCACACAACCTTTAGCCGCTTTTGATTATGACGGAAGCCGTGATTATCGTTTTCTAATTGTTCAAAACGATAACGTCACCATGCTTGATCGAGAAGCTAAAAAGGTAGATGGATTTTTATATAAAAAAGCTCCTGCTGAAATTCTTCAGGAAGCTCAGCACATAAGACTTGGCAACAAAGATTATATTTTATTTCAATTAAAATCCGGGAAATTAGAGATCTTAAATAGACGTGGTGAAACCCGAATACCTTTAAAAGAAAAATTCACATTTTCTAATAATCCTGTCTTTGAAGATTCTAATAACTTTTTAGTATTGGAAACTGACGGCACCCCTATTACTATTTCGCAAAGCGGAAAAATCACCAGACAAAAACCTAAACTGGGAGCAGGATTTCAGTTTGATAAACTCAATGAAACTGAAGCTTCATTAGTAGAAAACAAGTTGATCATTAATAAAAGAAATCAGGAGATTGAACTAGGCATTTACACGGGATTACACGTTAAATACGCTTCAAATAAATCCTATATCTGCGTTACTGATCTGCAAGAAAAAAGAGTATTCATCTACGACGACAAAGGCAACTTGCTACCTAGTTTTCCGGTTTATGGCGCTTCAAAAATTGATTTTGGAGCTCTAAAAAGCTCTAAAGACTTAGGCTTTACTACTCAAGGTGAGTCAGACAGCGTTATAATCTATCAAATAAACTAGATTTCAACTCATTAAAAATCAAACTGTTAAATTCACAACTGAATAGTAGATTATTTAAAATAATAAGTTATTTTTATAGTATTAAATGGCCCCCTATGAAGTTTAAGTAGATTAATCTACAAATTTCACTAAGCTGTTTCCCCTTTCTAATAAAATTAGTAAGTATTAAAAACAGCAATTATGAAAGCTCTACTCTCACTTTGTTTTTTGATTTTTGGCATCAATGGCATTTTCTGTCAGAGCTTGTGCTCAGATCTTAAAAGCCTAAGCAAATCTACCTCTTTAGAATTCACTTCTTACGGCACTGCAAACAACATCATTGGAGTAACTGAATATGAGGTTTCTTCTGCATTTGCAACTCAAGATGGGAATCGGATAATTTTGAAAGCAATACTACCTGAAGAATATAGCATCTCTAACACCAAACAAACCTATTATGAAGTGGAGTGTAATTCTTCGGTGTTACGTGTTAATCACAAAAATGTAATACCTGCTTATGTTTTTGAAGAGTATAGTAATATGGAAGTTGATGCATCAGAAAGCAGCATCAGCATTCCTGTTAATCCTGAAATAGGCCAAAAGCTAGAAGATATCAGCTTTTCAGTAGAAATTTTAGTTGCTCCTATCACCCATAAAGTAAGCTACTTTTTGACAGATAGAAGTATCAAATCTCAAGAAACAATCAATACACCCGCAGGTACTTTTGAGTGTTTTGTGATAGAAGCAAATTCTAAGATGAAACCAAAGAATAAAAATACCGGAACCGTAAAACAATGGTTTGCACCTGAAATAGGGCTTATCAAACAGGTTGACTATGATGTTTCTGGTAAGGTTACCAGTGTAAATTTACTTACAGCTTTAAATAGCGGGAATCAACAAACAAAAATTGCAATTGAAGGAGAATAATTACTAAATAAATTCAGCTTCAAACAATGCGCTAAAGTGCTTCAGAAGTTTTTGTTTTACTTCCTCTTCGTCAACTTTTGCTTTACCTAATTCCACATTTAAAGAAGTTACTGCCTTTTCTTTTATTCCGCAGGGAACTATATTATCAAAATAACCCAGATCAGCATTTACATTAAATGCAAAACCATGCATCGTAACCCATCTGCTGGCTCGCACGCCCATCGCACATATTTTACGTGCAAACGGTGTTCCCACATCTAACCATACTCCAGTCTCACCGGGCGAGCGTTCAGCTTTCAGGCCGTATTCTGCCATAGTCAGAATAATCGTTTCTTCAAGAAACCTCAAATATTTATGAATATCTGTAAAGAAGTTCTCAAGGTCTAAAATGGGATATCCCACAACTTGTCCGGGGCCGTGGTAAGTGATGTCACCGCCTCTATTTATTTTATAAAAAGTAGCCTCTTTAGCTTTAAGTTGCTCTTCAGAAATTAAAAGATTGCTTATATCCCCACTTTTACCTAATGTATAAACATGCGGATGCTCTACAAATAAAAAATGATTCGGTGTGGGTAGATTAATTTCCTCTCTCCGGTTCTTAATTTTCAGATCAAGCACGGTTTTAAAAAGCGCTTCCTGATAGTCCCAGACTTCTTTATAATCCCGGGTCCCTAGATCTTCTAAAACAATCTTCTTATTCATACTGCAAAGATACAATTCATTTTAGGGCATCCCATTAGATTTAAAACCAAAAAGAATCCTGTACGAATTCAACTTAAAACTAGCGCTTATTTACTATAACTAATGCAGCAATAATTCCTGGAATCCAGCCACAAAACCAGAGTAATGTTACAATTAAAACAGAGCCGCAACCTTTATCAAGCACGGCTAACGGAGGTAAAAAAATAGCTATGATAGCTCTTAGAAAACTCATTTTTGATTTGATTTATGATGATCGATGTATCTATAAGTCATAAATTATAAGCTTTCGTTACAGTTATTGATTTCTCGCCTGCGAGTTGCTATATTTGCGGGCTAAATAAAACGCCGCTAATCAAATCATTTAGCGGTAAATTTTAATTTAAGGGCAACCTTACAAAAAGTAACTCCACAAGGTGGATTAAAGACAGCATATGCAACTTTCAGAACAGGAAATTATCAGACGTGAGAAACTGGCAGGTTTACGCAAATTGAATATAAACCCGTATCCAGCAGATTTATACCCCGTTAATCATACTTCAGCTAAAGTCAAACAGGAGTTTGAAGAAGGTAAAAGTGTAATCATCGCCGGTAGATTAATGTCTCGAAGAATACAAGGTAAAGCCTCTTTTGCAGAATTGCAGGATGCTACCGGCCGTATTCAGGTGTATTTTAACCGTGATGAAATTTGCGCGGGTGATGACAAAATACAGTACAATGAGGTTTATAAAAAGCTCTTAGATATAGGTGATTTTATAGGTATAGAAGGTGAATTATTTACCACTCAAGTAGGTGAAAAAACCGTTATGGTAAAAAAGTTTACGGTTTTAAGTAAAGCCTTACGCCCATTGCCCTTACCTAAAGTTGATAAAGAAGGAAACGAATTTGACAAGTTTAACGATCCGGAGATGCGTTACCGTCAGCGCTATGCAGATCTTGTAGTTAACCCTAAAGTAAAAGAGGTATTTGTAAAGCGCACCAAGCTTTTTACGGCGATGCGTAACTTTTTTAATGATAAAGGCTATTTTGAAGTTGAAACTCCGATCTTACAATCAATTCCCGGTGGTGCTGCTGCACGCCCCTTTATCACGCATCACAATGCGTTGGATATTCCTTTATACTTGAGAATTGCAAACGAATTATATCTCAAAAGATTGATCGTAGGCGGTTTTGATGGAGTTTACGAGTTTTCTAAAAACTTTAGAAATGAAGGGATGGATAGAACCCATAACCCTGAATTTACCGCGATGGAAATTTATGTAGCCTATAAAGACTACAACTGGATGATGGAGTTTACCGAAAAACTGCTTGAGCACTGTGCGACAGCTGTAAACGGTACTACCGAAGCTACTTTTGGTCAACATAAAGTTGACTTTAAAGCTCCGTATAAGCGCGTTACAATGACCGATGCTATCAAACAATTTACAGGTTTTGATATCACCGGAAAATCTGAAACAGAATTACGCGAAGCTGCTTTGGGAATGGGTCTTGAAGTTGATGAAACAATGGGTAAAGGGAAACTTATTGATGAGATCTTTGGCGAGAAATGTGAAGGTAATTTTATCCAGCCTACGTTTATCACAGATTACCCTAAAGAAATGAGTCCGTTGTGTAAAGAGCACCGCGAGAACCCAGAACTCACAGAGCGTTTTGAACTCATGGTATGCGGGAAAGAGATCGCAAATGCGTATTCAGAATTGAATGATCCTATAGATCAGCGTGAGCGTTTTGAAGAGCAACTGAAACTGGCTGCAAAAGGTGATGATGAAGCTACAGAATTTATAGATCAGGATTTCTTAAGAGCACTAGAATACGGTATGCCTCCTACTTCAGGATTGGGTATCGGGATGGATCGTCTTATTATGTTTTTGACCAATAATCAATCTATACAGGAAGTTTTGTTCTTCCCGCAAATGAAGCCCGAGCGCAAAAAGGTAGAAATGACTGAAGAAGAAAAGACTATTTTCAATATCCTTAAAAAGGAAAAAGAAATGACTCTTGATGCTCTTAAAAATGCCAGTGGTTTGAGTAACAAAAAATGGGATAAAGGTATTAAAGGCCTTACCAAACAAAAACTCGCTCAAGTTGAAAAAGACGGAGATGCCCTTAGCGTTTCTTTAGTCGATTAAGACCCAATATTTAAACTTAGTAAAGCCCGATTTTAATTGAGATCGGGCTTTTAATTTTTATATATTGAATTAAAAGTTAGCATATCGCTTAGCAGCGGTCTCCTTGGATTAAAGGAAAAAAGAGTAGGATTTAACAAGTCACCATCATTAATACCTTCATCTCAAAAAACACATCTCGAGACTCCAAATTTGACACCCAAGTTATGTTTTACTGCACTCTATTTTAGTCTCTTTCATAACCACCTTAGGAAAGCACTATTATTATAAGTTGAAACAGGTAATAGCTATTTTGAGGTCAATACCTGCACTTGACCTGAAGTATATATGGAGTATCTATAGCTTTGCCACGGGTAAACCTCGGGTGAACCTCGAGTAAACTATGGGTGAATCACGGGTGAACTTTGAACATGTAATCGCCAGATTAAAAAAGTTCATTGTTGTTCAGAAATAGCTTAAGTGATAGCGAGAATGAAGATCAACAATAGCGTCAATTTCTGCAAGCCATTGATGCAAAGAAGTACTACTAATATAAGTCATTTCTCTAGCTTTGTCAATAGGTATTAAAACTTCACTTGAATTGCGTATTTCTTCCAGAAAGGTAAAAATTTCCAATACTCATATCAGAAAAAAACAAATATCTTTTAAACCTTTTACCATTATCATAGTCATAGCTATATAACATAAAAATTAACAGATATGAAAAATTTGACCGCAATCCTTGCTTTATTTGTTTCAGTAACAGCTTTGGCACAACAAGGAAACCGTGTGGAGTGTTTTAAAAAGATGATGGATGCTACTCCTGAAGAACTAGCTGAAATGCAAACCAAACGTTTAACCCTTGCTTTAGTATTAGATGATAAACAACAAAAGGATATTTACAAGCTAGAGCTTACTGCTGCAAAAGAACGCAAAGCGAACTGGGAACAACGCGCTGCAAAAATGAAAGTGCGTGATGGAGAAAAACCTTCTGAAGAAGAGCGTGAAGCTACACGTAAAGACCGCAAGGAAAAATATGCTGCAATGTTAGACAAGCAAATTGCACATCAGGAAAAAATGCAGAACATTTTAAATGAAGAACAATTTGACCAATGGCGTAAACTAAAAATGAAGCGTCACAACCGCATGGCAAATCATGATGGAAAAAGAGGCGACAGACCTCAACGTCATAGAGACTCCAATAAAGGTCGTAAATAAAATCTGTTTTACTGGATAATCGAGATTAACTACTCCCGAGACTTACCTCAAGGTTAAAAATATTTTTTCTTTTAAAGTATTTTTTGCTTGTTCAACGAATATTGATAAAAAACAATAATCTCCGGTTTTAACCGGGGATTATTATTTTTTAAAGTACTCTCTTCTATTTCAAGTCCGGAGCAACCTTTGCAACAGCAGCAATCGTTGTATCAAGATCTTCATATGAAAGCGCGTCGGTAATAAACCAAGTTTCATAAGCACTTGGAGCAATATAAATCCCTTCATTTAACAAACCGTGAAAGAACTTTTTAAAGGTTTCATTAGCACCTTTAGATGCCGAATCAAAATCGGTCACCGGTTCAGCTGCAAAATGTACAGAAATCATAGAGCCCAATCTGTTTATGGTATGCACCACATTATGTTTATTTAATGCATCAGCAATTCCCTTATGAAGATATTCCGTTTTTTCTGAAAGTCGGTTGAAAATCTCCTTTTCGTTATTAAGTGCAGTAAGCATTGCCAGACCAGCAGCCATTGCAAGCGGATTTCCACTTAAAGTACCCGCCTGATAAACCGGCCCTACCGGAGCAAGATAATCCATAATTTCATTTCTAGCAGCAAAAGCCCCTACAGGCAGGCCTCCGCCAATAACTTTACCAAAAGTCACGACATCTGCGCGAACGTCCATCAACTCTTGGACACCTCCAGGCGCCAATCTAAAACCGGTCATTACTTCATCAAAAATGAGTAATGTACCGTGAGCATCACACAATTCGCGTAATCCTTCTAAAAAACCTTCAGCAGGAGGAATACACCCCATATTACCGGCAACGGGTTCTAAAATAACGGTTGCTATTTCGTCTGCATTTGCTTCAAAAATTTCTTTTACCTGCTCTAAGTTATTGTACTCAGCTAGTAAGGTATTTTTAGCAGTCCCTTGCGTAACACCTGGACTATTTGGTGAACCAAAAGTCACCGCACCACTACCCGCCTGAATCAAAAACGAATCAGAATGGCCATGATAGCAGCCTGCAAATTTTATAATCTTATCTCTTTTGGTAAATCCGCGAGCGAGGCGCACCGCACTCATACAGGCTTCCGTACCACTATTCACAAACCGAATCTTATCGATACCCGGCACCATTTTAACCGCCAGCTCTGCGATTTTTGTCTCGATCTCAGTAGGCATTCCAAAAGAGGTTCCTTTTTGTGCTTTTTCAACCACCGCATCAACAACTGGTTGATACGCGTGTCCTAAAATCATAGGTCCCCAAGAGTTGATATAGTCAATCAGCCGGTTTCCGTCTTCATCGTACAAATAGGCTCCTTTTGCTTCTTTTACAAAAATAGGATCTCCCCCTACTGCTTTAAATGCTCGTACCGGTGAGTTCACCCCGCCGGGAATTACGCGTTGTGCTTCGGCAAACAAAGCACTGCTTCTTTTATAAATCATCATTAAAATCCATTATACTGCGGGGTCACATTTAACTGCTGCCCGATGCTTATCGTATTATCACGTAAGCCGTTATTCTTTTTCAACTCATCTACGGTAAGGCTGTACATTCTAGAAATACTGTAAAGTGTTTCCCCTTTTTTTACCGTGTGCAAAACCACTTTATCCTTAGGTTCTGGTTTGTATTCTTTTACTTTATTTCCTAAAACTTCAGCATCATAATTATACATCGCATACCGCTCTATGATCGCAATAAGCTTTTCAGGATACTTTCTATCTGTTGCATAGCCGGCTTTACGTAAGCCTTTTGCCCAACCCTTGTAATCATCAGGATCTAGGTCAAAAAGATCTGCATACCTACTCCTACCGGTTAAAAACAAAGAATGATCTCTAAAGGAATATTTAGGGTCCCGGTATTTTCTAAAACATTCCCCTTTCTCATCGTCATCGTGATACACCACAGCGCCTGTCCAATTATGACACTTTATCCCAAAATGATTATTCGCTTTTTTTGTTAGATTACCATTACCTGCACCACTCTCTAAAACAGCCTGAGCCATAGTAATACTCGCCGGTATTTTATACAAGCGCATCTCTTCTTTTGCAATAGGCGCAAAATGCTCAATATAATCTTCTACTTTATTAAAAGGTGCATATTCATAAGCTTTCTCAGTTTCCCATGATGTTTCAGCAGGAGCTGTATTTCTATCAGATCGTGGAGTTTCTACAGCTCTTGAAGAACGCACACTCACTTTTCGTTTTGCAGCACGTTTACTTCCGCCACAACCCACGAGCAACATACTTAACAACAGAACAGCACCTATTTTTTTAATCATAGTCTTTAGACAATAAGAGATTGACCTTTTCTTTTTAGTTTTTCGTTCATACCGACAATTCCTTGCAGGCCTCCTGTATGAACGGCTAAAATACGGGTATTTTCAGAGAAAAACCCATTCTCAATTAGTTCTGTAAGACCATACATCATTTTACCCGTATAGACCGGGTCTAGTTGAATACTGTGCTGTTCTTTAAAGGAATTTATAAAACTAATTAATGCTGTATTTATTTTTGCATATCCTCCAAAATGATAATCATTGATCAGGTCCCAATTAGTTTTGGAAGTGTACATTTTAATTTCATCCTTAAGGAAATCTCCTTTTAAAGCTGGAAAACCCATAATTCTTTGGTGAGGCAAACTGCCTTCTATAATCCCTGCAATTGTACCTCCCGTACCTACAGCACAGGCAATGACATCGTAACTAGAGGTATCTGAATTTAATATTTCGGCGCAGCCTTTAACAGCCAAATCATTTGTCCCACCTTCAGGAATTTCATAAAAATCACCAAATTTAATTTTCAAACTTTCCTGAAAGGAAACCGTATGCTTTTCTCGGTATTCAGACCTACTTACAAAGTGGAGTTTCATCCCACACGCATTCGCAAATTTCAAAGTTGCATTCTGCTGAAGTGTCTGTAGTAAATTATCACCCAGCTCTTTCCCTCTAATAACACCTACTGTTTCAAAACCGCACAATTCACCTGCTTTAGCCACAGCTGCAATGTGATTTGAAAAAGCACCTCCAAGAGTCAATAGGGTTTCTTGCTTTTGATTTTTTGCCGCTATAACATTGTATTTAAGCTTTCTGAATTTATTCCCAGAAATCATATCGTTAATTAGATCTTCACGCTTAATAGCTAATTCAACCGAGCTATTAGGCTTTAATAGCTTTTCGATTTTTTGAATTTCTACAGAATGTAAATCGTTTTCAAAAAAACTTACATCAATCATATTTCTTATCTGTGAAACAAAAGTAAACTCGGAATTACAAACGCCCTAATAAATGATTACAATTCGCGAATAAGGACCGCAACTAAAACAGTGAATTTTGTCTTAAAGCATTTAGTGTCAAATGAATTCACTTACAAAAAACAGTAATAAATCGATTAAATGATGGTTTATTTAACGACACAAACATTTGGATTGAAGTAGATGGAGATAACACCCGAGCATATGGTTATGACACAGGAACTTATGCAAATCGCCCAGATACTAATGGAACTTATGCAAATGGATTCTATTACCTAAGTGGATCAACTTATGTTCAACTTACACCTGGCACTCACACCATTAATCTCTTTGGTCGTGGTTTTGGAGGAAATTTTGATTTTCCAATAATATTTGGAGGCACTAATTTTGATCATTTTCAAGTTAGTAGTTCAGCGCTAATTAAATCCATCGTAAAAAAGCCCAAAACGACCTTTGCTTTAAATAGCCTAGGTCGTTTTCATTTGCATAAGCTTCGCGTTCAAAACTAATGGTCCGATAGGCTTTATATTTTGATTTCAGTCGTATTAGATGTACACAAAACTCCACTGCATACCAAATATAAAAGGGCACAATCAGTAATTCGAGTTGTTGTCTAAGATGAATTTTTTCGTGATTCACAAAAACCTTATCATTCTTTAAATATTCAGACTTTAAAAAGATAATTGGCCAGACCGCACAGCCCGAAAATTTAGTAAAGAAACGCTTCGTATAAATATAAATCGCCATAAGTACCTTATACTTGCGTTAAATATACTATCCCTAGCTAGTTTTAAGCATTCTTTAATGCAAGACAAAAAAATGTTTTCATAAATTTATTATAGTGAGTTCTTTTAAAAAACCCATACCGTTAGAAGATGGTGATTATTATTTAACACCAGAAGGTTACCGATGCTTTACAGAGCAGTATCATTTAAAAAGAGGATATTGTTGTAAAAGTGGTTGCAGGCATTGCCCTTACGGTTTTGATAAGAATAGAAATTAAAACACTGATTATGGTATAATTGTTGAGACTATTTTAGTAGATAATTAGAATCTCGGCTCATTCAAAAACACTAAAACGATATCCTTATGAAAAATTTAAAACCCTTATTTCTTATTGCTGTAGTTGCGCTCTTCTCAGCGTGCAGCTCTGTGCGTGTTGCATCTGACTACGATCAGAGTGCAGACTTTACAAACTATAAAACCTTTGCTTTTTTTAAGCCTGGTATAGATAAAGCCGAAATTTCTGATTTGGACAAAAAACGAATTTTACGAGCTATAGAAAATGAAATGCTTGCTAAAGGCTTTGTAAAATCTGAAGACCCTTCTATGTTGGTAAGCATTTTTACGACAGCTCAACAACGCGTTGATGTGTACAACAACTATGGTTGGGGCTGGGGAGCCTGGGGGCCTTGGGGAC
>NZ_QOVK01000036.1:22500-25479 GCF_004104075.1 Leeuwenhoekiella polynyae | reverse complement strand
GATCGTAGAAGTGAGAACTAGGCTTGAATCTGAAACCCTCCACTTAAAATAAGCCCGCGTGAGGAATAATAGTAGCGGAAATCCTTGTTAAGCTGTAGCGCGGATTAAAGGGAGTACTCAAGCATTGCGAATTTAGATTCCGGTGTCTTGGATCTTTTGATCTATATAGAAAGAAAGGTTGAGCTATTTAAACTAGCAACTTTTAAAGTTTATTTTGGACCAAGCCTAATTGTTGGGGACTATTCAAAAATTGTAGTTAATCTGTGCAAAAAGAATTCTACATTTTTCACTGCTTTAAACTGAGCTCTAAACGCTTTTGAGCCAGCTTTGTATAAGCTATTTTAACTTCAGTGTTTTCATTAAAAATACTTCTTAACTGGTTTCCCATGTCATATGCCTGCAGTATGTCGGGATAGGTTTTAAATAAAAGTTTAGCCCTTTGTGTTTTGGTTAATTGTCCAGTTGGAGGATGCTTTATAGAGTAAGTAGCGGCTTCTTGTCAGTAATTGTTTATTAGTTTCTCTAGAAGTAGCTGGTCTTTATATTCCAAGTCGCTGGTTTTTCCTATTTGTGCGACAGCAATCACGCTTTCGCTACTCGCTTTTGTAAGCTTTAGGAGCTTACCAAGCTCTTAAGCCTGCCGCTTAATCCCTAACCTGTTTGTTTCTTACGCTGATTTTCTGCTTTTGTGATTTTTAGTTTTATGTCTTTCATCGAGTAAAAGGTAGATGAGTTCTTATTTTTGATGTTTTGTAAATAAAGTCAAGCTTTTTAAAACCGTAGATCTGGATGCGTTTTAAGTATAAATTATAAAAAGTTGAAGTTGTAAGTAATTGGTTTTAAGTAGGGAGTAAATTATTTTAAAATAAGTTTATAAAAGTGCTTGCGGGTACAGATATTGGTTCTATATTTGCGCCTCCAAAATCGGGTATAAAAAACGGTTTTACGTTCTTTGGTAAGCAGATAAAATAAAGTTTAAAAAAAGCTTGTTTATAAAGGGAAAAGGGTAGTATCTTTGCCCTCCGGTTTTTCGGCAAGAAAGGCGGTAAAGTTCTTAAATAAGTTGCTTGAAAAAAGGCTAAAAAAAACTTCAAATTTTATTTGTTTTGTAAATAAAAAGAGTTGTATATTTGCAGCCGCTTTCACGGAGAGCAACGCAAATTGAAACTGAGATGATTTGGTAATAAAAATAAGGTTCGATTCCTTAGCATCTATCAAGAAGTTTCTTCTTTAGTAAGAGGGAAAGTTATTTGACATATTGAATTGACAACGCGTCCCGATTTTATATCGGGATTGAATTAAAACTAGAACGACCATTTTGAGCACTCTTAGGAGTGTGATTAAATTTCCTTATATCGTGGAATATTATATAAGACACTACGATGAAGAGTTTGATCCTGGCTCAGGATGAACGCTAGCGGCAGGCCTAACACATGCAAGTCGAACGGTAACAGGGAAGAGCTTGCTTTTCCGCTGACGAGTGGCGCACGGGTGCGTAACGCGTATGCAATCTGCCTTGTACTGGAGTATAGCCCAGGGAAACTTGGATTAATCCTCCATAGTCTATATGATTGGCATCATTTATATAGTAAAGGTTACGGTACAAGATGAGCATGCGTCCTATTAGCTTGTTGGTGTGGTAACGGCACACCAAGGCATCGATAGGTAGGGGTCCTGAGAGGGAGATCCCCCACACTGGTACTGAGACACGGACCAGACTCCTACGGGAGGCAGCAGTGAGGAATATTGGACAATGGGCGCAAGCCTGATCCAGCCATGCCGCGTGCAGGAAGACGGCCCTATGGGTTGTAAACTGCTTTTATATGGGAAGAATAAGGTCTACGTGTAGACTGATGACGGTACCATAAGAATAAGCACCGGCTAACTCCGTGCCAGCAGCCGCGGTAATACGGAGGGTGCAAGCGTTATCCGGAATCATTGGGTTTAAAGGGTCCGTAGGTGGACTAATAAGTCAGTGGTGAAAGTCTGCAGCTTAACTGTAGAATTGCCATTGATACTGTTAGTCTTGAATTGTTATGAAGTAACTAGAATATGTAGTGTAGCGGTGAAATGCATAGATATTACATAGAATACCGATTGCGAAGGCAGGTTACTAATAATACATTGACACTGATGGACGAAAGCGTGGGGAGCGAACAGGATTAGATACCCTGGTAGTCCACGCCGTAAACGATGGTTACTAGCTGTCCGGCTCGATTGAGAGCTGGGTGGCCAAGCGAAAGTGATAAGTAACCCACCTGGGGAGTACGTTCGCAAGAATGAAACTCAAAGGAATTGACGGGGGCCCGCACAAGCGGTGGAGCATGTGGTTTAATTCGATGATACGCGAGGAACCTTACCAGGGCTTAAATGTAGTCTGACAGGATTGGAAACAGTCTTTTCTTCGGACAGATTACAAGGTGCTGCATGGTTGTCGTCAGCTCGTGCCGTGAGGTGTCAGGTTAAGTCCTATAACGAGCGCAACCCCTGTGGTTAGTTGCCAGCGAGTAATGTCGGGAACTCTAGCCAGACTGCCAGTGCAAACTGTGAGGAAGGTGGGGATGACGTCAAATCATCACGGCCCTTACGTCCTGGGCCACACACGTGCTACAATGGTAGGTACAGAGAGCAGCCACTTTGCAAAGAGGAGCGAATCTATAAAACCTATCACAGTTCGGATCGGGGTCTGCAACTCGACCCCGTGAAGCTGGAATCGCTAGTAATCGCATATCAGCCATGATGCGGTGAATACGTTCCCGGGCCTTGTACACACCGCCCGTCAAGCCATGGAAGCTGGGGGTACCTGAAGTCCGTCACCGTAAGGAGCGGCCTAGGGTAAGACCGGTAAC
Source organism: Leeuwenhoekiella polynyae (assembly GCF_004104075.1). GTDB lineage: Bacteria > Bacteroidota > Bacteroidia > Flavobacteriales > Flavobacteriaceae > Leeuwenhoekiella > Leeuwenhoekiella polynyae. The sequence continues at coordinate 22,630 of NZ_QOVK01000036.1, read as the reverse complement.
TGGGGCTAAGTCGTAACAAGGTAGCCGTACCGGAAGGTGCGGCTGGAACACCTCCTTTCTAGAGCTTTGCTGCTTAGCAGACAAAGACACGACTATAAGGAAAGGTAAAGTTTTAGTTTTAAGTTGTCAA
>NZ_QOVK01000036.1:0-17500 GCF_004104075.1 Leeuwenhoekiella polynyae | reverse complement strand
CTCGCGAGACTCAGATACATAATGCGTTAAAGGCTTCTGGCAATATACAGGCTTTTGATTTTTCATCGCAAGTAGGGCAGCCGGAGCATGGCTGTGATCTGGAGTCGAAACAACCACAGCATCTATCTCGTCGCCCAGTTCTTTTAACATAGCTCTGTAATCAAAGAAAATACGTGCTTCCGGATGATTTTTATGAGCCGTAGCCAAATTAATCGCATCTACATCACATAGCGCAGTTACTTTAACCTGAGGATGTGAAGCCATTGCTTTTAAATCTTCAGCTCCCATACCTCCCACACCAATATGTGCGGTACGTATGATCTCACTTTTATCAGAAGAGGTGGATTTCTTTACATTCGGTAAATCTTCTGCAGCCAGAATAGTACCCGATGTCATCAAGCCTAAAGCACCGACACCGCTTTTTTTTAAGAAATCCCTTCTTTTATTATTTTGTTCAGCCATCCGTTTCGTTTTAAAGCTTTTTGATTTTGATATTTTTGAACCATATAGGACTAGAGTGGTCTTGTAGACCGATATACCCGGTTCTGTACTTACCGTAATCAGGCGCATTATCCCATTTACCCGATTGTTTTTTTTGCTGCCACTCTTCAGACCAGGGAACAAATGCCAGAATTTTTTCACCGTTAAGCCAATGTTCTACTTTCTCTGGAGTAAATATTATTTTAGTAGAATTCCATTCTCCTGCTGGGTTTAGATGTTTTTTAGATTGATCTGGGGTATGCATAGCATAATCGGCTCCCGTACTCTGCCAGTCTTGTAATTCTTCAGGGTGTTCAGCTTTGAATTGCGAATTATAGCTTGTTAAATCGTGGATATTAGCATAATTCTCATCATCTATCAATTGATATTCAGGAGCAACAACAGGAGGGCCGGAGTATCCTTCTTTAATATGGTAAAAAATTCCGCTGTTTCCACCTTCAGGAATTTTCCATTCGAGATCAAGTTCAAAATTATCAAATTCTTCAGCTCCGTAGATAATATCTTTTCCGCCTTTATAATTTTGCTCAAGTCCCAGTTCTGTGTCAAATGTAAGTATACTGTCTTTGATAGTCCAACCGGGAGGGAGCGAGTCTAGACCATAGCCCCGCCATCCTTCAAGACTTGTTCCATCAAAAAGATAAACCCATTCTTCTTCTAAAGGTTCGGCAGGAGAATCTTCAATGGGTTTTTGTTCTGTTGTGTTTTTACAGGCGATTGCGTTGAGTATAAAAACGCTTAAAATAAAAACTTTTAAGAATGGTACTAGTTTGCTATGGATCATAAGAATCGGGAATAAAAGGATTGTCAAATTCAAGGATTGATTTAAAAATAGTAAAATCCTGAATAAGAAACATAAGGCTTTTGAAAGTTTCTCGTATTATAGCCTACTATGTATTTGAATTGTACACTTGAGTAAGGGTTAACTCATAAAAGCTTTTATTGAAGTAACTTGTTTGTATATGGAACACTTAAACCTAAATTGGAAAGAAGAGGAATTTTGGAATGCCTTATCCCATGCTATTGGGGTATTTTTAGGGATTGCAGGTATTTATTTTCTGTTAACTGAAGCTAACTATAAGTCTGATTTCAGCACTTTAAGTATTTTGTTTTACGGGTTTTCTATTCTCATACTTTATACTGCTTCTACCGTTTATCATCTGGTTGCTCACGTATCGTGGAAAAAGATTTTTAGAAAAATAGATCATATAAGTATTTACTTTCTAATTGCCGGAACGTATACACCTGTAGCGCTTATTTCATTAGAATCGGGAAATGGTTGGATCATTTTCTGGACGGTTTGGGGTATTGCTGCTGTAGGAACAATCTTAAAACTATTTTTTACAGGTAGATTTGAGATTTTATCACTGCTACTTTATCTCGTTATGGGATGGTTCATAGTTTTAGATTGGGACAATCTGGTTGCAGTGTCTTCAGAACAAGGAATAAATTTATTGATGCTTGGAGGTGGTTTTTATACCGTAGGAATTTTATTTTATGCAATACACAAAATTCCGTTTAATCATTTTATCTGGCATTTATTTGTATTAGCAGGAAGCATCTGTCATTTTTTATTTATTTTGGTCGATGTTATTTAAGCTGTAATAAAATCTTGATATTCGTACCAGAATAATTCAAATTTTGGCATTTCGGTATAGAAGAACTCAAACACCTCAGGCCAATGAGTTTTGTTATGAATGTTGACTCCGTTTTTCTCAACATAAATTCTTGAGATGATTTTACCACTACTGCGCAAATACTCTTGATCTAAGATGATTTCCTCTGAAATTTCAGCCTTTAATAGATTTTTTAAACTTTCAAATTTTTCATAGTAGTACGTTCTGAAAATATCATCGTGCGTTTCGATATCAAAAGAGACTATGGCTTTTTTAGTGTCAAAGCTAAACTTTAGGTTGATTTCCTTGATTTTTGTGTCGTATAGTAACCACTTTCGTGGATGTCTTTTTCCGAAGAAAATCCAGAATTGCTCGCGTATTTGTTTTGACTCTTCCCTGCTAAACATAATTAGAGGATATAAGCGAGACCAATACCTAAGAGGATTGCACCAAATTTTGTTGCATTGAACTGGTGGTTCTTAGAAGATTCAAATAAAATTGTTGTGGAAACGTGTAGGAGTACGCCTACAACTAAAGCATTGATGTTATTTTTGATGCTCTCAGACCATAAATGTAATATGCCTAAATAACTTCCTAGTGGGGTCATCAAAGCAAAGAAAACCAGAAAAATAAGAATTTTAGCTTTACTGATATTTGATACTAGCAAAAAGGAACTTATTATAATTGCGATGGGTATTTTATGAATTACAATCCCATAAACTAAATCCTGATTTTGCGATAACGGGAATCCCTCAAACATAGAATGTACAGCAAGGCTAATGAAAAGTAACCAAGGAATAGATTTGGTTTTGGAGTCAAGGTGTAAATGACCGTGTTCTGCTCCTCTCGATAAAAATTCTAGTAAGATCTGCAGAAGTAAACCACCCATTATATATAAACCAATTTGTTTAGAGTCCGATGCATAAAGCCCGGGTAAAAATTCAAAAATGGTGATAGATAATAAGAATGCACCACTAAAGGATAGCAGTAATTTTACCGTATTATTTAGAGTAGGTTTAAAGATTAACGCTATTAAAAAGCCTAAAGTGACAGCAGCAATAGGTAAAATAAAGATCATATAAATTCAGCTAGGAATGGTTAGTCGTAGCAAGCCGACAAAATTAACCTATTTTTGCAATCTAAATTTTTGCAATGGAAGAGAACTTTAAAATGCTCGCAAAAACCTTATTTGGTTTTGAAGAATTATTAGCTCGTGAGTTGCGCGAGCTGGGAGCAGGAGATATAGAGATAGGTACGCGTAGTGTTGGTTTTAGTGGTGATACAGGCTTTATGTACAAGGCTAATTTGTGTTGCCGTACCGCAATTAAAATCCTTAAGCCATTAAAGTCTTTTGTTGTTAAGGATGAGAATGCATTGTATGCTGCGGTAAAGAGTATTGACTGGAGCAAATATATGCGTGTTAATGACACCTTTGCTATAAATGCCACTATTAGCGGGGAGCAATTTACTCACTCATTGTTTGTGGCTCAAAAGGCAAAAGATGCTGTTGTAGATCAGTTTAGAGAAAACACAGGGGAGCGCCCCAGTGTAGATCTAAAATTTCCAAGTTTGAGTATAGATGTTCATATCAGAGAGAATAGATGTACAATTTCATTAGATAGTAGTGGGGTTTCTCTGCATCAGCGCGGTTATCGCTTGGCTACAAATATTGCACCTATAAATGAAGTTCTCGCAGCGGGCTGTCTAATGCTTGCCGGTTGGAAGGGGCACAGTGATTTTTTGGATCCTATGTGTGGTAGTGGAACTATGCTTATAGAAGCAGCAATGATTGCGTGTAATATTCCACCTAATTTAAACCGAAGACAATTTGGCTTTGAAAACTGGCATGATTGGGACCCTGATTTGTTTGATACTATTGAAGCGGCTGCGCTAAAGAAGATTCGAGAATTTCACTTTACTATAAGTGGGTATGATAAGGCACCATCTGCTGTTGAAAAAGCCAAAGAGAATATTAAAAATGCTGAATTAGATGAGTTTATAACGGTTAAGCAGGCTGATTTTTTCACTTCGGAAAAAGAACGCGAACGTCATTTGCATATGGTTTTTAATCCCCCTTACGGAGAGCGATTAGAAATAGATATGGAACCGTTTTATAAAAATATAGGAGATACGCTGAAACAAAATTATAAAGATACAGAAGCTTGGTTTATTACCTCAAACCTAGAATCTCTTAAACATGTAGGTCTGCGAACTTCCAGAAAAATTAAATTATATAATGGATCTTTAGAATCACGTTTAGTGAAATATGATATCTATGCTGGTTCTAAAAAAGCTAAATATCAAAAAGAGGATTAAGATTTGTAAAATCTTTAAAACAAAAACGGTGATACTTTAAAGTATCACCGTTTTTGTTTTCTATAGAATACGTTTGATAACACGCAATTTATGAGTATGTGTTCTTCGGTCTACGTTATAAATACCAGTGTGATCAATGCGATCTATGCGAACCTCCCCGTGACAGTGAATGATATAATTATCATGAAGCATAATACCGACATGTACAATACGTCCTTCGTCATTATCAAAAAATGCTAGATCACCCGGCTCACTTTCTTCAATAAAACTTAAGGCTTCACCTTGAGCTGATTGCTGTGATGCATCACGAAAAAGTGCGTGGCCATTAAGCCGATAAACCATCTGGGTAAAACCGCTGCAATCCAGACCAAAAGGAGTTCTTCCTCCCCATAAATAGGGGCTTTTTAAATACAAAAGCGCTGTATTTATAAAGGCAGATTTTTCCTTTTTATCCGAAATAAAATTTCCGTCATAGTGATCTCCGGTAAGATCAAGATTTGCTAATTGAGCACCAAGCGGTAAACTTAATACGTGAGCATCAGACGATGTTGCCATCTGAAGTAAATCACTCGCAAGAAGTGGCATACGTTCTTCAGCAGTAGAATAGTTTTCTTCAGTAATTTCTTTATACTGCTTGTTATCTATCCAGCCCTCATATTTGTCATGAGCAAGACGAATACGACTCCATTTTTTACGAATTTCAAGCACCTTAAAATGTTCACCATAAAGTACTTGATTAACCATCTCTGCTGCATCAGCAGGTTCTAAACGTATCGGTACAATACTTAATGGGCAAATGCCGTAGTTCATCAGGCGGTTTTGAAATTTTGGTAAAAGTAATTCAAATGATTTTTACTCACAAAGCGAGATACAAATGCTCGTGAATTTATCTTGAAATTACCATTGCAGATGCGCCGCCGCCGCCATTACAAATTGCTGCAGCACCTAATTTTGCATGTTGTTGTTTAAGTACATTTATTAAGGTGATTAAAATACGCACACCACTGCAACCTAAGGGATGACCTAAAGAAACAGCTCCTCCATTTACGTTTACATTTTTAGAAGAAAGGCCTAGAATTTTCATATTAGCAAGACCTACAACAGAGAATGCTTCATTAAATTCAAAGAAGTCAATCTCATCTTGAGAAACACCAGCTTTTGCCAGAGCTTTCGGTAAAGCTTTAGAAGGAGCTGTAGTAAACCATTCAGGTTCTGTAGCAGCATCGGCATAACTTTTTATAGTACACAGAATTTCTAAACCTAATTCTTCCGCTTTTTCTTTAGTCATTAAAATAACAGCTCCAGCACCATCATTGATCGTAGAAGCATTGGCAGCAGTCACTGTACCATCTTTAGAAAATGCAGGGCGTAAACTTGAAATTTTATCTATGCGCACATTCTTGAACTCTTCATCTTCTTTAATTACAAGAGGCTCTCCTCGTCGCTGTGGCACTTCAACCGGGATTACTTCATCATTAAATTTACCAGCTTCCCAGGCAGCAGCAGAACGCTTGTAACTTTCTATAGCGAACGCGTCTTGATCTTCACGTGAAAATTCATACTCCTTCGCGCAAAGATCTGCACAAACTCCCATTGCATTTCCGTCATAAGCATCAACGAGTCCATCTTTTTGCATGCCGTCAATAAGTGTTGCAGGACCAAATTTTTGTCCGTTGCGCATATGTACATAATGCGGAATTTGACTCATACTTTCCATCCCACCTGCAATTACAATTTCGTTATCACCTAATGCGATAGATTGTGCAGCAAACATCACCGCTTTCATCCCAGAAGCGCAAACTTTATTTACCGTAGTACAAGGCACCGAATTGGGTATACCTGCACCTAAAGCCGCCTGTCTCGCAGGAGCCTGACCAACACCGGCCTGTACTACATTACCCATAAAAACTTCATTGACAAGGTTAGGGTCGAGGTTGATTTTCTTTAAAGCTCCTTTTATAGCTGTTGTTCCCAGCGTAACAGCAGTTAAGGATGACAGACATCCTAAAAAGCTTCCTATTGGCGTTCTAACAGCCGAGACAATGACAATTTCTTTTTGCATAATGTAATTTTTTGTGTGATACAAACTTAAGCAAATACTAACGAAAACGTTATATTTTAGCCTATGCTTAACAGCGTAAACGTCCCGTTTAATTTTAGTACTTTTACTAGATAATCGAGATTTAAATGCTTCGGAGCAAACCTCGAAGTCAAAGGTTTTATCATTGTTAAGACCTCATGATTTTATCATAAGGTTATTTACTTTTACCAGAATACCTTCAATATTCTGTTGCTCAGGTTTTAAAACGCTTGGAAACAGTTTTTTTGAATTGTATTAATACTGTTTCACAGCTTTTTTATGAGTACTATTTTAAACCGATTCTATAAAAATCAAGGTTCTATATATAAGGTTTTGCTTTGTATTGTAAGCACAATTCTTATCGTATATCTTTTTCCGAAGAGCGGAAAATTTCAGTTTGATTTTCAGCAGAATAAACCCTGGCAGTATGATAATTTATATGCTCCGGTAGATTTTGCTATTTTAAAAAGTCAGGATCAGCTAGATCAGGAAAAGGCAGAAGTGGAGAACAATATTATTCCCTATTTTATATACGATCATGATATTGCTAATGAAGCTAAAGCTGCTTATGAAAATCAGTTTGCCTCAGTTTTTACCGATTCAATTTTTAGAGACAGACAGCGTGAACTGAAAGCTTTTGGTTTAAAAATTATAGATGAAATCTACAAGTACGGTGTCGTTAATGATTTAACAGCTTTTCAAGAAGGCCGAAAAATTTATTTACGGCGCGGAAATGAAATAGAGGAAACTTCAATTGAAAATCTAAACACTACGGATGAAATCACAGCACTCATCAATAGAAAGTTGGTTAATGGTCCCTATGTACAAGCTGTTAACCGGTTTAAAGAATTGTTTTTTGATGTTGTGCAGCCAAACGTCACCTATGATGAAAAACTCACCAATAAAGAGCTTAATGCTGAAATGAGCAAAATAGCTCCTACTAAAGGTGTAGTGAATAAAGGAAGTCGTATTGTCGCCAAAGGCGAGATCGTAGAGCAAAGTACGTATCAAATTCTAAAATCACTTCAAGCAGAATATGAATCTCAAACATGGACAGCCAGTAAATACAATTGGGTAGTTTTTGGCTATGTGCTTTTGGTTTCGGTAGCACTAACCATGCTATTACTGTTTATAAAAACTTACCGAGAGTTAGTTTTTGAAAATAATACCAAAGTCACTTTTATCTTCTTTAATATCATCTTGATGGTATTGTTTACAACGCTAATTGTAAAGTATGATGCAAATTATGTTTATGTAGTTCCTTTATGTATTCTGCCGTTAGTGATCAAAGCGTTTTTTGATTCCCGGTTGGGCCTTTTTACCCATGTGATAACGATTTTACTTTTAGGCTTTATCGTGCCTAATACTTCAGAGTATATGTTCCTGCAGGTTATAGCGGGTATTGTAACGATACTAACCATTTCTGAGCTCTATAAGCGTGCTAACTTGTTTATTTCGGTGGGTCAGATTACGTTCATTTATATCATCGGCTATTTTGCTTTTCATATAATTCATGAAGGCACGGTAGAAAATCTGGAGTGGGAAACCTTCAGTACGTTTATCATCACCGGACTTGCAACACTTTTTGTACAACCTTTGATTTATGCTTACGAAAAGATTTTTGGTTTGGTGAGTGATCTTTCTTTATTAGAACTTACAGATACCAATTCAAAGCTTTTAAAAGATCTGGCAAATAAAGCCCCAGGAACGTTTCATCATAGTTTAAACGTAGCTAACCTCGCAGAAGCTGCAGCAAATGAAATAGGAGCTAATTCTATGCTTGTACGAGTAGGGGCTTTGTACCATGATATCGGCAAAATGGTTAATCCTACAGATTTCACCGAAAATCAATCAACAGGGATTAATACACACGAAGACCTTTCTCCTCGAGAGAGTGCACGTATCATAATTGATCATGTTATCAATGGTATTGAAATCGCACGGAAAAATAACCTTCCGGATCGCGTTATAGACTTTATAAGAACGCATCATGGTACCAGCACTGTTTATTATTTTTATAAGAAAGCTCAGGAACAGGATGAAGATGTGAATATTGAAGATTTTAGCTATCCCGGACCCTTGCCTTTTAGCAAAGAAACAGCCATTTTAATGATGGCTGATAGTGTGGAAGCTGCCAGCAAGAGTTTGAAGAATCCAACGTCTGTATTGATAGATTCTTTTGTTGAAAAGATCATCAATAAACAAATGGACGAAAATCAGTTTCTGAATGCGACTATTACTTTTAAGGAAATACAGGTTATCAAAAAAGTATTGAAGTCAAAACTCAATAATATCTATCATTTGCGAATTGAATATCCTGAATAAAGTTTTTGTGATTTTCTTGTTTTCAGATAGTTAAAAAAAGATTGAAAAAAAGTTACAGAAATTCATAAAAAACCTTTGGCTGATCCAAAACTTAGATATATATTTGCACCCGCGTTTCGAGAGATACGCAGCGTTCTTTAGGAGAGGTGCCAGAGTGGTAATGGAGCAGATTGCTAATCTGTCGACGGGTAACCGTCGCCAGGGTTCGAATCCCTGTCTCTCCGCTACTGAATTTAAATACACCATCGGGGTGTAGCGTAGCCCGGTCATCGCGCCTGCTTTGGGAGCAGGAGGTCGCAGGTTCGAATCCTGCCACCCCGACAATTACGGTGTCAATAGACACCAAAATATAGCTAATCTTATGAAAATCAAGGATTTTCATTTTTCTTAAAATCATAAGATTGGCTTTAATATCAATTCAAAGGTTACCTATTCGGTTACCTGATTTATTACCGGAATTTTCACTACATTGGTAATTCAATAGACTTGACTTTCGCAGCGATTTGACTTTCGTAAACAAATCGATTATTCACTTAAAGCGAGAGTTTATGCAGACTTCCAAGACTTTTACCATTCATTTTTGGCTGAGTATGGCCAAAGCAAAAGATGATTTTGCACCTATTTATGCCCGTATCACGGTCGATGGAAAACGTGCCGAGATCAGTTTAAAACGATCCACATCGGTTACCTATTGGGATACCCGTTCCAAAAGGTCAACACTAAGGACTTCCGACGGCAAGGCACTCAATGTTTACCTTGACCAAGTGTATTCCGATTTGTTGGCTTGCCACAAACAGCTTCTGGGCGAATCCAAATATGTTACCGCCCAGGCCATCAAGGCCCGGTATCTCGGAGAAGATGAACAGCACAAAACGCTGCTTCAACTGGTTTCCTACCATAATAAGAATATGGTTTCGGTACTCAAGCCCGGCACCTTGAAAAATTACTTCACTACGGAACGCTATATCAAACGGTATTTGAAGCACAAACTAAAGACCAACGATGTTTTCCTTAAACAATTATCCTATAAATTCATCATTGACTTTGAACAGTTCCTTCGTAATGGAAAATCCATAAACCGCTCCCAGCCCCTAAAGAACAATGGGGTTATGAAACATTTGGAACGCTTGAAAAAGATGATGAACCTTGCCCTTCGGTTGGAGTGGATCGAAAAAGACCCCTTTGTGAGGTTCTCGCTAAAGTTCACAAAACACCAGCGAGCATTTCTGTCCCAATCGGAACTTGAAGTTCTGGAATCCAGTCAGCTTTCAAAAGGGATGCACCAAAAAACAAGGGACGTTTTTGTTTTTGCCTGTTATACGGGTCTGTCCTATATCGACGTGAAGTTGCTTTGCGACGACCATATTGTACGCGGCATCGATGGGGATTACTGGATATTCACAAAAAGGGAAAAGAACGATGAAGCGGTAAAAATACCGCTTTTGGATAAAGCCCTTGACATCCTGAAAAAGTATGACCAGGGAACTGAAAACAAAAGCGAAAAATTGCTGCCGGTATTTTCTAATCAAAAAATCAATAAATATTTGAAGGAAGTAGCTGCTATCCTAAAAATCAATAAGAAGCTTACGTTCCACGCGGCAAGGCACACGTTTGCTACTACGGTTACGCTTTCCAATGGCGTGCCCATTGAGACCGTTTCAAAATTACTCGGTCATACAAAGCTTTCCACAACGCAAATCTACGCCAGGGTCATCGAACAAAAAGTGTCATCTGATATGCGTTCGTTGCGTAGTAAATTAAACACCACGGACAAGGCCGAAACAAGGGTGCACTATCAATAATTTGATTTGGAAAACACCTTTTAGGTTCTAATCCAGTCGGCACTCTTTTTTTTTCGTCTAATAATCCCTTGCAGATTTAGGTTTTGTATTGAGCCATAAATTTCTGCGTTAAGTCATTTTTTGTTTCGGTCAGCTGAGGCAACCAAAACCAAACCGGGGGCAAATGTAGCCACCTTCCACCGCTTGGTCAAGGTCAAGCCCTTCGGGATGCCGAACATTTTTCTGCGAAAAATAACCGCTCATACCTTGCCCCTTCCTCCCTGTGGCTGTTAATGCCCTGTTTTGGTATTGCTCGTTGCCTTACAAGCTGCCAAAACGATTTAAAATAATGTTTAACTTAAAAATTTTAATTATGGCAACAACAGTAAAACAAAACGGAACTGCAAAAAAGGAAAATGCATCCGTTAAAAAGGAAGTACAGAAAAAGCTGACCGATGAAGCCATTGGAAAAGCTGCTTCAACAGAAAAAGCGGTAGCATCGAAAAAAGCTACCATCAGTTTGGATGACCGGATCCAAAATTTTGAAAAACTGAGAGGATTGGCCACCCAACGGGAACGGTTGAACCAGACCTTGAGCGAGTTGACAAAGTTCAACTATAACCAAGGGGATTCAGCTTCATTTTACATCCGGGATTCCCACAATTTGGAATTTAAAACGACCAATACGAACCTTATCAAATTGGTTACAACTCACTTACAGTCCACTTTGGAGGAACGAAAATCCGAAATTGAGGAACAGATTGTAAAATTTGAACTCTAAGGTAACTTCAAATCCTTAAAACAGGAAGCCTACTCCCCAAGAGTAGGTTTTCTTTTTTCCTTAAAAAGGGAGGTATAGTATTCAATCAATATATGCGCAAAGGTAAACTCGTAAAATACTCCCATCAAAAGCTTACGGCATAAAGCCGCTCCCGCACTCGCTATTTATATTCCGTTTCCTTTTGAGCTGAGATTTTATCTTCCGTTTGGTTCTAGCTTAAATATTAATTGTTTAACTAAAATCAAATGTTATGTATTTATCAAATTTACAGCAGGATGAAATCTTCGTTCCATCAGAAATGAAATCCTTGAAAAGCCTGACCCAGATGGAATCCCGAAGGGGACTTGAAAATGCCATAATTTCGAATGGCAAAATTGTCAACGTGGTATCGAACAGCTACGGCCACGTACCGAACGAACTTTTCTTCAAAAAGGCCGAAGAAATGTTGACCGATGCCAGACTGAATTATCAGAAGCGGACAATCAACAGGAATGATAGGTCTTTCATTACCGACTTTATCATTGATGATAACAACCAATTTTCGGTAAAGAATGAAAAAGACCTGATACTGCCGATGCTGCGGTTTAAGAATTCCTATGATGGTAGCGAGAAAACTTCTGGACATTTTGGCTTTTATAGGGAAGTATGCTCCAATGGCCTACACGTTTCACAAGCGGAAATTGAGTTTTCCATCAAGCATAGTAAGAACAATACCGACCTGATAATGCCAAGGTTGAACAATCTGTTCGATAAGTTCTTGGACAATGAATTTTACACCATTACCAAGAAGTTCGACAGAATGAGGGAATTTGAAATCATCGACACCAAGGAATTTGTAAAAGAAATTCTGGAAAGCACGAAATTGTTCCGGTACGAATGTAGCGATAAGAACAATGATCCTTCAAAGAAATCCCGGGAAATACTTGAAATTCTGGATAACGAAGCGTTGTTACTTGATGAAAAACCTAATTTGTGGATAGGCTATAATGCTTTCAATCAAATGCTTCACAATACATTGAAAAAAAGCTTTTCACAACAGGAACGCTTGGACAAAAAACTGTTCGATGTCGTTTATGAAATGGCTTAATGTCATAATAGGTTTATCCAGTACCTTAAACTGGATTTTTTTTATTCTGAGCAAAAGAATTTATTTGGAAAGTTAGCTTTGCAATCCCACTCAGCCCATTCCCCTACATTCCGCAGAAAAAGCTCCATTCCGCGAAAAGCGCTTCATTTCAAAGGTCTTGGACACAACTCTAAAGCTTCCGATTTCCATTCCACTTGTCCGCCTATTCCCGAGAAAGGTCGGGAAGCGGCCAAACTCCATTCCCATCTACAGCTTTGAAGTCAAGTCCGCTTTAAATACCATTTCATACGATAATTTTAGTTGGTATTTAAAAAAACGACAAAACCAACCATTTCAAATATTTACCACTTTATCTGCATAGTGGCAATAATTAGTTTTCAAATATTTACCACTTTTTTGTATATTTGGCAAAGTTTAGATACATAGGTTATGCCAAAAGTTATAGAAAATAAGATTATAGAGGTATTTAAGGAGCGAAAATCCTTCGATAGGGACGAGCTATTTCACTTCTATTTGGAATCTGAACCAGACTTGAAAGAAAGTACTTTTAGTTGGCGGATTTATGACCTTAAAAAAAAAGATATTATTAAAACTATTGGACGTGGATTATATGTAATATCCTACAAACCCAAGTATAAACCAGTACTATCTGATAGCGTATTTAAAATAGCTCGCAAAACAAATGAACGTTATGAGGATATTAAATATGCTGTATGGGAAACCGAATGGCTAAACGAGTTTTCTCAGCACCAGACATCCAATGAAATGATTGTAGTCGAAGTAGAAAAGGAATTTGCCGATTCACTTTATTATTACCTCAATGATACTATGCGAATGGATTTTTTTCTTAACCCCGATGAAAAGGAAATCCAGTTTTATATTTCTGAAAGTAACGTGCCAGTTGTCATCAAAAACCTCGTTACACGAGCCCCAATTATTAAATTTGAAAATAAAAAAGCAGTTGTGTCTATTGCAACACTTGAAAAAATAATGGTGGATCTGTTTGCAGATGAAGATTTGTTTCATTTTTATCAAGGTTCTGAAATGATAAACATTTATGAAAAGATAATAGACCGCTACAGTATTAATTTCACAAAACTGTTCAGCTATGCCAAACGGCGTAGGAAAGAACAGGAAATCAAACAATTTATAAGTAACCATATTCCAAATTTTCTAGAGGACATCCAATATGATTGATAATAAAAGTTTCACGAAAGAATGGCTGGACAGCTTCCGTGCAAAAAAAGAACACAAGGCTATTAACGCAACTATTCTCGAAAAGATGGTGCACGCATTATTTTTATTGGAACATTTGAAGGAAGCTGGACTAGACTTTGTTTTTAAAGGGGGAACGTCGCTAGTACTATTGCTCAAAGAAGGAAATCGATTTTCAATCGATATCGATATAATTTCAAGTGTAACCCGTGAACCTTTAGAAAAAATTCTTGATGCGGTAGTTTCCAATTCCCATTTCAAAAAACACGTATTGAATGAACGTCGAAGCTACAAGGAAGGTGTACCCAAGGCACATTATACTTTTGAATTTAATTCGGTGTATAACCCGAACGTTCCAGGAACAATTCTGTTGGACATTCTTTTTGATAGTCCGCACTACCCTGAGCTAATCGAGTCTTCCATAAATACACCGTGGCTATCGTATGACGGAACTGCAACAACAATTACAACACCTTCTATAAATGCCATTTGTGGCGACAAGCTAACTGCTTTTGCACCGGAAACCATCGGTATACCTTATTACAAAAAAGACCAGCTCTTTGCAATGGAAATTTGCAAGCAAATGTTCGATTTAGGAAAACTATTTGAAAACATTACAGATATGGAAATGGTAAAGAAAAGTTTTTCGGCTTTTGCGAAAGCCGAATTATCCTATCGAAGTTTAGATAAAGATTTTAGCAGCAGGAAACTTACAGAAGCAGACGTACTTTGGGATTCCATAAACACTTGCACCATTATTGCTAGAAGGGAACGCAACCCAACTGCCGAATCAAAAAAGAAATTTACAGATTTGAATTTGGGTATTCGCAGTTTTGGTGGTGCATTTTTAATGACCGGAAATTTCAGAATTGAAGATGCATTAGCAGCTTCGGCCAGAGTAGCTTATTTGAATGCCATCCTTTTACAACCAGAAGTGTCTGAAATTGAATATTATGAGGGTCAAGATTTAAGCAAACTTACTATTGACAAAACAGATTGGGCATACTTGAATAAATTGAAACGCCAACCAGATAAAAGCATTTTTTATTATTGGTGTAAGGCTGTGGAATTGTTACCAGTTTAAAAAAGAGGAGAATGCTTAAAACCAAGAATAATTTGAGATCAGTATTAAACAGTTAAACACGCCACAATATGCAGACTGCACATATTGAAGAGATTTTTAAAGAATATTTAAAGAAAGAGGCAACACAATACGCTTTACTAATTAATGGTACTTGGGGAAGTGGCAAGACCTTTTTTTGGAAAAAAACGCTGCACGCAATAGTCAAAAAACAAGAGCTAAAGCCATTATATATTTCGTTGAATGGTTTGAAAACCGTAGAGCAGTTGCAACAGCAATTGATGATTAAATTAATTCCTTTTTTTGGAAAACCTGAAAATAAAGCTTTAAAAAATATAGCAAGACTAACTGGTAACATAGGAAATACCGTAATCAAGTTTTTCAAGGTTGATTTCAGTAATATTTTGAGTGGTGTTACTTTAGATGGCTTAAAGTTTAATGATAAAGTTCTTTGTTTTGATGACCTTGAAAGATGCCAAATACCTATAAAAGAATTATTCGGCTTTATAAATGACTTCGTAGAGCACAAAAACTTGAAATGTTTAATCTTGGCTGATGCAATTAAAATTGATGACAATGCTCAGTATTTAAAGATTAAAGAAAAAGTTATAGGCAGAGAACTGAATTATGAACCTGAACTGGAAAAAGTCCTTCCGACTCTCTATAAAACATATACTTCCGAAGATGCGTATTTTACATTTTTAAAGCAAAATAAAGACTATATCTACGGGATATTTTATGAATACGAAGAATATAATTTGAGAATTATATCGTTCTTTTTAGAGAGTCTTTTTAAAATTCACAGAAGCCTGAAAGATGTAGCTACGGAATTTCAAGAAGAGGTTATTCTGTTTACAGCTCTTATTTCAATTGAGTTCAAGAGAGGTCATTTAAAATCTGATGAGAGTAATGATTTTAATGGGCTGGAAAATACATCTTATTTTTGGTATCAAAATAGAGGTAAAAGTGTTCCAATGAATAGCTTCTTTCCAGAAGATAAAAAAGAACCAGAGATAGAGCCGACCTATGCTGAAAAATTCTATTTGAGGTATGTGGAAAGTAGAATCAATGAGTTTCAATTTTACGGAAGCATTTATACTTATATCCTTTCAGGGTATCTTGATGTTAAAAATTTAATAGATGAACTGGAAAAAAGAAAGCCCGAAGAACATCCCAAAGAGGTATTGGAATTTATGAGGCTCGTTACTTATAATTTTAGGTCTATTGATGGAAATGAATTTGAAAAATTAGTGGCAAACGTATTACGGAATGCTGAAAATGGTCTTTATTCTATATATGATTATGATAGGCTCTCAAATTTTTATCACTTTTTTTCACAGAATGGCTTAGTAGCAAAAACATCACAAGAAATCGACGATATACTTTTAAAAGGCTTGGATTTAGCTTCAAAGCGTAAGGAAATCAACGATAGGATTTTTGAAAATTTAGCGCATTTTGCTGTAAGCATACCTGAAATGCAACCAATACGGGACAAAATTATTGCTGTGCATAAAGTTATTAAAGAGGAATCCGAAGCTTCAGAAAGCAATATATTGATGGAATTACTCGAAAATGAAAATATTGAAGATTTAAACCAACTCTTTGAGTCAAAGAAATATTCTAAAGATTTTTTAAAGTATATAAATGGGGATCAACTTTTTATCGTTTTAAATTCTGTTAGTAATGACACTTTAGTACACTTTACTAAAGCAATGCAAGAACGCTATAAGAGTTCAAGTTTAAAACATATGTTTCCTGATGATTTTGACAGTTTGAATGATTTAAAGCTATCAATCAATAATTTAGTTCTTCACGACGAAAAACTTGATAAATTGAGAATATTTAATTGGAAAGAATTATTAGAAATCCTTGATAGAACCTGTGAAATATTAACATCCGAAGCTGAATAGAATTTTATAATTCCATCTTATTTAACAAGAGAATTGCATTTCCATTATCCCACTCAGCCCATTCCCCTACATTCCGCGAAAAAGCTTCATTTCGGGAAAAGCGCTTCATTACAAAGGTCTTGGACACAACTCCAAAGCTTCCGATTCCCATTCCACTTGCCCGCCCATTCCCGAGAAAAATCAGGAAGCAGTCAAACTCCATTCCCGGCTATAGCTTTGAAGTCAAGTCCGCTTTAAATCCTACTTCAAGAGGATTATCCTTTTCCATAACCCGGTCAGCACATTGCCGCTCCATTCCGCGTCCGCCTGCCGAAGGGGCAGGAATCGCTCCATTCCGGGCAAAGAGCTTTCCTACATAGGTCTTGAACACCATCCCCGATTGCTACTTTCCATTCCGTTTGCCCTTCCCGCGCTGCCGGGAAGCGCACTCCATTCCAATACGAAATCGTGAACGGAGTCCGCTTTTCATCGGAATTCCATTTAATTATTTAGTCCCGCCTCCTATGTTTTTATACTTCACAAAAGGCATTTAGACCTACTCCCGAGCCACCGCTGTCCCAATCGTTTTTTTGTAAGCAAAATACCAACATTTGGAAGTTAAACGGAGTGCATAACCGGTCGTACCTCCCTTTTATAACTCCTTATTAATTCCAAATATTAGCAACTATATCAGCAACAAAAAAAGGTAACAGCGGACGGCCTTTAGATTTGTCATATAGTATTTATCTATAATGGTGATTGTGTTGAAAAGAGGGGGTCTGGGGGAGACTCATAACTTTCAATTTTGTTAATAAATACAAGTTTGGTAGG
>NZ_QOVK01000035.1 GCF_004104075.1 Leeuwenhoekiella polynyae | reverse complement strand
CAACTGAGACTGATGGTCGGTCTTCCAAACAGGTTTTGCTTTCATTCCATGAAATTAAAACATATTCAGAATAAATCCTATAAAAAAAGGCTGCCTTTTTAGACAGCCTCTTTTAGTTATAAGATTTGGGTGACGGTTATTTTTTGATCTCTAAAGCTTATGGTTTCTCCGGTTTGAGTGCCTGTAAGTAATTCACCAATAGGCGAAGCGCTCGAAATACAATACACATTTCCGGTTTCCAGCTTGAGTTCACCGTACGGAATTCCTATAAAATAGTTGGCTTTATCGGTAAGTACCAGACTACCTTCTCCTATTAATGTATTTGGCGTCATACTGATTCGGTTTAAAACCTCTTTCTGTTTTTCAACCTGATCCATTTGACCCTGTGTGCGTTCCATTTCCTGCTGAATCATTTCAACACCAGTTTCATATTTATCACCGGCACTACTTTTACCATCACTTTCACGTGATTCAATAAGGCTGGCTTTTGTATCCTGTAATTGAGCAAGTTTAGTGTTTAAACGTATGCGCAATTCTTGTATAAGAGCTTTCTTTTGCATGTAGCAATTTTGTTTTTTAAGGCGGGCGAAATTAGTCTAAAACAACATAGCTTGTTCAGTTTTTTTCGCAGTAGGGGAATAATTTATTGAGAGTTTTACTTAATAATCGAGATTTGCATGCTTCGAGACTTATCTCGCTCTAAAATGAATTTTTCAGTTTAATGCTTTGCGGTTGTCCCAAAGTTACTCTCGATCTTTTATAACACGCGTCTTTGAAAATCTATCGTGCAATCCTCTTTTCACAATTAGATAAGAAAGTCTATCAAATGGTATTAATCTGCATAACGTGCGGATGAGAATTGTTTTTCCGTCGGGTTTGTTGCCTGATTCTGTTACAACTATTGTTTTGGTTACATATTTTCCGGCTGTTTTTTGGAAGAAATATTCTGAGAGTCCATAGTACGCTAAAAATATCAGGAGAATCATTCCGTAACCTATAGCTTGTAAAAGATTATTGTTTGTAGTTACAAATACCGAATCAAGAGCTAAACTTGCTGTTAAAACCAACAATACAAAAATCACAAAATCAATGAGAAAATTAGTAAAGCGGATTCCTGAGCTACTAACGTAATCCTGAATTTCTTTTACCGCATCATTATCTTGAGCTACAGCTTTTACCAGATTTGCCATTTGCAACTTAGAAATCTTTCTACGCGAGAGCTCGTCTTCTGCGGCTTGTACAGCTTCTGGTTCATATTTGTGAACTTCTACGGTAACGATGCGAACCAGTTCTTTGTCTGAACATTTTTTAAGTTTAGACAAATAGGGCTTCTGCTTACTCATTATTTTTTATTTTTTTAAAGGTGCGATAAATTTAGCAAAACTCTAGGTGTGCCATATCGTGCTTTCTATTCTGTATTTTTTTAATGTCGGGTCCTAAAATAGATTTTATTCAAAATAGCAAATTTGAAAAGTCCTGTTTAGAACTTTAATAAATCTTTAAACTACAATGCGAGCGCTTATTCTCCTTCTAAAATATTTTAATTTGCAGTGTTATGAAACAGCAAGCAATAAGTCGTCGGAACTCCATCAAACTTTTTGCATTAACCGGCACCACGGTCTTAACGATGCCCAATTTAGTATTGAGCTGTAAAAATACGACCGAGAAGCCCGTGCGATTTGGTTTTATGACAGATTCACACTATGCCGATCGCGATGTGGCAGGAACCCGTTTTTACCGGGATTCTATCCCAAAAATGCAGGAAGCAATACAAGTACTCAATTCTCAAAATCTGGATTTTCTCATTCATCTCGGGGACTTTAAAGATCAGGGCCCTGAAGCGAAACCTGAAGATACGCTTCGCTATTTAGAGGCTATTGAGGGGGTATTTCAAGAATTTGAAGGAGCTAAATATCATGCTTTAGGCAATCACGATGTTGATAGCATTCGTAAAGAGACTTTCTTGGAGAATATTAGGAATACCGGTCAGGAGACCACACAAAACTATTATTCTTTTGATGCCGGTGGCTTTCATTTCATCGTACTGGATGCAAACTACGATACAGATGGGAAAGACCATTTTTTTGCCGAAGGTTCAGATTGGGAAGATGCTAACATTCCTGAAAAAGAATTAAAGTGGCTTCGCAACGATTTAGCTCAAAATGAAAAACCTACGGTCGTTTTTTGTCATCATCCACTTTATGAGTTTTACAAAGAAGGATCAAAATTTCACGTGACTAATTTTAAAGCGGTTCAGCAGATACTGCAGGAAAGTAGCTGGGTAGTAGCTTGTATGCACGGGCATGTGCACAAAGAAGATGCCGCGATCATTGAAGGCATAAATTACATAACCCGTTTGGGAATGGTTGATTATGAAGGCTTAGAAAACAACAGTTTTAGTATAGTTGAAATAACAGAGCGTCAATTAAAAATTGAAGGTTATAAAAGAGCTTCAGACACAAAACTTAAACTTCAGTAATTAAAAGGCGATAGTCGTGGTATTGTAAATCTCTTTGAGTACAAAGTAACTTTCTAACACTCCAATATTTTGAATTTTTGAAAGTTTGGTTCTCACAAACTCATGATACTCTTCTAAACTTTCTAAGTGAATTTTCAGGAAGAAATCAACTTTTCCGGCCATATGGTAACATTCTTGTACTTCTATCAATTCTTTGATTTGGTGTTCAAACGTATCGATAAAACCCTCATTATGATAGCGCAGTGAAACCATACAAATTGCTGTTACCGGTCTGTTGAGTTTTTTCTTGTTCAGAATGGCCACATAATTTTTGATATAACCTTTCTTTTCTAAGCGACGCACGCGCTCATAAACCGGTGAAGCCGTTAAGTGCAACTGGTCTGCAATTTCTTTAGTGGTGAGTTTTGCATTTTTTTGTAAGATTCTCAAAATCTTTAAATCGGTTTGGTCAAGTATTTCCATATTCAGAAAAATTTACTGATAGCTCCAGTCTAGACAGGACTCAAAGCGGTTTTTATCTTTTAAAATGATTTAGTAAAGATAAAAATACTTTATTTTTTTGATTTAACAGATAATTAAAGGGTTGAGCACTTCTGCTTTATATTTTTATACTGTTAAAACTTTCAGTCATGAGAATATTGATTACAGGAGCTTTTGGTCAGTTAGGAACCGCTTTAACAGAGGCGTTGATCAACAAGTATGGCAGTAAATCTGTTGTAGCAACAGATTTGCACATTAGAGATACATTTAATTGTGAAACCTTAAAACTTGATGCAACTGATCTCGAAGCTTTAGATGAAATTGTTCGTACGCATCAAATTACTCAAATCTACCATTTGGCAGCAGTTTTATCTGCAAAAGGTGAGTTAGAACCACTTAAAACCTGGGACCTCAATAATTCAACTTTTTTCAATGTTTTAGAAGCAGCGCGATTAAACGATGTGCGAAAAGTATTTTTCCCAAGTTCTATTGCCGTTTTTGGAGCAGATGCCCGTAATCAAATTACGTCAAATGATTTTCCTTTAAATCCAACAACCGTTTACGGAATTAGTAAAGTAGCGGGTGAGCAGTGGGCGAATTATTACAATGCAAAGTATAATATGGATGTACGTTGCCTGCGTTATCCGGGACTCATAAGTTACCAGTCTCTTCCGGGAGGAGGAACAACAGATTACGCGGTAGATATTTTTCATAAAGCGATAAAAGGAGAAGATTTTGAATGTTATTTGAGAAAAGGTACTCAATTGCCTATGCTTTATATGGATGATGCAATTGATGCGACAATCCGTTTGATGGACGCTCCAAAGAAAGCAATCACTCGCGTAGGTTATAATATTCAGGGAATGAGTTTTTCTCCGGAAATGATCGCAGAAGAGATCCGTAAAAATATTCCTAAACTTACGGTAGTATACAATCCAGATAACCGTCAGAAAATAGCCGAAAGCTGGCCTGTTGCATTAGACGATACTCCTGCACGTATGGATTGGGGTTGGGAGCCAGAATATGATTTAAAACGTATGACCGAAGAAATGTTATATAGATTGGATCAAAAAAAAAGAACTAACGCGTTTATGCACGCTTAAAAACAGACTCATGTTTACATCAGTTAGAAAAAGTATACAAAAAGAATTAGAAGAGATAAAAGAGGCCGGTCTATATAAAGAAGAGCGCATTATAACCACACCTCAAAAAGCCGAAATAAATACTGAGAAAGGAAGTGAAGTACTCAATTTTTGTGCAAACAATTACTTAGGACTTTCTTCTCATCCAGATATTATAGAAGCAAGTATAGATACCATAAGAAGTCATGGTTACGGTATGTCTTCTGTACGTTTTATCTGCGGAACGCAGGATATTCATAAAGAACTTGAGCGTAAAACAGCTGAGTTTTTAGGGATGGAAGACTGTATTTTATATGCTGCAGCTTTTGATGCTAATGGTGGTGTTTTTGAGCCAATTTTGACTAAAGAAGATGCAATCATTTCAGATGAATTGAATCACGCCAGTATCATAGACGGTATCCGGTTGTGTAAAGCCGCACGCTACCGTTATAAAAACAACGATATGGAAGCACTAGAGGAGGAATTGAAAAAGGCTTCCGGGGCGCGACGTAAATTGATTGTTACCGACGGAGTTTTTTCTATGGATGGTACTATCGCCCAACTTGATAAAATCTGTGATCTTGCTGAAAAATACAATGCAATGGTAATGGTAGATGATTGTCACGCGACTGGTTTTATAGGTGAGAATGGTAAAGGAACGCATGAGTATAATAACGTAATGGGGCGCATTGATATCATTACGGGTACTTACGGTAAAGCCTTAGGTGGAGCTTCTGGTGGTTTTACAGCTGCTCGTAAAGAAATCGTAGATATGCTACGTCAAAAATCAAGACCTTATTTATTCTCAAACACATTAGCGCCTGCAATTGCCGGAGCTTCTATCAAAGCGATTGATATGTTGCGTGAATCAGGAGACTTAATAACTAAGGTGCAAAACAATGCGAAACGTTTTAGAAATGAAATGGTAGAAGCTGGGTTTGACATCATACCCGGTGAACATCCTATTGTTCCAATAATGTTATACGATGCAAAATTGGCTCAAGAATTTGCAGCTAAACTTTTAGATGAAGGGATTTATGTAATCGCATTTTTCTATCCGGTAGTGCCTAAAGAAAAGGCGCGTATTCGCGTACAGCTTTCTGCAGGTCATGATGATGCACACATAACAAAAGCAGTTGCTGCTTTTACTAAAGTAGGTAAAGCGCTTGGTGTGATCTAATAGAATAAACTAAAATTTCTAATAAACTAGCTCAGGGCAAGTCCATGAGGCTTCCTTAGAAACAAATTTTCAATTTCGCGGCAAGCCTCGGTGTATTATACCTTTTGGCGGTGCCAATAAAAAAAGCCTCACTTTTTAAAAAAGTGAGGCTTTTTTTATTAGAGAAAAACACGATTAACTATGTTTTAAAATGTTGTTAATTTAATATAATTATTGGGTAACATCTGGGTTAAGATTGACTATAGGGATTGATACTTTGCAGAAGTAATAAAAAGTTTATCAATCTAATAGTTAAAATCTTACTTAATGTTATGACACATTCGCAAATTAATTTAGCTCGATATTTGAGCCATTTAAGGCTTTTAATCTTGCTATTGCCATTTATAGGTTTCAGTCAAAAACAAATCTCCGGGACAGTTGTAGACAATCAAGGTATGCCTATTGTAGGAGCCACTGTTGTAGAAAAGGGAACCTCAAATGGAACAACAACCGATTTTGATGGAAATTTTGATTTAGAAATTGCTCAGGATAATTCAATAGTTAAGATCTCTTATGTTGGTTTTATTACTAAAGAGGTTGCTGCTGGTTCTTCTTCAGTTTTAAATATTACTCTAGAAACAGATACACAAAGTCTGGAAGAAGTAGTGGTAATAGGTTATGGTACTCAAAAAAGAGAAGAGGTTACCACAGCAATTGCTACCGTAAAATCTGAAGATTTTAATCCTGGTCTGGTGCAAGACGCCGGGGACCTTATTAAAGGTAAAGTTGCCGGTCTAAGTATATCTAATGGTTCGGGGGATCCGTCAGCTACCTCAAACGTTTCTTTAAGAGGAGTTTCTACACTTCAGGGAAATACCCAGCCTCTTATTTTGATTAATGGCTTACCAGGGAGTTTAAATAGTGTGGCTCCTAATGACATTGAAAGTATAGATGTTTTAAAGGATGCTTCAGCTTCAGCAATCTATGGTACGCGAGGAGCTAATGGAGTTATCTTAATAACTACAAAAAGCGGTAAGGTAAATACGAAGCCTACTTTATCGTATTCACACTATGTTTCTTCTTCACAATTTGTAAGAAAAGCAGATTTTTTAGATGCTGGAGATGTGCGCAGGTTACGTGCAGATGGTATTGATTTACCCCAGTATAATGACTTAGGATACGAGACAGATTGGCTAGATGAGATTACACGAACTGCAGTTACACAAAATCATAACCTTACTTTTAGTGGCGGTGGTGATTACTCTACTTATAGTGTGAATGCTAATTATATGGATCAGCAAGGTGTTTTTAAGAAATCATTTAACGAAGAGTTTAGAATAGGAGCAGACCTTACGCATAGTATGTATGATGGTGTTTTAAAATTTACAGCAAGTTTTTTAGCCGGCTCTCAGGATATAGGAGCTTTAGGTGATGGGGCTTCTTTTGATAGTAGAATTTACAGGCAAGCATTAATACGTAATCCAACAGATCGTATTTATAACGATGAAGGAGATTATGTTCAAGACGGTACGGTTTTACAGTATGTAAACCCTGTGAGTATGATTGATTTGACAGATGGAGATATTCAGAATGATTGGGTTCGATTAAATGGAAATATAACTTTAGAGCCTGTAAAAGGTTGGGTAAATAATTTATTTGTAGGTAGTAACAGAAATACTAATCTTAGAGGTTTTTATGAAGCAAAAGAATATTTAGGCTATAACGGAGATAGTAGAAATGGTTTTGCTTCAAGATATACTGCTAAAAGTAAAACAGACCTACTCGAATTTACTTCAAAATATAGCAAAACATATGACGATCACTCGTTTTCTGTATTAGGAGGTTATAGTTATCAGTATAATGTAAATGAAAGTTTTTATGCTACAAATAGAGATTTTCCTACTAATGCTTTTGGATATAATAATTTAGGTCAAGGTCAAGGTCTTCAGAATGGATTAGCCAGTATGGGAAGTGGTAAAGATGACAATACTCTTATAGGTTTCTTTGGTAGAGTTTCATATAGCTATAAATCCAGATACAACTTATTAGCAAGCATACGTAGAGAAGGTTCTTCTAAATTCGGTACTAATAATAAGTGGGGTAATTTCCCAGCTGTTTCTGTTGGTTGGAATATTAGCAGAGAGGAGTTTATGGAAAATGCAGATTTTGTAAATAACTTAAAACTACGTGCTGGTTATGGGGAAACAGGTATTATTCCTGATGCATCATACTTATCTCAATCCTTATTTTCTTATAGTTCTAGAGCATATCTAAACGGGGAATGGATTAGAGGACTAACTCCAGATTTACAAGGTGGTAATCCCAACCCGGATCTTAGATGGGAAGTTTCTCGCGAATTTAACTTTGGTCTTGACTTTGGATTTTTCAATAATAGAATTAATGGTAGTTTAGATGTATATCATAAAAGAACAAAAGATCTACTATTTGATTATAGCGTGCCTACTCCCCCTAACCTCGTAGGTGTAACAAAAGCAAATGTAGGAGAGATGCAAAATCAGGGGTTTGAATTATTACTTAATGTAAACCCTGTTAATACCAAAGATTTTTCTTGGGATGCTAATATAACTTTATCACACAATAAGAATAAGCTGGTAAGCCTTTCTAATGATCTTTATCAAATAGAAGGTAATTATATCAATTACGGGACATTAAGTGAACCTGTTTCTCAAATTACACATCGTATTGAGGTAGGACAACCTGTTAGTCAATTCTGGGGTTTAAAGTCTGTAGATGTTGATTTTTATGAAGCTAGAGATGCTTTTGGCGAGGGAAATTACTGGACAATAGAGCTTCCTGATGGAAGTAGAGTGCCATGGGATAACGCATTGGATACAGATGAAAACAGACAATTTTTAGGTAATGGTATACCTGCATATAATATAGGTATTACAAATACTTTTAAGTACAAAAGTTTTGACTTAAGCTTTGTATTTACAGGAGCGTTAGACTTTCAAATACTTAATGCTCAGCGTGTATTCTACGAGTATCCACATATTCCTTATAATGTTTTGAATTCTGCTTTTGATCCTGTTTATGGTAAAGACATAACGTTAAGTAATCAAATAGGGCAAAAGTTTGTGAGTTACTACATAGAAGATGGAGATTACCTTAAATTAAACAATGTGACTTTAGGCTATAATTTCAATACTACAAACTGGGATATTATTGATGCTTTAAGATTGTATGTATCAGGAAATAATTTAGCAATCATTACTGGTTACACTGGTATTGATCCTGAAATAAACAGAGGTTCTGTGTTGACCCAGGGAACCGATGATAGAGATAAATACCCAAGCACAAGAACTTTTACGCTAGGGCTCAATGTTAATTTTTAAATCGTTGATTATGAAATTTATAAAAGATATTAAAGTTTGTTTATTGTTTTTTGGTTTGACAGCAGTGAGTTGTACAGATCTTGATGAAACGGTTTATAGTAGTATAACTGCAGAAGGAACTACCCTAACAGCAGATGATCTAGATGCTATTATAGTACCTCCTTATGCTTCTCTTCGATCTATTTACTGGGGATGGGACGGAATGTTTGATGTGTATGAAGAGTCTTCAGATTTAATAGTTACTCCTGCTCGTGTAGGAATAGGCTGGGGGCAACAATATGTTAATATGCATCAACACACTTGGCTTTCAGATTTATCTCATATAGAAGGTTTGTGGAGTAGAACTTATAGTAGTATTAATCAAATTAATAGGGCAATTCTACAGATAGAAGGTCTGGAAAATAATGAAGCAACAGATGTTTATTTAGCAGAGCTGAGAGCAATGCGCGCAATGTGTTATTACATTTTATATGATAATTATAGAAATATTCCACTTGTAAAACGTTTTGATTTGCCAGAAGGATTTTTACCGGAGCAAAGCGATAATAAAGAAGTTTATGATTTTATAGTCGCTGAATTGAATGAAGTTATGCCATTGTTAAGTACAGATGGTCTGGGAAGCTACGGTAGGTTTAATCAATACGCGGCAAAAATGACTTTAGCTAAAATGTACCTAAATTCAGAAGTTTATATAGGTGAGTCCAAGTGGGAAGAGGCTATGCGTGAAGTGCAGGATATCATAGATAGTGGAGAGTTTAGTTTAACCTCTGAATTTTCTGATGTTTTTGCATTAGACAATGAGAATTTAGTAGAAACAATTTTTGCAATCCCATACGATAATATTGAGGCTAGTGGTTCTTATTTAGCTTTTAAAGCACTTTATGGGAAAAGTAGAGAAACTTTTGATTTAGCAGGATCTCCTTGGGGTGGTAGTGCTGGAATTCCTCAATTTATTGATACTTATGATGAAGATGATGCACGTTTAGAAACAACCTGGTTGGGAGGATTACAATATTCTAGCTCTGGAGCCCCCATATTGCTTGACGAGAATGACCCTGATAGTCAGTTGAATTATACAAATTATATAAAAAGTGTAAATGAAGCCGGACCAACGGAAGGTTATAGATTTATACGTTATGAAATAGGTGCAGGTGTAGTAGCAACCTATGGTACAGATGTTCCTTTTTACAGATATACAGATGCTCTAATGATCAAAGCAGAATGTTTATTGCGTTTAGGAAGAGCAGATGAAGCAGCAAGTATTGTTTCAGAGGTGAGACAGCGAGCTTTTAAAGATTCAGATCCATCTAAAGCAGTTATGACCGGAGCAGAATTAATGGAAGGGAGTACTTATGAATACGGAAAATATGAAGATGGTAAAATTACAAATTATGAAGGGGGAGATGATATTGAGTACGGTAGATTTTTGGATGAGCTAGCTTGGGAATTTGTAGGAGAGCATCACAGAAAACAAGATTTGATTCGCTTTGGAGTTTACACCACAAAATCTTGGTTTTCACATTCACCTAATGGAGGTTTTAGAGAAATTTTTCCAATACCATTAAGTCAGATGCAAACTAATTCTAACTTAGAACAAAATCCTGGATATTAGAAAAACCAGACTTGATTTAAAAAGCCTCATTTCTTAACGAATGAGGCTTTTTTATTTTACGATCTATACTTGGTGTAAAGTTTAAAGTTAAAAAAATAGCGGGGGCTTGCCCCCGCTATTTTTAGATACACACTTTATGAGATAGTGCTTAAAGCTGCAGTGCTTAATTTGTTTAAATTGGTTAGTGATTCTGTACTAAGATTTTCTTTAGATAGCTTTATTAGGAGCAAACGGTTTAGATCATAACTAATCTTCAGCGATTTTTACATTATTCAAAATAAGGTTCTCTATAGATTCTGCATTCTCTAATTGACCATTAGGTGTTTCTAGCTTTATATTTTCAAAAGTGAAATCAGATAATTTATATTGATCTGAAGCAACAATATTAAACCCAATCTCGCAGGTCAATTTGATGTTTTTCATCTTTATATTGTGGGCAGATGATTTGATTATACTTTTTTCTCCTTTTAGATTAAAAAATTGAGTCCAAGGTTTAATTAGAATCATGCTTCGCACACTTCCTTTTATGTCTTCAATCGTAATGTAATCATAGGTTTGTGGCGTATCAGGGCGCATTTTAAGCCAGAAAATACGATGGGCAGTGTCAACGGTGCTTCTACGAAAAATAATGTTGTAATTGTGAATAGATTCGCTTCCGCAGGTAAGTGCACTGTGACAAAATCCGTAGGTGTTATCCTCGATGATAATGTTTCGGTTTTCACCGTTATTAGGATCTTCATCAGCGTGTGGGCCTTTACCACCTTTTAAGGCTACAGCATCGTCGTTAACTGCCATATAACAGTTTTTGATCAGCATGTTTTGGCACGCATCAATATCAACCGCATCAGTACTTGGTGCTTTTACAGGTTCTTTAGGAGACGTGATTGTTAAGTTCAAAAGCTTTATATATTCACTTTTGTAAAAATGAGTTGTCCAGAAAGGAGAGTTTTTCAGTTTGATATTTTCAATTTGTATGTTTTTGCTGTTAGAAACGTAAACGAGTCTTGGACGCATTTCATCTTTATTGGTACAATCAGGATTCCATTCGCGTCGTAACCAGAAAGCTTTCCAGTAACGCAAACCATTTCCGTCAAGGGTGCCTTTTCCCGAAATGGTAAATCCGTCAAGGTTATCGGCATTTATAAGCGCCGGGAAGTACTTTACGCTTTCTCCTTCAATACGGGTCATTATTACGGGAAAATTACTGATATCATCACTTCCTTTTAAGACTCCATTTTCTTCAAGATATAAATGTGTGTTTTGCTTGAAGAACAGAGACCCGCTTAAAAAAACACCTTGAGGTATGATTATTACACCACCGCCATTATTGGCAGCAGAATCAATAACTGACTGAATTTTTTCAGTTTGAATCTGTGTGCTGTCATTTATGACACCATAATCAGTAATTAGATATTTTTTGCCTAGATCATCAAGATGTACTCCTTCTGTATTATGAAACCACTCTGGTATCAACGTACCATCAGGAAAGCGTTCTTGCCCGTAAGCTACCATGTTAAAAATCAAGACCAAGAATAGATAACTTTTTATAAATGTATGCATAGAATTTTTTCATAAAAATATCTATATACATCGATATCGTTATCCTGTTCTATCCTGAACTTTTAGAATAATCATCCTGATTGTGAGAAATGAGGTTTACTCGATAATCGAGATTTAAATGCTCAGAGATTTGTCTCCTTCTAAAAATGTATTGTTCAGTTTAATGCTTCGTGAGCTTGCCTAGAAGTAGTTTACTTTTTTAAAGAAGATTCACGAGTAACCAAGGTGCCTTCTAAAACTAATTTTGATGATACAGCTTGTTCTTTATTTTTTAATTTATTGAACATGATTTTCATCAGCTGATTTGCCATTTCATCAACCGGTTGGGCAAAGGCACTTACAGTAGGGGAATACATTTCAAAAAAGTTACTGTCATCAAAACTAATAATGCCCAACTTATTTATAAGTTTTGCATCTATTTGATGAATGCATTTAAGACCACTCTGTGACAAGTAATTAGTTGCAAAAAAGATGGCATCAATATCTTTACTTTCTTTTATGAATTTTTTTATTTTTTCTCTCGAAGAAGGAATATTACTGGTGTCGTATGGGATTTTTAAAATATTTGGAGAAAAACCTGCTTCTTCTATAGCCGCTATATAGCCAGCCTCACGATCGTGCATTTGTATCTGATCTAGATCGATGGTTATAAAAGCAATATTTTTATAACCAGAATCTATGAGGTGTTGTGTAGATTGTTTAGCGCCTTCAAAGTTATTGATGATAACGTAGTCTGCTTCTAACTCTGGTATCTTACGGTCAAAAAGAACTACCGGAACTTCGTTTTCTAATAAATATGAAATTTCTTTCTCAATTCCCGGTGGAGGTACGATTATAAAACCGTCTACTTGACGCTCATGAAACAGGTGAATTAGATCTTGTGTACGCTTTACATCATTCTCTGTGCTGCAAAAAAGAACTCGGTAATCATTCTTGTAGGATATATCTTCAATAATCCTACCTACTTTAGAAAAGTGGCTGTTGCTGATGTCTTCAACCATAAAAACTAAAACTCTGGTACTCCCGGTACGTAAACTACGGGCAACAAGATTGGGTTTGTAGTTTATTTCTTTTAGATGCGCTTCAACCTTAGCTATGAGCTCTTTAGAGATTTTCTTTTCTTCTCCTTTGCCATTTAAAACAAAGGAAACTGTTGTTGTTGAGATGTTTAGTGCATCTGCAATATCCTTAAGAGAAGGTCTTTTTTTTTTCATAAACAGAAACTGTTGAGTGCATTTTATTTCGATTTTAAAATTACCAAAAAAATGTACAGTTCAAACGTTTGATTTTTTAAACGTATAAAATACAATAAATCGTTTCAGTCGTAGCAAGGGCTTGACTTAGCGGGTTAAATTTAAATAGTAATTTAAAACTTGTAAAAACGAAAATTTTAGTTTACAAATTTAATTAAAACACTTATCTTTTTCTAATACAATACTTCCATCAAAGTTCAATGAGGTAATGTCTTCAAATGTAGCGACACCTCCAACATTTTTTATGGCACCAAAGCCTTCTACAAGTTCTCCGTTTTCAATTTTAAAAGCAACTTCTCTTATACTTTGTTTTCCTTCAGATAAAAAAGTATAAGAGCCCAAAATAATATTATCTTCTAATGTTCCTTTAAAGCTTCCTGAGTTGCGATCTTTTTCTGCCCAATTGTAAATAAGAGTTCCTTGAACCACGGGATCAACCCGTGTAATTCTAAAACTTATATTCGTTCCGTTTTCGTTATACCCATAACAGGCAACTTCAATAGGAAATGATTTAACCTCGGTTTTTTTCTGTTGTTTACAGCTAATAATGCTTGCTGTGATCGAAATCGAAATAAGGATGAAAAGTTTTTTCATAAGATATATTAAATAAAAAACCTAAGCTTTTCAGTTTAAATAATTTGCAGTTCTATCAAAAACATTGAATGTATAATGCCTGTAAATTGAAGTAAGGAAATTACAAATTTTAGGACTATATCACTATGAAAGCTATAAATAAGAATGATTTATCAGGTACTAAATATTCAGTTTTAGACTTAGTACCTATAGTAGAGGGAGTTGATGCACAGCAAGCCATTAAACGTAGTGTAGATCTGGCTCAAAATACAGAAAAATTGGGTTATCACAGGTTTTGGATCTCAGAGCATCACAATATGGAAAGTTTGGCAAGTTCAGCTCCTGTCATTTTGATAGGTCATATTGCTCATCAAACAACTAAGATGCGTGTTGGATCTGGCGGTGTGATGTTGCCAAATCACGCTCCGCTTGTAGTGGCAGAACAGTTTGGGACATTGGCAACGATGTATCCTAATCGTATAGATCTGGGACTAGGGCGTGCTCCAGGAACAGATCAGCGTACTGCAATGGCGCTGCGTAGGTATCAGCATGAAACGGTACAGGATTTCCCTAATAATATAGACGAACTTCAAACGTATTTATCAGAAGAAAATAGTACAGCATCCGTGCGAGCAACTCCAGGGGAAGGATTAAATATTCCTTTGTATTTATTAGGATCGAGTACGTTTAGTGCGCAGCTTGCCGGTAGAAAAGGGTTGCCTTACGCTTTTGCAAGTCATTTTGCACCAACACATCTACACAATGCTCTTAAGTTATACCATCAGCATTTTGAAGCTTCAGAACAGTTAGAAAAGCCTTATACTATGGCTTGTGTTAATGTTATTGCGGCAGCGACTGATGAGGAAGCAGAACGTTTAGCAACAAGTGCAAAGCGCTTTATGCTTGGAGTTATTAGAAATACTAGAAAACCACTTTCTCCACCGATAGATTCTATGGATGGAGAATGGTCAGAATTAGAGCGTATGCAGATCGAGCAAATGATGCATTACAGTTTTATTGGTTCTCAGGAAACGGTAGCGAAGGGTCTGGCTCAATTTAAAGCTGAAACTCAAATTGACGAATTGATTATCATTTCGCACATTTATGATCATCAGGCTCGTCTAAAATCTTACGAATTAGTGAGTGAGATTTTTACTCGGTAATCGAGATTTAAATATGTAGAACCTTCTTCAAGCTTAAACTTCATAAAGTTCAAGCGGAAGGTCATCTGGATCTGTAAAAAAGGTAAAGCGCTTGCCGGTAAGTTCATCAATGCGTATGGGTTCGGTTTGTACTCCTTTCTGATTCAATTCAGTTATTGCAGCTTCGATATCATTTGTGGCAAAAGCTAGATGTCTTAAGCCGCAAGCTTCTGGTTTTGAGGTTCGCTTTGGTGGGGCTGGGAAGGAGAATAATTCAATAATATATTCACCATTTAAGGCTAAATCGAGCTTGTATGAGTTTCTTGCTTCGCGGAAGGTTTCCGCAATAATTGTAAGCCCTAAAACTTTAGTATAAAACTGTTTGGATTTTTTATAATCAGAACAGATTATTGCAATATGATGAATGTGTTTTAGCATTTTGAATTGATGTTATCAGAAAGAACGATAAGAAATTCACCATAGACAATCAATAAAATCGGTGATCATATGAAAGAGAAGTCCCACTGCTACCACTCGAAGTTTTGGTATAAAAAATAAAGCGCAGTATATGCCAATAGCCCAATATGTATGCAGCGGATGAAAATTTATACTGCATCGCTCCGGGTCAAATATAGGTATGGCCAGTAAATGGTCAAGATCAACGAGCATTGTTAAAAGCATAATGAGCCATGCTTTTAGCCAGTTATTTCTAAAAAACACCCAGGCAATTAACCCGGGTGCTGCTAAATGTAAACTATAATGCACGAGTGTATGTAGCAAACTCGGTTTTATTTAAACATATCAAGACCGGGAATGTCTGGCATACCTTCTTTTGCAACAGCTGCAAGCTCTTGATCATAGCTGGCTTTTGCTCGTGATAAAGCCTTGTTAAGCGTTAAAATAAGATAATCTTCTAACTGTTCCTTGTCTTCCAGGAGTTCGTCTTTGATGTCAATTTTTTTAATTGCACCAGCAACACTTACTGTAATGTTTAGTAAGTCATCGTTGCTTTTTTCGTCTATATAAACCGTTTCTAAACGTTTTTTTGTGTCTTCGGCTTTTTGTTGGGCTTCCTTAATTTTTCCCATCATGCCCATCATATCTCCAAACATAATTTGTATTTAAATTGTTAATGTTCAAAAGTACAAAAACTCAGATTTAAAAGTCTAAACGGGTTTTAACTAAAAAATAAACTTTCCCCATAAAAAATGAAGATGAGTGAAGCTACTACAAATGAAAATTCAGTTTAATTTATTTTAAAAAATGTCTGAGATTACCCGTATTTTTGCGCCCTTATGAAAAATGACACACAATCTTTAGATACACAGCTTTTGCCTCCAGATGCAAAACAAGTTCCACATGATTTAGAAAAGCACGGAGATATACGCATAGACGAATATTACTGGATGAATGAGCGTGATCATCCAGAGGTGATTGCTTATCTGGAAGCTGAGAATGGATATTATGAGAAAATGACTGCTCATACAAAACCTTTGCAGCAAAAGCTTTTTGAGGAGATGAAAGCTCGTATAAAAGAAGATGATGAGAGTGTGCCTTATAAATACAACGGTTACTGGTATTATACCCGTTTTGAAATAGGGAAAAACTATCCGTTATATTGTAGAAAAGAAGAAGCGATGACCGCGCCAGAAGAAGTTATGTTTGATAACAATGAGATGGCAGAAGGACATTCTTATTTTAAGCAGGCAGGTTATTCTATTTCAGAAAATAATGAGATCGCTGTTTATGGAATAGATACGGTAAGCCGCAGACAATATGATTTACACTTTAAAAATTTAAAGACAGGTGAGATTTATCCGGTAGTAATTAAGAATACAACCGGAAGAGCAACTTGGGGAGGCGATAATAAAACGGTTTTTTATACCCGAAAAGATCCGCAAACGCTAAGGAGTAGCCAGATTTTTAAACACGTTTTAGGTACCGAAGCATCAGAAGATGTTATGGTGTATGAAGAGTTGGATGAAACGTTTGATGTAGGTATTTTCAAATCAAAATCCCGTAAATATATTTTCATTGGAGCTTCGAGCACATTGACCAGCGAATACAGATACACCGAAGCGAACGGACCTGATTTTGAGTTTAAAATTATTCAGGAGCGCACACGTGGCTTAGAATACGGAGTGTCGCATTTTGGTGATTATTTCTATTTGGTAACCAATAAAGATGAGGCGACTAATTTTAAATTGGTCAAAACTCCGGTTGTAACTCCGTCAATGAAAAATTGGGTTGAGGTGATTCCACACCGTGAAGACACTCTACTTGAGGATATAGAGATTTTTGAAGAATATCTTGTGGTAGAAGAGCGTAACAACGGTTTAAATAAAATAAATATCAAACGCTGGGATGAGACTGCGGACTATTATTTACCTTTTGATAGCGAGACATATACGGTCTTTGCCAGTATTAACCCCGATTTTGATACCGAATTACTTCGGTATTCTTATAATGCCTTAGATACACCACCTTCTGTAGTTTCTTTCAATATGAGAACTAAGGAAAAAGAGATTTTGAAAGAGGTTGAGGTTTTAGGCGGAAATTTTGATAAAGATAATTACGAGTCAAAACGTATTTGGGCAACGGCAAAAGATGGTGTTGAAATTCCCATTTCTATTGTTTACAAAAAGGGAATCACTTTAGATGGAAGTAACCCCTTGCTGCAATACGCATACGGGAGTTATGGGATTACTACAGATCCTGCTTTTTCAACCTCCAGATTGAGTCTGCTTGATAACGGATTTATCTTTGCTATTGCTCACGTACGTGGAGGTGAATATTTGGGTCGAAACTGGTACGAAGATGGGAAGTTACTTAAAAAGATGAATACGTTTACGGATTTCATTGCCTGCTCTACTTATTTGATAGAGCAAGGCTATACCAACTCAAACAATCTGTATGCCTATGGAGGGTCAGCTGGCGGTTTACTAATGGGGGGTATTTTAAATATGGCTCCAGAGCTTTACAATGGTGTGATTGCGGCTGTTCCGTTTGTAGATGTAGTTACCACAATGCTAGACGATAGTATTCCGTTAACAACTTCAGAATATGATGAGTGGGGTAACCCTAATGATAAAGAGTATTATGATTATATGAAATCATATTCTCCTTATGATCAGGTAACTGTGCAAAATTACCCTAACATATTAGTGACAACAGGTTATCACGACAGTCAAGTACAGTATTGGGAGCCTGCTAAGTGGGTTGCGCGTTTACGCGATAAGAATATTGCAGACACTAAAATTTATTTTGAGACTAATATGGATGCCGGTCACGGTGGGGCTTCAGGCCGTTTTGAAGCCCTAAAAGAAACTGCAAAAGATTATGCCTTTCTGATTGATTTAGCAGGAAAATCAAAGTAATTCCAAAAATTTCCTGTAAATTTGCAAGGTTTTAAATAACGGTTTTAGGAATTACTAAAAGAGTACTCGAAACGATAATTCTTCTATGAAAGAACACCTTAACGTTTATAATGACGTCCTTCAGCTGGTAGGTAACACCCCCTTAGTACGACTCAATAGAATTACAAAAGATCTTCCAGGGTCTTATTTCGCTAAGGTTGAGGCGTTTAATCCGGGTAATTCTTCAAAAGATCGTATAGCACTTTATATTATTGAAGATGCAGAACGAAAAGGAATCTTAAAGCCTGGTGATACTATTGTAGAAACAACCTCTGGGAATACAGGTTTTAGTATTGCGATGGTGAGTATTGTTAAAGGGTACAAATGTATTCTTGCCGTTAGTTCAAAATCTTCAAAAGACAAGATAGATGCACTGAGAGCGATGGGGGCAAAAGTTTATGTTTGTCCGGCCAATGTAAGTGCAGACGATCCTAGATCATATTATCAAGTTGCAAAACGCATTCATAACGAAAACAAAGGTTCTGTTTATATCAACCAATATTTTAATCAGTTGAATGCAGATGCACATTATGCGACATCAGGTCCTGAAATTTGGGAGCAAACCGAAGGTAAGCTGACGCATTTTGTAGCGTGTAGTGGTACCGGAGGAACAATATCGGGTACAGCAAAATATCTAAAAGAAAAGAATCCTAATATCCGTATTTTAGGAATTGATGCTTACGGAAGCGTTCTTAAAAAATATCACGAGACTCAGGAATTTGATAAAAATGAAATTTATCCTTACCGTATAGAAGGTTTGGGTAAAAACTTAATACCTACCGCAACAAACTTTGATGTGATAGACTATTTTGAAAAAGTTTCTGATGAAGAAAGTGCACACACCGCACGTAGAATCGCAAAGACTGAAGGTTTATTTGTAGGATATACAAGTGGAGCTGCAGTACAAGGAACTATTCAAATGGCGGCTGCAGGAGAATTTGATGAAAATTCTAAAGTAGTAATTATGTTTCCTGATCATGGCAGAAGCTATATGAGTAAAATATATAGTGATGACTGGATGAACGAACAAGGCTTCTTTGATGCAGAAAATGAAGTGGGTGTAGATAAAATTGAATTTATTAAGTAAATCCTGAATAACTTTTTTTTCAGGAAATTAGTTATAAATGATTAACCCTAAATTGATAAGAAAATAGCAAAGAATAACAAAAAGACAGTTTCTTTTTGTTTGAATATTGATGTATGAGAGACTTATTTGACAAGATTTATAAGGACAAAGGTCCTTTAGGGAAATGGGCAGCACAGGCAGAGGGATATTTTGTATTCCCTAAATTAGAAGGGCCTATTTCAAACAGAATGAAATTTCGAGGTAAAGATGTTATTACCTGGAGTATTAATGATTATTTAGGGCTTGCTAACAACGAAGAAGTACGCAAAGTAGATGCAGCTGCAGCTGCTGAATACGGTTCAGCGTACCCGATGGGGGCTCGTATGATGAGTGGCCACACTTCTCTGCACGAACAACTACAGACTGAGTTGGCTGCTTTCGTAAAAAAAGAAGCTGCTTATCTGTTAAACTTTGGTTATCAAGGAATGGTTTCTACTGTTGATGCCCTAGTTGCCAAAGATGATATCATTGTTTATGATGTAGATGCTCATGCGTGTATTATAGACGGTGTGCGTTTACATATGGGTAAACGCTTTACCTATAAGCATAACGATATTGAAAGTATCGAAAAGAACCTACAACGTGCGACAAAACTAGCAGAACAAACCGGAGGAGGAATTCTTTTAATTTCTGAAGGTGTTTTTGGAATGCGTGGGGAGCAAGGACGATTAAAAGAAATTGTTGCGCTTAAAGAAAAGTACAACTTTAGATTATTTGTAGATGATGCACATGGTTTTGGTACTTTAGGAGCTACAGGTGCAGGAGCAGGTGAGGAGCAAGGCGTTCAAGATCAAATTGATGTTTACTTTGCTACATTTGCTAAGTCGATGGCAAGTACTGGGGCATTTATAGCTGCAGATCAAGAGATCATAGATTATTTAAAATACAACTTGCGCTCGCAAATGTTTGCAAAATCTTTGCAAATGCAGTTGGTAGTAGGAGCGCTTAAGCGTTTAGACATGTTGCGTACTATGCCAGAACTTCGAGAGAAGCTTTGGGAGAATGTAAACGCATTACAAAACGGACTTAAGAAGCGTGGTTTTGATATAGGAACTACGCAGAGTTGTGTTACACCTGTTTATCTTAAAGGTAGTATTCCTGAAGCGATGGCATTGGTGAAAGATTTACGGGAGAACCACGGTATTTTCTGCTCTATTGTAGTTTACCCTGTAATTCCTAAAGGATTGATTTTGCTACGTTTGATACCAACAGCGTCCCATAACTTACAAGATGTAGAAGAAACACTGGATGCATTCTCTTCAATTAGAGAGCGTCTAGAAAATGGTACTTATAAAAGATTATCAGCTGGAGTGCAAGCTTCAATGGAAGCTTAATCCAAAGTAATATATTTTATATACAGCCTGATTATTTAATAATCAGGCTTTTTTATGCTTCATATTTAGGTATGTCAGAATTTTCTGATTTTCATACTAAGAATTATACACGAGGATAGTCCTTAAGTACTAATTACGATATTTTTAGTATTTGATTTAAATTATTGCTTGTATTCTATAAAAACCTTTTGTTTGTCTTGTTTAATAAGGTAGTTGTAAGTATTTCTCTAAAATATATGTAATGTTCTTAAGGTGTTTTAAATCGTTTTATGCTAAAAATGATGTTATTAACCTTTTCACATACGTTACATGTCGAAATTGTTTTTTTTAACACAGATTTATAGACACCTTTAGATGTATTAAGTTTTTCATAACAATTAATTAACTCAAAATTTAACAACATGAATGTGAAGGTAAAGTATATACTTGGCTTTGTTACACTGCTCTTTATGCAAGGGGTAGTGGCACAGACCATTACCGGTACGGTAACAGATAATACCGGTGTTCCGCTCCCTGGAGCGAATGTCATCGAGAAAGGTACTACTAACGGTGCTTCTACAGATTTTGACGGTAATTATACATTAGAGTTAACCACTTCTGATCCTGTAATTACATTTTCATCTTTAGGTTTTTTATCTAAAGACGTTACAGTAGGTGGTCAAACAGTGATCAATATGAAAATGGAAGAGGATGCTCAGCAACTAGGTGAAGTTGTGGTAACGGCATTAGGTATTACTAAAGACCAAAGAAAGCTTGGTTACTCGGTTACTGAAGTAGCTGGAGATGGTCTAACTCAGGCTCGAGAAACTAACGTTGCAAACGGTTTAGTAGGTAAGGTTTCAGGTTTATCAATAAAACAAACCAACAGTGGTCCCGGTGGTACAGCTAAAATCTTATTAAGAGGTTTGTCAAGTGCTAATACGGGTTCTACTTCTCCATTGTTCGTTATTGATGGGGTGCCAATGGATAATACACAGCGTGGTTCTGCAGGAGAATGGGGTGGTTCTGATGGCGGTGACGGTATAGGAAACCTTAACCCGGATGATATTGAATCTATGACGGTGCTTAAAGGTCAATCAGCTTCAGCCCTTTATGGATCACGTGCTTCTAACGGGGTTATAATGGTTACCACTAAGAAAGGAAGTAAAGGAGATTATAGCATTACTCTAAATTCAAATTTTCAGGTTGAAAAAGCAATGGATTTAACAGATTTTCAATCTGTTTATGGTCAAGGTATCAATGGTCTTAAGCCTGGAAGTGCAGCTATTGCGCAAGCAACTAATCGCAGATCCTGGGGAGCGCGTTTAGATGGTAGTGATGTTCTAGGTTATGATGGTAATACGTATTCGTATAGCAAAGCCGGTAACAGTTATATCGACTTTTATGATACAGGTAATACATTTACCAATACACTTTCAGTTTCTAAAGGCGTAGGTGATGGTTCTTTTAGACTTTCATTATCCAATTTAAATTCAGAGTCAATAGTTCCAAATAGTGGTCTTGACCGTATAACAGTAAACCTTACAGCTGATCAAAATATCACAGATAAGTTAAATGTTTCAGCAACAGTAAATTATACTGATGAGCGTTATGATAACCAGCCTTTTTTAAGTGACGGTCCTAAAAACCCAACAAATTTTTACTTATTAGCACCTAACGTAGATCATACGATTTTTGCACCAGGTTTTGATGAGAATGGTCAAGAGATCATTTTTAGCGATGATGCCTATGCAACAAACCCTTATTTCATCACAAATCAAGGCGTTAACGACCCTACCCGTAAGCGTTTTATTTCAATATTATCTTCTAAATATAGTTTTACCGATAACACTTATGCTTTATTACGTTTAGGTAATGATACCTCTAATGATACATTTTTTAGTGTTGATCCTTATGGTTTAGCTTATTTATCAGAAGCAAATTCAAACGGAAATTTGAGCGGAAAAGGACAGTCTACCCGATCAGAACTAAATATTGATGGTATTTTTGGAACTAACTTTAATATTACAGAAGACTTTGAAGTTGATGCTTTGGCAGGTGCTACTTTGAGAAGAAACAAGTATCAGACTGTAGGAGTAAGTGGTGGTCCGTTTATCTTCCCATATTTATATTCTCCTTTAAATGTGGTAAATATTGGTAGGTCATACGACTATGAAGAAAAAGAGGTTCAGTCAGGATATTATTCTTTTGATTTTAGTTATAAAAATTTCTTAACTGTTACTACTACTGGTCGGTATGATGTTTATTCAACTCTACCTGAGAATAATAACAGTATCTTTACTCCTTCGGTTACAACATCTTTTATTTTTGATGATTTTCTCAATATAGATGCTTTAAGCTTTGGTAAGTTAAGAGCGTCATATGCAGTTACCAGTGGAGAACCTGGGTCAGCATATGGAACAAGTTTTTACTACACTGCTGGTAATTCTATAAATGGAGTTGCTACGGGTTCTAGCCCTAGCGATCTACCTAATCTAGCACTAAAGCCTTTTACCCTTGATGAATTTGAAGTTGGACTTAACTTGAAAATGTTTAATAATAAGCTAGGTTTGGATTTAGCGTATTTTGTTAAAACTTCGCATGATGAGATATATAACGCAAATTATAGCGCGGCATCTGGTTTTAATAAAGGTGTTGTAGCAACTGGTTCACTTCAAAACAAAGGTTTAGAGGTTTTATTAACCGGTTCTCCTGTAACTACAGAGAATTTCTCTTGGAATTCTTCTTTTAACTTTACCTATTTGAAAAATGAAGTACTTCAAACAGATACAGATAATAATCCATTAACTCTAGGTACAAACCGAGCAGTTGTAGGAGCGGCAACAACAGCTATGGTTGTAGGAGAAGCTGGCCCACAAATTAGAGCCTATGATTATGCTTATAATGATGACGGAAGTATTCAATACGATTCTGAAGGTTTACCGGTACGTGGTGAGTTAAAATCATTTGGCCAGGTGCTACCTAAGTTTTACGGTGGTTTTAATAACGACTTTTCTTATAAAAACTTCAATCTGGCTTTCTTAGTTGATTTTAACTACGGTAATAAAGTACTATCGGCAACAGAATACTATGCTCGTTTTAACGGTTTAAGTAAAGCTACTTTAGTTGGTCGTGAGAACGGTCTAACCAATGATGGAGTAACTGTAGATGCTCAGACATATTATCAAAATGAAATTCAGCGAATTAATAGTAAGAGTGTAGTTGATGGTGATTTTATCAAGTTACGACAAGTTACTTTAGGGTATTCTTTCCCTTCTGAGATGTTTGACAATGTGAAATTCTTTGAAGGAATTAGGGTTTCTCTTGTAGCTCGTAACCTTGCGATCTTATGGCGTAAAGCAGAAAACATAGATCCTGAAAGTAGTTTTGGTTCAACAGTAAACTTCTTAGGTATTGAAGGAGGTAGTTTACCATCATCACGATCTCTTGGTCTAAACGTAAATTTCAAAATAAAGTAAAATGAAAAAATATATAAAACTTATAACAGCTGTTGTAGTTCTGGGATTAGCATCTTGTGATAGCGACTTCACGGAAATTAATACAGATCCCGATAAAGCTTCAGGTGAAATTTTTGATCCTAATCTTATATTACCAGACGCACTATATAAATATGCAAACAGTACAACGGGATATAGAGGCCCTATTCTGTTCCAATCTATGTGGGTGCAGTTAATGGCTTCTACATCAACTATTGCAAACTATTATACCAATGCAGATAAATATGTGCCTTCTGGTAGTACACCGGGATATGCTGCAAGTATATGGTCTGATAACTATCGTGTTGCTTCAGAGATGTATCAGATGAAAAAGCTCGCAATAGATAAAGGATATCCTAACCTTGCTAATATTGCGGATATTGTCAAAATTCAGTCTATTGCTTTTATGTCTGATGTGTATGGTGATGTGCCTTACAATGAAGCATTGCAATTAGAAGATGGTATATCAAGACCTTCTTATGATAAGCAAGAAGAATTATATCCTCAATTATTAGAAGAGTTGAATACTGCAATTAGCGCACTAGATGCTTCTGCAGATAGCCCTACTAATGATATTTTTTATGATGGGGATATTAGCAAATGGAAAAAATTTGGATATTCTTTGATGCTTAAAATGGCTATGCGCTTAGTAAATGTAGACGAATCTCTTGCACAATCTTATGTAGAAACTGCCGCTGCAGGTGGGGTGTTTGCTTCTACCGCTGATGAAGCGATTCTTTTAACCGATAATTCAACTGGTTTTCACAACAGTAACAGTGCCGCTTTGGCAACAGCTTCAGATTACTATGAAGTACGCTGGTCTGATGTAATGATCGATTACTTAAACTCAACAGATGATCCTCGTTTGAGTATAATTGCTGAGGTTCCTGAAGCTGGTTTAGCGGCTAATCAAGATGCAAGTTTAAGTGGAGATTCAGACCCTGCAATTCAATTAGGAATGCCTAACGGTTATGACCTTAACGGAGGAGCTACAGATATTTCTAATGCACCAGACTATCCAGGCCCTACTGACGCAAACGGTGAAGGTGATTCTGATGCACCAATTGGAGCATATTCTCGACCAACTTCTATGTATCGTAATCTTGAGGCTCCTGTATTTGTATTGACTTATGCAGAAACCCAGTTATTACTTGCTGAAGCTGCAGTAAGAGGCTATAATGTAGGAGGCACAGCTGCTGAGTATTATGCTGACGGATTAAGTGGAGCAATGACTGCGATCAATAAATATGGAGGTTCGCAGATCGCTACTGCAGATATTACAGCATATGTGGCTGCTAATCCTTTAGATGTTTCTTCTACAGAAGCTTCATTAAAAATGATCAACATTCAATACTGGGCGACTACCGGTTTACTTGGTAACTTTACAGAAGCTTGGTCAAACTGGAGAAGATCTGCATATCCAGAATTAACTCCTGTAAATTATATAGGAAACTTTTCTAACGGTACCATACCTGTGCGACAAATCTATCCTGCAGATGAGTCTACCTACAATCCTGAAAACTATTCTGCTGCTGCTTCAGCAATGGGAGGAGATGTATGGACAGTTAATGTATGGTGGGATAACAACTAATATCAGTTGTCTTCTAAGATTTATAGTATAAAAATTAGAGGAGGGCAATAGCCCTCCTTTTTTTATAAA
This sequence comes from Leeuwenhoekiella polynyae, assembly GCF_004104075.1. Lineage (GTDB taxonomy): Bacteria > Bacteroidota > Bacteroidia > Flavobacteriales > Flavobacteriaceae > Leeuwenhoekiella > Leeuwenhoekiella polynyae. Next base: position 7,269 of record NZ_QOVK01000035.1, on the reverse strand, counting down.
TTAGTTTCTTAATTAATAGATTAATTATGATAAAGAGATTCTCTTTAATTGCACTGTGGATTTTTTCTGTTTCTGCGTTTATTTCTACTACAGCAAATGCACAAGCAACAAAACTTTTTGATTTATTACCTGCATCTGAGACCGAAGTCGATTTTGTGAATACTTTAAAAGATTCTCAGACTGAAAATATTCTGATTTACGCTAATTTTTATGGTGGAGCAGGAGTAGGGGTAATTGATATAAATAATGACGGACTACAGGATTTATTCTTTGCAGGGAACTTAGTTGCTAACGAACTTTATTTGAATCAAGGTGATTTAAAGTTTAAAAAAATTACAAAGGAAGCCGGAATTGAGTTTGACGGTGGTTGGTCTACAGGTGTCACTATTGCAGATGTTAATAACGATGGTTTTCAAGATATTTATGTGAGCAGAGAGCTTTATGATGACAAGCCAGAATTGCGTAAGAATTTATTATACATAAATAATCAGAATAATACGTTTACAGAACGCGGAGCGGAATATGGTGTAGCTGATAATGAACGCACGCGTCACGCAACTTTTTTTGATTATGATAAAGATGGTTTCCTTGATCTTTTGTTACTCACGCAACCACCAAACCCGGGTAGTTATTCAATTTTCTCTGGGACAGAGTTGAGAAAAGAAGAATATCATTTAAAACTCTTTAAAAACAATAACGGAACTTCATTTATCGAAACCTCAGAACAAGCCGGAGTTTCAATCACAGGATTTCCTAATGCAGTTTCAGCAAGTGATTTTAACAACGATGGTTGGACAGACTTATATGTTGCGAACGATTTTGCAGCACCAGATTTTCTTTTCATTAATAATCAAGACGGAACTTTTTCATATAAAACTGAAGAAGCCTTACAACACATCCCATATTACAGTATGGGTGTGGATGCTGCAGATTTGAATAATGACAACCTTCTTGATGTATTTGTGGTAGATATGGTTGCTAAAGACAATTATCGTCTAAAATCTAATATGAGCGGAATGAACCCAAAATCGTTTTGGAAAGTTGTGAGTGACGGCGGTTATTATCAATATATGTATAACACATTACAACTTAACAACGGTAATGGAAGCTTTAGCGATATAGGTCAGTATACCGGTATGGCAGCTACTGATTGGAGCTGGGCAAATCTAATTGCAGATTTTGATAATGATGGATTAAAAGACACTTATGTTACCAATGGTCTTTTGCGAGACATACGAAATACAGATGCAGATAAAGAGGTTGCGGCTTACATTAACAAGCTTACTCATGATTGGGTTCTCAAGCACCCTGATGGTGGCGGAATCAAAACTATTTTTGATATTCTAGATGTAGATAAGGTGGTTGAATTAATTCCGTCTCAACCTTTAAAAAACTTTGCTTTTAAAAATACTGGTAATCTTGATTTTATTGAGGTTCAACAAGAATGGGGGCTGGATCAGGCATCTTTTTCTAATGGTGCATCTTATGTAGATTTAGATAACGACGGCGATCTTGACATCGTGGTTAATAACATAAATGCAGAAGCATTCATTTATCGCAACAATTCAGATCAGCAAGCATCTAGCAATTATTTGAGAATTAAACCGGTTGATAAAAATAATTTAGCTGTTTTGGGGGCGCGTGTTTCGGTTTATGTTAACGGTGATACCCAAATGCAAGAGTTGACAAACGTACGGGGTATCTATTCTACCAGTGAACAAGTGGCACATTTTGGTCTTGGTGCTTCAACTAGTGTTGATAGTGTTATAGTTTCTTGGCCTAACGGGAAGCAAATGCGTTTAAAAAATGTCGAGGCAAATCAACAGCTGAGTGTTACTGAGGAAAACGCGCAAAATGGAAAGTCTATTTACAGTTTTGGGTTAACAAATGCTCATTTTAAGGATGTAACTTCAGAATTTCCTATAAAAGTGAAAACACCTGAAAATGATTATGATGATTTTGAAGAGCAGGTGTTGCTTCCACATAAATTATCACAATTTGGTCCTGCAATGGCAAAAGGTGATATCAATAATGATGGGTTAGAGGATATTTATATAGGCGGTGCTGCCGGTTTTCCCGGTTCAGTTTATATTCAGCAAACAGATGGAAGCTTTAAAGAATTACTTGCAGAAGTTTTTAAAAACGATGCTTCTCAAGAGGATCTTGATGCAGTATTTGCCGATGTAAATAGTGATGGTTTTCAAGATTTAATTGTAGTAAGTGGAGGGAATGAAGAAGTTAAGGGTTCAGACTTTTATCTGGATCGCTATTATGAGAATGATACCAAAGGATCTTTCATCAAAAAAGAGATTGAAAACGCCCTAGCGGAAAGTGGTTCTAAAGTTATCGCAGTCGATTATGAAGGAGATGGAGATGTTGATTTTTTTATTGGTGGAAGAATAACACCGCACGAATATCCGCTACCGGCAACCAGCCAGTTACTCATTAATGAAAATGGAAAACTCACTAACCTTACTGAAGAACTAGCTCCACAATTTAAAGACTTAGGCTTGGTTACCGATGCAGTCTGGTCTGACGTTGATGCCGATGGAGACTTGGATTTATTGGTCGTAGGCGAGTGGATGGCAATTACCTATTTTGAGAATGAAAATGGTCGTCTTACCAAGAGAGAAATAGCTGCTTTGGCAGAAACTTCAGGCTGGTGGTTTAGTATAGGAAAGGGAGATTTTGATAATGATGGTGACGAGGATTTTATTATTGGGAACCTGGGTGCTAATTATAAATACCAGACCACAGTAGAAAAACCTTTTGATATTTATTACGATGATTTTGATAATAACGGAAAAGGCGATATTGTCTTAGGTTATTACAATGGCGATGGACATTTCCCGTTACGTGGATTTTCATGTTCTTCAGAGCAAATTCCAAGTTTAAAAAAAGAGATTAAGCAATATAATATTTTTGCCTCCTTAGAAATCGATGAGGTTTATGGTAAAAAAGATCTTGAAAAATCTTTGCACTATACAGCAGATACTTTTAATACTATCTATTTAGAAAATACGGGAGGTAATTTTAAGGTTCATAAACTTCCCACAGAAGTGCAGCTTGCCCCTGTAAATGATATAATCGTTCAAGATTTTAATAATGACGGAAATCTGGATGCCTTGCTTGCTGGTAACTTATTTGTTTCAGAGATCGAAACACCACGTGCAGATAGCGGTACCGGTGTTTTACTTTTAGGAGATGGAACAGGAGCTTTTAAGGTAAAAACCTCTAAAGATTCTGGTTTCTTTGCAAATGGCGATGTAAAGCGTATTGTACCGCTTCAAGTTCAGGGAAAAGAAATTATACTAGTAGGTAATAATAATGCTAAGGTTCAGGCTTTTGAACTGAAGAAATAATAAGTTTTTTTCTCCTATAAAGCAAAAGCCCTGAACTCAATGTTCAGGGCTTTTGCTTTTTTAAGGTCTTTTAGAAAATTATCCTTCGCCTAAAAGTTCTCGTATTTTAGAAACAAGAGCTTCTCCACGTAAATTTTTATCTATAATAGTACCGTTTGCATCAATGAGATACGTTGCTGGTATTGCAGTTATCCCATATTTGCGAGCTACAGGATCTTGCCATTCCATAAGGTTTGAAACATGATACCAGTCCATTTTATCATTTTCTATGGCAGTAAGCCATTTGCTTTTGTCACTAGCACGATCTAAAGAAACGCTGATAATGTTTAATCCTTTGTCGTGATACGTGTTATAAACAGAAACCACATTAGGATTTTCCTGACGACAAGGCTTGCACCAGCTTGCCCAGAAATCTATAATCGTATACTTAGAACCCATTGCATCAGCTAGAGCCAATTCTGAGCCATCTGGCGTAGGAGCGGTAAAAGAAGGTGCTTTGTTACCTATTTCTGCTTGAGAAGCAGCAGCTTCTTGAGACTTTAACTTAGCGATCATTTCATTAAGCTTAACACCTTTGTCAATTTCTTTTAGATTATCATCAAGACTTTCAAATAATTCTTCAGCTTTATCAGCTTCAATAGCCTGTGTACCTACTAAATCAGATAAAATGATAACACTTACAAATTCGCTGGGATGCTCTTCAATTAATTGAATTCTTCTGCGTGTATCCGCATCATTAATAGCGTCAAACTCGTTACGAATGATGGTTACTTTTGACGTGTCGCCGCTTTGCATTGCAGCCATCCCTTCTTGTTGTAATTTTTGCTTCTCTTTATTAGATGCAACCACATCGTCATAATAGAGTTTAAAAAAGTCATTTTCAGCACCACCGTTAACTTCAGAAGTATATAAGCTGTCTTTATAAGCTTTTACAGTAATCTCTTCATTTTCAGCAATAAGTATTACGTTTCCGCGAGCGCTTTCAAAAGTTAAAACCATCATTTCTGGAGCACTAACGGGTTCAGGATTAAAGCTGAATTTTCCTTCCTTAATAACAGTCGTATCGATGTTTTGTAATTGATTATTTGCATCAATTCTCTGTAAGAAAACATTGGTTCCGTTATTAATATCTGGTGTGGTACCGTTAATCTTAAAACCGGCATCAGAGCCGCAGGATATAAGTAAAATTGCTGCCGCAATTAGTAAACAAAATTTATTCATTCTTATCTAGATTTAGTTGTGCTGCAATATACGTGATTTTAAGTTTTCTTAGAAGTTATGTTAGCTATATCAAGTGGGCTCGATATTTGACAGATTATAATGTAAGTTTAAACCTATGTTAAAGACAAACCAATAGTAACGGGTTCAGAACTATTTTAGTATTTTGAATGTAAAGATTAAGGATATGGAAGATTTAGATGAGTTTCCACTACAGATACAGCTAAGTTTCGCTAAAGTTTTAGAGATGCTTACAAAGCGTATGCACCAATCTAAAAATGAGGTGACTAAGAATTATTTAAAATCTATTCTGGAATATGCAGAATCTTTCCCTGAACTTATAGATGGTATTGAAGACTCTGAGAAGATTGATGAACTCCAAGAAACTCTAAGTACGCTACTTGATAATCTCTTTCCCGCTGCCTTAACTAAAAATGAAATTAAAGCAGCTACAATTCCTTTTAAGAATAAGATATTCAATCCTACCCGAAGATTTGCTTCAATTATTGAGGATGCAGGAGAAGATTTTGATTTGGCTATTAGAAATCTGGATCCTAATTATTACTACATCATAGGATGTGTGGTTATTTTGAATAGTTATTATAACTACGATATAGATTTTAAGAGACCTATGTTTTACGAGATTCCTGATAAAAATGGAGTTATACGTACTTACAGAGCGTCAATGAATGCGGATTTTACATTTTGTGAACCTACAGATATTTCTATTGAAATCACTCCAGAAATTGTAGACAGGCTGATAGAAAATGGAGACAATGTGTCTCTGTGGAAGGAATATTTTCCGCCTCAAAGTTGGATTCTTAAGGGTATTACTATTTTAAACCTTACAGATGTTACTGTTGACGATTCTATATCAGACTTAAAAAGCACATTGCTTTCTAGAAAAAATTTAAAGCAGGGAAATACTGCAAAGCAGTTTCAAAATATATTCAGTTCTATTTTTAATATTCCTGATTTACGTGTAGGGTTTACAGAATTTGATAAGGAAGAAGACCTTTTTACGAGAATGAGTGACGGTGATGCAACAAGCTTTATTCTTAATGAGAAAACTCGCTCTGATTGTCGTCAAAGTATGTGCGACGGCTCTTATAATACGTTGATACATGATAAAAAATATTTTGTAATCCCCGATGTGGAGGACTATGCTAGAAAGAATGAAAATGAAGTACTAGCTCAAAATTTATTAAAACAGAATATTAAAAGCTGTATGCTTGCACCAATAACATTGGGTAATGAATTACTAGCCGTTCTAGAATTAGCATCTTCTAAAAGAAACTCTTTACATAGTCTTAATGCAACAAAATTAGACGATGTATTACCCTATATTATCTCAACTGTAGAACGAAAAAAGTTTGAAGAAGAGAATAGAATAAAGGCAGTTATTCAAAATGAATGTACAAGTATTCATCCTAGTGTATTGTGGATTTTTGAAGAGGAAGCTAAGCGATTTATAAATAATCAAAATGCAGGTAAATTTGCTGCATTTAAAGATATAGCCTTTGAGGATGTTTATCCACTTTATGGGCAGATAGATATAGTTGGCTCTTCAGACGAGCGTAATAAAGCCATTCAGCAAGATATTTTGATTCAGTTAGAGATGGTTCACGGTATTCTTGATCTAGCATTAGAATCTAATCCAATACCTATTTATGAGCAGGTAAAGTTTAGAATTCAAGAGTTTACTGAAGAGATAAAGGAAAGATTGAATGCCAATAGTGAAAGTGAAGTTTTCGCATTACTTCAAGAAGAGGTGAATCCTTTATTGAGTCATCTTAACACTAAAATACCTGAGCTGAAAAGAGAGATTGATAATTATAAAGAATCTATTAATAAAGATACTGGTTTGATTTATCAAAACCGTAAAAATTATGATGATACGGTTCAGCTGATTAATCAAAATCTAGCAACCTTTTTAGATAGAAAACAACAAGAAGCACAACAAATTTTTCCGCATTATTTTGAGCGTTATAAGACAGATGGTGTAGATCATAATATCTACATCGGTGCATCTATGACTCCTAAGGAGAAATTTAACAAAGTGTATTTATACAACCTTAGATTGTGGCAGCTTTGTACGATGTGTGAGATGGAAAATCACTTCTATCACAAACAAGAAGGAGCAGAATTACAATTAGATGCTGCTTCATTGATTCTTGTGTTCAGCACCACTTTGTCTATTAGATATAGAATGGACGAGAAGAAATTTGATGTTGATGGTACATATAACGCACGATATGAAATTATCAAAAAGCGTATAGATAAAGCTCTTGTTAAAGGAACAGATGAGCGTATAACACAAAAAGGTAAAATAGCCATTATTTATTCTCAGGATACCGATGCAGAGGAATATACCCGTTATATTAACTACTTGCAGCGTAAAGAATATTTAGGCTCTGAAATTGAATATCTGGAACTCGAAGATGTTCAAGGAGTAGTAGGACTTAAAGCTATACGAGTAAATGTTTTATATACTTCAAACTTACCGCGTAGTAATGATGAAGAAACAATTACTTATGAAGATTTAATGGAAATCTTAGACTAACAAAAAAGCCTTGAAATATTATTTAGCACTATCTCATAAAATGTGTAACTAAAAATAGCGGGGGCATGCCCCCGCTATTTTTTTAACTTTAAATTTTACACCATTATGAAGAAAGAGGAATTATTT
>NZ_QOVK01000034.1 GCF_004104075.1 Leeuwenhoekiella polynyae | reverse complement strand
GCTCTATCTTGCGGGAGGAATACAGATTGCGAAGGTAGGCATAGATCAGTATTTTGAGCAATGTACGGGGATGGTAACTTGATGTACCTCCACCTTTATAAGTAACCTCAATGGAACTTATATCGATCTGGTTGACAATCGCATTTACTATACGTACGGGATGGTTCTGCGCTACAAAATCATCATAACTAGGCGGAAGCAGGCTCAACTGAGACTGATGGTCGGTCTTCCAAACAGGTTTTGCTTTCATTCCATGAAATTAAAACATATTCAGAATAAATCCTATAAAAAAAGGCTGCCTTTTTAGACAGCCTCCTATAAATTGCGTATGACTAAATTGTCATTTATTCTTCTGTTGAGTCTGTCGCCGGGGCAGTTGCTGCAGGAGCAGGTGCTTCTTGAACAGGCATAATATTTTCTACATTTTCACCTTCGATAACTTTAGATTCATTTGAAGAACCTCCGCCAAAAATAGTTACGTTAGAAATTAAAATCAAAACCAATAATGCAGTTGCAAGACCCCAGGTACTTTTATCTAGAAAATCACCGGTCTTTTTAACACCACCTATTTGTTGAGAACCGCCACCTCCAAAAGAAGAAGATAAACCACCACCTTTAGGGTTTTGAACCATAATTACAACGATAAGTAAAAAGGCTACAATTACGATTAAAACTAAAAATATAAAAAACATAGTTTTGACTTTATAAAATGCGGTTTTGAGTTTAGGCTTTTCCCGCTGTTTACTTTATTTATTTTCTTGCAATTTCTCTATTGCCCGAATTTGGTCTGCAAAGAAACCACTTTTTTCCGGATATTTCAAACTTAAAATCCGATAAGCTTGTTTAGCTTTTGAAAAGTTTTTTTGCTCTACATAGACCCGAGCTAAGGTCTCTGTCATCAGGCTGTCGTTGGGCTGAAAGCGATCTTCTAAGTTGGTCTTTTTAAAAGAAGAGTCTGGTGGACTCACTTTTATTTTGGGATTGCGCTCTATAAATTTATCAATAAGCTCCAAACGACGCGTACGTTCCGGGTCATCATCTGTTTCGTAAGTAGTGCGTTCAGGAAGTGGTTTGTGTTCAATTTCCTGTTGTTTTAAAGCCTCATGGTTGCTTTCTTTTTCTGCAACTTCTTCAGTGGTTTCGACTCTGTTGATTTTATTGAAAGAAGTTAGTTTTAACCATTCTCCAAATGAATGTGTTTCAGCTGGATTAAAATCTAAAGGTTTACCGATTTGTAACTGCTCTTCTGCGTTAGCTTCTGGTGTGGTTTCAGGTTCTTCTGAAGCTTCTTTTGGTATAAAAAAGTCTTTAGATAAAACCTGATTGGCCTTTACCAACTCTTCGGCCTCCATATCAGCAGAAACATCTACGGCATCATAAACCGGCATATTGTGCAGGTAAGCTTCTTGAGATTTTATCTGCTGGCTGATGTCGCTTTGATTGAATATTTCAGAAGTAATAAAATCAAATAAAACCGTGCGGTCTTGTGTGTGTGCTGCGGTCTGTTTGAGCTGGTTGTTGTAAAGAAAACTGTCTTCGTTTTTCAAACCTTTTAATTGGAGCGCCCGAGCTGCCTGAAAAAAAGGAAACTCTTTTATAATCGTTTTTAGCTGAGTTGTCTGCTCTGGTGTAACACGATCCGGGTGTTCTAAAAGGGATGTAAACGTCTTAGTATTCATTTACCAGTTAGCTAAAGATTCCTGAAAAATATCTTGTGTGATTCGCTCGTAAATTTCTTCTATCGCACCATCTAAAACGGCTCCCACAGGCTGCGCAGTACCCGCAATATCTACAAAGAATGAAAAACGTTTTTCAAAATCTGCGCTACCGTCTGTTATGGTTTTGTTTGTAAATCGACATAGAATTACAATGGTAATGCGGTTCTGAGCAGCGACGTTATCAGAGGTAGCGGTTTGTGGAGCGATGTAATAATCTACAATTTCGCCCTCATAAATTAGATCTGCATTGGCAGCATTTGTAGCCAGATTTAAGCTGGTTTGATTCTGAATTAAATCAGATAGAGCAAATGTAAATCTACGGTCAATCCCCGGCTCTACAATAGGAGCGTTATTCTGAAAATAGCTTACGTAATACGACTCAGCGCTACCTATGTCTGCGCCAGTAAACGAGTAGAAGCCACAACTATTAAAGCATATAAAGCTAAAAAATAAAAGTACGATTTGAAGTTTTTTCATATTGAATAAGTGGTGTCTTTTAAACGCAGCAAGCTGTCTGGCATTGCGTTACAAATCGTATTGTTTGATTTTTCTATATAAGGTGCGCTCGCTGATGCCTAATTCTTTAGCAGCTGCCTTGCGTTTCCCACTGTGGCGCTCCAGAGATTTTTCGATCAATTCAAGTTCTTTTTCTTGTAAAGAGAGCGTTTCTTCTTCCTCAACATCTTCCGCAAAATGGTATTTGTCTGCCATCTGAGAGTTGCTTACCACAGACTCTTCTGGTAATTGCAATACCTCGGTGATGTCTTCTGCACTTTCGTAAGCATCAGAATCATCTTCGCTATAAATCTTCTTGATCAGTGATTTATTTTCTTCCTTAACTGAAGCATTATTGCCATTTTCCATCAACTCAAGGGTGAGTTTCTTCAAGTCGTTCAAGTCACTTTTCATGTCAAAAAGTACTTTGTAAAGAATTTCGCGCTCACTGCTAAAATCGCTTTCGCTCTTTTTAGTTTGTCCTACTACAGCCGGTAAATTAGAACCGGTATCCGGCAAATAAGCTCTTAATTTTTCTGCGGAAATCTGGCGCGTTTGCTCGAGTACAGAAATTTGCTCAGCAACGTTACGCAACTGTCTTATGTTACCAGACCAGCGGAATTTCAACAGAACATTTACTGCATCATCATCGAGGCGAATGGTGGGCATTTTATACTTATTGGCAAAGTCTGAAGCAAATTTTCTAAACAATAAATGAATATCATTTTTACGATCGCGCAAGGGCGGAAGGTTGATCTCTACCGTGCTTAAACGGTAATACAGATCCTCTCTAAAGCGCTCTTTCTGGATGGCATCAAACATTTTTACGTTTGTTGCAGCCACAATGCGAACATCGGTCTTTTGTGTTTTAGACGAACCTACTTTTAAAAATTCGCCGTTTTCTAATACACGCAGTAAACGAACCTGAGTGGGTAGCGGCAATTCACCAACTTCATCCAAAAAAATGGTTCCACCATCAGCCTCTTCAAAATAACCACTTCGCGTTGATGTTGCTCCGGTAAAAGCACCTTTTTCGTGACCAAAAAGCTCACTGTCTATTGTTCCTTCAGGAATGGCACCACAGTTAACAGCAATATATTTATTGTGTTTGCGGTGTGATAAGGAGTGAATAATACGCGGAATACTCTCTTTACCCACACCACTTTCTCCGGTAACTAATACAGAAATATCGGTAGGTGCAACCTGTATAGCTTTCTCAATAGAGCGGTTGAGTTTAGGATCGTCTCCAATAATCCCAAAACGTTGTTTAATAGCGTGAACTGATTCCATTCTAATTGATTAATTATTTTCAGAATAACCTATAGCTTTACCTAAAAGGGTAGATTTTGTGCAGTCTTTAATTTCTACATTAACAAAGTCACCTACTTTATAATCTTCTTTTGGAAAGACTGCTACGGTATTTTGAGAGGTGCGACCAGACCATTCGGCGTCACTTTTCTTAGATTCTTTTTCGATAAGGACTTCAACAATTTTACCCACCTGTTTTTGCGTGTTGTAATGAGAGTGTTCTAGTTGAAGAGCGATCACTTCTGCTAAACGGCGTTTTTTTACATCTAGAGGGATGTCATCCTCAAGTTTTCGAGCAGCCATAGTTCCCGGGCGTTCACTATACGCAAACATAAATCCAAAGTCATACTTCACATACTCCATTAAACTCAAGGTGTCTTGATGATCTTCTTCGGTCTCGGTTGGGAAGCCGGTGATCATATCTTGAGAGATCGCACAGTCTGGCATAATCTCTCTAATATTATCTATCAATTCAAAATATTCCTGACGCGTGTGCAGGCGATTCATTTCTTTAAGAATACGATCGCTACCGCTTTGCACCGGTAAGTGAATGTATTTGCAGATATTAGGATACTTTGCCATTGTTCTAATCACATCGAGCGTCATATCCTGAGGATTAGAAGTAGAAAAACGAATACGCATTTTAGGTTGAGCTTCGGCAACAAGACTTAACAATCGTGAGAAATCTACAGCAGTAGCTTTTGCCATAGCACTGGCTTTCTCAAAATCTTTTTTGAGACCGCCACCATACCATAAATAACTGTCAACGTTTTGACCCAAAAGGGTGATTTCTTTAAAACCTTTTGCAGCTAGATCATTTACCTCTTCTACAATGCTTTGCGGATCTCTGCTGCGTTCCCGTCCTCTTGTGAAAGGTACTACGCAGAATGTACACATATTGTCACAACCGCGGGTAATGCTTACAAATGCGGTAACCCCATTACTTTGTAGGCGTACTGGTGAGACATCACCGTAAGTTTCTTCTTTAGATAGAATCACATTGATCGCGTCGCGACCTTCTTCGACCTCGTCTAATAAATTAGGTAAGTCTTTATAAGCGTCAGGACCAACTACAAGGTCAACGATTTTTTCTTCTTCTAGAAATTTACTTTTTAAACGTTCTGCCATACAGCCCAGAACACCCACTTTCATTTTAGGGTTATCTTTTTTAACGGCATTGTATTTCTCTAAACGCTTGCGAACTGTTTGTTCTGCTTTGTCTCTGATAGAACAGGTGTTTACCAGAACCAGATCTGCATCTTCAAGTGAAGTTGTAGTATTGTATCCTTGATTGGCAAGTATAGATGCTACAATCTCGCTATCGCTAAAGTTCATCTGGCAACCATAACTTTCTATAAACAGCTTTTTAGTGTTTGTAGTTTGTGGTTCGAGAACCAAAGCTTCTCCTTGCTTGTTTTCGTCAATTATCTTCTCCATAATACGTACTGCTACCTAAAAATAGTGCGCAAAGATACGATTAACAGATGTTGTGACAAAGTGTCATTAGGGTGAAATTAAAAAAGGATTTTTCGAATTTTAAGATATAATTAATGACAGAATAAACCGCTAGGAGCGGGGGCTTTAAACAGGATTTCTGTAGGGTCGTTATAGCTTTGTAGGTCTCAATAATAAATTTTCTACTACTTTTGCGAATCTAAAGTCAGAATAACGTAGACTTGTCGAGGTCTATTTAGGGCAAATTTTCAAAAAAGCAATATGGCAAAAAATCTGGTAATTGTTGAGTCACCTGCAAAGGCAAAAACTATAGAGAAATTTCTTGGGAAAGATTATAAGGTAGAAAGTAGTTTTGGTCACATTGCAGATTTACCAACAAAAGAACTTGGAGTAGATGTAGAAGGTGATTTTTCGCCCAAATATATAGTTAACAAAGACAAGAAATCAGTTGTAAAAAAGCTGAGAGATTTAGCAAATAAAGCTGAGACAGTATGGCTTGCGAGTGATGAGGACCGGGAAGGAGAAGCAATTGCCTGGCATTTAGCCGAAGAGTTGAAGCTTGATAAGTCTAAAACAAAAAGAATTGTTTTTTCTGAAATTACAAAGAAGGCAATTTTAAAAGCTATTGAAAGTCCGCGTGACATAGATTACAACTTGGTTAATGCGCAGCAAGCGCGTCGCGTTTTAGATAGATTAGTAGGGTATGAGATTTCTCCGGTTCTTTGGAGAAAAGTTAAAGGAGGTCTTTCTGCAGGTCGTGTGCAGTCGGTTTCTGTAAGGCTTATTGTGGAGCGTGAGCGGGAGATACAAGCATTCAATACAGAAGATTATTTTAGAGTAGATGCTGAATTTGCTAATGCAGGGGGTAAAACCTTAAAAGCAAAGCTTCCGAAAAATTTAGATACTAAGAAAGAGGCAGAGGAATTTCTAGAAGCTAATACCGATGCAACTTTTAAGGTTGAAGCTTTAACGACTAAACCTGCTAAGAAAAATCCGGCACCGCCGTTTACGACTTCAACTTTACAACAGGAAGCAGCGCGTAAATTATACTTTTCGGTGAGCAAGACCATGAATATGGCTCAGCGATTATATGAAGCGGGACTTATTACCTATATGAGAACTGATAGTGTGAATCTTTCTCAGGATGCTAAACAAGGAGCAGCAAACGAGATTATTTCGGCGTATGGAGAGAAATACCATCAAGAGCGTAATTATAAAGGTAAGAGTAAAGGGGCTCAGGAAGCTCACGAAGCGATAAGGCCTACAGATTTTAGTAAACATAGTGTAAATATAGATCGCGATCAGGCTCGTTTATACGAGTTGATTTGGAAACGTGCGATTGCTTCTCAAATGAGTGAGGCTAAGCTAGAGCGAACGAATGTGCAGATTGCTTCTTCAAAGCATCCTTCTAATTTCACGGCAAATGGTGAGGTGATCAAATTTGATGGTTTCTTAAAAGTGTATCTGGAAGGAACTGATGATGAGGATCAGGAAGAAAGCGGAATTCTACCTCCATTAAAAGAAGGAGAGGCTTTAGATAATCTTTGGATAACCGCAACAGAGCGTTTTACAAGAGCGCCTTATCGGTATACTGAAGCATCTTTGGTAAAGAAATTAGAAGAGTTAGGTATTGGACGACCGTCAACATATGCGCCTACAATTACTACTATTCAGAATAGAAAGTATATTGAAAAAGGAAATGTAGACGGGGTAGAGCGAGAATACGACTTGCTGACTTTGAAAAAAGGAGCGGTAAAAGCTGAAAAGCTTACTGAAAAAGTAGGCTCGGATAAAGGGAAACTCGTGCCTACCGATGTAGGTATGGTAGTGAATGACTTCTTGGTCAATCACTTTGAAAATATTTTAGACTACAACTTTACAGCAAAAGTCGAAGAGAATTTTGATGAGATTGCTGAAGGGAATGAGGAGTGGACTAAGATGATGAAAGATTTTTATAAAGACTTTCATCCACAAGTAAAAGATGTTGCTGAAAATGCTGAGCGTGAAGTGGGGGAGCGTGTTTTGGGTACAGACCCTAAAACAGGAAAGCCTGTAAGTGTGCGTTTAGGCAAATACGGAGCAATGGTGCAGATAGGTTCCGTAGAAGATGAGGAGAAGCCTCAGTTTGCAGGGTTATTACCAGATCAACAATTGGAAAGTATCACTTTTGAAGAAGCAATGGATTTGTTTAAGCTTCCTCGTGATTTAGGAGAATTTGAAGGGGAGCAGGTTCAGGTAAATAATGGGCGTTTTGGTCCTTATGTGAAATTCGGTAAAGCCTATGTTTCTTTGCCTAAAGGAAGAGATCCTCTTGAAGTAGAATACGATGAAGCTGTAGAATATATTAAGGAGAAGCAAAAAGCAGATGCTCCTATCTATCATTATGAAGATTTACCTGTGCAAAAAGGAGTGGGCCGTTTTGGTCCTTATCTAAAGTGGAACGGTATTTTTATCAATGTCAATAAAAAGTACGACTTTGATAATCTTTCAGATGAAGATATTGTTCAGTTAATTGAAGATAAAAAGCAAAAAGAGCGCGAGAAGGTTATTCACAATTTTGAAGAAGAAGGAATACGTGTTGAAAAAGCGCGTTGGGGACGTTCTAATATTATAAAAGGGAAAGTAAAAATAGAATTGCCTAAAACGGTAGATGCGCAAAAGCTCACTTTAGAAGAGGTGAAAGATATTTTAGAAAAACAAGGTCCGAAGCCTAAGAAAAAAGCGGCTAAAAAAACTACAGCCAAAAAAGCAACTCGAAAAAAAACAACAGCAAAAAAGAAGTAATTCATGGCATTTGAAAATTTACTTCCGGTATCTGACGCAGTGATTGCTCACGCCGCTTTATTGCACGAACAAAGTTTGTTTTCACAGATTAAAATTCACTCTCGTCAAGATGGTTTGCCGGAGCTGGTAGAGCTGCAGATAGCCATTATTGGAGTTCGGGAAAATCGAGGGGCGGTAGATCAAATTGATATTCCTGTAGATTTTACTTCGGTACGTAAAGCATTATACAAATTATTTCCGGGTAATTGGCATACAACAATTGGTGATTTGGGTGATTTAGATGCGGGTGAAAGTATTTCAGATACCGTATATGCTTTAAGGTCTATAGTTGCTCAACTGGTTAAAAACGATATCATCCCTGTGATTTTAGGAGGTACTCAGGATTTAACGTATGCGCTGTATCGTGCTTACGATGAATTGGATCAGATGGTGAACCTGGTAAATGTAGATGGTGATTTTGACTTGGGAGATAGTAGCTTGCCCATGACAAATAAGTCATTTGTCGGAAAAATCATCGTCGACCAGCCTTATAATCTTTTTAATTATTCCAGTTTAGCATATCAAACCTATTACAACAGTCAGGAGGAAATAGACCTGATGGAAAAGTTGTTCTTTGACTCATTTAGGTTGGGTAATATTACTTCAGATTTGAGTAGTGTTGAGCCCGTTATGCGAGATGCAGATGTAGTGAGTTTAGATCTTTCTGCTTTACAGGCTGAGGTTTTGGGTTACATGCATCCTGAACATGTAAATGGTTTGAATGGTAGGGAGGCATGCGCTATAACACGTTATGCGGGATTGAGTGATCGTGTGAGTGTTTTTGGGATTTTTGAATATGTTTTGGCAGGCCGAACCGAGACTGCAGCTGCATTAGTGGCGCAGCTTATTTGGTACTTTATTGAGGGGGTAAACTACCGCATAAAAGAGTCGCTTACAGATCGGGATACAGAATTTTTGCACTATAGCGTACCTGTTGAAGATGAGCTTTTAAGCTTTTACAAGAGTACAAAGTCTGAAAGATGGTGGATTGAGATTCCTTTCTTGGAGGGTGCTAATAATAAATTAAAACGACACACGTTATTACCTTGCACACAAGCAGATTACGTAAACGCTTGTAATCAGGAGATTCCCGAGCGTTGGTATAAGGCAAAGCGTAAGAATGAAATATAATTAACAAAACTTTTTGGGTTTGAATGTTATTTTTATCAAAAAATTGCTTTTTAGCATTTTTATAGATAGGTTTACTGTCTCAAATCTAGATTTAACCTAATTTACCTATGAAGAAGTTTATTGCATTTATTGCGATGGTAAGCTTATTAGTTAGTTGTGGTCGCAATGATCGTGGCGAACTTGTGGGAGTAAAAGGCAAAAAATGGAATCCAGAAAAACCCTACGGTATGACACTTGTTTCTGGAGGGGCTTTTATAATGGGTAAAAGTGATGATGACATCGCTGCCATCAAGAATGCCCCAACAAAAACTGTCACCGTCCGCTCTTTCTACATGGACGAGACCGAAATTACCAACTCAGAGTATAGACAATTTGTGAAATGGGTTCGGGATTCAGTTACACGTGCGCGTCTTGCTATTGAAGCTGATCTAATGGGAGAAACGCCTGGGTCTGGGGGTATAGGTGATTATGCTTTTGTGGATTATGATCCAGAAAATATGACTCCTTACGAGCAGTACATGTATGATAATTATTATAGTCTAAGTGATGATTACAGTGATCGCAAACTCAATTGGGATATAGACCTTATTGAAGATCCTATGGATTACCCTGACGAATATTATGTTTCGGTAATGGATACGATGTATATTCCGTTAGAAGAAGCGTATAATGGTCAGCGAACTGTTGATGTTGAAAAGCTTGTGTTTAAGTATAAGTATCTTGATATGGAAGCTGCTGCCCGTCAGAAGAAAGGCTCTCGTAAAGATTTTATAATTACTGAAGAAACTAAGATTTATCCAGATACAACGGTGTGGATTAAAGACTTTGCGTACTCATATAATGAGCCTATGCATAATGATTACTTCTGGCATAGTGCTTATGATGATTATCCGGTTGTAGGTGTTAGCTGGCAACAGGCAAAAGCTTTTTGCCAATGGCGTACAGACAATAAGAACTCTTATAAAAAAGAACGCGGTCAAGAATTGGTTAACCGTTTTAGACTTCCTAGTGAGGCTGAATGGGAATACGCTGCTCGCGGTGGTTTAGAAAGTGCAACCTACCCCTGGGGTGGGCCATATACTAAAAATGACCGGGGTTGTTTTATGGCAAACTTTAAGCCCTTGCGTGGTGACTATGCCGCAGATCAAGCACTTTATACAGTAGAAGCAGATTCTTATGAGCCTAATGATTATGATCTTTATAATATGGCTGGTAATGTTGCAGAATGGGTAGGGTCTTCATATGATCCCAATGCATATGAATATGTTTCAACAATGAACCCTAACGTTAACGATACTAAAAATGCTCGAAAAGTCGTGCGTGGTGGTTCCTGGAAAGATGTTGCTTACTTAATTCAGGTAAGTACTAGAGATTATGAGTATGCAGATTCTGCTCGTAGTTATATCGGCTTTAGAACTGTGCAAGATTATCTTGGTGTAGACCAGGATGTCAACATGAGAAACGGACCTTCGCGTCGCTAATTACCCTTACTATATTTCCCCAAATATATACTTAACCTAATTTCACAAAACAAAAAATCTATTAAAATGGCAAAAAAAGGAAGCATTTCTGTAACTAACATGATTTACGGTCTAGGAGCAGCAGTAGTAATTGTTGGAGCTTTATTTAAAATTCAGCACTGGCCTTATGGATCTGAAATTCTAACCTTAGGTATGGTTGTAGAAGCCTTAGTTTTTGGTTATTCAGCTTTTGAAAGACCTTCACAAGAATTAGATTGGTCATTAGTATATCCAGAATTAGCTGGTGATACTACGGCAGTGGTTCCTAAACCAAAAAAGCAAGAAGAATTAACAGAAGCTAAAGGATTGCTTTCAGAAAAATTGGATGCAATGCTAAAAGACGCACGTATTGATTCTGAATTAATGAGTAGCTTAAGTACGAGTATTCGCAGTTTTGAGGGTGCGGCAAAAGGGATGGCTCCAACTGCTGAAGCAATGAACTCTACAAAAAAATACAGTCAGGAAATGGCACTTGCCGCAGCACAACTAGAATCTTTAAATAGCCTTTACAAAGTACAGGTGGAAACTGCAGGTCGTCAAGCTGAAATAAATAATGAAGTTGCGAGTAATGCTGGTAAGCTTAAAGAACAAATGGAGAGTCTCGCAACAAACCTATCTTCTTTAAACGGTGTTTATGGTGGAATGCTTTCTGCAATGAATAAGCGCTAACTGAATTACAGAGCCCAAATTTTTAATTCAGTAGAAAAAATAGCATTATGGCAGGAGGAACACAGTCCCCAAGACAGAAAATGATTAATCTTATGTATCTGGTTTTTATTGCAATGATTGCAATGAACGTAGATAAAGAGATTTTAAATGCATTTAAAATATTTGACCTTAAGTTTACAAGTTCTAATTCACGATTAGCTGATGAAAATCAATTAGCAATGGCAGGCTTAGAAGCTAAAGCTTTAGAGCAGCCGGCGAAATATGAGCCTTTATTAGGTAAAGCTGAGCGTGTAAAGAAAATTTCTGATGAATTTTATCAGTATTTAGCAAGCATCAAAGATACCTTAACTGAAGGAGTAGATACCAGTAGCTATGCGAACCTTGATAAAACTGCAGTTCTAGATGAGCGTTGGTTTACTGGCGATCGCTACACTAAAAAAGGGGAAGCTTTTTTAGGTGAAATTGAAACCTATAAAGCTGAGATGAAAGAAGCGTTAGGTCCAGAATTTAGCGAAGTAAGTGCTATTATAGAACGTACATTTGCAGTAGAGCCACAAACTAATAAAGATGGTAAAGAAATTGCTTGGCTGCGTTATAATTTTGAAGGGTATCCACTTGCAGCTTCAATTACGCGTTTTACACAGATGCAAAATGATGTAAGAACAGCTGAGTCTGAAGTTTACTCATCATTATTACAGGGTCAGTTGAGTAAAGATGTTTCGTTGAGTAATTACGAGGCTATTGTGATACCTGAAAAAACTGCATTTTTCTCAGGTGAAAGCTTTAAAGGAAAAGTAGTTTTAGGTCGTTTTGATAACTCATTAAATTTTGATAAAGTAATTATCAACGGTACTGAAGTGGATAATTTACAAGCTGGTCAGGTAGTTTTAGACTTTCCTGCTGGTAATGTAGGTACGCGTAAAATTACAGGAGAGTTAGTTTACACAGAAGATGGTGAGCCTAAGTCTATTCCTATTAATAGTGAATATGCTGTAATCAACAAACCGAACTCGGCTACTATTTCAGCAGATAAAATGAATGTTGTTTACCGCGGTGTTGCAAATCCAATGACCATTAGTTTTGCAGGAGTAGCTGATAATAATGTTAATGCTAGTGCTCCCGGCTTGTCAAAAGGATCAGGAAGTAGTTATACCATGAATCCGGGGACAGGGCGTGAGGTTACTATTAGTGTATCAGGTACTTTAGCAGATGGTTCTAAGGTTAGTGACTCTAAGCAATTCCGGATTAAAGATATACCAAGTCCTACAGGTACAGTTCGTGGAGAAGATGGTATACTAAAAATGCAACGCAATTCGTTAGAGATATCTACTGTAGGAGCAGATTTACCAGATTTTGATTTTGATCTGGATCTTAGAGTTACAGGTTTTAAATTCAATGTGCCTGGTCAACCTACTGTACAGGTGAGTGGAAACAAATTAGACTCACGTGCTAAAGATGTTTTAAAAAGAGCGCAACGAGGATCTACAGTACAGATATTTGATATCAGTGCGAGTATAGCCGGTAATAGCAGTTATAGACTTAAGAAAGTCTCTCCTGTTCTTATTGAGCTTACTAATTAAATAAATGAAGTATGAAAAGCCAGAAGCAAACGTTTAGTGTTTTTTGTATAATGATTATAGGTTTGACTGCATGTGCTCAAACTAATATTCTAAATGCAAAAATGCCAGATGAAATGTATGAAAAGACGGAAGAGCAGATTGAGCTTGATAATGATAAGCCGCTTCCTTATGGCTATGTAGATAGCCGTGATGTACTTTGGGGTAAAAACACCTGGGAAATCATAGATCTTGATGAGCGTGTTAATTTTCCGCTATATTACCCGGTAGATCCTAATATAGGTTCAGATCGAAAACCTTTGTATGATGTTTTAGTTAAAAACATAAAGGAGGGTAAACTTGATATTTATGCAGATTCATACTTCAATGATAAAATAGCTTTAGAAGATATTTCTGCTGCAATGTCTCGTGTAGATACAACAGATTTAGGTATTGAGCAAATCAATGCGGGTTATGAAGTAGATGAGCAATATATTGACAGAAGAGATATTTCTGCTGCAGACATTGAGCAGTATTGGATTCGTGGTTACTGGTACTTTGATAAACGTCAGGGCGAATTAAAATATCGTTTAATAGGTATAGCTCCTGTTGCTCCTGATGTTAACTTTATAGATGATGAAGACCCGGTTATGGTTCCTTTATTCTGGGTGTGGTACCCTACAGCTCGTGATATTTTGCACGAAGCTAAGGTGTTTAACCCACAGAATTCTGCGCAACCCTTATCTTTTGATCACTTGTTGAATTCGAGAAGATTCAACGGTGTTATTTATCAGGTAGATAATATACAAGGTGATCGGGAGGTTAAAGAATATATTGCAGATAATGCTATGATGCAGTTGTTAGAATCGCAGCGCATAAAAGAGCAAATTCGTAATTTTGAAATCGATATGTGGAATTATTAAAAGATTTCATTTAGAATAAAACTAAAACGCCTTTTTTAAGGCGTTTTTTTATACGCTATTTTTACGAAATGAAAGAGGTTGATTATTTAGTAGTAGGTTTTGGCTTGGCCGGGATGGCTTTTTGTGATAAGTTAGAACAGCATCAAAAATCGTTTTTTGTTATAGATAAGCAGGTTGAAGCTGCCAGCAGAGTAGCAGTAGGTTTGATCAATCCCGTGATTTTAAAACGCTATACACTTCCTTGGCAGGGTGAAGAGCAATTTGACTTGGCTAAGTCATATTTTAAAAGACTGGATGTGAAATTTGGATTAAATACGGTAACAGACATACCTGTCTATAAAATCTTTTCTTCAGCAGAAGACCAGAACAACTGGTTTGAAGCTTCAGATAAACCTGGATTAGACCGATTTTTAAAGCCAGAATTGAAATTAGATTTTTCTAAAAAGGTCAATGCTAAACTTCAGGCAGGAGAAGTAAAAGAGACGGTGCGCATAGATATTTCAAAGCTCTTGAATTCTTATAAGGATTATCTAATTGAAAATGACTCTTACAAGCAAGAGACTTTTTATTATGATAAAATCGAATTCAATTCAGAAAGTGAAATTGAATATCAAAATATTCGAGCAAAGAGAATCGTTTTCTCCGAAGGCTTTGGTATTAAAGCCAATCCTTATTTTAATAAGCTTCCGTTAGTGGGTAATAAAGGGGAGTATATAGATATTTATGCCCCTGAACTCCAATTAACTCAAGCGCTAAAATCTACTTTTTTCATAATTCCGCTAGGAGATTCAGTTTACAAAGTAGGAGCTACATTCAACTGGAATGATAAAGACTGCAAAACAACATTAGAAGCGCGTGAAGAGCTTGTAGCTAAATTAAAGCAAGTGATTAATTGTGAGTTTGAGGTAGTTAAGCAAGAGGCTGCGGTGCGGCCTACAACAGGTGATAGGCGACCATTACTTGGTGTCCACCCGAAACACCCACAATTAGCGATCTTAAATGGCTTAGGAACTCGAGGAACGATGATGGGAGGCTATCTTGCAGATAAGTTATATTGTCATCTTGAACATGGAGAACCATTAGAAGATGAAATTTCAATAATGCGTTTTCCTAAGAAGTTTTAGATGGACTTTCTGCTTTTTTAGAATTGTAATCAAAGAAAAAATTGATCCAAATATTACGGCTCAACCGCATAATAATAGGTGCGAAAATAAGAACTGTACCTATAATTGCTAGAAACCCTGCTACAAGCCCACCTCCTATAAAAAAGTGTGTGATCACAAAGGCAGCAACAGCAAAAGCAATACCTACGCCATAGCTTACATACATCGCGCCGTAAAAAAATGAAGGTTCAATTTTAAACTTGGTATCACAATGTGGACAACGTTCGTGCATCTTTAAAGTTTCAGACAGTTTATATGGATTTTTTGTCTCATACATACTCGCTTTTTGGCATACTGGACAAGTGCCTGTAAAAATGCTGTATAATGGATTTCCTTGGAGAAGTTTTTTCATAATGTAAAAATACGAGTTTCTTAAGAAAGAATAAGTAACACGTGTTACCAAATGGATTTTATTTAAATGCTAAAAGTCCGTCATTTAATAATAACTTTGCGCCTTAAAATTTTTAGAACATGCTTAACATTCACAACCTTTCTGTTTCCTTTCAGGGAGAGTATTTATTTGAAGAAGTCACTTTTAGATTAGGAGAAGGTGACCGTGTAGGACTGGTGGGGAAAAATGGAGCTGGTAAATCTACAATGTTGCGCATAATTTCTCGTGAGCAAGAGTATGATACCGGTCAGATAGCCACAGATAAAGACATTCAGATTGGGTTTTTAAAGCAGGATATTGATTTTGTAGAAGGACGCACGGTTTTAGAAGAATCTTATGAAGCTTTTGAGTTGATAAAAAAACTTGAGAAGCGTCTAGAAGAAATTAACACTGAGTTAGCTGAGCGTACAGATTATGAGAGTGATTATTATCACGATCTTATGGTTGAGCTTAACGAAGTGCAGCATCAATACGAGATTCATGGTGGGTATAACTACCAAGGTGAAACAGAGCGAATTTTGATGGGTCTTGGTTTTACTCGTGCAGATTTTAATCGAATTACAGATACGTTTTCTGGTGGTTGGCGTATGCGTATCGAGCTCGCAAAACTGTTACTTCAGAATAATGATGTGCTTTTGCTGGATGAGCCTACAAACCACTTGGATATTGAATCTATAATCTGGTTAGAAAGTTTTTTGCGTAATTATACCGGCGCTGTGGTAATTGTATCTCACGATAGAATGTTCTTAGATAACGTGACCAATCGAACGATCGAGATTTCCTTAGGAAAGATCTACGATTACCCAAAACCTTATTCAGAATATCTGGTGCTGCGTCAAGAAATGCGCGAACAGCAAATGGCGGCGCAAAAGAATCAGCAGAAAGAAATTGAGCATACCGAAAAACTGATCTCAAAGTTTAAGGCAAAAGCTTCAAAAGCGACTATGGCGCAATCTCTGGTCAAGAAGCTGAATCGTATGGATGTGATCGAGGTTGATGAAGATGATAACAGCGTAATGACTTTAAATTTTCCGGTGTCAGTGGTTCCGGGTAAAGTGGTTGTTGAGGCAGAAAATGTTAAAAAATCATACGGAGAGAAAAGCGTTCTTAACGGAATAGATCTTCTTATTGAGCGCGATAGTAAAACGGCTTTTGTTGGCCAAAACGGACAAGGAAAATCTACGTTGGCAAAAATTATTGTAGATGAAATCAGCTATGATGGTAGACTCAAATTAGGGCACAACGTGCAGATTGGGTATTTCGCACAAAATCAGGCAGATCATTTAGACGGAAATAAAACCGTTCTCGACACGATGATTGATGCGGCAAATGAAAAAAACCGAAGTAAAGTTCGTGATATTTTAGGTTCTTTTTTGTTTAGAGGAGAAGAGGCTGATAAATATGTGCGAGTACTTTCCGGAGGGGAACGAAATCGTCTGGCGCTTGCAAAGCTGATGTTACAGCCTTTTAACGTGCTCGTGATGGATGAGCCTACAAACCATTTGGATATCAAGTCTAAGAATGTCTTGAAGGAGGCTTTAAAACGTTTTGAAGGTACGCTTCTTTTAGTGTCTCACGACCGGGATTTCTTGCAAGGCTTAACCAGTACGGTATATGAATTCAGAGATCATAAGATTAAAGAGTATTTAGGAGATATTGATTATTATCTAGAGAAGCGCGCTGTTGAAAATCTGCGTGAAATAGAAAAGAAAGATCCCAAAGTAAAGGCAAAACCTGCTGCAACAAAAGATACGTATAAAGATCAGAAGAAATTTAAATCACTCAGCAATCAATTGAGTAATATAGAGTCTGAAGTGAATAAGCTAGAGCGTCAGATGAAAGAGATGGATGCTGAGCTCGCTGCTGACTATGAGAAAACAAGCGCTAAGCCAGACTTTTTTGACAGGTATCAATCCAAAAAGAAAAAGGTAGAAGAGCTTATGAGTAAATGGGAAGAAGTGTCTGAAGAGCTTGAGCGGTATAGCTAGTCGTTTCTTTTATGTTTTTTTTAACTGTTTGAGTCAGTGAGACGGGTATTTTTGTGACAAAGTTAATTTTTTCATAAAAGTATTCTGAATGCTTAAAGCTGTACGTTCTATTATAGCAATTCTCATTGTGGGTATTGCTATTCTTGTAGGTTATTTTATTGCTACGCGTGATAAAGATATGCCAACAGAAATTACTAAAGAGGTTAAGACCGTTTTTGTTGAAACTGCAAAAAACAGTACCATCCCTATTGTTATTCCGGCAAATGGTAATCTCGCTGCAAAAAATAAATTAGAACTTTACGCAGAAGTTCAGGGGGTTTTTAGAAGCAGTTCTAATGATTTTAAACCTGGGCAAGCTTACAGCAAAGGGCAAACCTTACTGAATTTGGATTCTTCAGAGTACTATGCTTCGGTACAGGCTGCTAAAAGTGAGCTATACAATTTGATTACTTCAATAATGCCGGATCTTAGATTAGATTACCCGGAATATTTTGAAAAATGGCAAAACTATTTAGACAGTTTTGATATCAATAAATCCACACCTGAACTTCCACAAACGTCCTCAGATAAAGAGCGCTACTTCATAACAGGTCGCGGTATTTTTTCATCGTATTATAATGTAAAAAACTTGGAGCAACGTCTGAGTAAGTATCGAATCGTCGCTCCATTTTCAGGTATATTGACAGAAGCTTTAGTCAACAAAGGTTCGTTAGTGCGTTCGGGACAAAAATTAGGTGAATTTATTGATACTTCAGTTTATGAGCTGGAGGTTTCTGTGAGTAAGCGGTTCAGTGATTTGCTGGAAATAGGAGAGCGCGTTACGCTAACTGATGGCAATGGGATGAGAACCTATCAAGGTAAAGTTGTTCGCGTTAATGGTCGCGTAGACCAGACCACTCAAACTATAAAAGTTTTTATCGAAGTTCAGGGATCAGAAACGCTAAAAGAAGGGATGTTTTTGCAAGCAAACCTAGAAGCTAGAGATGAACAGGATGCGATAAGTATTCCGCGTCAATTACTGGTGGACAACGCTCAACTTTATGTTGTTCGTGATAGTGTTTTAGATCTTGTAGAGATACAGCCTGTTTATTTTTCAGATAAAGAAGTAGTGGTTAAAGGGCTTGATGACGGTACACGCTATATTTCAAAATCAGTCCCCGGTGCTTACGCCGGTATGCGCGTTAAGGTTTTAGAAAATACGCAGAATAAACCAACTTCAACGCAATAGCATTATGAGAAAAATTATAAGCTATTTCATCAAATACAGTGTAGCCGTAAATGTGGTTATATTGGCTTTTGTGATTTTTGGTGTTATAGGCATATTTAGAATGAAATCTTCATTCTTTCCACTTATAGATTCACAGATTATTACAATAAGTGTTGCGTACCCGGGAGCAGCTCCGCAAGAGATTGAAGAAGGTGTGATCCTCAAAATTGAAGACAATCTAAAAGGACTTGTAGGTATTGATAGAGTGACGTCTGTTTCCAGAGAGAACGGAGGTAATGTAACTATTGAAATAGAACAGGGAGAAGATATAAATGTCATTCTTGCCGAGGTTAAAAACGCAGTAGATCGCGTCCCTAGTTTTCCTACCGGGATGGAACCACTGGTTGTAGCAAAGCAAGAAGCGATTCGGCAGACCATAAGTTTTGCGATTAGCGGAGAAACCTTAGATCTCGCTACGCTGAAACAAATCGCGCGTTCTATTGAATATGATTTAAGGGCAATGGACGGTATTTCTCAAATAGAGATTAGCGGTTTTCCTGAAGAAGAAATTGAAATCGCCGTTCGCGAAAATGACCTTTTAGCCTACGGACTAACATTTCAGGAAGTTGCTCAAGCCGTTTCGAGAGCAAATATTTTAACGACCGGCGGAAATATAAAAACCGAAACAGAAGATTATTTAATCAGAGCGAATAACCGTGCCTATTATGGAGATGAATTGACTAATCTTATTGTTCGGGCTAATCCAGACGGGTCGCTGGTTCGTTTGAGTGATGTGGCGGTTTTGAGAGATCGCTTCTCTGAAACACCAAATGCATCTTATTTCAATGGAAACCTTGCTGTAAATATTGAAATAAGCAATACAAATAATGAAGATTTATTACCTACTGCAGAACAAGTAAAAGAATATATAGAGGAGTTTAATGCAAAATACGACTCAGTTCATATCGATATTACTTCAGATTCTTCTATACGTTTAGAGCAGCGTACAAATCTGTTAGTAGTTAACGGTGCAGAAGGTATTTTGCTGGTGCTTTTATTTTTATCCTTTTTCCTGAACACACGATTAGCATTTTGGGTAGCTGCCGGGATTCCTGTAGCCTTTTTAGGAATGTTTATTTTCGCCGGTGGTTTTGGTGTGACAATAAACGTGCTCTCCTTATTTGGGATGATTATCGTGATAGGTATTCTGGTTGATGATGGTATTGTGATTTCAGAAAATATCTATCAGCATTATGAGATGGGAAAAACACCTATTCGTGCTGCAATAGATGGTACGATGGAAGTGATTCCTCCTATTATTTCAGCAATTATCACAACGGTTCTGGCTTTTTCAACCTTCTTATTCTTAGACAGTAGAATAGGGGAGTTCTTTGGTGAAGTTTCTACTGTGGTTATTCTAACGCTTGTGGTTTCTCTTGTAGAGGCTCTTATCATTTTGCCCGCTCACATTGCGCACAGTAAAGCGCTGGTTCGGGAGTCAGACTCAGATATAGCTTCAAAAAAAGGGATAAGTAAATTTATGTACAAACTGCGTTTTTTTAATGAAAAAGGCGATCAGTTTATGAGTTATATGCGTGACAGAATCTATACACCTGTTTTGCGATATACCCTAAAAAATAAATTGCTTTCATGTTCTGTTATATTGGCCTTACTCATATTGACGATTAGTTCAATAATGGGGAGTGTCGTAGGTGTGACGTTGTTTCCAAATGTTGCCAGTGATACGGTTTCTATAGAACTGTTAATGCCTGAAGGAACAAACCCGGAGCGTACAGACAGTATTATTACTTTAGTAGAAAAAGCTGCGTGGCGTGTAAATGATAATTATACTGCTAAACAAACGGATAATATGCAGGTTGTTGAAAATATAATCAAGCGTGTGGGGCCGGGTAATAATAAAGCTTCTTTGCGCATTAATTTGTTGCCTGGAGAGTTTAGAGACTTTTCCTCTCCGGAAATAACCAATTCTATCCGGGATGAAGTGGGGCCGATTTACGGGGTTGAGCGACTCACATTTGGATCTGGAGGTAACTTTGGGGGAAGTCCGATTTCTATTTCTTTATTAGGAAATAATACCGAAGAGTTAGAAGCGGCAAAAGAAGAGTTGCGCTCTCAGTTAGAAGACAATGCTTTGTTGCGCGATGTGGTAGATACAGATCCTGAAGGGATCAAAGAGATTCAGATAGAGTTGAGAGAGACTGCATATTCTTTAGGTTTAAACCTTAATAGCGTGATGACCCAGGTGCGTAGTGGTTTTTTTGGGACACAGGCACAGCGTTTTCAACGCGGTCAGGACGAGATTAGAGTTTGGGTGCGTTACGATCGCAGTGATCGTAGCAGCTTAAATGACCTTGATGATATGCGTATTGTTACTCCGGCTGGTGATCGCATTCCGTTGCGTGAAATAGCAACATATACCATTTCTAGAGGTGATGAATCTATCAGTCACTTAGAGGGGCAGCGAGAGATACAGGTAAATGCAGATATGGCTGATCCTAATGGAAGCGTTACCGATATAATGACGGATATTCAACAAAATGTAATGCCAGATATTTTATCAAAATATCCTACACTTTCTGTTTCGTATGAAGGTCAAAACCGGGAAGCTGAAAAATTAAGCAGTTCTGCTAATAAGGTTGTGTGGGTCATTTTGTTTTTGATCTATGCGACTATAGCATTTACCTTCCGCAGTTATAGTCAGCCGTTTATATTGTTACTTATGATCCCTTTTAGTATTATAGGTGTTGCCTGGGGACATTATATTCACGGGTTTCCTATAAATGTACTTTCAGCATTAGGTATAATTGCGTTGATCGGTATTATGGTTAACGATGGTCTGGTGCTTATAGGTAAATTAAATGCCTCACTAAAGGCCGGAGTAAAGTTTGAAGAAGCACTTTTTGAGGCGGGAAGATCTCGTTTCCGAGCTATTTTTCTAACCAGTATTACAACTATTGCAGGTCTGGCTCCGCTACTTTTAGAGAAAAGTAGACAAGCGCAGTTTTTAAAACCTATGGCGATTTCTATTTCTTACGGAATAGGAATTGCAACCTTGCTAACTTTATTGATGCTGCCGTTGTTGCTTTCTATTTCTAATCAAATTAAAACGAAAGCTGCCTGGGTAAAAACAGGAAAAGAACCTGCACGCGAAGATGTAGAGCGGGCTATTAAAGAATTAAAAGAACAGAATGAAGAGCATTAGGCTAAAAATAGCAGTTTTAAGTGTTTTTGCTTTAGGCCAAAGTTTTTCAAATTTTGCCCAAGAGCAAGTGCTTTCTAAGTCTGAAGCGATCGCTTTAACCTTAGAGAATAACTACAATATTGCAGTTGCTGATAATTCGGTCTTAATTGCAGAGAACAATTCAGATATATTGAATTCTAATTACTTACCTACGGTTTTTGGTCAGGTCGGAATGTCCTACAGCCTCCAAGATCAAAAATTCAATCCTGATGATCGCCCACCTTTTGAGGTCAATAATGCAAAGTCTGAGAGTTATAATGCTTCGGTGAATTTAGAATATACCTTGTTTGACGGCTTGGGTAGGTTGTATAATTACAAGAGTCTAAAAGAGACTTATAATTTAACGAAGTTAGAAACTCGTGAAACTATTGAAAATACAGTATTACAATTGTTTTCGGTTTATTATGAGGTGGCTCGTCTGACAGAGAATGTTGAGATTTTAGAGCAAACTTTAGAGATTTCAAAAAATCGGGTGAAACGAGCCGGTTACCAATTTGATTATGGTCAAAATACGAAACTCGAAGTTTTAAATGCTGAGGTAGATGTGACCAACGACAGCATCAACTTGATGAATACGCGTCAACTATTGAAAAATACCAAACGCGATCTCAACCTTGTTTTGGCGCGCGAACTTCAGCAGACTTTTGCTGTAGATACAAATGTGATTTTTATCCCGAAGATAGCATTAGAATCATACCTGGATCTGGCTAAAGAAAACAATGTGCGTTTATTGCAAACGGAATCTTCAATAACGCTGAGTGAATACGATATTAAGACTTCTAAAGCTCGTTTTTTACCTACGGTGGGGCTTACCGGCTCCTATGGCTGGAATGAGTCTATAACACCTGCCTCGGCCTTTTTTGGAGGAAGTACACGACAGAACACCGGGTTTCAGGGCGGATTGAATTTAAGATGGAATCTTTTTGACGGCGGAGCCAGTATTATTCAGCTAAAAAATGCAAAAATTGCTAAGGAAAATCAGCTGTTACTGAAAGAACAAATAAACCTTGAAGTTGATCGGGACATAGCAAATGCTTTGGGTAATTATGAAAACCTGATTGAGGTTTATGAGATTCAGGAACAAAACGTAATTACCAATAAAAATAACTTTGAACGTTCTCGTGAACGTTTCAACCTAGGACAAATCACTTCGATTGAATTTAGACAGGCACAGATCAATTTAATCAATGCAGCGACTAACAAGAATTTAGCTAAGTACGAAGCTAAGTTTGCAGAGCTCCAGCTTTTACAGCAAGTAGGGCAATTGCTTAATGTTGAATTTTAAAAGATGGAAGAGCATTTTTTTCAATGTCCATATTGCTGGGAAGAAATATCCATGCTGCTTGATACTTCAGTGAGGCATCAGGTTTATGTTGAAGACTGTGAGGTTTGTTGCAATCCTATAGAGCTTACGGTGAGTTATGAGGATGCTGTGCTGACAGAATTCCAAGTTGCTAGTATTGAGCAATAAAACCTATATTTGTTGCTTAATACCCCTAATTGTGCTTCTAAATTTTAGTTTTTCGGAAAATGCTATCGGCTACATTGTAGAAGGTAAAATGGACTATAAAGCCATCACAGAGCTTAAAACAGCTATACTTAAAAAATTTGAAGAGCATGATACCATTAACTTATATTTAGAAGATAATAATATTGAGCGCTTTACGCTAGACGCTGTTTTTATTGCGAGTATTTTCCCCATGCAACATTCAAATCGTCTCAATAAAATTGCGATGGTCACTAACCGAAAGTGGATACACGCGATAGCAAATTTCAATAAAGTACTTATAGGTAAGGATATGCGTAATTTTACGGTAGATAAGCGTCTTGATGCGATTTCCTGGATAGCTTCAGACTAATCTAAAGCTGTAACGGTTTTAAGCATTCCTTCTTTTAGATTAATCCACAGGTAGTTGAAAAACGATTTGGTTTGATTTCTGTTTACTTCACCAGCTCCTTCTTTAAACCCGCCATCTTCGTTTTTACTGGTTTTAGCGATAAATATATTGGCAATGGTAGAGGCAAACCATTTTTTCTTCTTTTTCTCTTGATTCATGATGTTGACTTTAAACTCATCATAAGTCATTTGCATGTCTATATGCGAACTGTAATTATCCCCGTAAATGGTAAAGTAGGTATGCTCTAAATCCCCGCTCATTTCTACGCCTAAATTGGGAGATGTAAATGATTCAAGATTAGCTACAGGAAGTTTAGATAGGCTTCCTTTTACATAAAATTTATCTTGAGGGTCATTGATGTCAAAATTCCAATCCAAGCTCATAGGGCTACTTTTCATAAATACGGCCTTAATTGCAATGCTGGTCTTTTTTTCTCCTAAATTATACGTATTGCCAACATTATATAGTGAGGCATTAAGATTGCTGAAATCAAGCATCCCAGCTGCTGTGTTGCTGTTTACTTTTTCGTGATATACAATTCCGCCATTCTTTATTTTGATAGTATCTATCATCATCTCAAAATTAAGATCACGCAGCATTTTAGAATACAAAGGCTTTTTAGTCAGATCATCTGCAATTCGCTTATCTCTGTATATGTTTAGATAAGGTTTTTCTAATTCTAGTAAAGGTGTATTGAGGTAAAATTCGCCAGATTCTTCACCATATCTGAGGTTGTGAAATTTTATATTTTTAATAGAAAAATCTATATGATCCCGTTCTTTCTTGATCATATTACTGAGTTGGCTTCGGGAGTATTGAGTTTTGAGTCTCAGGTCATTCATAACGAGATCAGTGCCATCCCATTCCACGTGACTTACAGTTAGTACATCAAAACGATTGGTCTGATAATACAACGAATCGTAACTCATAAAAATTTCTTCATAATCAAATGGGCGTGTGATCGCTGCAGTTATGGTAGGAGTAATATTCTCAAGTTTCAGGTTAAAGTGCGCTGTTTTTAAAGTAACCGAATCCGTTTTAGGATTTATTATTTGAATGTAGTCTGTTACCAGATCAAATTTATCTATCTGAAAATGCCTGTCTAAATTTTGAGCCTGTATAGGATTTTCTGTCGTGCTATCTTTCTTTTTTGAATTTTGTTCTTTTTGGTTATTGGAGTGTTTATAGTGTGTAAGACTGTCGGCGTGAATGCGGATGTTTTTAAAGTGAATATTTTTGTTTTTAAAATAATCCCAATGATCAAGTCCTTTAAGCTGTACACTGGCATTTTTAACTTCACTTCGGGGAGTCGAGTCGTTTGCTTTGATACGAACGGTGGCATGAGCCATACTCGCATTGCCTCCCCAGCTGTCTATCGTGATATCTTCATAATCAAGCGAAAGTGACTCTGGTAAATCATTTTGAATAATCTCCTGAAGTTGATTTTTAAGGTAGGTATTGAGGTAAAGTGCTGCGGCTCCCAGTAGTACAAAAAAGATAAAAAGCCCAATTAGAAATTTCTTCATTGCTCTAAGATATCTAATACTCAGGCTCGTTAGTGTTAGCGAAATGATAATATTAGGATTTTATAAAAATTTATTTCAAAAGGTCTTGTGAGAACTTAAGAAGTGTTGTATATTTGCCGTCCAATATCGCGGGATAGAGCAGTAGGTAGCTCGTCGGGCTCATAACCCGAAGGTCACTGGTTCGAGTCCAGTTCCCGCTACTAGCAAAATCAAGCCCTCACAGCAATGTGTGGGCTTTTTTTTGGCAATGGGTACAACATAGGTACAACATTTTGATGTTTTCCTTTAAAGAATATTCTTTGATATATATTGGCATCATTTGCTATTATATTTTATTTTTATATCATTTCACTCTAAACCTTTGGTTCTTCTGAAGTGTTGTTGTTTAAATAATTCCAGATCAATCATTAACTGTGGTTGCCCGTATCCCTTTAATTTGTAAACCTTTTTTCGGCAACATTTTTTATATTTATGACCACCACACAAAGGACATTCTTTATTTGGTTGATATTTTATACG
Organism: Leeuwenhoekiella polynyae; assembly: GCF_004104075.1. Taxonomy (GTDB): domain Bacteria; phylum Bacteroidota; class Bacteroidia; order Flavobacteriales; family Flavobacteriaceae; genus Leeuwenhoekiella; species Leeuwenhoekiella polynyae. The sequence goes on along the minus strand of NZ_QOVK01000034.1, from coordinate 9,664 downwards.
GTATAAGGCTGTTTCCAAAATAGCAATGATGTTTTTGAAATCTTTAAGCCCATATTCTTCGCGGTAATATTGGACTATTCCAGCAAAATGATGGTCGTACTCACCGTTGGCATAGTAACCTGTTGATTTCTTGAAATGATAATTAGCAAAAAATGGATAGATAACTTCCCTATAAAACTCTTCAAATAAAATACCCCTCTTTTTTAGTTTCAACAGTTTATGTGGGATGTCCAAACAGCATTCACCATCCTTTGAAATATGAAAATTCCAGTCTCTATTTATGATATTGGTTTTCTCAATTACAACAGGTGTTGTGTGTGGGTATTCACTTTTATTTATTAGAACGAGAATTTCGAAATGTCCCCAAAGTTTATTTCTATCGTCTACAATACTTATTTTACCTTCAAGAGCTAAATATCCAAATTTTGGACTTTGGACTTTTTCGAAGGAAAAATATCTGCTTAGAAAGCTTTCAATATCTTGATTGAGCCTTTTTTTAATCATAATTGAAATAAGGTTTGCTTTTAGAGGCAATAGGGTATAAATCACGGCTATTCTTTTTTGGGTCTGGTAATGCACTTATAGTTAACACCAAAACACCCGTATCGTTTTGGACTGCTAGGTTATTGTCTACTAAATATCGCTCCCAATTAAAATTGTATTGATGGTATCTTCTTCCATCCTCATAATCGTGGATTTCTTTACTTCGCTGCTCAAAATATTTGTCTTTCCTTAGCTGGGTCGTTACATTATGACCCACTACTATTCCGCTGTTTTTAGCATTGCTTTGCATTTTTGGAGCAAGGCTTGTATGCAGACTACAAGTGGTAACTTCACCTGATTCACCGATCCCTGAATAAAACCAATCTACCTGTTTTGAATGACCCAGATCCAGTCCGGCTCTTGTGTGAATATCCTGAACACCATTATCCTCAAAAAAGTCTTTTAGGTCATTTTTAACGAAGTAAGATATCATTGAAAAGGATTTTAAAGCATCCTCAACTGCTTTCAGTTTTTCGATGTTTTTTCCACCGAAGTATACCATTAAGCCGTCACCCTGTATACGATGTACGTAACCGCCACAAAGATTTACCGCAAATATTGAAGCCCGGATGATACTTTCTGTTATTAACCGTACCGTACCTTTTGTAAAATTATTAAAAAGCCTTGTACTTTTCTTCACATCTATGAATCCTGATATTATCCAATGCTCTTCAACCAAGTCTGTGCCTTTTAAGCGTGCAAAATCTGGATGGCTCCCCAATGGTTGGTAGTCAAAAGTGTCTTGTACACCCATTCCTTTCGCAAATAATTTCATTTCGGGCGATAATTCTCTACCAGGAAGTTCATTTCTTAGCGATTTAAGAAAATCACGGTTGCTTTCGAGAAGCGGTTCACTAAGGCCATAAATTTTGTTTGATTTTGTTGGGTCGTTCTCGACCGCTTTCTTTATTACGTTTTTGTAATTTTCGAATAAGTTCATTTTATGAGGTTATTTTAATTAATATGTAGGTTAAGGGTGCTAATAGCACAAATTGTATGATTAATAAGCCACAAGCCCATTTGAGCTTTTTGAATTTTGATTTCAAACCTTTTGAAAGGATAAAGACTTGATTTCTTAAATCATTTAAATCATCTTTTTTACTTTGATTTTTTGAAAGTTCAAAGAATTCTTCAGGCCTTTTTTGCCCTATGCTAGCGAAATAATACAAAGATTCTATATCGGATTTTGGCGAAAAATAGGGCATACTAGCTAAGGCCAACAGTATTAAGCTAATAACACCAAGAACTATAATAGAAGCCAAAGACAATAACAACCAGTTTTCTTTGTATAAAAGTTTTTGTATTTGAGTTAAGAGCGTAATCGCCCCACCTGTTATAAATGTATTTATGGCGATATATACCGCCGTTTTGTTATTGACGCTATCGTAATAATGGTCTAAGCGGTTTACTGTGTATTCCAATCTTTCTTTTTCCATAGAGTTCAATTTATTAACTAGGCTGATTCCAAAGAGCCAGCCTAGTTGATTACTTGATAGCCTTTGTGATAGCTGTTATAGCTGCCACAAATGTTACCACAGTAAAAATTGTTGAAATAACTCTCGCGCTATTACCATTTAAATGTAGACAAGTGTCCTTTTCGCAAAGACTCAACTTGTCATTCTGAAATGAATAATTCATAATCAAAATTTTAGTTATCCCAAATTCGCAGCAATTGGGTTTCGCTGAAGTGTTACTTACTTTTATCGGTAACACCTTTAAATTTTCCACCGCTGGTCTTTACATCCATAAATCTTCCGGAATCGGAATTTCTTTTAACATAAAGACCAGTTTTAGGGTTTTTGACTTGTGTTCTGCTTTTTATCGCACCGTTTCTGCGATTATCACCACTTATTCCATTTGTTGCCATTTGTATTGTTCTAAAAGTTCTACACTCTTATATGCTTGTGTTTTAATTTTTTTTGCCATCGTTTGGTAAATTTTTACGAAATTGAAGCATATATTTAATGAATGAGGATAGCGACAACTGAAGAAATAATAGAACAGCTTAACGCAATTGACGTAAAAAACCTCTTGAATAGGATGGAACTTTATACTCGTGACCGCTTTTATGACAAGAGTGACAGAAACAAAAAAGGTTTTCAGTTTCAGGACTTCTGTCAGCAAACATTAACAAAAGTCTGCGATGGAACAAGAAAATGGAAACCAGATAACTGCTCTTTTGAAAAATTCCTGTTTTGGGCTTTACAAAGTGATTTAGATAGCTTTTTCAAACAGTTGAAAAGAGCAAGTGATAATTCTGATGAAAATCCACAATCAGAATATATAATCAATATTCCCAATTATTTTGATGAAGAACCCGCAAAAGATTTCAGTTTAGAAAAAATTGATGATGAAGTTAGGCTGCAACAATGGCTAAAACAGTTGAAAGACCAAGGAGCCGACAAGGATGAAATTGAAATGTTCGAATGTTTGGCAAATGGAATCGATAAACCAAAAGACATAGCGGATTTGCTGGATAAGCCAATCGACGTAATCTATACAATATCAAGAAGATTAAGAAGAAAAAAAATTAAATTCAACGAGAAGTGGACAAGCTTAAAAAAACAATAAAGGAAAGTCTTAACAATTTTGACAAGGCGATTCCTGATGATTTAGTTAGGAAGCAGCTCGAGGCAGAAGGTGTCAATTTGGATGAACAATCGTTATCACAAGATAAATTTATCAAGCAATTGACATTTAAATTAAGGTCAAAAAGTACTACTGTAAAGTATGACCGTATGCTTGAAAAAGCATCAAATTATTTTAAAGATGCTTTAACCAAAGGTTTGGATAAACCAATTGCCTATATGAATGAATTGATGAGAACAAATAATTTACAAACACAATTCAATAGGTTAGATAAACTGTCAGAAGAACAAATCAAAGATATAATTAAAGACCAAAATCTGATAGAAATATTAGAAATGCTTGAAGATGAGGAAAAGTCTGAAGGGAAGTAATAAAGCAAAAGAAATATTAGAACTAATCGGGTTTGATGAGGTCACCGAACTTCCTATAAAGAATTTATTGGCTGGGTTTGATATTATCTATATAGAAGAACAATTAAATGGCTCAGATGGTGTAATTATTAGAGGTAGATCAAAAACAATAATTAAGGTAGATGTAAATATTTCTACCCCCCAACGCAAACGATTTGTTGCAGCACACGAATTAGGGCACTTCTTTCTTCACGATAGATTGGAATTTCATTTGGATGATGAGAAAACTTTGAGCTGGAATAGATTAGAAGAAGTTCACAAAAGAGGTATTCAAGAAATAGAAGCAAACGATTTTGCAGGCGAGCTTTTAATGCCTGAACAAGTTTTTAGAAACTTTATTTTAAGAAAGCCATTTAGCCCAGATTTAATAAAAGAAGTGAGTGAGCATTTCAATACCAGTTTAACCTCAGTAATCTTCAGAATGTTAACGCTGGAAATAACACCTTTTTTTGTTGTCTTCATCACGGATGGTATTGTTCGATATTGGCGAAAAACAGAAGATTTTAAATGCTATACAAACGATATCACCAAGATTCCGCCACCAGAATTTTCAGTTGCTAAAGAATACATAGATGAAGATTATGCGTTTGTCTATGAGGGATCTGAAAAAACTCAATCTATTGACAAGTCTACGTGGTTTAAATTAAATGACTGGGAAGAGGATATTGAGTTTAATGAATATTGTATTCCTACGAAAAAATATAAAACACTTATAAGTGTCATATGGGAAGCTTAATTAATAGTCGTTTTAACGATAATTATTATTTCAGTTATCTCCATCAAAAATCTTATAGTTTTTATAATGGGAGTAGTACGACCAAACGCTTCCGATTCCCATTCCACTTGCCCGCCTATTCCCGAGAAAAGTAGGGAAGCAGCCAAACTCCATTCCCATTTACATCTTTGATGTCAATTCCGGTTAAAAAGAGAGAGTATTCAATCAATATATGCGCAAAGGTAAACTCGTAAAATACTCCCATCAAAAGACTACGGCATAATCGGGCTCGTTTCTCACTCCTTTTATTCCGTTTCCTTTTGAGCTGAGATTTTATCTTCCGTTTGGTTCTAGCTTAAATATTAATTGTTTAACTAAAATCAAATGTTATGTATTTATCAAATTTACAGCAGGATGAAATCTTCGTTCCATCAGAAATGAAATCCTTGAAAAGCCTGACCCAGATGGAATCCCGAAGGGGACTTGAAAATACCATAATTTCAAATGGCAAAATTGTCAACGTGGTATCGAACAGCTACGGCCACGTACCGAACGAACTATTCTTTAAGAAAGCAGAGGAAATGTTGACTGATGCCGGACTGAATTATCAGAAACGGACGATCAACAGGAATGATAGGTCTTTCATTACCGACTTTATCATCGACGATAAAAGCCAGTTTTCGGTAAAGAACGAAAAAGACCTGATACTGCCGATGCTGCGGTTTAAGAATTCCTATGATGGTAGCGAAAAAACATCGGGGCATTTTGGCTTTTACCGGCAAGTATGCTCCAATGGCCTTCACGTTTCACAGGCGGAAATCGAGTTTTCCATCAAGCACAGTAAGAACAATACCGACTTGATAATGCCAAGGTTGAACAATTTGTTCGATAAGTTCGTGGATAATGAATTTTATAGCATTACCAAGAAGTTCGACAGAATGAGGGAATTTGAAATTATCGACACCAAGGAATTTGTAAAAGAAATTCTGGAAAGCACGAGATTGTTCCGGTATGAATGTAGTGATAGGAACAATGATCCTTCAAAGAAATCCCGGGAAGTCCTTGAAATTCTTGATAATGAAGCGTTGCTGCTCAATGAAGTTCCCAATTTATGGATAGGCTATAATGCTTTTAATCAAATGCTTCACAATACATTGAAGAAAAGCTTTTCACAACAAGAACGCTTGGACAAAAAACTGTTCGATGCCGTTTATGAAATGGCTTAATGCTATTAAAGGTTCATCCAGTACCTCAAACTGGATTTTTCCTATTTTCAGCAAAAGGATTTAATTGGAAAGTTGGCTTTGCAATCCCACTCAGCCCATTCCCCTGCATTCCGCGAAAAGCTCCATTCCGGGAAAAGCGCTTCATTACCAAAGGTCTTGGACTCGACTCCAAAGCTTCCGATTCCCATTGCGCTAATCCTGCTGAAATACGCAGGAACGCTCCATTCCCATCTACACCTTAAAAGTTAAGTCCGCTTTAAATCCTACTTCAAGAGGATAATCCATTTTCATATTTCAGGTCGGGTCAATGTGTGTGCATAAATAAATTGGTAAAACTCTTTTTTAACTTACTTCAATTTTTAATTCAATTCACTCATAGCTTTTCTTAACTTTACAAAAAGTAAGTCTAAATAAAAATAATACTTAAGATGAAAAAAATACTGATTTTATTAAGTCTTTTTGGATTATTAACTGCCTGTAATAATCGCAATGAAAAACCTAAAGAAGATAAGAACACATCAAATCTGGAAAAATCCGTTTCTCAGGATTCAACGGATTTAGTCCAACAAAATTCATTTAGGGTTGAGGAAATAGACAGTTTCTGGAACAAGAAACTAGCGGACAATAAGGAATTTTACAAAGTGACCTTTCCCCGTACTGATATTCACCTAAAAATTGATGGAGCGCCTGTGGAGGCCGGTTTGGCATACACTTCTTGGATAGCATACCGCCCGATGGGGAACAAAACACAAATTATGGGGGATATGGTAATGCTGGACACCGAAATCCCTAGGGTTCTACCTTATTTGAAGGAAAACGGCATTGTAATAACCGCTATTCATAATCATTTGTTACGTGAACAGCCCCGACTGATTTATATGCACATTGCGGGGAACGGGGACGCTCTGGAATTATCTAAAATTATGAAAGGTGCTTATGCGCTTACCGCTACACCATTGACCGAAACCAAAAGTGAAAGTGAGAAAAAAGAAATGGATTGGGCTCCGGTAAAGAAAATCTTGGGTTCGAATGGCAAAGAAAGTGGAAATTTATTGAAATTTGGTTTTCCCAGAAAAGGGTCAATTACTATGAATGGCGAAACAATGCCCTCAACTTTTGGCATTGCAACCGCAATTGGCTTTCAGGCCATCAATAAAAATGAGGCTATTATAACAGGCGACTTTGTAATGAGAGCCGACGAAGTGAATGCGGTCATTACAGAATTGGTGAAAAACAATATTGAAGTTGCAGCACTACATAATCATATGCTTTTTGAGGAACCCCGATTGTTTTATATGCATTTTTGGGCCAAGGGAAACCCGGAAGAACTTGCAGAAGGATTTAAGGCTGCATTAGAACAAACTTCCTCAATTCAATAATTTAGAAAACCCAAAATGACCGTTAAAAATTACCGCCAAAGTTCGATCAAACATTTAAACTTTTTGTTGTTTTATTGATGGTGTGTTATTTTTATTTCACCATATAAATCAATATTGAAGCTTCACTATTAAAATCCGAAGGAGATGCAACCATTAATTGGTTTAGTTCTGGAATAAAAAGGGATGTCCTCGCACCCGAACCAGTCGAAATTTTTCCTTCGGTTGTATAGGTGTCGGCATTAATTTGATTAAATACATCGATATAACCAGCGCCACAGCTCAAATATAACTGTTCGTTTTGGGGGCTGTAAAAAATATCATCCACATCCCTGTCAATATCCAAAGAAGAAATTTTATTTCCCGTTTGTGTGTCCAATATTAAGAGCATTGGGGCGTGCCAACATCCTATAAATAAACGATGGTGCACTGCATCTAGGCTCATTGGGAAATTTGACTTTGCTTTTGTCACTTTCCATTTATCAACCACCCTATTTTTATTTAAATCGATAATCTCAACAAGCTTTTTACCGGGAACATTTACATACATTTTTTTTGCAGCTTCGTCTATTTGAAAAGATTCCGGATGTCCTGAAAGTTGTATTTTGGCAATAAGATTAAAGGTAGTGGCATCAATTATGGCAATGCCGCCGTTGCCATAACCCACATAAATTTTTTTATCTGTAGGATCGTAACGAACATTATCGGCATCATCCGGTAGTTTTATTGAAGTCTTTTTATCAAAAGTGGTTGCATTGAAAACCTCGCAAACCCCGTTACCGCCATTTGCAACAAAAATGGAGTTGCTTTCAGGAAGGTAAACGACACCTTGGGGTTCGTTTAAATTCTCTATAGTATGGATGATTTTTTTGCTTTTTAAATCAACCACTTCAATGGTATTGTTGCCCAATGCAGCTACATAAAGTATTTGTTGCCCGTTGTTATAACTTAAATGGTCAATTCGCCCTCTTACTTCGGACAAGGGAACTGTTGCAATTAATTGAAGTGAATTGCTTTGATTTTGTGCCTTACACCCATTAAACAAGAGAAGGAACAAAAAAGAAAAATTTAAAATTGTTTTTTTATCCATTTCCTTAAAATTTAAAGTTTTGGAGCCATTTTAGCTTATTGTTTACATAGCCACCAACTCATTTATATCCCTACAATATACAAACTTATAAGTCCGGATTCCGACAAAAGACAAAAGTCATATAACTTATTATCGCCCCTTATTTTATGCTGAAAAATTAATGGTTGAATTACAAATAATAGTTTTTATCCCACTCAGCCCATTCCCCTACATTCCGCTGAAAAAGCTTCATTCCGGGAAAAGCGCTTCATTCCAAAGGTCTTGGACACGACCCCAAAGCTTCCGATTTCCATTGCGCTAATCCTGCTGAAATACGCAGGAACGCTCCATTCCCATCTACACCTTTGAAGTCAAGTCCGCTTTTAATCCTACTCAAAGGATAATCCGTTTTCATAACCCGGTCAGCACATTGCCGCTGCATTTCGCGAAAAGCTACATTCCGGGCAAAGAGCTTTCCTACTAAGGTCTTGGACACCATCCCCGATTTCTGCTTTCCATTCCGCTTGCCCTTCCCGCCCTGCTGGGAAGCGCACTCCATTCCAAGGTGAAATAGGTAACGGAGTCCGCTTTTCATAGGAATTCCATTTAATCATTTAGTCCCGCTTCCTATGTTTTTGTACTTCACAAAAGGCATTTAGAACTACTCCCGCACCGCCGCTGTCCCTACCCTTTTTTGTAAGCAAAATACCAACATTTGGAAGTTAAACGGAGTGCATAACCGGTCGTGCCTCCCTTTTATAACTCCTTATTAATTCCAAATATTGAAAATGTATCAGCAACAAAAAAAGGTAACAGCGGACGGCTCTATGGGAAGTAAATCAAAATCGAAACTTATGAAATCTTACAAAAACATCAAAAAGGAAGCGGGACTAAAAAAAACAAAAAAGGAAAACGCTCTGGATATAATAAGTAAATCACTTCAAAAAAACATAAACGCAAACTATCCGAAGGGTTCGGGTAGCCTTAATTAATCTTAATTCTTTTATTATGAGTACTTTAAAAAATCACGTACAGTTAATCGGAAACGTTGGCCAAGAGCCACAAATCACGAACCTTGAAAGCGGTAAAAAGGTAGCCCGTCTTTCACTCGCCACAAATGAGTATTACAAAAACAGCGAGGGCGAAAAAATCCAAAATACCGAATGGCACACGATAGTAGCCTGGGGCAAAACTGCCGAAATCATCGAGAAATATGCCGGAAAGGGCAAAGAAATCGGGGTAACGGGAAAACTGAAATCCCGAAGCTACGAGGACAAGGACGGTATCAAAAGATATGTTACCGAAGTGGAAGCCAATGAAATCCTTTTGTTGGGAACTAAGAACGGCAATAATTCAGCCGATTAATTTAAAAATAAAGAGGGCGTTTCCGTCTAAAGTTGCGCCCTCTTTTTCATTATCCATTAATTAAAATTAGATAACAATGAAAACACAAGTTAACGAAATCAAAGAGGGATTGCAACATTTTCACGGTTCAGAAACCATATTTCAAATCCCATTATTAAGAACCCGTTACACAAACGGACTGAAATATTTGGCGGAAGCTGCCGAATGTTTTTGGCTCATTACGGACACTTCTATAATCGCAAAAAGCCTAATGAACCGAAGCGAATTTATTACTATCGACTTCAAGAGATTGTCCGAGGACAAACAGGATTTTACGGGCTACGAAGCTGAGATAATCTACACGGATGGAAATGATAATATTTTGGAAAAAC
>NZ_QOVK01000033.1 GCF_004104075.1 Leeuwenhoekiella polynyae | reverse complement strand
GACCAAAAGCTTTTAATTATTAACGATTAACAATCCTACCCGATCCGCAAAACCAAAAAAAATAGCTACAGCAAAAAAACAAAAAGACCGCCTAAATGTTTTTAGACGGCCTCTTTTCTTTTATTTTAGATATACTTTTAGCAAGCCAATAGTTCCTTAAAAGTAACTGACTTTTAGTTTCGGTAGGTCTTAAGCAATTCAGTCTTTAATTATCATGTAATTTTTTTAAAATGAGATTTGATACACTACATAAAACACTTCAGGTGGATGATAATCAAAAGTTAAACAATCAGTTTATAGGGCTCGTCTTGAGTTTGAGTTTATTGAGCTCTGTTCTTAATCTTTTGAATAACTACATGGAAGGAATTTCATTGAATAACATCGTTGCTACTGTTCTGGTTGTAATTTCGGCATGGTTGATTTTCTATTTATGGAAGAAAAAAACTTCAAGAACAACTATTGACTTAAATGAAATTGAATGCTTAGCTGAAATATCATTTTTTAAGAAGTCTTATTTCTATCTCAAACTTGCTGATGGTAAAATCCGTGAATTGGAATCTCCCCAAACCCGTACAGGAATCAGTGATTTTAAGAATCAGTTTCTAGAACAACATATTGAAATTAAGAAAATGTATTTTTTCAACCTGATTTAATATGGTCTATCGTATAACATTCATGCTGAGTTTACTGGTTCTTGCTTATTCTTGTAAAAAAGTAAATAGTGATCAAAACCCAACAAGCACCCAAAAAGAAGCGAAAGAACCCAGACTTAAAAATTTATTAGAAGATTTTCCTGCACTTGACGAATCGGGCTATGTACATGCCGTAATTGAAATTCCGGCAGGAACCACTGTAAAATGGGAGCTCAATAAAAGATCCGGAAAAGTGGAGTGGGAATCGGTAAACGGTACGCCCAGAATTGTAAATTACATCGGTTATCCGGGTAACTACGGTATGATTCCGCGTACGTTACTTGATAAAGCTCATGGAGGGGATGGTGATCCACTAGATATTTTAGTATTAGGTGCACCTGCTGAACGAGGAAGCGTCATCAGCTGCAAGCTTATTGGCGTTTTGTATTTAAAAGACCGTGGGGAGCAAGATGATAAACTGATAGCTGTAGCTGCAAATTCCCCATTTGAAAACCTGCAAAGTATGGAAGAATTAGATGCAAATTTTCATGGAGTTTCGGAAATAATCTCAATTTGGTTTAGTAATTATAAAGGACCTGGTATGCTGCAAGCTTCAGGATTTGGTAATGCTCGAGAAGCTAAACAGCTATTGGATCAAGCTATTCAGGAATACCAATCAAAGCATTAAAAAAAGCATCCCGTTTAAATAACCTGATGCTTTTCTAGTGATTTTTATATTCAAATTAGTTCTTAAAAGGACCGGCATTAAAATAATCCATCCAATTATCCTGAACTTTTAAAACTTGCTCAATTACATCACGCACACAGCCTTTACCTCCTTTTTTGTGCGAAACATACTTAGCAACTTCTTTGATTTCTTTTACTGCATCTTGCGGGCAACACGGTAAACCAACCTCCTGCATAACAGGATAATCCGGGATGTCATCACCCATATATAAAATGTTTTCCGGCTTGATGTTATTTGCTGTAATATACTCGGTATACTGTTTCATTTTGGCGTGAGCACCCAGATGTATATCGGTAACGCCTAGGGCTTCCAGTCTGCTGCGCACGCCTTCATTAGTTCCGCCGCTAATGATGCAAATTTTATAGCCCTTATCTAAAGCGCATTTAAGGGCGTAACCGTCCTTTACGTTCATCGTACGCAACATGCCGCCCTCTGAATCTATGATTAATGATCCGTCAGTCATCACACCGTCTACATCAAAAATGAAGGTTGTAATATTTCTTAAGTATTCTTTATAACTTTTATCGCTCATAATAGTTTTGAATTGCTTGTGTTAGTAGCGTGTATAGTTGTTTTTGTTCGGCGCTTTTTAATGCCGAAAGCTGTTTGTTTATTGTAGGTGTATCCTTTCGTTTTGCAGGACCGGTTTGTGAATTTTCAGGTCCAATACTAAATGCTTTTTGAACGGTTTCCAGCATTAAGGGTTTTAATAATTCAAACGAAACGTTATGGTCATTACAAAGCTGTTTGGCTTCGGTCAAAATGTGATTTGTAAAATTATTACTGAAAACTGCTGCAAGGTGTAAAGCAGCCCGATCTTTAGAATTTACGGTAAAATAGTTCGCAGAAAGGCTTTCGGTTAGAAGCTTTAAAACTCCTAAATCATCCTGAAGCTTTGCTTCAATTAAAAACGGTATTTCTTTATATACCAGTTCTTTTTCCTTTGAAAAACTTTGTAGCGGGTAGAGGACTCCACAACGTTTATTTTGATCTAAAATTTGTATAGCTGTACTTCCGGAAGTATGTACAATCAACGCTTTAGATTCCATCAATTGTTGGGAAACCGCAGCGATTGAAGCATCACTAACCGCAATTAAAATCACATCAGAATAAAATGTTTTTTCAAGTTCTTTATTCAGATTTAACGTGGCACTAAATTCTTCAAATGTTTTTAATTTTTCTAGATCTCTTCCTGCAACAAATTGTAGGTTAACACCTTGTGCTGCGCTAAACGCTCTAGCAAGATGAAACGCAACATTCCCGGTACCGATTATTGAAAGCTTTAACACGCATCAAAAGTACACAAATAAGACTTAATTAATAAGGAATAGCCAGCGTTAAAGCTTTATTAATGGTCTTTTGTTTCGTAACTTCGCGCAATCAAAAAATTGCACATTTACCATGCAAAAGCGTATTGCAGATTTCCTGTTTTCTACCCGTTTAATGGCCGTTTTATTTATTGTTTATGCTGTAGCGCTGGCTACAGGTACTATTCTTGACGCTGGCCAGGAAACTTCCCCCACACCGTATACTCGCGAACTCGTTTATGAAACCTGGTGGTTTGAGCTGATTCATATAATTTTTATCATTAACTTTTTAGGTAACATCTGGCGCTTTAAGCTCTGGCGAAAAGAAAAGTGGTCTACACTGGTTTTTCACCTGTCTTTTATCCTCATTATTTTTGGAGCAGCCTGGACGCGCTATTTAGGATATGAAGGCGTTATGCCTATCAGAGAAGGAGAAACTCAGAATACTTTTTTAAGTGAAAAAACCTATTTGCAGGTTTTTATAGATGGTGAAAAAGACGGGGCTCCTATGCGTAGGGTTTTAGATCCTAAGCGTTTAAATCTTTCTCCAAGGCTGGATAATAGTTTTGAATGGGAAACAGATTTTGCTGGGAAACCGGTGACGCTCTCGTATTCTAATTTTATAGATGGAGCTGAAGAAGGCTTGATCGAAGATGCTAATGGTTTATCACAGCTCAAAATTGTTGAGGCCGGTGATGGTCAGCGTCATGAGCATTATATAGAAGAAGGGCAGGTTGCGAGTATTCACAATATGCTATTTGCGTTGAACCAACCTACAGAAGGTGCGATTAACATTGGGTATGATGGGGAAAATTATACGATAGACACACCGTTTGAAGGGAGTACCCGGGTTATGGCAACACAAACTGATTATGATGTTGCAAAAGACAGCGTTCAGGAATTGAAGCTGAGAGCACTTTATCAATTAGGGGGGATGCAGTTTGTAATCCCAGATCCGGTGATGAAAGGTAGAAATGGGATTGTTGAAGCATTCCCAAAACAGAAAGGCCAGGCTGATGCGTTATTTGTAACCGTAAAAACGGAAGACGGACAGGAAGAAATAGGTTTATTAGGAGGTAAAGGCTTTAGCAATGAAATGGTTTCTACAAAAATAGGAGACCTCACTTTTCATATGGCCTACGGAAGCAAAGCGGTGGAATTACCATTCTCTATTAAGCTCAATGATTTTATTGCAGAACGCTATCCGGGAACTACCAATGCATATTCTTCTTACAAGAGCGAAGTGACTGTTATTGACGGGCCACAAACCAGTTTTGACTATGATATTTTTATGAATCACGTTTTAGATCACAAAGGGTATCGCTTTTTTCAGGCGAGTTTTGATCCTGATGAGTTGGGTACGGTACTTTCAGTAAATCACGACATGGTGGGAACCTGGATTACGTATATCGGTTATTTTCTCTTGTATTTAGGTTTGATGATCATTCTGTTTGATAAAGGAAGTCGTTTTGGAGACCTAAAAGTAAGATTGGATAAAGTAAAAGCTAAAAAGGCGAAGCTAACCGTAATCGCTATTCTTTTCGCCCTTGGCGGAACTACAACTTTTGCGCAGGAAGAGCACGTCATTGTAGAAAACGGAAATACGAAAGTCGTTGAGCAAAAACCTGAAGATATAATTCCGGGTACTGCGACATTAGAACAAGAACAGCACACAGCTCCTACGAAAATCCAGGTCGACTCCATGCTGATGGCTAATAAAGTACCTGCAGAAGAAGCGGCGAAGTTTGGCAAGTTGGTTATACAAGACGATGGCGGGCGTATGATGCCGGTTAATACCTTCTCGAGTAAATTGCTGCGTAAATTGAGCCGAAGCGACAGTTACGAAGGGCTTACGGCAGATCAGGTTTTCTTATCTATGGTTGAAACTCCGTTTTTTTGGTATAATGTAGATTTTATTTATATCAAAAAGGCAAATGACAGTTTGCGCGGAATCATCGGTGTTCCTAAAGATCAGGAGTTTGTGAGTGCTATAGATTTTATAGACAATATGGGGCGTAATAAACTCGATCCCTATATCACCAGCGCGTATCAAGCTGAAGTGAAAAACAATTTTGATAAAGACTTTATAGATATTGCAGAGCGTCTGGGGTTGTTGAATCGTGCCGTGAGTGGTGAGATTTTAAAGATATTCCCTTTGGTTGATGATGAAAATAACAAATGGGTTTCGTATCCGGAACTGAATGAATCTGGTTATAAAGGGATGGACTCTCTATATACCAAACAGATTCTTCCGCTCTATTTTTCAGCTTTAAAAGAAGGAAATGAAACCGGAGATTATTCGAAGGCAGATACTTTTTTAAAGAGTATTAAAAGTTTTCAGGAAAAATATGGTAGTGCGGTAATGCCTTCTCAGGACAAAGTAGATGCTGAAGTCTTTTACAACAAGCATGATATTTTCACAAAACTCTATTGGATGTATTTGCTGGCGAGTATCGTTATGTTTGTTTTTGTGATCATTCGCATCTTTAAAGACAACACGTTTATTAAAACGATGGTTCGTATATCTGGTGGGGCAGTAGTATTACTTTTTGCGCTACACACCTTAGGCTTGATCTGGCGTTGGTATATATCTGGTCACGCACCGTGGAGTGATGCCTATGAGTCTATTTTATACGTAGGTTGGGCAACTATGTTTTTTGGATTGGCCTTTGGCCGAAAGAGTTCGCTCACTATTGCGAGTACTGCGTTTGTTGCGGCGTTAATTCTTTGGGGGGCAAGTATGAACTGGTTAAACCCTGCAATTTCAAATTTACAACCGGTTTTAGATAGTTATTGGTTGATGATCCACGTAGCGGTTATCGTTGCCAGTTATGGTCCTTTTACGTTAGGAATGATCTTAGGTCTGGTTTCGCTTCTTTTAATGTTGCTGACTAATTCTAAGAATAAAACTAAAATGGAGCTTAATATCAAAGAGCTCACAATCATCAATGAGATGGCGTTAACGGTAGGTCTGGTGATGCTTACTATAGGTAACTTCTTAGGAGGGCAATGGGCCAATGAAAGTTGGGGGCGCTACTGGGGCTGGGATCCTAAAGAGACCTGGGCATTGATCAGTATTATGGTTTATGCATTTGTGATACATATGC
This sequence comes from Leeuwenhoekiella polynyae, assembly GCF_004104075.1. GTDB lineage: Bacteria > Bacteroidota > Bacteroidia > Flavobacteriales > Flavobacteriaceae > Leeuwenhoekiella > Leeuwenhoekiella polynyae. Next base: position 31,102 of record NZ_QOVK01000033.1, on the reverse strand, counting down.
GTTTAGTTCCCGGTTTACGCGGCAGATGGTTTTTTAATCTGATGTCAATACTAGCTTACGGAAGTATTATGATGACTTATTTTGGCGTGAATTTCTGGTTATCTGGTTTACACAGTTATGCGAGCGGAGATAACATATTAAACCTCAATAGAGCTATCGGTATTTTTATAGGTGTAGTTGTGTTTGCTCTGTTAGCGTATCCTAAATACAAGAAGTTTTATAAAAAATAAGATTGCTCAATAGGTTATAAAAAGTTTTGGTCTGCACTTAGTTGAATTGGCTTTTTGCATATCAAAACTTTTTCATTTGGACTGAATCCATATGTATTGGTATAATCTGATGTAAACTCATTGACAGCAACACAGAATCCAGCTTGTTCTAATCTTTTTTGAAGTCCATCAACAGCATAAATCCTCACGTGATCCGATTGCCCAAAATGCTGTTCTCGATCTTCAGGTGCTGTTATTGTAGAATCTTCATAAGTGTCACCTTCTTTAAAAGGCGTTTGTATGATGCAGGTGCCCCCAAATTTGAGAACCCGAAATAATTCTTGCATAGCTTTTTTATCCTCTTTAATATGTTCTAGAATATGATAACCTATTATTAGATCAAAGCTTTCGTCAGCTGAGTCCATTTTTGTGATATCAAAAGAAACATCAGACCAGAAGTTTTCTGATAAATCAGAGCTTAAATAATGGGGTTGTTTTTTCAATACTCTGTAAATACTTCTTGAAGGTGAGCAGTGCAGTATTTCAGTTTCCGGATTAAGAAATCCATCATTCACTATTTGGTAAAGTCTTCTGGTTCGTTGAAGGCTTCCGCATCGCGGACATAATCTTTCGTTTTTAAGCGATACAAAATTGGATAATTCTTTTCTGCAGAGATTGCATTGGTATTTAGTTCCTTTATAAAACAAATAATAGAAATACCGAAGTGCATACTCATATCTAAACAATAAACGCCTGGGGACAATTTTTAAAATAAAGCTCTTAATGCTTGAATACATAAATTAGAAAAGTTGCGTTATATGAACTTTTATTGGCGCCGCAAAGGGTTTAATACCCCGAGGCTCGCCTCGAAATTGAAAATTTCTTTCTAACGAATGCCTCGTGGGCCTGCCTTTGTCGGCAGACAGGCTTGCCCCGAGGTAGTTTACTCGATAATGAGATTTAAACTTCAGAAGCTTACCTATAAAGTGATCTGCTGAAATGTATCACAATATAAAACTTTAGATAAACAAAAAATGGCCGTCTATACAGACAGCCATTTGTATTAGTGATTAAGCTTCTTATAGCCCAATTAAAGTTCGCCAACCATATCTTCCGGTTTCACCCACTCGTCAAATTCTTCTTCGGTTACATACCCCAAATTTACAGCTTCCTCACGCAGGGTTGTCCCGTTTTGGTGAGCAGTGTTTGCAATTTCAGCAGCTTTATAGTATCCTATTTTTGTGTTCAGCGCAGTAACCAGCATTAGCGAATTGTCTAACATGGTTTTAATACGCGGATGATTGGGTTCAATACCCGCAGCACAATGCTCTTCAAAAGAAGCGCAGGCATCACCTATTAGCTGAGCACTGTGTAAAAAGTTTGCAGCCATTACCGGTTTGAACACGTTGAGTTCATATTGGCCTTGCATTCCGCCAACGGCGATAGCCATATCATTACCGATTACCTGAGCACAAACCATAGTAAGCGCCTCACATTGCGTAGGGTTCACTTTCCCCGGCATAATAGAGGATCCCGGCTCATTTGCAGGAATTGTGATCTCCCCAATACCAGAACGTGGTCCACTCGCTAACAAGCGAATGTCATTGGCGATTTTATTTAAAGAAACCGCAAGTTGCTTCAAAGCTCCGTGAGATTCTACGATCGCATCATGTGCCGCAAGCGCTTCAAATTTATTGTCTGCAGTTTTAAAAGGCTGCTCTGTAAATTTTGCAATATAATCTGCAACTAATTTTGCATAACCTTCAGGTGTGTTTAGTCCGGTTCCTACGGCAGTTCCACCAAGAGCCAGTTCAGATAAGTGATCTAATGTATGCTCAAGCGCTTTTATCCCGTGATCCAATTGAGAAACATAACCGGAGAATTCCTGACCCAAGGTTAGGGGAGTCGCATCCATTAAATGCGTACGTCCAATTTTTACTACCTCCCGGAACTCGTCAGATTTATTTTTAAGTGTATTTCTTAATTTGATAACTCCCGGTAGGGTCACTTCCATTACTTTTTTATACGCAGCAATGTGCATCCCTGTTGGGAACGTATCGTTTGAAGATTGCGATTTATTGACATCATCATTAGGTTGAAGTGTTTTATCACCTTCTCCTAATTTCTTTCCGGCTAGTAGATGTGCGCGGTTTGCGATCACCTCATTCACATTCATATTGCTCTGCGTACCTGAGCCGGTTTGCCAGATTACAAGCGGAAACTGGTCGTCGTGTTTTCCTTCTAAAATCTCATCACAAACTTGAGCGATCAGGTCTCTTTTTTCTTCAGAAAGCACTCCTAATTCTGTATTGGTATAAGCAGCAGCTTTTTTAAGGTAAGCAAAACCGTAAACGATTTCTAAAGGCATTGAAGCCGGATTCCCAATTTTAAAATTATTGCGAGAGCGTTCGGTTTGAGCACCCCAGATTTTATCTGCCGGTACTTTAACTTCGCCCAGCGTATCTTTCTCTATTCTGTATTCCATTTTGGTATTTTTAGTGGTCTAACAAAAATAAAGGTTTGTCGTTAATTTTTACTGTTTAGGATGGTTATAAATCTGTTTATAAATTAAAAAATGAGTTGTGTTTTTTACAAGATAAATACTAAATTTGCCATAAGACAAAAACCATATTATGTTTGAATTTGATCAATACTTAGGCTTCTTAGCATTTTTAACCATTTTAACCATCGGGTTTTGGTTAATGATATTTTTAGTTTCTATTCTTCCTTATTGGATAGGTGGTGCGTTTGTAGAACGTATGAAAGAAATCCGTGAGAAGAAAAAATTAGAAAGAGGAAATTCATAAGTATTCTTACCATATACTTTTACGTAAAAAGTCCTGCTCCATCTGAGCAGGACTTTTTTTTTGATACGAACTAAACTCTTATTTTCAGCTCTTTAGAATGGAATTAAAAAATAAAAAGCCTTCTCAACTGAGAAGGCTTTTTGAATTAGGGAATGAAAGGGTATTGTGGTTAACCTTGGTAATCGCCTTCCTCATCGTCACCTCCTGATTGGCGATTTTTCTGGCTTTCGTTTTTGCGTTGATTGAAGCGGTACACAAATGATAAGTTAATTTGGCGTTGTCTCCACTGAAACTCGCTATCTCTTGTAAACAAATCATTTGTGGTAATTTGACTTCTTTTTCTTCCGTTTAGCAAGTCACTTACATTCATAGAAACCGTACCGTTATCACCCAATACGTCTTTGCTCAATGCAAGATCTATAGATAATATACCGTCTGTATCAGACTGTGCATTTTGTGAAGCACCTCTGTAAAAAGCATTGGTTTGCCAGTCTATATCTAGCGGAAGTGAAACCTTTGAACTAAAACGCGCAAAGTAACTGGTGTTTTTAGCGCTATAGTCTACGTTATTAAAAAATCCTTCTGTGTTGAATTGAAAGAAGTTAAAACTCCCATTCAATCTTAACCATTTTACCGGATTGTATAAAACACCCAGTTCTGCACCTAAACGTTCGTTACTTGAAAGGTTTACAGGAATACTTCTGATTACCGTATTTCCATTGGTGTTGCTTCCTTGTCCTTGTAGCTCAATAATCTCTTGTACCACTTCAAAAGATTCAGTTTCGCGTTGAAAATAAACCGAAGAGGTAAGGGTTAATTTATCCCATCTCTTTAAGTAGCCTAAGTCATAAGCATTTGCAAATGCAGGCTGTAAATTAGGATTTCCCTGAAATACGTTATTCCGGCTACTTCTATCCGGAAACGGATTTAAGAACCATCCTCTTGGGCGGTTGATACGCCGGTTATATCCTAATGTGACATTCTCCCGATCATTCAGCTCATAGGTAACATTAAGCGTAGGGAAGAGGCCTAAATAATTGTTATCAAAATCAGTATTGATCTCAAAACCATAAATATCCTGTAATTCTGCTTCCGTTAGTGCAGAACCTATTTTTCCTTTAAGTTGTGTATTTTCTAAACGCAAGCCTGCTAAAACAGAAAAGTCCCCAAATTTACTCCCTAACTGTGTATACGCAGCATTTACATTTTCGGTGTAATCAAAGAGATTGGTTAATGTATCGTTTTGAACAAAGTTGTTGGAATTGGCAATCTGCTCTTGGGTTACACGATAATCTGTAACTTCATTTTCAAAATTACCTCGGTAACCTGCTTCAAATTGAGAACCTTCACCAAATGGAAGCACATAATCTGCCTGAATCAAATATTCGTTTTGCTTTTCATTGGTCAACAACCGCTCTGCTATAATAGGGGTAGTATCTTCCGTGTCAAAAGTGATATCTTCATTGATGAACGTATTTTGAACCTCTTCACTGGTTGCATACTGTACATCTGCAGTTAACTGATGCCCTTCGTCATTAAAGCGGTTGATGTAATTTAGAGAGAACTGGTACCGATCATCTTTTTCTTTTTGACGTTCTATACGTGTCGTTTCAAGAACTTTAGAAGCATCCCTAAAACTTTGAGTAAGGTTTGTTGTTTCGTCAACATCATTACCGTTTCGGTAGAAAACAGTACCGGTAATAGAAGATTTATCAGATATATAATATTCTAATCCAAGGTTGGTATTGAAACCCCGGTTTAGACGTTGAATATCGCGATCTTCAATAATACGATCGTAAGTAGGAGTTACCTCATTTGTCGTATTGTATTGTGTATCAAAATATCCGTTACCCGGAGAACTAGAATAGCGGTACCCTGTAGTGTTGAAAACGTTGAACTTATCTGTACGTAAATTTAGATTTGCTGAAATACTAGCCAGGTCAGGGTTACCCACACTTGTATTTAAAGATCCGTTAAAACCTAATGTTTTCTCTTTACGTAAAATGATATTCAAAATACCGGCTGTACCTTCTGCGTCATATCTTGCGGAAGGAGAAGTAATCACTTCTACACGCTCTATAGCATCTGCCGGTAGTTGTCTTAAAACATCAGTAGAACCATAACCGGCAATGGCTGAAGGTTTCCCATTAATGAGTATGCGTACATTGTCGTTACCTCGTAAACTGATACCTCCTTCTACATCTACAGAAACCGAAGGAACGTTATTTAAAGCGTCACTTACCGTACCACCAGCTGTAGTTAAGTCTTTACCAATGTTGTAGATTTTTTTATCCAATCTGATATCTACCGTAGTGGTTTCGGCAACCACAGTAACTTCATCCAGATCTGAGGCCGCAAATTCTAATTGTGTTGTCCCCAGGTTTAGATCTCCAGATATCTTTTTAGTAAGAATAATGGGCTGAAAAGAAATGTACTCAATTTTGATCGTGTACTCTCCTGCAGGAACTTCAATAGTAAAATTACCGGAAGTGTCTGTAATACCCCCTTCCACATCCTCAGCATTATTAACATCTGTGACGGTAATTGTAGCGTATTCTAAGGGGATACCTGCATCTTTATCAACCACTTTACCTGTGATTGAATAGGTTGAAGATTGAGCGTATGTCAGGGTTGTAAATACTAAAAGTAACCCCAACAGGAAAATATTTTTCATAGTCATTTTTTGGTTTCAATACTTAGACTAAGAAAATAAGAGAGGTTTAATTACAATTGGTTAAAATTCTGTTAAGATAAATCGATTTAGCTTAAGAGCTTCTTAATGTTTTCGGGAGGTCTGCCCACAACGGCTTCATTGTCAAGAATAACGATAGGACGTTCTATTAACTTCGGGTTTTCTACCATTGCCTGAATGAGTTCTTCATCAGATATATTCTTTCCTTTAAACTGCTCTTTCCAGATAGCTTCATTCTTTCTGACGAGTTCAATTGGAGCAATTTTTAGTTTTCCTATAATCGCAGCTAACTCGATATATGAGGGGGGCGTGTCTAAATAGTTGATGACCTCAAATTCTTTACCCGACTCTTCTAAAAGCGCTAAGCCCTCCCGGCTTTTGCTACAACGTGGATTGTGGTATATTTTTAGCATAGTTACAGTTCGTTACTGGTTTCTTTTTGGCCGGTCATCATCAGATACGCTTTAAGAAAAGCATCTATATCTCCGTCTAAAGCGGCATCTGTGTTCCCGGTTTCTTCACCGGTGCGTACATCTTTAATCAATTTGTAAGGATGTAATACGTAATTACGTATTTGCGATCCCCATTCAATACTTTTCTTTTCAGCTTCTATCTCATCACGAGCCGCCTGACGTTTTTTAAGTTCGATCTCATAAAGTTGCGACTTTAGCATTTGCATAGCCTTTTCTCTATTCTCTAACTGAGATCGTGTTTCACTATTGTGTATAACAATACCGGTAGGGTGGTGGGTTAAAATCGCTTTGGTTTCAACCTTGTTCACATTTTGTCCACCAGCCCCAGAAGAGCGGGCAAAATCCCAATTGATATCTGCCGGATTGATCTCTATTTCAATACTGTCATCTGCAAGTGGATATACATAGACCGAAGCAAATGAAGTATGTCTTTTAGCGTTGCTGTCAAAAGGAGAAATACGCACCAATCTATGAACGCCATTTTCACTCTTTAACCAACCGAACGCATACGGCCCCTCAATTTCTAAAGTAACGGTTTTTATACCGGCAACATCGCCTTCCTGATAATTGAGTTCTTTAATTTTAAAACCATTTTTTTCGCTCCACATCAGATACATACGCATCAGCATTGAAGCCCAATCGCAACTTTCAGTACCTCCGGCTCCAGCAGTAATTTGCAAAACAGCGCTTAAATCATCGCCTTCTTCAGAAAGCATATTTTTAAACTCCATCCCTTCAATAAGCTTCTCTGCGTTGTCGTATTGCTTAATTACTTCGGCTTCAGTGGCGTCACCTTCTTTATGAAATTCTAACAGCACCTCCAGATCTTCAGTAAGTATAATGGATTGATCAAAATCTTTGACCCAATTCTTTTTTTCACGGAGATTCCGCATAAACGCTTCGGCTTCTTTTGGATCATTCCAAAAGTTAGGGTCAAAGGTTTTTTCTTCTTCGTTTTGTATTTCTATTCGTTTCTGATCTATACCTAAATGCGTTTTGAGCGCATCAATGCGCTGCACAAGACCTTTGATCTGATCGCTCGTTATCATGCTTAACCGGTTTGTACGAAAGTTACTCTTTTAAAAATAGATCCCCGCAGATTCAATCCCATAGTGATTGCTGGTTTTCTTTTTAAAACTAAGGCAAACCTAAGAAAATTAAACGCTATACTACAGATAATAACAGGCTTTTAAAGCGCTGGATCCTCGTTGTTGTCCAGTTGGTGTCTAAGTTGCTGTTGCTGTTGGTATTGCTGATTTTGCCATTGGGATTGAAAAGCCAACTGTTGTTTAAACGGAAGCGGTTCAAACAATTGATTTTCAGAAAATACATCAGGATCGCTTTCTGCCCGGGCATTTACCTCAACGGTGTACGAAGTTTTATTTGCCGCAGCATTGCTGTAAATAATCCCCTTAATAGGTGCGCAGTCCGAATAATCTTGTCCGTGAGCCACTTTTATATGGTTTTCAAGAGCAATCAAATTATTAGCAGGGTCAAAACCTAACCAACCCTTTTCTGGAATATAACATTCTGCCCAGGCGTGCATTTGAGAGTCACCTTGAAAACCATTACCCTGATGCAAATACCCGGAAGTATATCGTGCAGGGATGTTATTGAGACGTGCAATGGCTAAGAATAAATGGGTAAAATCCTGACATACACCAGCTCCTTTTTCAAGAAACTGAACAGGAGTTGTTTTAACGTCCGTTACACTGGTTTTAAAGGTAAAGGTTTTGTAAACCCACTCATTCAACTCCGTCAAGTTATCAAAAACAGAACGCTCCTCAGAGAACTGAACGGGTAATTGGGATTTTTCTAACTGTGTAAGCGGCGTTATGCTGAGAAAACGCTCGTAATCAATCTTAAAGTTGAGGCTTTTGATCAACGCATAATGCTCAGGATTAGCCACGCTATCTAATGCCGAAAAAGGATTAGTTACTTCTTTACTCATGATGTAACTCGCCTCAAAACTTATAGCATCAAACGGTTTTTTGGGATGCACCCGACAAATAGGAAATCCAAATGTATTCGTCGAAATTTCGATGCCTGCGTTTAGCGAATTTGTGAATTTAGAAATTCTTACGTGCTGGGTTTTATTTTCTTCAGGTCTTAGAAGAAATTGCCAGAAAGCTTCATCAACCGTAGACTCGTACGTGTTAACAGCTTTATATTTAATTGTATATTCCAAAGTATAGGGGGTTTAACCTGACAAAAGTACTATTTAAACCCATAGTATTTAAATATTTAATATTTGAAGTATTCCTTCTCTATTTTTTTTGCGATATCAATAAGCGTATCCTGAATCTCTTCTATAAAGCTCTCTATGTTGCCTTCTATAGTATCTACAGTCTTATAGCGGTATTCCGCATGGGTTTTTCCTATTAAGAAAGCGGCTGAATCCTTCTCTGGATATTTATCTTCATTCAATACATTGATGTGATTTTTTACCTGTACTAAACTATTCATTACGGAGCGTGGACACTCCGGATTGAGTATCAAGAACTCTAAAGTACTCAAACTTGTAGGGGTTTTTTTATAATGCCTGCGCATCATATCATAAGCTTCAATACACTTTAAAAGTGTCGTCCACTCATAACTTTTACTGAATTTCTTATCATATCCCCCCTGAGCTTTTAGTGCATCATAATATTTAGCCTGAATAATGCGTACTATCTGCGTTGCCCGCTCAATATTAACGCCTAGCATTATTATGGCATACACTTCATCGTGTAATAAAGTCCCTCGTATTTTTGCGCGTATAATAGAGGTAGATTCTGCGATTTGTGTGGTAAAATCAAACAAGCCTTTACTCACAAAAAAGTCAGCATCATAATTCAACACAAAATGATAAAACTTATTTATAGACTCGTAAAGTTCAGTTGATATGAGATCTCGCGCACCATTAGCATTTTCCCGGGCATATTTGATGCAGTTTAACACCGAAAACAGCTTTTCAGGGTTTAAGCCTATATCGTAGAATGCATTTTTTTCAGTGAGCTCATAATCCTCTTCAACAGGACCATTCGCCATAAAGAGCAAGGAGTGGAGGACGTGGTCTCTGGATTGTGACTTTTCATTAGGCGCATCCAGTGAAGAAAAATAATTAACATTGAGGTATCTGGCAACATGTTCCGCGCGTTCAATATAACGGCCCATCCAGAATAAATTATTTGCTACTCGTGCAAGCATAAATTTGTTTTTACTTTATCAATTGAAGTTAAGTTGCGTCAGCAATTTATTTTTTTAAGACCCATGTATCTTTAGAGCCTCCTCCCTGAGAAGAGTTTACGATAAGATTTCCTTTTTTAAGTGCTACTCGGGTAAGCCCTCCTTTGAGCACAAATTCTTTATCTGCACCCTGTAAACAAAATGTTCTAAGATCTACGTGGCGCGACTCAAAAGATTCACTTTCTTCAATATAGGTGGCGTGAACAGAAAGACTCATTATAGGCTGCGCAATATACTTTCTTGGACTTGCCTGTATGGTTTTCTTTACCTTTTCGATTTCTTCTTGTGTAAGCCGATTTCCTATTGAAATCCCATAACCACCGGCTTCATCAACAGGTTTGATAACCAACTTGTCAATATTTTCCAAAACATATTTCAATTCGTCCGGTCTGCTACAGTGGTAGGTCTGTACATTATTGAGAATAGGTTCTTCCCCTAAATAATATTTGATAATCTCAGGCATATAGGTATAAACCGCTTTGTCATCTGCAAAACCTGTCCCCGGAGCATTTACAAGACATACATTTCCTTTTTTATAGGCTGAGAATAAACCCGGAACTCCTAAAGCAGAATCTGGTCTAAATTCCAGAGGATCTAAAAACGCATCATCTATTCTGCGGTAAATCACGTCTACCCGTTCCGGACCTTTAATGGTCTGCATGTATACAAAGTCATTTTCTACAAAGAGATCCCGACCTTCTACAAGTTCTACACCCATCGACTTGGCGAGATACGAGTGCTCATAATAAGCAGAATTGTAAACCCCCGGAGTAATCACTACACAGTTAGGTTCGTCTACACCACGAGGTTTGACAGACTCCATAATTTCCAGAAGGTTCTGAGCGTAATCTGTTACGGTATGTGCATTATAATGATTGAAAACTCCAAACAAAGCTCTTTTTAATGCGGTACGGTTACAGATAACATAACTCACACCAGAGGGGCAGCGGATGTTATCTTCTAAAACGTAATACTTACCGTCTGAATGTTTAATCAGGTCAGTCCCTGAAATATGATTGTAAATTCCTCCCGGCGGATCCACCCCTATCATTTGGTGTAAATAATTGGCTGATGAAGTGATCAAATCTAAAGGCACAATACCTTGCTTGATGATTTTCTTATCGTGATAAATGTCCCAAATAAAATGGTTTAATGCTTTACTGCGTTGTAAAACGCCCCGCTCAATAATATCCCATTCTTTTTGATCGATTATTCTGGGGAATAAATCAAAAGGAAAAATCTTTTCTTTAGCCTCCTGATCTGTATAAACCTGAAAGGTAATTCCCTGATTGAAAAAGGAGGCTTTAGCCTTGTCATTCAATTTGGCAAAATCCTGGCTTGAATGGCCGCTGTAAAGATCAAAAAGTGTCTGATAAACTTTTTTTACATTTCCTTTTTCATCAAATATCTCATCATAAAATTTAGGATCTTTATCATAAGATGCAAAGATTGATTGTTGGGTCGTAGCCATTGGTTATTAGTTTTAGTTAAATTAATAATTTATCAATTAAAAGCGTATAATAAATCATTAATTATCTAAACTATAACTGCGTTATCACCATTTTAATCAACGGAAACTGAAAATCTTTTAATAATTAACAATAGCTTTTCAAATTTGTTCCTTTTTAACTAACTAGCTATTCTCAAAAACATACTTTATAGATGAAGAACAAAATTACAATCGCATTCTTTTTATTAGCTTCAGTGGTTTCTGCTCAATTTTTGGATAAAAAGGAAAACCTTAAAACTCAAAAAGGATTTTTCTCCTTTCATTATAGCGAAAAGGATGATGCCATTTATCTTGAGGTCACCGATCTCGATTCAGAATTTATATATGTACACGCTTTAAAAAGTGGTTTGGGTTCTAATGATATTGGTTTAGATCGTGGACAACTAGGGGGTACAGCTTTGGTAAAGTTTATAAAAGCAGGCAACAAATTACTCTTAGTACAACCCAACCAGGATTACCGTGCACTAACGGATAATGTTGCGGAAAAAGAATCGGTACAGGAGGCTTTTGCTAAATCTGTTTTATACGGGTTTGAGATCAAGGAAACTAAAGGGGATACTTATGTGATTGATTTAACTCCTTTTTTGATGGAAGATACACACGATGTAGCTCAACGATTGAAATCTAATAAAGAAGGTACTTATAAAGTTGATGCATCCAAAAGTGCATTAGCATTAGCGCATACCAAAGCGTTCCCTAAAAATGTAGAGTTTGAAGCCTTGCTAACATTCGCCGGCACTCCTGAAGGTCGTAATTTAAGATCTGTAGCTCCAGATGCCTCTTTGGTTTCTGTGGTGCAGCATCACTCGTTTGTAGCATTACCGGATGACAACTATGAGCCGCGTGCTTTTGACCCACGTTCCGGCGCAATATTCAGACACTATAAAGACTATGCAAGCCCCGTGCAAGATCCTATAGATAAACGTATTATTATAAGACACCGGCTTCAAAAGAAAAATCCGGAGCTTGCCGTTAGTGAACCCGTTGAACCTATTGTTTATTATTTAGATCCGGGAACTCCGGAGCCTGTTCGTTCTGCATTGTTAGCAGGTGCCCGCTGGTGGAATCAAGCCTATGAAAGCATAGGATATAAAAATGCCTTTCAGGTCAAGATGCTGCCAGAAGGCGCAGATCCGTTAGATTTACGCTATAACGTGATTCAATGGGTGCATCGCAGTACACGAGGATGGAGTTATGGAGCCAGTGTTGTAGATCCTCGTACCGGTGAAATCTTAAAAGGTCACGTAAGTTTAGGTAGTCTGCGAATCCGTCAGGATTTTATGATCGCTCAGGCGCTGATGAATAAACCCTTTGCAGCGAGTGATGCTGATTATGAACCGATGTTAGCACTGGCTCTTGCACGCATTAGACAACTCTCAGCTCATGAAGTAGGGCATACCCTAGGTTTTGCTCATAATTTTGCCGCAAGTGTTGCAGATCGCGCTTCGGTGATGGATTATCCACATGCTACAATCCGTCTAAAGAATGATACACTTGATTTTAGTGATGCGTATGCAGTAGGAATAGGCGATTGGGATAAGGTTACCGTTGCTTACAGTTATGGAGATGTACCAAAAGGAATGACAGCATCCTGGTACCTCAACGAAGTGCTGGAGAAAGCGGAAGCAAAGGGCTTGCGTTTTATAACTGATAGCGATGCTCGTTCCTCAACCGGTTCTCATCCTGATGCCCATTTATGGGATACTGGTGCAGATGCAACAGCTGAACTGAATGCTGTTTTGGCACTTCGGAAACAAGCGATTGAGAATTTTTCAATAGATAATATTCGCACAGGCGAAAGCTACAGCACGTTAGAAGATGTCTTTGTTCCTTTGTATTTTTACCACAGGTATCAAACCGAAGCTGCTATTAAGAGCATTGGTGGTTTACGCTACAATTATTCGGTAAAAGGTGATGACAAGCAGCAGGTTGTAGCTACTGTTTCCGAACACGAACAATTAAAGGCATTACATTCGGTACTGAAAACATTAGATGCTGCATATTTAGCAATTCCTAAAGAGAAACTGAGTTTGTTTCCGCCCCGAGCATTTGGTTTTAACCGAACGAGAGAAAGCTTTAAAGGTAATACCGGGATCACCTTTGATCCCTTAGGAGCACCTGAAACTGCAGCATCCATGACTTTGGATTTTTTACTGAATGCGGAACGGGCTAATCGAATTGTGGCACAACACGCCTGGGATTCTAAACTGCCCTCCTTTGATGAAGTGCTGGACATTCTTTTAGAACAAACCCTTTACAAAGCGCAAAAAGACGCTTATTTAGCTGAAGTTCAAAATACTATTAACTACAGGGTGTTAGCGCATTTAAAACAACTTGCTGTAAATAGTGAAGCAATTCCACAGGTTAAGGCTATAACCTATTCAAAATTCTTAGATTTGACCATGAAACTGGCACTGTCTCCAGATGCAAATGACCGGTATATCGCTCAGGAATTAGGTAGGTTTATCAAAGAGCCTGATGCGTTTAAACCTGTAACCGCACCTAAGATTCCAGATGGTTCGCCTATTGGAAGTTTTCAATGCCTTAATAACTAAACCGTGACCAAAGAAGAAATTGTACGTAAGCTACCTTACACAGACCCCTTTTTATTTGTAGATAAAATAACAAAGGTTACACAGACCCATATAACAGGCGAATATACCTTTGATGAAAACCATACTTTTTACAAAGGTCACTTTGTGAATTTTCCGATTACACCGGGAGTTATTTTGCTTGAATGTATGCAACAAATAGGTCTGGTGAGTTTGGGAATCTATTTATTACGGGATAAAGATTTCGATTTGAAATCGAATTCAACTGTGGCAATGGTAGAAAACGAAGCCCGATTTTACAAGCCGGTTTTTCCTAATGAAAAAGTAACGGTACTCTCTGATTTAGAATATTTTAGATTCTTTAAGTTGAAGTCTAAAGTTAAGATGGTGAACGAAGCGGGAGAAACGGTTTGTAGTGGTGTTTTTTCAGGTATTTTAAAACCGGGCGATGCAAAATCATAGAGTTGTGGTTACCGGTCTCGGGGTTTGCTCCCCGAATGGTGTTGGTGTGCCTGCTTTTAAAGAAGCCCTAGAAAATGGTAAAAGTGGAATCCGATTTTACAGGGAACTTGAAAAGCTGAAGTTTTCGTGCCAACTAGGAGGGATGCCCCTCATTTCTGAAGCTGTAAAAGCTCAATACTTTACGCCACTCCAATTGCGTAATTTCAATGCAGCCGGAATTCTTTATGGGGTTGCAGCAGGAGTTGAAGCCTGGCAAGATGCAGGTTTGGCAATTGACGAAGAAGCGTGTGATTTTGAAAGCGGAACCATTTTTGGAGTGGGTACACTGGGTGTAGATAAATACCGCGAAAGCATTTATAAAGTTGACGAAGGGAATACCCGCCGTTTAGGGAGCACCAGCGTGCAACAGACAATGAGTAGCGGTGTGAGTGCCTATCTTGGCGGAATGCTGGGCTTAGGAAATCTCGTAACCACAAACTCTTCTGCGTGTACCACAGGAACTGAAGCTGTTTTTATGGCCTATGAGCGTATTAAAGCAGGTAAAGCAACCCGTATGCTTGCCGGAAGCACCAGTGATGGCGGGCCGTATGTATGGTGTGGCTTTGATGCCTTGCGCATACTCCCTTCAAAATATAATGATATGCCAACTCAGGCTTCAAGACCTATGGATGCTCATGCTTCTGGCTTTGTACCCGGTTGTGGTGCAGGAGCCCTTGTTTTAGAAACTTTAGAAAGTGCTCAAAAACGTGGCGCTCCGATTTATGCAGAAATTTTAGGAGGTCACAGCAATAGCGGCGGTCAGCGTCAAGAAGGTTCGATGACTGCACCAAACCCTGTAGCGGTTAAGCGGTGTATAACAAAAGCTGTAACTGATTCAGGAATAGCGGCTTCTCAAATCGATGTGATTAACGGTCACCTCACCGCAACGGCAAAAGATGATTTAGAGATTCAGAATTGGAGTGAAGCCCTGGGGAGATCCGGAGTAGATTTTCCCTATATCAATTCGTTAAAAGGTATGACCGGCCATTGCCTGGCAGCTTCCGGCAGTATTGAGTGCGTGGCTTCAGTCTTAGAATTGAAGCATCAATTTTTATTTCCGAATATCAATTTGCAAAACGTTCATCCTGAGATCGAAAAAGTAATTTCGACCTCAAGAATTCCTACCCAAAAGACAGATTTAAACTTTAATATTCTGGCAAAAGCGAGTTTTGGTTTTGGGGATGTTAACTGTTGTCTTATTTTTAGCAAAATTTAATTTCGCTCGAGCGAAAAAACTACATGTATGAGTCAGGATATATACCCTAAACTTAAAGAGATAATCAAACCCTATTTACCGGAAGACGTTAATCCTGATGCCATTTCTACAGAGAGTCATTTGGTAACGGATCTCAATATAAACTCTACACACCTTGTAGATATCGTCTTAGATGTAGAGGATGCCTTTGACATTACCATTGAAGATGATGAGCTGGACAACATGGAAACGGTAGATGCTTCTATTGCCCTAATCGAGCAAAAGTTAGCAACACGTTAAAATCTTATTTGTAGTGCGTTAAGGGGCGTTAAAGTCCCTTCTCCATAGGGATTATTCTGTTATATTTCTTGTAAAAACCATTATGCAAGAACTTACAAAAATTACCCCTACAGATTATGACGTTATAGATGTGATCAAAACACGCTGGAGTCCACGTGCTTTTGACGATGTGCCTGTTTCTGAATCTGAAGTTAAACAACTTTTAGAAGCCGGTAGATGGGCTTCTAGTTCTTACAACCAGCAACCCTGGCGTATTATTTATGGGATTAAAGGAGATGCGGTTTATGACCGTATACTAGCGTGTTTGATTCCATTCAATCAAGATTGGGCTACGCATGCTCCAGTCTTGATGGTTACCGCTTATAAAAAGACAAATTTTGATGGAGACGCATATTTTCACGCCCTGCATGATTTAGGACTTTTTATGGGGAATCTTGTGATTCAAGCCAATCATAACGGTATTGCTGTGCATCAAATGGGCGGTATAGATCAAGAAAAAGCACATCAAGAATTTGAGTTTACCTCAGATTTTGGGATCGCTACTGCTGTTGCTATTGGTCGGTATGGTGGAGATCCTGATCAATTGTCTGATGATTTAAAAGAGCAAGAACTTGAAAAAATGCGGGAACGTAAACCGGTTGACGCCTTTGCTTTTAATGGTAATTTTCAATCTAAATAATGAAGACTATGTTACGAACTCTATGTATTTCGGTATTGATTTTTGCAGGAGTAGCGGCTCAGGCTCAAATTCAATATTTAGAACAAAAACCCGCACATATTGAGAAAACTGCAGATTCTCTGACTAAGATCTATTCTACCAAGTTGGGGATGACGCCTAAGCAAGATCTGTTGTTTAAGACTAACGTTGCCGACTATTTATTGATGCGGGAACAGGTAGCCAAAGCATACACCGGGAACCGAAAACTTGACGAACTTTATAAAGCCAGTCTTGAAGAGAGTGGTGCTATGAGCGAGGTATTGACTGAATACCAATTTGAATTGTATGAAAAAATAAAGCCCTCTATTCAACCCGTTGCTGTAGTGGAAAAAGATTGATTCTAAGGTCAGTACACTTTATAAAAAAAGCGGATCATTCAAAATGACCCGCTTTTTTATGCTTAAAACAGTTATTAGTTGTGATCGCCTTCATCGGGCTTATCAATAAAACGTTCCTTTTTTGTCGTGCTACTGATCGTAGGATCTTCGTGCATCATTTTTTTATCTAAACCGGCACTGTCAACACCCAAAAACTCCTGAGCCTGGGTAGGATTAGTAACCTGTTTTACATCGTCTTGATGAATGATAATGGGATGTGCAAAAAGCTCCGGACGATTTTTGATGATATTGATGTAATCATTCTCATCATAATCCGCTGTTTTCAGTTCGTCATCATCACTAACATCTTCAAAACTAAACAGCTCTTTAAGGGGCTTATTCAATTCATCTGCTAATTCTGCCCATTGCGTCCCGGTAAGGGGCGTTTTTGCAATATCTATAGTTTGTAGCTCTTTATCTTTTACAGCAGCAATATGCGCGTTTGTGCGCTCACCCGTACGGGTGGTACTGCTGTAAATGAGCGTGATCTGGTTTTCGTCTCTTGCTATACTTTTCATATCTAATTTTTAATGAGACTTCATTTTAGCTTTTCGTTTTTGCAACTGAATGTTGAGTTCCCGGGTAGCTTCTTTTACCGACTCGTGAAAACTCTTAGAACTGTGATCAGCAAATAATCTGGGTCCCGGTGCACTCAGTCTGATTCCGGCAATTTTCCCCGTTTCGTCACTTGAGGTATTTTCGGTTTTAAAGAAAATATCTGCGCGTACGATAAAGTCGTATTTGTTAGCTAATTTATCCAATTGCTCTTTTGTAAATTCTTCTAATGCAGCACTTGCAGCCACATCGTGATATTCAAAGTTATAGTTCATAAAAGTTTCTTTTTATAATGTAACCTTAAAGTTAACGAAAGCCGGATGCCTTTCAATACATTTTAGGCTTTCTTTGACACCTTTACGTTAATGAAACTTAAATTTTAAGGTAGTTCTTCTGCTTTGCCTGTTTCTGCTTCGGGTTCCTCACCGCCATTGATGTACATGGAAGCTAGAATACCACCTCCTAATGCTAAAACGATTACGCCAAGCGAAACCCACTCCGGGATTTCAATCATATGCGAGAAAATCATTTTTAATCCTACAAACGCGAGAATTACCACAAGACTGTAATGAATGTATTGAAACTTCTGAAGCATTCTGGATATCAAGAAATACATAGAACGCAATCCTAATATTGCGAGAATGTTTGAGGTGAATACTAAAAATGGGTCTGCTGTAATCGCCAGGATAGCCGGAATGCTGTCTAAGGCAAAAAGAATATCGGTAAGTTCTATAACAATCAAAGCTAAGAAAAGGGGCGTAGCTGCTTTTTTTCCTTGTTCTTTGATGAAAAAGTCATGACCTTCCATTTTCGTAGTAACCGGAAAAAGCTTTTTTACTGCTTTATAAACTGTAGAATCCTGCGGATCGTAATCGCTATCATCAGACTTGAGCATTCGATATGCCGTAAAAAGTAAGAACCCACCAAAAACGTAAATAATCCATTCAAATTTATTGATGAGTGCTACACCAAAAACGATCATGAGTGCTCTAAAAATAATAGCTCCCAGAATTCCCCAGAACAAGACGCGGTGCTGGTATTTAGGCGGAATTTTAAAAGAAGAAAAGATCACAGCAATCACAAATACGTTGTCTATACTGAGGGATAATTCTATGAGGTAACCGGTGATGTATTTCAACACGGCGCTATCTGGACTCAAACCTGTAGGGTTTTCTACCAATTCAGCATTAAAAAGCCAGTAGATCACGCCGCTAAAAGCCATTGCAATCGTAAACCAAACCGCGGTCCAGATCCCCGCTTCTTTACTTTTTATAACATGGTCATTTTTATTAAAAACACCCAGATCGAGTGCAAGGCAAATTAAAATGAAAGCGATAAAAAGTCCCCAGACGAGCATATACAATTGAATTAGTTAAGCTGTTTTATAATTGCACAAAGTTACTATAGTTTACAGGCCTTCAAGAGGTTTAGGTTCTAAATTGCTGTTAAATAATTGTAGGTGTATATGCTTCTCTATAATTTAATGGGGAATCCAAAAAAAAACGGTAATGAACCCTTTAAATGTTACTCAAAAACTCATCAACAACCATCTTGTAGCCGGCGAACTTATTCCGGGGGAAGAAATCGGTCTCAAGATCGATCAGGCTTTATTACAAGACGCAACCGGAACACTGGTGCAGCTTGAACTAGAAGCCATGAACTTAGACCGCGCCAAAACCGAGGTTGCGGTACAATATGTAGATCATAATCTTTTGCAAACGGACTTTAAAAACGCCGATGATCACGCGTTTTTACACAGTGCGGCTCAAAAATTCGGGCTGTGGTTTAGCCGCCCCGGTAATGGTGTTAGTCATCCGGTGCATATGGAGCGGTTTGGCAAGCCCGGTAAAACACTGGTTGGGAGTGACAGTCACAGCTGTGCAGCCGGTTCGCTGGGCATGCTTGCAATCGGTACGGGGGGTCTGGATGTCGCGGCTGCTATTGCCGGACAACCTTATTTTGTAAAAATGCCGAACGTAATGGGGGTTAAGCTCACCGGTAAATTACCTGATTGGGTGAGTGCCAAAGACGTAATTTTGGAAATGCTGCGCCGCCACGATGTAAAAGGAGGCGTGGGTAAGATCGTTGAATACTACGGAGACGGACTGCAGCACCTTAGTGCTATGGATCGTCACGTGATCGCCAATATGGGAGCAGAACTGGGTGCTACAACAACGGTTTTTCCAAGTGATCAGGAAACCAAACGCTTTTTAAAATCTCAGGACCGTGAAGCAGACTGGATTGAATTGGTTGCTGATGCAGGTTGTGAATATGATCTGCACGAACATATAGAACTGGATAAACTGGTTCCCTTAATTGCATTGCCCACCAGTCCCGGAAACGTGGTTCCGGTAAGTGAGGTAGCCGGGAAACCCATTTCTCAGGTAGTGATTGGTTCTTCGGCAAACCCCGGGTTACGCGATTTTTGGATTGCCGGAGCGATTGTAAAAGGCAAATCGGTTAATCCGGATGTTTCTTTTGATGTCAATCCTACGAGCCGCCAGATCATACAGAATATGATAGATACTAAAGCCTTTGCCAATCTGATTACTGCAGGAGCACGCTTTCACCAGAGTGGGTGTATGGGGTGTATTGGGATGGGGCAGGCCCCTGCGAGCGGTACCATCAGTTTGCGTACGATGCCGCGTAATTTCCCCGATCGTTCCGGGACTAAGGACGATCAGGTGCATTTGTGCAGTCCAGAGACCGCTGCTGCTTCGGCATTAACGGGTAAAATTACCGATCCTCGGGATTTAGCCGATCTGTATGCTATGACCTATCCACAGTATGAGGATCCGGAACTGCACATCATCAATAGGGATATGCTGGTTGCTCCGGCAGAAGACGGCAGTAAAGTAGCGCTGAAAAAAGGTCCGAATATCAAGTCCTTACCGCATATTGATGCACTTCAGGATCGTTATGAGATTCCGGTTTTACTGAAAATGGGAGATAATATTTCAACCGATGAGATCTTAAAAGCCGGTGCCGAAGTGCTTCCGTTTCGATCGAATCTGCCTGAAATAAGCAAATACAGCTATACGGTGATAGATGAGACTTTTTACGACCGGGCCATGGAAACCAAACATCAGGAGGGTGGCCATATCGTGGTTGCCGGAGAAAACTATGCACAGGGTAGTAGTCGCGAGCACGCTGCTTTAGCCCCTAAATATCTGGGACAGGTTGCCGTAATCGCTAAAAGTTATGCGCGTATTGCCTGGCAGAATCTCGTGAATTTTGGAATCCTTCCGCTGGAGTTTGAGAATCCTGATGATCTGGAAAAAATAGAGCAGGGTGATACCATTCAGTTTAAAAATCTTCTTGATCTGGTCAAAAACAGAAATACTATAGAAGTACTTATTAAAAAAGAAACCGGGACCATTTCCATACCTACCAAACATACGCTGAGCGACCGGCAGATTCGTGTGTTATTAAAAGGAGGAATCATTAACGACTTTAAAGAGAAACTTTCCGTTTAAATTATTTACTAGGAATACTTTGTGCTGCTTGTGCGATACAAATGCTCAAAACTACACCGGGATTATCTTATAAATGCGTTAATCTCTCAGCGTTATTGATTGATCAATAGTACATTTGACAGCTGTTTATGAGCAACAGGATATGGAAGAAAACCTACATAAAAAATACCTGCGACGTGCCAATAATTGGGCTCATCAAGGAAAAGAGGTAAGAGGAGGAGGCGCTTTTGGTGCGGTTATCGCAAAAGATACGCTCCGAATTGCAGCAGGTACTAATCGGGTAGGAGCTCCTACAGATTGTATGCAGCACGCAGGACCGGCGGTAATTCAGGAAGCTGGTAAGCCGTTAAATTCTAAGTATTTATCAGGCTGTTCACATACCGGAAAAAGCCATGCAGCATTTAATTTAAAACAAGTACTGCGTGAGGAAGCCCTTGCAGTCTGGAACTAGAATTATGAGCGAAGAAGAAGTTAAGCAGCAGAATATAGATCAGGAACTGGAGAAATCTGAAATTTCTGAAGAATCTCAGGCAAAAAGTCACGGGGAGATTTTAAAAGAGCAAATCTGTGAAGGAAAAAAAATATATACTCTAAGCACCAGCAGTGTGTTGATGAGTTCGCTTACAGCGGGTTTAGAGCTGGGTTTCAGTTTTATGATGCTGTGTAGTGTGTTTTACTTTTTCTCAGATACCCTGCCTGAAGCAAGTTTATTCAAAATTATTGCTCTGGTCTATCCCTTAGGATTTATACTGGTTGTTTTAGGGCAATCCATTTTATTTACGGAACAAACCTCCTTATTAACGCTGCCGGTTTTAAATCGTAAACAAAGTCTTGCCAGTCTGTTGAGAATTTGGGGGCTGGTTATTTTAGGAAACTTAATAGGAGGGTGGCTCATCGCATTGGTAATGCTTTGGCTGGGGCCTCAACTTCATATTTTTGATACTGAAACAATCGTGAAAATTGGTACTCACGTTGCTGACTTTTCGTTACCTACTATCCTGGTAAGCGCAATTCTTGCAGGGTGGATGATGGGATTACTCTCGTGGTTGGTTACTTCTTCAAAAGATACGGTAAGCCGCATCATTATTATATTTCTCATCACAGCTACTATGGCCTTTGCCGGTTTACATCACAGTATCATTGGTAATATAGAAGTCTTTAGCGCCTACCTTTTAGGTCCTGAACTTACATTAGGAAGATACCTTTGGGTTCAATCTACCGCATTACTAGGTAATGCGGTAGGCGGAGCATTCTTTGTCGCGTTGCTGAAATACAGAGCTTTTGTAAATAATGTGAGTTAAAAATCTTAAATTAAGGGAGTTGCCGTTACCTAAAAAACCATCGATTATGAAACCAGGAGTAGGATTATTAGTTGTACTGATATTGGTCTCTTGTGGAAGTTCTAAAAACAGGGATGCCACGACCAATGCACATTTGAATCAATGGATAGCAGACCGGTCTTTTGAAATCGAATCTAATTTTGCCATGCCTATGAATACGGTAGCGGTAAGTGCAGTTCTTAACAGTAGTATTTTAGGTCCCGGAAACAATTCAGGTCAAATAAATCTTATCGGGAATCCGAATTATCTTCGGATTAAAGGGGATAGTGTTTATGCTGAATTACCCTTTTTCGGAGAACGAAGAATGGGTGGCGGTTACACGAACAGAGACACCGGTATCAACATAGAAGATATCGCCAAAGATTATGCGGTAACTACGAAGCGGGGCATGTATATCATTACCTTTTCAGCCAAAGACAAACAAGGAAATGAAGCTTATAATTTTATCCTCAATTTGAGTCCGAATTTAAATGCTAATTTTTCAGTAAACAGTACGCAGCGTACCGTGATGCAGTTTCGTGGTGCTGTAGCTGAACTTCAAGAAAAAGAGCAGGATTCAGAATAAATTGAGAAAGCTTTTTACTCAAACTTCAAAAGGAGTCTAAAGAAAACAGAGCTTTAATACGGAATCCTGTTACTTGAAGACCTGAAAGTTGCAGCCTGTATGCTCTGATCTTGAAAAAGCATGATTTGCTCTACTGGATAATCGAGCTTTATAAGCACGCGATACAATCACGCGCTAACACGTATTCTAGAAATGGATTGTTCAGTTTCATGCTT
This sequence comes from Leeuwenhoekiella polynyae, assembly GCF_004104075.1. Taxonomy (GTDB): domain Bacteria; phylum Bacteroidota; class Bacteroidia; order Flavobacteriales; family Flavobacteriaceae; genus Leeuwenhoekiella; species Leeuwenhoekiella polynyae. Next base: position 8,389 of record NZ_QOVK01000033.1, on the reverse strand, counting down.
CGCGGACCTGCCTTTGTCAGACGGACCGGTTTGCTTCAAAGGGATTTCCCGGTATGCCTAGCGTTTCTTCACCACAAAGGGCACTAATAAGGAAGCTATAGTACCTACTACAATCCCTCCAATGGCTCCAAGCTTGAGTGAATTTACAAGTTTGTGGGTGTCCAGATAGTAGAAGCCAAATACAAAGATAAGCACGGCTAAAAATGTTATTAGGAAAATTTTAATTCGGTAATTCATAACTGATTTTTTTGGTTACACGCTAATCGAGGTTTACAAGCTTATTCACCCCGAAGTAAAAAGTCGTTCTTAAGTACCCTTAAGGTTGCTTTAAAAATATTTTTATATAAATTACAAAATCAGTTTTTAAGGATTCTTAAGTCTAGGGTTAATTCCTATTATTTTAAGAAAACTATAGCATACTGCCTGGGTGCATTTAAAAGATCTTTAGCCAGAGTCCTAAAAAAATAATTTTTATAACCCGTTTATTGGCGCCGACAAAGGGTTTAATACCCCGAGGCTTGCCTCGAAATTGAAAATTTGTTGCTAACGAATGCCTCGTGGGCCTGCCTTTGTCGGCAGACAGGCTTGCCCCGAGGTAGTTTACTTTAAGTTGTTTGCTTGTTGCAGCGTGGGGCATTCTAGCCAAATTTTTAAAAAAAATACAACATTTGCAAAATAGAACCGTCTTTATAATAAATCAATCAACTATCTATAATGCAGATTTATCTAAGGCCTGCTCCAGGCAGTAATTCCATGTTGCTTTCTCTCCTTTTTCTTTTTTTATTCAGTAGTATGGGGATAACTGCTCAGGAGACTTATACGCTAAGCGGTAGCATTACCGATGCTAAAAACGGAGAAGAACTGCCAGGTGCCAGTGTTTGGATCAAAGAACTAGAAACCGGTGGCACTACGAATGCGTATGGTTTTTATTCCATTACCGTGCCTCAGGGTAGCTATACGCTAAGCATCAGTTACGTGGGCTATACCACTCAAGAACAGCGAATCGAGTTTACAGATAATAGAGAATTGCACATCGAATTAATTCCGGAATCAACCTCTTTACAGGAAGTGGTTATTTCGTCTAAGAAAAAAGATCTGAATGTGACCTCTACTCAAATGAGTGCCAATACGCTCAATATGCAGGAGATTGCTAAAGTGCCGGTTTTGTTTGGTGAGAAAGATGTGCTAAAAACCATACAATTGTTACCGGGTATTAAAGCCAATGAAGTAGGGAGTGGTTTTTTTGTGCGTGGGGGGAGTGCCGGGCAAAACCTCATTCTTTTGGATGAAGCTCCTGTTTACAATGCCTCACATATGTTGGGTTTATTTTCGGTATTCAATTCGGATGCGATCAAAGACCTCACGTTGTACAAAGGACACATTCCTGCAAACTATGGAGGCAGAGCCTCTTCGGTGATGGATGTACAGATGAATAACGGGAATAACAAAGGTTTTTCTGCTTCCGGAGGAATTGGTACTATTGCTTCCCGACTCACTATAGAGGCGCCTATTGTAAAAGATAAAGGTTCGTTTATGCTTTCTGGCAGGCGTACCTATTTGGATTTATTTTTAAAATTATCTAATGATGAAGATACCCGCAATACGTCGCTTTATTTTTATGATTTTAATGCAAAAGCCAACTATAAAATAGGCGCTAACGACCGGATTTATCTTTCGGGGTATTTTGGGAGAGACCAGTTTGGGTTTAGTGATGAGTTTGGTTTTGACTGGGGAAATACCACAGCAACCTTACGCTGGAATCATCTTTTTAACGATAAACTATTCTCAAACACTACGGTGCTCTATAGTGATTACAACTACCGGGTTGAAATAGGAGGGGATGAGGGGCAAAATAACGGCTTCAGTATTGAATCGGCTATTGAAGATTTTAGCCTTAAACAAGATTATAAGTATTATTGGAATAACTCTAATACCGTGCAATTTGGCTGGAATGCGACCCGACATCATTTTGTTCCGGGAGAAATTAGAAGTGAAGCCAATGCTAATGTGAATGATTTATTGCTTCAGAAAAAGTATGCCTGGGAAGCCGGAGTTTACCTCTCTGATGAACAAGAGATTACCGATAACCTGCGTGCCAATTTCGGACTCCGCTATTCGTGGTTTGCACAAACCGGCCCCGGAGCTATTTTCACGTACGATGCCGAGGGAGATATAGCCAGTACCACAACTTATGATTCCGGTGAATTTGTAAAAACCTATGGGGGTTTTGAACCCAGGGTAGGGCTTACCTATCTGCTTTCTGAAGCGAGTTCGATCAAGGCATCGTACAACCGCAACCGGCAGTATTTGCATTTGATCTCCAATTCGACCAGTGGAACTCCCATAGACCTGTGGATTCCCAGTAGCAATAACGTAAAACCACAGCTTTCTGATCAGTATGCCTTAGGCTATTACCGAAATTTTAAGAACAATACTTTTGAAACTTCAGTGGAAGTGTATTACAAAGGCATGCAAAATCAGATCGATTACCGCACCGGAGCTGAACTGATCTTCAATGAAAATGTAGAATCTCAGTTGTTGTTTGGTAAAGGCTGGTCGTATGGAGCCGAGTTTTATTTCAAGAAAAACCTTGGGCGCTTTACCGGATGGTTGAGTTATACCTGGTCTAAAACCGAACGTAAATTTGACGGTATCGATACCGGAAATCCGTATCCCGCAAGTTGGGATCGTACGCACGATCTTTCTTTGGTAGGAATGTATCAGTTGAGTCCCAAGTGGTCCTTATCGGCTACATTTGCCTATCGTACGGGAAATGCCGTTACCTTTCCTGTAGGGAAATATGAGGTAGATGACGAAGTGGTAAACCTCTACGATACGCGGAATGCCAACCGATTCCCGGCGTATCACCGTTTAGATCTCGGAGCAACCCGAAGCATTAAAAAGACCAAAAAGTGGGAGATGAGTACCACCTTTTCCTTATACAATGCGTATGGCAGAAAGAATGCGTATCAAATCAATTTTAAAGAAGCCGAAAATGACCCCAACCGAACCGAAGCCGTCAAACTCTCCTTATTCAGTTTTTTCCCAGCTGTTTCGTGGAATTTTAAATTCAATTAAGATGAAAACTACTCGTGCACTATTAAGAACCGGTCTTTTACTTTGTGTCCTGTTTGTTTCTTGTGAAGAAGTGATCGAACTCGATCTGGATACCCAAGAGCCTCAGCTTGTTATAGCAGGTTTTATCAGTGATGGTCAAGGACCGTACACCGTACGCATTAGTAGAAGCGTGGCTTTTTACGATACCAACAACTTTCCTGTGGAAGAACATGCAAACGTGCGTATTACGAGTGATGAAGGCATAACCGAAGTACTTACCCAAACGAGTCCGGGTGTCTATCAAACTGCTCACCTACGCGGGCAGCGCGGGGTAGCTTATACGTTAGACGTTGCTTTAGACGGGACGTCCTATTCTGCTACGAGCAGGATACCTGCTGAATCCATCGCATTAGACTCGATTCAGGTAGGCTATAAAAAGGCCTCTATATTTCAGGAAGCAGGTTATTATGCCATCGCATATTTTAAGGATCCACCTGATGTAGCCAATTATTACCGCCTGCAGGTCTTGGTGAATGGTGAAGAATATGTGTTTAGGGATGATGAAGAAACCGATGATGACGGAACTCGCGACACCAATTTCTGGTTGTTACGCGATAAATTCACCGATGGCAATGTGCAGGATTATGAATTTCCGCATCGGTTAGCACCCGGAGATACGTTACATGTGAGGTTGCAACAAGTAGACCGCATTACTTTTGATTATTACCGAACTTTAGTTGATGTACTTTCCGGAGGTGGAATCGCTCCGGCCAATCCGATCACGAATTGGGATCCCGAAGTCCTGGGTTATTTTGGAGCCCTTTCAGAAACCGAAACAACGGTTGTTGTACCGGAGGAGCAATAAACGTGTGAAGGGGTAAACTGGTTCAGACTTATTTTTGAACCCAGTATACCTCTTTAATAATTCTATTTTACATAATGTAAATTATAGAACATTTAATACTATTAGAATAATAGTACTTTTGAGTGCTATTTGATATAATTACAGATCTAATTTACCTTTTTAATAACTCCAAACACAAGTTTATCACTGTCTGATGAAGATGAACGGTATAAATATGAATTGTCCTCCAGTATTTCAATAATCTCAACATCAATACGGTTTCCTATTTTTTCTTTGTCTTTATCCAAAGGAAGTTTAAGTGTTGTTAAAACATATTTGTTATCATCGATCCAATCTATTTTATAAACTTGACGTTGATCTTTATATCCTCTCTTTTCAATCTGTCGTTTTCTTCTTCTTAAGATACGCGTTCGATTATAGGCTGCTTGAACATATTTAAATTCACCTTTTCTAAACTGCTTACATCTTTGTATGTCTTCACTTTTGAGAGAACTAGTTCTGTACTTTGGATTTACAAAATAATATACGGCTCTCCATTCTTCATTTAGCATCCTCATTGGATGTTTGAGTTTGCCATTCATAAAATGTTCTAGACATCCCTTTTGCCAACCTACGTTGTGATAGGTAGTCAAATCACTATTTATCTTGACATCATATCGTTTGCCGATACTATCAACTTTATATGTTATCACAACATTTTCTACTTTCTCAACATCTTCGACAAATGTTTGACAAATGGCTACTTGGTAGAATAGCAACATTAAAATTAGTGTACATCTGGTCATATAACAAACTTGATAAAAAAGAAACAAATAAAGGCTGCACAAAACTTTTAAAACAACGCAGAAAATTATAGAACAAAAGTGTAATAATAGGCGCATTCTAACACTTTTATTTTCATTTATCTGTCAACGTCATCCTGAACTGGTTTCAGGATCTCATCCAACTGTCACGTTGAGCGTGTCACCTTGAGCTTGTCGAAGTGGAATCGATATGTCACCATGACTTTTCGATACAAATTATACTGCGTTAACACTTCGTATCATTCACTCCAACTCCGGTTCTACTAATTATTATCGTAAAATAATCTTTGAGTGACTGTTGCGATTTCTCAGGTGTTAAAAAGCTGCTTTGAACTGACTGCTCAAAATTTACGTATTCCATACAAGGACCCGGAATTTTTCAAATATGCGATTCTCAGGGATTGGGCTTTTTCGTTTTTTCAGGCATCTGGTTCCAAAGCTTAGGGATTAGGATTCTAGCCGTCTGTCAGATGATTGTCACATCGAGCGCAGTCGAGATGCTGTTGGTTTCTATAAAGACTTTTCGATACAAATTATACTGCGTTGGTACTTCGTATCATTCACTTAAAGTCCGGTCTTTTTTACGTAAAGTCATTTCGACCTTAAAATCACTTACGATTAAAACTAAAAAAACAGTTTTACGTTTAATATTCTTTATATGCTATGTACTTGTCAGACGTATTTGATGAGTGGTTGATGTGTCTTATTGTAGGGGTTAAATGGGCTTATACACGGGTAAACCCCGGCTGATTTACGGGTGAACTATGGATAAATTATGGTTGAAGAATGCTTTGTGAAGTACTATAAAACGGTTTTGATCAATAAACCGCAATGCATTGCATCGCATTATGGGTAGCAAATGCTTCTAATTCATCATTGATTTTTAAACCAAAACGAATTCCCAACCAGATGGTATGCGCGGTTTTTTTAGCAACATCTTTCATTGTAAATATCGGATAAGGATCCTCTAAATACGCCCACGTGTAAAGATGTTCATTATAAAACGGAATATTAAATTCCAGCGGAGTCGGAATTTTATCAAGTGGTATCGGAGGAGTTGGCATCACGAGATTAGGCAATTCTTCTGGTGGTGTATCTGAAGTGTATTTCTGCTGCTTTTTGTTATATGTATATGGGGAAACGTTATTGCGAATCATTAGCAATTGAAAATGACTGGCTGAATTGGGTATTTTTAAATGCTGCTTTTTTAATCCGGAAAGCGAGATCAAAACACTTGTTGGGTTTTGTATCAGCTTCGGCTGAAATCGCAGTCTGTCTGAGAGGCTGTTTTGTGTGTTCAAATCCAAACCAACAAGTTGATTGGGAGCATTGCACGCGTTCACATTGCGCTCCCCTTTTGGTCCCCTACCTGCTTTGCATATTTTAAGACAACGGCTTGTGAGTCGGTTATTAAAGGAATGGTCCTTAAAATCTTCCAAGTCGGGTAAAAGCCCTATTCGGATGGCTTTGGCATATGAGGAAGCACCGCCCAACTCTTTATTGTTTTTTCTAACCGCTTTAAAGTGGGGATCGTTTTGAATTTGTTCTTTAGCAGGTGGCGCCGTTTTTCGGCATACCCATTCGCCATTTAAGGTGTAATACGTAATTCCGTCAATGGTACCTTTAAAATTCCCGAGGTTTGATGTTGGTTTTGCCATAGCCTTTTGAATTTGAGTCCTTTAAATTAGTGTATTATTCTGACTTTGTCAAGCGTAAGTGATTTATATAGTGTTATTTATGAAATTGATAATGAGGGTTCGAGAGGGATTATTGCTTGTTGTGTATTTCGTGTTTAGTATTGCGGATTTTTTAAAGTGGGAGTTGAGCTGTATTCTCCTCATCCCCAACCCTTCTCCCTCTGGAGAAGGGAGCTAATTTTTGGAAGGAATAGTGTTTACCGTTCAATTTGGCTTTGTGGCTGTAGTTTTTCGTTTTCGGCGAGACTTGGGATGTGAGACGTTGGAACTATTCTCCTCATCCCCAGCCTTCCACCCTGACTTCTTTTTTAGGGTCGTAGGAGGAGCTGGTATTTAAAAACGCACGCGATGCAATAGTGCGGGAGCGGGGAATAATGAGGGTTCGAGAGGAATTGTGGCTTGTTGGGTATTTCGTATTCAGTATTGCGAATATTTTAAAGTGGGAGTTGAGATGTATTCTCCTCATCCCCAACCCTTCTCCCTCTGGAGAAGGGAGCTGATTTTTGGAAGGAATAGTGTTTACCGTTCAAATTGTCTTTGTGGGCTGTGGTTTTTCGTTTTCGGTGAGACTGGGATGTGAGACGTTGGAACTATTCTCCTCATCCCCAACCTTCCACCCGGACTTCTTTTTTAGGGTCGTAGGAGGAGCTGGTATTTAAAAACGCACGCGATGCAATCGTGCGGGAACGGGGAATAATGAGGGTTCGAGAGGAATTGTGGCTTGTTGGGTATTTCGTATTCAGTATTGCGAATATTTTAAAGTGGGAGTTGAGCTGTGAGAAGTTTTCTCCTCATCCCCAACCCTTCTCCCTCTGGAGAAGGGAGCTGATTTTTGGAAGGAATAGTGTTTACCGTTCAAATTGTCTTTGTGGGCTGTGGTTTTTTGTTTTCGGTGAGACTTGGTGGGATGTGAGACGTTGGAACTATTCTCCTCATCCCCAGCCTTCCACCCTGACTTCTTTTTTAGGGTCGGAGCGGGAGTTGGTTCATAAAGGCACTCGCGATGCAATCGCGCGGGAACGGGGAATAATGAGGGTTCGAGAGGAATTGTGGCTTGTTGGGTATTTCGTATTCAGTATTGCGGATATTTTAAAGTGAGAGTTGAGCTGTGAAAAGTATTCTCCTCATCCCCAACCCTTCTCCCTCTGGAGAAGGGAGCTGATTTTTGGAAGGAATAGTGTTTACCGTTCAAATTGGCTTTGTGGCTGTGGTTTTTCGTTTTCGGTGAGACTTGGGATGTGAGACCTTGGAACTCTTCTCCTCATCCCCAGCCTTCCACCCGGACTTCTTTTTTAGGGTCGTAGGAGGAGCTGGTATGTAAAACGCACGCGATGCAATCGTGCGGGAACGAGGGATAGAAGGTTCATGAGTTCTTGTGAAATACTAATCACGTGAGTAAAGAATAGTATTAAAAACTTCAATTCATATTCCCTTTCTTTTTTAGCTCCCTATCTGATACTGATATTGGAGTTCGTGAACCTCTGTCGGTTTGCATCGCCCAAAAAAGAAACCAAAAACGCTAGGCTTACATGAGCTTCTCTAAATTTTTTGTTCACTCCGCTGCATACGCTTAACTCGGCCGCTGCTCTCAGACAGAACCGCCTGCTACGCTCGTTCTCTGCAAATTTAACGAGAACCTCCTAATAGGCCGGTACTTACGTTTGAATAAACTTGAACTTCTATTTATATTTCTGTTCATTTTTTACTCAGCGTATATATTGTACGGGACTTCGTGAATCTGCGATTTCCATCGATGAAAAAACGAACCAAAAAAATCTAGGCTTATTTTTACATCCTTGAAAACTACGCAAATCCTTTATCGTGCGGATAGCAAACCGCTGCGCCTGTGCATTCCTCTCGTTCCACTCGTCGGATGCAGGCCTCCACTGCCCCGCGCTGCAGGCTTCACTTGTTTTACTACGGATCTAAAAAGTAGGCCGGTGCTGACATTTTAATAGGTATTCTTT
>NZ_QOVK01000032.1 GCF_004104075.1 Leeuwenhoekiella polynyae | reverse complement strand
TACATCCTTGAAAACTACGCAAATCCTTTATCGTGCGGATAGCAAACCGCTGCGCTAAGCTATCCTCCACTGCCCCGCGCTGCAGGCTTCGCTTGTTTTACTACGGATCTAAAAAGTAGGCCGGTGCTGACGTTTGAATAAACTTGAACTTCTAGTTGTGTTCTTGTTCTTTTGCCTTGATGCCAAAGAACCAAAAGATCAAGGCTGCAGTATACTTTGGAAACTATCACGGCTCACTCGCTATATTCTGGAAAGGAGGCTTACCCCTTAAAATGCTTTGAATAAGTTTTAATAATTTATGTAACCAATAAGCCTTACTACTTCTACTCCAGAATATAAACGCTCCTTTCACCTATAGTTTTAACCAAAGTCTACTGAGGCCGTTTGCACTTAAATTCATGTTTTATTTTTCTTTAGACAGGACTAAATTCAATAGACACCTTACAGGAATTATGTTATATGAACTCTTATTATTGAAGGAATTATGATCTTTTGGTATAGCATAACACGGCAATGCGAGGTGTAATTCCTTAAAAATCGTGATGGCAGGTACCAACACGCGATGCAATCGCGCGGAAACGGGGACATGTTTTGGATAACTTGAATTTCTAGTTGTGTTCTTGTTCTTTTGCCTTGATGCCAAAGAACCAACATATCTCCCGGCAGGCAGGAAAATCAAGGCTTACAGGAACTTCTCTAAACTTTTTGTTCGCTTCGCTGCATGCGCTTGACTCGGCGGCTGGCCTCAGACAGAACCGCCTGCTACGCTACGTTCTCTGCAAATTTTATGAGAACCTCCTGATAGGCCGGTACTGGGGTTTGAATAGGTGTTCTTTAGCGCTCTTTTTCTTCAGTATACCCAAAGACTAAACGTACATTAAGGTAGTGCTACTCTAACCCCGTTTTTCCAATAGCAGGCTTTATAGGAAGCTTGATCCCTACCTGTGGATCCACACACATAGATATCAGATCCGTCTATAAAAATTCCGGTTGCCTGAGCATCGTCTTCCAGCTCCATCAATTCTTCATTTTTCCAGTAGCAAGCTGTGTTTCCTGTACTGTTACTATCCGTTTTATTATAGTACCCAACGGCATAGACATCCCCGGCATTTACGGTGATCTGATTGACTTCTCCAAACAAACTTCCTAATTGTATCAATTTGGTGTTTTTCCAGTACATGGGGTATGGCATTTTTCCGCCTACATAAAAATTGTCTTCATCAACAAACACACAACTTACTCCTCTAAAGAAAACATCTTGAGAAACGGGTAATTCTATTGCTTCTGTACTACCGTCCCAGAAGAATGGTACATCCGGACGAAAACCTGGTCCGGCCTCCGTAACGGCTTCTTCGCTAAAGTGTCCACAGAAATAAGCTTGCTGGTTATAGAAATGAATGGCTGACAGAATACCAGGATTAGGAAGTGTTGTGGTCACTGCTCTCCTGTTTTTAAAATAGTCCATGGTACCTGCTGTTGTAAACGCTCCCTGATAGAAACTGTATAGCTCTGCGTCTTCACTTGATGTTTTGCTTACAAAGGTTTTCCGAAATGCGTCGTCCACATCGCCCCGGTAGACGGAACCTGTTTCTAAAGCAGCGCTAAAAGCGGTTGAATCTACCGGAGTACTATCGATCCAATAGGTTGTTTTCCGATTGTTTGAAAATTCAACACCACTCACCAGAACGTTCCCGTCATGGATGAAGATTGAATTGGCAAATGAACCTTTTAGTTCAGGAATTGTGTCCTCATCATCAGTTGAACAGGATATAGCAACGCCAATCCATACCAGAATAAAGATTTTTTTGATCATAATCGTTTGGGTTTTATCGGATAATCGAGATTTAAATGCTCCGAGGCTTGTCTCGTACTAAACATGATGTATTAGTTAGTTAACTGCTTCTCGGGCCTGCCTTTGTCGGCAGACAGGCTTGACCCCGAAGTCGGTTACTATTCAGATGGGGATTTGGGGTTTTGGTTGCGTCATCCACAAAAGAACTTGTGCACAACCCCAACAAGCACAAGTATTAGTTTTTAAAACCTTCACGTTAAAACGGTTACGCTTTACAATTGATATTTGTGAATATCTATCTCCTTTTAAGTCTTGCTGAGCCTTTGTGATATCCTATTTTTGGCGTCCTAAAAATTTGAAATTATGAGTGTAACCTGGTACGAATGCAAAGTAAAATATGCCAAATTTGATGAAGCTTCCGGCCTTAGAAAACTGAAAACCGAGCCGTTTCTGGTAGATGCGGTTTCGTATACGGAGGCAGAAAAACGTATTACTGAGGAGATGCAGCCTTTTCTAAATGAAGGTGAAGGGATGTTGATCACGAATATCAAGGTGGCCAATTTTGCCGAAGTGCATCCTTTTGAAAACGCAGATCGCTGGTTTAAGGCTAAAGTTTCATTAATTGCATTTGATGAGCAAAGCGGAAAAGAGCGTAAAACCAATGAATACCTTTTGGTACAGGCAAATAATGTTAAAGAAGCCTTTGAAAATACCGTATACGCGATGAAAGACACGATGGGTGAATACAGTATTCCCGCTGTTGCTGAGTCCCCTATCGTTGATGTGTTCCCGTATTTTACCGGAGAAGAAGAAAATTCTGAACGTGCAGAAGAATTTATACGCTTAAAAGATTCGGTACCGGTTTCTGCTACTGAAAATGAAGAACTGGCGATGGAAGATTCTTTAGTTGCTGAAGAGGAAGAATAAATAATTCTTAGACACGTTTTGATCTCTCTGAAGATAAACGCTACTTACAGCACAACGTCTAAATAATGCTTTGTGCTGTTTTTATTTACACCACCTAGATTTAGTAATAATTTAAACGTGCTGCCGATTTACAGCAGTATATTTACAAATCTTAAAAAGATTTGCTGATGATTATCCCTAAACTCCATTATGTTTCTCAAGGAAATACCCCTGAAGAGCACTTGGAAAATATACAAAAAGCCTGCACTTCGGGTATTGAACTGGTTCGGTTGAATCTCAATGGATATTCTGATAAAGAGGTTCGTAAAACAGCTGAGGAAGTTCATAAACTAACAGCACACTATCAAACCCGATTAATCCTCAATGATAATTATAAACTCGCACGAGATTTAAAAGCAGACGGTGTACATATTAGCGATCCCAATACAGATTTCATTAAGGTTCGTAATCATTTATACACGTGGCAAATGCTGGGTGGCACTGCATTTAATTTAGAACAATGTGAAACCTTGCTGACCAAAGAAGTAGATTATATAAATCTGGAATCGTTTAAAGCTGAAGTAAATACTGTACAGCATGCATTAGGTCTAAATGGCTATATGTTAATTACCGCAGCCTTAAAAACCGAAACTCCAATTCTTGGTTTTGGTGGGATCACTACTGCAGATGTTACCCAATTGCTAACAACAGGAATTTCCGGAATCAGCATTTCTGATGCGATTACTTCAGATTTCAATTCTATACGTACGTTTAATAAACTTTTAAATGCATCGGTAACTGAAGAGCAGCGTCATACCTTCTAATAAAGATCAATCTATTTGAATGCATGTATTTGTCGCGTTACTCGATAATCGAGATTTACATGCTACAGGTCATGACTCGAAGTAAACTAATGCTCATATGATACCTTGTGAGCTTGCCCCAAGGTGGTTTACGATTCGGTAGCGGGTCCCATAGGTAAATCTTGCTCTAGATTTTTTATATATCTCAAATTGTTACTATCTAATTCTTTTGAACTTTCAATCTTAAGCATCCCCAGATAAGAGTAATTTTTAAGAATTTTTATTTCCTTCTCTTTGAAGTATTCCTTGAGTTGGTTGTCTACTTTAACATGGTGCTCTAAAATGGCTAAATAAATATACATCTCATATAGCTTGAACAATTCCCTGACCAATATCTCGGTATAACTGATTATCCAGTTTCTTAGCTCCTTTTTCCAGTTTTAACCATATTTCTTCTGCTGATGCATTAGGAAATGCTTCCCAATACAATGCTGCGATTCCTGATACAAAGGGTGTTGCCATACTTGTACCATTCATTTTTCGATATATCTTACCCAATTTGCTGTTTGCAGAATAAGAGCTGTAAATACCGGTACCAGGAGCCGAAATATCTACCCGTCCTCCGTTACTTGCATTTAATCCCCCGTTAGAAAAGCTCGCTACCCGTAAAGCTTCGTCAAGAGCACCAATTCCCATTATAGATTCTGCATTTGCAGGGCTGCTCACCGGTTTAGGCAGCCCGGGGCGCTTGCTGTCATTGCCAGCAGCTGCTATAAGTAAGGTATTATTTGCCAAAGCACGCTGACCGATTTGCTCAAAAATAGGAGAAGGTTTTTCTCCTATAGAAACAGGAGATCCCAGGGACATAGATATAATTTTATGTTTTTTCTCAAGACTGTTATCAATAGCATCAAGGATTGCACTGGTAGAACCCATACCCCGATCACTTAAAACTTTACCTATTATGAGATTGGCTTCATAAGCCACGCCATATCTAATTTTTTCAGAAATCGAAAAATTACCTGCTGCAATACCGGCGCAGTGTGTGCCGTGACCGTGTGGATCTGTTTCCCAATTCTCTCCTGTAATAAAAGACTTTCCTTTTACAATTCGATCAACAAAATCAGGATGATCTTTATAAAACCCGGTGTCCAGGACACATAAATCTACGCCTTTACCGGTATATTTACTTTTTGCCAGACCAACTGCGTTAAGGCCCCATGCAAATGCGTTTTGATTGCTATTTTTATTAGCTTCAATACGTACTTCAAGTTCTTCAATACGTTGAGAAAAAGCTTTAAGATCCTCTTTCAATTCAGTTAGCATTTCTAACTCATTTACAGGTTTAAACGTGCGCTCTTCTTCCCAGTAGACAATAGGATTACTCAGCTTAGACTGTGCATTTTCAATTTTTGCAATTTCTAAATCCTCAACAATTGCAATGCCTAAATTTTTAAGATAGAGTCCGTTACCGGCATTCATAACATCCTGCGCGCGCACGGTGCTGCTGAGTTCTGCAGAAGAAGTGAACGTAACTCCCAGGTCACGTTGCGTATTTTTTATATCCTGTAGTTTATCTTCTTTTAACTGAATGATGTATTTTTTAGGTTTAGATTCTGTAGCCATAATCAGTTGGTTTTAAGTTTAGTTAAAGTTTGATCTAACAGGATATTAATATCCTGTTGCAGCACTTCTAGTTTTAATTTTTTATCAATAAGTTTTATTTGCTCATTTTGCTGAAATTGCTCCCAGAGTTTTGCACACTTATCAAGCGAATCTGTTTTTTTTATATGAGTATCTGTGATTAATTTAGACTGGTAAGCAGAGAGAATTACCTGATTTAAAGTTTCTTTTGCTTTTTCTATACTATCTATCAGAATTCTTAAAGCCTGGTCAAGATGCTCACCCAATTGCGATAGCACATAAAAACAGGCGATACGCAACATATCTCTTCTGTTTGTTTTGGTACGTTCCATTTTTACGGGGTCAATACCACCGGAAGCCATATCCAGATATATTTTTAAACGACTTATATTTTCTTCATTGCTACTCTCCCCTACTTGTTTAAAATAATCCTGTACATCAATCAAGAGTTGCATCATAGATTTTTCAAGACTGAATTCTTTTCTTATAAATTTTTCATTTTCAGCAATTAACCTGCTATTAAATAGCTCCAGTTGTTGTTTTTTAAAATGTAGAAATATCCGCATAGCTAAAAAATGATTTCTTCAATAGTTTTGCCCTCTGCGTTTGTGGCTTCGATAATTTGAATTCCTTCTTCTACCATTTCTACTTTTAGAGTAAGTAAAATCTTGTCTTTATCTGTTTCTTTAGAGGTATCAGGATCAAAAAAGATATTGTTAAGTTTAGCCGAAGTTGGCGTATACATCTTTTTTAAGCTGTCTTTAAGAATTGTAGAAATTTCATCTTTTTCTATGTCTTTATCAGTATCAGAGACGCTAACCCCTCTGATCTTTACAATATCCAGCACAGGTTTCTGAAAGTCAATTTTCACCAGTTTTTCATCTATTTTGCGTACAAACTTATCGTCTGGCTTTTCTAATTCATTTACAATTTTTTTAAAAGGTGCACTTTTTAAAGTCTCCTTTGAGATTGGCTGAATGGCCAAATTTTTCTCTTTGTTTACTTTAGAAATACGATTATTGACTTCTTTAAAATAGACATCCTCATCCATTTTAAACTCGTACTTCGTTTGTGAATCTAACTCGTTGATTTTGATTGGGATATCAAGCTTTACCGTGGGCATGATAAATCGCGGCGCTCTAAAGTATTTCAAATAGGGATCTTTAGCGTATTCTTTAGCCATTAGAATAGCTTGCTCATCAGCTTTTTTACGGGCAAGGACTATCTCTTCATTGAGATAGTCCATATAATCAGATAACTTTATCACAGCTTACTCAGATAAAATTCCTAATACTTTCTCTAACCCGCCGGGCATTTGATCATTAGTCGCAACAACCTTTACTCCCATTGTGTATTCTTTTTCAACTTTTACACCGGTACTTGAAGACCGCTTGTAAGAAGCCGATACTTTAAATTTAACCGGTCCCCAACCGCCACTAACCTGAGCGTCTAAACCAAATTCACTTTTTACATCTTTAGTGTAAACCGAATTCAATTTTACATTAAAGTCAACTTCGCAGGTCTCAATACGTAAACTGGGAATATTTAATACCGAAACAAACGGAACCTGTAAAGCGACAGCTTCTGTTATGGGTGTTCCGGGGTTATCAGGATCATCAACCTGTCTATTGTATGAGAAATCAACCATGCGTAAGTTTCCATCTTCATCAAATCCTACTTCTTTGATAAAACTCACTGTAGACATAGAAGCATTTGCTTGTGCTGTAACACAAGCATTTAATGGGCCACCTATAAGGTTTTCAAAATCTATACTTCCTAATTCTGCAGCAAAGTCAGCATCTGAAGCATCAGCTGCAACAAAGGAATCATCTTTACCTGCCAAGGCGAGGATCGTTTTGAAAGTTGCAGTTGAAGCTTTTGACAGATTGTTTTCCCAATCTGCATTGTAGTTTTCATTGAAAGAGCCCAAAATGGCAACAAGATCATCCTTATTTGTCTTCTGGAGTTCGTTTACTTGTAGTCCGGTGATTTTATCAAAGTCATCGCCTACAACTTGGCTGATACCGGTTAAAAGTTCTACCAGTTCTTTTTTTGTTTTTTTTGCGTGATCTTGTGCTAAAACCGCTTGTAATTTTTCCATCTTTTTGAATTAAATTGATTATTAATTCAAAGATTTAAACAAACACACTAATTTTAGTTATGTAAATAACTAATAATCAAAGGTATAAACCCCCTATTCAAAAAGAGGTATATCTCTTTTCGTAAGTATATTGGTGAATCTGCGATTTTTTCGATGAAAAAATGCCCCAACCCGTCTGTTCAGCCGAGCAGGAAAATCTAGGCTTACAGAATGTTCTCTAAATTTTTTGTTCGCTTCGCTAGATGCGCTTAACTCGGCCGCTGGCCTCAAACAGAATCGCCTGCTACGCTACGTTCAATGCAAATTTGACGATAACCTACTGATAGGAAGGTACTTACGTTTGAATAAACTTTAACTTCTATTCATATTCTTGTTCATTTTTTCCATCGATGAAAAAACGAACCAAAAAAATCTAGGCTTATTTTTACATCCTTGAAAACTACGCAAATCCTTTATCGTGCGGATAGCAAACCGCTGCGCTAAGCTATCCTCCACTGCCCCGCGCTGCAGGCTTCGCTTGTTTTACTACGGATCTAAAAAGTAGGCCGGTACTGTCGTTTTGATAAACTTGAACTTCTAGTTGTGTTCTTGTTCTTTTGCCTTGATGCCAAAGAACCAACCTACCTCCCGGCGGGCAGGAAATTCTAGGCTTACAGCAGCTTCTCTAAATTTTTTGTTCACTACGCTGCATGCGCTTAACTCGGCCGCTGGCCTCAAACAGAATCGCCTGCTACGCTACGTTCGCTGCAAATTTAACGAGAACTTTCTGGCAGGCCGGTACTGGCGTTATAAAAGACAATAAGAGCCCCTAATAATACATTCTAAAATCTAAGATTTTACAGGCCGTAAACTGTTTCTGATGTAATTGCTCTACCACATGAAACAGATCGTCGTCTTCATTAAACAGGTGAAAGAAGACTTTATCCAGATTGGAGCTGCTTAACCTGTCAACGGCATTTCCATAACCGGAAAGCGCTCTTGCATTCGTAATATCCAGAAAATACTGTGCTTCTTCCTCATCGAGATCCAGCACTTTAGCATTTGAAAAGTGAACGACTTTACCTCTTAACTTCCCTTCAAACAGTTCGGCTATTTCCTGAAGACTGTAGTAGTAATCATTTAAACAAATACTATTGGCTTCTCCGGTCATTACCAGGTATATAATTTCGTATTCTTTAAAGTAATGGTCGTCCATGATCAGGGTATTTAAGCTCGCTTCTAAGCCCTCAATGGTATCACAAGTTTGATAAATGCTTGCCACACCAAACTGAAGCGCCAGTTCTTCCAGACTTTTTTGAACTTCGGTAATTTGATGGGCATCTACATCGGGTACGCCTTCTAAACAATAAATGAATTTATCAGGTTCTAAATCATGTTCCCGGGGTAATTGGTTTCGTTTTTCCAGCACTTTTAAAACTTTTTTTGGCACCGCCACAGGGTATAATACCCAGTCCCGAGCTATCGGGATGCCTTGAATTCAGGGTTTGTTGCTTTTGTGTACCTCAATGGACCTTACCTGAGGTAGTTACTTTTATGCTCGCAAAGTTAGAATTTAATGCAATTCTTTTTTCAGATACTTAAAACAGTTAGTATATCTTAAATTTTTAAAATTGTAGTTTTTACTCAGGCGCATATATTGTACGGGACTTCATGAATCTGCGATTTTTTCGATGAAAAAACGTCCCAACCCGTCTGGTCAGCCGGGCAGGAAAATCTAGGCTTACAGCAGCTTTTTAAATTTTAGGTTCCTGCCGGTGCTGTGGTTTTGATAAAAAATAGTGCTGACTTTAGAATCGATTCTGTACTCAAAAAAGCCTTAGTGGAATTCATTACTAAGGCTTTTAGTATCTACAGCTATCTTGTTTTTACAAGAATGCAAGAATGTGTGAAATTAGTTTAGTTTTTTGACCAAGAGTTCGGCAACAGCTTCTGAAGAGGCGGGATTCTGACCGGTTATCAGCAAACCATCTTCTACTGCGTAAGACGCCCAGGCTTCTTTTTTAGAATAGATTCCGCCGTTCTTTTTAAGCATATCTTCTACTAAGAAGGGTACAACCTCTGTAAGCTGAACCGCATCTTCTTCCTCATTGGTGAAGCCGGTAACTTTTTTTCCGTTTACTAAAGAAGTTCCATCCGCATCTTTAGTGTGCTTAAATACTGCTGGTGCATGACACACTGCAGCAACCGGTTTTCCATTTTTATAAAAATCTTCTATTAAAGCGATGGAATAGGTGTCTTCTGCAAGATCCCATAAAGGTCCGTGCCCCCCAGGATAGAATACTGCATCATAATCCTGTTGGTTGATGGTATCTAATTTTAGGGTCTTTGCTAAAGTTTCTTGTGTTTCTTTATCCTTTTTGAACCGTTCTGTAGCGGGGGTCTGCGCGTCAGGAGCATCACTTTTAGGATCAATAGGAGGTTGGCCACCTTGAGGAGAAGCTACTGTAATATCAAAGCCTTTATCTTTTAAAAAATAGTAAGGAGCTGCAAATTCTTCGATCCAAAAACCTGTTTTTTCTCCGGTTGTTCCTAAGTCTTCGTGACTGGTTAATACAATCAATATCTTTTTCATAGCATTATTTTTTAGATTTCTATAGGGTTAAAATTAGAAGTTCAGTACGTATTAAAAATTGATGTATGCTAAGAGACTGTGTTAAAACCGTTTTAATTAGCAGAAGGCTTAACCTGATATTGGATCCATTCAAGTTAATCTCAGTATACTACCTCAGAGTATCAAACCTTTTGGCGGTGCCAACAAAAACGCTAAAACTAAAAATGCCACCTTATCGGTAGCATTATCAGACTAACATTTAAAAAGTATTACGCTAAATCTTCAAGCGTTTTGATGTTGCTTAAGCTTTGCTCTACTTCTCGTTTTTGGCTGGTTATGATGTTAGTTATTTCTGGTCGGTACGGCTTTTTTTGCAATACTTCTTCATATTCTTCAACACTGGCTTTTTCTCCACGGATGCATTCTTCTAAAATGGATTCGTCTTTATCTGTACTGAAAGCTTGTTTGATATTCATCCAGGTTCTGTGTAAATCTCCAGCGGTACTCCCCTTTTCCTTAGGTTTTTCATCTAAACGGAGCAGTGCATCACTCAATTCTGTCGCAAAGCGGTCGCGTAATACAGCACGCTCTTTGAGGTAATTCTTTAAATGCACATTTTCAGCCTTTTTTAAAGCTTCTTTATAACCTGCTGACGCATCATAGGTTTTTTCTAAAAGTTCTTGTAAACTGGCTACAGTTTCATCGTGCGATTGCTGTTTGGCTTGTTCTCTCGTTGTTTCCATAGTTCTTTTTTAAATGTTTTATCGAGTTTAAAAAATGCGGCGTTTAACTTTCTTTAAATTCGGGACAAACTCTTCTTTAAACGAACGTTTATTTTTAACCCAGTCATAGGTATAATAAGCCATTTGGGCAACAGTTATAATCCGCAATAATTTTCTCATGATTTCTTGTTTCTACTAAGCTATAACTATCGCTCGTTATATTGTTTTTATTAATATAATTTAACTTCAAATCGTTAAATTAACTTAATACCCCGTGTAGGAGGGCATTCTAATTATTCTAAGTCTTCACAAGAAAAATGGAAATAGGGTGTTGAGCCTATTCTGAATTCAGGTTTGGGATAGTTCTCCGCTTTCAATTGAATATAAGAATCTGAATTATGTGCTTCTGACTTTGGAAATAAGAGATTTTCGGGGTCTAAACGTGTTGGAAACTGAATGGTATTTAAGTACTTTTTACAGTAATTTAAGTCTTCCTCTGAAAGTGTGAATAAGGGACGTTTGATACCCAGACTACTTTCTTGCTGAGTATTCGTGGTTAGAGAAAATTCTTTAACTTCAGTATAATCTGGTTTAAGGTTGATAATCAACAACTCATTAAAATTTTGATCGTTTGTAAATTCATACATTGGAGTTTCCGGAAGGTATGCTGAATTTTGCAGCAAATAGATTTTTTTCACTTCTTGGTCTAAATCAAGGATATACGGAGGCACAAAACAATTTGCTTCTTTATTAAATACCGGGGTCATCTCCCCTTCTAGCGTATTCCAAGCAACAAGGGTTTGGTTGGGTTCATTTATTTTAAAATGAATTTGAGTTCCTTTTAAACCTGCTACATAACGCCCATAACATATATAATGAGGCACTGCAGCAGTTTTAAAATTAATTTGGTCTCCCTCCTGCTGCCAAATACCCTTGAGCATACCTCCAAAAAAAGTAATGACGAACTGCTGGTCTGGAAACAGCATATAATTCGTTCCCCCTTCCGGGCTGTTTCCACGGTGGTGATAGACTCCTGCAGGAGTCTCTGCCGGTTTTTCTTGTGCATGAAGAAGAACCGAAAATAAAAAGACTATTAGTAAAATGTTACTTTTCAAGACATAGCTTTTAGACTCGATTAAAACACGATCACATTCTTCCCGATGCTGGTTCCACTTTCCTGAAGCTCGTGGGCTTTCTTGAGGTTTTCTACCGTAAAACCTTCAAAAGTGGTCGTCAGCGTGTGTTGCAAAGTACCCTTATCCAAGAGTTCGGCGGCCCGATTTAGAATATCGTGCTGACGCTGCATATCAGGCGTCTGGTGCATAGAACGGGTATACATCAATTCCCAGGAAAACGTAACACTTTTGTTTTTAAGCAAGTTTAAATTGAGTGGTTCACTACTTCCTGTGATCGAAACGATATGACCTTGAGGTTTAATTAGTTCGGATAGTTGTTGCCAGTATTGCTTTAAGTCTACAAAATCCATTATAAAGTCGATTTGCTCGTGACCGATTCCTTTCAGTTCCTCCTTTAAATGGTGGTGATTTACCACGTGATCTGCTCCCATCTTATTACACCAGTTTTGGGTTTCTTCTCTAGAAGCCGTGGCGATCACCGTAAGATCAGTTAACTTTTTGGCCAGTTGGATCGCGATGGAGCCTACCCCACCGGCACCATTAAGAATCAGCAGGCTTTTGCCTTTATCCGTCTGTTGATTGTATTTAATGCGGTCAAATATACTTTCCCAGGCCGTTAGCGTAGTCAATGGCATGGCAGCAGCTTCGGCCAGGCTCAGGTTTTTAGGCTTATGGCCCACGATACGCTCATCAACCAATTGATATTCGGCATTGCTCCCGGATCTGGTAAGATCGCCGGCATAAAATACCGCGTCTCCAGCTTTGAAGAGACTTACCTCCTCTCCTACTTCTTCAACGATACCCACGGCATCCCAACCAATGATTTTAGGAGTATCAAGCTCCTCATCTTTGGCAGCATTCTGTCTTATTTTATAATCGACCGGATTGACTGATATCGCCTGAATCTGAACCAAAAGATCCCGTCCTTCGGGTTTGGGTTTTTCAGTCTCAAAAGCGATAAAACTGTTGGGTTCGGTTATGGGAAGTGATTTTTTAAATCCTATTGCTTTCATCGTTTGTTTTTTTATAAAGTTAGCGGCTTTGACGGGAACAGCCTGAGCTTATTTCTTTAGAAAATCATAAGATTTTAGAGGTTGCGTAGTTCCTTTAATAATCTCGTGCGCTTATTGTCTCTCTATAAAAAAGAAGCGCGACAGTTCTGTCAGACTGCCGCGCTTCCGGAAAAACAAGCACATTTTTTAATAGTGTTCGTTCGTTACGTCAAGCCTATTAAAATAAGAATTTAACACTGGCAATGAAGTTTCTAGGCTTTTGAGGCGCCAAACGGTAAGACCAGTAGTGCTCATCGGTTAGGTTATTTGCTTTTAAGGCGTATATCATATGCTGCGTGGTGTACGATAGACTGGCGTCTAAAGTGGTGTATGCAGGAATCACCACCGCTGCGTCTTGAGTTTTGGTTTGATAGGAACTACTGCCGTGATTACCCCCAAAGCCAAGCGCAAAACCTTTTAATGAGCCCGAAAAAGCATACCGCATCCATGTATTTACAAGATGCTCAGGACCTGATTCTGCAGGACGCAAGCCCTTTACTGAAGCATCTGCCATAGTATATTTACTGTCATTATAGGCGTAACCTGCCATAATGTAGAAGTGTTTAAACGGATTCGCTGTTAGGTTTAGTTCTAAGCCTTTACTCGTTAAAGTTCCATCCTGAATGGAATAATCGCTATCGTCTGGATCCTCACGTACAATATCCCGTACCTGAATATCATAATAGCTCAAAGATCCCGTTAGCTTGTGATGGAATACATCAAATTTAAGTCCGCCCTCCCACTGGTTGGCCTGCTCGGGTTTAAAGCCAGCGTCATTCTTGTCGCTTCCGCTCTGGTTGCTGAACCCGTTCATATAATTTCCAAAAGCGGAAAGTCTATGGGGAAGTAACTGATACACCACACCCAGTTTTGGGGATAAGGCGGTCTGCTCATACCCCTCAGTTTGTTTACCCGAAATCAGATTATAAGTACCGGTATCTTTAAAATGATCAACTCTCAGGCTGAGCATGGCCAGAAAGCGATCGGTTAAGTTAATCACGTCTGAAGCGTAAGCACTATAGGTTTGCGTTTCTTGATTTCTAATAGTTTTGCTACCACCCACAGCTGCTGAATCAATATAGGAAGTATTGAACGTGTCATAATATGTGGTAAGGGGCTGGGTAAAGTCTACCGTACCGGTGTTTACTTGAGCTACATTGCGGTCTGCATAGTAGTTGTAATAATCCACACCGACCACCAGTCGGTTTTTAAGACTTCCCAGCTTGAAGTTTCCGATAAAATTTTGCTGTATATCTGTGGAGCGATAGCCGTAGGTACCGGTAGTAATGCTGGGTCTTAAGGTGGTTGCAGCGCGGCCTTTTAACTGGACCGTATACCCATCAAAAGACGAGGACGTACGGGCAATAGCCGTTTGAGAGATCCAGTTTTCTGAAAGTTTATAATCCAGTTTTAAAAAGAGGTTGAGTGATGTACCGGTATAGAAGACATTGTTATTGGCAAAAGAACGGTCGTATGGAATGTTGAGATCGGTTATATTCTGCGAAGTAATACCTGTAGTATAAGGACTGAACCGTATAGGTGATGTCCCTTTATCGTTGTTATATTCTACATCCAGATAGGCTTTCGCTCTATCTGAAATCTGATAAGAAAACGATGGCGCCAACGTAAAACTGTTTAAGAAACCGGCATCCTGAAAGCTGTTTTCCCGGTGCACAGCAGTATTGAGACGAAAAAGTAACGTTTTATCTGCATTTATAGGTGTATTTACATCAGCCGTAAGTCGGTTTAAATTGTAGCTTCCGCCGGAATAACTAATGTTTCCACCGAAACTGTCAAAAGGCTTTTTGGTAACCCGATTTAACAAGCCGCCATACGATACCACACTGCTTCCAAAGAGTGTTGCAGAAGGACCTTTGAGCATCTCAATACGCTCCAGATTTACGGGATCTATATAGGTCTGCGTAAAACTGGTGAGTCCGTTTCTGACTTTCGGTTGTGTGATAAATCCTCTGGAGCGGAATACAATTCGATTTTGATTAAACCGAATGGGTACTCCTGCTCCCGGTATATTTTTAAGGGTTTCATCCAGACTGGTCGCCAGTTGCTCGGCCATCAAGGTTTTAGAAACCGAAGCATATACCTGTGGATTTTCTAAATCTGTTAAAGGTAAACGAGCTACATAACTTGTTGGCGCCTTGATAAATGGAGTTGTCGCTCCTTTTATCAATACCTGATCCAGTTCCTGATCTTCAGGTAGCAATGCTAATTTTAAATCGGTACGATCACCCTCAGTTATGGTAACCGATGTATGCTGAGTTTTCATTCCTATATAACTAATTTCTATAGTAAATTCTCCAAGCGGTAGTCCTGTGAGGTTAAAATGACCTTGTGTGTCTGTTGTCGTACCTTTTGAAGTATTCAAGAGCTTGACACTCACTTGAGCAAGCGGTTGCCCATCTAGAGTTTTTACACTTCCGGAAAGGCTTCCGGTTTGTTGCTGGTAACTTATAGTCGCGGCTCTTTTAAACGTATTTATCGTCGCAAAACTTGTTACGGGCAACGTTAAACAGGCAAGCAATACAGCAAAGGGGTGGTATGCAATTAATTTCATTTATGAAAATTTAGGGAGGCGAAAGGCTTTTTTGATCTTCAAGCGTTTCTTATTCTACAAATTGTGTGAGTATGGCTTTGATTTCTTCTGATCCGGCTTCGGGCTTTAACTCAAATAAATACTCATACAATCGCTTATCAGCTACTTTGCTTTTAAGCTTAATTTGGTCCTTACTTGCTAAAAGCACCTCCCATGCTGCACGTACTTTTTTCCATACGTCTTGATTTTCTACCCACCACTTTTGAGCAACAGCACAACGGGAATCCGGTACACGCTTATAACTATTGTATCCTTTTTCTTCAGCAATGTTAGTTGTTGATCCATCATTATCTTCAGCTATCTTTTTATTATCCTGCTCGTGTAACCAACCATAATCAGTAAGTTGTACCTGATTGTTACGCAGCATAATATTATAATCGTGACGCTTGGTATATTCACGGCGAGGTAAGGGTGCCGGAGTGCTATTTTGCCATTCATCTCTACCATCAACGTGAACCCAAGTCGCAGAACCTGAATACCGCGGACTGTCATCTACCTGATATACTTTTTGCGTCCATTGCCCCTTAACCTCTTTTTTATCCAGATCTTCAAGAGTCCATGATTTATCTGCCTGGTAGGTAAACAAACGGGTATTTTCAAATTCCCAATCCTGACGCCAATGTTTAATCACCATCGTGTCTTGTACGATTAGTAAATGTTGAATAGCGAGTTTGTCTTTTTCGTCTTCAATTAAAGTCGCCCATTCTAATGCTGTTGCATAATAATCATCGTGTTTTTTATAACCCTCCTGATCAGAAAAGGTTTCAGCGTATTTGAATTCAATCTCAAAACACCCGCACATATCCTTAATTGTCTCCTGATCCTTTCGTTTAGTAGATTGAGCAAAGGTTACGCCTGCAGTAAGTAGTGTTAATGTTACAGTTAGTACTCTGTTTTTCATGTTAATAGGTTTTAAATCAAATAAGTTTTTAAACTTATGCATTAAACTTATTTAGAATAAATAAAAATAAATATATTTGCTGCAAATGTAATCAAGAATGATTCTAAACAAATACTTTTTAGGAATTTATTTTACAGTATGTTCTATTCTCCATTCATTTAGTCAGGAAACCAAACCTTTGACAGGGATAGATTCTTCTGAAGTCTTAAATGAAGTCTTGATTACGGCAACCCGAACAAAGAGCCAATTATCATCACTTCCCCTACCCGCTCAAATAATCAATAAAGAAACCATACAGCAATCAGGTTCTATGCGTTTAGGTGATATTCTCGCTGAACAAACCGGCTTGATAACCGTACCTGATTTTGGAGGTGGTGAAGGTTTGCAAATGCAGGGTTTAGACTCTCAATATATACTGGTTTTGGTTGATGGTGTTCCTCTTGTGGGACGCTCTGCCGGTACACTTGATCTCAATCGCATTTCGGTGGGGAATATTCAAAAAATAGAACTAGTAAAAGGAGCTTCTTCCAGTTTATACGGTAGTGATGCGCTAGGTGGAGTGGTGAATATAATCACTGAAACCCCAAAACAAGACTGGCACGGAACCCTCAATTATAGAGCAGGAACCTTAAACACACACGATCTAAGCTTCAATACCACATACGGCAACGACAAATTAAAACTGAGTTTGTTTGGGAACCGGTATAGTTCGTCTGGGTATGATCTTACTCCGCAAAATGCATTACAAACTGTAGAGCCCTTTTCTAATTATACAGCACAGGCTAAACTAGCTTACTCCTTCTCTACCGCCACATCGGCATCGTTGTCTACACGATATTATAGGCAAAGTCAAGAGTATAAAGCCTCAGAAAGTTTACAAGGGGAAAGTAGTATAGAAGAATGGAATACTCATTTAAAACTGAATCATCAGTTCAATTCAGCCTGGAGCAGTTCGTTAGAGCTCTACGCAACCCAATATCAAACAGATGAGTATTTGAACGACGAAGCGGATGCTTCCTTAAATAGTAACGGATTTTACGATCAGCGTTTGTTACGTCCTGAATTGCGGGTACGTTATCAACCCAATACGCAAGCAGCATTTATAGCAGGAACCGGATATAATCACGAGACTTTAGACCGTACTGATTTTAGTGAAAATCCTACCTTCAATTCAGCGTATATGTATCTTCAATATGATGCGACATATTTTGAAAAATTGAATGTGATTGCTGGTGGAAGGCTGGATACCCATAATGTGTATACGACACAATTCAGCCCTAAAGTTGCCTTACGTTATCCCATTAGTAATTCTATAGCTATCAAAACTTCAGGAGGGCGGGGTTTTAAAGCTCCAGCTTTTCGTCAACTGTATTTTGATTTTACCAATGCTACAGTAGGATATACCGTATTAGGGCATCAAGCTGTGCCCACGGCTCTGGCTGCTATGCAAGAGCGTGGCGAAATTGCAACTATACTTGTCCCCGTTTCTACATTTGATAACGAATTGAAACCTGAATCCTCAATAAATTTAAATCTGGGTGTTGATTACTCCTTTTCTAAGCGACTCACTTTTAGCCTAAATGTGTTTAGAAATTCACTTACCAACCTGATTGACACCCGGATTATTGCTACTAAAACCAATGGTCAAAGTGTATTTAGTTACACCAACATCAACGAATCTTATACACAGGGACTGGAATTCAATTTCACTGCCAATGCTATTAAAAATCTAACTATATCCGGCGGCTATCAATTGCTATATGCTAAAGACAAAGAAGCTGAAGCAGCTTTTAACGCGGGAAAAATTTATGCACGTGCAGCAGCGAATGGATCATCATTCGCTTTGAAAAAGTCAGATTATTTTGGATTGTACAACAGATCCAGACATTCAGCAAACCTGAAGCTGTTTTATAACATTCCACAATATCGTATGAATGCCAATTTACGCGCAACCTATCGCAGTAAATATGGGATTTCTGATACTAACGGAAATGGCTATCTGGATAACTATGATGATTTCGTTTCTGGTTACGGAATACTGGATTTTGCTTTGACTAAAAATCTAGGCAAGCATTTGCAATTGGGTGTTGGCATAGACAATGTACTTGATTTTACTGATGCTGAAAACATCACCAACTTACCCGGAAGACTATATTTTGGAAAATTAAACTATCAATTATAATTAAATCATGATGAACATTTTTAAATCTTTAACCGCCTTAAGTCTAGTGCTTGCACTTGGCTCTTGTAGCTCTGATGATGACAATTCAGCACCCTTAATAGCGTTAGAATCTGAAACCGTAACTAATTTATATGCACCACAGATAGGAGGACGTGGAGAACCTATTTCTGGAGACTTTGTAAAATTTGATTTTGAAACCGGTAGTGAGACTACTAGTGAAACCGATTGGGATGTTGCTTTTAGAGGCTCTACCCTAATTGTAAATGGAGGTAGCACAACCGGAACAACAGATGAGCCTGAGCGCACAGCTGATGCAGCGGTTTATTTAACTCAGGGAAGCTTAGCTAGCGTTACAGAAGTAAATATTTCGCTATTTAAACAAGATACCGCAGAAGGCCCTGCAATTGCTACTGGAAGTGGCAACGGCTGGTACAATTATACCGGAGAACCTGATCATTTAATTGTGCCAATACCAGGAACTATACTTGTGTTTAGAACTTCTGAAGGCAAGTATGCTAAACTGGATATTCTGAGTTATTATGAAAATGCTCCTGAAAAACCGAACGCTTCTTTTGATGATACCCCCTATTATACTTTTAACTATGTATATCAACCTAATGAAGGTGTAATAACTTTCTAAGAGGTTAAACGCTTGGGAGGAGTCCCAAATCCTGTACGTTCAGGAATATTAATTGTTATCTGAAACACCCCATATTCTCGAATGCGGGGTGTTTTTTTGTAATGTCGTTTGTTAGATTTAATAATTAAAACAGGGTTCTACAGTCTTTAATCTTAACCCCTTTTTACATATAAGAGGTCTTTATTGGTAAAATATTCAGAGAATTGCTTTTTTAGGAGTGATAGTTTTGGATTTATATAAATCTCACAAAAAGGTTTCTCTGGATTGCAGTAGTAATAATTCAGTAAAGAATCCCGGGAAGCTTTAAAAGATGAAAATGGAAGAATTTGAGTAATCAATGGTTTTTCAAAATCCTGTTGAAGCTTCTTTAAAATAAATTGTGACTCGCGTTCCTGAGCTTCTGAATAGGTATAAATGGCAGAACGGTATTTGGTTCTGAAACTGTGCGCCGAAGTACTCTTATGCGTGTGCAGGTGAATTTCGATAAGCATTGTAAGCGTAATTACTTCTGGATTGAAGTGTACGATAACTGCTTCAGAAAACTCGGTATTTTCACCTGTTGATGTCACATAGCCCTGCTCTACCTGTTTCACTCCTTTTAAAGATTGAAACACGGCTTCGGTACACCAATGACAGCCGCCACCTAAAGCAATTTTTTGCAAGCGCTTACCCATTGATCGGTTTAAAATTTTCAAGAAAATCAATCACTTTTTCCCAGGGCATTTCACAGGGTTTGAGTAAGTCTTTGCTTTCGGTTCTGTAGAAATTAAGGCTGATGAAATCAGTTCCGCCCAATTCTTCCGCATAGATTTTTAAGCTTTTGCCATTATTAAAATCGGTACGCGTGATGCCGTATTTTCGGTCGTTATACATTCCTTCCGAATAACCTGAGGGAATGCGGCTGATGTAGCGTCTGAGGTTCATTACGAACTGCAGGAAAGCATGGAACAACCCACTTTATCCCGTGCCCATTCCGGTCGTTTGGCAAACCAGTTCTGGTATTCCGGTTGGTCTTCATAGGGTTTTTTAAGCATTTGGTACAAGGTGTCGATCAATGAATAATCCCCTTCATCAGCAGCATCTATAGCCAACTGTGCCATATAATTGCGCAATACATACTTGGGGTTAACCCGATTCATCGCTATCCGTCGCTCCTCATCAGAACGGGATTCTTGTTGTAAACGTTTCGCATACGCGGAAAACCAATCGGTCCATTGACTTTTAACTTCTTCAGTTAACTCATTGGGAGCATAAAAGGCTTCTTCAATGAGCTCAAATCCATCTACCGAAGTATCCTTTTTAAAATCACCCCATTTTCGGAAGAAAATCGTCATATCGGTTTCAGTGAGTTGCAGACAATTTTCCAAATCTGCAATCAACTGAAAATCTTCCTCTTCCGGATTGGTAATTCCCAGTTTATCAGCCATCATTTCCAGAGATTTGATGGCATACTCTTTTTTATAGCTATCGAGGATTTCCTCGAAGCCTTCAGATTCCTCAACCAGTGGATATAAAGCATTTGCCAACTGGTATAAATTCCATAACCCAATATTGGGTTGATTGCCGTAACGGTAGCGTTTGTGCTGTCGGTCTGTGGTGTTGGGCGTCCAGCCCCACTCAAAACCTTCTAACCAGCCGTAAGGTCCGTAATCAATGGTAAGCCCCAGAATGCTCATATTGTCAGTATTCATGACGCCATGAACAAAACCCACCCGCTGCCAGTGAATGATCATCGTAAGGGTACGTTGAGTTACTTCTTCAAAAAACTTCAAATATGTCTCCTTTGATGGCGTACCCAAATGACTAAAATGTGTTTCAATGGTATAGTCTACCAGTTGCTGCAACCTGTGTACATCGTTACGGGCGGTAAAAATCTGATAATTCCCAAAACGCAAAAAAGATTCGGCCACACGCGAAACCACTGCCCCTTTTTCATACGCCGGATTGCCGTCATACATCACATCTCGCAAAACGTGATCACCGGTTAGCGCCAAAGAAAGGGCTCGGGTGGTGGGAATTCCCAGATGATGCATTGCTTCACTCATTAAATATTCCCTAATAGAAGAACGCAAAACCGCAAGTCCGTCTGCCGAACGAGAATACGGAGTCTCCCCTGCTCCTTTAAGCTGCACTGCCCAATCTTGATTTTTTCCTTCGGCTTCAAATAAGTTGATTGCACGCCCGTCACCCAATTGTCCTGCCCAGTTGCCAAATTGATGTCCGCCATACACCATCGCATAGGGTTTGGTTTCCGGTAAAATCGTGTTTCCGGTCATCAGATTTAAAAAGTTATCTGACGGGGTTTCTGCCTGATCAAGACCTAGTTCTGTTGCCATCTCATCAGAAACATGCAGGAGTTGTGGTTTATTTGTTTCTTTGGGTGTGACATAGGAATAAAACCCCTGAGTAACCTGCCGTCTGGAATTTTCAGGGTTGGGATCTGCAGGAAGATTTTTAGAAAAGCGGTTATTGATTTTAAAAGGCATACAAGGCATTTTATACAAAGCTACAGGTTTTTAATCTTTGTCGGGAGCTGTTGGCCTTCCTGTCTGAAAAAAAATCATGCCACAGCAGTAATAGTGTTTTTTCAATTTTAAGATCGTATCAACAATAACTCCCTGTTTTGGCACTATACGCAAACTCATTGGAATCGCCGGCAGAACCATCAGAATCCGTTTGGGAGTATTCTGCATCTCAAACTAAATCAGCCATTCTTCTCTGGGCTTGTTGTCTTCTGTTGTTCCCTCAATACTATAGGAAGTAATTACAGCATTGGTTAAGGTATAGATTAAGTAGGGTCTGCACTCTGGTCAGACGAAGGGTTGAGCAGACTGAGTTTTACTCGATACTCCAGATTTAAATGCTCCGAGTCTTGTCTGGTTCTAAACATGTATTGTTCAGTTTAATGCTTCGTGGACCTGCCTTTGTTGACAGACAGGCTTGCTCCGAAATAGTTTCCTTCTTAAACGAATACTCTTCATTAATGCATCGAGCATCGGATTTGTCGCAATATCTACTTTTTTCGTTAGGAAAATCCCTGAAATTTTGGGAATACTGCGTTGTCTGCCAGAACCCATTTTAGATTTTGGCTTTTTGATTGAAAAGGAAAAAGCATCAATCTCGATTTGATCCTCAACATGTATATGTTGAGATTCTTCCTCAACATCTGGAATTTACATCTATAAAGTAGCTTGTGCATTAAGAACAGCTAATCCCAGAAAAAACAGGAACAGAAGTGTGATAAAAGTGCGTCTCATGATGATGGCTTTTTGTTTGTACAAAGGTATTGGGAAGCTGTACGTATTACGACAGGGATTAAACCCTATTATGACAGGAATACAACCTTTTTAAGAAGTGATTCTAACAGAATTTTATCATTAGAAGGCCGGTTCTACTAAATTTTTATTAAAGTATTCTGTCAAATTATTTTATAGCATGTACTTTAATTAACTTACTCTGTATAAACTAAAAAAGAAAAATTATGACAACTAGAAATCAAAATGCAGGAATCGCAGCAGCCCTTTTAGGATTAGCAGGTGGACTTTTTGCTTGGTGGAAATATAACAATGCAACTCCAGAAGAAAAAGAACGCCTTAAAAGCAAAGTAAATGATCTGGGAGCTAAACTTAAAGACAGCTATACTGAAGTAGAAGATACGGTTTCTGATAATTTAGCAACATTGAAAAATAAACTCGCTAAAGAAAAAGAAACTATTTCTGACGAAATAGAAAAAGTAGCGAGCTAAACTAACCGCAGGAAAATATGAAAAGAGCGACTTTTAGAGTCGCTTTTTTTATGTAACAATACTGAGTGCTTTTTTGCTATATTCGTCAAATGAGAATTGTATATCAGCTTGTATTTGTTGTATTGAGCAGCTCCTTGCTACACGCACAAAACTATATAGACCTCGCCAATCTGTCGTACAGTATAACTCCCCAGAATCAGTTTGAAGACCGTGAAACACAAACTCAAGTTGCGGAGGTGGAATTTCAATTCACTTTTCCACAGATTTTAGATGATAAAAATACATTTATAGCAACTGTAATGCTAGAATCTAACACCTTACGATTAGACCCTACTCTAACTCAGTGCACAACTTTGGCTTCTTTGGGACTGGCCTTGGGATTCAATCATAAATACTCAGATAAGTTGGCGATAACCTACCTCGTAATACCAAAAATAGCATCAGACCTTAATCATATTACTAATGAGGGTTTGCAATTGGGTGGCCTGGCTTTAGCTACGCTGAAAAAAAACGAACACTTCAATTATAAAATTGGTTTATATGCCAATACCGAAGCGTTTGGACTCTTTCTTGTACCCTATGTAGGTTTTTATTATTTGAGTCCGTCAAAACGATTTGAAGCATACATTACCACCATTAATGGCGATATCAATTATATGCTCACCGATAAACTCAACTTAGGTGGTGATGTAAACGGGCTGACTTCAAGTTATGCTTTATCTGAGCCTTATTTCGGCACTTCGCCAGAGTATTTTGCCAAAAACACCACAGAGTTTTTTGCCTATTTGAGATATCCTATTTCAAAAGGGTTCTATCTAAAAGCAAAAGCCGGTTATTCTATAACCAGAACCTATAAAGTCTTTGAACAAGATGATAAAGTTGCTTTGGGATTAAGTCTTTTTTATCTGGGAGATGACCGTAACCCGTTGAACACGCCTTTGCAAAAAGGAGCATTATTTAAATTAGAATTACTGTATCGCTTTCAACTTTAGCCTTTACTCAATTTACGAACAGCTGCCCACTCTTTAAGTTTTGCACGAGAATCTGTTGCAGGATATCCCAGTACGGTTTTTCCGGCAGCCACATCGCCCATAACTCCAGAGCCGGCAGCAACTATTGCTCCAGAATGAATGGTCGTATGATCTTTAATTGATGCACTTCCACCTATAATAACACCATCTCCTAAGGTTACTGAACCAGCAAGGCCACTATGCCCTGCCATAATACAACAACGCCCTAAAATGCAATTATGTGCAATTTGAACCAAATTATCAATCTTACAGCCGTCTCCTACGATTGTTGAATCAAATTTTGCACGGTCCACACACGAATTTGCTCCTATTTCTACACCATTGCCAATAATCACATTACCGATGTGTACGATTTTAACCAATCCGCTACCATCTTCAGCAGGTCTGTAACCAAAACCATCTGCGCCAATACTTACATTATTGTGAAAAATACAATAAGCACCAATTTGAGAACGCTCTCTAATTACCGTTCCGGGCCAGATTATAGTTTGTGTTCCTATTTGGCATTCATCCATAATGGTGACATTGGGATATAACGTTACTCCGTCTGCAAGTACCGTATTTGCACCAATATAACATCCCGGACCAATTTTACAATCGGCTCCAATACGCGCTGTAGGATGTATATAGGCCTGAGGACTTATGGCTGTCTCAAAAACGGGAGATTGGGGTTCATAAAGACTTAATAATTTAGCCATTGCAAGGTCTGCATTAGGCACTAGCAGTAATGGTATTTCTCCAGAAACTAAATGTTTGAGGTTTTCATTGATAACCACTGCTCCTGCCTGAGAAGCTGCATACAACTTGGTATATTTGGAAGAACCTATAAAACTTACCTGATTTGCTGAAGCACTTTCTAAGTGATTTAAACCGGTGAAATCTTGATTACTTTCACCAATTAACGTTGCAGAAATATGTTTTGAAAGGTCTTCTAAAGAATAGGATATCATAAAGTTAAATAAGTTAATTCTGAGTTCAAGTAAGCCACTTGTAAGAGGAATTAACCTATTAGAAGCTTTGAAAGATAGGTATAATCTCTTTCACTTAATCAAAAAAAGGCAGTTTCGCGAGGAAACTGCCTTAACGTCAAAACAATTCTAGGGTGAAAGAACGATTACTTCTTTAATAAATCAATGGGTTTTTGCGGACTTAAAAGTGCGTTAGTTTCTGATATAACACTTTGATCAATTTGAATTACCGCTTTCAGTTTTGGTGTTTCTGCATCTGTCGAAACCAAAATAGTATACGACCCGGTATCTAACACCCAAGCGTGTTTGGTATCGTCGTAGGATGCCAGATCTTTCAGTTTCAATTCAAAAGTTAGGGTTTGCGTTTCACCCGGATTTAGCGATTTTGTTTTACCAAAAGCTTTGAGTTCTTTAAGTGGTTTTTCGAGTCCGTTCTGAGACGCTTCCACATAGACCTGAGCAACTTCTTTTCCGGTGTACTCGCCGGTATTTTTTATACTGAATGCTATCTTAATCGTGTTATCAAATGTTACATCCAGATCATCGTATTCAAACGTGGTATAGGATAATCCAAAACCAAACGGATAAGAAACCGGTACATCAAAACTGTCGTAATAGCGGTATCCTACATAAATTCCTTCCTCATAAACTTCTTCTGAAGGGACACCTTGCAACGGATTTTCAGGTTTGGGAGTGTTTGGGTCTAATACGCTTCCCGGAAAATTTTTAGATGAAGAAACCGAAGCTAAAGTCTTTGGGAAGGTTATAGGCAATTTACCACTTGGAGTAACCGCACCGGTTAACAGATCGGTAATGGCATTACCGGCCTCCTGCCCGGGTTGCCAGGTCAATAAGATTGCGTCTGCAAGACCTTTCCAGCTTGCGGTTTCAATAACGCCGCCAATATTTAATACGACGATAACCGGTTTGCCCTTTGAGCCAAAGGTCTGTTTGATATTTTTTAAAAGTGTGAGCTCCGTTTCCGTAAGGTCAAAATCACCAGTTTCTTCCCGATCCTGAAATTCCCCAGACGTACGTCCTAATGTGAAGATGGCCATATCATTTTTAGCAGCAAGCGCATTCAGTGTTTCTAACGTCCATTCTTTTTCGGGAACGAGTTCGTCTTTCAAGAAGAACATAGCTTTGGGAGGAATCTTAGCACGTTCTTTTTTCATATAAGCCTCGTAAGTTGTGGTAAGTTCAGTATCCAGATTGAGTCCAGCATTTTTTAATCCTTCCAGAAGAGATACGCTATAGGCTTTATTCACGTCCCCACTACCTGTTCCACCGGCAATAGTCTCATAAGATGAGGAACCAAATAAAGCTATTTTAGCTTCCGGTTGAAGGGGTAAAACGGCATTCTCGTTTTTAAGCAACACCATTCCTTCAGTCGCGGCTTGTCTTGCGATAGCCTTATGACCTTCAAGATCGGTCACGCCGGTAGGTTCATAGCCCTTAAAAGCAAATGTTTTCTGATAGGCATTGAGGATTGCCATTACATTTCGATCTAAAATCGATTCGTCTAAAGCTCCGGATTCAACAGCTTCTTTAATCGCTTTGGCTTGAGCATCTGTACCGGGCATTAGTAAGTCATTACCGGCTTTCATTTGGGCTACCGGATCTTTGCCCGCAAACCAATCGGTCATTACAAAGCCTTTGTAGCCCCATTCTTCGCGTAATAATTGATATAATAATTCTTCATTTTCTGAAGCATAGGTTCCATTTATTTTATTGTAGGAAGACATAATTGCCCAAGGATTACTGTTATCTAGGGCTATTTTAAATCCGCGCAGGTAAATTTCGCGAAGCGCCCGTTCTGAAACAACGGTATTTAAAGCCGTACGATTTGTTTCTGAATTGTTTGCCACAAAATGTTTTATAGTAGCTCCCAAACCCTGAGACTGCACTCCGTTTACAAAACCAGAAGTGATCATTCCTGCCAGAACCGGATCTTCTGAATAGTATTCAAAATTACGCCCGCCCAACGGATTACGTTGTATGTTAAGCGCAGGGGCTAATAGAAAATCAACGCCATAATCCCGACCTTCAATCCCAAAAGCTTTACCCACCTCTTCGGCAAGGGCTATATTCCAGGAGGAGGATAAACTGCTCGCAGTAGGAAATGCTGTAGCATAAAAAGTCTGGTCTGGGATATCTTCTCGTGTAGGGCTGATGCGTATTCCTGCAGGTCCGTCTGCAAAAACAACCACCGGAATATCTAAACGGAATATCCCGTAACTGGTTCCTGCTGCACCAGCAACCTCATTATTTGTGCTGCCTACAATGGCTTGTGGAACACCATTGCCTTCCGGTAAGCCGGGTATATTCATCCCTGTACCAATTACCAAAGCGATTTTTTCATCAAGTGTAAGTGCATCTACTAACTCTTTAGTAGTTTGCTGTGCGTGCAAAGCTCCAAAAGTAAGGAGCAGCATGGTGAGGGTTTTAAATTTCATACGGTTTCTTTGTTTTCTTCAAAATTGAAAAAACAGTAAACGAAAACCTTTGACATTTGTCAAATAACCAGTTTATGGCTTAAGTTTCTACGAATTTGTAGGGGAAGCTCTAGATTTTCGCACGTATACGACTTAACGTCTCCTGAGTAATCCCTAAGAATGATGCGATATGAGCTAAAGAAACCTGTTGTAATATATGCGGTTGTTTTTTGAGGAGATTTAAGTAACAATCTTTTGCACTTTGAAACAAGATACTTTCGGTACGCTCCTGTGAAAAAATCAGGGAACGGGAAAACATTGTAATTGCCAGTTGCGCAAGATCCAGATGGGTTTTGGTAAGTGAGGTAAAGCCTTTTTTATCGAGATAGATTACGGTACTATCTTCAAGTGCTTCAATCATTAAATTGCTCGGCGTATTCTTAAAATAACTACTGATTGAAAAACAAAACTCCTGTTCTCCCGCAAACCATTCTGTTATATCTTTTCCGTTTTTAAAATAGTATTGACGGGCAAAACCAGATTCAATAAAATAGATGGCATTACAGGCTTCCTGGTACTTTAATATAAAATCTCCTTTAGCTACTTTTCCCGTATAGATGTGTTTTTTGAGTAAATCCCGTGATTTTTCACTAACCGGACTAAAGTGTGTAAGTCTGTCAAGGTATGCTTCAACCATAATACTTAATTAACATGGAAAAGATACCAGAAATTTTACACATGCAAATTCCTGTTTCAGCATTTTAAGGCAAAAACATCGTGTTTAAGAGAAAGGCTCTGTTATTAAAGCAGAGTTTATTTAAAAGTCCTGATGTATAAACGCTCTACTTTTTCCCGAGCCCAGTCTGTTCTTCGCAGAAATTTTAAACTCGATTTTACTGAAGGGCTACTTTTAAAACAATTTATAGGAATACGTGCAGCGAGCTCCTCCCATCCGTAATGATCGGCAAGACGTTCTACAACGACAGCGAGGGTGATCCCGTGTAAGGGGTTGTTTGGTTGTTTTTCCATATTACCAATCTATTGGGAAATAGTCTTTTAAAAATTTACCACTCCAGTGTTTACCGGTATTGATACCGTCAAAAAGAGGATCTATCACCCGTGCAGCTCCATCTACAATATCCAGGGGTGGCTGAAAATCGTGTTGTTCTACTTTGCGTTTTGCCAATTCAGCGGGGTCTTCATCGGTAACCCAACCGGTGTCTACCGCATTGATAAAAATACCTTCTTTAGCGAGGCTTCCTGCTGCGGTATGCGTAAGCATATTGAGAGCAGCCTTAGCCATATTGGTATGCGGATGTCTATCTTCTTTAAAAAACCTATGGAATTTACCTTCCATTGCAGAAACGTTGATAATATGCTTTTTACCGGTGTTATCTTTCTTCATAATTTCAGAAAGCCGGTTACACAGTACAAAAGGCGCCACCGAATTTACCAGCTGAACTTCTATCATTTCTGTAGTTTCGATCTCTCCCAGTTTAAGACGCCAGCTGTTTGTTTTACGTAAATCAACTTGCTGCAGATCGGCATCCAATTTGCCTTCAGGAAAAACCTCTGAAGCTTGCAGCGAATTATCAAAGCTGTATGGTATTTGAGAAAGCTTAGCCGAAGCTCTTATACCTATACC
The DNA here is from genome assembly GCF_004104075.1 of Leeuwenhoekiella polynyae. GTDB lineage: Bacteria > Bacteroidota > Bacteroidia > Flavobacteriales > Flavobacteriaceae > Leeuwenhoekiella > Leeuwenhoekiella polynyae. The sequence goes on along the minus strand of NZ_QOVK01000032.1, from coordinate 11,589 downwards.
CGGCTCTGGACCGTGCCATGTAACCGGCATATTTTTAGTTCCACTGGCTGTAGTGCTTAATGACTTTAATTCATCAAGACAAGTCAGGTGGTCGTGGAGTAATTTAGTAGCCACTTTAGGCAACTCACTTACCGGCATTTCTTCTTTAGCCATTAAATGCTGATAAAAACCGGCTGGTCTTCTTACCGTTTGCGCAGCATTATTAATAAGAATATCTAAGCGCTCGTAGCGTTGTTCAATATAATTACAAAAGATCTCAACGCTTGGAATATGCCGTAGATCAAGTCCGTGAATTTTTAAGCGATCAGCCCAAATATGATAATCCTCTTCTTTTGCAAAACGCAATGCAGAATCAACAGGAAAACGGGTTGTTGCGACAACGGTTGCTCCTGCGCGTAACAACATCAAGGTGATGTGATAGCCTATTTTTAAACGCGAACCGGTAATAATTGCTACTTGTCCGGTTAAGTCAGCATTCTGAAAACGCTTTGCATAATTATAATCTCCACATTCGGTGCACATGGTGTCATAAAAATGGTGTAGTTTGGTAAATTCAGTTTTGCAAACGTAGCAATTGCGGGGAGTTTGTAATTCTGGAGTATCTATATTTTGAAGATCTGCCGCAGCGAGTAATTTTGGCGCGGTGAAAATAGCTGCCTCACGCGCACTGCGAATTCCGGTTATTTTACGCGCAGCACGATCTTTTGCAGCTTGCTTGCGCTTCTGTGCTTTTTTTGCATCTTTTTTACGACGGGAAAACTCCTCACGATTAGGTCGAGAAAGTTTACCGGAAGCTTTTAAAACTGCAACGCGATCTTCTTTAGTAAGCTCAAAAATAAGGTTTGTGTTCGTGTTTAATTGTTCTAATACACGAATGCACGTCTGTAGATCTTCAGGAGAAATGTCAGAGGGGAAAGCTTCTTCTAGCTGATTCATTTGTAAAAATTAAATGGGGCTAAATTAATGTAAAAAGTTTTAGATGATTCCTTAAAAAAAAGACATAAAAAAAGCCTTCATACTGAAGGCTTTTACGCTTAAAAAGGTAAGCTATGATTAGTCAATCACACGAACGTTAATCGCGTTGATTCCTTTTTTTCCTCTTTCAGTTTCAAACTCCACACGGTCGTTCTCACGAATCTCATCGATTAATCCACTTGCGTGAACAAAAATATCTTCGTTTGAATCTTCTGGATTGATAAATCCAAATCCTTTAGTGGTGTTAAAAAACTTTACTGTTCCTTCTTTCATTACTTGTACTCTATTATTAATTAATTTATTTACAAAACGTTGTATTGCATTCATGTTTTCAATTTTAGGACTCGATTGCCGAGACTTTAAATTATTTGAATCATCTTATGATTCAACAATTACAGGGTATTTAAAAGGTTCTTATGGAAGTAGAACTAATGAAGAAGTAGTATTTGAAACGTATAAGTGAATTGGAACATTCACCATTTATTTAAACTGAAACTTGCCTCGAGAGAGCTATTGTCTTATTAAATGTACTGCACTATTGCTATTAAAAGATTTAAGAGCAGTGTTTGTTAGGCATTGTCTAAATAATTTAACGAGACAAATGTAGACTAAATAAACGACACATTCACTAAAATGTGATTTATCTTTCAATAATTTTAATTTTTTGATTTTCAGCAGGTTTGATGACCTTGTTTTATCACAACCTCTATTTAAGTGCTAATCGGCATGGTCAGTAGTAGAACCAAATTCTTCACACTAATTGGCTTTCCAGCTTCAGCATAGTACATGGAGAACACTATCCCTTTCAGGTTATCATTTAGAAAAGCCAATTCCTTAAGCTTTAATCATTATTTAACGAGGGATTTCATGATACTTCTTTAACTTTAACAATTCCGATTCTAGCGGAAGCCTATTCTTTTAACCAAAACCAACGTATAAAAACTATCTATGGCAATCACTTCCTTTGTTGACGATCAAAAAAACTGGTATAAAGACGCAATTATTTATGAGTTACACATCAAAGCTTTTTTTGATAGCAACAGTGACGGTATAGGAGATTTTGAAGGATTGCTTCAAAAACTGGACTATTTAGAAGATCTTGGGGTTACGGCTATCTGGTTGCTTCCTTTTTACCCTTCTCCATTGCGCGATGATGGTTATGATATTGCAGATTATTACAGCATCAATCCATCTTATGGAGAAATCGAAGATTTTAAACGCTTAGTTGAAGAGGCACACAAACGCGGTTTAAAAGTAATTACTGAGTTGGTTATTAATCACACCTCAGATCAGCATGAGTGGTTTCAGCGGGCACGTAAAGCTCCTGAAGGTTCTAAATACCGAGACTATTATGTCTGGACCGATAACATTGATAAGTATAAAGATGCCCGTATCATTTTTACAGATACCGAACCTTCGAACTGGACGTGGGATGCCGAAGCAAATGCTTATTACTGGCACCGCTTTTTCTCACATCAACCTGATTTAAATTTTGATAATCCTGATGTTCAAAAAGAGGTTTTTGACATTATGGATTATTGGTGTGAACTGGGCGTTGATGGTTTTAGGTTGGATGCCGTGCCTTATCTCTTTGAACGAGACGGCACTAATTGTGAGAATTTACCCGAAACTCATGTTTTTCTCAAAAAATTGAGAGCCCATATTGATGCCAATCACGATAATAAACTCTTATTGGCTGAAGCTAATATGTGGCCTGAAGATTCTGCAGCATATTTTGGTGAAGGTGACGAGTGTCATATGAATTACCACTTTCCTATTATGCCGCGTATGTTTATGGCGGTTAAGATGGAAGACCGCTACCCAATTATAGATATAATAGACCAAACTCCTACTATACCAGAGTCCTGTCAATGGGCTATTTTCTTGAGAAATCATGACGAACTTACCTTAGAAATGGTAACCGATGAGGAACGTGATTATATGTATAAAGTTTATTCTCAGGATCCCAAAGCAAAAATCAATGTGGGGATCAGACGCCGACTGGCTCCTTTACTTGACAATAACCGGAATAAGATTGAATTGATGAATGTTTTGTTATTCTCACTTCCTGGAACACCCGTTCTGTATTACGGGGATGAAATAGGTATGGGAGATAATTTTTATCTGGGGGACCGTGATGGCGTACGAACCCCTATGCAATGGACAGCAGATAGAAATGCAGGTTTCTCTATGGCCAATCCGCAGAAATTATATTTACCTACTATTATAGATCCACAATATCGCTCTGAGTCAGTTAATGTAGAAGCACAGCAAATGAATCCTTCTTCCTTATTGTGGTGGATGAAGCGTGTGATGCATATGCGTAAAAGTTTTAAGGCTTTCGGTCGTGGAGATATCAATTTTTTATCACCTTCTAACTCAAAAATACTGGCATTTACGCGTACTTATGAAGATGAAACGATTTTGGTTCTAGCTAATTTATCACGTTTTTCACAGGCGGTAGAACTCGAACTGGAAGACTATGTAGATTATATTCCTGTGGAAGTTTTCAGTCACAATAAATTCCCCAAAATTACAAACAGGCCCTATTTGTTTACGCTTGCTCCACACGGCTATTACTGGTTCTCTTTAACACACCGTGAAAGCGAAACTCAAGACGGTCCGTTGTCAAAACTCAATACGAGTAATTGGGATACCTTATTTGATGCAAAAAACAGTAAAGTCCTTGAGCGAAAGATTCTACCCGCCTATTTTAAAAGTAAATACTGGTTTGGGGGGGATTCAAGCAGAATCATTCAATCTATGACTATCACCAATATGCTTGATCTTTCAGATGATACGGTTCTTGTAAAGAATCTAATCGTTGAAGTTAATTTTAATGAAGGGTTGCCTGAAATCTATCAATTGCCCCTCACCTATCTTTCCCATACTCAGGAAAGTCTGGTGGAAGCGGTTCCGCAGAAAGGGATTTTAGCTGAAATAGCATTAGATAGTGGTTCTGGCTTGCTGGTAGATTCTGTTTATGTTGAACCTTTTAGAGCGCAACTTTTTTACGGCTTACAAGACGGAAAAACCCTGAAATTCGGCAAAGAAAAACTGGCTTTTATAAAAGGAAATTTGACACCAGATTCTGAAATTAAAGATGTTAGTTCTCGAATTATTGAATCTAAACAGAGTAATACTTCGATCATTTATGATCACCGCTATTTCTTAAAACTGTACCGTCGTTTAGACAACAGCATCAATCCTGATGCAGAACTAGCGCAGTACTTAACCGAAACTGTAAAGTATGCCAATACACCTGATTATATGGGTAAACTGGTTTACCATACTCAAAAACGCAATGAAGCGGTGCTGGGTATGATGCAGGATTTAGTAACAAATGTGGGTACCGGCTGGGTCAATGCAAAGGATGCCGCACATCGTTATATGGAACGCGTGCAGACACAAGCTCAGGAAAACGATCCAAGCTATGATCTTACCAAACGTTCACAACCCTTGCTTTTTGAAAATCTTGAGGAACAAGAGCAAGATCTTATAGATAGCTTATTTCCAGAACGTGTAAATTTATTGGGGCAACGCAGCGCAGAAATGCATCAAGCGCTTGCCAGTCATAAAGAACTCAGTGGTTTTGAACACGAGGCTTTTTCTTTGCATTATCAACGCTCATTATATTCCTCACTGCAAAGTATAACTCGTGAAGCATTTGAAAATCTAAGAAAATCAATACCCAGTCTTCCGCTCACAATTCAAGGAGAAGCAGAAGCTATTTTAAACCGAAAAAGCGAAGTATTGTCGTGTTTTAAACGCGTTTTTAAACACAAAATAGATACCGTAAAAATACGTACACACGGTAACTTTCAATTGGGTCAACTGTTATGGACGGGAAAAGATTTTGTGATTATCAATTTTGAAGGTGAACCGTCTCGCCCATTTAGTGAGCGCCGTATTTTGCGTTCAGGATTGCGTGATGTAGCCTCGATGATTCGCTCTTTCCACTACGCCGCATACAGTCCGTTAATGCAACAAAATTATGCAGAAGAATACCGCGAGTCACACCTAGAAGATTGGGCAGAAGTCTGGTATTATTACATTTCCCGGTTTTATTTAAATGGGTATAAAAAGACTCTTGTAAACTCAGACTTGATACCTGATACTGATCGAGATTACACAGTTCTTCTGGAAACCTTTTTATTGGAAAAAGCCGTTGTTGAACTCAATTATGAACTCAACCACAGACCCATTTTTGCATTGATTGCGCTCCGCGGAATTAAAGCAATTCTAGACGGAAGTAAAAAAGAATAAAACCGTTATGAATGCAGGTGTAGAAGATTTTTATGCTAAAAAAACGCATTGGCAGACAGCGTTGAACACGCTGCGGAAAATAATCTTAAGGTCTCAACTGACTGAAACATTTAAATGGCGTAACCCGTGCTATACGATTGATGACAAGAATATTCTCATTGTCAGTCAGTTTAAAGCGTATTGCGCCGTTAGTTTTTTTAAAGGAGCATTACTTCAGGATAAAGCCGGTTTGCTTCAAAAACCCGGAGCTGATTCTCAAGCTATTCGCTTATTAAAATATACGAATGAAACTGAAGTTTTTGAGCAAGAACAGTTAATCCTCACTTATATACAAGAAGCTGTAGATCTGGAACGCTCTGGTACTAAACTAGAATTCAAGCAGATTAAAGCTTATGACATACCTGAAGAATTTCAGGAATTTTTAGATCGTGATGATCAATTAAAGTTTGCTTTTAATACCTTAACTCCGGGCAGGCAAAAAGGCTATTTATTGCATTTCAATGCTGCTAAACAAGCTAAAACAAGAGTATCCCGTATACAAAAATATATCCCCAGAATACTCAGCGGCAAAGGAATATATGATTGCACCTGTGGAAAATCAAAGCGTTTACCGTCTTGTGACGGTTCCCATAAAAATCTATAAGCCTTTTTAGTTTTTCCAATTTCGATAGAAAAACAGGACTGGTAAACTAGAATTAATTATTTTTCGTGCTTAATTAAAAGTTTTTCTAATGGTATCGGTTAAGCAATTAGGTATTCTCTTATTCTTTCTCAACTTTGGTTTTGCCCTTGCACAGAACGATTCTACGACGATGGTCCTAGACAGTGTTGCAACACAAACTACAGGAGATGATTTTGTAAAAAAACTCGCCGATTTAGAAAAACAACGCTTTGCAGATTCTATACGCAGAGCAGATTTGGAACAACGCATCAATGCTTTGGGTTCATCTAATAAAGACCGAAGGGAGCTTGAAGCACAACTTCAACAATTTAAAGCTAAAGATTCATTACTTCGGGAAACTAAAAAGCAACAAATAGCTTCTTTAAAGCAAACAACAAAGGGGTATCCGGTCATCGGTTTTCATGAGGATACCTTATTTCTAATCTATAATCGTATTGCAAGCTTTTCAGCACAAGACCGTGCTGATGCTATTTCTCAACGTATCAAAAAACTTCCTGAAGCATTAAGTTTTGATACCGATTCTTTAAAAATTTCTGAAAATGAAGCTACAGTAGATGTTATCTATGAATCACAAACAATAATTAGTATCACCGATGTAGATGCTCTCTGGTTTGAAACCACCCAGATCGAATTAGCTACCACTTATAAAAATATAATAGGTGCTGAAGTGGTTCGGTATAAAAAAGAAAACAGCTTTTTAAATCTACTAAAAAGTTTTGGTCTTGCCCTAGTTGTTTTAATCATAATTGGACTGATCATTAAATATGTTTTACGGCTTTTTAGATGGACAGCCCTCAAGATTCAGCGGCAAAAGCACAAGCGTTTAAAAGCATTTACTATAAAGAACTATACCCTGCTCGATGCAGAGCGACAAGTACACGTATTGTTACTCTTGAACCGTATTTTAAAATGGGTTACCGTGTTATTTGCGATTTACGTTGCCCTGCCTATTATATTTGGTTTTTTTCCGCAGACAGAATCTTTTGCAACTGCGTTATTGGGTTATATCATAAACCCTATCAAAAGTATTTTCTTAGCCTTCTGGAATTACTTGCCAAACATTTTTGCGATCGTGGTTATCATTATTGTTTTTAGACTGGTTTTAAAAGGTTTGCACTTTTTGAAAGTAGAAGTTGCAGAAGAGCGTCTAAGTTTTAATGGCTTTTATCCAGATTGGGCAAATCCTACCTATCAATTAGTCCGGGTGCTGGTTATCGCTTTTGCATTTGTCGTGATATTCCCGTATTTACCCGGAAGCGAATCTCCCGTATTTCAGGGTATTTCGGTGTTTTTAGGTTTCTTGTTCACCTTCGGTTCCGCCGGGTCTTTATCTAATGTGATTGCCGGTCTGGTACTCACGTATATGCGTCTTTTTAAGATTGGTGATCGGGTTAAAATTGGTGATATCGTAGGTGATGTGATTGAAAAATCATCTTTGGTAACCCGTGTTCGAACCCCAAAGAATGAGATCATTTCTATCCCAAATTCTACAGTAATGAGCAGTCACACTATAAACTACAGCAGTGATGCACCAGAAAAGGGTCTCATTATACACACCACTGTTACCATAGGTTATGACGTCCCCTGGAAAGATATGCACCAGGTACTTATTGATGCCGCTTTGCGTACAGATCTGGTTTTAAAAGATCCACAGCCGTTCGTTTTACAGACGAGTTTAGAAGATTTTTATGTGGCATACCAGATTAATGCATACGTGCGTGAGGCTAATAAACAGGCTTCTATTTACTCGCAACTGCATCAAAATATTCAGGATGTATGTAATGAAAATGGTATCGAGATCCTTTCTCCGCATTACCGCGCAGCACGTGATGGTAATCAAACAACCATCCCTTCTGATTATTTACCCAAAGATTATGAAGCGCCTAGTTTTACTGTGAAATCAAAGAAATAATAAACTACTTCGGGGCTGTCGCTAAAAAGAAATTTCTTATTTTCAAGACAAGCTTCAGGGAGATCAGACCCTTTGGCGGTGCCAATAAAAGTGTCTAGTCCTAAATAAACGATACAGATTATTGATGGATTAAATTTATAATTTAAAGCTTGACGATTCTATTATCGTCAAGCTTTTTTGATTTATACCGTTTTGGTTTTATCTTATCTTGTTTGTGCATTTGTATTGGAGTCAGCATATGGTTAGATAAATGTGGTCTTAGATTATTATAAATAGCAATTGAGTTTTTGATTAGTTTTTTCTTCAATTTTATATCCTCTATGTTTTTTGCTATATCAAACTCTTGTTTTAGTATTCCGTTTATCCGCTCTGCAATTGCATTTTCATAAGGGTCGTATTTCTCGGTCATACTGGTTTTGATGTTATTTTGATCCAATATTCTTTGATAATCATTAGAACAGTATTGCAGCCCCCTATCTGAGTGGTGTATTAAGGCTTTATTATAAGATCTGTTTTTCAGTGCCATTTCTAAGGCTTGCAACGAACCTTTGACTGCAAGGGTGTTAGAAACATTATATCCCATTATCTTTTTGGAGTATGCATCAGTGATCAAGGCTAGATACGACGGGTTTGCCCGTGTACCAACATAAGTTATGTCGCTGACCCAGACCTGTTCTGGTCTTACAACCTCTAGGGAACCGGTTATATTTTTATGCTTTTTAAAGCGATGGTGTGAGTCTGTAGTAATATGATAGCTCCTTGTTGGTTTTATCAGTAGGTTATTGGCTCTTAGTATCCTAAATAGCTTATCCCTTCCCACGCCAAGAGCCTTGAGCTCATTCTTAAGTAAGTCATATAATTTTCTGGTCCCTAGTTTAGACATAATATTGCGTATAGTGCGTACTAAAGCAACTACCTTTTGCCCAAGAGCCTGTCTTTGCATTGTTGTTTTGATAGTTCTGTAATAGACCTGTCTGTTCAGCCCGAGTAAGTTACAGGTAGAAACTAATGTTTCTTTTTGCTCTTCTTTGTAGCGTTCAATAACCCGGGCTTGTAATTTTTTCTGATAGAAATATCATATTCTTTCTCTGCCATCTCAACAAGCATATCAAAGATAATCACTTTCTTATCTGCCCGCTCAGCCAAGTATTCAGCTCTGGCTTTTTGCTTTTCAAGAAGCTTTACTTTGGCCTGGAGTTCGATGATCTGCTGCTCTGGTGTTTTGCTCAAGGTAACAACGTTTAAATTTTCCCAGTCAAAGGTACCATATTTCCTGAGCCATTGGGTTATTGTTGACCTTGCCTGTATACCATATTTCAGGTGAGCTGAAAGCCTGTCAAGCTCTCCAGATTCAATTTGTTGGACAACCTGAAGCTTAAAAGAAAGCGAGTAGTCTTTTTGGGTTCTTTTTGCATAACCACTCTTTGAGGGTGTTTTCATTACACTAAGGTTTTAGTGTATCGCTATTTCAGGACGGGACATAAATTAAAAACAAAAAACCCTTGAGAAAATTCTCAAGGGTTTTTTTATAATAAGTGCGTGTACGGCACGTGTTTACATCATACCTGGCATACCACCGCCCATTCCTCCTGGCATACCGGCTCCGCCGCCGCCATTTTCTTCAGGAATGTCAGTTAATGCACATTCAGTAGTTAAGATCATACCAGAAACAGATGCAGCATTTTCTAATGCAACACGAGTTACTTTTTTAGGATCTATAATACCTTCAGCAAGCATGTTTACATAACGATCTGTTTTAGCATCGTATCCATAATCATCATCACCTTCGATAACTTTAGCGATAACAACAGAACCTTCACCACCAGCATTTGCTACGATTGTGCGCAACGGAGATTCGATAGCTTTTGCTACGATTTTAATACCTGTCGCTTCGTCTGCATTCAATGATTCTAAGCTTTCTAATACACGTATAGCACGTACTAAAGCTACACCACCACCTGCTACGATACCTTCTTCTACGGCAGCACGAGTTGCATGAAGTGCATCATCCACACGGTCTTTTTTCTCTTTCATTTCTACTTCAGAAGCAGCACCTACATAAAGTACAGCAACACCACCTGCTAATTTAGCAAGACGTTCCTGAAGTTTTTCTCTATCATAATCGCTGGTAGTAGTCTCGATCTGAGCTTTGATCTGATTTACACGTGCTTTAATATCATCGCTGCTACCAGAACCGTTTACTATAGTCGTGTTGTCTTTATCAATAGTTACATTCTCTGCTGTACCTAACTGATCAATTGTAGCGTTCTCAAGAGAGAAACCACGCTCTTCACTAATTACCGTACCACCAGTAAGAATTGCGATATCTTCTAGCATTGCTTTACGACGATCCCCGAAACCTGGTGCTTTTACAGCGGCGATTTTAAGAGCTCCTCTCAATTTGTTTACTACAAGAGTTGCAAGCGCTTCGCCATCTACATCTTCTGCGATGATCAATAAAGGCTTGCCTGATTGAGCAACTGGCTCAAGAACAGGAAGCAAATCTTTCATAGAAGAAATCTTCTTGTCAAATAACAAGATATACGGATTCTCTAATTCAGTTTGCATTTTCTCGCTGTCTGTAACAAAATAAGGAGAAAGGTAACCGCGGTCAAATTGCATACCTTCTACTACATCAACATAAGTCTCTGTACCTTTTGCTTCTTCAACTGTGATAACACCTTCTTTACCAACTTTGCCAAATGCTTCAGCGATAAGTTCACCTATCACATCATCGTTGTTAGCAGAAATAGCAGCCACCTGCTTGATTTTTTCTGAAGAGCTTCCTACTTCTTTAGTTTGCTTTTCAAGATCTTTTGTGATTGCTTCTACAGCTTTATCAATCCCACGTTTTAAGTCCATTGGGTTTGCGCCTGCAGCAACGTTTTTAAGACCTTCTTGTACGATAGCCTGAGCAAGTACAGTCGCGGTAGTAGTACCGTCACCGGCAAGATCATTGGTTTTAGAAGCAACTTCCTTTACCATCTGAGCTCCCATGTTTTCAAGAGGATCTTGTAGTTCAATTTCTTTTGCTACAGAAACACCATCTTTAGTCACTTGAGGACCACCAAATGATTTACTGATGATTACGTTACGGCCTTTAGGACCTAAAGTTACTTTTACTGCGTTTGCCAGTGCGTCAACACCGCGCTTTATGCCATCTCTAGCTGAGATGTCAAATGTTATATTTTTTGCCATTTTCTTGAGTTGTTTAAATTTTTCGCGGCTGCGAAAAATACAAGGTTGTTAATACTTTAAATAGAAGATTCACTAATTAGATTACAGCAAGGATGTCATCCTCACGCATAATAAGATAGTCTGTACCATCTAATTTTAATTCTGTGCCAGAATATTTACCGTAAAGAACAGTGTCTCCCACTTTTACAGTCATATCGTGGTCTTTTTTACCGCTTCCTACAGCTACGACTTTACCTTGTTGAGGTTTTTCTTTTGCTGTATCCGGAATGTATAGGCCGGATGCTGTTTTAGTTTCGGCAGCCGTTGGCTCTACCAAAACACGATCTGAAAGAGGTTTAATGTTTACTCCCATTTTAATATAAATTTTTAGTTAACAATTTTCTTAGTTGTGTTGTCTATTAAACAGAAATTATGCCACCAAAAATGCACTGACAAAAAGGCAAAAAAAGAGGCCGTCTAAAAACATTTAGGCGGTCTTTTTGTTTTTTTGCTGTAGCTATTTTTTTTGGTTTTGCGGATCGGGTAGGATTGTTAATCGTTAATAATTAAAAGCTTT
>NZ_QOVK01000031.1 GCF_004104075.1 Leeuwenhoekiella polynyae | reverse complement strand
AGATAAGATAAAACCAAAACGGTATAAATCAAAAAAGCTTGACGATAATAGAATCGTCAAGCTTTAAATTATAAATTTAATCCATCAATAATCTGTATCGTTTATTTAGGACTAGACAATTTGCCCTAAACTTTACAGGCTAATCAATTTATTTCTGAATCTACAGTACCGCAATTAAGCATTACATCTCCAAAATAGGGATTGAATACTTTCTTTTCGTTAGCGATCCAATATGCTCCTTTGCCGTCAAATGCCATTGGACAATATTGATAATACAAAGTCCCCGAAGTGATATTTTCTTCTACTAAAGTCTTAACTCCGGCTGTAAGGTTTTCAAATTGAGCACGCTGCTCATTGATGTTTTCTGAATTTGCTATTGCTTCTGCAGCTTTCATAAGGCTGGCTTCCACCTCTACCGCTTCAATACTAATTACTAATTTCTGCGCCAGTGTTTGCGCAGCTTCAGCATCAGTATTTACTAAAGCTATTTTTAAAGCATTATAATCGTCATAAACCTGAGCTACTTCCGCATTTCGAAATTCGGCATCTCGTTTAGCTCCAGAATACGCTAACTCATGAGTCCCTTCTTCCTGATTTACTGTAACCGTTTCCTGATTAGATTTCTTTTCGCCGCAGGCTAAAACCAACACGCCAACAAGTGTTAAAGCTATTTTTTTCATTTTCTCGATTTCTTTTTAAGAATCAAATATACAAACTACTTCTCGCTTCTAATTCTGTGATAGTAAAATGCCGGAACCAGTATTAGCAATAAAATAGGCTGAATTAAAAATCTGCGGATATAAAAAAGAAGTAAGCTGCATTCTGAAGTGTAATTCAATACAACTAAAGCGAAGCCAACCAAAAGGAGTATAAACACAACCAGGTACACTAAAAATGAAATTTTCACGATTCCGCTTTTACGAAATAGCTGAAACAGCACTGAAAGCGAAAGCACACTATTCAGCCAGAACCGAGCCGAAATACTGATCAACAACTTACTAAAATTGATCTCAGTAAGCTTTTCAGCATTCAAATAAATACCTTCAAAGAACACTAAAAGTGGATCATAAAATAACTGTTCTTGCCAAAAGCGAACACCAATCAATCCAGCTAATAGCAGAATGATTAAAACTATATTTAGTGTTTTCTTCAAGATTTCTGTTTCTTAAAACGGCTCACCCAAAATACCCACAAAAAGACCACCAACCCATAAATAATACCCGGAAAAACTATGTCGTGCAACATGGTTTTATATTCAGGATACGCATAGAGACCAATACTCAAAATCGCTATACGCAAAATATTGATTCCATAAACCAGTACTGAACCAATGAATACAAATGAGAACGTTTTGCCCCATCCCTGAAAAAAAGCAAGCACAAACGAAGCAAACAGAATAATAACACTTATCGCATTACACCCTTCTACCACCCGAGCGACAAAAACACCTTCGACAAATAACTTCATTGAAGGCTCTTTATCGTGAGGTTCAATTATGGAGGAGTAACCCATTTTATCAATAAGCCACTCACTTTGCTCGGCAACACGATGTGTAATATAATCCGGGTAATACGATTCTGAAAAATCAATGTTTAAATACTGCGCATATAAAAAGCTCAATACTAAATACACCCCTAAAAAAGTAAGGATAAACAAAAGTACCGACTTATATTTGCGAATTAATTGAATCAATCTGATAACGGTTTAGACCGCCCTAAAATACAAGAAAAATGACTTTTGAAGCCTTAAAACCTGAAGTATCAAAAATATTAGAAAGCAAAAGTCTTTCTGTAGAGCATCGTCTTGAAGAGGTATGTACGCTTTTAAAAGAAAACATCGCTTATTATGACTGGGTAGGCTTTTATTTTAAAAATGGAGATAAAGATGAACTCAAATTGAGTTCGTATGCCGGCGCACCCACAGACCATACCATCATTCCTTTTGGAAAAGGAATTTGCGGACAGGTTGCTGTTTCTAACGAAAACTTTGTGGTGCCAGATGTAAAAGCTCAAGATAATTACATTGCGTGTAGTATTACCGTAAAAGCAGAAATCGTTGTTCCACTATTTGTAAATGGTAAAAACATTGGTCAGATCGACATCGACTCTAACACGGCAGACCCTTTTACAGCTGCTGATGAGCGCTTTTTAGAGTGGGTTAACGAGCAAGTTGCTCAACTATCAAGCTAGGTCACACGCAACCTATTTGCATTATCCTCATCTCATAATAGACAACCTATTATGAGATTTTTTCTTTTTACACTTTTTAGTTTATGTATTCTAAGCTGCAACAATAACGACGACACCCCTGTAGACTGCTCTGCTGTGAGTTGTGCGGCATCAGGAATATATCTGGAACTCGTTTCTAATTCCGACGAAACCAATTTATTTGAAAACGAAACGCTAAGCGAGGAAAACCTAACGGTGACCCATACAATTACAAGTGAAGAAGTGAATTTTAGACTGTCTCAAGAATCTATTTTAATTCTCCCTACCGGAAGTTATACCGAAGAGTTTACCGAGGTTTCATATCAAGTTACTAATAACAACGAGGTTCTTTTCACTTTAAGTCTAGAAGCAAAGCGAGAACTCAAAGCAAATGTATGCTGCCCTAATGATAGCATTAGAAATATATCTTTTGGAGATACTACGACTGAACCACTAGACGAGGAACCGAATGCTTACAAAGTATTTTTAGATCTTTAAAACTACATACCGGTTCGTATCGCTTCTACCGGATCTAGACGCGAAGCCATAAATGCGGGAACAATACCTGCAATCAGCCCTATTATCACCGAACTTGAAAGCCCGAGTAATGCATTAGCTGTAGAAAGTATAAATTCAAAACTACCGGTAAATTGTGAAAGTATCACAGTAATAATCCACACCAAACCAAGTCCGATCAAGCCACCTATAACTGCGAGAATAATCGATTCAAATAAAAACTGAAGTAATATAAACCGGTTTTTAGCACCTAAGGCTTTTTGAATGCCTATCAAATTGGTACGTTCTTTAACGCTCACAAACATAATATTTGCAATACCAAAACCACCTACGAGTAAAGAAAACAGACCTATAAATCCCCCTATAGTAGACATCGTGCCCGTAATGTTATCTATAAGATCTGTAAACCCGCTAAGTTGATTAATAAAGAATGTATTTACCTCATCCGGTTTCAAGCCACGCACTTGTCGCAGTCTTTGGGTAAGCACTGCATTAAATTCAGGGATATCAACTCCTGCTTTAGGCTTTACTATTATTTGTGGAAATGCAGATTTATTATTGCTTCCGTAAATACGGCGCACAACATTTACCGGTAAGATCACCGTCCCATCTTTTGAGGGACCAAAAATACTATTTCCTTCTTTTTCTAAAACCCCAATGATCGTAAAACGCTGCCCATATAAACGCACTTGTTTTCCTAACGGATCTAAACTTCCAAACAATCCTTCAGCAATCTCCTCTCCTAAAACCAAAACGTTAGACCCGCTGTTCGATTCAGACTCATTAAAAAACCTCCCTTCCGCAAGCTGTAAGGCTTCTATATTATAATATCCATCAGTCACCGGAGCAATATTAACGCCAGTCACTAATTTATCGCCATACTTTATAGATTCTGCCCCTACATTTAAAACAAAAGATGCCGCTTCCACATCTGGAACATTTCGCTTTATATACTGATATTCTTCATAACTCACATCAGGAAACTGCTCCCGTTTCCATTGCGGAATATCAGTAGGACCAAAAGAAAAACGCATTACAATTATGGTACTGTTGTCTAGAGAAGAAAGGCTTCCTTTTATTTCCTGTTTTAATGAATCTACAGCCGCCAAAACCCCGATAATAGAAAAAATACCTATGGTCACACCCAACAACGACAAGAGTGTACGCAACTTATTGTTGCGCAATGCATTAATTGCAAAGGCCAGACTTTCTTTTAATACCCTAAGATAAATGAGCATAGAAGTGTGATGATTTGAATACAGGTTTGACGCAGAAGCGTGCTGAGTGTTACAAAATTATGCTAAGAAAATACAAAAAATAGCACCATACTTTAGTGGTTAAATTCATACTTTTGCACCCAAATTAAAAATTTCTTCATGAGTACTCCTATAAAGGCAAAAGCCGCATTGATTTCAGTTTTTAGTAAAGAAGGTCTTGAACCGCTAATTAAAAAGTTTAACGACCTGGGTATTACCCTTTATTCTACGGGCGGTACCGAGAAATTTATTAAAGACCTGGGCGTGCCGGTCGTACCCGTTGAAGATGTAACTTCATATCCTTCTATTTTAGGAGGAAGAGTAAAAACACTTCACCCTAAAGTTTTTGGCGGGATTTTAAACCGTCAAAACAATGCTAGTGATGTTGCCGAAATGAAGGAGTACAACATTCCGCAACTTGATATTGTTATTGTTGATTTATATCCTTTTGAAAAAACAGTAGCTTCCGGAGCTTCAGAACAAGATATTGTAGAGAAAATAGACATAGGGGGAATTTCATTAATCCGTGCTGCTGCTAAGAATTTTAAAGACACGCTGTGTGTATCTTCGGTTGATGACTATGAAGACGTTTTAGAACTCATCAGCGCAAATGAAGGGACAACCACTTTAGCAGATCGTAAGCGTTTTGCAGCAAAGGCATTCAATGTTTCTTCACATTACGACACCGCAATTTTCAACTACTTCAATGAAGAAGAAGTAGTTTACAAAGCAAGTTATACAGAAGGTAAATCGTTGCGTTACGGAGAGAATCCACATCAGAAGGGAACTTTCTTCGGAGATTTTGATGCAATGTTTGACAAACTTCACGGCAAAGAACTTTCCTATAATAACTTACTAGACGTTGATGCGGCTGTTAATTTAATGGCAGAATTTCAAAACGAAGATCCTACGTTTGCGATTTTAAAACACAACAATGCGTGTGGCCTTGCACAACGTGACACTTTGCATCAAGCTTATGCAGATGCATTGGCAGGAGACCCTGTTTCTGCTTTCGGTGGAATTTTAATTTCAAATAAAGAGATAGATAAAGCTACTGCTGAAGAAATTCATAAATTATTCTGCGAGGTAGTGATCGCTCCTAGCTATTCTGAAGAAGCACTAGAAATTTTAAAAGGAAAGAAAAATCGTGTTCTTTTAATTCAAAAGCCTATTAGCCTACCTACAGATCAGGTTCGCAGTTGTTTAAATGGTGTTTTAGTTCAGGATAAAGACGCTAAAACTGACAGCTTAGAAGATCTTTCTACGGTTACGAACAATAAACCCACCTCAGATGAGTTAAGTGATTTGATCTTTGCATCTAAGCTTTGCAAGCACACCAAATCAAATACGATTGTATTTGCAAAAGGAAAGCAACTTTGCGCGAGCGGTACCGGCCAGACATCACGAGTAGATGCTCTTCGCCAGGCTATTGATAAAGCAGTTTCTTTTGGTTTTGACCTTAAAGGTGCTGTTATGGCAAGTGACGCATTTTTTCCTTTCCCAGATTGTGTTGAGCTTGCGGATAAAGCAGGTATCACTGCTGTAATTCAGCCTGGGGGATCTATTAAAGATCAGCTGAGCATAGACTATTGTAACGAGCATAACTTAGCAATGGTCATGACCGGAACAAGACATTTTAAACATTAAAAAATCCGTATTTTTTAACTACATTTAAAGATTAACCTTTTAGCATAATCATCCTAATTTCCACCAGCGCTTATGGGCTTTTTTGATTTTCTTACCGAAGAAATAGCAATAGATCTAGGTACCGCAAACACACTAATCATACATAACGATAAAGTTGTGGTTGACAGTCCTTCTATTGTTGCCCGCGATCGGGTTAGCAACAAGATAATTGCTGCCGGTAAAGATGCTGCTATGATGCAGGGTAAAACGCACGAAAACATTAAAACTATTCGCCCGTTGAAAGATGGTGTGATTGCAGATTTTGATGCCAGCGAGCAAATGATGAGTATGTTTATCAAAGAGATTCCTGCTCTTAAAAAACGCCTTTTTGCCCCCGCTCTTCGTATGGTGATTTGTATTCCCTCTGGAATTACAGAAGTTGAGATGCGTGCGGTAAAAGAAAGTGCAGAACGGGTAAACGGCAAAGAAGTTTACCTGATTCACGAGCCTATGGCTGCTGCAATAGGTATTGGCGTTGATATTATGCAGCCAAAAGGAAATATGATTGTAGATATAGGTGGTGGTACTACAGAGATTGCCGTTATTGCATTAGGTGGAATTGTTTGTGACAAATCGGTTAAGATTGCAGGTGATGTATTTACCAACGACATCATTTACTATATGCGTACACAACACAACTTGTATGTGGGAGAACGCAGTGCGGAAAAAATAAAAATACAAATAGGAGCAGCTACCGAAGATTTAGAAGTTCCACCGGAAGACATGAGTGTTCAGGGTCGTGACTTGCTTACGGGTAAACCAAAACAGGTTCAGATCTCTTTCCGTGAAATCGCTAAAGCATTAGACAAATCTATCTTACGTATTGAAGATGCTGTGATGGAAACCCTGTCACAAACGCCACCAGAACTCGCTGCTGATATTTACAACACCGGTATTTACCTTGCTGGTGGTGGTAGTATGTTACGCGGTCTTGACAAACGTTTGTCTCAAAAAACAGATTTACCGGTGTATATTGCAGAAGACCCACTACGTGCAGTAGTTCGCGGAACCGGAATTACGCTTAAAAATCTTGCTAAATTCAAGAGCGTACTTATCAAATAATAGCATCGTGATTCATGCAGCAAATTGTCAATTTTATAATAAAGTACAGAAACTTTCTGCTATTTGTCTTTTTGCTGTTCATATCACTGGTATTTACCATACAGTCGCACTCCTATCACCGCAGCAGGTTTGTCAATTCGGCTAACTTTTTAAGCGGAGGTATTTATAGCGGACTCGACGACATCACAACTTATTTTGATCTAGAGACTCATAACGAGCAACTGGTAGAAGAAAATAATAGATTGCGAGCCAGGCTGCTCAATACCCGAGACAGTGTTTCTCAAAAAATTGACACCGCTACTTATCACAAGCGCTTTCAATTTACTACTGCCAAAGTAATCAACAACAACTACACGTTTAAAGACAATTTTCTGACACTCAGAGCCGGAAGCAAAAATGGTCTAAAACAAGATCTAGGTGTCATCACCAGTAAAGGTATTGTGGGTATTGTAGATAATATCTCTAAAAATTATGCTACTGTAATAAGTATTCTCAACAGCAATTCTCAAATAAATGCCAAGCTTAAAAAAAGTAATCACTTTGGAATTCTGGTCTGGAAGGGCGGCAACCCTAATATCGTAGACCTTATAGATGTGCAATCTAAAGCTCCGGTTAAAATGGGAGATACAATTGTAACCGGCGGGAAATCTACTATTTTCCCAGAAGGCATTGGCATCGGGACGATAAACTCTTTTGAGTTAGATCCCAGTGAAAATTTTTACACCATTAAGGTAAAGCTCTTTAACGACATGACTAATGTAGGTCACGTCTATGTCATTGAGAATTTGGATCGGGAAGAAATAAAAATGCTAGAACAACAGACAGCAGATGAACACTAGTATCACTCGAAATATCATCCGTTTTGTTTTTCTGGTTTTGGTACAAATTGCCATATTTAATCACATCAACTTTTTGGGCTATATCAACCCATACCCCTATATCTTATTTATAGTTTTATTTCCTATCGGCGATAATAGAGGTTTACTGTTATTCTTGAGTTTTTTACTAGGGCTTTCTGTAGATATGTTTAGTAACAGTGGCGGGATGCATGCGGCGAGTTGTGTTACTATTGCGTTCTTAAGACCGTGGATTCTTCAATCGATATTTGGTATTGCCTATGAATATAACGCAGTAAAAATTTCAAAAGCTGCATTTGGCGAGCGTTTGTTGTACATCAGTATTTTGGTTTTTACGCATCACCTCCTGTTATTTTTCCTCGAAAGTTTTAACTTTTCAGATATAATCTATATACTTAAAAAGACGTTGTTTAGTGGAGCCTTTACCATTCTGCTCTGTTTACTATTTCTAACCCTCTTTAGTGTAAAGCGTAAATGAGAAAAATTCTTCTTTTTTCAATTGTTTTGATTTCCGGTATTTTACTTACCGGAAGACTTTTCTATTTGCAAATATTAGATACTTCTTATGCAACTCTTTCGGTAAATAACGCGATAAAACGTGTCTATGATTACCCACAACGCGGCCATATTTATGACCGTAACGGCAGTCTTTTAGTAAGCAACCAACCTTCTTATGATGTGATGGTGATCCCACGTGAAGTAAAACCTTTTGACACTACAGAGTTCTGCGGATTACTAAAAATGACCAGGGAAGCTCTAAAAACGAGATTGGACAAAGCCCGGGTTTATTCGCCAAGATTGCCTTCTATTGTAATCCCACAACTCACAAAATCTGAATATGCGTATTTACAGGAAAAGATGCGCAAATATGAAGGATTTTATATTCAGAAGCGTTCCCTACGGGATTATCAGGTAGATTTTGGTGCAAATTTTTTAGGATATATTGCTGAAGTTAACCGATCTGATATTGAAGACAATCCATACTATCAATCTGGTGACTTAAAAGGAAGAACCGGCGTCGAAAAACAATACGAAGAAACTTTACGCGGCATAAAAGGTGTAAAATATATTCAGAAAGATCGTTTCAATCGGGATATTGGCGCATACAAAAACGGGAGTTTGGATACCATTCCAGAGCCTGGAAAAGACCTTACCCTTACCATAGATGCAGAACTTCAAAAGTATGGAGAAGAACTTATGGTTAATAAGCGCGGTGGAATTATCGCGATTGAACCCAGCACCGGTGAAATTTTAGCGCTTATCTCGGCTCCCAATTACGACCCTAGTTTATTAGTGGGTCGCCAGCGCTCTGCAAATTTCACCAAACTTTGGTATGATACCATTGCAAAACCACTTTTTGACCGCAGTCTTCAGGCAGAATACCCCCCGGGATCTCCTTTTAAAACGCTCAATGCTCTTATCGCGCTACAAGAGAATGTTGTGGACACTCAAGAAAGTTTTGCGTGTCATGGGGGTTATTATTACGGCTCCAGAGGTCGCAAATTAGGTTGTCACCATCATCCCAGTCCGCTCAGTATGGTTCCGGGTATTGCAAATTCGTGTAACGCCTATTTTGCCAATGTATACAGACGTGTGATTGACAAATATGACACCCCTCAGGAGGGTATGGATAGGTGGCACCATCACTTGGCTAGTTTTGGTCTTGGGCAATATATGGGTACTGATTTACCGACCGGTCGTCCAGGATACATACCAGACAGTGACTACTACAACAGAGCGTATGAATATCCAAAGTATAAGTGGTTTAGTACCGCTACAATTTCTAACTCTATAGGTCAGGGAGAAGTAAGTCTTACCCCTATTCAATTAGCAAATGTCACAGCTACTATTGCTAACAGAGGTTGGTATTACACGCCTCATATTGTAAAAGGAATTGAAGGTCAAACGGAATTGATCCCTGAAAAATACCGTACCAAAAATGTAACAACCATCGACCCAGCTAATTTTGAACCCGTTGTAGAAGGGATGTTTGGCGCTTATAATTATGGTACCGCTGCAGGTGTTCAAATCCCTGGTATAGAAATTTGCGGAAAAACAGGAACTGCTGAAAATTATACCAAAATAGATGGTAAACGTCAGCAACTTACAGACCACTCTATTTTCGTTGCTTTTGCACCAAAAGACAATCCTAAAATTGCCATTGCTGTTTTTGTAGAAAACGGGTATTGGGGTGGAAGATATGGAGGTAAAATTGCCAGCCTAATGATTGAAAAGCATATTAAAGGTGAGATCACCAGAACAGATCTTGAAGATTGGATTCTATCTCATAGCCTCGAAGAAGAATATGCAAAACCACTTAGTGGTAAACCTTTCCCAATTAATGATGGTAAGAAAATAAGCGGAAAAGTAGAAAAACCTATCTTATAATGGGGATCACTTCTCGGAACAACCGCGGTAATTTTGACTGGCTTCTTATTGTGATTTTTCTGGCTTTAATTGGTATCGGCTGGGTCAATATTTATTCAGCTTCTATAGATCCATCCGGGGTTTCAGATTTTTTTGATCTGAATAATTTATACACAAGACAATTGCTCTTTATTGGACTAAGCTTGCTAATCATCATCTTTATCCTTTCGCTTGATGCTAAATTTTTTGAGCGTTTTGCAAGTGTTATTTATGTCACCTCCATTCTGTCTCTTTTAGGCTTATTTATCTTCGGAAAAAATATTTCAGGAGCGACAAGTTGGTATTCTTTCGGAAGCTTTGGCTTACAACCCAGTGAGTTTGCTAAAGCGGCAACAGCACTAGCACTAGCAAAATACTTAAGTGATATTCAAACCGATGTGAAATCATTTGTGCATCAATTGCGCGCATTTGTGATCATCGCCTTACCCGCAATCTGTATCGTTCCCCAACCAGATCCCGGTAGCGCCTTAGTTTATGCAGCGTTTTTTTTCCCGCTTTATCGCGAAGGACTATCTGGTATTTATCTCATCATAGGCTCTATCACGATCGCGCTGTTTGTACTTACTCTTGCTTTTGGCCCTATTTATATCATTGCAGGAATTGTACTAATCGCACTCTTTTTATTGATTAAAAACAGAAAAAAACGCTTCGGCAAACGCTATTATTACATACTTCCCTTAGTCTCTATTGTATTCGTTCTGTCTGTAAATTACATCTTTCAAAATGTATTTGAGCAACGCCACAGAGACCGCTTCAATGTCGTTTTGGGAAAAGAAGTAGATATGAAAAGTATTGGTTACAATACCTACCAATCTGAAATTGCAATTGGTAATGGAGGCCTTACCGGTAAAGGCTTTTTAAAAGGCACCCAGACTAAAGGTAACTTTGTTCCAGAACAACATACCGATTATATTTTTAGTACCGTAGGTGAAGAATGGGGCTTTCTGGGAAGCTCACTGGTCATCATTTTATTTGTGGGACTGATGCTGCGCATCATCTTTTTAGCAGAAAGGCAGAAGAGCCAGTTTAGCCGTATTTATGGCTATAGTATTGCAGGAATATTATTTATTCACTTTTTAGTAAACATTGGTATGGTTACAGGTGTTTTCCCTACCGTTGGGATCCCACTACCCTTTTTTAGTTATGGAGGTTCCGGGCTTTGGGGCTTTACGATTTTACTCTTTATTTTTGTGAAACTCGACAGTAATCGGGTTAATGAATGGTAAGATCAGAATTTCCAATCCTTAAGTAATTTTTCTTTCTCTATTCTGTTTTCTTCGGAATTTTCAAGCTTCGGAAAGAAGTCAATGCCGGTTACAGCCTCTAAACTATCTACTGAAACTACAAAAGCTTTTAGATCTCGATCACTTTCGCTATGCGGAATCAAAAAGGCTAAGCACGTATAACCGGAAGCAGTTTCCCGAAGCACAATCTTATAAAAAGCACGAGGTACAATTACATTCTCATGCCCTATAGTCGCCAATGGATCAGCTAAAACTCCCCCGGTTACAATTGTGACTTTATCATATCCTCTTGCCCAGTCTCTCACTTGATTCTCTAACCTATTCCAAACACCGTTATTAAACTCATGCAACTGAGGACTGATGTTACTGGTTAAAAAAGTTTCATTATACGCCTGACTACTAAAACTACGATCACCGGCAGGACATAAATGACCGCGGTCATAACCACTATTTTTATAATTGCGCCAATCTGCCGCTCCGGTCATAACAGCAGCATCAATGTCAAAATACGGTCTACTTACCTCAACCCTTTTTAATTGATCAGGAGTGAGCATGTATGCAACCCAGGCAGCCTGTTCTGCAGGTTCATTATAACTTAGTGTATAATATTCATGATACACAAGGGTATTGCTTTCAGCCTTCGGAAAAAAGAAAGATAATTCTTGAGATTTCACAACTTCACCCGCCTTCACAAGCTCATTTTTCTCTTGATTCTCTATATATTTTTCACCTAAAACAATAAGCGTAATCACCACCATCATCAAAAGTGGATACGTATATTTTCTTTTCATTTAATTCACTCCTTTTACATCAAGGGCATCTCGCAGCGCATTACCCATAAGCATAAACGCCATTACCAGACTCATAATCGCAAGACCGGGAATTATCGCCAAATAGGCTTTCCCTAAAATAATATATGAATAATGGTCTTTAATCATCGCGCCCCAACTAGGAACCGGCGGCTGTGCACCAATACCTAAAAAGCTCAACCCACTTTCTATTAATATTGCACTGGCAAAATTTGCTGCGCTTATCACGATTACCGGTGCTAAAATATTGGGTAAAATATGCTTAAAAAGAATACGCATATCTTTATATCCTAAAGCACGTGCAGCTGTCACATACTGCGCTTCTTTTACACTCAAAACCTGCCCTCTAACAACACGTGCCACCTCAACCCACATTGTGAGACCTACCGCTATAAAAACCTGCCAAAAGCCCTTCCCCAAGGCAAGAGTAATTGCAATAACAAGAAGTAAGGTAGGTATAGACCAAGTCACATTAATAATCCACATGATGAAGGCATCCAGTTTACCACCGTAATACCCACCAACTGCTCCTAAAAACACTCCTATTATCAATGAAATCAATACAGCAATAAAACCGATACTAAATGAAATACGAGCACCAATAAGCATTCTGCTCAAGAGATCACGACCGTATTTATCTGTGCCCAAGAGAAACGTTTTTTCGGTTATAAATTGTACTTCAAAATCTCCAGTGGTTATAGCTGAAACCCCAAAATCCTCTAATGGGATGGCTTTAGTTAGCTCAAGTGAAGCATCTTCAGAATATGGGATATATTCTACTTCGTGATTACTAATTTCAAAAGAAGTAATAGGTATTTCAGAATCGGTATTTATTTTGCCTGTAAAAGCTGTACTCAGAAAACTTTGACCTGTAACTTCAGGTCCGGGAACGGTAAGCATTTTTACGGTAAAGCCGGGCTTTTTTGAATGGATTGCCAAATGCATTTGGTTGGCATTACGCGAATGATCGGGTGCAATGAGGTATGCAAAAAGTGCCACCAAACCACAAAATACGATGTATACAAAACTCAAAACGCCCCAGAAATTTCGTTTGAATTTCCGGAGCGCTAAATGAGTTAATGAACTAGCGTTTTCTGCCATAGGTTAATCCCTAACGTCAGCCAATTTACTTCTTCTAATATTATTTAGTTTTAAATCTTCCAAAACATTTATGGCCTCTTCCATATAAACATCTTTCGCAAGATCTTCATGCCAGCGCTCGCGCTTCTGCTTTAAAACAGTATCGTTCTCAAATTCCTTCAATTCATAAGGAAGAGATTTGTAGGTAAGATCTGACTTATACTCTTTTAAGGCATCAAACTGCTTAGCTTCTTCTTCGTTCTGCTTAACCTTAGCAGTGTATGCATCAATATTTAAAGGCCATACAGATTCATCCTGCTTGCTTTTGATCCACTTGGCGTTTTCTTCAATAAGTTGTAATTGCTTATTTTTTGCCATTCTTGCGTTACTGCTATTTATGGTTTGTTCATAATCTATGTAACCATCCCACACATCATAATCTGCCGCAGCTATTTTATCCCATGGTAAGGGGTTTTCTAAATCCTTCTCTCCTATGTCAATGTAGCTGTACTTGTCTGGAACAACAACATCACTCTTTACACCTTCAAGTTGAGTAGACCCGCCGTTAATGCGGTAGAATTTTTGTGTGGTTATTTTTAGAGCTCCCATATCACCCAGGTCATTTTGACGTAACCAACGATTAAGGTCATACACATTCTGAACGGTTCCTTTACCGTATGTTTGCTTACTACCTATAATAACTGCTCTCTTATAATCTTGCATCGCTGCAGCAAGAATTTCACTAGCCGAGGCAGAGATCTCATTCACCAATATCACAAGAGGTTTATCCCAAATAATCTCAGGGTCTTTATCCTTTAATATTTCGCTTTCAGCACCGTTAGATTTAACCTGAACAACAGGTCCCTCCTTGATAAACAATCCGGCGATATCTACAACCGTAGATAATGAACCGCCACCGTTACTTCTCAAGTCGATCACAAGACCATCAACATCCTGTTCCTTTAAACGGATTATTTCTTTCTTAACATCAGTAGCTGCATTACGCTCTTCAGCATTTTGCATGTCAAAGTAAAACTTAGGCAAATTAATCACCCCATAGTTGC
Organism: Leeuwenhoekiella polynyae; assembly: GCF_004104075.1. Classification (GTDB taxonomy): domain Bacteria; phylum Bacteroidota; class Bacteroidia; order Flavobacteriales; family Flavobacteriaceae; genus Leeuwenhoekiella; species Leeuwenhoekiella polynyae. The sequence goes on along the minus strand of NZ_QOVK01000031.1, from coordinate 26,314 downwards.
GATCATCTTTTTCAACAGTAGTTGATTTTGCGTAAGTTTCTTCAAGCTCAACGACATCACGCGTAATCGCTATATTTTTAATAGAGCCGTCTTTCTTCTTTACGTTTAGTGTAACAACAGTACCTTTAGGGCCTTTGATCAACTCTACCGCGTCATCAAGTCTCATCCCAACAACACTGGTTGCAACATCCTCATCAGCTTGCTTCACTTTAAGAATAATATCACCTTCTTCAAGATCTTCTCCTCTCCAAGCAGGACCGCCAGAAATAATTTCTGTAATACTTATCTCGTTACTTTTTTTCTGAAGTCTTGCTCCAATACCTTGAAACTGACCGCTCATTTGCATATCAAAACGATCTTTATCTACTGGTGCAAAATAGGTCGTATGTGGATCAAACTCTTCAACTATAGTATTGATGTAAACCGAAAAATAATCTTCACGATCCAACTCATTAGCAAATTCAAAATACTCTACTAAAGATTTTTTTGTAGTTTCTCTAGACTCTTTTTCAATTTCACTTTTTGACAAAGCAGTATAACCTGTAGAGTCTTTAGCTTTTTTCGCTTCTTCCTCAAGACGGTCGTAGTAAATACCTATAGCACTAAATTTCAATTGATTTTCCCATCTAGACTTTAACTCATTAAGATTCTTCGCATAGTCCAGATTTTCATAATCTGTATCGATGACCTCATCTTTATTATAATCAAAAGGTTGCTCCAGAACTTCGTCATACATTTTTTTTGAATCCTCCATACGCTCTCTCAAACGCGTGTAAGCTAAATCAAAAAAGCTGATATCTTCATTACGAATCTGATCGTCGATCTGATCTTTATACTTCTCAAACTCTTTGATGTCACTCTGTAAGAAATAACGCTTTAAGGGATCTAATGAAGTCACAAAGTCATTAAAAACCTGCTCAGAAAATTCATCATTAAACTCTTTTGCATCATAATGCCCTTTTTCAAGAACATAAGAAATAAGGCTAATAAGCACTTTATCTTTTCCGGGATCTTCATCATTTGTTGTAAAACTGCAAGAAGCCGCAGCTAACAATAAGGCTAAAACAAGAACCTTTGCATTCTTTATCATAATATGTTGCATTTTCATCTTTTACTAGCAATCTACATTAAAAACCGTGCCACGGCTCATAATTGACGCCAACAATTTGTTAAACGTTAAGCCTCGTGATGGCTTGGTAATTTAGTATTTTAGCGGTAGAAAGCAAAACTAAATGGCAAATCAAAAACCACTAATTCTGGTCACTAACGACGACGGCATAACCGCTCCCGGCATACGCAGATTAATAACTTTAATGCAAGAGCTTGGCGATGTGGTTGTTGTAGCTCCAGACAGTCCTCAAAGCGGTATGGGTCACGCTATAACAGTAAATGACACCATTTATTGTGATCCCGTTAAAGAATTTCAAGATAAAAATCACAAAGAATACAGTTGCTCTGGCACCCCTGCAGATTGCGTTAAGATTGCTGTGCAAGAAATTATGCATCGCAAACCAGACATTTGTGTAAGCGGAATTAACCATGGTTCTAACTCATCAATAAATGTTATTTACTCTGGCACAATGAGTGCTGCTGTTGAAGCCGGTGTAGAAGGAATCCCCGCTATTGGGTTTTCGTTACTCGATTATGCTATAGATGCAGACTTTTCTCATTGTGATGTTTATGTAAAAAAAATCGTTCAAGAGGTTCTTAAAAATGGGCTACCTAAGGGAGTTGTACTTAATGTAAATATTCCCAAATTGAAAGCCAGCGAAATACAAGGCATAAAAGTAGGACGTCAGGCTAACGCTCAATGGGTTGAAGATTTTGACAAGCGCACCAATCCTATGGGACGTGATTATTACTGGCTAAGTGGTGAATTTGTGAACGAAGATAAAGGCGAAGACACAGACGAGTGGGCTCTGGCTCAAGGTTATGTTTCTGTTGTGCCGGTTCAGTTTGATTTAACTGCACATCATTTTATTGATAAACTGAATGACTGGAAATTTAATTCGTAATTTTCGCTTTTGTAAACTATCAAAATCAAGTAAATCGTGAAGTATTATATCATAGCAGGTGAAGCCAGTGGCGATTTACACGCAGCCAATCTGATGAAAGCTATTTTAGCTGAAGATCCTGAAGCTGATTTTAGATTCTGGGGAGGGGATTTGATGCAAAAAGTAGGTGGTACATTGGTAAAACATTACCGCGATCTTGCGTTTATGGGATTTCTTGAAGTCTTAATGAACCTGCGTACGATTACAAAAAACTTGTCTTTTTGTAAAAAAGACATCGCAGCTTACAATCCTGATGTTATAGTTTACATAGATTATCCCGGTTTTAATTTACGCATTGCAAAATGGGCTCGCGAGCAAGGTTATAACAATCATTATTATATTTCTCCGCAAATATGGGCCTGGAAAGAAGGTCGCATCAAAGCTATTAAACGTGATATTGATGCGATGTATGTCATCCTTCCGTTTGAGAAAGATTTTTATGAGGAAAAACACGATTTTCCTGTTCACTTTGTGGGACATCCCTTAATTGATGAGATCAGCGCGAGAACACCTATTTCGCCTGAAAACTTTAGAAAACAACACAATTTAGACGAGCGTCCTATTATCGCTTTGTTACCGGGAAGCCGGAAGCAAGAAATTCAAAAAATGCTTGAGATCATGCTCAGCATCACACCTGATTTTAAAGAATATCAATTTGTAATCGCAGGGGCTCCCAGCCAAGATGCTGATTTCTATGAACCCTTTCTCCAAAAAAACAGAACGCATATCGTGATGAATCAGACGTATAATCTGCTTGATGTTTCACATGCTGCGCTGGTAACTTCAGGAACGGCAACTTTAGAAACAGCATTATTTAAAGTGCCTGAAGTGGTATGTTATAAAGGCGGAAGAATAAGCTACGAAATCGCAAAACGTGTGATTAAACTCGATTACATTTCGCTGGTAAATCTTATTATGAACAAAGAAGTGGTTAAAGAATTAATTCAATCAGACTTCAATACCAAATCTTTGAAAGCTGCGTTATCAAACATCTTAGACGAAGAAAAACGAAAAGCTCTTTTTAACGAATATTATAAACTAGAAAAAAAGCTGGGTGGTACTGGCGCCAGTGCAAAAACAGCTCAGTTAATTGCGAGCAGCATTCCTAAAAAAAACTAAATCAAAATGCTCTGTAGGAGATGATGTATATGAAAAGAACCCTTTTATCAATTCTGCTAAGTATTGCATTAGTGAGTTGTGGTGGAAGCAAAAAAGCTACACAATCTGTTTCTTCAGTAGAAAACACACAGTACACTGCTCCTAAAAAAAACAGCAAGATTTCAAGCTCAGAATCTTCTAAAAGTGAACTCATCTATTTGTCTGAAATTAAAGAAAGTGAAGAGAACAGCTTAAGATTCAACATCATAAATAATGCGCGCCAATATGAAGGGACACCTTATAAATACGGAGGAACTACAGAAAAAGGAATGGATTGCAGCGGTCTTGTTTATACTTCCTTTTTAGAGGAAGGCATCAGCATACCCCGCGTAAGCCGGCATATTGCCGAAGAAGGAAAACGTATTAAAACCGATGAGGCCATTCCCGGAGATTTACTCTTTTTTATCACTGGTCGCCGAAGCAAACAAATCAATCACGTAGGCATTGTAGTAGATGTTTTACCCGGCCAAATTCTCTTTATTCATTCTTCTACTTCACAGGGCGTTATTGTCTCTTCACTAAATGAAGGCTACTGGAATAATGCATTTAAAGAAGCTCGAAGAATTATGTAACGCATTGATTTTTTGATTAGTATTGTAAAAACTAATCAAATCTGGTGGCCAGATGAAAGGCATCAACTCCACCCTTATACTTCTTCTTATCGGACTCCTTTCAGGAATCCTTCTTGCTCCTGCATTCAATTTATCGCTAATCACATCATTAATTAGTTTTGGAGTTGCTCTAGTATTATTCTCTACGAACCATTTTATTTTAAAACGAAATTTCACTAAAAACTACATTAGTAGCATTCTCGCTTTTAGTGTATTTGTCTGTATTGGATTGATTGAAGTTGACTTGACTAATCCACTTCGTAACACTAAGCACTATTTAAAACAAACAGCATATAATACTGAAACCCTCCTAAAATTAAAGGTTCTAGAAATTTTGAAACCGGGTTTTTATGATGGTAACGTTATCGCTGGGGTTGATGAAATCAACAAAAAGAATTCTTCTGGAAAGATTATTTTGAATGTTTTAAAAGATTCACTCAACCCAGGAACAGCACTTCAAGTTGATGATGTACTATATACAAAAACTCAACTTTTAGAAATTAATCCTCCAAGTGCACCCTATCAATTTAACTATAAAGAATATTTAGAAAGTCAAGGTGTTTATGCTCAGGTGAACCTCAAACCCTTTGAGTTCTTAAAAACAAAGCCCATAAAACACAGTGCAAAAGGACTAGCCTCTTTACTAAGGAATCAAATAAACAAAAGATTAGAGCCGTATGATTTTAGTACGAATTCAAAGGCTATATTTAATGCTTTGCTCTTAGGACAGCGACAAGATTTATCAAATGAACTGAAAGCTGATTATATACATGCCGGTGTCATACACATTCTGGCAGTTTCTGGTTTGCACGTAGGTATTTTGATGCTCATACTACAATTCGTTTTAAGTCCGTTAGGAAACTACCGTAGCAGCCGCATCATTAGAACCGCAGTTATCATTGTTGGCATTTGGTGTTTTGCATTTATTACTGGCTTCTCTCCTTCGGTTCTTAGAGCGGCAACGATGTTTACTTTTATACAACTAGGTCTACTCTTAAATCAACGTCAAGCCGGACTGAACGCACTAATTACTTCAGCTTTTATTTTGCTTTTAATCCAACCGCAACTCATTTATGAAGTTGGTTTTCAATTGAGCTATGCCGCGGTATTTTTTATTATGTGGCTCTACCCTAAATTCAATGCTCTGTGGGAGCCGAAAAACAAAATAGTAAAATACTATTGGCAGCTTATTTTGGTTAGTATTGCTGCACAACTGGGGGTTTTACCCTTGAGTCTGTATTACTTTCATCAATTTCCGGGAATGTTTCTTGTAGCAAATTTAGTGGTGCTTCCAGCAATTGGTTTCCTATTGATTTACGGATTACTAATTATATTGCTTTCGGCACTTAATTTATTACCTCAATTCTTAGCCACAGGTTTGGACATCGTGATCACTTGGTTAAATCGTTTCATCTCATTCATTGCGGAAATAGACTTCCTGCTTCTAAAAAACATTTATTTCTCAGCAGTCTTAGTCGTCTTAACCTATCTCGTTATTACTTCCGCAGGTATATTATTTGATAAGGTTACTTTTAAAAGAACCACCTTATTCTTGTCTACTATGATTGCACTACCGGTTGCTTTAATAGCGACAAATTACATTCAGGCTAAATCAGAATTTTACGTCAACCACCGGTATCAGAAGACAATCTTTACTCAAAAAACCCCAACCAGAACTCTGGTTTTTTATTCCGCAGAAGCAGAAGATATCCCTCCTGGTTTTATCGAAAATTTTAAGGAAAATCAGTTAATTACGGAAGTTAAAAATGACAGTCTGAGCTATATTTTCACACATTCTAAAAATACTATTTTAAGAATAGACAGTCTTGCAATATATAATATAGAAGGTTTAAATCCAGATTACATTGTACTCACGCAATCACCTAAACTCAATTTAAACCGACTCCTATCAAGATATCCTAATGCAAAAATCATTGCAGACGGAAGCAATTATAAAAGCTCTGTTGACCGCTGGAAACTCACGTGTGAGCAACAAAAAACCCCTTTTCATAACACCTATGAAAAGGGATTTTATAAGATTGAATAAAGGATTTCTCTAACTTTTAAATGTACTTTCAAAACCAGACTGGTAGGCTTCCCAGGCTTCCGCTGTGGTGATTTCTAAATAATCATCAGATTTGATCATCTTTAAAAATAACTCAAGCTGCTGTGGTGTTTTATAACCCGGCAATGGTTGAATTAAATCTCCTTTTTCATCAAAAAATACGATACTTGGATACGCATTTATTTTCATCGCATGTGCAAAAAGATGCTGGCTGTTTCTTCCTTTGCGGTTAGGGTCGTAACTAGGATTTGTATATTCAAAATCCTGATATTTTATGCTCTCTGTTCCCTCAGCATTAAACTTTACCGCATAGTAATTAGCGTTTACATATTTAGCAACGTCAGGATTCTGAAACGTGTTTTGGTCCAGTAATTTACAAGGACCACACCAGTCTGTATAGACATCCATAAAAATCTTGCGTGGTTCTTTCTCCTGAGCTTTTAAGGCTTCGTTAAAACTCATCCACTTAATTTTTTCCTGTGCAGAAAGACTTCCTGCTCCTATAAACAAGAGGACTATTGCGACTACTATTTTTTGCATAATTTACTTTAATCTAGGGTGTTTCAAAAAGCAGACCATTCTAATGAATGCCGTGCATTAATTTTTTTAATAAGGGATGCAACAAGATAATTAAAACTCCGGCGCCACCAGGAATTAGCAAGAACAACAAGAAAAATGTTGATAAGGAATACTCTTGAGTCACCTGATCGATCATACCGCCCGTACTTCCTGCTAATTTATTACCTATTGCGATAGCAAGATACCAAACGCCATACATCATTGCAATCATTCTACCGGGAACTAATTTACTCACATAAGAGAGCCCTACCGGTGACAAACATAATTCGCCCATCGTGTGAAAGAAATAGGCTAAAATCAACCAAATGATACTTACAGACGCGACTTTTGCTCCCTGCGGAATATCATTTGCTCCGTAAGCCAAAGCCCCAAAACCTATTCCTAATAAAATGAGCCCCACTCCATATTTAACCGCCACACTAGGATTGTATTTAGACTCCCAAACCTTAGAAAAAAGCGGTGCAAAAATGATGATAAACAACGAGTTTAAGACGCTAAACCACGAGGCTGGCACCTCTGGCGATTCAGCAGTATACTGTTCATAGAGCATCGTCAATACCAATACCCAGATAATTAAAAAGCTTCCGCCAAGAATAAGATTTGCTAATCTATATTTTGCAAATGTTTGTTTGAAGAGTAGGTATAAGACCCAAGTAATCACTCCTAAAGGAATAATGGTAATAAATGTGTTTGAGATTCTAAAAACAGTACCGGCACTACCTTCTAAGACGCGGTCTGTATAATCATTTGCAAAAATAGTCATCGACCCACCTGCTTGTTCAAAAGCAGCCCAAAAAAACACGGTAAAAAATGCAAAAATAGATACCGCGATCATTCGATCTCTGACAATGGGAGCATATCGCACAATTCTGGAAACCAAAAGAATTATAAAAATAACCAGCGCAAAAAGGATCATAAAGTTGCTTCCGGAAAGGCTTCCTACCTGAAAGTTAAAAACGTCTGCTCCACCAATTTTAGACATCGGGTCATTAATGATCCATACCAAACCAATAAGTGCACTTACAGCGATGAAAATTTTATCTATAGCAAGAAACGGATTTCTTTTAATGGAAGGATCTTCGGTTATTTGTTCAGCATCAGTCTTAACCGGCTTCTTCCCTACCTCTCCAAAAATATTTTGTGCAAAGTAAAACTGAAGCATTCCGGCAAACATAAAAATACCAGCTAAACCGAAGCCCCAATGCCAGCCCCATTGCTCACCAAGATAACCGCAAAGCAAAATCCCTAAGAAGGCACCGGCATTTACACCCATATAATAAATGGTATAAGCCCCATCTTTCTTGTGCTCATGATTCTCGTACATTTGAGAAATAATAGAGGTCATCGTAGGCTTAAAAAAACCATTCCCCACACAGAGAAAAAACAAGCCTAAGTATAAAGCAAAATGACTGTCTACAGCCATCGAAGCGTGCCCTAAAGTCATCAATAAAGCTCCCAAAACTACCGCCATTCTGTAACCGATTATTTTATCGGCTATATAACCACCTAAAATGGGTGTCAGGTATACAAGTGACGTATACGTACCATAGAGTGATAACGCATGTTCCCGTGGCCAGGCCCAGCCCTCTTCAAATAAAGAAGCGGTTAAAAACAAGACCAAAAGCGCCCGCATCCCGTAATAGGAGAAGCGCTCCCACATTTCTGTAAAAAATAAAACAAACAATCCGGCGGGATGACCCAACACCGGATTTTTAAAAAATTGCTCTGTAGAAGAAGTAGCCATACTAAACTATTCTAGATTAATTGATATCAGGATCTGCAAGTTCGTATTCTTCCTGCTCCAGCATCTCGCGCTCGTTATCTTCAGCACCGTGTGTAAGTTTTTCTAACTTCTTACGGAATATCAATACTAATAGTGAAAATAAAATACAGAATACTGCTATACCTGTAAATATTGTAAACTCACCAAGCTCTGATGCAGACTCCCCTAAAAGACCTGCAAGTTTATTTCCGAAACCAGTCATTGCAAAATAAACACCCATCATTATGGAAGCGTACTTTAATGGAGCTAATTTTGTAATATAAGAAAGGGCTACAGGAGACAAACACAATTCTCCGATTGTATGAAATAAATAGGCCAAAACCAACCAATACATTGCAGACTCACCATTAGACTGAAACTGAGCTGATGCAGCTGTCATAAAAAAGAAACCAGATCCCATTATTATAAGACCCATTGCCATTTTAAATAAAGAAGTTGCAGTTTTACCTTTTAATTTTCGCTTTGCCCAGAAACCAGCAACTGAAGTTCCTAGTAATATTATAAACATCGCGTTTAATGATTGAAACCAAGAAGCGGGAACCTCATTACCTATAAATGGCAGAGAGAATGAAAGTATTCTATCGGTTTTTTCTGAAGCGTAAATATTCATCAATCCTCCTGCTTGTTCAAAAGCTCCCCAAAAAACAATTACCATTAAAAAAGAGACCAAAAGAACAATAACACGATCTTTTTCAATCTTACTCAACGGTCTTTTACTCGCTGCTATTTCTTCAGGATCTGTTGACTGCCCCAAGAAATTACCCACACGCTTCAGATATTTTTGACCTAACATATACTGTAACAACCCTAAGGCCATACCAATACCAGCAAGACCAAAACCATAATGCCAACCATACACTTCACCTACCGTACCTACAACTAAGCTAGAAATGAAAGCTCCTAAGTTGATTCCGATATAAAAAATAGTGAATCCTTTGTCCCGGCGAATATCTCCTTGTTTGTATAGCCCCCCAACCATTGTTGAGATATTAGGTTTTAACATTCCCACACCTGCTATAATCAGACCTAAACCGGTATAAAAAGCCCACATCTGTTCTACTGCAAGAATACCGTGACCAGCAACCAAAAGAATACCCCCATAAAGGACGGATCTTTTCTGACCCAAATATTTATCCGCAATCCATCCTCCAGGAATAGAAGACACATAAACCAGCATCGTATAAGTTCCATAAAGGGAAAGAGCTTCGGCATTTGTCCATCCTAATCCTGGGTTTCCTGAAGCAGTTTCTGCGACTAAATACAATACTAAAATAGCCCGCATCCCATAATAGGAAAAGCGTTCCCACATTTCTGTGAAGAATAAAATGTAAAGTCCTACCGGGTGCCCAAACAATTCTTTTTGCTTAGGGAGTTGTGCTGATTGTGCCATATAGTTTTTATAAATTTTCTTTGATGAAATTGGTCATTTTAGTGTACAAATGCAAACGCGTGTTTCCACCGTAAATACCGTGATTTTTATCTGGATAAATCGCCCAGTCAAATTGCTTATTTGCTTGCACCAATGCTTCAATAAGGCGCATCGTGTTTTGAACATGTACATTATCATCTGCACTACCGTGAACCAATAAAAATTTTCCTTCTAACGCATCTACATGAGAAAGCGGTGAGTTCTTGTCGTAACCTGATGCATTTTCCTGAGGAGTCGTCATATAACGCTCGGTATAGATCGAATCGTAAAACCTCCAGCTCGTAACCGGTGCAACAGCAATTGCCATTTTAAAGGTATCTGCTCCCTGAAAAATACAGTTAGATGCCATAAAACCACCGTAACTCCAGCCCCAGATCCCTATGCGGTCTGCATCTACATAGTCACGCTCACCTAAGGCTTGCGCAGCAGCTATCTGATCTTCAACTTCATATTTACCCAATTCTTTTTGGGTCATCTTTTTGAAATCTCTTCCTTTTAAACCTGTTCCGCGCGGATCTACACAAACAATGATATAGCCTTCCTGAGCAAGCATTTGAAACCAATACCCGTTTCCGGCAGACCAAGAGTTTGCAACACTTTGTGATCCCGGCCCAGAATACTGCGTCATAAATACCGGGTATTTTTTAGTAGGGTCAAAATCTTTTGGTTTGATCATATAGGCATTCAACTCCTCACCATTTATGGGTAGAGTGAAGAATTCTTTTTCTGAAATCACATAATCATCCAATTGATCTTTCAAGGCTTGATTATCCTTGATCTTTCTGATCTCATCACCATCTTCTGCATCATTTAATGTAAACACATAAGGTGTTTCTGCATCAGAAAAGCTATTGATAAAATAGGTGAAATCTGTACTGAAGTTTGCAGAGTTTGTACCTTCTTCTGCAGCAAGCGCCTCTTTACTTTTTCCATTAATTTTAATTGAATAAACACCGCGGTTTATAGCGCCATTTTCTGAACTTTGATAAAACACCCGCTTGCTCTTAGGGTCATACCCATAATAGCTGGTCACTTCCCAAGGACCTTTTGTTACTTGATTGATCAGCTTTCCGTTTTTATCATATAAATAAATATGATTCCAGCCGTCTTTTTCGCTCGTCCAGATAAAATCATTATTGTCAAGAAAGGTCAAATTATCAGTCACATCTACATACGCATCATCTGTATCTGAAAGGATCAGTTTAGCTTTTGCAGAAGAAGCATCTACAAATAACAGGTTTATATCGTTTTGCTTACGGTTTGTAGTTTGTACAGCAAGCACATCTGCATCGGGAGTCCATTCCAGACGTGGGATGTAGTAATTTTGAAAACTGCTAAGGTCAACCTGTTTCGTTTCAGCTGAAGCTACATCATAAATATGCAAACTCACAGTAGCGTTAGTCTCCCCAGCTTTAGGATATTTAAACGTGTCTTTAGAAGGATACAATTCATTTCCGAAGACATCCATAGAAAACTCGGGTACAGCACTCTCATCAAAGCGGATGTATGCAATTTTATCTCCATCAGCATTCCAATCAAAAGCTCTTACAAAAGCAAATTCTTCTTCATAAACCCAGTCTGTAATACCATTGATTATTTTATTTTTGGCTCCATCTGTAGTCACCTGCGTGGTCTCTCCTGTTTTGATATCTTTTATATAGATATTGTTATCAAGACCGTAAGCAACTTTTGAAGCATCTGGAGAAAAAGTAGGTTCTTGTATGGCTTCTTCTGCAACCTGAGTAAGCTTTTTAGAATCCAGGTCATATACATAATACACCCCAAGAGAGGAGCGACGGTAGATAGATCGCAATTTTGTACTCAGTAAAACTTTGCTTTCATCTTCACTTAAGGTATACCCTATAAAATAATCAAGCCCATCGATCTCGCTTGAGTTGATGAGTGTGTTAACTTTTTCACCGGTTTTATAACTGTAAACATCTAGTGTTTTTACACCAGAATTTCTATCTGTATTGAGAACGGCATATTCTTTTCCGTTATTCATAGAGTGCAATCTATCAAGATATTGCATTCTAAAAGTACCGTCATAAATCTCTTCAAGGGTGATCTTCTTTTGTTGAGCAGTCACCACTCCGGCTACCAGTACTAATAGCAAAAGCGCAATTTTTCTAATGTTCATAGTTATTAAATCGTAAAAAATAGTCCGCCAATTTTACTAAAAATTAACCAAAGAAGCGTGTATTTCGTTGTTAAATACGCAGTGATTCCTACAAAACACCAAGCAGGTTTATGATTATCATTAAAAGCGTTGTCATTACATTTAAACATTTTTTTTCAGAATTAGTGAACAGAATCTAAACTTCGCCAAAACACTATCTTTACAATCTGCTAATTAAACGGTAGATTTCGGTTAAATTGCTTTAAAATAAATACCATAAGAATTAGCGATATACTCTTGTGTTATCAATACGTTTATGTCTATGTCTAATACCATACAAGGTTTTTCACGACTTACTAAAAAAGAAAAAATAGTCTGGCTAACAGCAACTTTTCTGCCCGAAAATCCAGAAGCTACTCACATTCTTAAACAATACTGGAATGATGACAGTACGTTACAACAGTTACACGATGAGTTTATTGAAAACACCATTTCTAACTACTATTTACCTCTGGGAATAGCCCCTAACTTTTTAATCAACAACAAAAGTTTTGCCATACCTATGGCGATTGAAGAAAGCTCTGTGGTCGCAGCAGCAAGTAAAGCTGCAAAGTTCTGGATGTCTCGCGGTGGGTTTAAAGCTGAAATCTTAGGTACAGAAAAAATAGGTCAGGTTCATTTTACCTATAGCGGAAACGCAGAACTCCTAAAACAACTTTTTGAAGCTAAAAAAGCTATTTTACTTGAAGATCTAAAGCCCCATACCGCATCTATGGAAAAGCGTGGCGGTGGTATCACCAGTTTAACTTTAGTCAACAAAACTAAAGCTCTAGATAATTATTACCAACTACACGTCACCTTTGAAACACGTGATGCGATGGGTGCAAATTTTATCAATTCATGCTTAGAACAACTGGCTGAAAGTTGGCTGCGGGAGTACAGAGAAGCTCACAGCAACAATAAAGCTGATTTGAATATCATTATGAGCATCCTTTCTAACTATGTTCCAGGCTGTATTGCAAAAGCAGAAGTGAGTTGCCCGGTATCTGAACTCTCTGAAGCAAACGGCATAGACCCGGAAGTTTTTGCTGCTAAGTTTATACAGGCGGTTAATATTGCTGAAGTTGAACCTTATCGCGCAGTCACACACAACAAAGGTATTATGAATGGTATTGATGCTGTGGTTCTCGCAACCGGGAACGACTTTAGAGCAATTGAAGCTGGCGCTCACGCCTATGCCTCAAAAAATGGAAGCTACTCTAGCTTAACGCATGCAACTGTAGAAAATGGCATTTTTAAATTCTGGATTGAAATACCTCTCGCATTAGGAACTGTAGGCGGACTAACAAAATTACATCCACTAGTCAAACTGAATCTTGAAATGCTGGGCAATCCCAGCGCACCACAACTTATGGAAATCATAGCAGTGGCCGGTCTGGCACAAAATTTTGGTGCAGTAAAATCTCTAACTACTACTGGTATTCAAAAAGGTCATATGAAAATGCACCTGATGAATATGCTCAATCAATTGCAAGCTACGCCAGAAGAAAAAGAGGCTGCTATGCTATATTTTAAGACCCATAAAGTGAGCCACAGTGCCGTGAATAGTTTGATAAGCAGCATTCGTAAATCTGAAACCGTATGAGAACAGTTCTAAGCTTACTTTTTAGTTGTCTTATTTATTGTTCCATAAGTGCTCAAGAGGTATCAGGCGTATTAAAAGACTATATCAAACAGCAGCAACAAGAACATCAAATTCCGGCAATTGCGGTTAGTTTAGTTACTCCTGACTCTATTTTTTCTTATGTAAACGGCAAAGCCAGACTTACCAAAAAAGAACGCATACCTCTGGATTCAAAATTCCATTTAGGTTCTAACTCTAAGGCAATAACTGCTTTTATCGCAATGCACCTTAGTGAACAGGATGTGATTAACTTTGACACCTCTTTTTTTGAATTATTCCCCGAATTAGAAACTACGAGTCAGAAATCTTACAAGGCTATAACGCTAGGTGATCTACTATCTCACAATGCCCAGATCCCAGCTTATACTAAAGGAACAGAACTGGCGAAATTCAATAACCTTACGGGTAACACCAGTGAAAAAAGATATGTGTTTGCTAAAACTGTACTTTCTGAAAACACGGCAAAAACAGGAACTTATTCTAATGCAGGCTATGTTTTAGCTGCATTAATGCTAGAGAAAGCTTCAGGAAAAAGCTTTAATAAATTATTAGACGAGCTGATGAACGATTTAGACCTGAGCTATTTCATCGGTTTCCCGAATAAAGAAAATGACACGTATCCCTGGGGACATCAGGAGCAAAATGGCTCGCTGATTTCTTTAGCCCCAGATCACAACTATAAACTAAACAGCTTTATGGTAAGTGCAGGAGACATCAGCATGAATATTGAAGATTACAGCAAATTTATTCAGCTCAATCTTCAAGGCTTAACAGGTGTAGCTAATTATTTAGAAGGTGACAACTACAAAAAACTACACTTTGGAAAACCCAATTATGCTTATGGCTGGGGAAATATAGAACAAGAAAATCAAAAGATGAGTTACCATGATGGCAGTGCCGGCACGTATTATTGTCACACCGTTCTGTTTCCTGAAAAAGAGATCGCCGTTATTGTCATGGCAAACACTGCTACTGAGGAAGCAGTAAGCGCTATCTACGACATTCAAAAATGGGTTAGCGATAATCCTAAAAAAGCAAAAAAATAGCATGTCACACTCATTTTATGGTCACGGTAAACTATTAATTACCGGAGAATATTTGGTTCTTGATGGTGCACTTGCATTAGCAATCCCTACTCAAAAAGGACAGCATTTGACCGTAGTTGAATCTGAAACGTCTGGAATTAAATGGACCGGAATCAAAGAATCTGGAGAAGAGTGGTTCTCATTTCAATTAAATTATGAGCAATTTGAAACTGCATCAAATTCTAAATCTGAAAATCCGGAAAAACGCCTGATTCAAATACTGATTGCTGCACAAAAACTGAATCCAAAATTTTTAGCAAACCGACCAAATATAGCAGTCACAACCCGATTGGAATTTCATCAGAAATGGGGCCTGGGTTCTTCGTCAACGCTTATTTACATGCTAGCCCAGTGGGCAGAAGTCAATCCGTATGAATTACTAGAAGCAACCTTTGGCGGTAGTGGTTACGACATCGCCTGTGCAGGCAATGATGCTCCCATTCTCTATCAACGGAATTTAAACCTTCCCAAAACACTACAGACCACTTTTTACCCCTCCTTTAGCGATGAGTTATTTTTTGTATACTTGAATAAAAAACAAAACAGCAGGGATGCGATTGCTAACTACCGCAAACAGTCACCTGAGGCTCTTGAGGAAGCGATTAAGAAGGTTTCGGGTATTACACAAACACTTTTAACCTGCGATGATCTTTTCAGCTTTAAAGCGCTTATTCAAGCTCACGAACGCGTTATTTCTTCGGTAATTAAACAACCTACTGTTAAACAACGTCTTTTTACAGATTACCCCGGTGCTATAAAAAGCTTAGGTGCCTGGGGTGGTGATTTTATTCTGGTAACTGGAAACACAGCAAATCAAGAATACTTCAAAAATAAAGGTTATGATACTATTCTTTCTTTTGAAGAGATGATCTATAAAGGTTAAGCTCAAAGACTATTAAACAAAAAAGAGCCGCTTAACAGCGGCCCTTTTTTGTTTAAGCTAATTTTTTATTAATAGAAATTAGAACGCTTATCTTCTATTGTTGCTGCATCTTTTAACGCTTGCACCACGCGCATATTAACTGTTGCGCGATCTGCATTTACTTTTTGAACTGCAAAACTTGCATAATTATCTAACTCTTTAGCGGGTGTAATCTCCGTTACTTTAACAACATAAACACCACGATTCCCTTCAATAGGAGCAGACACTTCATCTTTTTCTAAACCAAATGCAACACCTACAACTTTAGGCTCTGTACCAGAACCAGCCAAAGTAGGATTCTTTAAGTTAACTCCCGGAGAAGTCTGAACGCTTACATTATTTGCACTCGCAATAGCACTTAAATCTTTTCCGCTGATATTCTTTTTAATCTGTTCTGCTTTTTTCTGATTACGTAAAATTGGAGTTACTCGAGGAGAAGCCTCATCTACAGGTAACAATCCTTTTTCAGTTTTCTTAGTAAGTTGCACCACTAAATAACCGCCATCTACATTAAAACGCTCTACATCTCCTGTGCTTCGCTCTTCGTCAAATGCCCATCTGATGATGTCACGCTGACTTCCTTGCCCAGGTAATGTTTCATCTAAGGCTTTAATGCTGTTTACAGGACGTACGGTGTAATTGTCTTTTTTAGCAATTTCATCAAACTCATTTTTATTTTCAGAAACTGCCATTTGAAACTTAGTCGTTGTATTGAAAACTTCGTTGATAGTTTCCTGAGAAGGCTCAATTTCTTTAGCTACTGTTGCTAATTTGATCGCACGTTGTTTGTTTTTCTGATCGTCTATACGAATCACATGGTATCCAAACTGAGACTCCACAACACCTACATCTCCAGTACTACCGTCAAATACAAAATCATTAAATGGCTTAACAAATCTTCCTTTTGTAGTATATCCTAAGTCACCGCCTTTTTCTTTACTTCCATCTGCTGAAAATTCTTTTGCAAGCTCAGCCATTTTTGACGGGCTAGATTTGATTACCCCCTCTAAACTGTCTGCTAATTTTTTAGCTTGGGCTTTAGTACGTGTTTGCGCACCTGCATTTTGTAAACCTTGGTAAGTCAACAAAATATGAGAAGACTGCACTGAATCTGGAATTTGAGTAACCGAAACCACTTTAGATATTTTATAAAAACCATTGTCTTTATACGGGCCATAAACTGATCCTTCGTCTAAAGACCAAAGCTCATCTGCAGCATCTTTTGGCAGTTCATTTTTGAATAAATAGGTATCTACATAGCGTAGATCTGAGTACTCATTCACAAACTCTTCAGGATTTGTAGTGTTTGACAGACCAGCAACTGTATCGTTAGTCTTAGTTGCAGCCGTATACTCTACTCTGCTCTTTAAAAGTTCAGCCATTTCAGCTTTAACCGCATCCTCATCACCTAAAGTAGGATCTTCAGAAAACTTCACATAACGAATGTTACGTGCAGCATCGGTTTGAAATTCATTAGCGTGCTCTTTAATGTAAGCTGAAATTTCATCTTTAGAAACAGTAACATCCTCATCTTTAATTGAAGTATAAGGTACCTGAATGTACTCTAAGTCACGCAGGTTATTCTCCATTTCATAAGCCATCTGACCTTCTTTAAAGCTTGTATTTAAACCTGCTTTAACCAAATCAAAATAGATTTGCTGTTGCTCATTATTAGCCAATTGCTGCTCATAAGCAACCCACTGCTGATACATAGTAGGATTAGTTGACTTTAAAGTCGCTATATATTCTTTAAGTTTCTGCTCGCTAAAAACACCATTAGCATTCTGAAAGTTAGGGTCGCTCTGCAAAGCCTCTTTTAAAAGATCGTTTATACGATCTTGCTCAATGCTGATCCCTAATTCTTCATATTGGTCGTCAAGTATAATACGACGCACTTCTTGCTCCCAAGCTGCATTTACTGCCTGCGTATTTGTAATATTATTACCGTAACGCGCAGTTTGTGTCTCTACAAGTTTTGCAAACTCTTGCTGCTCGATATCCTCATCATTCACTGTACCCAGCACACGCTGTGACTTTTGTGTAGAAAAACCTCCGTTTTTTAATACATCAGCCAATACAAAAGCAAATAATGCTAGTGCAATAATCGCGATCAAGAATACAGAGCGCTGTCTAATTTTGTTTAAAACTGCCATTTTTTATGTGTTTGTCAAATAGTGGGCGAAAATACCATTTTAAATGAAAAAATAAAATGTAAAATCGTCAAAATAAAAGTAGTTATTCAACTCGTTGTTAATCGTTTTCTACAATACGCACTTGAACGAGCTCAATTTTTGTATTTGAAGTTTGAATTATATAAAATTGATACCCTTCAATATCTACAATATCATTCTCTTCTGGTATGCCTTCTGTATGATTAACAATCAACCCACCCAGAGTTTCATAGTTTTCATCTTCGGGTAATTCTAATTTATATGTTTCATTAATATAATCAACTTCCAGACGAGCAGAAAATTTGTAAACTCCTTCTGAAAGTTCTTCCTCAATAAGCACAACACTATCGTGCTCATCTTCAATTTCCCCAAAGAGTTCTTCTACGATATCTTCTACTGTCATCATCCCGCTAGTACCCCCATATTCATCAATTACAACCGCAATACTTTTGCGTTTTTTAATGAGAATATTCAACACATCTTTTACCAACATCGTTTCCGGAACAAAAATTACCGGCATCAAAACGTCAGCTATGCTCTTTGGTTTTTTAAACAACTCAAAAGAATGCACATAACCAATGATGTCATCTATAGACTTCTGAAATATCAATATTTTAGAAAGTCCGGTTTCTGTAAACATTGAATTCAACTCAGCAAGAGACTCTTCTTTTTCCACAGCAACCATTTCGGTACGCGGAATCATCACTTCTCTTGATTTCACTTCGGAAAACTCCAGTGCATTTTGAAAAATCTGAATTTCTGAATCGAGTTCTTCATTCGTTTCTACAGATTCTATCTGTTCTGTGATGTAATTACCCAGCTCTACTTTGGTAAAGGCAAGCTGCACTTCATCTCCATCAGTTTTAAAAAATTTCTTCAATAATTTATCTGAAACCCAAATGATAAATGAAGATAAAAAACTGAACGCTATATAAAATAAGTAAGCCGGGACAGCAAAAATTTTCAGTAGGGAATTGGCATAAATCTGAAAGAATACCTTGGGTAGAAATTCCGCAGTGATTAAAACCACCAGCGTTGAAATCAAGGTTTGAGTAATCAAACTAAATTCCACAAAAAAATTAGTTAACCAAACATATCCAAAATCTGCGCCCTCTATCCATGTTTGCAGTAGTGCACCCATATAGTAGGCATAAATAACCAATGCCAGGTTGTTACCCACCAGCATAGTAGCAATAAATTTGGAAGGTTTTTCGGTTAAGCGCGTAAGCACTTTAGCGATAAGATCGTTTTGTTTTTTTTCGATTTCAATATGAATCTTATTAGAAGATACATAAGCAATCTCCATCCCCGAAAAAAAAGCAGATAGAATCAAAGAGGCAATAATAATGAGAATATCACTCTCCATAGAATCTACTTATTACGTTGCTCGTATTTTTTCCTAAACCTTCGTTTAAAGAAATACATTCCTATTGCTACCACAACAAAAAACAAAAAAACATAAGCTTTGTTGCGTTCTACATTCCAAATCCTAAAGGATTCATAGAGAAATAATACTGCAAAAATCAGGTAGGCGTACTCGAAGTATTTAAAATATTTTGACATTATTGAACACTGTCATTAGGTGTCGCAGTAGCACTTTCTTTAACATACATACGACTTTGGTTATCTAAAGATATAAAATTTTTGAAGTCTTCACTGCTATCAAACAGGTCTCCGTTATTAAAGGAATCATCAGGAAATTTTAAAGTATAAGGTTTATCTGTAAACACCCATTTATTTTTCTGATCCCAAAAAAGCTGAGAAGCATCTAAGCGTGTAGAATCACTCGTAATCAAAACCACATTCTGACGTAAATCTATAAGATTTGTACGCTTGTATCTAATCGCATAATCAGAAGTGATGTAGTTTTCTTTTTCATCATCATCTATAAACGTGACTTCCACCCCATCAGGAAACTCCTCGTATGGAAAATCTGCCAGACCGTACTCCATAATCAGCGGCGTTCTTAAAGTCGCTACAACCTTACCGGAGTCAGTATATTTTAAAACTACACCCTCTCCTTCAGCAGAAGGCCCGTCGTTACGCTGATTGAATTTCTGAATTGCTCCGGAATTATCTCCACAACTAAAAAACAAAGTCACAGCTACTGCTGTGACTAAGTTTAATATAATATGTTTAGCGTTTTTACTCACTTACAAACTAGGTACGGTTACACTACCGCCAATCCAGCAACTAAAAGTAATACGTTGACCGGCATTACCTTCTGAGAAAATCATTTCACGAGTTGGGGCATTTGCTCTGTAAGATGCTGCTGTTTTATTAGCTGTATCAGCCAAAGAAGGATCTATACGACCTGCTTTCGCAGCAGTATCTGCAGCTAACCAATACACAGCCAGTTTTTCAAATCGTGTATTTCCACAATTATTTGCACTTGCAACATACATAGCTGCTATCCTTAGATAGACAATACCCATAGACGGTTGTGCAGCAACTGCTTTGTTATAATATAAGCGCGCTCTACTATAACTTGCTTTACTTCTAAAGTTTTCACCTAAGCGGTAGTAAACTTTAGCCTTTTCTTGCGGATCTGTTTGACGTTCAGCAGATTCTTCATAATACTGAATAGCTTTAGCATCTTCACCACGTTGCTCAGCAAGACGACCTAAGTAAAAAGAAGTTTTAGCTGATGGTTCTAGTGTATTCAATTGTTCAACAAGAGTTACAAACAATTCACTATCTGTACATTCTTTTGACACTAAACGTCCTGCTGCACCTCTCACCCAGTCAACATCATTTTTCTTAGCTTCATAATCTGCTTCATAAAAAGGAATCAAGCGATCACAATCTGCAAGTTTACCTAGCATACCGTTAACACCAGAAGACACTTTAGAATAGTTAGACAGGTTAGACTCTGCATACTTCTCAATTTGCTTTTCTTTTGCTGACAATGCAGTACCCGCTTCATTCTTTTCAAGAATTACCTCTAGATTTTTTGCATATTCATTTTGAATTGTAGTGATCTGCCCTTGAATTCCATCATAAAGATCAAAAACATCTTGTAATTCTATCTTGCCTGCCTCTTGCAAAGCAACAGCTAAATTAAAGAACACATATAGGCCTTTAGGATTTTTGAATGTTTCACTATCTGTCTCCCACGCCTTATTAAACATTTCGTACTGCTCTTGAGCTGTACCTATTTTGTTCTCATACATTGTTAAAGCAACATCAGCGATATCATCACCTTCTTTTGCTTTACTCGCAAAATGGGTTTTCTTTTCTTCGTATAATTTTTTCAAATCATCTAAAAATGCTTTTTGCTCAGCACCTGTAGCTTTTTCGATTTTATGGTGCAGAATACGCTCTCCATATTGATATAATGCGTAAGAAGTTGTTGGGCAATCTTTACGAAGCTTCATAAATGGCTCATAAGCCGCATCGTAATTTTTTACTTTAGCGTGTTCTGAAAAAATAGACATTGTGGTGATGCATTCTTCGGTAGCTTGTGCGCTAACCAAACCTACAGCTCCCACAAGGGCTATAAAAAGTAATTTCAATTTAGTTTTCATCATTGTAAGGTTTTAAAAGCAATAATAAGAATTTTAGTTGTATTTGTTAGGGACAAACCA
Organism: Leeuwenhoekiella polynyae; assembly: GCF_004104075.1. Classification (GTDB taxonomy): domain Bacteria; phylum Bacteroidota; class Bacteroidia; order Flavobacteriales; family Flavobacteriaceae; genus Leeuwenhoekiella; species Leeuwenhoekiella polynyae. The sequence goes on along the minus strand of NZ_QOVK01000031.1, from coordinate 5,067 downwards.
CGGTCTAAGTGGATTTAAAGATAAACTAAGACCAACTTTGAAAAAATCTTCCTTTACTAAACCAGCAGTCGTTGTACCACGCTGCCCATATTCAAAAGTCAAGTTAGCATTACTGAAACCTCTCCCCAGCGGCAAACCAAGTCCAAAAGATATGCCAAACTCGTCAATAGACTGATTTTCTATTAATAAACCAGACTCCTCATAACGCGCACCCAACCTGTAAGTCACTCTACCCCAATAGCTTGTTATCGAATTGTAATCAGGAACAAAATAACCTCCTAATCTATATTTAAATGAATCTTCATACGAAGTGTTTTCAAAATCAAAAGATCTGTTGGATGCTTTACTGGTCTCTGAATACTCAACCTGACCACCAGCAAACCACTTATTATCCTGCCCGGTACCTAAACCGAATGAGTAAGTATTTGGAACTATAGATTTTGTATCAGCTAAATTAAAATCGCGAGAATCTATAACACTTACTACAGCTTGATCCAAACCTGAATAAGTCACAGATTGTAACGAACGATCATTTTCTAAAGTTAAACTGGTTTCAGGCTGAAACGTCGCAGAAGTATAGAGTTTATATCGCTTTGCATAAGTTGTCTCAAACTGAGCTCCAAGATTATAGGTGAATCCTGCTATATCAGAACGATCTATCTCACGTACACTGTATTGCTGATCTACATCTGCCTGTATAATTTCATTGCGGATATTTCCAAAATTGTAACTTCCTTCTGCGCCTACTCTAAAGCCTTTAAATAACTCAATCCCTGCTGCAAGAAAAGCTCTGTTTACACCACCTTTTCCTTTATAGTGTGATAAACTAGTATCATTACCATCTATAATCTCATAATCTACTGAAGTTTCCGGCACTAAACCAAAACCAACTCCAATCTTTCTTGAAACCGGAAAAGCAAGTGAGAGGTAGTCTATAGTCGTAGAAGTATTAGAGCCAGACTCCGTATTGGTTTCCAGATTAATCTCACGGTGACTTCCTGCAATCGTAAAGTTGGTAAGCTTTAAGGCCCCGTAACCGGCAGGATTTCTAAAATTTGTATGAATACTGTCACCCAGAATACTAATCCCTCCCATAGCTTGATTTTCGATAGAGCCTTTAAAATTTGAAAGCCCCAAGCCATAAAATGAATAAGGTGATGAATTTCCTTCCTGAGCAAATGCAGAAGCTGTAATACAGATTAAAACAACTACTAAAATTCTTTTTACCATTAATTTCTATTAAATTCTGTTATATAATTCAGTCCTTCCAGGAGAAAATTTGAATTCGCAAAGATGCCATTTTTTAGCCTACTAGACAAAAATTGCCCGTCCCCTCCTGTTAAAATAATCGTTAATTCACTATAATTCTTCTTATACCAATCAATTAGCCCATCTATTTCTGCAACTAAACCATTCACTGCGCCAGACTGCAAAGCAGTTTTTGTATTTACGCCAATAACCTCTACCGCCTCATCATCCACCTCTATATAAGGCAAAGCAGCAGTAAACTCGTGCATCGCTTTAAAGCGCATTTGTAAACCAGGAGAAATCGCCCCTCCTCTATATACATTTTTAGAATCTTTAAAATCATAAGTCACACAAGTTCCTGCATCTATTACAAGAACATTACTGTCTGGATACTTTTTTTGTGCACCAGCAACCAGAGCAATACGATCTACCCCTAATGTTTGAGGCGTTTCGTAGCCATTTTGAAACGGCAAAGCGGTTTGTGCTGATAAAACTTCAACTGAAAGACCTCTATTTTTTACAAACGTGACAAAATCTTGAGAATTGCCCGTTGCACAAATAGCAACTACAGCTATCTCAAATGCATGCTCCAATTCTAAAAGCTTTGCTGTTGCCTCTTTAAGACCACCTGCCCAAAACATTTTTAAGACCGAATCTTCAAAAATGCCATATTTTATCCGCGTATTTCCTAAATCAACTGTAAGATTGACCATTGCTAAAAAATTTCTGCAAAAATACAAATACTCAAAGCCTCGCAATCATACATTTAGAAAAACCTTAAAGAAAACATTAAAAAATTTTACTTTATAGGGTTGTGCAATCTAAAAATTGGTTTTATATTTGCAGCCGCTTTAGCGAGGTACCTTAGCTCAGTTGGTAGAGCAACGGACTGAAAATCCGTGTGTCCCTGGTTCGATTCCTGGAGGTACCACAACAAAACCCTGAAACTCACGTTTCGGGGTTTTTTGTTTTTTACTCTCTCCAACTATTAACAAAGCCTTGCATCAATTTTCGTTTACTGTTTTCTAATTTTAATGAAAATAAAAATTTATGAATTCAGATCAATTAAACGTAAATAAGGATTACGATCTTATCTGCGTGGGCGCAGGAATTATGAGCGCTACATTGGCACTCCTAACCAAAATTCTAATACCTGATTCAAAAATTCTCATTCTAGAGCGCCTTGACAATGTCGCTTTAGAAAGTTCTGCTGCCTGGAACAACGCAGGTACCGGCCACTCGGCACTATGTGAACTTAATTATACGCCGCAAAAAGAAGACAGTTCAGTTGACATTAGTAAAGCAATTTCTATCTGTAATCAATTTGAAATTTCTAAACAATTTTGGTCTTATTTGGTTTCAAAAAACCTAATAGCAGACCCCAAATCTTTCATTTCAAATGTACCCCATCACAGCTGGGTAACGGGGGCAAAAAATGTGGCGTATCTAAAAAAGCGTTATGAAGCTATGAAAATGCATTTTATGTTTGACACCATCGAGTTTACAGATGAGCAGCAAAAAATGAAAGAATGGTTTCCATTAATGACGCAAGACCGGCAGCCTGAAGAAGTCATGGCTGCGTCCCGCATCGATCGCGGTTGTGAAGTCAATTACGGCGAACTCACTCGCAAATTGTTTAAAATTCTCGAAGAAAAATACGACACCAAGGTACAATGCAATGAAGAAGTTGATGATGTAGATCCTGACCGACCTAGTGAATGGTCTGTAAAAGTTAAAAACACAAAAACAGATCAGGTACGGCATCTGGATGCGCATCACGTATTTATTGGTGCAGGCGGTGGTAGCCTGTTACTTCTGCAAAAAGTAGAAATTGACGAAAAAGAAGGTTATGGCGGTTTCCCGGTAAGCGGTGAATGGCTTATTTGTAAAAACCCGCAAATCATCGACCAGCACCACGCAAAAGTATACAGTAAAGCGGGGTTGGGAGATCCTCCGATGTCTGTTCCACACTTAGACACTCGGTTTATTAATGGTAAACGCGAATTACTATTTGGACCTTTTGCTGGTTTCAGTCCAAAATTTTTAAAAGAAGGCTCTAATCTTGATTTATTTAAATCAATAAAATTTGATAACATTCCGGCAATGCTAGGGGCTTTTTGGCACAATTTACCACTCACTGAATATCTCGTAAAACAGGTTGCGATGTCGTTTGAAGATCGAATGAACGATCTTCGAAAATTTATAAAAGACGCTAAAAGCAAAGACTGGGAGCTAAAAGTTGCCGGTCAACGAGTACAAATCATTAAGAAAGATGAATTTGAAGGCGGAAAATTAGAATTTGGCACTGAGGTAATCAGCAGTAAAGACGGAAGCATTACCTGCCTGCTGGGCGCTTCTCCTGGAGCATCTACAGCCGTTAACATAATGCTTGATGTTCTTGAAAAAGCATTTCCGGAAATTCTAAAAACTCCTGAAGCTCAAGAGAAACTTCTTAAAATGGTTCCCTTCTGGCAAACTGAACCTACAGACAAAACGTTTAAAGAAAATCTGCAAAAAGTTGAAGCTGCCTTGCAGTTATAATACTTTCGCACTAGCGAATAACGAAGATACCATGACGCAACTAACACAAACAGAAAAAATTTTTCTTGAAGATTTGGCTCTCATCAGAAAATCAAGAAAAGATCTTGACGAGATTTCATTTTTGATGCGGGCTTTAAATACTATAGGTACTCCCATAGATTCCGGGCTCGAGTTATTGCCTGAAAAAATTCAAAGCAAAATAAGTAATCTCATTCAAAAAGCCTTACAATTAGCGGTGAAGGCCAACTTAAAAACCCTTGATAAAAACAAGCAAAATCGCACATCATCAAACCTGACCTACAAACTTGTGACTGGTCTCTCTGGAGCTACAGGCGGTTTTTTTGGTGTTGCTGGATTTAGTGCAGATTTACTCATATCTACAAAATTTATGATGCGCTCTATTATGGATATCGCTCGCAGTCAGGGTGAAGATATTCTTGAGATCGAAACGCAACTTGCCTGCTTACAAGTTTTTGCTCTTGGCGGAACTTCTGAAGATGATGATGAATTAGACACTAGTTACTATGCAACTCGAGCAGCTTTACACACTACGATGAATCAAGCGAGTTCTTATATCGCAGAAAACGGAACCAAGAAAATAATAGAGACCATTACCTCGCAAACAGCAGCACCTATTGCTAAACTCATCAATCAAGTTGCAGCACGTTTTAGTGTGCAAGTGGGTGAAAAATTTGCAGCGCAGGCAATCCCTGTAATTGGTGCTGCTGCAGGAGCTTCTATAAATGTGCTTTTTATTTCACACTTTCAGAAAATGGCTACAGCTCATTTTACTTTACGCAGACTGGAGCGTAAATATTCTAAAGAATTAATTAAAGAAAACTACAACCTTCTTAGATTAGATTCAAATTCAGCTTAAAATTTTTTTCCAAATCTTAATTCGAGATATTGAACTTCTTCTCTTCTAAAAAACCTCTTTATAGCTCAACCTTTCTTTCTATATAAATCAAAAGATCCAAGACACCGAAATCTATAATCCAGAAGGCAGAGAGCTCTGCTATTGTTAAAATGAATCAACTTTAGAGGGTAGTTATACCCCTAAAAAAGGTTCTAATCGGCCACTGGCCGTTTGCTTTTAAATGGATTGAGTACTCCCTTTAATCCGCGCTACAGCTTAACAAGGATTTCCGCTACTATTATTCCTCACGCGGGCTTATTTTAAGTGGAGGGTTTCAGATTCAAGCCTAGTTCTCACTTCTACGATCTCCAGGCTACTATCTCATTTTGAGGCATAAAAAAAGTCCGCATCAACTAAATGAT
>NZ_QOVK01000030.1 GCF_004104075.1 Leeuwenhoekiella polynyae | reverse complement strand
TTATTCAGGAGCATTATGAGCAGGCTGAAAACATCAGTATTGATTATGGTATCTTAGAGAAAAGTGGGAACGTAGGTGTTATTCCTGCAACATTTGATTGGAGTGATCTTGGTGCCTGGGGTGCTTTATATGACAACTTGGAGAAAGATGCAGAAAATAATGTAGTTGTTAATGCCCGTGTTGTTAATCGAGATTCAAAAGGCAACCTTATTCGTTCTGAAAAAGGAAAAGTGGTTGTGGTTGATGGTCTTCAAGATTATATAGTGGTAGATAGTAAAGAGGTGTTGGTCATTATGCCGAAGGCTAACGAACAAGATGTGAAAATTATGAGAGCGCTTGTTCAGGAGAAATATGGAGATGATTTAGTATAATATTTAATGGAAAACAAAGGCCAAAATCCAGAAACGGCAGGTTCTGTATCTAACGAGGCTGTTCGCAGAGATGTCAAGAGTCTTTTTAAGAGTGGAAGAACTTTTTTATCAGAGCTTCTAGATATTCGTAGCGATACAGATCGAGACTCTACGATTGAAGCAGTTAAGAAGGATATATCTTTTAAAGGGCATAACGCCTGGATTCTTATATTTTCAATTTTTGTAGCCTCTATAGGGCTTAATGTAAGCAGTACGGCTGTTGTTATTGGCGCGATGCTTATATCTCCTCTTATGGGTCCTATCGTAGGTATCGGACTTTCTTTAGCTATCAATGATATAGAGACTTTAAAACGCTCACTTATCAATCTGGCTGTAATGATTGTTTTGAGTGTGCTTACGGCTACACTTTATTTTGCGGTTTCGCCTATTTCAGAATTAACCCCAGAGCTTGAAGCAAGAACCTACCCAACAATTCTTGATGTGCTTGTAGCAATTTTTGGTGGTCTTGCCTTGATTGTCGCAAAGACCAAAAAAGGCACGATTGCTAGTGTTATTTTTGGTGTTGCGATTGCGACTGCTTTAATGCCTCCGCTATGTACTGTGGGGTATGGTCTGGCGATGGGAGAATGGCAATACTACGCAGGGGCATTTTATCTGTTCTCTATCAATGCAGTTTTTATCGCCCTGTCAACTTTTATCGTAGCAAAGTTTTTGGGTTTTCCGATGGTGAAATATGCAAATTCAAGACGTCGTCGCTTTGTGACTCAAATGGCATCTTTGATTGCGCTTGTGGTGATGATTCCTAGTTTGTATTTGTTTTACAAATTATATAAAGAGCAAGTGTTTACCTCAGCGACTAAAGAGTATGTGACGAATGTAATTCGCTATGAAGGCGCTGAAGTAGTGAAGTTTTCTCAGGATTATAAATCAAAAAGAATAGATGTCTATTTGATTGGAGCGCTCGTTCCTAAAGATAAAATCAACGAATGGTATTCTCAATTGACAGAAGATAATCTCTTGAGTGATGCACAGCTTAAAATCCATCAGGGCTCTGATCAATCTTCTCAAATGGCTGAACAATTGTCAAGTGCGGTGCGGTCAGGTATTTTAGAGGATCTGTATGTGAATAATCAGCAGGCTCTTTCAGATAAAAATCAACAGATTCAATTGTTAGAGGAAGAACTTACGAGGATTAAGGCTTCAGCATTGCCTTTTAATAGCTTAAGTCAGGAAGTGCATATTAATTATGATGATATCGACCGTTTTGGTTTTTCTAATACGATAAACACCAATTTTGAGAAGTCTGATACCATACCTACATTCATGGTAGCTTGGAAATCATCTTTGTCAGAAAGTTCAAAGCGTAAAGAAGAGGCAAAGCTTAAAGCCTGGTTAAAACTCAAATACAAACTAGACACGCTTGCAATTGCACGTTATTAATTAGGAGTCTTTAATAACCGCTTCTCTAACCTTTTTAAACAAATCTGAAGAGTATACAAAGTTTGTGACATCATCGTTGTCTGCTCTAAAAATGGTGTCTTTAGAGCCTTCCCAGGCAAGGTGCCCTTTTTGAAGGAAAACAATTTTCTCTCCAATTTCCATCACAGAATTCATGTCGTGCGTGTTGATGATCGTGGTGATCTCATACTCGTGCGTGATTTCCTGAATAAGGTTATCAATAAGTGTTGCTGTACGCGGATCTAATCCTGAGTTGGGTTCATCACAGAATAAATATTTAGGGTTGTTTACAATCGCTCTGGCGATTGCAACTCTTTTTTGCATCCCTCCAGATATTTCAGAAGGTAGTTTGTTATTCGCATTAATGAGGTTTACTCTTTTTATTACTTCATTAGCTCGTTCTCTACGTTCTGCTTTGCGTTGTTTGGTAAACATTTTAAGTGGAAACATAATGTTTTCTTCAACAGACATAGAGTCAAAAAGAGCACTTCCTTGAAAAACCATTCCCATTTGCTCTCGTAAGGTTCTCTGATTTTCAGGAGAAAGTTCAGAATACGCTTGACCATCATACAGTATTTTTCCTTCAGTGGGTCTAAAAAGTCCTAAAAGACATTTTAAAAACACGGTTTTACCCGATCCACTTTGGCCAATAATTAGGTTTGTTTTTCCTTTCTCAAAAGTTGTAGAAATTCCTTTTAGAACCAATTCATCTCCGCCAAATCCTTTCTTCAATTCTTTTACTTCAATCATTAGCTTAAGAGTAATTGGGTTATTAAATAATTTGAAAGAATGATAAATACACTGGTCCACACAAAAGATGTGGTGCTAGCTTTACCTACTTCCAGAGCTCCACCTTTCATATAATATCCAAAATAAGAAGGAATGGTTGCGAGCAATAGTGCAAAAACGAAGGTTTTAATGAAGGCATAAACCAACTGAAACGGCACGAAATCTTCTTGAAGCCCTTGTATGAATTGATCTCCTGTTGCAAAACCGCCTAATACTGCTGCGGTATACCCGCCTAGGATTCCCAGAAACATAGCGATTGCAATAACAAATGGATAAAAAAGCATCGCCACTATTTTAGGAAAAACCAAATAGTTCAACGAATTGATTCCCATTACTTCTAATGCGTCAATTTGTTCAGTAACGCGCATTGTACCTATGCTTGAGGTGATAAATGAACCCACTTTACCTGCCATAATGATGGAAATAAATGTAGGAGCAAATTCTAGTATTATAGATTGCCTTGACGCAAAACCTATTAACGATTTAGGAAGAATAGGGTTATCCATATTTAAGGCTGTTTGTATGGCTACAACACCCCCTACGAAGAAAGAAATAAAACATACGATACCTAATGAGCCTATGATAAGGTCATCTATTTCTTTTAGGATCAAATTACGTAAGACTGATGTCTTAGTGGGTTTGATAAAAACACCCTTAAGCATCATAATATAAAGACCTATCTCTCTCAGGTATCCCATAGTTATTTTTTCAGGTCTAAAAATAGCAAAAATAGGTGGGATGCATATTTAAGATTAACTTAAACTTACATCTTGCCTGTTATGTTTTAGCTTTGTGCGTCTAAAAATAATATGATGAAATTATCTTCCCTAAAATCACTGACACTTGGTTTAATGACTTTTGCAAGTGTATCTTCTTTTGGTCAAAAAACATCAGAAAAACCCAAGCTTGTCGTGGGGATTGTTGTAGATCAAATGCGTTACGATTATCTCACAAGGTTTGATAATCAATATGGTAAAGACGGGTTTAAGCGTTTGGAGCGTGAAGGCTTCAATTGCCAGAATAACCATTATAATTATATGCCTACTAAAACGGCTCCCGGTCATACCTCTATTTATACAGGGACGACACCGCAAAATCACGGGATTATATCGAATAGTTGGTATAACAAGTTTGAGAAAAAAGATGTGTATTGTGCCGAAGATACAACGGTAGCTTCAGTGGGTACAGATGATATTGGTGTTGGTCAAATGTCTCCAAGACGTATGCGTACTTCGACGATTACAGATCAGAATAGACTACACACCCAAATGCGTGGTAAAACAATTGGAATTTCTATTAAAGACCGTGGGGCTATCCTGCCTGCCGGGCATACAGCAAATGGAGCGTATTGGTTTCAAGGCGGTGATGAAGGTGTTTTTATCACGAGCACCTATTATATGAATGAATTGCCAAAGTGGGTAAATGACTTTAATAAAAAGAAACCTGCTAAAGCTTATATGAAAGACTGGGATACGTACAAGCCAATAAAAGAATACATTGAAAGCGGAAGCGATCTTAATGATTTTGAAGGTGGTTTTAGAGGAAAAGAGACTGCTACATTTCCTTATGATTTAAAAAAATTAGAAAAAGAAAACGGAGGCTATAGTATTTTAAAATCTACTCCTTACGGAAACTCCATTACTACAGATTTTGCTATTGCAGCGCTTGATGGGGAAGATTTGGGTAAGGATGCCGATACAGACTTTCTTGCGGTGAGCTATAGTTGTACAGACTATGTGGGGCACAACTTCGGTGTTAATTCAAAAGAGGTTGAAGATACTTATGTTCGATTAGATTTAGAGATCGCAAAACTTCTTGAAGCGTTGGATAAAAAAGTAGGTAAAGGAAATTACTCAGTATTCTTAACGGCAGATCATGCCGCGGTTCACGTTCCTGCATTTTTAAGCAGTGTGAAAATTCCTTCTGGATATTTTGATATTCGCAGCTTTAGAAACGAATTGAATGACTTCATTTCACAAAAATACGGTCGTGATGATTTGATTGAAGATATTTCTAACGATCAGGTGTTTTTTAGATATACTGTTTTAGCAGATGAAAGTATAGACGCAGAAGCTTTACAAAAAGATATCAAGCATTTTACACTACAATATAAAGGAATTAGTAAAGTTTATACACGCGCTCAAATGGAACAAGGATCGTATGAAACCGGAGTTGCTTCACTTGTTCAAAAAGGTTTTGACCAAGAACGTAGCGGGGATGTGTTTTTTATTCTTGATCCCGGTTATCTAACAGGAGGACCTACCGGTTCTTCTCACGGTACTCCATATAGTTATGATACGCACGTACCCTTATTATTCTACGGAAACGGAATTAAGCAAGGGCACACGTATAGCCAAACCGTTATTACTGATGTCGCTCCTACAGTTGCAGCACTTTTAGGAATACAAGATCCTAATGGTACAACAGGAACTGTAATTACAGAAGTTTTAGAGTAACTTTTGCTTGATCTTACTCCAGCGAAGTTTACGTATAAAAGCACCTTCTTCTTGAGTCACTAAAAAGGGAAGGTGTTTTTTTTGTGCGTTGAAATAACCGGTGAGATAATCTTTAAGGAGCGTGAAGCTTTTCTTTCTAAAAGCCAGTTTAGCTGAAGCAATCGCAGTTAATAACAACCCGTAGCGCATGCCGTAGAAGGCTTCACCTTGTTTATGCTTGGCTTTAGCAGAGTAGGTGTGACCTGTGGGTTTTAGATGCTTTACCTGTAAGCTTTCATTAGTTTGAACTTCCCAGCCATGATACTGTGCCAACAGTTCGTCTAAAGTGTCCCAACCCATAGCTGTTTTGAGTCCGCTAATAGCTTTAAAACAAGCTTTACGATAGCATTTAAGAGCACCACGAATGTGATCTTTGTTAGTGAGATTTTCCAGCTTCCATGAGCCATTTTGATCTACGTAACAAAAGCCGCCATACATACCTAATTTTTCATTGTGTTGAAATGCTTTAACTACCGTCTCTAAATAATTTTCAGGAAAAATAAGGTCTGCGTCAAACTTACAAAGCAAATCATAATCTATATTCAAATGTTCTAACCCGTAATTAAAGGCTTGTACAACTTTGCTTCCGGGTAGGTGTGCCGCTTCAGAATTTTTTTGAACAAGTTGTATGCTATTATTTTTTGCGGCATATGATGCTACAACCTGTAGTGTTTCATCTGTGCTGCCATCATCAACTACTACGATCTTTTCCGCAGAAAAAGTTTGTGCAAGTAATGAGTCTAGCGTTTTGCTAATTAGTGCGGCTTCATTATACGCCGGTATGATGATAACAATTCTCATTTCCGCTCTGCGTAAACTAAATAATATCTGGGTGTAAAAAGTCTTAGTATGGGTCTAAAACCTAATTTTTTTACAGGATGCGTGAATTTTTCACGCTTTTTAATTTCCCAGCCGGCCTTTTCTAAAAGCCAGTCAAATTGCCAATCTTCAAACTCGTGATAATGTCTGTCCCATTTATCTGTTTTACTTTGATAAGCCGGAGAAAACCATAATTTCAGCGGAATGCTGGCAACTAGTTTGTCTGTTTCAATAGCTTTCAAAACATTAAAAGGTGCTAATAAATGCTCAAAAATCTCAAATGCGGTTACCGCATCAACTGTTGTATTTTTTACTGCAGTAGTATTTAGATCCAGGTCTTCACCGCTGGTGTTAGTCACCGTGTAGCCCTCTTTTTTCATTATTTCTGAAAAAGGATTGGCAACACCTAGATCTAAAACAGCACTTCCTTGTGGTAAAACTTCATTTAGAAATTGGACTGTTTTGGCGTAGCGCTTATTAGGGAATGTTTTTTCGTACACGAATGTTTTAATTTAATGATCTCGCAAAAGTAAGTGATTCTTAGTGTTTCTCTAAAATTTTAAAAAGACAATAAAGAGTAAAAGGGGAATCTTAAATTAGCTGAAGCTTGCTGATGAGAATTGTGTAAATTTACCACTTGTTGATGCAACAGATTTAACAATTATGGCAAACCACCAACTTGATCCCCAAAAATGGGTGGACAAATATTCAGATTACCTCTACAATTACACGATTGTTAAGGTGAATGATAAAGAGGTTGCTGAAGATATCATCTCAGAGACCTTTTTAGCCGGGTTAAAATCTATGAAAAATTTTAAAGGAGAAGCTAGTGAGCGAACCTGGTTGATTTCGATTCTTAAGCGTAAGATCATTGATTATTACCGAAAGATAAACTCTAATAAAGGCAAAGCTGAGGTTAGAATGAATTATTCTAGCGATGAGGAAACCGGGGATTGGTTAGAAGAACGGGTTGCAGACCCCTTTGATCGTACAGCAGAAGATGACTTAGAAAATACTGAGCTGGGCGTGGCTATTTATGCATGTTTAAATAAATTGCCTGAAAAACAAGCGGCTATATTTAAGAAAAAAACCATTGAGGGTCAGGATACCGAAACTATTTGTAAAGAATTTGATATTACACCGTCTAACTTGTGGGTTATCATACACAGAGCCCGCACAGCACTAGCAAGTTGCTTAGAAGAAAACTGGTTATAAGAGATGAAACTATTTGTAGATTGTAAAAAAGCCGGGCACCTTTGTGATAAAGGTCAATATGAAGATGCTTCTTTCTTTGAAAAGCTTAATGTGCGTTTTCATAACCTTATTTGTAAACATTGCTCTGATTATTCAGAGCGTAATGCAAAATTGACAAAGCTTCTTAAAGATCCTAAATGCAGGCAAATGCCCGAAGAATGTAAGAAGCGTATAAGAGAAGAGTTAGAACGCGAACTCGCTAAAAACAAAACTGAGCAGAAACCATAAAATAGGAATTCCTTCTACAAAAAAAGACGAATAATATGAAGGTTGAACGGTTTTAGCTTTTAGTATAGCGAAAGCTGTTAACGCTAACATTATAAAGTGAAGAATGCTGGCAGAGCTAAACCAACTTTCTCTAAAAATTTCTAAGATTACACATCCTGTAACCATCAAAAGGCCAAATAGTTTGGTTTTTTTTATGCCTAATTTTTGCGGAAGCGTCCCTAAACTTGAGGCATCATAATTAAAATCACGTATCTCAAACGGAATTATTAACGACAAAACGAGTAAAAACCGTTGAGCAGTTAATAATGTCGCATCTGTTGACCAGTCTGTAAAATCATAAACTACCGGTAAATATACACTCACTCCCGCCCATACTGCTGCAATTATAAAAATCTTAAGCGAAGGCACCATCCGTAAATTCTTCTTATGCGGTAAAAAAGGCAATGCATAGAGTAGAGTTAAAAGTGCCAGCGGTACGCAAAAAATCCAAAATTGAAATTCAAACTGAATTCCAAAATAAATCATCGCTATAAAACAAAAAACAGAGAAAACCTGAATGCTTTTTAAGCGCTCTGTTAGGTTGCGGTGATGCAAACCTGCAAGCGCAGCATACTTTACAAAATTATAACCGGTTATTGTCCCAAAAAAAATGAACCAGTCAAAGGTTTGCTCGTGTAGAAGATTCAATTCTTCTTGACTGATAAACGAGAGGCAGACAACAGACAAAGCCACGTGAATACTACTGTTGATATAAAAATCAAAAATGCTTTTAAGGCCTTTCATTTAGCAAATATAGGTTATGTGTTGATAAGTGCTTTAAGTGGTTGAAAAACTCATAATCACATGTGATTATATTCCTAACTGATATTGTAATTTTGCGCCATTCTAAACACAGATAATTTGTATATGAGAACAGATGTTTTTGCTTTAAGGCATATAGGGCCAAGACCAGAGGAAAAGGATGTAATGCTGAAAGCTTTGGGCGTTGATACAATAGACCAATTAATCTATGAAACACTTCCTGACGGAATTAGGTTAAAAAAGGCATTGAATCTTGAGCCTGCATTAAGTGAGTATGAGTATGCCACGCATATAAATGCGCTAGCAAACAAAAATAAACTGTTCAAAACCTATATAGGTTTAGGGTATCACGAGGCAAAAATTCCTGCGGTAATTCAACGTAATATTTTAGAAAATCCGGGTTGGTATACCGCTTACACTCCATATCAGGCAGAGATTGCTCAAGGGCGTCTTGAGGCATTATTGAATTTTCAGACGATGATAAGCGACCTAACCGGTATGGAGCTGGCAAACGCATCTTTATTAGATGAGTCTACAGCAGCTGCAGAAGCAATGACTTTGATTGCAGCAGTACGCAGCCGGGTTCAGAAGAAGAATGATGTAGTTAAGTTTTTTGTAGATAAAGAAGTTTTACCACAAACCCTTTCTGTGTTAGAGACCAGAGCACTTCCTGTAGGTGTAGAGTTAGTTATAGGTAACCCGCAAGAATTTGAATTTGGTTCTGACTTTTTTGGTGCTTTATTGCAATACCCTTCAGCTTCAGGAGAGATACACGATTATGCAGGTTTTATTTCCAAAGCAAAAGAAGCAGATATCAAAGTAGCTGTTGCTGCAGATATTATGAGTTTGGTCTTACTGGAAGCTCCGGGTCATTTAGGAGCAGATGTTGTTGTAGGTACTACGCAACGTTTTGGTATACCGCTAGGATATGGTGGGCCACACGCAGCTTACTTTGCAACGCGTGAAGAATTTAAAAGAAACATTCCGGGTAGGATTATTGGAGTGACCAAAGACCGTAATGGAGACCGTGCTTTGCGTATGGCGCTTCAAACCCGTGAACAGCATATTAAGAGAGATAAAGCAACTTCAAATATTTGTACTGCACAGGTTTTATTAGCAGTTATGGCCGGTATGTACACCGTATATCACGGTCCTAAGGGGCTAGAATATATTGCTACAAAAATTCACAGAACAGCAGCGACGCTAGCAGATGCTTTAGAAAACATAGGTCTATATCAGTTGAACTCTGCCTACTTTGATACCATTAGAGTGAAGACAGATGCAGAAAATGTACGCAAGTTCGCAGAAGCTAACGAAATTAATTTCTATTATCCGGATGCAGGTACGGTTTCGGTTTCAATAAATGAAACCACCAGTCTAGCTGATCTGAATAAAATTATTGCTGTTTTTGCGGAAGCTTTAGGTAAAGAGTTTACCCACTTAGAAGGTTTAGCTGGAAATATAGCAATCCCGGAAGCTTTAAGTCGTAAAACGGAATTTATGACCAATCCGGTTTTTAACAGCTACCATTCAGAAACTGAATTGATGCGTTACATCAAGCGTTTAGAGCGTAAAGATTTATCGCTTAATCACAGTATGATCTCATTAGGATCTTGTACGATGAAATTGAATGCTGCTGCAGAAATGCTTCCGTTAAGCGATGTACGCTGGGGAGGAATTCACCCATTTGTACCGGTGGAGCAGGCAGGCGGTTATCAGGAAGTATTGAAGAAGTTAGAAGACCAACTTACTGAGATCACCGGTTTTGCAGGCACATCTTTGCAGCCTAACTCGGGTGCTCAAGGTGAATATGCCGGTTTGATGGTGATCAAGGCATATCACGAAAATAGAGGAGAGGCACATCGTAACATTTGCTTGATTCCTTCTTCTGCACACGGAACCAATCCTGCAAGTGCTGTAATGGCGGGTATGCAGGTAGTAGTAACTAAAGCAACAGATACAGGTAATATTGACGTAGATGATTTGCGTGAAAAAGCCGAAAAGCATAAAGACAATCTAGCAGCATTGATGGTAACCTATCCATCAACTCACGGAGTTTATGAAAGTGCTATTCAAGAAATCACCGGAATCATACACGATAACGGCGGTCAGGTTTATATGGACGGTGCTAATATGAATGCTCAGGTAGGTTTGACCAATCCTGGAAAGATTGGTGCAGATGTTTGTCACCTTAATCTTCATAAGACCTTTGCTATCCCTCACGGAGGAGGTGGTCCTGGTGTAGGTCCTATTTGTGTGGCAGAACAGTTGGAGCCTTTCTTACCAACAAACCCTGTAATTAAAACAGGAGGAGAACAGGCAATTTCTGCAATTTCTGCTGCGCCTTGGGGTTCTTCTTTGGTTTGTTTAATTAGTTATGCATATATAAAAATGCTTGGAGCAGCTGGCTTAAAAGAATCTACAGAAGCTGCAATTTTGAACGCAAACTATATTAAAGAGCGTTTAAAAGGAGCATTTGAGGTATTGTATTCTGGTGAAAAAGGTCGTGCCGCTCACGAGATGATCATAGATTGTCGTCCGTTTAAAGAAAATGGGATCGAAGTGGTTGATATCGCCAAGCGTTTAATTGACTACGGTTTTCATTCACCTACAGTTTCTTTTCCTGTTGCTGGCACAATGATGATTGAACCTACAGAAAGTGAAAGCAAGCAAGAATTAGATCGCTTTTGTGATGCGATGATTAGCATCAGAAAAGAGATTGATTCAGCAACTGCAGATGATGAAAATAACGTGCTTAAAAATGCACCACATACATTACATATGCTTACTGCAGAAACCTGGGAATTCCCGTATACCCGTCAGCAAGCAGCTTATCCTTTAGAATACGTTGCAGACAATAAATTCTGGCCTGCGGTACGTCGTGTTGATGATGCATATGGAGATCGTAATTTAATTTGTACCTGTGCTCCTATAGAAGAATATATGGAAGCATAATTTATTATGATAATAATGTTAAAACCCCCGCATTTGCGGGGGTTTTTGTTTTACAACAAATCGTCATCAAGATAAAGTCCGTATGGTACCCCGATTATAACGGCGGGAATAAAACCCATAATAAAACAATATATGGGAGAGACCCATAGAATGGTTAAGTGATCAGTAATGTATTTGGTATTAGTAATGCATTCATATATAAAATAAGGAATGTTGAAGAGCATAGAAAATATAATTAACGACAACAATGTAAAAACTAAGCCCATTAACTTTGAATTTCTTCCATTTGAAATAGCTTTTAAGCACCAGTTGCTTACACAAATACTTACAGTGTAATTAATTATACAGGCAATCAAAAAGAAGTTTATAATATCATTGTTAAATGCATATTTGAAAGAATCAAAAAAGAAATGCATAATAGCTAAAAACGATATGATACCAAATGTTGCCAATAAAACTCCTCCTTTTACAGCTTTCTCTTGGAGTTTCATAACTGTTGAGTTTTCAAAGTTTGTCTTGATTTTTTTCTTCCTCTAAAGAATAAAAATATATTGAAGAATAGCATTAAGCCTAAATAGATCGTAAATCCACCAATTTTAGAACTTAAAACTTCGGCTAGATTTTGATAGGTGTCATCGAAGCCATAGTCGTGAATCTCCATAATTAAAAGAGCAAAACCAATGTTTAAAAGATAGAATCCTACTTTAAATAGCTTATTTGTAGCTAAAGCAATTTCTTCCTTCCCTTTAAAGATATCTATCATAAACAACCTGCCGTTTTTGAAAAGTATGTTTGATACGAAAAGCGTTAATGCAATGGTGATGGGTAAGTAGATAAAATAGCCGACTAGAATTTTTGAAGTTTCCATAAGTAATTGAATTAATGATTAATAATTTTTTTGAGTAGGTGGGTTATAAAATAAATGTTGAAAAAATGAAGTAACGCGAGTGCGATTAATAAAGAGCCTACGTATGTGCTTATCTTATTTATTATCTCTAGAGAACTCACAATTTCTGGCCATCCCTGTACTGTATATATTACAAACCCAATATTCACTAAATAGTAACCTGCTAAAAGTGATTTGTTGGTTCTGATAGTAAGTTCTTCGTCTTGGATTGCATTTAAAATAAAAGCTTTGCCGTTTGTGTAGCATACCTTGCCGATGCTGTAGATAATAATCACCATCAGAATTATATAAATACTATAAGAAAGAAGGTTATAATTCATCTCGTTATTTTTAAAGTTTCAGAAAATATTGAAATTATTATTTAAAAAAATATTAACTCATCAGTTTCATGATAGTTTTAGTAATCCAGTTTTCTTTTTGGTTTACTATTTTACCAAGCATCGTATCTGCCTTACTCACAAATTCATAAAGCTCTTCGGTCTTCATTTTAAACTTTTGAGCTTCATTACTTGGGTTGTCGTTAAAGTTTTTAACATCTGCGAGTACACGCAATGCAGGTTTGATTTCTCGCTTACTGCGTTCGATGGCAATTTTACGTGCCAGCGAGTCAACATCTTGATCTGCTTTAAAATATTCTTTGCGTTCACCGGGCTTATACTCTTTATAAACAATTCCCCAATCAATCAAACCTCGAAGGTTCATACTTGCATTTCCGCGGGAGATTTGCAGTTCTTCCATCACTTCTTCCATAGAAAGCGAATCTGGAGAGATCATCAATAGCGCGTGAATCTGAGCCATCGTTTTATTAATGCCCCACTGAGAACCTAATGCTCCCCAGGTTTGTAAAAATTGATCTTTTGCTTCCTTGAATTCCATGTTTCAAATATAGTATTTATTTTTAAAATTTCAATATTTATTGAAACTTATTTTTATTGCTGCGGTAAAACTATATTTGCGTTATGAAAGTACTCTTCTTAGGTAATGTATGGCCAGAGCCGGTTTCTTCTGCTGCAGGAACCCGTATTATGCAATTGATCAAAGCGTTTCAGAATAAGAGCGCTGAAGTGCATTTTGCCTGCGCAGCCGGTAAAACACCATTGTCTGAAGACTTATCAAAAATTAATGTGGCAGAAGAGATCATCCAACTTAATAACAGCAGTTTTGATACTTACATTAAAGATTTAAATCCCCAGGTGGTTGTTTTTGACAAGTTTGTTATTGAAGAACAATTTGGCTGGCGTGTAAAAGAGCAGTGTCCAGATGCGGTACGGATTTTAGAAACGATAGACTTGCACGGACTTAGAAAAGGGCGCGAAGCAGCTTTAAAAGCCGGAGAGTCTTTTTCTGAAAAGTATTTCCATAACGATTTTGCAAAGCGCGAATTGGCGAGTATATATCGCTGTGATTTGACCCTGGTTATTTCAGAATTTGAGATGGAAGTATTGAACGATTTTTTTAATGTTCCTGATCAACAATTGTTTTATTTGCCTTTTCTGGTGGAACCTATTTCTGATGAGGTGATTTCTATTTGGAAGCCTTTTGAGAAACGAAAGCATTTTGTGACCATTGGTAATTTTAGACACGAACCCAATTGGCTTTCAGTACGGTATTTAAAAACCGAAATCTGGCCCATAATTCGTAAACAGTTACCTGATGCAGAAATGCGTGTTTACGGTTCATACCCCGCAGAAAAACACACCCAGCTACACAATCCTAAAGAAAATTTCTATGTCTTAGGCAGAGCCGAAAGTGCACACGAGGTTATTGAAGATGCACGTGTTTTACTTGCCCCATTACTTACAGGAGCCGGTTTAAAAGGAAAATTGCTAGATGCGATGCAGTGTGGTACTCCTGCTGTAACTACAAAAGTTGGTGCTGAAGGCATGCACGGCACATTGCCTTTTAACGGAAGCGTAACTGATGATTTTAATGATTTTGCAGATGCTGCAGTCAGCCTTTATAAAGACTCCAAAGCTTGGTCAAAAGCACAAAAAAATGGAGTTAAAATTATAAATGAGCGTTTTCTACAAAGTTATTGGCAACCCCTATTTCATTCAAAAATAAATGAGCTTCTGAAAAATTTAGAACAGCATCGTCAAGCAAATTTTACAGGGGCAATGCTTTGGCATCAATCGCTACAAGCTTCAAAGTTTATGAGTAAATGGATTGAGGAGAAGAATAAATAAGCCTTCTAAAAGTATAACTTCTAGAAGGCTTATTTTATTTGTTTTCAAATTGCAAAAGCGGAGTTATGAGTAAGGAGCCCAATAAAAATATAATAGCTGCTATGCCAATCCCTATTAATACATTCTCTACGCTTGGATTTTTAGAACCAAAATATAGAAAAGACATTAATATTGATGTTCCAACAATTAAACCGCCATATAATCTGTTTTTCGCACTGTGAACTATTAACGAACCACAGCTTTTACATTCAATATTGGAGTAGCCTTTGTAACTCAGAAAGCTTTTGTAAATACTTATTGAGTTTAAATTGCTATTACAATTAAGACGCTGTGCCATTCATTAGGATTTAATCAACCCTGCTCTTTTTAATAGTGCTTCAGGATTGGGTTCTTTTCCGCGGAAGCGCTTATACAACACCATAGGATCTTCGGTGCCTCCTTGAGAAAGGATATGATTTTTGAACTTATCTGCAACTTCTTTATTAAAAATACCATTTTCTTTAAAATATGCAAAAGCGTCTGCATCCAGAACTTCAGCCCATTTATAAGAATAATAGCCACTTGAGTACCCTCCTTGAAAAATGTGAGAAAATGCTACACTCATGCAGTTTTCGGCTACATCAGGATATAATTTTGTTCCCTCAAAAGCTGCTGTTTCGTGAGCTTTTACATTTTTAATTCCGCTAGGATCTGTTGCATGCCAGGACATATCTAGTATACCAAAACTCAATTGACGCAAGGTTTGCATTCCTTCTTGAAAGTTTGCAGCCTTTTTAATTTTATCGATCAATACCATCGGGATGGTTTCTCCGGTTTCGTAATGCTTTGCGAAAAGCGCCAGAGCTTCAGGCTCATAACACCAGTTCTCTAAAACCTGACTCGGTAACTCTACAAAATCCCAAAATACAGAAGGACCGGACAAACTAGGATATGTAGTGTTTGCAAGCATCCCGTGTAAGCCGTGACCAAACTCGTGAAATAAAGTGGTAACCTCATTAAACGTTAGTAAAGAAGGCTTAGAAGGGGTAGGCTTGGTGAAGTTACACACATTAGAAACGTGTGGTCTTTCATTAACGCCGTCTTTTATGAATTGCCCTTTAAATTGGGTCATCCAGGCTCCGCCACGTTTGCCGGCGCGCGGATGAAAATCAGCATAAAAAAGAGCTTCAAAATTATCTTTATCATCAAATACCTGATAGGTTTTTACATCCTTATGATATTTTGGGATATCAAAAACCTCCAAGAAACGTAGTCCGTATAATTTTTTAGCAACATTAAATACACCGTCTATGACATTCTCAAGTTTGAAATAGGGTTTCAGCAATTCATCATCCAATTCAAAAAGCTGTTGTTTTAACTTTTCAGAATAAAAAGCGCTATCCCATTTTTGTAATTGCTCTATCCCGTCTCGTTCTTTAGCAAAGTTTTCCAGCTGTTTAAATTCCAGCTCTGCTGCAGGTTTTGCTTTTTCAAGTAGATCTTCTAAAAATCGCTCAACATTCTCGGGAGCTTTAGCCATACGCTCCTCAAGTACAAAGTGGGCGTGAGTTTTATAGCCCAGTAAATTTGCACGTTCGTGACGCAGGTTTACGATAGTTAAAACGTTGTCCTGATTATCCAACTCGTCATTATGAAAACCTTTTGCGCCAAAAGCAATCGCCATTTTTTTTCGTAGTTCACGATTTTCGGCATACTTCATAAAAGGAATATAGCTGGGGTATTCTAGTGTGAAGATCCAACCTTCTTTTTCCTTTTCTTCAGCAGTCTGTGAAGCACTCTCTATAGTGCTTTCCGGCAAACCGGCAAGATCAGCTTCATCAGTAATGTGGAGCTCAAATTTGTTCGTTTCGGCTAAAATATTCTCACCAAAAGTCAACGCGAGTTTAGAAAGTTGAGTGTCTATTTCACGTAAGCGTGCTTTTTTATCTTCAGGAAGATTTGCTCCATTTCGAGAAAAACCTTTGTACTTCTTTTCAAGAAGAACCTGTTGCTCTCTACTGAGTTCTAGAGAATCCTTAGTATCAAAAACGTGTTTTACACGTTTGAATAGGGTTTCGTTTAGTGTAATGTCGTTAGAAAACTCTGATAATAGCGGAGATACTTCTTGAGCTGTTTTTTGAATAGTCTCATTCGTCTCTGCACTGTTTATGTTAAAAAAAGCGCTGGTAATACGATCTAACTTATAGCCCGCATAATCTAAAGCAGCTATCGTATTTTCAAAAGTTGGAGGTTCACTAGAATTTGCAATTAGGTCGATTTCCTTACGAGCTTCTAGTATAGCTTGTTCAATAGCCGGTTTATAGTCAGTATCTTGAATTGCATCAAAAGGTGCGATATCAAAATTTTTAAGCAATATATTTTCTGAATCTTTCAATTTCGTATAGTGTTTTTTAAAGAATAAGCATTTAAGCTAGAGTTGTGATGTCTTTGTCGAGTATTATACTTAATTTCGTTTAAATTTAATACACGAAAAAACTGGAATAGATTTGTAGATGGGTTTGATTAATAATATTTAGAATGGTTAATAAATACTTTAATTTACCTTGACATTTCTATACTGAGCCGCTTTTAGCGGCTCTTTTTTATTTCTTAATCGAAGCCGCGCCTTGTATAACCTTATCTTTTAAGCCGGTTTTATACTGAATCACTTTCTCACGAACGACAGCATCTGAAGCTCCAAGAATCTGAGCAGCAAGAATACCCGCATTTTGTGCTCCGTCTAATGCAACGGTTGCTACAGGAACGCCGCCTGGCATTTGTAATATTGAAAGTACAGAATCCCAGCCATCAATAGAATTACGAGATTTTACAGGAACGCCAATTACCGGTAACGGTGATAATGAAGCAATCATTCCCGGAAGATGCGCTGCCCCACCGGCACCTGCAATAATTACCTGTATGCCGCGTTCGTGCGCATTTTTGCCATAATCAAAAAGTTTATCTGGTGTACGGTGAGCAGACACGATGTCTATCTCAGTAGCGATACCAAAATTTTCAAGAATATCTATTGCAGCTTGCATCACCGGCATATCACTGGTGCTTCCCATTATGATTCCTACCATTGTTTTTTATTTTGTAATTACTCGTATTGTTTTTTTAACTTCTTCAGCGATTTTACGTGCTTCACTTAAGTCACTGTTCACTATGGTCACGTGCCCCATTTTTCTAAAGGGTCTGGTCTCGCGCTTTCCGTATATATGTGGAGTAACGCCTTTAAGCGCCAAAATATTTTCGATTTTCTCATAGAAGACGTCTCCTGTAAAGCCTTCTTCACCTACAAGATTAACCATTACAGCACCAATTTTACTTTCGGTTTCTCCTAGCGGAAGGTCTAAGATCGCACGTAAATGTTGCTCAAATTGATTGGTATAACTTCCTTCTATGCTGTAGTGACCACTGTTGTGAGGTCTTGGAGCCACTTCGTTAACCAGAATCTGATCGTCTTCGGTCTGAAACAGCTCAACAGCTAGCAAACCTACATGTTCAAAAGCTTCAGAAACCTGAGTGGCAACTTCTCGTGCTTTTGCGGCAACTTTATCGTCTACTCGGGCCGGGCAAATCACATATTCAACCTGATTGGCTTCGGGATGAAATTCCATTTCTACAACCGGATAACTTTTTACTTCGCCTTTGGGATTACGAACAACAATAACAGCCAGTTCATTTTTAAACGGGATCATATCTTCTGCAATACAAGGTGTATCCACAAGTTTTTCAAGATCCGCTTGTGAGCGCACAACTTGAACTCCTTTACCGTCATAACCCCCTCGACAGCTTTTCCATACAAAAGGAAAACTCGTTTGATTTGCAGTAATAGCAAGCTTCAAGTCTTCTAGTTTTGCAAAGTGTTTGTAAGGGGCCGTAGGTGTATTTTTTTCAGTATAAAAATCTTTTTGAATTCCTTTATCCTGAATCTTGCGCAAAGTTTGTGGACTGGGGTAAACCTTGATTCCGTCTGCTTCCAGTTTTTCAAGCGCATCTACGTTTACAGCTTCGATCTCAAAAGTTACCACATCTGCTTGTTTTCCAAAATTGTAAACTGTATCAAAGTCCATCAAATCTCCCTGCTCAAAATAATTTGCAGCAAGTCGAGAAGGAGCTTCAGGATTGGGATCTAAAACGAGAGTTTGAATATCAAATTTGCGTGTTTCGTAAAGGAGCATTTTGCCCAGTTGACCACCGCCTAGAATGGCAAGTTTAAAATCTGAAGAAAAATAAGATGTCATTAAAATAGTGTCTTTTTTACTCGATACTCGAGATTTAAATAATCAGGGGTTAATCGTCTAGAATTTATCTTACAAAAGTAACTTTTTACATACAGATTGCCGAAGCGCTTACCGAAATACTTCGATTTAAACCCAGTAGATTTTTATTTTGAGCTTCCTTGTGTAATTGAAAGAGGCTCACAATGATATTCATTAACAATATGTATCTTTGCGGCTTAGTTTAAACGACTACCACACCAATCATGATTACATTAAACGGACTCCAGTTTCAAGAGTATATTTCTGAAAAAGAAGTACTCCATTCAATAGATGAGGTTGCGTTAGCCATCAACAGAGACTTTAAAGATAAGCGACCTGTTTTTTTGGTAGTACTCAACGGGGCTTACAAATTTGCAACAGAACTTCTAAGCCGTTTTGAAGGGGATTGTGAGATAGAATTCATCAAGATGAGTTCTTACGATGGTACGGCAAGTACAGGGCATGTGCAAACACATATTCCGCTTGAAGCAGATCTTGAAGAGCGTGAGGTTATTGTTATTGAAGATATTGTAGATAGCGGCAATACCATTGAGAAAATCACGCAAATGATGGTAAGTGCCGGAGTTAACAAATACCGCATTGCGAGTTTGTTTTTTAAACCCGGTTCGTATACAAAAGAATACAAAATACATTACGTAGGCCTTGAAATTCCTAATGATTTTATCGTAGGTTATGGCTTAGATTATAACGGCTTGGGGCGTAACCTCAATGCGATTTATAAACTTAAAACCACAAAAATGACAAATCTGGTATTGTTCGGCCCTCCGGGAGCAGGTAAGGGTACACAAGCCTCTTTTTTAAAAGAAAAATACAATCTAATTCATATTTCTACGGGAGATGTTTTTAGATACAATATTAAAAATACTACCGAATTGGGTACTCTGGCAAAATCATATATTGATAAAGGTCAGTTGGTGCCAGATACGGTTACCATTGATATGCTTAGTGCTGAAGTAGATAAAGCACCAGATGCTAACGGATTTATTTTTGACGGGTTCCCAAGAACTACTGCACAGGCTGAAGCTTTAGATGTGCTTTTAGAAGAGAAAGGAACTCAGGTCGCAGCAATGATTGCCCTAGAAGTAGATGATGAGATTTTAGTAAAGCGTTTGTTAGAGCGCGGAAAAACTTCTGGTAGAAAAGATGATGCAGACGAGGCTGTGATACGCAATCGTATCAAGGTTTATTATGAGGAGACCGCTATTTTAAAAGGCTATTACCAGAAACAAGATAAATATTACGGAGTGGACGGTGTAGGTGAAATCAATGAGATCACTGCACGTTTAAGCTCAGTTATAGATAAGCTTTAAAGGCTAAATAACATAAAGTTGATTATAAACCGCTTTTGTCAAGAGCGGTTTATTTTTGTATTTTGAATTAAACAATAAACAGAAAATGACCGAAGGAAATTTTGTTGATTACGTAAAAATGCATGTGTCTTCAGGAAAAGGAGGTTCAGGTTCTGCCCATTTGAGACGCGAGAAATTCGTCACAAAAGGTGGGCCTGATGGTGGAGATGGTGGTCGAGGAGGACATATTATTGCACGTGCAAACCCTAATTTGTGGACGTTGTTACACCTTAAGTTTAAAAGACACATCAAAGCTGGCCACGGAGGGAATGGTAGTAAACAAACAAGTACCGGTGCAGATGGTGAAGATATGTATGTAGATGTGCCACTGGGAACCGTAATACGTGATACTGAAACTCAGGAAATACTTAAAGAGATCACCGAAGAAGGGCAAGAGTATATCATTGCAGAAGGTGGTATGGGAGGCTTAGGAAATTCACATTTTAAGACTTCTACAAATCAAACGCCTCGCTATGCACAACCCGGTATAGGAGGTAAAGAGGTTGATGTGACGTTAGAGCTTAAGGTTCTTGCAGATGTAGGATTAG
The DNA here is from genome assembly GCF_004104075.1 of Leeuwenhoekiella polynyae. Taxonomy (GTDB): domain Bacteria; phylum Bacteroidota; class Bacteroidia; order Flavobacteriales; family Flavobacteriaceae; genus Leeuwenhoekiella; species Leeuwenhoekiella polynyae. The sequence continues at coordinate 23,038 of NZ_QOVK01000030.1, read as the reverse complement.
TAGGTTTTCCTAATGCAGGGAAGTCGACTTTACTTTCTGTAATCACAGCAGCAAAACCTAAGATTGCGAATTACGAGTTTACAACGCTAAAACCTAATTTAGGAATCGTTCAGTACAGAGATTTTCAAACCTTTGTAATTGCAGATATTCCCGGGATTATTGAAGGTGCTGCTGAAGGTAAAGGACTTGGTTACCGTTTCCTTAGGCATATAGAGCGCAATTCAACCTTGCTATTTATGATTCCTGCAGATGCACCTGACGTGTCTGAACAGTATCAGATTTTATTGCGCGAACTCGAGAAATATAATCCGGAATTATTAGATAAAGACAAACTAATAGCTATCACAAAATGCGATATGCTTGATGACGAGTTAAAAGCAGAGCTTAAAACCGAACTAGACAAGAATTTACCCGTTGAGTATTTGTTTATTTCGTCTGTGGCTCAGCAAGGTCTTACGCAATTAAAAGATCGCTTGTGGGCGATGCTTAATCGTCCTGCAGTACAAGAATAACTTTCCTTATTTTAGGATTTTATTGACTCTTAAGGTGCTTCATTTTATCTATTTTTAAAAGAAAAGATATGATGAAGCATTTTTTATTTTTAGTCCTTACAGCTACACTTTTCTCTTGCGGAAGTACCAAAGTGGCTTATGACTATGATGAGCAGATAGATTTCACAACCTACAAGACTTATAACTACATAGGCGAAATGCAAACTGGTATGAGCCAGCTTGACGATAATCGCCTTATGGATGCAACTGATCTTGTGATGCAAGCAAATGGATTTTCAAAATCTGAAACTCCAGATTTACTCATCAATATTGTAGTAGAACAGTATGACGCTGCACCTCAAAATTCAGTGGGAATAGGAGTTGGAGGAGGTAGTTATGGAGGCGGAGTAAGTGTAGGTGCCGGTATTCCGCTAGGCGGAAGAAAAGACTATCAGACCATCACGTTTGATTTGGTTGATGCACGTAAGGATATGTTAGTCTGGCAGGCTGTTAGCGATAGTAATGTTGCCGTAAATACGAATCCTCAGGATCGGGTAGCGTATTTTACTAAAATCGTTCAAAAAGTATTCTCAGAATTTCCACCTGAGAAATAATAGTTCAGTTTCAAGATTCATTTATTATAGTGGTCTGCTTTTTGTTTAGATTTGACTCAAACAACCAGATATGCATTTAAGAATTCTTTTTTTTCTACTTTTTTCAGCAACAGTATTTGCTCAAAAAACAGATTTTCAAAAAGCTGAAGGATATTTTAAAGCTGAAAATTTTGATAAGGCTAAGCCTATATTTTTAGCTTACTTAAAACAACATCCTAATGATGCTAAAACGCGTGAATATCTGGGTGATATAGCTTCTTACAGAGAGAATTGGGACGATGCTATAACATATTATGAGGAGCTTTTAGAAGAGAATCCTTCTAGTGCTAATTTTAATTTCAAATATGGGGGAGCTTTGGGTATGAAAGCTTTAAATATTAGCAAATTGCGTGCGCTTACTTATATAGACGATATCAAAAAACATTTTACCCGTGCTGCAGAATTAGATCCTAGACATATAGAAACACGCTGGGCGCTTGTAGAATTATACCTTCAGCTTCCGGGAATCATCGGTGGGAGCGAGAAAAAAGCTGAAGCTTATGCGATGGAACTTCAAAATATATCTCCGGTAGATGGTTATATCGCAAGAGGCTATGTAGCCGAATATAAGAAGGACATGAAAAATGCAGAAGCACTTTATAAAAAGGCTATTGAAGTGGGAGGGTCTCCCACCACTTATGAAAAGCTAATTAATCTGTATGAGAAAAAGAATGAACCTAAAAAAGCTTTAGATACAGCAGCTTCTAGTCTAAAACTTCACAAGCGTAACCAGATCAATTATCAGATAGGTAAAATTGCTGCAGAATTTAATATCGAGCCCGATTTAGGATTGGCAAGTCTTAAGCATTATATCGAAAACCATTCTGTAAAAGACGGGGTGCCGGTTAGTTGGGCACATTATCGTATGGCTCAAATCTATAAAAATAGAGGCGATAAGACTCGCGCAATTCACTACATCAATCTGGCTCTTACCGATAAGCCTGATTTTGAGCAAGCTTTAGAGGAAAAAGAACGTATTTCTAAATTATAGAATACTTATATTTCGGTCGCTTTTGATGCCGTTGATTTCTTAACTTGCGTTTTCTATTTTAACAGCAATTACAGACTATGCGTGTACATTTTATAGCAATTGGCGGTAGCGCTATGCACAATCTGGCTTTAGCATTACATCACAAAGGATATCAGGTAAGTGGAAGTGATGACGCCATTTTTGAACCTTCTAAATCTCGTCTAGCAAACTATGATTTGTTGCCGAAAGAATTAGGTTGGTTTCCTGATAAAATTGAAAAGAATTTGGATGCTGTTATTCTAGGAATGCACGCAAAGCCTGACAATTCAGAATTGCTGAAAGCCCAAGAACTCGGACTCAAAATCTACAGTTATCCGGAGTTTTTATACGAGCAGTCTAAAGAAAAAACCCGAGTTGTAATTGGCGGTTCTCACGGTAAGACCACAATTACATCGATGATTTTGCACGTGTTGCATTACCACGATCGCGAAGTTGATTTTATGATTGGTGCCCAGTTACCGGGTTTTGAGACAATGGTTCATTTAACTGAAGAGAATGATTTTATATTACTTGAAGGTGATGAGTATCTCTCTTCACCAATAGACCGCAGGCCCAAATTCCATTTATATAAACCTAACATTGCTTTGATAAGTGGCATTGCCTGGGATCATGTGAATGTGTTTCCAACTTACGAGAATTATGTTGAGCAGTTTGAGATCTTTGCAGACTCTATTTCGCGAGGCGGAATTTTAGTTTATAATGAAGAAGATGCTGAGGTCAAACGCATTGCTGAAGCTGCTACAGCTCCCACCAGAAAGCATCCTTACACCACACCAGAATATACGATTGAGAATGGAGAAACGCTGTTAGAAACTCCAGAGGGCCCCATGCCAATATCTGTTTTCGGAAAGCATAACCTGAGTAATCTTGCCGGCGCAAAATGGATTTGTCAGCATATGGGTGTTGATGAAGATGATTTCTACGAGGCAATCGCCAGTTTTGAAGGGGCGGCAAAACGTCTGGAAAAAATAGGGGAGACCGCTGATAATATTGCCTTCAAAGATTTTGCACACTCACCTAGTAAAGTAGAGGCAACTACCCAAGCAGTTAAGAATCAATTTCCAGATCGTAAACTTATTGCTTGCTTAGAATTACATACCTACAGTAGCCTTAACGCCGAATTTATAAAAGGATATAAAGGAGCTTTAGACGCTGCTGAAGAAGCGGTGGTTTTTTATTCACCGGAAGCAGTTGCGGTAAAAAAACTCGATGCGATCAGTAAAGAGCAAATAGCAGCAGCTTTTGAGCGTGAGGATCTTATTGTTTTTACAGATTCCGCTGATTTTAAAAATTATCTAAACGAGCAGGAATTCAAAAATTCTGTGTTGTTGCTTATGAGTAGTGGTAATTATGGTGGGTTAGATTTTGATAGTGTGCAAAATATGCTCTAGCCCTTTTTTATGTGGTTCGTATAGACCGAATCTAGATATATAGGAATGACGTCTGTATAATTTGTTGTAAGCGCTTGTTTAGCAGCGGTTTGATCTTTTTTATTTTTGTCTTGCGATAATTTAAATTTACCTTCCCAGGCTGTTATTTCTAGTTCAAAACCGGTAACATAATTTACAAAGGCTTCCATCCGTGGGTCTTCTTTTTCTAGAATATATTTTTGATCAGAGCCCTCAAGAAATTTGGTGAGTTCTATCATTTCCATTTTAAGTTCATCATTGCTTAAAATACGGTTTACTTTTCCTTCTAAATGTACTTTGATATAATTCCAGGTAGGTAGCTGTTTGGTGTTATAAATACTGGGTGAAATATAGGTGTCAGGGCCATTAAAAACAATTGTAGACGTAACTCCCTGTTTTAAATTTTTGAGTTGGGGATTGTTGTTATCTATATGTCCGCTGAGCATCCCGAACTTTTCATTTCTGGAATATCTTAATGGCAAATGTGTAATTATAGGTTTGTTTTCATAAACTGAAATCAACTGAGCCAGAGGAAATGTTTCAATCGTTTTGATAACGTTTTTAAACTGAGATTCCTGATGGTGTTGAGGTGGATATAAACTCATACTCCGAATTGTCTAAAGTGATGATCCAGATGTTTGTATTGCATTTTACCCCATTGCTCTGGAGTGAAGTTTCCAAAAACCGGATGCGGTGTCCAATCTTTTTTATTTTTCAGGCTGTAGAATGACTCGATAAGCGATTTTAAACGTTCTTTTTCAGTAGAAAAATCTTTAAATTCAGATACTTTAAATCTTTTTGGGGTTGGCATATTTTTTCGGAATGTACTATCATCATACATAGGCTTTTTGAAAAAAGAACGAATTAGGAAATTAGATTTGAGTCCAAAATCCTTATTATAAATAGCAATTTCCAAAGGTTTTTGACAATGATTGAGCATTTGCCCTACATTCATTTTTCCCCATTGGGCAGTACTTTCAGGAGAAAGATTAGCCAGTCGTTCTAGAATAGCGTTGTAAGTGTCTGATTCAAAAAGACTTTTCATGTTTTTTAAAAGTTTAAAGATGTGATTTAAAGGTACATTTTTTTAACTTTAGAATTCAATACGCTACTTTACAGCTGTTTAATTAAATACAATCATTAAGGTCTTTTGATGAGATCTTAAACCCAACTCATATTTATGGAGCATAAAACCGAACATTTTTCAATTAAAAATTGGTCTTTAGATGACCGACCCAGAGAAAAATTACTACAAAAAGGTAAAGACACTTTAACCGATGCAGAGCTCATTGCGATTTTGATAGGTTCAGGAAGTCGCAATGAAAGTGCGGTGAGTTTAAGTAAACGCATTTTAGCTTCCGCAGAACACAACTTGACGGCTTTAGGGAAGTTGAGTATATCTCAGTTAATGGAATTTAAAGGTGTAGGTGAAGCAAAAGCCATAACGATTGCTGCAGCGATGGAACTGGGTCGCAGACGTCGAGCAGAGAGAACCGAAGACGTTAAGAAAATCACTGGCAGTAATGCAGTGTATGAGCTTTTGAACCCAATACTGGGGGAACTCGGTCACGAAGAATTTTGGATTTTATATCTTAACAACTCTAATAAAGTGATGACGATGCACCAGCTTAGCAAAGGCGGAATGACCGGCACCTTAGTTGATGTGAGATTGGTATTGCGCAAAGCTCTTGAGACGGGTGCGGTATCTATAATTTTAGCACATAATCACCCTTCTGGTAGTTTACGTCCCAGTCAGGCTGATAAAGATATCACGGTAAAACTCAAAACCGCAGCAGCAAGTCTTGATATAAAAGTGCTAGACCATCTAATCATTACCGAAAATGCGTATTTTAGCTTTGCCGATGAAGGTTTGCTTTAAAATCTTCAGTGCTTGGAGTAAGAATAAAATCTTTGGGCTTTAAATCCTTAGAATCTTGCTTCAATCTAATTAACTGTAATTCTTTCGACTTTACTGGAAAATTGCAGAACTTGCCATTAAGAATTTGTAGATGCTCCTAATTTATACTCATAAAGTAACCCCGCGCTTACGTTATACGTTTAAGCATATTTGTACAAATATTTTAGGGATTCCTGTCAAGTTTACGACTGCGGTAGATGAGTTTATCGTGCATGACAGTCTTAAGCTTTCTTATACTAATAAGCCGCTTGGTAAAGAATTATATATAAAAAGTCAAGAGGTGCTCTTTGAGCAGGGAATAACAGATATGGAAGTCAAAGTGCAAGAGTGGCGTGATACAAAATGCTTCTTTGTTACTGGTACTAAGAGTTTCTTACCTTATGATATTTTTGCAGCAGCTTTTGTTCTTTTAAGTAGGTATGAGGAGTTTTTACCACACGTAAAAGACGAGCAAGGGAGGTTTCCTGCAGGAGAAAGTTTAGGGTTTCAGAACGAGTTTTTAACACAGCCTGTTATTGATATCTGGGCTTGTTATTTTAAAGAAGTTCTAGAGGAAAAATATCCTGATTATGATTTTGCGAAGCGGAAATTTTCTTTTCAGGCATTGGTTGATGTTGAGCAAGCTTATGAAATGTATGGCATAGGAATAATGCGCTGGTTAACCAGTTTTTTAAGTGACTTGGTACATTTTCAGTTTCAACGTATTTGGTTACGCTTTAGGGTAAATATTGGTCTGCGAAAAGATCCGTACGATACCTTTAGTTGGTTGATAAATGTTCAGAAAAATGCCAAATTTAAGTTTGTCTTCTTCTTTATGGTAGGTAACTATTCTACCTATACCAAGAACATCAGATACAATAAAAAAACTTTCAGAGAGCTCATAAAAATGGTGGGCGATTACAGTGAGATTGGCTTGTTACTTTCTAAAGAAGCTTTGTCTGGTAAAAAACAAATGAAGCTAGAAAAGAAACGAATCGAAGGTATTACTAATAAAGAACTCAATGCTGTACGTTGCAGTGCGCATATGGGGAGTTTGCCTATGCATTACCGTGAGATGATTCAGCAGGAAGCCAAGAATGATTATTCAATGGGTTACCCTGATGTTTTGGGTTTTAGAGCCGGTACTTGCACACCTTTTAACTTTTATGATCTTGATTATGAGAGTATAACTCCATTAGTTGTTCATCCTATTTGTGCACAAGCAAGTGCTTTTGAATCCCGAAGAGTAGATGTTAAAGAATTGAATCATGAACTAGATATTTTCTTTAAAATGAAAGAAGAAGTTGAGCGGGTAAAAGGTAATTTTGTGTTCAGTTTTAAAAATAAATCAGTCACTGGTAAAGGTCAGGATGAAGGCCAGTGGAAACAATTTTTTAGAGAATTAGTCAATGACTAAATTTAAAGGTATTAAGCACGTTTTTTTTGATCTGGATCATACCCTTTGGGATTTTGATCGCAATTCAGAATTGGCGTTTCAGGATATATTTAAGAAGAACAACATCAGTGTGAGTGTTGAAGATTTTTTGAAGGTTTACGTTCCTATTAATTTTGAATATTGGAAATATTATAGAGAAGCTCGCGTAACCAAAGAACAATTACGTTATGGGAGGTTAAAGAAGTCTTTTGATGCTTTACAGATAAATATTGATGATTTTCTGATAGATAGACTTTCTGTAGATTATATAGACTATCTGCCAAAACATAACCATCTTTTTGATGGTGCTATGGAGCTACTTGAAGAACTCAACGAGAAGTATCATTTGCATATTATAACCAATGGTTTTGAGGAGGTTCAAACCTTAAAGCTTCAGAATTCAAAAATAGGCCACTTCTTTAAGACGATGACTAGTAGCGAAGCTGCTGGTGTTAAGAAACCAGACTCTAAAATTTTTCACCATGCTTTAAATGCTGCAGCTGCAACTGTGACTGAAAGTATAATGGTGGGTGATACTTATGAGGCAGATATTGTAGGGGCACAAAATATTGGAATGCAGACAATCTGTTTTAATTATCACAAAGCAGATTTACACGTTGATGAAATTGCAGTAGATGATATCAAGTCTGTTCGCTTATTTTTGTAAATTGAGAACGATAACAAAACAAGATTTAGTTCGTTAGACTAATAGATTATAAAACATGATGAAAAAGAATTTAATACTAGCCGTGGCATTACTATTAGGAGTTGTAAGCCTTTCGGCTCAAGAATTAGGAGATTATAAATACATCGTTGTTCCTCAGAAATTTGAGTTTCAAGATGAAGCTGGTGAATATGATGTAAATGCACTAACCCGTTTTCTATTTATAAAATATGGTTTTGATGCATATATGGAAAACGAAGAGTTGCCTGCAGATTTAAATGAGAATGGTTGTAATACATTATACGCTAGAGCTACCGTTAGTGGGTTTTTAAGTATTAAAGCCTTGATTTCTTTAGTGAATTGCAGAGGTAAAGAAGTCTTTGTTTTACCGGAAGGGAAAAGTAAAATAAAGGAGTTTAAGGCAGGTCATCAGGATGCATTTAGAGATGCGTTTGAAGAGCTTGAAGAAGAATATGGTTATACATATTCTGATGAGATAGTAGACCGTGCTGAGCTCATTGAAGAAGATGAAGATGAGGCCGCAGAATTGGTGCCGGAAATAAGAAAAAAGCAGGAGTCTAAGGTCGTTGCTGTGACTGCCGTTGTTAAGAATACAGGTAAAGAAATAAAAGAAGAAGTGAGCACAGCGATTGATGCAGAAACTACTACTGCTCCCAGTACAAATGAATCTGTAATAGAAGAAGATATTTCAACTGTTTTAACTAGTGAAGATGGTTCATTTAGTATGAAAGCCACAACTTCTGGATTTGATGTTTACGAAGGGAGTTCTAAAATAGGGACCGCTGTAAAAACTTCAGCAGGCTCTTATTTAGTAAGCACTTCAGAATTCACGGGAGTTGGTTATTATAATGGTACAGAGTTTACTGTAGAACGTGAAATAAAAGGAGTTTCCGGATTGGTGAAAATGATTTTCACTAAAAAGTAAATAAGAATATTTACCAATAAAAAACTCCATCCTAAACTTAGGGTGGAGTTTTTTATTGGCACCGCTAAAGGGTCTATTATCCCGAGGTTTGTCATGAAATTGAGGATTTTTTTATAATGAGTGCCTCTTGAGCTTGCTTCGAGGTAGTTTACTGGAGTTAAAAGAATCAATCTAAGACTTAGTAGTTGTATTTATCTCCCCAGCGATTTTTAAGAAACTTGCGAATGCCGTCTTCTCGTGTATTGTTTCCCGGTTCATAGAGCTTTTGATTTTTAATCTCCTCGGGTAGAAATTCCTGGTAAATAAAATTTCCCGTACCATCGTGAGAGTATTTATACTCATCTCCATATCCCAATTCTTTCATCAACTTTGTAGGGGCGTTACGTAAAGCAAGCGGCACAGGTAGATCTCCGGTTTGTTTTACCAATTGCTGAGCTTTGTTAATCGCCATATACGAAGCGTTGCTTTTTGCTGAGGTTGCTAAATAGGTCACGCATTGACTCAATATAATTCTAGATTCTGGGTAGCCTATAGTTGTTACTGCGGTAAAAGCATTTGTAGCCATAATTAAAGCGGTTGGGTTGGCATTGCCAATATCTTCTGAAGCGAGAATGATCAAGCGTCTTGCGATAAATTTGAGATCTTCTCCGCCTTCAATCATTCGGGCTAGATAGTAAACCGCTGCATTGGGATCGCTACCTCTAATTGATTTTATAAATGCTGAAATAATATCATAGTGTTGCTCGCCGGTTTTGTCATACATCACCGTGTTTTGTTGCACCTTTTGCTGAACCATTTCGTTGGTAATAACTACTTTTTCAGAATTTGTGGTAGTAACAAGCAATTCAAAAATATTAAGCAGTTTACGTGCGTCACCGCCACTTATGCGCAGCAGCGCTTCAGTCTCCTCGAGTATTATTTCTTTTTTAGCAAGAATTGCATCTTGAGTCATTGCACGTTTTAAAAGCGCTCTCAGGTCATCTGCAGAAAACGGATTGAGCACATAAACCTGACAACGCGACAAGAGAGCAGGAATTACTTCAAAACTGGGGTTTTCGGTAGTTGCACCTATTAACGTCACCCAGCCTTTTTCTACCGCTGCAAGTAGCGAATCTTGTTGCGATTTGCTAAAGCGGTGGATCTCGTCTATAAATAGTAATGGGTTTTTCTGAGTGAATAATCCACCGGCATTTTTTGCTTTATCAATAACTTCACGCACATCTTTAACACCACTGTTTATAGCGCTTAAAATATAAAAAGGACGCTTTGATTCTTCGGCTATAATAGAAGCTAGAGTAGTTTTACCAACTCCCGGAGGGCCCCATAAGATCAATGAAGGAATAATACCTGATTTTATTGAAGAAGTGAGTGAGCCTTTATCACCCACAAGATGTTCTTGACTTAGATAGTCGTCTAGAGTTTTAGGACGTAAACGTTCTGCTAGTGGTGCATTCATTCTTCAAAATTATTTATTTAGCGGTGATTAACTCAAAAACTCAACTTAAAATTGAGAAATGTTTCGGCATTATTAATAACTGGTAGTTAATGGCGCAAATTACTGCCAGTATTTCCTGTTTTCGATTTTTGGTTAAACAATTGCATATTAGAAATCATTATGTGTGTGAACGATCAAAAAACAGGTTTTCAATTTAGTACAGGTGTGGTTTTGTATCCCGTATTAATTGTGCTGTTCATGTGGCTGGTCTTTTGGTTTGAACTTCGTTTTGGATACAATTTTACAGATTTTGGTGTTTTGCCCAGAACGCTTTCTGGCCTACGGGGTATTATTTTTTCACCATTTATTCACTCTGGTTTGAGTCATTTGTGGCATAACAGCGTTCCTACTTTAGTTCTAATGGGTGGCCTTTTTTACTTCTACAGACCTGTGGCTTGGCGCGTATTACTTATTTTGATACTTATTTCAGGTTTGGGAACGTGGTTATTTGGCAGACAGGCTTATCACATAGGAGCAAGCGGTGTAATTTATGGTTTGGCTTCCTTTTTATTTTTTAAAGGAATCTGGTCTAAACATTATAGGCTTACGGCCTTCTCGCTAATTGTTGTTTTTCTCTACGGAAGTCTTATTTGGGGAACGATGCCTATTCAGGAAGGTATGAGCTGGGAAGGACATTTGTCTGGTTTTCTGGGTGGACTTTTACTGGCTTTTGTGATTAAAAATAAAATACCAAAACCCGTTAAATATCATTGGGAAACCGAAGCTTATAATCCTGAAAATGATCCTTTTTTGCGACAATTTGACGAACACGGAAATTTTATAGATCCGCCAGAAGAATCTGATGAAGATTCGGAAGACGATTCAATTGTTTAGCTTCGTTGTCTTACAATTTCATATAAAAAAGCACCGCAAGCAACTGAAACATTAAGTGAGCTGATTGTTCCGACCATTGGTAATTTTGCTTTTTGATCTACGAGTTTTAAAACTCCTGCAGTTACACCTTTTCCTTCGCTACCCATAACTAAAGCAGTGGGAGTCGTGTAGTCTAAATCGTAAACTGAGCTTTCAGTTTTTTCTGTTGCAGCCACAACCTGAACTCCTGATCCCTGTAAGTAAAAAAGTGCATCTTTAATATGATCTACTTTACAAATGGGGATATTGAAAATAGCTCCGGCTGAAGTCTTAACCGTATCGTCAGTTACTGGTGCTCCCCCAGATTTGGGTACGATTATAGCATCAACACCTGTGCAAACTGCTGTACGGATAATTGCGCCAAAATTTCGAACATCGGTCAGTTGGTCTAATAATAAAAACAGTGCCGGCTTATCTGCTGCCAAAATAGCTTCAGCAGTAGCTTCAAATTCAGCAAAGCGAATAGGGGAGATTGTAGCAATCGCTCCCTGATGGTTCTGATCTGATAATTTATATAATTTTTCCTGAGGAACGTAAGAAACTGAAATTCCGTGTTCGCGGATTAAACCTTCCAACTCTTTAGAAAGCGGGTTATTCAATCCTTTTTGAAGATATATTTTACCTATTTCTTTACCGGCATTTATCGCTTCTATAATCGCCCGTGTACCGTAAATGTGAGTGCTTTTTGACATACGGCAAAGATAGGTTTGTTTTGGTGGATGCAGAAATAAAAAAGCCATCTGTAATACAGATGGCTTTTAAATCAAATAATAACTAGAGAACTTAGTTTACATCCCAGAAAATAGGAGTGTCTAATTCGTCACCACCTATTGCAGAAGCAGCAGCTGAGTAACCAGAGTTATTTAAGTTTTGTTCAATTACAGGATACGTAAAACGTAATGGAACAGCATCGAAACGAGATTGTTCAGGAGCTTCAAGTTGTGGGTAATCTAGGCGACGGAACTCTGTCCATGCTTCAAAACCACGATTGTACAGACCTATCCATTTTTGGATACCTATCTTTTGCTTGTAATTGCCCTCTGCTGTTGCATAAGCAACAGATGGTTGAGCAAGATATGTAGCAGCATCTACTTCGCTTACACCCCAATAAACCATACTGGCAGTAATGGCATCATTATAATAATCAGCAGCAACACCCGTTATGAAACCACGTTCTACGGCTTCAGCCAATAAAAAGTTGCCTTCTACTGCGTCAAAAATCACACCTTCTAAATCTGGAGTGTAAAATAAAGCTCCTAAATGAGAATAATCATTATAAGTTATATTGTCTCCATAAGGAGCTCCTATAAATTCTCCATTTACTGGATCTGACAAGAAAATTGGTCGGCGTGGATCTTCTAATTCATTTACAACATCAACAAAAGTATCAGCAGGTACAAAATCTTTTCTCTTACTCTGTACTAAATCAACCCAAAGTGGATTGGTATTAGGTGTTGTAGTAAAATAAGTTATGGTTGCATTTTGTTCATTTGTTAGAATCACATCATCTGCTGCTTCAGAAACTAATTGAGCTGCTAAAGTAGGATTCACATCTGCTAAATGCATACCCAGACGTAATTTTAAAGAATTACCAAGAGTAACCCAACTTTCTACATCTCCACCGTAATATAAATCCTGATCACCAAAGCTACCATAAGTAGGATCTAGTGCATCTAAAGCTGAATTTAAATTATCAATGATACTCGTATAGATAGCTTCATCATCTGTATACGAAGGATTAATGTTTTCTATATCTAAAGCCTCTGTATAAGGAATATCACCAAAAGTGTCAACTAATATTTGCCAAGCAAGCGTTTCTTGAATCTGAATAATTGCCAGTTTATTTGCTTTAATAGCGGTGTCTTCAGCAAATTGACCTGCAGAAACATTAAGAATTTCTTCTGCCTCGATATTTATAGCGGCTTGATCAAAATCTTTAAGAATATCACGATACATTATATTCCAGTGTCTTTCAGGAATTGATCGTGTAATAATGTTATAACGAGATTCATCGGTATACTGAGCCTCGCTCCATTGTTGCGCGAACAATCTAAATACATTGTTATTGACATTTGTATTTACTAATTGATCAGCAAGTTCTCTCTGGGCATTAGACATTAGCATCTCTCCCGGAACATCGGTAAAAGCCTTTCCGTTTTCGTTAAGACCTTCTAAGTCACTAGAGCATTGTGCAAACACAAGCCCAAGACCTATTAAAATTATCTTTTTTATCATCATTGTTTTTTTTTAGAATTGAAGACTTACATTAAATCCATAATCTCTGGTTGTTGGTAACACACCACTTTGATAACCTTGAAGGTTACCGGAGCTTAAACCAGCTTCTGGATCAGCATAAGGAACGTTTTTGTGAATGATCCAAAGGTTAGATCCTGTTAATGTAAATGTTGCTTTAGTAAAGAAAAGGTTATCTAAAAAGCGTGATGGTAAATTATAGCTTAATGCTACTTCTCTAAGTTTTACATAAGAAGCGTCATAAACAAATTCTGAATTAGGAAATGTTTGATATCCAAATACTCCAAATTCACTAACATCAACACGAGTAGTGTTTGGAGAACCATCAGCAGTTACACCGTCAAAAATTACACCACCACCATCTGCAAGAGAATTACGTACAGGGTTTCCTAAGTCATTCGTAAATGCTGTATTTGGATATAAGCCTGTTGCCTGACCATAGTACTGATCAAGAGAAAATACGCTACCACCTTTTTGAACATCTATTAAGAAGCTAAGACTGAGGTTTTTGTATTTAAAAGAGTTGAACACACCACCTGTATAGTCAGGATTAACGTTACCAATAACTGTATTAGGGCTGGTTGTGGTATAGTAACCGTCTTCATCAATAATACGATTCCCGTTATTGTCTAGCGCATAGTCTGTACCTTTTATTATACCGTATGGCTGACCGATAGTTCCATTAAGCGTAACACCACCTTGAAAAGAACCAAGTACTAAGTTATCTGTGCCTTCAAATAAAGAAAGCAACTTATTGCGGTTACGAGCGAAGTTTACTCTAATATCCCAGCTAAAGTTTTCAGATAGAATAGGGGTGGCGTTTAAAGAAACTTCAACCCCTTTGTTCTCTAACTCACCAGAATTAACAATTTTCGTAGTATAACCTGTAGAGCCAGAAACTCGTAAAGGCAAAACCTGATTAGTAGTGTTTGTTTTATAAACAGACAGGTCTAAGCCGAGTCTTCTTTTGAAAAAGTCTAATTCTAAACCTCCTTCGTAACTTGTTAAACGCTCTTCTTTTAAGTCAGGATTACGTCTTGTGCTTGATACAGAAAAGATATTTGCATCTCCAAATTTTGTAGGTTTAGCGAAAACATCCCTCAATTGAGCAAATTCTGCACCCGTACCAACTTCTGCATAGTTTAAACGAAGTTTACCGAAGCTCAGCCAGTTAGCATTTATGTCGTTAGAAAATATATAACTCCCAGTTACAGAAGGATAATAGAAAGAGTTGTTGCCTTCAGGAAGTGTAGATGTAGCATCCCGTCTGATTGTACCTTCTAAGAAAAACTTATTGTAAAAACCGAAGCTTGCTTGTGCATAAACCCCGTCAACGCCTATTTGCTCATCTTGTTCAATTGGAGCTTCAATAGGATTTTCTGAATTAGCAAGAGAGTAAACACCAGGAACTACAAGGCCACCATTAGTTATTGCGTAAACAGACTTAATATCATTTCTTCTGATATTTGTTCCTAAAATACCGTTGAAGGAAATGTCATCTGTAATATCAGTGTCAAAGTTCATGATTAAGTCATAATTGTATTCTCTAAATGTTCTGTTGAAACGAGAATATTTTGCGACAGGATTACTTCCTACAGAAGTACGTTCTTCTTGAAGCTCATCATAAGAATCCATTGTTACACGACCAACAATGTTGAACCAGTCTGTTACATCATAAGTTAAAGCAACATTACCATAAACGCGGTTACGCTCATCGTTCTGAAAGTTTTCGTTGCGAATATAATACGGGTTGTCCCAGTAAATAGGAGTGTCATCAGTTGGAGAAGTATAATTCCAAGTATAGTTTTGACCTGTTCTTTCGTAGGCTCTTCTTTGATCTTCAAAGTTTACGTTAGTTTGAGCCCACTGGCGGAAGTTAGAAATGATGTTATCACTATAACCCGTACTATTACGACCTAAAGTTTTTTGGTTGATAAAGTTAATATTTGTAGAAACAGAAAGCTTATCTGAAAAATCATGTGACCCGTTAAAGTTGATCGTATTCTTATTTTGCTCACTATTTGGCATAATACCGGTAGCGTCAAATTTAGAATAGTTTAAGCGGAAAGCAGATTTATCAGTACCTCCAGAAACAGCTACACTGTTTGTTAAAGTAACAGCTGTGTCAAAAAATGAAATTGGTCCATTGTCTCCTGCAAATGTCCAAGGGGTTGCTTGGCCAAAGTTAGGATTAGTGGGGTCAAAGAAAGCGTCCCATTGATATACTAAAAGACTAGGGTCAAAAGCTGAACCGTAAGATGCATCATCGTTAAGAGGAGCAACAGCATCAGTTGTACCATCTCCATCTACATCTTCTGATAAAAAACCAGGACCGTATCCAGCACCGTACTGACTTTGGTATTTTGCGAAAGTCTCTTTATTAACACGACCAATCTGAATTCCAGAATTGATAGAAACACCTATACCTTCATTTTTAGCTCCTTTTTTTGTGGTGATAATGATAGCTCCATTTGAAGCGCGGTTACCATAAAGAGCTGTTGCAGCTGCACCTTTAAGTACGTTGACAGAAGCAATGTTATCTGGGTTAATGTCAGACGCAGCATTACCGTAGTCAAAACCACCTCTAGCTTCTTGTTGATTACTCCCATTAGTGTTTGAGTTGTCAATAATAACACCGTCAACAACAAACAAAGCTTGGTTGTTACCCGTTAATGAGTTTGTACCACGCAATAATACGTTTGTAGAACCACCAATATTGCTGTTACGCTTAATCTGTAGACCAGAAACCTTACCTGATAAGGAATTTGCAATGTTACCTCCTTGTGTAACAGTGCTTACTTGATCACCAGAAACTTCTTCAGTTGCATAACCTAAAGATTTTTTCTCTCTAGAAATCCCTAATGCTGTTACTACAACTTCATCAAGTGCTTCACCTGCTTGTAATGTTACATTAATGGTGTTTGAAACGCCTACTTCCTTTTCTGAGTCACCAAAACCAACATACGAGAAAACCAAAGTTTCTCCTGCCGAAGCAGAAATTGCATAGTTTCCATCAAAATCAGTTTGTGTTCCTGTAGTGGTTCCTTTAATGACGATGTTAACGCCAGGAAGGGGAACTCCGCTTCCATCAGTAACCGTACCGGTTACTTCTTTCGTTTGTGCAAACGAGATTTGCACTACTAACGCTAAAAGTAGCGTTAGCAATCCAGTAAATTTAATTTTCATGTTATTGTTTATTTGAATTAGCCAATCGCGAATTTGTGTAAATAATATTCAATAAACAATTTATTTCTCTTAAAAGTTCAACGAAGCCTTGATAATAATTTGCTTTAAAGCTTCAAATAGTAGGAATAATTCAATTTTATATAGTTTTTTAAGTGTTCAATTGCGTATTCTTAAAATAGCGTTAAATGGGATTTATAAATGTCTGTATTGTAGACTTTTCTGCGTATAATTTTTGGTAATTATAGGCTTGTATATATCGATTTCGTTTTGCTGTTCGTTTGACTAATATGTCAATTTGAATATATTATATTAAATGAGGTTAATTTTTTATGGTATACTACTATGTTTAGAAATAAAAAAGCCTGCAATCTAGATTGCAGGCTTTCTATTCGACTATTGGCTGATAGTCTACGTGGTGGTTAATTTTGATTGTCTATTGAGCACAAACGGTAATTGGTAGTAAACCAGAAGCTTGTTCGCCAAAGTCACCAGAGTCATAAACTAAATCCCCATTAGGAGCATAAACTTCAAATCTTATTTCGCCATAATTATCTCCTGGGAAATTCCATTCTGCGCTTAATGTTCCATCTGGTATAGTGACGGTTGCTACTCCTGAAGATCCATCATTTGGTGTACAGCCTCCTGTGCTATTATTTAAAAAAGCACCGTCACAGCCACTATAAGGAGAGCATAGCCCTACTTCTAATGTGCTATTATCAAGAACTATAGTAATACCAGATCCTCCGTTACCACAATCTGTTTGCCAGCCGTCTCCATACGAATCAAACATTCTAACTGTGTAATCTCCTGGTTCAGGGGAACAAGTTAATAGTGCATTGTATTGAAAAGGAGCCTTAAAGAAGACGCCTGTTAACACTCCGGAACTACTCTCAGGGCCTAATGAACGTCCGTCTGTAAGATTAAGAACAAGATCTACTATAAAAACATCACCTGCGGTGTAATCACTATCAGAGATTCCCATGGCTGCAACTGCTTCTCCGAATGTAACGGTTAAAGTCGCTCTAGGTAATCCTACTGGCCCTTCTGAAAATTCTGAGGCTGCAATTGTTTTTACAAGACTTCTGTTTGGATCTGTAGTTCCGTTGTCTGGAGAAAGATCTCTCAGAGAAACGTAGATGTCTACACTTTCCATAAGGCCTCCATCTTGAGCGTCCTGTTCTTCAACAGTTACAGCAAAAGTAGAGCTGGGGTCGCTTGAATTTAATGAGGCATTGATTACTTCAATAGTTCTCAAAGCGGCACCTTTCTCATAATCTAATACTGTGTAAATTGCATTATCAGGATCTTCGTCACATGAGATTGCATTGAAGACAAGCCCGAGCATTAATATGTATTTATATATGTTTTTCATCTTCATTAAATTTTTAGTTTGCAGGATTAGTTACTCCAGAATCCCAAAATACCTGAGTTAGGTTATCCTGTCTCTGATTTAAGTTAGGATTTGCGTTTACTTCATCAGAAGGGTAAAGTAACGTTCTAGGGAAAGGGCCTGGGTTTGGATCTATGTTTCGGGCAAGAGTTCTTGGATACCCTGTGCGTCTGATAAAGTTAAAGCCGTCAGCTCCGCCACCATACATTGCGATAAAGAATTGTTCTCCTAAAATATCCAATTTTGCTTTTTCTATTGGCCAGCCTTGAGCATCTAACCCTGTTGTTCGTGGTGCATCAGTAAATTCTTGAACAGTAGCGCCAATGAAATCAGAAATTTCTTCTGCTGTAGGTTCTAGCGATAGATCAGCTGTTGTGTCTGTAAAAGAAGTTACATAGCTAACTGATTCTGTAACCCCGGCTTCTATTGCACTTGCGGCTTCTGCATCTCGTTGAAGCATCGTGTAAGCTTCAGCTCTCCAAAATTCTACAAATGAAGAAAGAATAATAGGTTCTATTCCAGCACCACCCGCTCCAAGACTTAAGCCTACTGCTGCATCGTAAAACTCAATAACTGGAGGGTCTTCGCTAGGGTCAATAAGAGTGATCCAGTCTTGATTGTCATCAAAGCGGCCTCCTGCAGGGTATACGCCAACAGCGGTTCTTCCAAATGAATCTGGTGGAATTCCTTCGTTATTTCCATGTATTCTTCCCCAATACCCAAGTCTCATAGAGCACCAATAATTTTCCTCCTCCGTAAATTGAAGGTGATTAGGTGTGTCTTGAACAGAACAAGCTAATGTTTGAGCGTCTTCTGTTGAAAGGCCCAAAGCATCCGGGTATATATAGAATTGATTATTTAGTTCATAAAGCATATTGGTAAAACTTCCTGGTGTAACACCTGCTTGTCTATAGAAGTAATATCTTCTTCGAGGATCGTCATCTCCACTTATATCCCCTAGTTCTCCAATCATTAAGTTCATCAACCAATTTGACCTGTAAAGATTAGCACCGCTATCAGTGTAATCACTTGCATAATCCGGGTGTCTGGTGTCTGGCTGTTGAAGATTTGTTCCGTATGCGAATGCAAAATTATCCTCTTCAGTTTCAATAACATTAGTGGCATTTATGACTCCAGTGTAATCTCCAGTCGTTAACGCTGCACGCATTTTTAACGTGTTGATATACTTAATCCATTTCGAAGAGTCTCCCTCGTAATAAAGATCTGTAGCTGTGCCTAAACTTGCGCCTTGCATAAGTGAGGTCGCGTCATTTAAAAGAGCTAGCGCTGCTTGATAAACAGCTTCATCATCATCAATAGCTGGATTGGGAAAATCTTTAGGCATATTAGCTTCGCTCCAAGTGATATCTCCAAGATAGTCCACTAAAAGCATCATTAAATGCGCTTGCATAGCTTTTGATGCTCCTATTAAATAATTTTGAGACCCATCTTCATTTAAGCTTTCAATTAAGCTTATGTCTGGATTCATGGTGCTGAATAAATTATTCCAGGCTCCGTTTAATGATCCACCAGTATAATTTGTTACATATACTCGACCACTCATTTGATCTATTCTCGAAAGCTGAGCTCCGATATTGTTGAAAGAGGTAACAGCATTTTTATAGCTGAGTTGTACATTATTAAATAATAATGAAGGGTCTGCTTGATCTGGACTTAAATAGTTTGGGTCTTCTAGTTTTTCGAGTTCAACTGTTTCACAGCTCTGAAAGACGGTTAAGCCTAAAAGAAAAACTATAACTAAAATATTATATGTTTTTTTCATATTTAAAATTTTTGAGTAGATGCTTTAGTTAAAATATTTGCCTCTACGTTTTCTTAGAATGTAGCTTTAACACTTAAACCATATCTTATAGAACTAGGTCCGTTTAAGTAATCAAACCCTCGTCCATTACCAACTCCAATACCAGCTACGTTAGGATCAAAGTTTGCACGTTTTGGGGTGTTATAAGCATCATACCATAGATTATACCCTGCAGCTGTAATAGAGAGATTTCCGAATGGAGTGCTTTCTAACCATTTCTTTGGCATATTATAGCCAAGAGAAAGTTCTTTTAAACGTATAACTGATGCGTCATAAATTTGTAATTCACTTGGTCCAAAAAGAACATTATCAAAATAGAATGAAGAGTTATCTAATTGTTTTCTGTTTGGTGTTCCGTCAGCTAAAACTCCGGGAAGTATGAATGGCTCTCTTCGATCTGGGTTTATTAAACCACGACCTAATAAAGTAGCAATGGTTTGGGAGTAAATATCTCCACCGCTTACATGACTTATTTGAAAACCTAGTGTTAAGTTTTTGTAAGAAATAGAGTTGATGAAGTTCATTACATAATCTGGGTTAGGATTACCGATGATTGGAGCAATAGCTCGAGATCCATCTGTTCCTACAGGAACTTCATTGTTGTCTGCATCAATTGCAATTTGTGTCTCAGGTAAATAAAAGCCGTCATTACCAACAACAAAATTGCCATTATCGTCTCTTAATACTCGACTACCTATAATAACACCTAATTGCTCTCCTTCAATAGCAGCGTTACCAAGATCTGAGAAACCTGCATATACTATTTGGTCACTATCTTGCTCTGTAACAATTTGTTTGTTTGTAGTGAAATTTACTCTTGAGTTCCAGTTGAAACCACCTGATTCAGAGCTTTTAAAAATGTCAATTCCCAGGTCAACTTCCCAACCTGTACCCTCAACTTTCCCAATATTATCTTGGATTTCTTCATAGCCGGATGAAGGAGAGAGCGGTCTGCCTACAATTAAATTTTTAGTGGTACGGTCGTAATAAGATAGGCTAATATCCAAACGATTTTTTAAGAATCGAGCATCGAATCCAACCTCCCATTCGCTAATGAGTTCTGGCTTTAAATCTGGATTTGCTAAGATGTTTCTTACTGTGTTTGTTACAACACCAGAAGAGCCCCCAATAGCACCTCCGTTTTGCTGGGTGCTCTGTTGTAAAGTAGGTACTGTTGGGTAATTAGAAGGGAAACCAGCTGAAGACCCAAGACCTGCTCTTAACTTAAGGTAATTAAGGCCTATGCTATTACCATTCCCAAAACCTTCAAAAGCTGATGTAGGAATGAAAGAGGCACTTACGCTCGGATAAAACTGACTGTTGTTTTCTGTAATTAAGTTAGATATCCAGTCATTTCTTCCTGATAAAGAAAGGTATAAGAAGTTATCATATTCAAATGATAAATCACCGAATAAACCTATTGTATTTCTCTCTGTGGTACTCTGAATGGGAAGTTGGTTTTCAAAGTTGAAATGTCTTTGAACATTGTATACTATCTGGCTTGAGCTTGCAACACCTTGTTGGTCAAAATACTCTCCCAAAGAACTTCCTCCTAGAAGAAAACTAACGTTTAGCTTTTGATCTGCAGTTAGGTCGTAGTTTCCTGATATTGCAGCATAATGATTAAACGTTGTTGAGTTGTTGTCCCAAGTTTCATAATAACCAAATCTATCTCTATCACTATTTACACCGCCTTTGTTTGAATACGAGTGGTTTCTTTCATTATAAATATCAATACCTCCGCGATATAAAACACTTACATTATCGTTAAACTCATAAGATAACTGAGCATTACCAAATACACGGTTGGTTAGCTGCCCGTTCTGAGCATTAGCAACAATCCATCGTGGATTTACAATATCATTACCATTACGATAATAAATACTTCCTCCTGTTTCAGGAATTTCAAAAGGAATATTCATTAAGTCAACACTAATAGGTGTAAAGAATACTTGGCCAAAAACTGAAAGGCCATAGTTGGCATTACCATCACTTGCAGCCACTGGTGGGGTTACAAAATTACTTCTAGAGTAGTTTAATATACCGGTTACTGTAAATCTATTACTTAGTTTAGCGCGACCACCTACTGAAAGCGTATTTCTTGTAAGGCTGTTCCCAGGTGTAAACCCTTCGTCGTCTGTGTGACCAAAGTTTACATTGAAAGACATATTGCCGTCATCAGAACCTCCCCTAATGTTTAAAGAGGTGTTACTTACGCTTCCTGTTCTGAAGAAATTTTTAACACTCGCATATGGTTTAAAAGCATAATCTACGCCTTGAAATGATTGAAATAATTCATTGTCTCCGCGAAGAAAGTTACTTAGAAAAGAGTTTGTAGAATATGGATGAGGAACATTCCCATTAGCGTCAACTATTCCTGCAGGATCATTTAGATAGCCATCAACTCCATTAGGATTGAAATTTGGACCATAGTTACTAAAGAACCATCCGAAAGATTGGTTGAAACCGCCTCCATACGATTGTTGATAATCAGGAAGAGAAGCAATTTCATTAAAAAAGAAAGACTGATTTAATGTAATTTCAGTTTTCTTCTTACTTGCTTGTCCACTGTTCGCTTTAGTGGTTATTAAGATAACACCATTTCTACCGTCTGTTCCATAAAGCGTTGCAGCAGCAAGTCCTTTAAGAACGGTTATGCTGGCAATGTTGTTGGGGTCGATGTCTAAGAATCGACTTGAACCGACATTACCATCGCGGAAATCAGCGGCATTGTCTCTACCGCTAGTATTAGTTCCGCTACTAAAAGGAACACCATCCACCACAAATAATGCTTGGTTGCTACCATTAATAGAGGTGTAACCTCTTATTACAACATTAGTTGCAGATCCTGAAGTGCCATTTTGAGCTGTAATCTCAACCCCGGAAGCTTTACCGGAAAGAACCCTTGCGACATCAGATTCAGGTCTTTGCTCTAAATCCTCAGAAGCAACCTCGCTAACTGCATAACCAAGAGCTTTCTTTTCTCTCTTGATACCTTGTGCAGTAACTACTACTTCTTCAAGAGATTCTCCAGCTTGCATCTGAATATTCACCGTAGATGAAGCTCCAATTTTTGCATCCTGTGGTGTAAATCCGACATAACTAAAAGTAAGTACATCACCTGTTGATGCTTCAATAGAATACAATCCGTCAAAGTCAGTTTGAGTTCCGGTAGTTGTTCCGGAAATTAGGACATTAACACCAGGCAGTGGAACACCACTATCATCGGTTACCGTTCCAGAGATTGTTCTGGTTTGTGCAAAAGAAAACTGCACAACTAATACTAAGAATAGCATTAGAAATCCTTGTAATCGTTTTTTCATGTTTAATATTTATTTGAATTAGCCACGCTAAAAATGATTAAAAAAAAGAATCAAAACAAATAAATAGATGTTATTTTTTAAATTTTTGTTAATTTAATGAAGCTTAAGTGTTAATTAAAGATATTTTTAAATTTTAGCATATTAAGTTGAGAATGTATTAATATTAATGAT
>NZ_QOVK01000029.1 GCF_004104075.1 Leeuwenhoekiella polynyae | reverse complement strand
GGCTACGTCGTTAAAGCTTGAGCCTCAAACTAAAATTCAAAAGATCATATGTGATGCTGACCTGGCTCATTTAGGCCAGATTTCCTTTAAAGAAAAAAATGCAAAACTTAGACAAGAGTGGATTTTGCTGGAGGCGTTAGATCCTACAGATCGAGAGTGGGTTCTTCTTAATATTGAATTCTTAGAAAGTCACAGCTATTTTACCCAGACAGCTAAAAAATTATTTTCGAAGCAAAAAAAGATCAATCTTGATGATTTGCACCAATTAAAAAATGAACTAAAAGCTAAATTATAAATACAATATTAGATTAAATAATTTGTGAAAAATCCTCTACCGTTATTTTATAAACTATTAATTCTAACTTTCAGGTGTTGCGGGATCTAAAAGATGTATGTCCTGCAGTTTTGGTAGAGTTGGGGTTTATAAAAGATATCCGTTAATACCTATAAAATGAATATCTTACCCCTAATTATAACGTGATCAACTGATGAAAACCTTAGTCTTTATTTTGAGCGTTGTGCTATTAACAGTAGTACCTTAAATCAGTACGGATAACGTGTATATCTGTAAGGGTAAAAGCAGTAAGAAATACCACTTGAAAAAGAAATGCAGAGGATTGAGTAACTGCTCTACGGATATCAGCGAAGTAAGCCTAGAAGCAGCTAAAAAGTTGGGACGCGGACTTTGTGGATGGGAGGATTAAAGGATTTCAAATTCGTTTATCCTCAACATTCTTATCAAAAGCAATCAGGTTGAACAACTCCCGCATCCTACTGCGTACACGCACTCCATATTTATCTTCTAATTCTGTAGCATTTAGATTGGTGGTGATGTGGGTTTTTATTTTGTGTTTTAAAAAGAGTTCATAGCGGTTACAAAGTATTTCCCCCATCACATTACAATCCTTACCATAATGCCGGCCGATGGCTTCGGTACCTAGATCATCAAAACAATAGAAATGGCCATCGCCGTGTTCCTGAATGACTTTATACCCAAGATGGTTAAAAGCAAAGGTGATGTTTCTACAGGGAATGACTTCATAGGGGCGTTGATGGGGAATCATGTATCTTATGAGCTTCATTAAGCTGGTTTTACCACAACCTACGGGACCCGAAAGAATCAATCCTTTTTTGGGGTCCAGATGCATCGCCTCGCAATTGGTTTTATCGGCAATAAAATAGTTACAAAGCTTAAACAGTAAAGGGTGATCTGATTCATAAATTTTAAAATGAGGTCCGAAAAGTAATTTCCCTTTAGCATCCAGATACACGAGCATTTTCTGAAAATCATAGATCATTTTCTTGCCTTGCATCCTGCCTAATGGGTAGGTGATGCCACCTTCAATAATTTCACAAGGGTTCGCCATAATTCTTAGAATTTGAAACCTTCAACGGATCGTCAAAAGAGCGCTTGGTGCTTCTTTTTTTTCTTTCATCAGCTTTTTTGCTATTCAGCATCCAATGCTTAGCGATAGCTTCCCAATCTTTAATTTCCTCCCCATTGCTGGCTAGCCAATCGTTTTGGTCGTAATGCAATAAAAAAGCTGCAGCTTCCTGCTCTGGGAAATTTTTAGATTTAAAAAATTGAAAGACCTCCTTGGCATGTTTAGGTTTGTTTTTTAATGTTTTATATAACGATTCACTGCTTGGTGCATAACTAAGCTACCGGTTTGTGTAGTAGTTTGTGCACTACCCGGTGCAGAAGTTGGTGCAAAAATGAACATCTTGATTTCGCTCCCTTTAAACGGATTATGGGAAGGGGTGTATTTAAGATACTTCCACTTATGCAAATCATTCATGCATTTTTGGTACGTGCGATTAGAACCTATCTTAGACATCCTGCAGAGTTCTTCCCGGTTGACATAAAACTGTGGAGCGAATCTGCTCACATTCCAAAACTGAAAGGCAGCCATATACAAGCTGATATGCGAGGTGTTCAAACGATTGTCTGAATACACCTTTTGAAAGACGGTATTGAGGTGTTTGATATAATTCATACAAAACTATTAATGGATGCGGTTATCTTCCATTACTTGTTGGATTTCCTGAGCATCGTAGTAGATGATACCACCTACTTTAGTAAAAGGAAGGGTACCATTAATGCGTAGGTTTTGTAGGGTTCCCGGACTCACCTGAAGCCATTCCATAACTTCGGAGGATTTGAGGTATTTCTTGGGTTTGGCCTCAGCCTGGATCTGAAGCAGTTTTTTTAAGTCTTCAAGCAATTCTAACTTGAACTCATAGAGGTCGTCTGTGGTAATCAGTGTTGCTGGCATAATACAGTGTTTTAAATAGAAAGGGGCTATCGAGGTTCGTTCATTTTAGTTGATAGCCCCTATCTGGGTTTGACTTTCGTTCTACGAATTTGATGGGTTTTAATTGGAATTATTCACAAGAGCTTTCGTAGTGGGAGAAAATTTAACAGGCTTCAAAAAACATACAGGTTGATGTGTTTTGCGTGCTTTTGATCCCGTAAGAAGGCCGGATTTAATAGGTAATAAACCCTAGCACGTGTAGCAGCTTGTTTTCGTAGTTACGAAGAGGTGGGATTTTTATTGGCGCCGCCAAAGGGTATAAAACCCCGTCCCGATAGCTCGGGATGCCTCGAAATTAAAAACTTGTTTCCAACCTATGACTCACAGCTTGACCCGAGCTCGTTTAATAGATGCTATTCGTCGTCTTTATTCATCTTGGCTTCTAGAGCCACGATTAAGGCTTCAAGGTATTTGGCTCGGGTACTTTTTCGGGCTTTGATCTCTGAGTAGGTTTTGTAGTTGTTATCCAATTTGATATTAAAGAAGTCTTCAAATGCGTGTGTGATCGTGCTGATCTCTGCGGTACCGTGATTTAAATCACCTGCAGCAAACAGGGCATAGATCAATTCAACCAAAGCGGTTTTAGAACCCGACCATAATAGAATGGGGTGTTTATGAGTGGAAAACGTTTCAACAGTACCGGGTTTCAAAGATTCTATGGCTTCCCGGATGTAGTGGATCAGGCGGTACATCGCTTGTATTTTAGCCCAAAGCATATCGTGCGAACTCGAAAACTCCGGATACTGGTAGTAATTTATTGTAGGGGTAAAGGGGAAGTTTTTACGATGATTGCGGGTAAACAGCTGATGATCCATATACGAATGCCCCTGTTCCATATACTGTACAAAATCATTGTTCCGGTAAAAGAACTTATTGATTTTACGCAGTTCCTTTTCAAAAAAATGAATCTGAAAACGCTTTCCGGCTTTCGGTTTTCTGGATTCGCAAGAACGCATTTCCGAGAAGTAAATCAGGTAACTCATCGGGCATGGTTTGATGTTTTTAAAAAAGTTGATCTCTTCGGGGACGGTTTCAAAGTCTTCCTGTTCTACGATTTCTTTCAACTTAGAAAGTGAATCGTTAGCGATCTCTATCCCGGCATTGGCTTTTTTAAGGGGATCCATCAGCTCCAGGACCTGCGTATGGAGCAGCTGGTGAAAATGTTGTATTTCGGTGGTAAACATCACGTTATTAACTAGGCGGGTTAATAAATAATGAGGGAGTAGAACTTTCAACTGGGGTAGTGGATTAGTTGGCAATCAATCACGTCTTACTTGAATGGCTCCTTGCATTTAGTTGCTGGTTCTCATCATTTCTAAGTGTTCTAATAAAAAATTATCGTCGGTCTGCACAAAGGCTTGTTTGGGAATAACTGTAGCCCCTAGTTTTCGCTTTTCAAAATTCGCACTAATCCCAAAATCGATCTGTTTCATATTCAGCTTCCGGGCTCTTAGGATGGTTTGGTACAACAACTGTCTATAGGTTTGAAACTCTTCCAGATATTGGTAATCCATACCTATGAGACTGGGAACATACGTACCTGAATAATTTTTATAGCAAAACATCACACCTAATAGGCAGTCCTCAGCTTTGGACGTGAGGACTAGGAATTCCCATTTGGAATGCATACGCATCTCTTCAAATACCTCAAAGGGATAGGTGAAGGTGTTTAAATTGCAAAAATCGGGCATAGTATACCACCTTCGCCGGGTTAAAGTGAACCACCCAAATCGGGTCAAAGTGAGCCGCCTTCGCCGGGCCAAAGTGAACCACTAAAAAGTCGATTCTATTTGTAAAAAGTCAAATGTCTTTTTTTGCTAAAAAGACGATGGCCAATAAACAAATAGATATGCGAAAAGTAAAACAGATATTCAAGCTCTACAGCGAGGGCGTAAGCAAGCGGCAGATAAGTTCAAGGTTAGGTCTGTCACGCAATACCATTAGCAAATACATTGCTTTTTTCAAGCGCTACCAGCTTACAGATTATGAGGTGTCTTCAATGACTCTGGAAGAGCTGCATAAACTATTCAAATCAGATCAAAAACCCAAAAGCGAGCAGCTATTAACATTAGAAAAGTACTTCCCTTATTTTGATAAGGAACTACGTAAAACAGGGGTTACCAGACAACTTCTTTGGCAGGAATATTACGCGAAACATCCTGATGGCTTTAAGATATCACAGTTCAAATATTGGTATAACGAATGGACTAAAGAAGTCTCACCTGTTATGCACTTTACCCATAAAGCGGGTGATAAACTCTTTATTGATTACACAGGCAAGAAACTTACCATTGTAGACCGTCATACGGGAGAGTTACAAAATCTAGAAGTGTTTGTATGTGTACTGGGCAGTAGCCAATATACCTATGTAGAAGCCAGTGCGAGCCAGAAGAAGGAAGATTTTATACAGAGCGTAGAGAACGCACTCTGGTTTTATGGTGGTGTACCGCAGGCTTTAGTGCCTGACAACCTCAGGTCGGCAGTTACCCAAAGCAGTCGTTACGAACCCAAAGTCAACGAAACTTTTGCTGACTTTGCCGAGTACTACGAAACTGCCGTATTGCCCACCAGAGCGTATAAACCCAGAGATAAAGCGATAGTTGAGAATGCCGTACGTATTATTTATACACGGGTTTTTGCCCCATTACGTCATCAAACCTTCCATAGCATACCCGAGATCAATGTGGCCATAGCCGCGCTGTTGGAAACCCATAATAAAATGTCATTTAGGGGAAGGGAGTACTCCCGGTATTCTTTGTTCGAAGAAGTAGAAAAGCAAGAGTTAAAGCCCCTGCCTTCAAAAAGGTACGAGGTCAAATCCTACGCAAATGGAACGGTACATAAGAACAGCCATATCTACTTTAGTAAAGATAAACACTATTACAGCGTACCCTATAGACATATAGGAAAGCGGATTAAGATCATCTACTCTGACAGCCTGGTCGAAATATTCTATAAACTTGAACGATTAGCAGCGCACCCTAGGGAAAGGAAGAAATATGCCTACACCACCATTAAGGAGCACATGCCCTCGCACCACCGCTTTATAAGCGAATGGAGCAGCGAAAAGTTCATTGCCTGGGCTGAGCATATTGGTATGAACTGTAAAGAATATATAATTAAGATACTTGACAAGAAACAACATCCCGAGCAATCCTATAAATCTTGTCTGGGTGTTTTACACCTGACTAAAAAAGTAGGTAATGCACGGTTGGAAAATGCCTGTAAAAGAGCCTTAGACTACGGGGCATACAATTATAATATTATCGAACGCATTCTTAAAAATGGATGGGACTCTTTAGATGAGGATACCGAATCAGAAATAGACATACCCAATCACCCTAACATCAGGGGCGGTCATTATTACAAATAAAACAGAAACATTAAAACTACACAGATGAATACACAAACATTAGAACAGATGAAACAACTAAGGCTGCACGGAATGCTCAGAGCCTTCAATACCAGCCTGTCCTCCCAGAGTATCGACTACACCAATGACGAGCTGATCGCTTACCTGATACAATCGGAGTGGGACGACAGGCACAACCGTAAGATAGAGCGTTTAACCAGATCGGCCAGGTTTAGGTATAGCGCCCTAATGGAGAACATTGATTATGACCCATCCAGGAAGATCAATAAAAACCAGATACAGCGTTTTGCCAACTGTGATTTTGTAGCGCAGAATGATAACATACTCATTACAGGAAGCACGGGCGCAGGCAAGAGCTATATGGCATCAGCCATCGGCCATCAGGCTTGTTCCTTAGGGTACAAGGTACTGTACTTCAACACTACTAAACTATTTACGATGCTCAAAACATCAAAAGCAGATGGCTCTTATGCCAGGCAAATTGATAGAATTGAAAAGCAAGATCTGCTTATTCTTGACGACTTCGGTCTTAAAGGTCTGGACAACATAAACAGACACTCTTTTATGGAGATAATCGAAGACAGACACGGAAAAAAGTCAACTATAATCGCCTCTCAATTACCTGTCGAGGCCTGGCACGACATTATAGGAGAGCAAACCATTGCCGATGCTATTTTAGACCGTCTGGTACACACCGCCCATAGGATCGATATCAAAGGAGAATCTATGAGAAAAAAACTGAAAAATAAAGAGTAAATTTAACAACAAAGGAATCGACTTCCAGTACTTAGTTTGCTATGCTCACTTTCATCCGGCGAACGTGGTTCACTTTGACCGGCTCATCCAGCTTCTGTTCAGCTTGTAACTTTTTAAAAGTAGTAAGATTTGACGTTTGCATCAGTAATCCTCCAATTTCACCATCACGATACCATGGCTTGACTTGCCACCTCAGGTAAAATGGGTTTCCATTCCTATCAAAAAACTCATCTTCCTCAGCCTGATGAGTTTCGCCTTGAAGACATTTTTTATGAATCTCCTTCCAGCGATTGGGAATCTCAAATAGATCGTAATGATTCTTTCCCTCAATATCTTCAGGCAGATTATAGTCAATTATCCATTCTTTAGAAGCTGCAAGATAATTAAGGTCTGTATCAAACATTGCTATTGCACCAGGGGCTTGATCAATAAACGTTCGCTTTATTTCTGCATCAACCTTAGCTTTTGTAATTTCTTTATGATAACCAGTCATCCATTCTGGCATACCGTTCTTCCAGCTTACAACCTGTCCCTGATCTCTGATCCAAACATAACTTCCATCCTTATGTAGCATGCGGACTTCACTTTCATAAAATTTACTTTTTCCTTTAATGTGATCATCAAGTAATTTTTGAGATTTCTGAAAATCTTCAGGATGGCAAAGCTCCTCCCAGAGTTTTTCTGAATGAGTTATCTCATTAGAATTATAGCCTAAAACCTTGGCCCATTCTTCGCTAAAAATCACTTCTTTGGTTATAATATTCCATTCCCAAAGTCCAATAGCGGTTCCTTTGATAATGTGTGCGTAGCGCTGTTCATTCATTATTTTATAGTTGTTTACATAGCAAAAGCAAAATAGAAAAAAGGGCTCATAATTTTTGATTATGAATGTTAAGCTCTTAAAATAATATTCACATATTATAAATTTTATTAAAAATCATAAAAATTCATACAAGTGAAATTTTCAACAATATAAGGTAGAGTTGAGTTACTATAGGTTGACTTTAAAATAAGGGATTGGAAGCAGATGAATCTTTTTTGATCATACAGTTATTAGTTTTCTTGCTACCTGTGTATTTAATTTATCTTATTAAGAGTCACTATTAACAATCTAAGATTCATAATAACCAGTTTAAAGTAATCATTAATGGACTTTTATATATAGTCACCTAATTTATTGTTAGGATTATATCCGTTAAAATGGAATTATTCCATATTTTTGAAATATGGAACGATCTATTTTACATCTCGATCTGGACACTTTTTTTGTATCAGTAGAACGACTTTTAAGTCCGGAATTACTCAAAAAACCAGTACTAGTAGGGGGAACCGGGGGAAGGGGTGTGGTTGCCGCTTGTAGTTATGAGACACGCAAGTTTGGAGTGCATTCCGGGATGTCCATGAAATTAGCACGTCAGCTGTGTCCCGAAGCGATCTGTATTAAAGGCAACTCGAGCACCTATATGAAGTACTCAGATCTGATTACTGAGATCATCAATGAGTCGGTTCCCATCTTTGAGAAAACCAGTGTTGATGAGTTTTACGTAGACCTGACCGGGATGGACCGTTTTTTTGGTAATTATGCTTTTGCGACAGAGCTGCGCCAGCGTATTATAAAAGAATCTGGCCTTCCCATATCCTTCGGACTTTCTCCAAATAAGACCGTGAGTAAAGTGGCTACCGGTGAGGCCAAACCCAATAACCAAATGCGGGTAGACGCGGGATTTGAAAAGCTTTTTTTAGCCCCCCTATCCATTCGCAAAATTCCCAGTGTTGGGAAGGTTACCGGTCAGAAACTGATTGCTATGGGCGTTGAACGTATTAAAACCATACAGCAAATGCCTGTAGAGATGCTTATAGCGGTTCTGGGTAAAAATGGTCAAAAGATATGGCAAAGAGCCCAAGGTATTGATGATAGCCTGGTTAAGCCCTATTCGGAGCGTAAATCTATCTCTAGTGAAAGAACATTCAATCTAGATACCATAGATGTGGTTAGGCTTAAAAATACGATTACGACTATGGTTGATACCTTGTGTTTCCAACTGCGACAAGCCAATAAAATGATCGGTTGTGTCTCGATTAAAATTCGGTATTCTGATTTTCAGACCCATACCAAACAGTGTAAGATTCCGTATACCAGCGCAGAGCATATTATCCTCCCGGTAGTAGAAGTGCTTTTTAAGTCACTCTATCAGCGGCGTATTCTGGTACGCCTTATCGGGATTCACTTCAGTGATATCGTTTCAGGTCATTACCAGATCGATCTGTTTGATGATAATGAAAAGGAACTTAACCTGTATAAAGCTATGGATCATTTGAGAAAGCGCTTTGGTGCCTCCAGTGTGATGCGGGCTTCTACATTAGACGTAAAGACCATTCGTTCTGCTCACAATCCTTTTGATGGCAGTCCGCCGCTACTGTTGGCACATCGTAAAGCATAATCTGTAAAACTAAATTCCCCAAACGGTGTATCTCAATTGCCATACTTACTTTTCCCTGCGCTACGGCACGTTCTCAGAAACGGAGCTCATCAACCTTGCCCTGATAAATAACGTAAAACACCTAGCCTTAACCGATATCAATTCGACCAGTGCTGCCATGCAGTTTATTAGGGAAGCAGGTGAAACAGGACTTCACGTGACGGTAGGAGTTGATGTACGCAATATGCCAAAGCAGCTTTACATTCTATTGGCTAAAACGAACATCGGTTTTCAGAAGCTCAATAGCTTTCTGAGTGCACATTTACACCAAAAAAAGGAGTTTCCTTTGACTGCCCCGCCTCTGAAAGACTGTTTTGTGATCTATCCCTTTGAACAGGCATTGTTTTTAGATAAGGAATCTTTTGCTGAGTATGAATACATCGGCATTTCGATAAGGGATTTAAATCGACTTCCGTTTAATAAACTCAAACAACTTAAAGATCGCCTGATTATACTACAGCCCGTTACGTTTCGAAGTAAAAAAGATTTTAATGCACACCGCTTACTGCGAGCCATAGATCTAAATGTTTTATTGAGCCAGTTACCTCAGGAACAGGAAGGCGACCTAGAGCATCAGATGCTGCATCTAAACGAATTGGAGAAAGCTTTTAAAGAATATCCCCATATAATTGAAAATACGCAAAAGTTGATTACTGCTTGCAAAGTGCGTTTTAAATATGGTACTGAACGCGAGAACCAGAATCAGCAAACGTATTTGGGCAGCGTACTAGAGGATAAAGCATATTTGAGAGCCTTATGTATCGAACGCTTAAGCAGTCGCTATCCACAGCTTAATGAAGTGATTACAGAGCGTCTGGAACGGGAGCTTAAGGCCATACAGGACTTAGGGTTTACGGGGTATTTCTTGATCAATTATGATATTGTAAGCTATGCACGATCTAAAGACTATCCCTATATAGGCAGGGGATCGGGGGCTAATAGTTTGGTGGCGTATATTCTGGGGATCACCAATGTAGATCCCATTGAACTGGATCTTTATTTTGAGCGGTTTATCAACGTCTACCGCAGTTCACCTCCAGACTTTGATATTGACTTTTCGTGGAAGGACCGTGATGATGTGACCCGATATATCTTTGAGCGTTTTCCTAATTGTGCCTTAATGGGTACTTATGTAACCTTTCAATACAAAGCGGTGGTGAGGGAGTTGAGTAAGGTTTTTGGTATTCCAAAACACGAGACTGATGCCTTTTTAAAAGGAGATACTAAGGGGAACAAAAATTATGAAACGTACCTTCAACTGGTTCAAAAATATGGAGAATTGATTCACGGTTTTCCCAATTACCTTTCAGTGCATTCTGGTGGAATTCTCATTACCCACAAACCAGTTCATTATTACGGGGGAACCTTTTTGCCCCCTAAAGGTTTTGCTACGGTACAGTTTGATATGAATATCGCGGAAGCGGTAGGCATCTATAAGTTTGATATCCTGGCGCAGCGGGGACTCTCTAAAATCAAGGATGCTTTAGCTCTTATCGCTCAAAATCAGCCGGAGGCTAAGGTTCTTGATATAGATCAAGTCTATCAGTTTAAGAAGGATACACAACTCAATAATCTTTTAGCAACTGGTGATTGTATGGGTGTGTTTTATGTGGAAAGTCCGGCGATGCGCGGACTTATGACCAAGCTACGGACTCATAGTTATATCGGTCTGGTGGCAGCTAGCTCCATCATACGTCCCGGGGTGGGGAATGGTGGTATGAAAGAAGAGTTTATCAAACGCGAGCGTTTCCCCGAAACCAGAACAGAAGCCCATCCGGTATTAGCCGAAATCCTGCACGAAACCCATGGCATTATGGTCTATCAGGAAGACGTGCTGAAGGTTGCGCACTATTTTGCGGGTTTAAGCCTGGCTGAAGCTGATGTGCTGCGACGGGGAATGAGTGGTAAAGGCCGGTCAAAGACGCAGTTTGCGGAATTAGAAGATAAATTTTTAAAGAACTGCAGGGGGAAAGGCTATCCGGAAGCCGTTATTCAAAGCGTTTGGGATCAGATAAAAGCTTTTGCCGGCTATGCTTTCGCAAAGGGGCATTCTGCTTCTTACGCAGTAGAAAGCTACCAGAGCTTGTATTTAAAACACTACTTTCCGCTTGAATTTATGACCGCAGTACTCAACAATGGGGGTGGTTTTTATCGGGTTGAAGATTATTTAAATGAAATTCGTAAATGTGGCGGTCAGCTCGAACTTCCCTGCATCAATACCAGTGATCATCCCAATCGCATCATCGGAACCAAGATTTATTTAGGCCTAGGGATGATTAAGGACTTAGAAGTGCGTGGGATAGAAAAACTGCTTACCCAGCGCCAGTTGTATGGGAGGTTTACCGATCTGGAAAATTTTGTGGAACGGGTTCCCTTAGGTCTGGAACAGCTGGTGCTGCTGATACGCATCGGGGCCTTGCGCTTTACGGGAAAGGACAAAAAGGAACTGCTTTGGAAAGCCCACCTGATGACAAAACCTAAAACCTCCTATGATGCTCCTAGGTTGTTCAGTGCAAAACCTGTTGCGTATCGGTTACCCGATTTTAAATCAACAGGTATCGAAGATGCCTACGACGAGATTGAACTCTTAGAATTTCCCCTGTGTTCGCGTTTTGACTTATTGGAAGCTGAACTTCCTAAAAGTATATTGGTACGCCAACTCAAGAATCATATCGGTCAAACGATAAGTATCTGCGGAGTGATGGTCACGGCAAAACGGGTTCCGCTCGATGGGGGACGAACCATGTTTTTTGGTACTTTTTTGGATCGGGAAGGTGTTTTCTTTGATACGGTACATTTCCCCGATTCGGTAGCCCATTCGTTTATGAGTGGTAAAGAAGTCTATCAGGTCATCGGTAAAATGACTCAGGATTATGAATTTTGCAGCATCATCGTAGATCGGATGATTCGGCTTCCCAGAAAGACAGATCCGAGGTTTTCTGATGCAATTGATTTTAAGAGAGTGGTGGGGTAAAAAAGTATTTCAAATTATCATCAAGCTTTACCTAAATAAATTTCTCAAAGTGCCTTCGGGTTGGGTTAAGTGTTTAGCTGACTTAAAAGAAGTTTAAAATATGTAGCCTATGCAAATAAGCAAAGAGGGAGAGTTATCTATTTTTTAGTTGATTAAAATTTAGTATAAAACCAGAAGAGAATACTTTTACTCTAGAATAGAAGTATCAAAGTATTTAAATTAGTTCTTTAATAAAAAACTAGCAGCATAATCACTCAATTTAAAGTCCCGTTTTTTTTTGCAAGTCCACCCTCCTTGATGTGATTATGGACTTTTATAAACGAATTTGCTACAGATAAACCGGAACTAAAGTTCCGGTTATCCCAGAAAAATTAAGAGGATAATGGGTATATTTATCGGGATATAACGAGTTACCTACAATAGAAGAAAAACAGAACAGAATGACAAAATTTAGAGTTTTAACAATAATGATTTTCGCAACTATTCTGATCAGTTGCAACTCTGAAAAATCGAAAAACAATCTCGAGAAGGAGAACATAAATCAAACCGAAATAGGATTGGATACTCTTACGAAACACTTAAAACCATTCAAATCAGAATTACCAACAATTGGACTTTTGATGTATAACGGAGTTTTACAAAGTGAAGTAATTGCAACTTCAGATGTTTTTGCAAAACCAAATGAAAACGGAAAACAAATTTTTAACGTAATCACAATTGCAGAAACTGAAAATCCAATCACAACCGAAGAAGGAATGCATTTCGTTCCCGATTATACTTTTAAGAATTGCCCCAAATTAACAGCTCTTTTTGTACCAAGTGCTTATGATATGTACGCACAAGTTCACAACGAAAATATCGTAAACTTCATTAAAGATAAAAATAAAGAAACTGATTATGTTGTGAGTAATTGTGCTGGAGCTCAGTTAATCGGAAAATCTGGAATCGCAGATGGACATAAAATCGTCACTTGGATTGGTGGTGGAGTACAGCTACAAAAAGACTATCCGAATTTAAAAGTACAGAATGATAGTTTGATAACTTTTGTTGAGGACGGAAAATTTCTTTCCTCAAATGGAAATCTGGCAAGTTATATTTCGGCATTGAATTTAGTAGAAAAAATGACCAGTCCTGAGCATAGAAAATTTGTAGAAAGTTATCTGTATCTTGACCGTCTTCAAAATTGGAAATCTAAGTAGTTCTAATCGGGGAAGCCAACAAGTGATGGTATAACATGATGCCTGCAGTATCAAAAGAATAAAAAATGAAAAACATTGTTGATAATCAGGAGCTTGAATTAGTCTATAAAAAAGGAAATGGAGCTTGGACATACCATATCGTCATACCAAATACAGCTGATATAGATGGAACTTGGGGTTCGCTAAAAGTTTCTGGATTGCTTGATGATTACGAGTTGAAAGAAATGAATTTGGCACCAAGGAAGGAAGAAGATAAAATGATTTCAATAAACGAAGAAATCAGAGATGCAATCGGTAAAAGTGGTGGTGATTTAGTTACCGTTACTTTATACCTGCATACACACGACAGAATTGATACTAATTCTGAAATTCTCAAATGTTTTGATGATGCAGGCGTACTGGATTCTTTCAAATCAATGAATGAAGATGAACAAGATGAAATTATAACTGATATCACTTCAAAAAGAACAGAGGTTAAACAAATTGAGCAAATAAATCACTATATCAATCAGTTGCTTAATCAAAACAACTAAACGGGTGATGCCGAAGAAGAATCTTGAAAAAATTATTGAATACTATGTAGAGTATCAGTATTTGCTGAAACCGGTAACGAACAGGATAACAAGGGATTGAGCAGTATGGATTTCAAAAGTTTTGGTTCAGTTATGCTTTCCGCAATGACACATACAAAGCGGGTAGCGAAAGCCAATAACGCTATATACAAGAAAAAACACAACATCAAAGGAAGTAATCGCTTTGATAAATAACGAATTATCAGAAATGGTAAGACCTGTTGTCTGCGATCCCGCTATTTTGTAACTAATAGTAGAAATTTCTTTAATACTGTAATTCATATCGTATCAAAAGTGTTGATATCCGTAAATTTTGAGTAAATATGGTTATATTTTATGTTGATGTAAGTGGACGGTTATTGTAAAAGAAGATCCAGCAATAAAATAACATTTTAAAAATAAAATAGATAATGTTTACGGTAGAACAAATTGAAGTAGCGCATAGTAAAATAAAATCAGGAGCTGGATTTCCTAATACCTAAAAGATATTAAGGAAATTGGAGTTACCGCTTTTGAAACTTGGGTTTTTGACAGTCATACAAATTATTTTGGCATTAATGATTTTCAAGTAAAATCCAAACCCAAATATGATAATTTGAAAATTGCTTTAAATAGTGACAAAGATAAATTCAGTCAATATTTAAAAATTCACCAACAAGGAGAAACAGACTATTTTACGTTCTGTAAGCATTGCGCTGAAACAGGAATTGAAAAATGGATTGTCGATCTTGATAAGATGACTTGTAGCTATTATGATACAGCTAAAAATGAAATATTAATTGAAAATATACCTACTGTTTAAAAACAACAACGCTTCTGATCTAGCCAGTATTTTTACTAGTGGCGCGTAAGGAAGCAAAAACCAAAACTTAAAAACTCTTAATACTTTGGAGAGCTACTCTTAATTAGTATGTAATTAGGATTTGAATGTCAAGCTACCTATAAAGCAATAAGTTTCATAAGATCTTCTTTATAAACGCTACCTATTGGAATGTGAGTGTTGTTTGTCAAATAAATTTTATTTCCTACAAGCTTTAAATTTTTGGAAATTTTTATGCCATAAGTATGTTGTCTTTTAAGAATCATAAAACAAATGTATAATGTCTCTCGTTTTTTGATGAAATCAAATCTATAAACACCTTTATTTTAACGTTAAACCGGTTTATTTTACTAGTTTGGTGTTGGGGGTATTCTTCGGTCGTTTAAAGAGATTAGTTGTAGATGTTCCTACAAAACACTTCTTTATGGGAATACTCCAAATTCACTAAATGGATAACGATCAGGTTTAATTTAAGCTATAATTTTCTGAATGAAGTTAAATACTTTCAATTCACTTAAAAGTAGAAATTACAGACTCTATTTTATAGGTCAAGCTACCTCTCTTATAGGTACTTGGATGCAAAAGACAGCCGTAAGCTGGGTGGTTTATACGATTACCCAATCAAAAGTGATGTTGGGTATTTCTGTTTTTGCAACACTTTTTCCCACTGCTGTTTTTTCATTATTAGGAGGTGCCGTTGCAGATCGTTATAATAGATATAAAGTGCTATTAATTACCCAAATACTTGCTATGCTTCAGGCAGTATTACTTACTTTGTCATTAGTTTTTTTTGATAAAAGTGCAGTCTGGATAATTATTGGTTTGAGTCTGATACTAGGTATAATCAATGGTTTTGACTCCCCTGCCAGACAGTCTTTAATCCGAGAATTAGTGGTAAATAAAGCAGACTTATCTAATGCTTTAGCTTTAAATTCTTCCATGGTGAATCTATCTAAACTAGTGGGACCCACTTTAGCCGGTTTTATATTAGAACGTTTTGGAAATCAAGTGTGTTTCGGAATCAACGCGGCAAGTTTTAGTATAGTTATAGGATGCTTAATGATTATGAAACTAAAAGCCTATCAACCTGTTATAAAAAAAGACAAAAATTTGATCTTCGAATTTAAAGAAGCTTTTTTAAATATATCTCAAAATAAAACAATTAGCTCTGTTATCATTTTTACAGGTTTAATAGGTTTTTTTGTGTTACCCTTTACGACCCTAACACCAGTTTTTGCCCAAGATATTTTTTTAGGAAATGCTACTACATTAGGTTATATAGATGGTAGCATAGGTTTAGGTGCTTTTACAGGTGCTATTTATTTAGCATCGCTATCAGCAGGAACAGACCTAAGAAAAACCTTACTATTCAATACGTTTATTTTTGGGGTAGGGCTTATTGTATTTTCATATTTAAACGCTCTTATTCCTGCGCTAATTTTTCTTTGTATCGGAGCATTTGGTATGATGTCGGTACGTACCGTTAGTAATACTATAATTCAATTGAATGTAGAAGAAGCATTGAGAGGGAGGGTTATAAGCCTTTTTTTAATGACGCTTACCGCCACGATACCTTTAGGAAGTCTTATTGTAAGTTACTGTTCTACCCATTATGGAGCGCAGAGAACGGTAAGAATTGAAGGGATAATTGCTGTTATAATTTCTCTTTTATATCTAAGGTATCTTAAAAAAGAACGAATAAAAGAAGAAGAATTAAATACGTTAAAAAATACCACAAACCCTGCAGCTGTCTAGATTGAAAATAGCTGCCACCTTAATTTTTATGAAGTT
The DNA here is from genome assembly GCF_004104075.1 of Leeuwenhoekiella polynyae. GTDB lineage: Bacteria > Bacteroidota > Bacteroidia > Flavobacteriales > Flavobacteriaceae > Leeuwenhoekiella > Leeuwenhoekiella polynyae. The sequence continues at coordinate 28,375 of NZ_QOVK01000029.1, read as the reverse complement.
TTCCTTTTAATTTTTGAAGGATTGAGACCGAAGTATTTTTTGAACGTAGAAGAGAAGTGAGTTAAACTTTGATAACCTAGCATATTAGAAATTTCATTGATTGAAAATTTTTCAAGTAACAGATGGAATTACTACATTAGACTGGACAGAGAGTTGAGTGAATATTATTTCTAAACGAAATAGTACACCTTAGAGTTTAAAGAGAAAACAGTAGAATTAAGTTATGCCAAAGTCAGCGTAGCTGAGGTTTGTGAGGATCTGGATATTCTATCTCCTGCTTTTTACTTTTGGCGTAAAGAGAAAAAGAATTAGGTCAGAAATAGTTTTTCCAAATTTTGTTTGATGGAATTTTATTAATAATTAACTTTAAAACTTACGAGGCTTTAAACTGCTTCAAATAGTTCTATACAAATTGTGAGTTAATCGTGAGTTCGAAAAAAGAACTTTGTGTCAAGACATATAAAGACTGGGGTTGTTCGATGTTAATAGCGTTCTGCCACCCCGACGAAATAGGTATTTAACATATATTGTTTAATATCTAAATCTATGAAAACCAGTAAAATACATTTTTACTGGTTTTTTTATGTCCAATTGTAGGCATATTTAATGGTGCCTTATTTTTTAGGAAAGAATTTTTAGGTATTGCCAGATCTAAAAGATGTCTATCCGGCAGTTTAGGGAAAATACGGATCTCAAGAACTGGAAAGGAAAACTTAAGTAATAAATACTATTTTTGAAAAATTCCTAATCCATAATGCGTATAGAAGCTCCTAAACGATTTGATAGAATTATAGCTATTCTCATTCAACTACAGTCTAAACGGATCATTAAAGCCCAAGAATTAGCAGATCGTTTCGATGTAAGTCTTCGTACTATTTATCGTGATATTCGAACACTGGAAGCTTCAGGAGTTCCCATTTCAAGTGAGGCCGGTATAGGCTATTCTATTGTAGAAGGATATCGCTTACCGCCAATTATGTTCACACGGGAAGAGGCCGGGAGTTTTGTTGCTGCTGAGAAACTTATGCAGAAGTTTACAGACAAAGGACTGGGTGCTTATTTTGAATCAGCTATGTTCAAATTGAAATCTGTAATGAAAGGTGAAGATAAGGACTGGGTAAATGCGATTGAATCTCAAATACTTATAGAGCCTCAAGAAGCATTATTTAACAAAGATGTACCTAATGCTTTAGAAATTCTTTTTGAGAGTATAGCAGAAAAAAAACAAGTGCATTTGGCATATTTAGCTCAGGATACGGAAACGCCTACCCATCGATCAATTGAACCTGTCGGTTTGTTTCACGAAACTAATTTTTGGTACATCATGGCCTACTGTCATTTACGAAAGGATTACAGACAATTTCGAACAGACAGGATTAAACGCATTCAACGTACAGAAGTTTTGTTCAGTAAAGTACACGAATCATTAAATAATTATTTGAAAAGCACTAATGAAAAGTCTGCAGTTCAGGTTCGTATTTTGGTAGAAAAGAGTATTGTAAAGTATATCCAAAGTGGACTAAGGTATTACGGTTTGATATCAAAAAAAGATAGGGGAACACAAACGGAGATGACGTTCATGACGCGTAATATTGAGGATGGTTTTGCCAGATGGTATATGACATTTGGTGATTATGCAGAGATTATAGAACCTGAGGATTTAAAACATCGAGTTAAAGCGTTGTCAAAAAAAATAGCAGATAAGCTTTAATTAATTCCCTATTTATAGAGTGAAAGAAAACATAAGGGATGCAATGTTTTATATATAGAACATTGCATCCTTTATGTTTAAGTTTTATGAATTTAGTGTAATTCTTCACATAAATACCCTAAGGAATGTAAGCTATCCAGCACTGCTGTGGCTCTCAAATGCTGAGTTTCAATCCTTAAAATATTGTCACAATCTTCCAGATCAAAATTCCATAGATCTGTAGGAGGTGTCAATGCATTTAAAACAGGACGTAGCTTGTTGATATCCAGTTCCTCGTTTACAGATGTTTTAAAGACGAGTACGTTTTTCATAGTTATAAGCACCTAACGTTCCCAAAAAAATGGAGGTTCAATTCCGAGATCTCTTAAATATACATAACCTTGTCCGCGATGGTGTATTTCATTATCTATAAAATAAAGTATAGAAGAAATGACAGTCCCTTCATATTGTCCAAAAGTTTTAATAGTGTTATGAAAGCTGTCCGGAGTGATTTGGTTGTAGTAGGTATTGATTTCCTCTGTAGCTTGATCCCAAAGCTTCAGCACTAGATTTTTTTGATCTTTATGATCAATATGCTCGTTTAATGCTTGAGTTTCTTTGGTGACAATTTCTTTCAAACCCGGCCCTGCAATAGCCAAAAGTTCAAGGGTCATCTCAGCAAAAGTTCGCATACCGCCTATGCTGTGATTGAAAAACTCCTTTTCTGGAAATGCCTCTATGACCCTACGGGTTAGACTACGGTGACCTTGCCAGTGTTTCAGTAACTCTGCTGGTGTAATTACTTCTTGAATAGCTGTTTTAGATTCATTTTTACTCATGATAGATGATTTAAATAGTTGTTTATTAGTATTTAAACCAAAAGTAAATTGGAAGGGTGACAACAGTTTGTCAGTAGTAAAATCTATTTAAAATTTTGGTTGAGATTTATAACGGGCATTGTGTTTTCTGTGATGCTATCATAATACCGATTGGGTAAAATTATTTTCAATAAAGTAAGAAAAGGTACAAGAAAAAGGGATTTGTATGAGAAGCTGAACTTGAGAAACGTGGAAAAAAATGGGTAGAACAATTTATAATGGTAATTACTGGGTACCGTTGATTAAATGAATTTAAATAGTTACCAAAGACATAAAAAAAATAGAAACCCAATAGCCACGACTTTCGGTTAGGTGGTAGTTAACGGCAAGATGAGAAAAGGTTTAGAAAAATTTCTTAGTGACCTAATGAAGCATATTATTTTTAATACAAAACCTTATTATAAAGCTTCCAATAGCATTAGCATCTCAGTCGCCAACAGGTTCATTCAAACAAAACTTGTAAATGAAATTCAGAAGCCTTTAGCGAATTTCTTATCGATTTACTCTTCAATAATTTTCTTCCGATGGCCAGCACCCCAGTCACTCAAAGTTCTTAATACATCTTTTAATGTATCACTATATGGCGATGCCTCGTAAATGATGCTTACGGGGGTAGTAGGAAATACATTTCTTACTACCAGTTTGTTTTGTTCTAAATGCCTGAGCTCTTGAGCTAGTATTTTAGGAGAAATACCTTCCAGATCTTTCATAATCTGATTAAACCGTTTTGGAGAGTTGATTAAACTCAACACGATGGGCAATTTCCATTTGCCATTCAAAACATACAAAGCATCTATTACACTTCTCAAATTGCTTGAGCATTCCTCTTTTGTAATTGATGCTGTTTCTTTAGTTTTTATCATGTTACAAAGATACTAACTTACCTAAAGGGAACCGCTTTCCTTTAGGTAACTCCTATCTTTTGCATAGTTATTCAGATTAGTTTTGTGTTTTTAAAGTCTAATAAAATACAAAATGAACTCAAAGAGAATATTACAAATCAACTCCAGTATCATGGGAGAAAAGTCATACAGCAAAAGGTTAGGAACTGCTATAGTTGAAAAAATAAAGGAAAAATATCCTAACAGTATACTTGAACAATTGGATGTAGTGGAACGTAATATCCCACACCTAACACCAGAAATTTTAAATGCAATGTTTACTCCAGAAGAGGAGCATACCGATGAAATTAGGCAAGCTCTTCAATTGTCAGATAAACTATTGAAACAATTATTTGATTGTGATATACTGGTAATAGGCGCGCCACTTATCAACCGGACCATTCATTCTTCTCTTAAAGCTTGGATAGATCATATAACACGTCGAGGAATTACATTTGGTTATAATTCAGATGGAATTCCTATTGGTTTCGTATCCGGTAAAAAAGTGTATGTTGCGATGAGTTCAGGAGGTATTTATACAGATGAACAAGGCAAAGAGCATGATTTTGTAGCACCTTACCTAAAATCATTCTTAGGATTCTTAGGGATGACAGATTTTACCGTGTTTAGAGCTGAAGGCCTACACGTACCTATTATACAAGATACAGCATTAGAAAAGGGAATTAATAGTATTGTAATTGATTGAAAGACATACTCCTGCATGTTATCTGTTTAAGCCATGATCATTCATGGCTTTTTTGTTTCCAATACGTACTATCAAAAGCGTTAATGTCCTATTCCGTGAACTTAGATTTTAATAGTTACTTTTTCACCAGCTTTGACCCGTTTATTAATAAGTTCAACTCCATTTAGATAAATTTTAGTGTCAATTTTATCTTCTATCAACTCCAGGTCAATTGAAACGGCTTTTTCACCAATATATAGATTTTTGAGACTTAATCTGGATAGATCATCGTTTAGTTGAGGTGTAATACTAAAAGAATTGAATTCAGTTTGTTCAAATGACAATATACCTTCAATAATTAATCTGCAATACAAAGCACTCTCTGCGGAAAGGTGTTTCATATTATTCTCAGGAAAAGCTTCTATAGGGTAGGGTACGTGATCTCCTAATAGTCTTTTATTTGAGTAATCAACTAACTTGTGGAGAGACTGGTCAAATAATCCAGCTTTAAAGGTTCCTCTTAAGGCGTATAAAGTTCCTCTGTCCCAAAAAACCTCAGGCTCTGTTGAGTTGGGATCTAGTTCCACTAAAACCCCATTTGCTGTCCAAAGTTTTTCGAGAAGTGCATTGGCGGTTGCTTCCGCTCTTTTTTCGATTCCCATAACCAGTGGTAAACAGATCCAATGTCTGAGATGCGTATTTCCTTTAAAATAACGATAGGTATTTAAGCCTTCTATGTTATCACCAAAATACTCCTCGATGGCATGAGCCATTTCAACACTGCGCTTTAAATACTGAGTAGATAAATCATGGAAACCAAGATCTTTAGCAAGATATGAGGCATTGAGTAATCCTCCATAATACAAAGAATTTGTCGAAAGGTTTGCTTCGCCTGTAGATATTCTTCCTTCCATCTCATCTGTCTCTGATAAAACGACTCCTTCTATATTCCTATTATTATGGCAATAGTTCAGGCTCCACTCAATTAACGGCCATATTTTTTTTGCAAATTTTTTATCGGCATTTCGCAATAAGAACTGGGACGCTCCGTATGCGATCATAGCGGCATCTCCTCTGTCTTTTCCACAGGAGGGCAGTTCTCCATCAATTTCAAATGAGTAACATATTGGAGAAGAATCTTCAGGAATATTTTTTAAGAACATGATATAGGCATTTTTTGCAGCTTCAATACCCGTTTCATAACCTAAAAAAGGAAAGAAAGGACCGCTGTATTCTGCCTGATCATTTGCCCAAATACCTATATAATAATTACCTCCTCCCGGTGAGTGTACCAGTCCCATCTCTGATTCAAAAATACTTTCAGAAGCACGTATTTTTGAAAAATAAAAAAGTTGATCTATTACAGGATTTGACGTTTCTAAAACAAGATTTTCTTCAATTTTTTGGAGAAATTGATTGCGTTCCTTTTCAATTTCTTTGTATTTAAAGCCTTTTATAGGTTCTTGATCAATAGCTGCAGAAAAATAAAGCGTGAAAGTATAGGATGAATGAGGGAGCAGGCTAATTGCGCTATCAGCATCATTATAAACATGACTGGTGTAGTTTCCTTTGTATCCTCTGAGTTGATCAAGCGTGTATGTCTTGCCAATTTGTAATTCTTTTGTTGTGTCACTTGTATTTACTAATTCCCAATTTTCCACAAATACTCTTTGATTCATGGATGGAAATAAAGTTCTTTTAAGAATTACCTCCTGTACCGGAGTATGGTAAAAAGTGATTTTACCATTAATTTCTACAGAATCAACTTTTTTGAATACCAAATTAGAACCACCCGCTGTAACTGTTGGTTCACTTTCATCTGCGTAGATTTTCTTATAATACGCCCGGTATTTTCTCCAATCCTCCTCAATAGTTCTTAATTGCGGATATATAATTTCACGCTTTAGACTGAGTTCTTTATCCTCATTAACATCATAATAAATTATTGCGGAAACCTTTTTTCCAGACATCTCAATGTTATCTCCATGTGGATAGGAATTTGTTTTGTTTACATTCCACACAATGCTTTTTGAAGAAGAAATGTCCCAATAATTGTCATTTTTTTGGGCTTGAGCTTTTAGAAAATAGAAGTTTAAAAGTAGGAGTATTAATAAGCTTGTCTTCTTTTTTAGCATTGTTCAATAATTTTGGATTCAGAAAATATTATTTTTTTAAAAGATTTTAGCGGAAGAAAGAACTTTAATTCTTAAAAATAAGCTTTTATAGTTGACACATATCTTATTTTGAAAGCAAGAATTAAATTTTATACATCGCTATGAAAGTAACTTCTCTGTTGCCCCTTGTCTCATCATATTTGTTATTAGCCAATAATTCTTTACGAATAGTCACAGCCTTTGTTGCTCGCATTCCGATTTATACTTTTGATTTTCTAAGAAAAATAATTTTATAATAGAATCAATATTAAAAACTAAACGAAATACTTGCTAAAACTTGCGAAGGGCGCAAGATATAGCTGTTTTGGGTAATAAAATATTCACTGCTGGAAGCGTTGATAAAGTTTTTGGTATTTAAAATATTACTCCACATAAGGTTCAAATCAATCTTCTTTTTGGTGAATGTATATTGATAACTCAAGTTCAAAAAGTAGTTGTTGTCCGAATTTGAAAGTGAGTTTTTATAATATTCACCACCTATACTCACATATTGATTTTCCCAAGGATACAAATATAGATCTGCATTGTGCTGCTGGGTGTTTATTTGTTGCAGCGTTGTCACTTCTAAACTGGATTTAAATAAGGAGTAAGTGCTGTTATACAAGAGACTCAACCATTTTAAAATTTCAGATTCCAGGCTAGTGTGTAGATTATAAGATTCATTTTTAGTTGCTGTTAATTGATCATTGAGCAGTTGGTCTTTTTGTGTTTGTGTATATGAAGTAGTTACTTTAGCCGAGGTGTTTATGTTACTAATGTATTTACTGGCTTCAAGATTGTAGCGTTGGGTATGCATAGTATTATCTCTTAAAATCGCTTCTAAAATAGTAGCTCCATTAGCAGCGATCTGATTGCTGTAGAGTAAATTATTTGTTGTGTGTCCTAAGGAATATGAACCTTTAATAAACAAACGCTTCACCGGGTTTCTGTAATTAAGCGAAGCGGAATAATTCTGAACAACACTTTCAGAAATTGGCGTGTTGTAGCGCTGTATATTTCGATAATTGGTAAGCAAATAACCGGCATGTAAACGCTGTATTTTTCCGAAGTTATAATTTAAACTCCCAGAGATAGAGGCTTCCCAATAGGCAGAAAGTTTACGTCTTAAGTAAAGATTAGGTTCAAAGACAAAAGCGTTGAGGTTTTGTGAATTTTCACCTTTCAGTTTAAAATTTTTATAAGCCAGCGGAGTATTCAATCTCAAACTCCAAGTTTCATTTTTGTTTTTATAACTCAGCTTATGATCTAAGTATATTTCATTAGAATAAAATCGCGTTCTATTCTTAAAATCTTTACCTAGAGGTTTTGGGTTTTCCTCTAAATAAATGTCACTATTCAAAGTTTCTTCTTGGAAAGCAAAACCTAATTTTGAAGTACTTGTAAAATTCCCCAAAGCTTTAGTCATACCGGCAGAATTGTCGGTGAACCATTTTTGGGACTGAAGTGTTTGTTGAGTTTTTGAATAAGCGTCTCCATCGTTTAAAAGCTCTTCAAACTGGCCGGGAACAACGTATAGATCTTGATTAGAATGGGTGTAGCCGGTATTCGAATTAAACGTGATGAGTTGCTTTCCAAAAGTTTTGAGTATCGTGAGCTGGTTTTTAAAACCACTGAACAGGTTGCTGAGATTCTGATTTATTTTTGCCTTTTCGCGGTGTAAATTTCCTATTTTGGAGTCCCAAAAGCCATTGAATTCCAGTTGATTTTTTAGATAATTCTTTTTTGCGTTTTGTTCTAAAGTAAGTTTTCCCTGCAGGGTTTTTGTAAAGATTCGGTTTTGTGTTTTTTCGAGAATAGTAATGGTGTCTGTAGGTGTAAAAATCTGCGTATTTACAGATCCCACTTGTTGCTGGTAATCGTTGAGATACGAAGCGTTTACTTTGAGATCCAGATCGTTTTTAAGGCGCTGAATGGCATTGGCTGAAGCCAGGTGCACGTTATTATCTAGCCAGCGCTGCTGTGAAAAGGGTGGAGTAGCAGGGTTTAGAATAGATAGCCAATCATTTTTTTCAATATCATACGTATTACCCGCGAGATTCAGCGAAAAATCACTGATTTGACTCGATACATTTTTTCCCGTGTTGTTGCTTTGATAGCTTGCGATTACCTGTCGTTTTTTAGTGAAAAGCATCGGGGTGAGATTGGTCTCCCAAAGTAGCGGAGCTGCGCCTAACCCAAGCTTTGCGGTTCCGCTTAGGGTAACGTCATTTTTTAGTTTAATATTGAGCGAGGCGCGCTCAGAAAATTCCAGACTGTCTAAAACCCGTATCGGCTGGTGGTTTTCGAGGATTTCAACTTTTGAAACTGCATCTGCAGCAAGGTTTTCATTGGCCAGGCTGTAGCGACCTTCAAGCAAATCAAGCCCTTCTATATAATATTTTTGAATGGGTTTGCCCTGATAGTGAATTTGCCCGCCCGGTTTAATTTCGATACCCGGCATTTTACGCAACACATCGGCAATCACGCGATCGTTTTTGTCTTTAAAAGCTTCCACTGAAAAGCTAAGCGTGTCTCCCCGACGTTGAATGAGTTCGGATTTGACTACTACTTCTTTAAGTTCTTCAGAAGAGGGCAGGAGCTGAATAGCTATGTTTTGGGTCTTATTTTGAAGAGTTCTTGTGACTGTTTGTAAACCTATGTAAGATGCTTTTAAAATGACTTTTTCTTCTTGAGTATTGAGTTTAATCTGAAAACTTCCATCTGATTTAGAAATCGCATAAGCAAGAATTGAAGAAATCGAATCTCTGCTAATCGTGATCGTTGCACCGCTTAAAGCCTGATTTTTTTCATCAAACACTGTTCCACTAATCGTGGTTTGGGCAAAGCCCGAGAATGTGCAAAGCCAAATCAATAAAAAAAAGAGATTAAGGTTTTTTTTCAAAGGATTTAAGTTCTATAGGATTATTCTCAGCTTCTAACATTTTAGCAAACGACTCTCTATACTTTTGATGGACCTCGGCACTAATGGTTATGTTTTCAGGAATGCCGCCTCCATAACCCATAGGGTCACTTCGGTATCGGTACCAGGTTTTCTCCAAATCTTCACGAGTTGTCTCCGCATATTGCTTCAGATTTAATTGGTAGTTGATTTTGGGTGAAAGCTTTTCTAAACCTACAAATTCAAAATTCCAATAGTTTTGGGAGTCTGATATTTCAAGAATTAATCCCGGAAGCCCATTAAATTTATAAGGGCCGTCTGCAATAGGGATTTCAGTAGTAAACCAGGCTGTGTATTTTCGGCCGGCAAAAGCAGTGGTAGCTTTTTGTACGCTGAATCCTTCAATAGTTTTGGTGTCTTGTTCTATTTTCCAATTGAATTGATGTTTAGATTCTTCATAGACAAAGCGGTCGTCTCCTTCAGGAAATTTCAGCAGATACAATAAACTGTCCTGATCGCGTTGCTTGATAATTTCATAATGAAAATTAGTTGTCGCACTGCGCGCAGTATGGCCGGAGTTACCTTCACGTACAATAGGATTGGCAAGGATTTTTGCACGGCTTAAATACTTGGAAAAGTCTTCACCTAAGTAAAGAATCATCAATTCAGACTTTCGCGAATCTGCATCAGTAGAATCGAGCTGAAAGCTCAATTTATAAGTTACTTTATATTCTAGTTTTCCTTTGAGTTTGTTTTGGCTGAAACCCAATGATGAAATTAGAAAAGTGATAAGGAAAAAGGAATAAGTATAGAGACGCATATTAGACCGTTTTTTAATAATAAATTGAATTAAGGATTACTGTTTAGATATTCACTTACAAAATCTTTTAAATTAGTTCCTGTTTTATCCAAAGCAATAATTTTACCTTCAGCATTTACCAAAATATTTCTAGGTAATTGTTTGATTTGAAAATCATTGATGATATAAGATTTTACTCCTTTTAGATCAGAAATGTTTTTCCACGTTATGTTGTCTATTTTTGAAGCTTTTTCCCACTTATTTTGGTTTGTGTCTAACGAGAAGCTTATAATTTGAAATTCGCTTTTAGCGTAATTTTTGTTTAAAACGCTTAGTGCTGTATTTTCTTTTCTACAGGGACCACACCAACTTGCCCAAAAATCAATAAGAGTGAGTTTTGAATTTAAATTTGCTGATGAATATTCTTGGTAATTTCCTGAAAGTGTATTGCCTTTCAATACTGCAAATCGAGAACCTAAAATGGTTGATGAATTTGCAGTGTTATTTGATAAATTGGTTTTTGAGTCTTCTAAACGAGACTTAAGCGTTCTACCCCAATAACTAGTTCTTACATTTTGTGAAAGTGCTTTAAAATAGGGAAAATAGTGCTCGCCAAAATCAGGTGCTCCCGTAATAATATATGGCGTAGCATAGTTGTCAGGATGCTCTGTAGCTAATTTTTTAAAAGCTTGGGTGATATTAAATTCTATTGCATCTATTTGCCGGTCAAGTTCTTTCTTAGATATTTTACCTACCTCAAAGAGACTAAGTGTGTTTCTCTTTTTTAAATACAGTTCATTTTGTTCATCGTAAAAGTTTCTCCAGACTTGATAGTAGGACGATTTAGTTTCAATTTTAAACCATTTATCATCAAAATATTTTTGCTCATCTTCTAGCACCAAATCCACATTGTATGAACTATTTCTATCAACCAGAATTTTGACAGATTTAGACTTTCCAGCATTTTGAATTTGCAGCATGCTATTTATGGGTTCGTCAATTGTATATTCTAGAAAGAAAGAAGCATCATTAATTTTAACAGGAATCGTTTTTTCTATTTCACCCCTGATGCTTAAGTTGATCTCTAAATTCTCTTTATTTTCAGGGTCTATTATTTTGCCTTGTATTTTAAACTGACTGAAGCTTATAATGGGTATTAAAATTATAAAGAGGAGGTAAGAGGTTTTCATTTTATATATATATTAGAATCCATTATAGCATTATTTTAAAGTAGTTTTTTTTGAGTTGTTTCTACAAGCATTACTTTTCCGTTTCTATTTATCTAATACTTGAGTGTATCTATTTCTTATATAGTTATTTATCGAAAATCACTTTTAGAAAAAAGTTTTAAATACAGCATTGATTTTTAGAGTTATATCACTTTTTTTAATATTCATATGAAGCTTTTAGAATGAATAAAACTGAAACTTCTTTTGAAATAAAAACTAAATCCATAGTTAAAACTAATGAATTAGTTTGTAATAAGCTCAATGGGATTGTTCTTTTTAGATTTTGAGTTGGAAAGATCGCGTTTTGCTTGAGTCTTACTTAATGAAGAATTTGCAAAGTCAAGCTTTACACCGGCCGCTTCCAAAGCAGAAATAGGATCCTCATCAAAGTTTTCTTTTATCTGAAGCAAGTCTGATTTTGCGATGGTTTTGTAGGTATTTAAATTAAGAAAAGGAGCAACCGGCTTACTGAATTTCTGAAAGCCACTTAGTGTAAAATGATAGTGATCTTGATCATCATAGATCTCCAAAATAAGACCAGGTAATCCTGTAAATTTATAAGGCCCGTCACTAAAAGGAATTTCAGCAGTAAACCAGGCAGTATAGTTTCTTCCAGCAAATTCAATTTCTGCTTTTTGAGTTGTGTAGCTTAAAATTTCTTTAGTCTCTGCTTTAATTTGCCAGTCTCGCATTTCTAGATCTTCCGTGTATTTGAATTTATCTTTAAAAATCTTTTCGGCGTAGACCAGTTTGTTTTTAGGTTTTGATTTAAAGATTACATAATTGAATTCTGTTTTGGGAATCATCGATCGCACGCGACTAAATTCTGCCATACTTCGGTTTTTTCGATCTAACGTGGAAAACAGAGAATCTTTCAACTGTTGGCTAAGGCTCAAATAGCGAGATTGATTGGTGCTGAGGTATAGCAGTACCGGTTCTGATTTTATAGACTCAGAATCTGTAGAGTCTATTTTAAATTGAAGTTCGTAGGTAGCTTTATAGGTATATGCGACTTGTTGAAGGTCCTGAGCATAAATGGATGACCAAGCTATCAGTAGTAATATTGTAAAGAAAAAATGTTTCATCTAATCCAGCTCTAAAAAATTATTCAGTGATGGCATACCACTCTTGCCATATTTTGCATAATGATCGCGTTTGGCTTTTCCTTGCAGTCCTATATGCACAGTTCTGCCACCTTTACCTACCCAATTATTAATAAAGCCTATAGGGTCGTTATAATATTCTTTTTGTAGTTCTAGAAGTTCTTTTTTAGGACTTTGCTGAAAGGATTTAGGTGGTATTTGTGAAACAGGAAAGAACGATGTTTTTTCAAGCCCAACAATTGAGAACTTATAATCCTTGTCTGTGCTCGATATTTCGAGAATGAGCCCTGGTAAGCCTGAAAATTTATAAGGGCCTTCTGGTATTGCAATTTCAGTTGAAAACCAGGCTTCGTAATACCTACCGGCAAAATGTGCTGTAGCTTTTTGAGCAGAATAACCTAAGATGGTTTTGGTCTCCTGATTTATTTGCCAATCAAAACTAGAAATTTCAGAATAATAGTAATTATCAGTCGCTATTTTCAAGCAATGAAAAACTTCAGATTCTAGCGGCCTTTTATAAAGTCTGTAACTGAAATCTGTTTTAGCAGCAGCTGAAGCTTTTTTGTAGGCTGTACTTCCTATGTCGCCTATTCCAAACTTACCGCGCATAGAATCTTTTAAAATCCTCCCATAGCTCAGAAACAGGGAACTCTTGCTGTTAGTATAGAGCAACATACGCTCTTTTTTGATTTGATTTAAATCGGTTGTATCTGGTTTATAAGTGAGTTCGTAGGTGATTTTGTAATTGTTCGCATTTTGACTATATCTGGGTAGAATTAGAATTATAAAGCTGAAATACAGTATGACTTTCATAAAACAATAATTGATGAACGATCAATATATGAAATAATAAACTGCAAATTTAGTTTTAAAACTGTTTTCATAGTTTATTTATCGTGCTAAGTCGAGTAATAACTATCCGATTTATACCATATTTCCAATTAAGAAATTTTGGACTTGATCCTTTTTCAGCACCGAATACAGCACTTTTTATATGATATTAATTGATTTCAAATGAAATTGTATAAAATTAAAAAAGCCCGTAAACATAGTGTTTACGGGCTTTTAGTAGAATTTGATCAATTCTAAGCGGAGAAAGAGGCTCTATCACCTATATATCCATAAAATTTGATTAACTCTCAAAACCCCTTTAAATAGGGGGTTTTTTAGTATGTAGTTTTTTAAACTATCATAAAATATCACTTGATAGTATAAAAATTGGGTGTAATTTTGGGTGTAAATATGGACTGATGATTCAAATAAAAAGAAACTTAATTTTTTCATTAGAAAAGAGAAAGAAGGATGGAAAGCTAATAACTGATAATATTCCAATTCGCTTAAGAGTAAACTTCGAGGGTTCGAGAGTAGACATTCAAACCGGTTATCGAATAGATATATCTAAATGGAATAAGGAGAAAGAAGAAGTTAAAAATGGTTCGTTTAATAAATTAGGACAAAGTTCTTCCTCAATAAACTCGCGTTTACTGGAGTTGAAGGTAGCTATTCAAGATTTATTCGGGGATTATGAGCGATTAGATCAGATACCTACAAAGGAAGAAGTAAAACAGGTTGCTAAAAGTTTAAAGACTAAGGGGAAAGTTGAGCCAAAGGTTCAAATAACGAATTCATTGATGGATGTATTTGATGAGTTTGTTAAAGAGAATGGTCGTTTGAATAATTGGAGTACAGCTACATTTACTAAGTTTTCTGCAGTACAAAAGCATCTAAACAATTTTAACCCCGAATTATCCTTTGATGATTTAGATGAAAGTGGTTTGACCGATTATCTAATTCATTTGCGGAAAGTAGGGAAGATGAAAAATAGTACTATTAAAAAGCAATTAGGCTTTTTAAAATGGTTTCTCAGATGGAGTTTCGAAAAGCATTATCATTCAAATGATGCCTACCAAGCATTTAGACCAAAAATTAAGGATTCTAACAAAACAGTGATTTTTCTTACTGAAGAAGAAAAAGCAAAGATCATTAAATATGAAATCCCAAGTACTAAAAACTATTTGGAAAGAGTTCGTGATGTTCTACTGTTCACTTGCTATACAGGTCTCAGATATTCTGATGTATATAATTTAAAAAGAAGTGATGTAAAGCCTGGGCATATTGAAGTTACTACCGTTAAAACATCAGATAGCTTAATTATTGAGTTTAATAAACATAGTAAGGCAATAATTGAAAAGTACGCGCATATTCCCTATGAAGATGATAAAGCCCTTCCGGTTATCTCTAACCAAAAAATGAATGATTATATCAAAGAGTTGGCTGAATTAGCTGAAATAAATACTCCAGTTCGATTGACACACTACACGGGCAATAAGCGAACAGATGAAGTACTACCTAAGTATGAGTTATTAGGGACACATGTTGGACGTAGGACATTTATCTGTAGTGCTCTATCAATAGGTATTCCTGTTCAAGTTGTTATGAAATGGACTGGCCATTCTGATTATAAAGCAATGAAACCTTATATAGATGTTGCTGATAAGACAAAGAAAAGTGCAATGGAAAAATTTAATGAGTTATGAAGACTGATGAAAATATAAATGCAAATCACATTGATGGTAATATTTTAGCTCTAGTCACAATTTTTCGAGATATAAATAATCATTGGATTAGAGAAATTAATATAGAAGGAGATTGCTTTGACTATGATTCTCAAGATATTTATCGTCACGTCTTAAATGAAATATTTATTAAAGTAGAGTTGGTTGAAAAGATAAATCCACAAGTCCAGAAAGAAGATAGATCTATATTACTCGAAGATTTAATAAAAGCTGTAGATAATAACATTAAGCTTTTTACCAACCATAAAGACCTATTTCAAGATTTACCAAGACAAAAATTGTTGATAAAGGAGTTTAGAGAAAGAAAATACTCAAAAAGTACTAAGGATGATAAATCTCTTTATGATGTCTTTACCAGATTAAAGGAAACTCAGAATCGAAAGTTTTATTTCAATTCGGAACTTTATGAATCGATAGGTTTTCTAGAGCATAATTTCCATGAAGAGATTCATTATTATGCTCTGGATTTAAAAAGACAAATTGCAGGCAATTTTTTGGAGGAAAGTAAATACGATCGAAATTATTTGATGATACACGATAATTTATTTTTCAATATGGGGGTAGTTTATTTAATACATAAAAATTACTCAGGAATTCTATTTGAAACAATCTCTGAAATAGAATTATATAATGTACTTAATCTACAGAATACCGTTCAATACCTTAAAATAAAGAACAATGAAAAAGGATTTTATCTTATTTCTAAATTAAAAAGCTTGATTCAAAATGACCTTCAAGAAGTTTGGCTAGGAGGAATTCTAAAAGAAATTGGAAAATCAAAAAAATACTATAACAGTAAATATCGAACGGTAGTTGGCAGTAACGCAACAGATGATCAACAACATTTTGTGGAAGTGCTTGATACAATCTTTAAAGAGAATATTAAACAATTAGTTTCTTAAAGATTTATAGGATCTCAAAACCACCTCAAATCCACGCTTTTAAATGAAAGAACTTTTATATTATTGATAATAAGAACTTTAAATGTAAATGTAAATTCAATTTCCACTTAGTTTCCACTCTCTAGTACTTCTAAATTTACCTTGTTCGAACATCAACAACCGCAGTACACGGTTCAGTTTTAAACAAGAAATTTAGAAAATATGAATTTAGAAGCATTAAAAGAAAAACCCATATTTCAGATGACCGGAGAAGAATTTTTATTTCTTCAAAGGAATATAGATAAAGAGCCTCAAGAGGCTAAAGAAACCCTTTCTGATAATGTGTCAAAAAAATATGTTTACGGAATACGAGGTATAGCTAAACTAATAGGAGGAAGTATATCTTCAGCAAATAGACTCAAAAAATCTGGAGTTATTGATGAAGCTATTATCCAGAATGGACGTAAGATCATAGTAGACTCTGAACTTGCACTAGAACTTATTAAAAATTCAAAATAGAAAAGCATCGTGTTGTCGCACGATGCTTTTTAAGTTTTAATAGTTAAATCTTCTAACCTAACCGTATTAAACAAATATACGGTTTTTCTAAAAAATTATAATAATGGAAAATCGAAAACCTTCCTATTATGCCATATTAACAGCTCCTGTACGATATGATAAAAGATTGACCCCGAACGCCAAAATTTTATATGCAGAGATCACTTCACTTACTAATCAATTAGGTTTTTGTTATGCGAGTAACAGATACTTTGAAGATCTATATAAAGTATCCACCCAATCAATAAACTCATGGCTTAAACAGCTTCAAGAGTTTGGGTACATTCAGCGGCATTTATACCGGGATGAGGGTACTAAAGAAATCTTGAATAGGTATATAACTATTTCTGAAGAGCCTATAAAAGAAAACTTGAATAGGCCTATACAAGATTTCTTTAAGGATAATACTAAACAGTTAATACAAAAATCTAATAATTTAAAAAAAGAAAAAAAGGAAAAAGAAAAAATGTTTAATGCTAATCCTAGGAAAAAATGAGGCATTTGTTAAACAAAGAAAAAGAAAGTGAAATCAACAAAAAAAAATATTCAATGTCTACAGATCAATTCAAAGAGATTTTCTGGAAAGAAGGAAAAGAATATTTCGCAAGAGGTGACCGAAATTTCATTGTTGATAGCGAGAATAAGGGCTTTTTAGACCTTATTTGCAACTATTTCGCCAATGATCCGCTATTTGAAAAAAAATGCAAAGGAGAGCTTAGAAAAGGGCTTCTAATATATGGTCCCTGCGGTACAGGAAAGAGTTCAATTTTTGATATAGTCCAAATCATTAGTAAGAAATACAATTTAAAAAATTTATGGTTTTCTAATATATCTGTACACGATTTAGTTACGCAGTATAGTCTGGAAGGAGAATACCTGGTGGAAAGATATAGAAAGGGAAAAGTTCATTTTGACGATTTGGGAACTGAAAGAATAGCCAATTCCTGGGGTGTTAAGGAGAAACTTATGAGCAGAATAATTGAGCTGCGATATAATCAATTTAAACAAAAGGGAACTAAAACATTTATCACGACAAATCTTACCATAAAGGACTTAAATAAGTTTTACGGTAATGGTTTCGATGATAGTAGAAATCGGTTTGCAGACAGGCTTTATGAAATGTTCAACTTTATTCCTTTAGATGGTAATTCAAGGCGGTTTTGAGAGTATCGAAGATAGCAAGTTGAACAGGGGCAGAGCCCCTATTTTCAACTTGCTCTGCGAGGCTTAAACCTTGCTGAGACTGAGTTCAGCACATATAGTTAGATTATATCAATTTATATAAATACTATATTTTAATATGTAACTGTTTGATTATTAATGTTTAAAATTATAGAAATGGCAAAAAAAAGTATTTTAATATCAGCCTATCACCATAAAGAACTTACTAAACTATCGGAAGTTTACAATCTGAAATATTACGAATTGGTAGAGGAAATGATTGGTTATTTTAAGAAAACCGGAATCAATCCAAAAGAATCAAAAAATGAAAATCCTTCAAGAGCACTGAAAGAGTTAGACAAAAGAATGGTTTCTTTTTTGAAGGTTCAAGAACGTGATATTTTAAAACCACTACGTCAAGAAGTTTACGAGTATTCGAAAGACCAAAAACAAGAGATTAAAGAGTTGCATACCAAACTGATCAAAGCGTTAAATACAATAAACCAGAATGAAAAGTTACGGGCAGATAATTTACTGGAGGAGATACAAAAACAACGCAAAATTACTTTTGCTATAGCCCAGTTGATTGATGCTAAAAACAAATCAGGCATATTATCTAAGATTAATACCCTTTTTGACTGATGCCTATAAGTAAACCACATAGTACACTTGGAACAAAAAATACAGGAAGTTGTGCAACATTGACCAATTATTTAGATAAAGAAAATAGAGAGCTGGAAACGCTGATCAACAACAAGAATAACCTTAATGCAATTGGAGTTTTTCAAAGCAGGAAGCAGGACTTTTTCAATCATTCTAGAGTAGACATAAGTGCCATTGAGGTCATAGACAGTATAGATAACAACATTAAAAAACTAGGAAAAACGGATGCCAAGTATTTTGCTCCAACTATTAGTTTTAGTCAAACCGAGTTGCAGCATATTATTTCTTTAGCTAGTAAAAGAAAGGAAATTAATAGCGTATGGCAACTCACTTCAAACGAGTACGACAAGTACAACAAGCTTTTAAAAGACTATGTTAAAAAAGTAATGGATAACTATGCTGTGAACTTCAACAGGCAGGATAAAGGCTTAAAAACTGGAAAAGATTTACTCTATTTTGCCAAAATTGAGCATTTCCGAAAATTTAGGGGAACAGATGACGAGGTGAAAAAAGGAATATTCAAAACTGGAGATTATAAACCTGGACTCAATTCTCACGCGCATATTGTTGTAAGCCGGAAGGATAGAACCCAGCGCTTGAAGTTAACCCCTACAACGAAAGAGCGATCAACGCAACGTAGTATAGGAGGTAACTCTTATCAAGTGGGATTTGATAGAATGAAGTGGATTACTAATAATGAAAAATCCTTTGATGATTTTTTTCAATATCGACGGACAGAGCTGGAGAAATTTCAAAACCAATATATCTTAAAAAATGGATCTCCAAAAGAGAAAGATGAATTGGCTCAAAAGATTAAGCGTGCATACAAAGATCGAGAGAACAATTTAAAACTAGAAAGGTCATCTAAAGTCAGGAATTTAGGTAGGTAATAATGAAATACTATCACGATATGCTAATCCAGCATTATAGCAAAATAGTATAGCGATATAAGTGTAATGAGCTTTTGTGGTAATGATTTAAAATAACTTTATAAGATTGGCTTTTTAGCACATTATCATATTATGGTAATAGGTTTTTTTATCCTTTTTTAACGAATGCATTAAGTTATAAAAAGTATGATTTGGGATTTTAAATTGCTAAGTTTGTTTTGAAACAAAATAATTATATAAGAGAAAAATCAATTAAATTTTAAAATATAAAGCGTTTAGCTTTTGATTTGGATTCAGAAAATCGCCAGTTTTTTATTTCCTCCATTATCAAAGTTAAGACGCCCACGCTCTGCGTGGGCTGTTCTTATTTGGAGGAAAGGGTGTCTGGCGATACCTCTGAAGCCGATAAGTTCAGTTCCACGCTTTTTTTATGCTCAATTATGAAACAAAAAGAAATAGTTATCGATAGGGAAACAAGCCCTGATGCAGAGGAGTTGATTACAGCTTTATTTGCAGTCAAAAGAGTAAATGGAATAGAAGGATTTATTCTTTCTTATGATGAGTTTTCAAACAAGTATAAAGGGACATATGCCTTTCAAGAATTTTTGTCTTCCTTATATCATCTTGTTTACACCATTGATAAATGTGATGTATGTTTTAAGTCTTTTGACGTAACGATTTACGACCTAGAGCATTTTGATGACTATGCTAATGCGAGATACAAGTTATGCGATAGATGTAAGTTTTTACACAATGGCCCTTTTCGAGAATTAGGTATGAGGCTCGATGGAGATATTGCTTATTAATTAAACCATATAAATTCAAATTATGAGAATCAATAAACGAATAAGATTAGTAAGCCTTCTGACAGTGTTAACAATTGTATCCTGTTCAGACAATGCATCTAATTTGGAAGGTACGTATGTGAGAGAAATTCCATTGAAAAATCCAGATACGATGATAGTAACTCATATTAAAAATAATCTTTATCAGATTGAGGCAAGGCAATGGAAAAATGGACTAAAAAAATCCAAGAGTACCACCGGTACTTTAGACAAGGATAAGATATATTTTGAAAATGGAAAAGCTATTGAATTGACAGAAAACAATGAATTTCTGGTAAAGAAGTTTAAGTATATCAAAATTGATTAGACCCTTGGAGAATCATCTTAAATATAAAAATTACAAAGGTTCCATTCATTATAGTTCTGCTGATGGGGTTTGGTATGGGAAAATTCTTGAGATAAATGACCTAGTTAGTTATGAGGCAGAGCTTAAAGAAAATTTAAAAAAGGTTTTTGTTGAAGCTGTTGAGGATTATCTTCGGAATAAGTAGTTGAAAATAAGGCTAGTTATTATTCAGTTATTTATATAACTTGTATCAAGTCAAAAAGGTGTAATTATGGCTAAGAAGAAATTTGATGCTTCATTCTTTATGAATTTAGAGGATATTGAGGAGCTGGATAAATTTGATGACAATTCAAATATCGAGGATTTAACGAATGCAGTTATGGACGTTTTCAAAACACCTATTCTATTAAGAACTATGGCAGCGCTAATTGAAAAAGATGCAGATATTTCATTAAAGAATATGATGGCCAAAGAGATTAATTATCGAATTATGCAAATTTTAAATTAGGAAGATTCATCCGGTCATAAGTTAATAAGCTAATCTCACCTACTAACAGTTCGGATGGATAAATTGCATTATCCGTTTGACATTCCTAACTTTCTTTAGGGTACAACTTTTTAAGTTAAACATTCTGTTACTGTATAAAGTCAGGTAATAGCCTGACTTTATACAGTAATTAGTAAGGTTATTACCTAACTTTAATTTTATTTTGTCAGGTAATAACCTTACTTTTGGTTTTGCAAATATTATGTAATACTCTTCGTTATGGATAAAAAGAAGCTACAACTAGAACAATTAGAACGTAAACTGAAGGCATTCCATACGGCTAGTAATATGCCTGTTCCGCCAACGGGTTGGATTAAAGCTATACGGCTTTCATTAGGGATATCTCTACAGCAATTAGCAGATAAATTGACCATTACAAAACAAAGTGTAAGGGAGATAGAGATTAGGGAAAAAGAAGGGAGCATTACTTTAAAAAGTTTAAAAGAGACTGCAAATGCCCTCGATATGCAACTGGTCTATGCCTTAGTGCCTAAAGATGGTACATTAGATGATTTAATAGAACGTAAGGCCAAGGAACTCGCTTTAAAGATAGTTTCTAGAACATCTAATACAATGAGGTTAGAAGATCAAGAAAACTCAAAAGAACGTCTTAAAAAGGCCTTAGCAGAGCGGAAAGCCATTATTAAAAAAGAAATGCCTAAAACCTTATGGGATTAGATTTAGAATACATTGATGGTCAGACTCCTATTGATGAAGAAGAAAAAGAAGGTTTGCGTATTGAAACCATTTCAACAAAAGAAGAACTGGACGAATTTGAACAATTGAATATTGAAGAGGCGTTGCAATGGGTTTTTGGTAAAAAGTTCAAAGCTAATCAAGTCTTTACAGAGAAGTTTATCTGTGATTTACATAAACGAATGTATGGCAATGTTTGGGCTTGGGCTGGCCAGTTCCGAAAAACCGATAAAAACATAGGAATAGATAAACATCAAATTCCTATGCATCTCAAGATGCTTTGCGATGATGCTCTGTTTTGGGTGGAATACGAAACCTATTTACCAGAAGAATTAGCCATACGTTTTAAGCACCGTTTGGTAAGCATACATTGTTTTCCCAATGGTAATGGTCGCCATAGCCGACTAATGGCAGACATTATAATTGAAAAACTTTTTGGTGAAGAGCCTTTTTCCTGGGGAGCCGGTAATCTTTCTAAAGCTAATGATACCCGTGCTTCTTATCTAAAAGCGGTGAAGCAAGCTGACCTTAATGAATATAAAGCTTTATTAGAGTTTTGTCGTTCATAAATGTAGATGTTTTGAGACAATTATATTCTTAGTTAGACCAAAACTCTATTCTATTTGGGTTTATTTTCAAATCTGAAATACGTTCTAAATTAAAGGTTCTTTCTTCTTCACGCATATAACAATAACCAAAAACGCATACTGAATTATATTGCCCCATTATTTTAAATCCTTTGGGCTTGATAGTTCTAAGACTTTGAACACCTCCTTCAAATTGTTGTGATTTGTGGTAATTGAATTTTACATTAACATCAAAATCTACAGCTAATTGTATATACCCTTTTATAGTTTCTAAATCACTTGATTTGATACTTGTTTCTTTGGTTGTATAGCGTTTTTCTAATGCAATCGTATATTGCTTTTTTAATGTTTGAGCATCTGTATTAGTAGGGTTTTCTTTTAACTCTATATTTATATGATGAAGTGCTTTGTAAAAGTGTCTTGATTTAAAATAGGCTTGGGATAACCAATAATTTACAGAATTACTATTTGGTTTTAGTTTATTAAATGCTAACCAATTTTCTACTGCTTTATTGTAATCTTCTAAATCAAACTGTACACTACCGCACCAATAATAAGCGTATGCGTTTGAATTATCTTTGACAATAGACTTTTCGTAATTTGTTAATGCTTTATTTAAATCTGATTTTTGCTCATAAGAACGCCCTAAACAATAATACGAATTTGAGTTGCCTTCTTGTAACGATAAATACTTTTCAAAATACTCAATGGCTAATGCGAACTCTTCTTTTTTATAATATTCATCTGCTAAAACTTCAAAATCATTGTATGTTATTTTTCTTGTGTAATTACAATAATGACTGTTATTACAAGCATAGAAATAGCCGAACTTACCATTTCTTTCAATTAATTTGCCATTATCACACCAATCGCATTGAAGAGTTGTTATCTTTTCATTTGCTTCAATTTCATCAATAAACTTTGATGTATAATCATTGTTTACTAAAAAAGAAACGTGCTTTTTAGCTCTTGTCATTGCTACATAAAACAATCTTCTTTCTTCACCATTGGGAAACTGGTCAGCTTTAGATAGTAAAAAATTTAATAAAGGGTCGTCAGATATTTCTGAAGGGAATCCATAAGTGCCAGAGCTACAATTTGTAATAATCACATAATCATCTTCAAGACCTTTTGATCTATGAGCTGTCAAAAACCTTATTTTAAGATTTGGAAACTCATTACATATATATTCATATTGATTACTTAAGTTATTATATTTTTCGATAAGGAAGTTACCATTAAAGAAATTTTTTCGCTCAAAATCATAGCGACCTAAAAGTAATACTGAAGCATCATTTTTCTCGCTTTTTTCGGCAATATTAACTAATGCACTTCTTAAAGCTAAATGTAGATTTTTACTCTTTCTGTCTGGGTCTGAATGTTTAAAAATAGAGTACGGTACTTCTTCTGACTTATGATGACTTTTTAGTTTTTTTGATATTTGATTTGGATTCTTTAGAATAAAATTACTTGATAGGTCGATAAGTTGATTATCAAACCTATAAGTATATTCAATAAATGACGTTTGAGTTACTCTACTATAATCTTTGACTGTAGAGAATTTGAAATTTTCTTCAAAGTTTGTAAATAAGCCAATATCGCTACCTGCGAAGCGGTATATTGATTGCCAATCATCACCAACACAAAAAAGTTTTGTGTTTGGTTTTTGGTCTAATAATGATTTTATTAATTGAAACCTTGCTTTGGAAATATCTTGATATTCATCAATAATAATGTAATCGTATGGTGACTGATATAAATTGTCTTGTATTACATCTGTAGCGTTATTTATCATATCGCTAAAATCAATTTCTTCTTCCTCTGAAAGGTATTCTTGATACGAATGATATATTGGGTCAAATAATTCTAAAAACTTAATAGCACGGTCATTATCTTCTTTTAATGCCCTCTTTTGTAGGTTTGATATAGCTTCATTATTTGATTTTAATAAGACTAAAAATGTATCTAATAATTGAGTGAAATCGCTAATATCTTTAAAAGCATTTTCTTTTAAATATAGCCATAGTTTATCGTTTGATATAGGATTAAAAACTACACCAACATCTTCTAAGTTCTTTTGTAGCTCTGATAGTAAAATCCCTTTTTTCTGTTGCCAAGAATATGATTCTACTAAGGTTGTTGAATTATTGTTATGTTCTTGACGTTTCCATTCAATGCCTTCATTATAAACCTCTTTTGCAGACTTTCCATCTTTACCATTAAACCAATCAGGTACATTCCAATTTTCATCAACTCCAAAATGCTCTATATAGACATTGTAATCAGGTAAGTAAAAATCTGGTTTGTATTGACCAAATTGTTTGCTGGCTGTTTTGTATTGGTATTTTTCTTCATACTCGTAATTAATACCATTCCTGAATAAAAAGTTAGCTATAAAAACTTCTTCTTGACTCTTTAAACGTTCTCTGTAGCGTATTACTTGACCATTACCCCGTCTTTTTTCAACCATTTTGTAACCTTCTAACTTTTGCTCATTTAGATAGTTGTTATGTTCAGCATCCGTCTCAAATTCTGCTATATCCTTGTAAGGTTTTAAATAGTAGGAAATAAAATCAATTAGTAAATTATAATACTTTTCACTCTCTTTAGCGTGGTCTATAAAAGAAGATATGCGTTCTAAATGTGATTTGCCATTTGCTTCATATATTGATGGCTTTAAG
The DNA here is from genome assembly GCF_004104075.1 of Leeuwenhoekiella polynyae. Classification (GTDB taxonomy): domain Bacteria; phylum Bacteroidota; class Bacteroidia; order Flavobacteriales; family Flavobacteriaceae; genus Leeuwenhoekiella; species Leeuwenhoekiella polynyae. Next base: position 3,687 of record NZ_QOVK01000029.1, on the reverse strand, counting down.
TTATTTACCTGTGATATTATATCTAACCCTAACTTATTAAAGGTTTTAACAGGTATGTCAATATTCATTTTATTATAAATCCTATCTCGCATTTCATCCGCTGCTTTACGAGTGAATGATATTAATAAAATAGACTGAGGATTAATATTTTGAATAGTTGTTAGATACTTTACTTTTCCTGCAATTGTTGTAGTTTTTCCTGAACCTGCACCAGCAATCACTAATTGGTTATCTTCATCTATGATTACTGCTTTACGTTGCTGTGTATCGAGCGATTTACCTTCTACATCACTTAATAAATTATCCGTATTTTTTATCTCAGATTCAATAAAATTTTCATTGCGAGAAGTTAAGATAGACTCAATTCTTTCATAAGTGTATTTGAAGGAGTTTATCTTTTTTATAGAGGTTTCAAAGTTAGGTAAGTGTTTGTATTCCTTAGACTTTATTGAATTGTAATAATGTGCAGTCTCTTTCTTGAAATTAAATATTTCGAAGTTTGATATGTGTTTTGGTTGAGATTTAAACTTTTCAAACAACTCATTAAATTCAGCAATTTTGACTAAAAATGGATTTAATTCCTTTCGTTGTCTATCGTGTAATTGTGCAAGTTCTTCAAGACGTTTTTTTTCTTCTGCGATACGCAGTAGCTCTTCTTCCCTTTTTAGGCGAAGACTTTTTCTATACTTAAACACAACAAATAAAGCAATACCTCCCAGTATCACTAAAATTAATGAATATTTCATTTATAAAAATAATTTGGTACTAAGTGAAACATCTTATTTTTCCGCGAATATACCCTTAACAATTAACCTCCTTTTACAGATTTCCTCATTAATAACTTTTTGATTACTTGTAGCTTTAATGACCCTTTAAATCTAAGGATTATTTATTTTTAAAGACTTAATAACACTTTATACCCTTTAATGGCATTATTTCAAGCATCGGTGCTCAATAAATACCTCAAAGCACTAGACGATAAAACGATCAGCAAAGCCTATAAGGCATTTTCGGCCTATTTTCTCAATCCGGTAATCCAGGAGAACATTCGCAAATCAAAAGAAGAGCAGTTTCAGGCAACCTTCTTACACGAGCTTTTTGTAAATATTCTGGGATATACTTTAAATCCCAATCCCGACTACGATTTAACGACCGAGTTTAAGAATGAGAAAAACAACCGCAAAGCAGATGGAGCTATTTTAAAAAATGCGATCGCTACCGGCGTTATCGAATTAAAAGGGACAAATACTAAAGATCTGGAGAGCATACGCCGCCAGGCGTTTGATTACAAAGCCAATCAAAAGGGCTGCGTGTATGTCATCACGTCTAACTTTGAGAAACTGCGGTTTTACATCAACGACGCAACCGAATTTGAAGAGTTTAACTTGTTTGAACTTACTCAAGAGCGTTTTGTACTTCTGTATTTGTGCTTGCAGCGCGAGAACCTGATAAGTGACTTGCCGCTCAAAATCAAAGAAGCTTCTATTGCAGAAGAGGAAGCAATTACAAAAAACTTTTACAAAGACTATTCAGTATTTAAACGGGAGCTTTTTCGTGATCTGGTAAAGCGCAATGTGAAGCGTATTAAGACCAACCGGCAAGAGCAGCTTGATGCCGCAACCACTGCCGAACTTACCGAAGAAGAGCGCGCAGAACGCAACCGCCTTGACAAGAATGTAAAACTTACCCTATTTAAAAAGTCGCAGAAACTCATAGACCGTTTTCTGTTTATTTTCTTTGCAGAAGACCGCGGACTCTTACCGCCTAATTCTACACTTAAGATTCTAGATGAGTTTGAAGAGCTGAAAGCAATGGATGCTCATGTACCGCTGTACGACCGCTTTAAATTGTATTTTAATTATCTGGATCAGGGAAGGAAAGGCACCGACAGGCACGCTGAAATTTACGCCTATAATGGTGGTCTCTTTAAACCCGATTCTATATTAGATCAGCTCAATATAGACGATGCCTTGCTGTTATCGCATACGCGGAAACTTGCCAACTACGATTTTGAAAGTCAGGTAGATGTGAATATTCTAGGGCATATTTTTGAAAATTCGCTCAATGAGATTGAAAGCGTAAATGCCGAAATAGAAGGTGATACCTTTGACAAGCAAACCAGTAAACGCAAGAAAGACGGCGTTTTTTATACGCCGAAATACATCACCAAATATATTGTTGAAAACACGGTAGGTAAACTCTGCGAAGAGAAAAAAGCCGAACTGGGTTTTGAAGAAGCTGAGTATTTTAAAAGCCGAAAAGGGCGTAACAAAGACACGCTTAAAAAGCTTGTAGACATTCTGGACACGTACCGAGACTGGCTGCTGCAAATTACCATTTGCGATCCAGCCTGTGGCTCAGGGGCGTTTTTAAACCAGGCGCTAGACTTTTTGATCAAAGAGCACCGCTATATTGACGAACTCAAGGCCAAAGTACTGGGTGGCGGGCTCGTCTTTGCAGATATTGAGAACACCATTTTAGAAAACAACATTTATGGTGTAGACCTTAACGAAGAATCTGTAGAGATTGCCAAACTCTCCCTGTGGCTGCGTACCGCCCAACCCCGCCGAAAGCTGAATGACCTTAGCAGCAACATCAAATGTGGTAACAGTCTTATAGACAGCAAAGCCGTTGCCGGTGATAAAGCTTTTAAATGGGAACTGGAGTTTCCTCAGATTTTTGAAAAAGGTGGTTTTGATGTAGTGATTGGAAATCCACCTTATGTGAAAAGACAGAATCTTTCAAATAATTCAGAGGTTGAATATTTGGAAAAAAAATATCAAAGCGCAACTTATAACTTTGACTTATACCTTCTATTTATAGAGCGAGCGGTAGATTTTATAAGTATAAATGGTATTATTTCATATATAAATCCTTCAAAATTTACGAGTACTAAAACAGGAGAAGGTGTAAGAAAATTTATAATGAATAACTGTAAATTAGTTAGCTACGTAGATTTCAAAGATTATCAGGTGTTCGAAGATGCAACAACATATTGCTGCATTTTAACCCTTAAAAAAGGGCAATATGAAAATACGGATTATAGAACTGTGAATTTAGAAGATCAAAAAAACATAGATTCTTATAAAAGCGAAAAAATATCAATTCAAAATTCTGCAAGTGGTCTTGGTTGGTATTTTGGAAGTACAGTATCAATAAAGGGACAATTGAAAATCAAGGACATTTCTGATACGATAACGGGAATCGAATCAGGGGCAGACAGTATTTATATATTAGATGAAAAAGATGAAAATTTCAATTTATTTAAATTTTCAGATAGCCAAATAGTTCATCCAATTATTAAGGGGGCTAATGTTCAAAGAAATTATTTCGAAGCAAATAAATATTTTGGATTAGTCCCATATGATTTAGAGGGTAATCTAATTCAAAAAGAGAAATTTGAAAATACTTATCCTTTGCTGTGGAACTATTTAATTAAGCATAGAAATATCCTAGAGAATAGAGAAAAGGGCAAAATGAAAAGCGAAAAATGGTATGCTTATGTTTATCCTAAAAATTTGAATAAGTATGATAATGATCGAATTATTTGGACAGATATTTCTATTAAACTGCAAAAATCGGGCATAGTATACCACCTTCGCCGGGTTAAAGTGAACCACCCAAATCGGGTCAAAGTGAGCCGCCTTCGCCGGGCCAAAGTGAACCACTAAAAAGTCGATTCTATTT
>NZ_QOVK01000028.1 GCF_004104075.1 Leeuwenhoekiella polynyae | reverse complement strand
CAACTGGCACAAATCGAACCGATACAGGCTTAACTAAAAACCCAAAAGTGGCACAATTCAAACCGAAATGCCTGGCACTAACCGACCGAAATCAGTGGCACAATTTGATCCGAGTTATCCATCTTAGGCTATCATTAAAAGAATTAATAGGTTTAATAAAATTGTTAGTTGATACCTCAAAGTTCAGACGATGGTCGTAAGCAGATTCCAATTCTTCTTTTACCATTTCACTCTCTCTTGAATATAATGTATTAAGTAAAAATCGTTCATAATCATTTATTTGGAAAGAATACGCGTGATTCCAAATTTCTTTAGGGTTTTCAATGTTATCAATGATGAATTTTTCATATTCAGTAGCGTTTAAGTTCATAACTTTTGTTCCCGTAAAAAATTCTATAATACGCGGCGTAAAATTATTATGAGAGCATAATCTCGGAGCTAGATTATTTATTTATAACATCTATTTGTGTAGGACTAAGAGTAGATTCCTGTATATGATTTTCAATCATCCTTTTTTTTACATCATATGAATATGATTGCAATTCAATTTTTGCCTCAGACCTTAAAGGATTGAAATTCCTGAATCTTTCAGACTCATCTAAAAAGGATGTGAGAATAAATTTCCTAGTATTTAAAATCAAGAACTTATGATCTAAATTCTCGATTCTACTTATAATTCTTAACAAAGAATTTTCCGCGGATTTTGATTTATTAATTTCTGCCTGAGTGTGACCCAAAAAGTCGTCGAAATAAAAAACCTGTTTGGATTTATCATCGCGAAGATTAATTTCAACTTCTTTAATATCATCATAGATGATGTTAATTTGATAATCATCTTTGATAAAATCATATATCATCATATCAGAAAGTGTACTTTTTCCAACTCCTGGCTCTCCTGTGATTATAATAAACTTGTTTTCATTTAATATAGACTTTGCTTTAAGAAAATTATTTGTCTCGACAAATAATCTAAATTTTCTTTTTAGTACTGTATCAGTGAATTCTTTTCGTCTACCTTCAAATTTATAATTGAGTATTTTATCTAAAATTAGAGTACTAGAAAACCAAAGCTTAAAATGCTTTTCTTCAATATATTTATTTTGTCTAAGTATTTTATTTAAATCTTGACGACCAAATATGTCACCCAAAGTAGTTATATATGGTTCAAAAGCAGCTTTAATTTCAATTTTATTATCTGGGCTAAGTTCTTGGGAAGTTACAATGACATATCTTTTAGGATTTAGAAGAAATACTTTATCCTTCTCTATATTTTTTAAATCTCGCAATAATTTAGAAAAGGAAGATTTTACATAATGCTTAACTTGACCAATTATTTCAAAGTTAGTGTTTGGTGTTGATAGCAATAAATCTATCCCCTTATCTCTCCCAGGTCCAAACGTTCTGAAATTTCCCTCAAAATTTTCTTTTTCGTAATGAGCGTTCAAGAGATCACAAGCTAACTCCTCGAAATCAAATGGACTTAATGTTGAAAAATCATAATTAGACATAATTTCTTAGATATTATTTCAGACTTAATACTCCATTCGATCCTCCTTTTCCGTCCATTCGTTAAAAGCTTTGATGGCGATTTCGGGAGCGAGTTGTTCAAAGGGAATACTACGCTGGTTATAAGGTAATTCTAATTCCTCGTAAATAAAGGCATCGTCAAAGCCTATGTTTGCCGCATCGGTTTGCGTACTGCCGTAATAGACCTTATGGGGACGCGCCCAGTAGATCGCGCTCAGACACATGGGGCATTGTTAAATCGTGTTATATCTCAAAGTACCAAGCTACAAACGACAGTATTAAGAAAATAATTGGGAGTAAACTGATCGTCGTCCAAAGCAGATTTTTTTTCCAGTTGGTTTCCTTACCGGCTATTAACACCGAATTTAGTAAAGACCATACAAATGCTCCACAATATAAAATAATAGATAAAACCTGGCCATATTGATAAATCCACCTTAGGTTTTGGTTTGATCTAAAACCTTCTGTTGATACATCTAATAAGATGCTGAAGAAAAAAAGAATACAAATAAGAATAGCAAATTTTTTAGTCCAATTTAATTGCTTTAAAAACGTAGTTATATTTTTTAATGTAATCATCATCATTTAAGATACAGTAGAAGCTTTTTTCATTTATTCTAATACTCCGTCCTATCCTCCTTTTCCGTCCATTCGTTAAAAGCTTTGATGGCGATTTCGGGAGCGAGTTGTTCAAAGGGGATGCTGCGTTCACTATACGGCAACGGAATTTCTTTATAGATAAACGCATCGTCAAAACCTATGTTAGCGGCATCAGTCTGGTTGCTTCCGTAGTATACTTTATCGGGTCTCGCCCAGTAGATGGCTCCTAAACACATCGGGCAGGGTTCGCAAGAGGTGTAGATCGTACAGCCGGTTAATTGAAACGAATCGAGATTTTTACAGGCATCGCGTATGGCAGTAACTTCGGCGTGCGCCGTGGGATCATTGGTCGATGTTACTTTATTATTGCCTTTGCCGATTATTTTTCCGTCCTTAACGATCACACAGCCAAAAGGTCCGCCTTCGTTGTTTTGCATGCCTTTTAAAGCGGCGTTTACGGCTTCCTGCATAAAGTGTTCGTTGTTCATTTTTTAAATTTTAAAAAGTGTAAAGGTAGGTAAAAAAGAGGATGAGCGGTGTAGAACGGGTTTTACCTGGGCCTAATAAAATACCTTGTAGCCCTTAGGATTGTTTATCGGGATGATCCTGAACATGGTTGATAATCATCTCAATATTTTCTTTAGTCAGGGGTTTATGAATAAAAGCTTTTATAAACGGGAATTCCCTCGACTTCAAAATATCGCGCTCATCGGTAGAGGATGACACCAAATAAATATGCAAATCAGGTAGTTGATAAAAATTCTTTTTTTCTAGTTCTCTTAAAAAATCCCAACCGTTTAAAACGGGCATATTTATATCTAAAAGCACACTTATCGGTTGATTTGAGTCACGCTCACATTCAAGGTCAAGTAGGCCTATCGCTCCATTTTCACACGCTATCGTTTCCACCGATGAATCGATTAGCTCCCACATTTTAGAAGCTATTCTCCTGTAAATTATATCATCGTCAATTAGAAAGACCTTCATTAATCGTATAGTATTAGGAATCGAGGAGCTGGGCTTCATCCACGATATTCCGCACTATTGCATCCATTTCCTGAGTTGAAATTTTGAGTTGCTCCAACCAAAAATCCAATTGGTCAATCGCTCCACCTTCTAGTTCAATAAGGTTGATGATTCCCATAATTCTTGAAAGTGGAGCCCGTACTTCATGAGATTGTGTCCATGCTATTTCCTTCAATTTTTTATTGGTACGTTCCAGTTGATGCGTATACTGTTTGAGCAACTTTTTATTTTTTGCCTCCTGAGTTATATCTGATGAAATACCTACCATCCCTACCAGGTTGTTTGTGTCGTCATAAACCGGTGCATTTGAAACCCGAACAAGAACGGTAGAACCATCTTTTCTCAATGCTTCAAACTCCCCAAACCATGTCTCCCCTCTTCTAAGTTTTGCCATGATTTGTTCTCCCTGCTCCTTAATTACATCGCTAAGCGTTAGCTGATTCACATATTTACCTATTGCTTCTTCGGCAGTCCATCCAAATATAGTTTCAGCTGCTTTGTTCCAGTAGTTTACGACGCCATCTAAATCTGTTGCTATAGCAGCCTCACTAACTGTTTTTAATAAGTTGGCTTTAAACTTGTTTTCCTGCTCTGATTGTTTTTGTCCGGTTATATTTGACATCGCGCCAACCATACGCAGGGCTTTTCCGTCTTTGTCTCTTATAATTATCCCCCGATCATTAAGATAATGAATTTTTCCATGTTTGTCTGAGACACTATAGTCGTTTATCCATTTTGTAGCTAGCGGATCTGCAAGTGCTTTGTCAATACTCTGTATAATCATTTCTCTATCGTGCACATATAAATGGTCTCCACCAAAAGCTGTAGGAGAAAATAATCTACTTGTATCTTCACCTAAAAAGGTTTTGAATGCATCAGACCGGTAAAAGGTGTCATTGGCAATATCCCAGTCCCAAATGGCATCTTTGGTGGCTTGCGTTACTTTTTCAAAGCGTTCGTTTGCCTTTAAAATATTCTCTTCTGCTTTTTTTCTATCAGTAACATCTACATTGCTTCCTATCATTCGCACAGCCCTGCCCTCTTTATCTCTGGTAACAACTGCGTGAGCCTCTAAGTAGCGAACTGTCCTATCTGGCCAAATGACCCTAAACTCCGTATTGAATTCGCGTGCTCCTTTTAATGAATCTTTCAATTCCTGAGTGGATCTAGCAGCATCTTCAGGATGTAGCCCATGTTGCCAGGCACTAACTGCACCTGTAAAGTCTTCCTCCTTTAAACCGTACAAGGCGTACATCTTATTGTCCCAGGTCAAATTATCGTTGATCACATCCCAGTCCCAAATACCCATTTTTGCAGATGTCGTTGCCAGATATAGGCGTTCTGATATCTCGATTAAATGCTCTTTTGCTTTAAAGCTTTCTGTTATATCTCTGGAATTTACAACAATACCGTTTATCGCCGGATCGTCTAGCATATTTTTCAGAACGGTCTCCACCCAACACCATTCGTCATTGTGATTTTTAGCGCGATAAGGGGCTACGACAACCCGTTCTTGGGTGAGAACCTCTTTGAGGCTGTCTAAAGTATGTTGAATATCATCGGGATGTATATAACCAAAGGCATCTTTACCAATAAAATCTTCAGCTGCAATACCTGTAATAGCAGCGCTTGACGGACTCATATAGGTATAAAACCCTTTAGTATCTATGACACCCACGAGATCAAATGATCCTTGCATCAATGTACTTAAACGTCGTTCGTTTTGTGAGCGGGTACTTTCCTTTTCTCTATTCTTTTTTACCTCCTGACATACCATAAGAAAACACTGCCGATCCTTAAAATCAACCTTATGGCCGTTGATTTCCATTTTAAGTATCGTTCCCTCTTTTGTTTGCATTGCGAAAATACCAAGGTAGGTATCACCCTTTTTTTTTTTCAAAGCCTTGCGTATACTGCTCATGTAGCATACATCTGCAGCAGTAATGTCTTCTAAGGTCAATTTAAGAAATTCATTCCTTTTATATTTATAGTGATCCACAGCAGCACCATTCACTTCTAGTATTTCCAAGGTTTGAATATCAAAAATTAATGAGGGTATCGGATTAATTTTAAAAAGAGTACAATTCATTGCTGATTTTTTTGGAGACTAGTCTGATACTGAAATACATCGCCTTAGTGTTACCCGCTAATACATGTTAAGAATATTAATCTACAAAATACTTTCCTATTATTATAGGTTACAGGCTTATCTAATTGCAGAGTGTAAACCACTATACTAATTAACTGATAAACATAATCTTATACAAACAAAGAGCCCTTTTTTATCCTTCTGTGTTTGTTTTTATCAGCCCAACTAATTATTCAACAGCTTGTTACGGTGAAAATTCCATGAGGATTATGTGTGATTAGTCATCGCTGATAGGTTGTAGATTTTTGGGATTAACGTCTTTTAGTACACTGTACTTCTGCGTAATACTAGTTCTGCAAGTAAAAGGAAAAACTTCGATGCATCATGCTGTTCTTTTGCCTTGATGCTAAAGAACCAACCCGTCTGGTCAGCCGGGCAGGAAAATCTAGGCTTATTTTTACATCCTTAAAAACTACGCAAATCCTTTATCGTGCGGATAGCAAACCGCTGCGCCTGTGCATTCCTCTCGTTCCACTCGTCGGATGCAAGCCTCCACTGCCCCGCGCTTCAGGCTTCGCTTGTATTACTATGGATCTAAAAAGTAGGCCGGTGCTGACATTTTAATAGGTATTCTTTAGAATAGATAACTTCAAACTTAAATAAGTAAAGCCGATTACAAATTCTTTTGATTCAGAATGTATTTTAAGTTGCCTTGAATTTTGATCTTAGACGAGTAAAGAAAATGTACAGAACATGCTATAGAAACTTGAACTTCTATTTATATTTCTGTTCATTTTTTACTCAGGCGCATATAGTGTACGGGACTTCGTGAATCTGCGATTTCCATCGATGAAAAAACGAACCAAAAAAATCTAGGCTTATTTTTACATCCTTGAAAACTACGCAAATCCTTTATCGTGCGGATAGCAAACCGCTGCGCTAAGCTATCCTCCACTGCCCCGCGCTACAGGCTTCGCTTGTTTTACTACGGATCTAAAAAGTAGGCCGGTGCTGATGTTTTAATAAACTTGAACTTCTAGTTGTGTTTCTGTTCTTTTGCCTTGATGCCAAAGAACCAAAAGATCAAGGCTGCAGTATACTTTGGAAACGGACGAATGTTAAGAAAACGTCTTGAAGATGTTTTTAATGAGTAGCGAGCCTGTGGCGCTGGAGCTCACTCGCTATATTCTGGAAAGGAGGCTTACCCCTTAAAATGCTTTGAATAAGTTTTAATAATTTATGTAACCCATAAGCCTTACTACTTCTACTCCAGAATATAAACGCTCCTTTTACCTATAGTTTTAACCAAAGTCTACTGAGGCCGTTTGCACTTAAATTCATGTTTTATTGGCGCCGCCAAAGGGTTTAATACCCCGAGGCTTGCCTCGAAATTGAAAATTTGTTTCTAATGAATGCCTCGTGGGCCTGCCTTTGTCGGCAGACAGGCTTGCCCCGAGGTAGTTTACTTTTTTTAGACAGGACTATTCTTTAAGGCTCTGCCGTAAATTTAAATAGAACCTTCTGGTATGCCGGTACTGGGGTTTGAATAAGCATCTTTAGAGTTTAAGGATAATTGATTAAATCTCCGTTAAAAGTTCTTGAGCCGCTACCCCTACTCCATCCGGATCTAAAGTGATGGCCTTGTGGAGTGCTTCTTTTGCTTTCTGGGTATTTCCGGTGGCGATATAGGATTCGCCGAGGTGTTTGTACGCATTTGCGGAATCTGGAAATAGGTTTAAAACCGTAGCAAATACCTGTATTGCTGCCTGAACTTGTGGTCCGCGTCCACTTTGCAGCAAGAGGTTTCCTTGTTTGATGAGTTCGTTCTCAAAATCACAAAAGGCATACAACGGGTCCTGAATCATTCTAGGAAGTTCTTCTGCCAGTTTATGAGCTTGCCCTGAGAAATACAGTTCTTTTACGTAATCCATGGGTCTGGGTTTAAAATCGGGTTCGTCAAAGGCTAATGCGGCTTCTAATACCGGATCCTGATTGGTACGGTACTCCTCAAAAGTCATCGCAACCGGAAGACTCGGAGCCATCCATTCAGCATTTTCCAGAGCGGGTTTGTCCTGCCACCATAAATACGATACTGCGATCTCGATACCGCTATTGGGCAGGGTTACCGGACGGTTATCTCCCCAAAAATTGAGGTTCTCTGCGGTGGGCTCTCCCACAAAAATAACATTCGTATAGTTGTCGAGTTCGTTTACCAGATTTTGACAGGCGGAAAAGGTGCGTTTGCCAATGATTACAAACAGCTTTCCTATCTGATTGATGTGTTCCGTTTGAAGGAGTTCTTTGATGATGTCTTTATTCAGGTAGTTGTTTCCGCCACCGTTTAGCCGCAAATCGATGATCAGTTTTTGGGCATCCTTTGCTACCACTTCCTCTAAAACACGGGCGTAAAAATCTTTAGTAGATTCTCCAGGTTCATCCTGAATTCTGCTGTGCCTAACGTACATTGCCTGTTCTTCGGTTAAAAATTCTTCAAAGTACACCTTATCCAGATGCTGTAAATACAAGGGTGTGGTTTCCTGATCTCTTGCCGATAACCAACTGGTATCCGGAGTGACAAAACCCCGCTCTGTGGGTATGCTTTTGCCTTTTGGTAATGCTGTAAAGGTTTGGTTGAAGACCCTACCGTTTTTTTCCAGCTTGAGGGTTACGGTATCTTGAAGGCTTTGGGTTAGGTGTTGCGCGTGTACAATTTCCGGATAGCGCAGGTTGTTGATTCCATAGGCTTTAAAATATTGTGCGTTTTCTGCCGGAACTGTGGGTTCGATGGCTTTTAAGGCTTCGGCAATGGGTGTTCCTGCTACGGCCAGTACCTTCGCTCCTACGGCTTCCGGATAGTCTTTGTGGGTACCCTCCATATAGATTCCATCTTCAAATGCGTATAAATTGTACGGAAATTGAGCAAATTCCACCGGTTTTTGCCAAAAACTCAGGTGTGTATGTCCGTATTTGAAGGATGCAACCAATCGGGAGATGCCCACGATGATTTCGTGATCCTGTAAATTTGGGATTTCCGCGTAGAGGGTTTCCACTTCCCGGTCAAAAGCCTCCGGGCTTGTTTTTACAAACAGAAAGGGATAGTCCTCGTGAATGGTATTCTGAAAAAACCGCAGGTCTTCCTGCCACGGCGTAGCCCTTCGGTTTTCTTGTGCAACCCCTTGAAGGGCCAGGAATAGATTGAGTAGTATAAGAATTAATTTAACCATCGTTATTTGGATTGATGAATGAATAGTAAAATTGCCAAGGGGCAATCCCAAAAAGATATTAAAAGGAAACCGCTTTTGATTCCTCAGCAAGTCTGACCGCATTTAAATCTCGATTATGGGGTAAAGTTATGGTTATCAATTTGTTAATATGCTACCCGCACGAGTAGTTTTTAAAAATAACCGGTTTCATAGAAAAATATTTAGATCGTTAAAACTACCCTCAGGAGTAGTGTGTAGAAAAGGTATATTTGTTAGTATAGTTGGGTGTTGCGACGCTTTATGAAGCGATCTCGTATGCTACGGTCAATAAATTACTAGCAATGTATCGTTATTCAAGGTTTAAAATTAATGGGATAAGCCTAGGGCTTTGTCTGGGTGTCCTCTAGTTTGTGTATGGGGAGTTTTACCCCAGTCTTCAGGTAGCCGTATCATAGGCTTCATAGTTGCAAGTATGCATCTCATACCATAAATTAGTGTCACAAATTATATATGGTTTTTACTTTTCATATACTATTTTGAATTTAGTTTTAAATAACTCTCTTTTTATAAAAAAAGAAACAAGAAATTAAGGCTTTTGCAATCATTTGTTTTTTAATGCTTTAAAATTAATCATAAGCATATTTAGCACATCAATTTCCAATTTTACCAAAATATAATCAGTACCTATTTGATAAGCCTTTACTCCAGAATCACTATCTCTATTTTTAATCACCACAATCATCATATTTTAGAAATTAAAAGGATTCTTTGGATGATTATTTGTAAATAATTTTTCTAATAGTCAACATTCACATATCTTCTACCCTAAAAACAGTACTTGGATATATTTCTAACCAAAACCTTAAGGGCAGATATATTTGTAAATAGAGATAGGAGCGAGTTCACCAAGCTTTATTTTAAGAATGTTCCGGCCTCTAAAGTTGCCTACGAATTTAAAGCAACAACCTTTGCTTACAGCCGAGGGATTCCTGCAGCTAGAGCATTAAAAGAGATACAGAAAGCAGGTAGGTTTGGAATTGTTTTAAACTATGAGCAAGGATACAATTTGGCCGATTTTTTAAGAGCTAATCCTTTACTTATTTTTAAATATGCAAAAAAAACGGCTCAATTGCATCTACAAATCCACACGCAAATAGCAAAACCTTTAATTGCCCAAGAATATTCCTTAAGCAATAGTTTAGATTATGCGCTTAGAAATTACCCAAATCTAAACATAAATAAGCAACAGCTACTGAATAGTCTGATTGGAGAGGTAGCTCGTCTTTGCCATTGCGACTTTTCACCAGATAATATATTGGTTAATGCAAGAAGTAAGAAATTAATTGCTATTGACTGGGCAGATGCCTCAAATGGAACCCCTTTGTACGATGTAGCTCGTACTATTTTGCTAATTCAATCACCAACTTCTTACAAAAAGAAAAGTATTCTAAAACAATGGATTGGTAAATATGGTGCATTGCTTTTTACTTTTTTTTATTTAAAGCACTATAAAAAGCACAGCAACTTATCTTTTAAAAATTTTAGATCAATACAACTACTAACCCATGTTATTCGATTGAATAGCAATATTGCCTATGAAGAAGATTGGTTGCTTAAAAGGATAAAAAAGATGACTATATAGTTGAATTCTTTTCTTGATCGGTAGAGCTATACTAACTTTCTTAGAATATCTTTTCCACGTAGGTTAACGCATTAATTTTGACTTAAACGCTCCATTGAAGATAACTGTTTTTTATAGTATTCACTACAATAAAGATTTCTGCTTAGTAATTTCACATAATGATATCCTTATTATTTCATAACTTAAAATTTAGTTATACTCATTTTCCTATACCAGAAATGCGTTGCACTGGCAATAAAATTAAAGTCATTACTCGAATTAAATGGTAAATTGTCTTTCTCCAATAGCCGGATTTGTTTTTTAATGATGGAAATTTGGGATATAACATTTGAATTCCCGATGAGGCTAAAACATGAGCGCATATACGATTCTTTTTATGAATAAATTCTGGTCTTACCACATCAAAATTTATTATAATTCTCCTTTTTTTAGTATGATTCCATGCGGTATGAGTAATTGCATCACAAAATGGTAAACACTTCCCTACTTCCCAAGTTTTTATTTTGCTACCTACCTGAAAACCTAAATCTGGAAGCTCTCCAGGCACCACGAGTCCTAAATGACATCGAATTATTGCGTCTGTATCTCCTTGATGTGGATTTATATTAGATCCTGCTTCTAATACGCTAATAGAAAACGAAGAAATATGTTTAATTGATTTAATTATTTTAAGTGTCTCTGGGCATCGCCGGCAATTTCTATGTATTTTATATCTCCAGAAGTATAAGCCCATGGTTTTCCATTGTCTGGGAGGAAAAGCCATTGTTTTGTTTATAAAATAAGGTTGTAAACGGTCTGGTTTATCCTCTATTAATTGCAATAATTCATCGCGCATTAGTTCCCAGTTGTCTTCCATCACTTTAGTCCAAGGTAAGTCTTCACGATTATAAAATGGGGGTTGGTTCCCGTTATATCGATCACCCCATACGCTATACCATGGTTGTGTTATTTTGTTAGTCTCTGTAGAAGTTTGTGTACTGGTACTCATAGATTCTGCTTATACCGGCTACTTTTTAACAGCCTACTTTTTATTTAATGTGATTAACGTTTCTAAAATTGTAGCTTGGTTTTCACGTAATATATCATGAGATCCCTCTACTCTTAAAAAGCTAGTATTAGCCTTGCTAAAATGTTTCCATTCTTTCATGTTTTTAAACGGTGCTACTTTATCTTGTTTGGCAACAATAACATGAATATTACAAGGTATTTGAGTTCCGTTAGAAATGTGAGTTTCCATAATGGTCAAATCTGCCCTAACTGTGTCTTTACTATTTAGTATTGCCTGTTTTCTAGTTTGATTATCTTGATTATTGGGATATGATTCTAATACCGTTTGAATCATTTCTTGATCTGGTAACTCATGGATTTTTCCCTGACTAGGCTTGTTAACGGGATTGGTTCCTGAAACTATTAGGTTTTCTGGTAAGCGTAAACCTTTTTGCTGCAGTACTAAAATAAATTCATAAGCCAGAATACCACCAAAACTATGTCCATATAACGAATAGGGATGGTCTGGTATTATAAAACTACTTATTAACTCATCAAGTAATTCAGTCATATTTAAATGAGCATTTTGATTGGAGCGTTCTTCTCGCCCCGGAGCTTGAACCCCTATTAGGGAGAGCCATTCAGGTGCCGCATTTGCTAATGGTTTAAAAGCAGAAGCTCCAGATCCAATGGCTGGAAAACAAAAAACTGTGTACTCTGGGCTTTTTTTAATTTCCCGTAAATCAATCCAAATTTTAGACACAGGTGTTGTTATATTAACTTGATCATTTTGGTTAGAATCGTGCTTATCATCTTGTAATAGTTTGTCAAGATAGTTTGCTGCACTTGGATGTTTTGCAACATAAATTTCTTGGAACAAATAATCTGAAACTGCTTTTATATGTGGGTAGTTATAGGGTAATGTATTAGGTAAGTTAATATTAAAATATTGTTCAATTTCTACCACAAAAGAAATAGCCATTAAAGAATCCATTCCCAACATATTAAAACGTTCTGTAGCCTCTATAGGCCCCATAGAATCTACTAGCATTACGCGACGTAATTCTAGCCGTACTACTTCCTCTATTTTTTTGCGGGCCTGCTTCATCGTGCTGTTTAGTATTTCTGTAACTCCTTCGGAAGCAGGTTTAAGCTGCACATAATCCTCTGGCATAACTGGAGTGAATAAAGAAGGTCTTAAGGAAAAGTCTACAAAGGGCTTAAATTTTCCCCAATTGATATCGCCAATTACAGCAACTGCATTACCGGTACTTAATTGATTCTTCAAGGCATTTAGGGCTGTATTGGGAGGCATCAGATTAAATCCTAGTTTACCTAGAACTTCTACTTCTCTAGTTCCGGAACTCATACCAACTTCTGCCCAAGGCCCCCAATTTACAGACAATGCAGGCAACTTTAAAGTCTGTCTATAACGTGCAAGAAGATCCATAAAATAATTAGCTGCTGTATAATGGCTTAATTCAACAGAACCCCAAACAGCAGAAACCGAAGAAAACAAAATGAAGCAATCTAAATCCATGTTTTTTGTAAGTGTATGCAGTTGCCAGGATGCGGCTGTTTTAATTTTTAAAGTTTGCTGCAGCTTAGCAATGTCTATATCTATTAGTTTAGAAAACCAGTTAACACCAGCTGCGTGGACTATTCCACGAACTACTGTATTCTTTGTGTTTAGCGTATTAAAAAAGGATTCCAATTTTTCGACATCAGAAATATCCATAGCTATGATTTCTAAAACATCAACTTTACTTTTTAAGCTAATCAATTCCTTTAAAAAACTATATTCAGGATTTTCTTGTGATAATTGTTCCCATTGTGCTTGTTGAGGCAATTCCCTTCGAGAAATTAATATAATATGTTTTACGCCATTATTTACTAACCAAGCTGCAGATTTTAATCCTAATCCACCTAATCCACCCGTGATTATATACGCCCCATCGTTTCGTAGTTTTAATGTATTAGTAGGACTACAGGGCGCTGCATACAATTGTTCAATATACTGTACCCCTTCTCTTAACAAAACACAACGTTCCTGCTCAGGTTTTAGGATTTTATATAAGATCTGTTTTGCAGTATTAGGATTCTTGTGTTGTGAGACATCTATAAGTCCACCACGCCATTCGGGATGTTCTAAATATGCAGTTTTTGCATAACCCCATAACACGGATTGTGCTAAGTTTACTTGGTTTCCATTTTCATTTTCTAAGCAATGAATTCCTTGAGTCACTACCCAAATAGGTTGCGAAAATACAAGCTGTTTAATAGCTTTTAGTAATCGAGTGTAAAAAACTACTGTTTTATTAACGGTTGAATCAATATTTTCTAGATTTATGGTGGGATTCAATTCCGGAGTAATGTATACTATGCGATAATCTCTAATGGATCTTTTGGCGATTAAATTTACAATACGATCAAACTTTTTATGTAAAGCTTCCTTAGTTGCTTCGTGTGTTATTTCTATGTCTGGTTTTACGGCTCCTTTTTGCTTTGAACCCATCCAATAGACAGATGTATTCTGATCCTTTAGTTCTTGCAACACTTCTAAAAGTAATGGGCTGGACTCTCCTATTAAAATCCAATTAATTGGGTCGGCCAAGGTAATTGGAAGAGATGCTATATTTAATGAATCATAGGGGATCCATTTTAAAGTATAGTGCAAATTATCTTCCATTTCTTGACCCTCATCGTTTGTAGCGTTTAGAATATCTTTCTTATAATTAGAGTTATCCTCTTGTGCCGCAAATGTGGCCAGTTTTGCAGCATCTATTCCTCGCAACCAAAATCTTTTATTGTTTAAAGCCAAGCCAGGAATACTGCCAGGATAGGTCTTATGTGAATAGAAATTCTCCCAGTTAATATTAAACCCAAAGTCATTAAGTTTACCCAAGGCGTGTAATAAATAGTCTCCTTCTGGTTTTAAACGCTTATTTTGCATCAACGTTCGCACAAGTACCTGAGACCTTGGATTTATATTTTCAAAAATTGCCGACAATGTACTGGCCCCTGGTCCAACTTCTATAAAACTAACAGCATTATCTAGTTGGTTTAAGGAATGTGCCGCTTCTGAAAACAAAACAGTGTTGCGGGTTTGATTAATCCAATGCATAGTATCTGGGCACTTTTCCATTAAACTACCAGTAACACTAGACACCCACTTTTTGATGGGTTTTTTAAAATTCACAGTTTCTAAAAACTGCTTATATTCCTCTAAAATAGGCTCGATAAAATGACTGTGATATGGTTTTATTGTTTTTAAATAATAGAGCTTAACATTTAAGGACCTGAATTGTTTACAAATGCGCTCTATCTCGATTTGATCACCAGAAATCACAGTCTTTTTAGGACTATTATGTACGGCTATAGTTACCTTTTCCGGATTGATTACAGGTAAGACTACCTCAGGACTTTCAAATATGGTAACCATAGATCCATAAACCTCTAAATCATCTAGAAGTTGCCCTCTTTTTTGTACCATAAGCATACCCTCTTTTAGGGTGAAACATCCTGCTAAACAGGCTGCTACATATTCACCAAAACTATATCCTAATAAATAATCTGGATTTAAATTCAAATCCATTAAAAATTTAGCTAATGCATATTGTAGTGCAAACTGTAAGGGTTGTGCATGAGCTTCGGTGATTCTAAAAATATGCTCTTTATTAAGTGCATTATTTATTTTTTCTAATGCCTGTTCGTCTAAATTTAGTTGGGAAATACAATGATCATAATAGGTTTTGTATCTGGGATATCTAAAATATAAAGAACGTCCCATGTCATAATAATGCTCCCCTTGACCCGTAAACAAAAAGCATAATTTTAAATTCTCTTGTGCAGCTTGTATTGGCTTTTTAGATGTAATGAAAGAATCTAACTGATTAGCCAATTCTAATTTATCAGAAGCCAAAAAGTACTTTCTAAACTGTAAATTGGTTCTGTGCTTTGCCTGAGTAAAACAAAGGTCTGCAAATGGCAAAACTGAATTAGAAGTTAACCAAGACTCCCAAGCTGTAGCTTGTTGTATTAAGTTGGTTTGAGAATGACCACTTAGAATAAAGGGATATACAAAGTGATCAGTAGGAATGGCAGTTTTAGGTTCAAGAGTATTAGAAGCCTCTTGTAAAATTACATGTGCTAGAGAGCCACCAAACCCAAAGGAACTAATCGCAACATTCCTATTTTGATCAGACTCCCAGGGAGTTAGTTTTTTAGCAATCTGAATTCTAGTATTCTCAAGTTGAATTTTAGGGTTTAACGTGTTCACATGAATTTGTGGAGGGATTTGCTTTTTTTGCAGCATGAGAACCGTTTTTATAACACTTGCAATACCAGCACTAGCCTCTAAATGTCCAATATTTGCCTTAACAGATCCGACAAAACAGGTTGAATTATTTTCATAATCCCCGTAATGGTGAACAAGTTGCTCCATTTCTATAGGGTCTCCTGAAGCTGTACCTGTACCATGCGCCTCTACATAACTCACTTGAGACGGGGATATAGCGCTTTTAGCCAAACATTTACCAATAATAGCGTGTTGAGCAGAAGCATTAGGATACGTTATACCCGGGCTCATACCATCTTGAGCAGCCGCGGTAGATACAACGCTTGCTAAAATATTGTCACCGTCTCGCAATGCCGCAGATTTTAACTTAAGCATAACCAATCCACAACCTTCAGAGCGCACATAACCGTTAGCAGATTGATCGAATGCCTTACAACGACCATCTGGAGCCATCATTCCAAATTGAGACAGGGTTACTGTTGAACCGGGAGATAATATGGCATTAACACCACCTACAATGGCCTGTTGGCAATCCCCATTTAAAATGGCTTGTGCACCAAGATGAAATGCTGTTAAAGAAGAGGAACAGGCAGTATCTATAGCCATACTTGGCCCCTTAAGATCGTAGAAATAAGACAGTCTATTAGCAGCAATGCTATGTGCATTGCCTAGTCCAGAATAAGCGTTAAAACCTGTTAATCCTGTTGTGAGTTTAATTTTCATGTACAGGTAATCATTTGTAGAAATACCTATATACACTCCTGTATTGGAATTTTTTACGTGTGGTTTTGTCCAGCCCGTATGTTCCATTAGTCTCCAAGAAGTCTCTAAAACCAGACGTTGTTGTGGATCCATTTCTGCCGCTTCATATTTAGAAACACCAAAAAAAGCAGGATCAAACTGATCTATTCCATCAACAAAACCACCCCATTTTGTATTTACTTTGCCGGGAACAGCTATGTCTTTATCGTAAAACAAATCGTTATTCCAGCGATTTTTAGGCACCTCTTGAATAGCGTCAGTACCCGTGGCTAATAATTCCCAAAAATCATCTAAACTGGTAACACCTCCTGGGAATTTACAGGCCATGCCAACAATAACAACCTCTTCATTTTGTTTATTACGAGTAGTTGCTAAACCTGAGGTCTTGCCAGATTGACTTAGTATTCTGAGCTTATTTGATTTAAACTGATCAAGACACTTTCCACGCGCTAATTTATAGTTGGGAGTCCGAGCTAAAGTACCTTGTGCAATCAACAAAATAGCTTGGGCTTTAATGCCAAATCCATCACTAAGGTTAGCCTTGATTTGAGCTATTATTTCTTCCTGTTTATCTGAATCTAAATGCCTGTGAATTTCTTGAAGCACAATTACAGAATTTAATGGATCCTCTAAATCTTGCAGACAAGCAGTGGCGTCATTTGGTCGTAAATTCGTAATAAATTGTCTTGCACTATGCTCAAGATCTTCGGCTGAATAATTACGACCTCGTACAATAATGATTTCTTTTCTTCTTCCCGTTATATATAGATTGTCATCTTTAATATATCCAACATCTCCGGTATTAACGGTTACGGCCTGGAGTTTATCAAAATTTAAATCATATTTTAAGTAGCCTGAAAAATTATGTTTGGCTTTAACAATAATATCACCTTCTTGTCCATCGGGTAGCTCTTGTAGCGTATCTGGATTCACAATTGTAACAGTAGTACATTCCTTATCTAATGTATAAGGAATTAGCTTACGCCGTGATGAATTAGAAAGGGAATTTTTTTCAACTGTGCTTAACAAGTCTTCAAAACCCAGAGCGCCACCTGCAGCTAAAAGTGTTACTTCGGCCAAGCCGTATACCGGTCTAAACGTATTGGGGTTAAAGCCTTGAGGCTTAAATGTGTCTATAAAACGTTCTAGAACCTCTATAGTAACTGTTTCTGAACCCACATAGGCATGCTGCCAGGAGGATAAGTCAATTCCATCAAAATTTTTAATTTTAGACACACAATGCTTAAAAGCAAAAGTAGGTGCAGCACCACTATTGGCATGATACTCACTAAAAGCTTTTAACCATAGTTCTGGTTTTGCTAAAAATGTACTCGGATTTAAAAAAACACCAAAACCAGATTCGTAAAGCACTGTAAAAAGGTGACCAACCAATCCCATATCGTGGTAAAATGGAATCCATCCAGCCACACGAACTACTTGTCCTCTATTAAAAACCCGATACATTTTTTCCAGATTTTTTAATATTTGTTCATGCGTTAACACAATCCCTTTTGGTTTGGAAGTAGAACCTGAGGTATACTGAATATAAGCAACCTGAGACGTCTGTATTTTTGGTAATTCAACAGGTATTGCATCTGGTTTATCCAGAGCTTCTGTAGTATAAATACGCGTATTTAGGAGTCCGTTCTCTTGTAAAAAACCTAGTACATCATCATATTCTGATTCTCTTACTAATACAGAAGCATTAGATTGTTTTTTTAATATATTTTCCAATTTACCCCAAGAGGATTGGTTTCTTTTATGCTGTAATGGCGCAATTGGAGCTGGAATTTTCCCAGCCAAAAGACAGCCAAAAAAGCTGACTACAAAATCTTCCTGATCTTCTAAAGTAATTAGTACTATTTCATGCTTTGAGGCAAATTGAGAGATATTAAAAGCGTAATTCATGCACCGCTGTTCAAGATCTTTAAACGTAAGGTTATTCTTCACTTTACCCTTAGCATTTAAAAATATTAGAACATCCTCTTGGGCACGATCTTTAGGATAATTAAGAATAAGGTCTACTAAGGTTGTATGCGGCATAAAGTTTAATCTTTTGGTTGCTTTAATTGGATTCACTACCATCTATTATTCCATTGGGATAGATTATTGTAGACTCTCCCCCAGGCTGATAAAATGTACATTGCCATTTGTTACCATCTACCAATTCTGGATTTGCGCCAATCCAATTTGGTGGATTAGTTACTAGTTTTACAGATTTTTTGGTTGCATCAGTGTATTTAAAATACAGGAGCTCAACGTTCTTAAAGATTAAAGATACTTTCTGTGTTACTGGCTGATTCATCCCGTTAGCCGTGAGATAATACTCTGCTTTAGCAGGAAATTGTTCCATAAATCCGTAATAGGCTCGAATTACATCTAATCCCGGACTTATTTTTAGATTTATATCTCGCTTAAAGACTAATGCATTTGGAGTTAAAGGTCCCGTAAGAATCACATTACTAGAATACTGTGTAAGCCAAGTAAGTCCTACTTCTTGATTTACTGCAATTTCTATTATTGGAATCCCTTCGACACTTGTGTCAGTATTATATAGGGTAGCCGACATAGCGTTTATAACGGGCCTATTTTTTTGTAAGGTTTGCGGTGGAGATTGAAGCAATTTTTGACCTAACTGACCATTAACAGTATAATTTCTTTGATTCGTACCATTATTCCCAGGCAGCATAGTTACTTTAACATTTCCTTGTTGTGGCGCGTTGGGTACAGGAACGTCTGCTTGGTTAGGATAACCAGAAATAGTAATAGCCGTTATTCCTTTAGGTGCCTGCCAATGTAAAGTAGATTCTTGTAGGTCACCAACATACTTAGGATCTAACCAAGCAATTATTTTTTCCATCTCTTTTTCTATATTGAAAACAATAGATTCTTGGTTGGTTTGTTGTTCAAGTACCTCTGTGACCTCAATATTATGTGCTCCGGTATTATCTGACAATCCAAGATTGATGAATCTAATTTCCCAAAAGGCTTGAGGTTTAATGGTAACACCTCCTGGAACAAACGGGTTACTTTTTACAATGTATACACCTGGATTATTGCCCTTTTCAACATAATAGCCACTATCTGAAGGAGTTGTAATTTGAATATCAAAATCCAGAACCAGATCCTTTGGAAGGGTAATGGTGATGGAATCGTCGTTAGTAATAACAATATCGTTAGGACTTTGATTTACGGCATTTATAGTAAGATCTAAAGTCTTTTTAGCAAATGAATGATTAGGATTACTTGAGTATTTTAAACGGGTAGCCATAGTACTAGGATTCTTGGTTTTTATCTTTTCTAGAAAGTGTGAGCCACCCTTCTTTTATTCGGAGTGGATTTGAATGTAAATCACCCAAATGCACGCGATCTTGAACCTCTTGGTCTGGACTCCAGCTTACGGTATCTTTACGTTGCTTCCAAGACCATTTTCCTGTGACTTCGTCTGGTGTTGGCATTTGAACGTTTTCTGGGGGTAGCAATATAGGTCCAACACGAAAAGATGCTGTTAATCTTTCTAATGCTTTACTCACCGGACCATTTGGCAAATTAGTTTCTACGCATGGCAAGCACCCTGAAAAAACCGGAATTACCCCATTGGGGTCTACTAACATGGTTAACGGCGTTGGAGTTCCGTTTAATTGAGTTGTAATTTGAACTGGTTTTTCTTTAATATAGTCTGATTTAAATCCGGTGATTACCATTTCAGGATTGAATCTGAAATCTTTGCCTGCACGAAGCAGTTCCATTAAATTCTGAGTTTGTCCTTCTGCCCCATATACCGGATAAAATACGTCGTATTTATTATTTGGAAAATACCCCAATATTCCATTATTTGCCAAAAAGGCATCGCCAATACGCAATGGAAATGAAATCGACATGTATGGTGGGTCCTGTGGCTTATAGGTTCCATTCTCATTATAAAAATCCCCTGTATTACACCAGTATTGCTTATAAATAGGATTGCCGGCAATGGTTACACTTACCTCTCCTCTAACAACGGCTATAGGACGTCCTACTAGTAAAGACAGGTTATCTGTTTGTTGACGTCCGTACGTTCCCATTGTCCACAACGTACTATCTATAGCTTGCATAAGGTTTTCGAAGGCCAACGACCCTTCAAAACCTGTTTGCAACAAGGCATTAATAAAACCTGATAAAAATTCGTTCTCAATATCTGGCGGTGCACCTAACGGATTGTCTAATCCTGGGGCACTATCCCAGCGAATACTCCAGTTCCCTCTGGATTCTACATCTTCCGATTGAACTTTTATAACAGCACCTATATTAGTTCCCTCACTGGTAAAAACCATTAAAGAATTATCTAAATGATTCGCCATAACCCATCCACAAATAGGGCTGGTCAAATCGGATGAATTGGTATACTCAATTTGAGTCGTATCTGCTCTTATCAGGTCAATATTAACCCTGGTATTTTGTAATACTCTTGGATTAATATTCCCAAAAGAATTGATTTGTTTGTCTAAACTTGAATAAAAAGTTTCAGACCATAGGACATTTACAATAGGTGAATCATCACCGCCATCGCGATCTAGTTTTCCAAACATTACTTGCCCAAAGCCATCCACTACATTTAAGTTTATAATCTCAAGATGACCCGATCTTATAGGTGCATATTGTTGCTCATTTTCTGGGATATCGCTACAGGAAGTTGTTCCAACTTGTGGTATATAGCTTTCGTATTCAGTAGCTAGGGCTTTCATTGCGGGAAATAGTAAATCTTGTTCCTTACTATGTCCTGCTCCACTGCTCATAAAAGATGTTGCAGCACTAAGTTTAGTAATGAGTTGTTCATTAAACCCGCTTAATGATTGTGTCAATAAATCAAAGCTTCCAGCTTGTCTTGAAGCCCACTCTAAACCCGTTTGCATCCAATCAGGAAATTCATCTAAGGATTGGTCTTCTAAGGGCTTTAATCTATTTTGAATGCTTTTAGCTACATTAGGATTGAGAATAGTTCTCCCCCATAGAAGTATACTTCCATCTTTCTCTAAACTTGTATTCGAAGTAACATAATCTATTTCGCCAAGGCTCCATCCGTCAAAAGGATTCACAGCATTTATTGATGTAGGATACCATCTAACTTTCCAGTCCATAAATACTGGAGTCCAAGGTTGTTTTGTTCTAAAGGCTACACCGGCCTTAGCGGGTAATATACCTTTAAATCCAGCTGCACTTACTAATGCTTGTGTAGTGTGTTCTAATGAATCTGCATTTTCCCAAACCAAAGTTTGCCTATAGCCAATGCGCTGAGTTAAATCTTCTAAAGGAGTGGTGCGGTCGGTTCCAGATTTGGCATTGTATACCGAATCTGGGACCTGATTTTTCTCGAAAAAAATAATGGCCATGACAGCTGCCATAGAATAATCTAATAAGACATTTTCTATCCACAATCCCATAACTTCTTTTGGAATAATATTCCAATCAGGCATTTGAATTTTTGACAATAGCTCCGCTGCTGTTATGGTTACCGAAGGTTTGTTTAAAAAAGCCGGAACCAAAAAAGAAGATATTTCTTGACCCGTATATCTTACGGCCAATGGAGCATTTGAATTGGTCGCTACCGCAGAAGAAAATTTAGTATCCAGTTGAGCCCCAGCAATGGCAATAATGGGGTCTATAGGTGCTGAATACCCGGTTAAATCAACTTCCTTCAACTCATACCCTGGCAGGTCAACTTCAGGAATCATGGATTCATCAACCAGCATTTTTTGTAATGCTGTTTTCTCTTGAGTTATTGTTTGTACTAATCGACCTGCTTTATCATGATTTGTTTTTATTACAGTTGTTAACGCCTGAATGCTTTCCAATACAGCTCCCTTAGTTGAATCGCTCACTTTTACAGTATTCACAATTCCTTCAATCAGGTTTTGTTTGTATAACAGTCTAAACAGTTCTGCACGTTGTGTTTCTAAATTCAAATTAATCGCATTTAAGCTCTTTTGATTCCCATTTAGTTGGGTAAGAGCAGCGGTTTGTTCTTGGTTCAATGGAATACTTTGTCTACCAGCAAAGGTTGTTGGCGGTTTTGTATCTTGGTTGTTGGTATCACTGGTAAGTCGTGTTACAATCCACTGTGTTCCTGCTGAATTTCTGGAAAAAGAAGAGGCGTGCAATAAATTCTCAACCCGGATTGGATCTACTGTATAATCTTCTAATAAGTCTTTTTGAAATGCAGATAATGCTCGAGAAATTACTGGAACATCTGCCAGTGAGTTTCCATTCTCAGAATTTTCTTGAATCTGTTTGGCAATATAAGTGGATACCGCATCAATTGCAGTACTGCCTACTGTAATTTTAGGAACTTCCAATTTTGAAGCAAGCGGATTTCCAGATTCGTAAGCAGTTTTGGGACCTATCCATTTAACGGTTCCAACCATAGAGTGACACAACATTTGCTTTGCTAGATTTCCAGGGTCTGTGGCTTCGCCATTGGCTTCCCAGTAAGAATGCCATGCAACTATTGCAGCTTTTACTTGTGGCGGTAATTTAAGATTGTCCGGATTAAAATCACCGTTAAGACCGTGCGTTTCCTTCCAAATATTCCAGGCCTCAATAGCGGTTTCTATAGAGTTATCTTCGTCTGTGCCAAAATCCCAACCTAAATTGTTTTTTAAATTGGTTGCAAATTCTAGTGCATTTTCTCCTTTAATTTTTTGTACCAAATCTTGATTAGGATCCTGATACCATCCCATTATAGAATAGGTATAGTTATAAGGGTTCGCACTTGTGGCCTCGGGACTCAAACTATCATCTACAAACGAATAGACATTTTGGATATTGTCGTATACTACAGACCACGATACGACTCCCGGTCCTACTGCTTTTATTTGGGCAGTATTCTGTTCTGTCCCGGGACTCCCATCCCAATCAGATAAGTCCATATGCGCTCCAATTTGACTTACCGGGGTCTGAGAACCCTCTATTTTTTTTGGATACAAGCTTTCGCTAAATTTTGGAGGGAAAGATGAGGGCGATAAAGTATCACTGGCAATTATTTTAGAGATTACCTTAGGAGCTGTCCCGTTTTTAATATTTGAATATTCAAAGCGTGTTATTAACCAGCGATTAGGTGTAAATGGAAAATCGGTTGTTGTGCTTCCGTTGTCATCTTTAACTTGACTTCCTTGTCTAAGACTATAAGGCAAGGTCCACATCATGTGCGCACCAACTTTAAATTCATTTTGAGAATTAACTGATAATTTATTGAAAGGCTCCGATTCTGCGTTACCTGTAAAAAACAAATTAAAATAATTTGTTTTAGTTGAAGACATAGGAATTCCGCCGTTGTTTATTGGAATATCTCTTTCTCCTATTAACAACACATCTGTTGCCATTGGTACAAGAACTCTAGGCCCGGGCCAAACTTTCATTTTATTTGCCATAATGAATTAATTACAATCATCTGGAGTTTCTCCTTCAGATGTTTTTAACATATATTCTTGAATTTGTTGTGTTACCACCATTTGAATGGCAAACCCACCTGCACCAAGTTCAGATAAATCTCCCATTGGATTTTTAGGAAGACTTTTAAATTTATCTGTAATGTTTTCAACTAATTGTGTGATGTCTAAAACCCCTTTAGCTGTTTCGGTTAAAGGTACATGCACGCTTACATTGTCTTTACCATCGTTAGTTGTTATCTGGTCTCCGCCCGATATTCCATTAAATCCAAGACCCCTGAGTAGTATTGCATTTCTATTGGGTTCATTAATAAAGAATTGAGGAATCCCGAAGTGTAAGCCTTCGGAAGGTTGAATAAATTCTACCTTATCGGGCTTTCCGTCGAACAAACAAATAATTAAGGTATCAGACAATCTATCCATTCTAAGGATTTTAAGCTCATTTTCACCACTATTTGTAGTTCCTTTAATCTCTAAACCAGGATAATCAGAAACCACCCTAGATCTAATAAGTAAGCCGGTAATTGTGCCTCCTATATGAGTTGGAACTTCTGGTATTTTATTGCGAATTAATGCTCTAGTATTTTGTTGAGCTAAATCGGTTGCCTGGTATATTTTATTAAAAAATGTTTTATTAAATATTTGTTCTTTAGTGGATAATACACCAACACTTAAAGCACCGTCTAACAGTCGATCTGTCCAGTTTTTATCCAAATAGAAAAAACGAATACTCTCTGGCGGTAACATACGACTGTCTGGCACCAAATACTCCAGAGGAACCCCGTATAGCAAAGACAGTTTACCCAACCATTGCGCTACTTCTGGATCAAGTTGCAAATCGGGAAGATCTGAATGGGTCGAATCATCTGACATTGACTTTGCCAATCTTTCATGAAATGTCTTTTTATTTACCCAAGATTTCATATTATTTTTTATTTAAAAGTACCAGGAGCGGATCCTGACCGTTGTTATATATCTCTAATTTTTCTTCTTTCGAAAGCACACCCGGTAAATGTGTTCCTAGCATTTTGTCTTTTCGTGATGTCGCCATGGGCCAGGCTTGTTTTGTAAAAGACTTCACCAAACTATATTTTAAACTAGAATCCAAATCCTGTATTGCTCTAGGGTCATTAGCGAAGGTTCCTGCTAATTTTTTAATATTATCATCTATATTTTTTTGTTTGGCTTTTTGCATAGCAATTAATACATATGCATTCCGCCAATTAAACAAAGTCCGTGCAAATGCTCCATCAGAAAGTGCTAGCAAACGCCCCAGTTGCCATGCACTTGCATAGGATTGATCAAAAATTCCAGTTGACGGATCGTAGTGAATGGCGTGATCACTGTATAAATATGTACCATAAGCTAAATCTTCCTGTCTTTTAGTTGGAGCTGGAACAGTTGGTCCCCGATACCAAGAAGTCATTTCTTCTCCTGCACGCATATCGTTTTGCAAAGCTGTATATCCAATATCTATTGCTAAACGAGCCATATCGTCTGTTATATTCTTAATATCTCCTGGCATCTGGAGCAACCTAACCCCTCCACTACCTGGGTCACAAAGCGCCAGCATTTCTCCTAAAAAGCTTGAAGCAGCAGGTATTTGAGAAAACTTGTAAGAATACAGTACAACCAGTCGTATAGTATCGGCCGTTGGTTTTAAGCTATTCCTTAAGTGATTCTCATGTCCTTCATAAGAAACCATGAACACCTGGTTTTCTACAGGAACTTTATTTTCAGGATCTCCTGCCGGTAATCGGTTCCCTATAACTAATGAAAACAAACCATCAGCGTCCATTCCAAGCATGACTTTACCATCGGTATTAACTTCACGTCCGTGTGCCAAATACTTTAAGTCCCCTATTGTTGGGGAAATCTTCTGAAAAAGTTCAAAATTGAGGTCTATCACTGTTACTTGATCATTTAACTGATCACTTAATGCCGATTTATCCAAAACTGGGCCTTGAATATTATCTTCTGGTGTGATCAGCTGTTGTACAGTAACAATTTTTGGTTTTGTATTTTTTGTTATTTCGTTGGGATGAAGGGTTAATAAACCTATCCAAGGAGTTTCTAAATCTTCACTTGGTGTCTTATAGTTAATAGGTCTTGACCATGGTAATGCAAAATCTGTTAATACTACATGTGGCAAATCTGCAGCATAGCCTCCAACGGATAAGGGCGCCGGATATGTTGCATGAATTAATGACTGGCTAATGCTGAACTGCGGTCCTCTTACGTTAATTTCTCTAGTGGCATTATAAGTAGGTAGTGGTTTACCGTCGTTAGAAATATCTTGAATTTCCTGTACTGCTTCTAATGTATATTCTCCAGCTTTTAAAGGAGGTTCGATAGCATCAATAAACTTAATCTTGCCAGCTTGTAACGTGCTCTTTTTTATGCTCCCTTTGGTTGTATTTTTATTTGTCATATTAATAAATTTAACCTGTTACTGATATATTAGAAGTTTTATGCTCACGCTCGCAAGTATTCAATGCTTGTTGTACTATACTTTGTTGCTCTAAAGATTTTTTACGAGTAAAGTCTTTAGGTTTCATACTATAAATAGCGTGCACAGTTGTCCTGCTATCAGTTGGTTTTACAATAATACCAGCATAGATTTGCTTTTCATCTTTATGCTCTCGCAACTTATAAACATGAACAAATTTACCGTTGCAAGGAATTATTTTAACGCGTTTTCCATTACCTAAAATCTCTGGTAAATTATTAGTTGCTGTACTTACTTGAATAGAATTATCCTGATCGCTATCTAGTAAAACCCCAATGTATTTGTCTTGGGTGAAGCAGCTGGTCTGAATCCAACCGGGTACGAGTTCATCGTTTAGTGCAAGCACTTGATTTTGAGCAAGCATACTGTTCATCCTAATTACCCCTGTAAGACTTCTTGCTTCTGAAAGTTTGACACGTTGTGCATTTTGCACACATATTAAACTTCCATCTGTCATGGCCCATTTTGAGTTTATCTTAGCAACTTTAGTATCTAGTTGCCAACCAACCGAAGAATGTATTCCAGAATCATGTGCAAGAATGGCTACTTGAGCGGTTCCTTGCTCTATTTTGAATTGTTTGTTAGGCGAAACAAGGTGTTTTCCAATTAAATTATCTGCGTTGTCAAAGTAATATGCAATGGCCTCTAAATTTCCATCCAATTTAATTTTATGGGATTTCCGGCTATCCAAACGCCATATGTAGGCACCCCCTTCGTACAAGCGTTTTGTTTCAACACTATTCTTTCTAGATTCACCAAACCTAGCCATTTGTAGGCTTTGATTTAAATCTAATTGTGCCTTATTTGTCCACTTAGACAATATTCTTGAGCCCTTTATTATATGTTCACCAAGTGCTTCATTTGATATATGTCTTCTTAAAACCCCCTCTAATTTAGGTTGCTTATAATCAGCTATAGAGTCAAAACTTTTTACGGCAATTTCTTCAGGCTGATATGGTTTGGGTGGAGTAATTTGTCCTTTATTTTGATACATTCCCACAGTTGCCATAGTGGGAAACACTTGGAATATTAGATTCGCTGCGTGTGCCATAACAGATAAATCTGGAAATAACGGCGCATTAATCCCTACAATAGCTCTAGTTTTTAATAAAGCTTCTTGAAGAGAGCTAAACTTGGTTTTATCAGGACCAAAGCTTGTTGGAATTGGATATGCAGGTATTTGCTGTAGCGATTTGTAAATATTATTTCTCCTTTCAATAATATTAGACGTTTCATTAGTGCCGTCGGCCATAATGGTGTTCATAATTTGCGTATATGGTAACGTCTGACTTAATGGAGTACTTAAACCAGAATACACTGGTGTTTTGGCAAAAGGTAAGAGTCTAGGACTGTTTTTTGTGTATTTCAAATTAATTAAGTCAAACGCTGGGATGGTATCCTTTATAATAAACGTATTGGCCGTTATGGTCGCTCCAACTAACGTGTCTACGATAATCATATTATCACCACCAGGTGGTGCGCTTTTAGACAATTTCATTTGAGACCACAATGCTGCTGGAGAACCATCTAAACTTGCCTCTGGCAATAAGTGACGTTTCTTAAGGTTAACTACAGTTCCATCTAAATATTTTACAGTGACTAATACTGGAGATTTTAAATTTTTAGTGAATCCCATTGGACGCACACCTATGCTAGAAACACCGTTTATACTGTATAGATCTGAAGGTTCTTCTGTTAGTTGTGCATTGAGAACATTAACAGGAACTACACTCTTAATATTGAACGAATAAAACATAGTGTTTACTGTCCATGGTGTCTGATCATCTGGAATTTGTTTGGCGTTAGCGTTTAATAAACCTGCACCAGAGTTCCACTTTAGCACCTGTTGTTTCTTAGGATCTGTATAAGCAGCTTTTGCATCCCTAGCTCCTGCTTTCAGCAAGGGTTGTACCGGTTTATTAATATCCTTTTCAGATTCGGACTGTGGTAAGAAACTTTCTGCAAAAGCGTCCCAAGAGCCCAAGTTATTATCACTGGTGTCTGGTTTTTTATCTCCAAATGGAATGGTAAATGAAATTACAACCCAATCCACTTTTATGAAACCACCTACTGGCGGTCCTTGTAATTCTAAAACAGCACTCATTTGGACAGATAGCGTTATATCTACACCTGCAATGGTAACTCCAAAAAGGACACCTACTGTAACCCCTATTCCCACATCAAAATAGAACGGTTTCCATTCTATTAAGAAATTCGCATAAGCGCTAAACCAAGCTTTTAAAGGACCAGCTTTAAATACGGCGTCTAAATACCCTCCAGCCATTACAGCAGTTGGACAAATAGTAAAATAAGCACCTCCATTAATACTTAAACTTGCCACGTCAAAGTCCATATTCCACATTAACCCAAGCCTTGGTACTTTGGGATAATACACGGGTGCTTTAAATTTAGGATGATATCCCCCCAAAGTAATTACAAACTGCCCTTTAGGCACGAGTACAGTTTTACCATCTACTAACTGGGTGGTATTCTTAAACCATAAATAAAACGCAAATCCACCAGTAACTTTACAATCTTTGGTAAGAACAAAGGAATTTGGTGTTAGCATTGCTTCTACACTAATTACACCTGCATCTGGTTTAATAGATACCTTTAAGGCTAATTCAAAATAAGCCAGAGCGTTCTCCTGTTTTGTTTCTGGAGGTAAAGCAGCATAACTTAAGCCTAGGATGTTTATTTCAAAATTAACCCCAAACTGAACAAATAATAATGCTGCGGTATTTATTAATTCGAAAGATTTAAACTTAATACCCGCTGCTAACCAATATTGACCAACTCGCGGAGTTACAAGATCTCCTAAATATGCCAAAGCACTTTCTGGATTGTCACTGCTACTCAAGTCACCATTCAACATTCCTGTTATAAGTGGGAAGTTCATCACTTCGGTAATAGGTGGAATTTGAATGTCACGATTAAAACCAAAACCTGCTGCCAGTCCCGTTATAAAGAATGCTGGAGGTCCTCCTAGCGGAATGTCTATGGCCCCAAAAATAAATAGGGAAGTCACATTATTATTGTT
Source organism: Leeuwenhoekiella polynyae (assembly GCF_004104075.1). Taxonomy (GTDB): domain Bacteria; phylum Bacteroidota; class Bacteroidia; order Flavobacteriales; family Flavobacteriaceae; genus Leeuwenhoekiella; species Leeuwenhoekiella polynyae. Next base: position 17,331 of record NZ_QOVK01000028.1, on the reverse strand, counting down.
AGTATTTTTTATTTGAGCGTATGAACCCAATGCCATGAGAGAGAAAGAAGCTGCTTTAATAACTGCCGCTCCATTATAGATTACAGTGTCTTCATAATCTTGTTTTAAAAGCCCTCCGTTAATTGTAACTGCTCCTCCGTTAAAGCTTACATCCATTCCTTGAAGAGAAATTTCGTAGGCTCCAAAATCTGCTGGCGTTTTTACTGGAATTCCAACATCTAAGCCAATTAGGTCAATTTTTAAACCAGCCAAATCTACATTCCCTGAAAACAATACATCAAGAAGGGGTCTGTCTTTTTCTTTATCGTTCCAACCTACTCCTAAATCGTCTATAAATAATGGACCAAAGGAACGTTGTATTGGAAAAATTATTTGTTTACCTTCTCCTGTTGGGTTTGCCAGATTTACCCACAGATTGCCTTGATCTGAAGCAAAGTTTTGGGTGTAAGCCGCCTGAATAGAAAAAGTTGGATTTGAAGGTTGATTTTTACTATCATCTCCTTCACTACCTGAACCTAATAAATTACTGGCTATTGGATTCTTAGTGTTCGACTTTTCGCCTTGATCGTTCCCGCTACTTAAGGTATTGGGTGCTAGTGAAAGCCCCATATCTGCTAAGGTTAAATTACCTCCAAATGTGACCTCCGGGGTATTTTTTCCTTTAAATTGAAAATCTAAAAGTACTCTAGGTTGTACACCTCCAAGCTTAAATCGAGATAAATCTACTATAGGCTGGCCATTCTTTCCAACCACATCAAAACCAATATTACCCAATACAATATTAAACTGATCAAAATCAATTTCGGGTACACTGTTATTAATGGTTATAGGTACATAAAACTGAATACCAGGTTTAAGTGATTTTTTAGTATCATCTGCTTTTTTAACGGCTATATTACCCTTGGTTTTAGACTCTGCTTTTGCCGTAGCACTGCCACTCTCTGAGCCCGTCACCATCGTGATTTGGGAAGTTTGGTCTATCCATTCAGAATTAGTAGCCCCGAATTGTAGAACCATATTTGGGGCTTTTTCAATTTTAAAATCTGGCATATGGATATTAATACCATAGAGATTGTCTGGATTAGGGTCAGACTTAGGTCCAATACTTATGGATCCCTGTTCTCCAATTTTAACAATCGTTACGGTTTCAGATAGTAATTCTTGTAATAAATTACTTAAAAAACCAAGTGGAGTAATATCGGCAATTTTGTCTATGGTATTTAAGACATAACGTATTTCTTCTTCTTTTTTAGTTGAATTGCAACTGTCTCCATCGCATATTAACGTAGTGGCTACTAAAATTTGAGCAGCACTAAGCTCTATTTCGGTATGGGGTACTTTGGTGAATAAATTGTATTCCAACCACATTTTCACAAACTCGTTGTTTAGTACTAAAATAGATACGTATCTTGGAAGTACATTTTTAATGACCTGTAACGTCCATGCCTGTATTGTTTCTCCTAGGTCTTCTGGCTCTTCTCCCTTTGTACCAAAGAATACAGGTAATAATTGGATAGCCATATCTGAATTGGTATCTGGATCTTTACTATTGGCCATAGGGTCCAGAATAAGACTAAATTCAGAGTCCTTATTACGTTCTAATTTAATTCCTGGTCCGTAAGACTGATCCAGTGGTAAAATAATTTGAGAACCAAATGATATACTTACTTTAGATAATGTGGCTACGTCTATTCCAATTCCAGTTCGTAGAACATTCATACTTAAATATGGGATTTTTGGAATATTTAGTCCTACCCAAAGCCCTAAATTCTCTCCATCTACTCCAAAAAACAACTCAATAGGTAAATTAACTCCTGGAGAGAATACCAAAAGCCCTTTCTCCTTAGTATCTACAGTTACAGTACCTATTTGTTCAGGTACTTGTGCGAAAATACCTTGAATTGCCACTATGGTTTTAGTTAACTGATCCTCAATAAATAAACCCTTTATCCAATTTAAGGCAGCCTCTTCTATCGCTTCACCTAATAGTTGTTCAGCAGGTGGGTTAGACACCAAATTTGCTATGGTATTAATTAAATTTTTAACGGGTACATTTGTTCCAAAATCAGTAAGCGCAGTTACAAAATCTGGTGCTTTTGGTTTTAGTTTTTCTAATATTACAGGAACTACTTGTTCTATCACTTTTGTAGTAGCTAAAGTCCCTGCTTGCCCGGCAAGTGCTCCCCAGCCCGTAAAAGGTATAAGTTGAACTACACCGCTAGGGTTTTTAGGTGTGCCGCCTGCAAAAGAAAATTTAAAATCATTATCGTACTCAAAATCAATAAATAAACCGCCTGCTGCGCCAGTTGCCAGTTTAGCTCCTCCACTTATGGCCGCTTGAAAATCTGGAGTAACCCGTACAGCAAAACTCAAGTCATTGACACTTGCCGAATCGGCAATGTCTATGGCAGAACATCCAAATTTAAATAAGGCTAAATCTGTATTGTGTATGTTCTCCTTCTTGATATCTGTTACTGAACCGGAAATTTCAATACTAAAGTTATAGGGAAGCCCTTTAAGAAGCATTCCCGTCTTATGCGTATTAGGTCCAATAGTTATGGGATTTCCGCTTGCAGGAGTAAACGATTTTTCGGGTATTAATGCTAACTTATTAGTTAATTTTGCAATATTAAAGCGACCATTAGTTCCCAATACTTGGTCAGACAACAACCAACCTAGTGGGTCTGTAAGCAGACCTAAAATAGATTGCATGGTCATTGGCACTGTAGCTTCAGATTCAGCTAATAAGACTTCGGGGGGATCATTTGATATTGGTTTTGCAATACCTAACATGCTAAATATATGCTGTACTAGTGGATATTTGTCCAGCAGAGCGGATTCAAACACGGCATTAGAAATTGTATTTATTGCGTACGCCGGTGCTAAGGTTGTAAATTGATCTGTATAAAAGCTTGAGGTTGATTTATTTTTATCAATAGGCAAAATAACAAAGGGAGGAGCAGCTGGTTTTTTCCCATCTCCCCAACTAATAGATATTGCCGGGGTTGGCAAAACAATTTGATTGCCCTGCAGGGAAATAGTAAAGCTATTTTGGAGCGCGAGATTCAACAGCGGAACTCTTGAATTTATTTGAACTTCTAAACTATCGTTAGCAAAACTTAAGTCAATACCACCAAATAAAGAGACAAATGGATATTCTTTATCATCTCTTCCAGTAACTGCACCAAAATTAAGTGGTTTTTCTTCGGGGATTTTAAAGCTTACAAGTCCGTTATTATTCGCGCTGAATACAAAAAATCCAACTTCCGTCTCCGGTATAGTTCTAGTTAGTTGCTTTGCAAGAGCCTGTCTATTTGCTGTATTTGTAAATAGCTCCTCGAATCTTCTTTTTAATTCTTCAACGGGATCGGTTACAATGTTGAGGAGTGTTTTTAAGTTAAAAACGAAATTATCTTCTTCTGAACCCACAATACCTAAACCGGATAGTAATTGCAAGGCTGGCAAAGGAACATCTGGAAATTTAAAGCCTGTTAAGGTTGATACTAACTCTGTCAATTGATTTCCGGAGTCGGGTTTTCCCATAAGCCCAATCAACTGGGTTTCCATAAAGGTTTTTGGGTTGGCTAAAAGTGATTGCCACCCTCCAATATTTATACCTAGAACTCCTGGAGCTACCTTATTTTTTGCTGAGAAATTATAATCTAATGTTAAGCCCAATTCGGACAATACCGAATACACATCTTTAAAAAGATCCTTATTTGATACCACTTTGAACACTTTTTGCAATCCGGTATTGAGCATGCTCATAAAAGCCGATTGCACGTGTTTTGATTCTGCTAAATACGTAGCTAAATCTATATCTGCAGCGGCTTTTTGACCTTCCAATCTTGTGTTTTTTAATACAAGCGTAGGTTCAAAATCTAGTGTGTCATCTATAAGTGTTATTTTAAAGCCTAATTCCAAAGCGCCTAAATAACCTAAATCGTCTGGAAGGGTTATTAAATGTTCTGCTGTATTTACATTAGTAAGGAGTACGCTATTTACCAAAGACGGTGTTTGATCGTTTTTGGGAAACGATCCATCTGCCAATCCATAAACAATTCCATTTAACCTGTTAGAAACCGCTACCTTAAACTTAAAATCGGTGGTATTGTACTCATAAGTTAGGTTTTTGGCCAAGCCTAATCCAATACTTTGAGTCGCTTCATTGTAAGATATAGGCAGATCGAACCCTAGAGGTAAAGGTGTTAAGTAAGGGTCTGCGAAACTACCTACACCTAATATTTTAGGTGCCTTAGCTTGATTGGTTAAACTCCATGAAAGTAAACTTAGAAAACGCTGTGCGTGGGATGGTGTTTCTAAATTACCGGCCAATTGACTTCTAATAAGCTGTAAAGGATCACCAAAGTCATCTAATTTTAATCCTTTAAACCCTTCCCATTTTAATCCACTTTCTTGAAAAATTGAATACTCAGAAAAATCAGTTAATAACCCAAAAGATGCTGCTGTTAATAATCCAACACGTGTTTTACTGCGCATCATGGCCAAGCCTAATGCTCCTGTAAAAAATGGGCCGAACGCCTCTACCCCTTCTTTAACTAGATTACTCCAACTACTTTGTTCACTAAAATTTAAAGATGCTCCTACAATTGGTTTATTGGAGCCTATACTCAACGTGGGGTTATCAATTAACATAGACCAAGACCAGCCTGTAGTTTGATACCATCCTCCAGAGAGTGCAACATTAGTAACCCCTATAGTGGCGTCGCCAAACTTAGGAGTAGTAAATCCATCTGGGAGTGATATTGTGGCCTGTGCTTTATGAAACCAACTTGCAGCAGCGGGTTTATCTTTAAAAAGATCTATTTGTATGGTCTCAATGGTAATGTTAGGAACAATTTTTATTCCATCCAGTTGTAGTTCTGGTATTAAACTAAGGCCAAATACTAAACTTACCGTATCATTAGAATCTGAAGTGTCTTCGTATGCAATTAAATGCACAGGCATATCACTCCCATTTACTGTTAAACCTACCTTCCACGGATTATCTGGTGTACCTCCACCAGTAACATCTAATGAACTTCCACCTATTTCAAGCATTTGTGCAAAGGCTTTTAACAAATAGGTAAAAGGTCGCACTCCATTGGTAAGGGTTTTATCTTCTATTAGTGTTAAGTAATATTGAGCCCACGCGTGAATTGGGTCTTTTATACTATTGGAAATACCAGCCTCGGAAAACGGAGGGATTGGCCACTCTATGGGTGATACAGGTTCTTTTAGGCCTAATAATACTGCGATTCCATTTCTAAAACTACCTGGTTCTTTACCTAAAATAAGTTCTTGTAGAGCAGCACTAAGTGCAACTGCGCCTATATTGGCTAATTCGTCTGGAGACAGTAAGTTGACTACTCCAAATTTATTAGGAGTGTTATCGTCTTGTGTTTTGCCACCCCGCTGTGCGGGTAGTGTTAAATTAATAAGTTCAAAGTGTGGAATTACGGCTCCAGTTAATGCTCCAATAGCGATCCCTCCCGAAAGCTTTCCTAGACTTATACCTTTATAATCATCTAAGAGTACATCACCATCTTTCCCAGTAAGATTAAAGTTTGTAATAAAGTTTAATGCTAATGCAGCATTGTTAGTGGTTGTATTAGGCGTTGTGCTTAACCTAAAATGCGCCAACTCTAAGTCGGCTTCCATCATAAAATAGGCATCAGACGTATCAATTTGCAGGCTCTTACTTGTAAAACTCAATCCTGGATATAAGAATCTATCACCATTTCCGGTAACGCCACTTCCCAAGTTAAAATTTAGCTGTCCAATTCCGTCAACCTGAATCAAAGGGGACTGGAACGGTTGCAATCTAGAACCCTTTCCCATTACAGCTTTTAATGGATCAGTAATCCCTAAGAAACCTGAGAAACAACTTAGCCAAGCTTTAAGATTATTTGTATCGCTGCACAAGGCGTTAAACCAATTGAAGAAAGGAATCGCAGCGTCTTTTTGGTTTATAGCATTTTCTGTAAGCTCAATCCACTGCATGAGTGGTAAACGAATCTCATCGTGGTCTGGAACGTGACTAGAAAAGCCGAATAAAGGAGCAAAATATTGAAGTTCTTTTTCCTTATCTGTGAATTGCTTGCTTAAAGCACCAATAAATAAGTTTACTGCTGTATCTAGTATTTCTAAAGGAGTAATTGCTTCTAAATCTGCTAAGGAATAGTTTTTTGGGGTATCATCTTTAGCGAGTTTTAAGCCTAAAATTTCTAAACTAACTTCAAATTTAGGTTCTGGAGCAATAAATAAATTAGAGCTAAATTTCACCCCATTAAATTCAATCCCGTTTATTTTTATTAGCGCATTCTCTGGATCTACTCCTTCGGCGGCAACCCCAATTGTTACTGGATTTACATTATTTTCATCTATGAATGTAAGGCTAACTCCATCTGCTCCTAAAACCACAATAGGTAACGAAGCCCATACCTCTACTTTTATGCCTTGATCCTTCTTATCGCTATTGGCATCCTTATCTATTTTTTTGTCTTCTTTTTTATTGGTATCCTTTTTACTTTCAGTAACTTCTTGATCTTCGTTATTAAATTCCCATTTCTTTAATACTCCAATCCCAATGGCTGTAGTAACAACTTCGTCTTTAACTTTATTATCTGTACTGACCACGTAAAGTCCAGTAGGTTCAAATGCTTCGGAGGTTTTATTCTTTAATTGTATAGGATACCAAGTTCCCAATATTGCAGGATCTTTTATAGGAATACCTAATGCGTTTCCACCAAAACTGCCCAATAATTGACCAATTAAGGGGCCCATTTGCTGTCCATTTTTAGTGATCCCCTTTTTGGTTTTATTATAGGGATCTGTAAACCATTCCGGGTCTAGCAAATAGGTGTCTTCTGCAGATTCCTCCTTGAGTAACAAACCAATCATAATACCAAGGGTACCTAATACAGGATCCAGACCTTCGAACTTAATATAGTTTTTATTGTCTTGCGCTACCTCAAATTCATTAGTATTAGATCTGCGCTCAATGAGTGCACTAGTGTTTGGTGTATTTAATGAGCCTGCCATGATCTTCAATGATTAGTAGTTTAATTTTAATTCGTCTATTCTCAATCCGTTGTTAAGAAGGATCTAGCAAGTGTACATAGCCATTAATTGCATGATAACTGTTCTCTTCTTGTGCCAATTGGCCTTCAAAAATTATAGCGCTGCCAACCGGATGGTAATTGGTACCATAAATCAAACTCATTGATATCCTATCATATATACGGCGAACGGAGTATACCTTATCTTTTAGTTTGTGATTAAATATACCGGCAAAGCCCATTCCTCCTATTGGAATCGCCCCAAATGTATAAACAGATTGTACATTTAGCGTAGCGTCTGAAAAAGCTAAATCTAAAGCCAAAAAGTTCAATAACGTTCCACCAATGTCGTGACCTGTTAGTGTAACCTTTGTTATATTATTATTAGATAAGGTGCTCATAATAGCATTCTTAAGACCTCCAGTTCCATGATAAAGTGAGCCTGTACCATAAAATAAATTTTGGAGGCCTTTGTGAACATGTTCTGTTGTAGCTAATTGATAAGTAGCTAATTCCGAATTTGAGGTTATCAATTTAAACTCTTCCCAAGTAGTGGTTCCCCGTAAGGTTAAAATAGCATCTCCATTAGCATTGGTGTAAATCCTGCCCCAAAGCGTACCATTAAATTCAATCTTTCCCGTTGGCAGTGCTTCATAACCTCCTGGTAGTATAGGGCCCGCCTGTGGATGCTGACTAAACAAATAGGTAGAAGAAATAAGCTGGGTTAAATTATGAGCAAAAACTTGACTAAATCCTGAGGCCCGCTTTATATCTTGATTTTCTATACGTGGCCCGGTAATAAATGTCCTATTAAACATATCAAAATAATAGGCATTTCCACGTTCTAGCCATGGACCAGGCCAAGAAGGGGTTGTTGGCAGTTTTACTTGTGGAGTTGCTTCTACGTTACCTAAAGGAAAATAATCTTCTTCTTGGTTCGGTTTTAAGGGAAAATGATCAATTAATAACGGCATATTTCTATTGTTAACGCTGTAACTGTAGCAAGCCGTTTTTCCTTCTTTATTTGTAACTTTAGTATTAAATAATTCTGATAAAGCCTGATTTGTAAAATTAAGTGCCGAAAAAACAAAACATTCTGGTTGATAGTCTAAATAGGGAGAACGATCTAACCCATGTACAATATGAGTAGGAATTAAGTCTAAGGCGGCCAGCTGTGCTAATGGTGTAGCTAAGCCCATACCACATAAAATGAGAGTGTCCTTATTCGTTAAATGTTTTTTAATAAGATTCCAGACTTGATCTCTTAAACCACTTAAGTAGGTAGTTTGAAAATCTGGATCTAGTTTGGCCGTAGAAGCATTTAATAATAAGCTAGCATCTATTGTTACCCTAGCCTTATTGATATCCTGATATTTTTCTAAATACCTCCCCCAATTAATTCCAAAAGCTAACACAAGTTTAGTGTTCTGGTCTGGCTGTGCGGGATCAATAGGTTCCCTTGCCAATAATAATTGTACAGGTATTGGATTACCAGAACCACCTGCAGGCAATACGCTAATTTTTATAACATTCCAATTGGCCGGAAAATTTTGACTTAAATTGGCAATTGTATATTCATTGGCTTGAGCTGCTATGCTTAGTATTAAACTTGCGTCCTGAATCTTAAGATAATCCGTTTGGGTAACCATATTTTTAAATTTCTGATTAACCAGTTTAACTTACTGGGTTTGTTAACCTTCTATAGGCTACAGTACCTGGTTCTCCAGGTCCTCCAGATGATTTACCCAAACCTCCTCCTAAGAAGTTACCCTTTATTTGTTGATTAGGCGGTTGGCCATCTTGAGGCTCATCGAGTCCTCCTTCACCCGGTTGCCCTCCGTTTCCACCGGCACCACCATCTCCTGGGGTAGAAGCATTACTAGAGGTTACTAGCAATGTGTTTAAACTTGACTGATCTGAATACACATAAACTTCGCCACCGTTTCCAGCGTCACCGCCTTTACCACCATCATTTCCTTTGCCTCCGTCTCCTCCTATTCCTCCCATTGAATAGTGCGTATATCTTTTGGAGATACATTTTAAATTATTTACTCCTGCATTGCCTCCTTTAGCACCATCGCCACCATCTCCGCCTTTACCCCCTTTACCCCCTTTTCCTCCATTACTTTGAACAATGATTTGATTGGAGTTGGGATTAATGGATCCAATTTTTAAAATTAGCAAGGGGGACTTGCCACCGTCTTGACCATCACCTCCGGCTAATCCAGGTAATCCAGCAGCGCCATTTTCTCCATTTGTAGCCTGCTTACAATTCCCTCGTCTCCACATTGAAGGGCTATCGTCGCTAGTATTGCTCCCATCTTGACCCATATTATTCTCTTTAGTGTTTTCTCCATTTGGTGCTTTACCCGGATTTATGCCGTCAGCACCAGAAATTCCTAAAATTTCTATATCAGCTTTCATACTATTTATATTAATTTGGTGGCAAACGTTGAAAAATCACTTGTGGTGCAGGACTTGGGTTAGGTGTATGGGGATTAGTATCTCCAGGTTTACCACCAGGTAAACCTCCTTCACCAGGGCTACCATTATTACCACCTTTACCACCTACTGGGGTTAAATCTACTGGTGGTTGTGCCATATCAAAAGGTAATTTTATAATGATCACTCCAACGTCTCCGCCATCTCCACCATTGCCGCCCATGCCTCCTTGTCCTCCAGGACCTTGAGGTCCTTTATTTGCTGCAGTACATTGTGTAGGGCAAGATCCTGGAGGGCCACCTTCGCCGCCATCTGCACCTTTTCCACCTTTTCCACCCACTTGGCCATTCCCTCCGCCGGCTTGTATAATTATTTTACCTGTAAGTTTTTCATTAATTGTTATGGTTAAACTACTCATAGCTCCACCTTTTTGCCCTGGTGAACCATCGCCACCATCTGCACCTTGTGTTCCTGGCTTACCATCTCCAGGTGGTGTGTAACATTCAATTGGGCATCCTTTTTTACTGTTGTTTGCTTTAGCTACTCCTGCAGTACCTCCACCTGCTTGCCCCGGGGGTCCCGATGTACCTCCTTCCGGCGCATGTTCAGAATAATCAGGGGGAGTATTATTTATGGGTAAATCTCCTGTAGCCCCATTGCTACTTTCTAAAGAATCCGTTACCATTATAAAATCGGTTTCTTGGCGAATTTTACCTTCTGGCCCCATAATTATCTCGGAATAGTTCCAAGTAACGGGGAGTCCATCTTTTCCAGATTTGATAACCGCTGTACCATCTATCACTTTTGGTGCTGGATCAGAAAACACGGCCATCTTCATAGGGAATTGCACTTCGTTTAGTAGAGATTCATATTTTTCTAACTCTGGCGCGCCTGTAGTGACGAGTTGAACACTTGCAGTTTTTAATTCTGCCTTCTGCTGAGTAGATAATTGATCTTTAAGCGGCTTACCATCAGATAAATTGGCTGTTTTAATCTTATGAATGCTCTCTAATGCCTTCAAGTTAGCTGTTAAAACAGTTGCCGATTTTTTAGCAATCATTTGACTAGCATCATCGAAACCTAACATTTTTCTTAAATCTGCTATAGAATTAACCGTAACCAATTTAGGGGGTACATCTGACTCCTCCGGATCTGAAGAATATATAATGGTTTTGTTTTTTGGATGATCTACTGGTGTATGTGTACCCTGTTCTGCAGGCAATCCTAGCTTCTTGTTTGTTGCTGCAAATCTCTTTTGCCGTTCTAACGATAATTTTTTAAAGTTCATTTATTTGGTCTTTAGTTAATGGGCTAAGTTATTTTATCATGGTTTCAGAAATCACGGTAAGTTGAGTCTCCGAGGAGATTCCGCTAGTTCCAGAAAATTTAATTCCATTACAGTTAAGCACAACGGGGTCTTCCCCAGAAACCGTGATATCTTGACTAACGACCATAGTATCTTTTGTAGCAAAGTACGCTAGTTTTAAAGGAAAATATATTGCTTCCAGAAGTTCAACATAGTCACTCACCTTTGCTGTATCTCCATTGAGATATGCCGCATAGGCTATGTCTAAATTATCTTTAACCGATTTAGTCAATAAATCAGTAATTGATTTCCCTTCCTTTATAGCATCAAGGATTTCTTGATAAGTGTTAGTAAATGGTTTAGGATAAACAACAAATTGGTCTGAACTTAGATCGGAACCAATCAAATATTTTAGTTCACCGATTTGATTAACCTTGTGTATCGAAGGAGAAAAAGATGAAATACTTAGATCTCCAGAAAAAACTACAGATTCGTTACTGGAGCCGTCTAAACTAAAATTGTTAAAATCACCCTGTAATCCAAATTTAGCATTGGTTTCTGTAAATAGAGAGTTCCCATTTGCAACATTTTGATCTGTCATGAGTTTTTAGAATTAATTATTAGTACTAAAATATTTTATCCCACTTAAAATTAAGTGTTTAAAAATTTTGTGTAACAGGGATAAACACCCTTTTTTAAATTTTTAATTTATTTAATCCCGAAAAGAATCTGAATTTACATGCTTGATATGCTTTGAAATAGGGTTTTAGTCCCTTTATATACCATATCTAAATCGAAGCATTTTGAGGGCTACAGCCAGTCCCTTGGCTCTCCACGTTTTCGGTTAGTTTTGATGGGTACTCAATAGAATGTCCACCCTTAAATGCATATAAATCGAAGGTTAATTGTGAAAATTGAACTTCTTTTTTCCAAAAATTAAGGTGTGTACCCCCTATTGAATACTGAAATCAATCGGAAAATTCCCACAATAATTTTATGTTTTTTTAAATTTGGGATTTCCGCGTAGAGTGTTTCCTCTTCCCGGTCAAAAGCCTCCGGGCTTGTTTTTACAAACAGAAAGGGATAGTCCTCGTGAATGGTATTTTGAAAAAACCGAAGATCTTCCTGCCACGGCGTAGCATTTCCGTTTTCTTGTGCAACCCCTTGAAGGGCCAGGAATAGATTGAGTAGTATAAGAATTAATTTAACCATCGTTATTTGGATTGATGAATGAGTTATAAAATTGCCAAGGGGCAATCCCAAAAAGATATTAAAAGGAAACCGCTTTTGATTCCTCAGCAAGTCTGACCGCATTTAAATCTCGATTATGTGTTAAAGTTATGGTTATCAACTTGTTAATATGCTACCCGCACGAGTAGTTTTTAAAAATAACCGGTTTCATAGAAAAATATTCAGATCGTTAAAACTACCCTCAGGAGTAGTGTGTAGAAAAGGTATATTTGTTAGTATGGCAGACATTCCTTCTTTTTTCTCGCTTAAAAACAGCATCAACACGCTAACGGATACCGATAAACAGCAAACCGAAAATTATCTCGAAGTTGTAGAGGCCTTTGCCAGAACCACCTATCAAAGTGTTTATGTGATTGATTATGAACAAAAAGGATTTGAGTATGTATCGGATAATCCGTTGTTTTTATGCGGAAATTCGGCTGCGGAAGTCCAAAAAATGGGGTATGATTTTTATTTTAAGTATGTGCCCGATGTTGATCTCGAACTGCTCTTAAAAATAAATACCATTGGGTTTGATTTTTACGAAACCAAGCCTGTTGCAGAACGGAAGGACTACAGTATTTCGTATGATTTTCATATAAAAACGGAAGCCGGAAAACCCCTATTGATCAACCAAAACCTCACGCCCCTCTTTTTAACCGAAAGCGGAAAAATCTGGAAAGCCATTTGTTTTGTCTCCCTGTCTACCCAACAGGAGGCGGGTAATATCACGATTACCCAAAAAGGCAGTTCTGAAAAACGAATCTATGATCTAGCGACGGATTGCTGGAAGGCTGTCCAAAAGATTAAACTCACTCAACGGGAACAGGAAATCCTGCACTACGCGATGAGAGGTTACGCGATTACGGAGATTGCTGAACAGCTTTATATTTCATCCAATACGGTTAAATTTCATCGTAAAAAACTCTTTGAAAAGTTGGGCGTGGCGAACATTTATGAAGCGATTTCGTATGCTACGGGAAATAAGTTGATATGAGTTTGGAGCTGATATAAAGTTTACTTGAATGTGCCTATATCTATAGTAGCATGTTCTGTTCATTTTCTTTGCTTGTCCAAAGAAAACGAACCAAAAGAAAAGACCCTTTTTCTTAGGTATTTTTGCCTGATAAGGCAAAACCGCAACAAGTCCCCTAAATTTTCTCCAAGGCTTCGAAAATTTTTAACGGGGCCTTTTTGCTATACTGAAGAAAAAGAAGGTTGAAATATATACAAAACACTAATATCTATTGAATTATCGAGTATTATCGAACTAAACATAGCGTTTTGGAGCATTTGGTTCGTGTATTTGGGGAGCGGTATACCGGACGTATCATGGAGGTATCATGGGCTTTGCATGGGCGTATCCCCGGGTGAAGGTCGGGTGAACCGTGGGTGAACCTCGGGTGAACTATGGGTCAACCTGGTTCTAGAAAGCGTTAAGATTTTGAGGAAAGTCTTAGTATACGGCGATGCATTGCATGGATCGGCCGGTTTCTAGGGCTATAAATTGACCGTTATGCTGTTTGCCATACTGGATTCCCAGCCAGAGGATATGGGTTGCTTTTGGAGCATGGGCAGCTGACGCAGGGTTGGATGGTAAGGATTTATGGGGTTTATTTTTGGGAATTGGTATATAAAACTCAATTGGTTCGGGAATATCGGTTAGTGCTATGGGCGGTGTGGTGAGGTGGGTATTTGCGGGTGCAACTCCTGGGTTTACCGGGGTGTATTTTTGCATGTTTGTATCCCAGATGTATTCCGGGAGAGTCATTTGTAGAACCATGAGCGTAAACTGATTCGCATATTTGGGTGTACCCACCAGGTCATGGGATTGCATCCCTGAAAAAGCAATGTCTATCCCTTTGGAGGTCAGTCGTAATCTTGGTGAATACTTCAATTGTTTGTTAAACTCATATTTTTTATGGAGTTGGATGCCGATGAGTGCTTCGGGAAGATTGCTGGCATTGATGCTGCGTTGTCCCGGTACTCCTCTGCCCTTTTTGGCCATTTTTAGGCAACAGCTGGTAAGTCGGTTGTTAAAGCTCGCATCTTTAAAGTTATCCAAGTACGGCGCCAGTTCGTTTCTGATGGCTTTGGCATAGGAAGAAGCCCCCCCGAATTCTTGATTGTTTTTACGAACCGCCTTGTAGCGTGGGTCGTTGTTGATACGTTCTTTGTTGGGCGGCGTCGCTTTTCTACATACCCATTTTCCATTGAGGGTGTAATAGGTAATTCCGTCAATCGTTCCTTTAAAATCCCCTAATTTAGATATTGGTTTTGCCATGACCTTTTGTTTTAAAGCACTAAGATATAGTCAAATACGGCAAAAGTCAAGTGTAATGCATTGAAATTAAATGCGTTATCTGCATTTTTAGGAATTTAGCAATGGGAATGCCAAAACTTTTGAGAAGATGTGATTTATACTTGGGTTAAATTATTGATACTGTATTGGTTGTATATGTTATTGTTGGCACACGCGATACAATCGCGCGTCAAAAAGAGTACCAATTCTTATTCACAAACGGATGCAAATTCTATATTCACGGAGCTGGCAAAGCGGGAACATAGGCTTCTATTTTATTTACTTTTTTTAAGCAAAAAGGCTCCGTTTTGATGCGGAGCCTTTTCAAGTAAACGATCCCGGGTTAAGGTTTGCGTTGCAGCTGCCCTACCTGTTCCCAGTTGGGATCTACTTCCATACTGATGGTAAGGTAAAGTGTACCGTTATCCATCGTATAGGAAGTTCCTTCTTTAGATTGTCCGTCAATTTCTTCAGGTTTTAGCTGATACATTGCCCCGGTAATCGGGTCTACCACCAAACCAATAAGACCACCGATCAACACGTTTCCTAAATACCAGGCGTTGAACTTCTTTTTTAGGGTCGTGATATACGGCTCATAGCCTTCCAACTCCAAAAGCAGCGTGTATTCCTGATTGCGTTTCAGCTTTTGTTGAAGGGGTGTGGGCCCCATATCAATCTCGTTGATCGCTACCCGGGCTTCTTTGGGATACGAATTGATGTGAACATCCTGTCTGGATCCGGAAATGATGGTTGCGCAACCGCTAAGCGCTAAGGCTAAGCCTAAGGTTGCTGTTTTTAAATGGGTATTCAAGGTTTAATCAATCTAGTTTTAGTTCGTACTGTTTGAGTTTAGCAACATCGCCGTTATAGCGGTAGAGGTCTATTTTGAGTCGGTAACACGAACTCCATAGATCCGGTTTTTTGGTATCAGTTACTTTTACGATGTTGGCTCCGTTTTTTCTAGCCTCGATCCGTGCTTTGTTCAACAAGCTGTTGAAACTGCAATCTGTAGAAAAACCGGAATCCTGAAAGCGCAAGCTGCCGACTTTAATAAGGTCGTCCGGCAGCTGGTGTTCCACGTCTAAAAAGGCTACAGGTTCATCAGGGGTTAAAGAGGTTAGTGGATTAGACACGTGGGAAGCCAGTTTTGGACTACACCCGGTGATCCCGAATGTAATTACCACACTAAAAAATAGAAAAGCATACCGCATAAAGGATGTTGTTAAGGTATTGATTTACAGAAACGTGACCGCTGTTTAGGAGGTCCTATTTGCGGACGAATATATATAATAATCCAATTCGTTTTTGAAAAAAAAATGACGGTAATAAAAAAATAATAACCGAATAACCGTTAGATTATCAAGTATTTATGCTTTTTGAATACAAAATGTTCCGTACCTCAAGTAGCATGAGGGCTTTTGTGTATGTCAGAAGGGAGCCATTAGAAGTATTCTCCTCACCCCAGCCCATCTCCCGAACTCCTTCCTTAAGTAAGGGGTGGAAGTTGGTTATTTAACTGTACTACTAATTATTGTACTAATACGGTGAAATTTCACCGTAACAAACTCTTTGAAAAGTTGGGTGTTGCGACGATTTATGAAGAGATTTCGTATACTATGGTGAATAAGTTAATATGAGTTTAGAGCTCAGCAGATTCTAAAAATTAGCTATTACTAGTTCTTAGATCATCCTAAACTGGTTTTAGAATCGCTCAGAATATCTTTTCGAGTTTGTCGCATCGAGCGTGTCACACTGAGCTTTGTCGAAGTGCAGTCGAGATGTCACATACGCCTGTAAATAATGCTTGACTGTCTGATGCGATTTCTCAGTGGACCATTAAAATGGAAGGTCATCATCGTCGTCAGATTCAATGTGACTAAAGTTATCTAAGGTTTTTTTTCTTCTTTCAAGTTCATCATTTATAATGTCATCTAAACTCCTATTTTCATGGTAATAAAAATCCTCATAAGTTGGTATCATTTCATCAGCATATGAGTCATAATCTTCAATTCGAGTAGTTTTTGATGGATTACTTTGTTCTATTAAATTTATTGAAGCATTGTAATTCCAATTCTTATCTATAATATACTCTATATCGAAACTAAAAGAACTGTAAATGGAATTTTGAATATATTCCTTACTTTCTTCTAATTGTCGTATTAATTCGATATGGTAATCTTTTTCCACATTAACCTTTTCCAAAAAATAGTAGCTTTCATTAACTTTTTGATTAAATAGGTTTTTTGTGCGATCAAATAAAATACTATTAGATTTTAAAATTTTCGTGTTGATATTGAAGTGTTTTAGAAATAGCTTGAACAAATCTAAAAACTCGTCTAAACTCCCTTCGTTTAACAGTGAGTAAATAAAAAAATCGGGGCTAAAATTAGAAATGATTTTGTTTAGATTTTGATTACTTTTAATTTCATTCAGAAATTTCTTAGAATAAAAATGAGAATTATCATTACCTTTTAAGAACTCCCAATTTGAAATTTTCAGTAAAAAACTATTGGCAATTGGGGTTTCATTTTGAGTATTAAAGTAAAAATCAAATATTGAGGTTAAATAGTAATCATTATTAAAGTCTTTTTTCGAAATAAGTGTGTTACCAAATTTTCTTAAATGATCAATCAATTTTATACTTATTTTCTGCCTATTTGAAACATAAGGTTTAAAAAAAAAGTACCATTGCTTAATGTGTTTAGAGCTCATTAAAATCCGTTCTATTTCCGAATAATTCTTATTTATATAGTACTTAAGGAAGTCTTCAAGAGACGGATTAATGAATCCTATAAATGCTAATGTTTCACTATTATCGAAATCTATATCCAAAAAACGTTGGTTTATCACTATAAATCCATCATTAAGTCGTCTTATGGCTATTTCGGAGTAATGGTGCCAGCTGTTTCGGTCAAACAGTGCCACTTTAAAAGATACTGCAATTATATATAAAATTAATGTTACTCGTTCTTTAAAGCTCCTTTTCTTAG
>NZ_QOVK01000027.1 GCF_004104075.1 Leeuwenhoekiella polynyae | reverse complement strand
ATCGGCCAGTATTCATCCAGATTGAAGGTGATCACATTCTTAAAACTCAACCCTTCTTCTTTATGCATACGCACCAGTTCGGCATACACATTTATTGGGGACGATCCCGTAGCAAGACCCAGCACGCATTTCTCACCGGCAGCCTCTTTACTGCGGATTAAATCAGCGATCTCCTGAGCTACAATAGCCGAAGCCTGTGTAGATTGTTCAAAACTGATGTTGTGTATCTTCTCAAATCGGGTTTCCTCAAATTTCCCTGCGGGTTCGTAGGTGATTTGTTTGCTATCTTCTGAAGTTATTTTCATAATTAATAAAAACTTAGATTAGTTGTTTTTGGTTGTTATCTGGTACGTCTGGCCTGCTTGTACTGAAAAAGTAGTAAGAAAATAGTCACCATCTGCTTTTGAATCGAAAATTTTGGTATCCGCTTCAACAGGTATTTGCGTGCGTAAGGTGATTTTTCCATCGTTGTTTGCAATTATTGTTGCAGTTTGAAGTTTACCATGAGCCCATTTTAAGCTTACCTCAAAATTCCCACGGGCTTTTAGTCCCTTCACCTCTCCATCAGGCCAGGCATCGGGTAGAGCAGGGAGCAGGTGCAATTCGCCCAGGTGGCTTTGCAACAGCATTTCGGCTATGCCGGCAGTAGCTCCAAAATTTCCATCGATTTGAAACGGCGGATGCGCGTCAAACAAATTGGGGTAGGTACCGCCTTTATGTTCTTTAGAATAGGGGTCTACATAAAACATCAATTCACGAATCATTTTATAGGCGTGATCGCCATCCAGTAAACGCGCCGCAAAATTGATTTTCCAGGCTTTACTCCAGCCGGTTCCTTCATCACCACGCAGTTCAAAAGTCTTTTTTGTGGCTTCGGCTAATTCCGGAGTGGTAAGCGGCGAAATTGAAGTACCCGGGTGTAAGCCAAATAAATGCGAAACATGACGATGATGCGGATTTTCTTCTTCAAAGTCCAGATTCCATTCCTGCAACTGTCCTTTGGTACCTAATTGATAGGGAATTAAACGGTCCCGAGCAGCACTAACTTCCTGTCTAAAGTCGGCATCTTTGCCCAAAATTTCAGAAGCTTTAATCGTGTTGCTAAACAGTTCGCGAATGATGGCGATGTCCATAGTCGCACCTTCGGTAACCGCATAGCCTTTACCGTCTACCAGAAATAAATTTTCAGGCGAGGTAGAAGGCGCGGTCGTTAATTTACCATCGTGTTCTACCAACCAATCCAGCGTAAACAGGGAAGCTTCTTTCATCACCGGGTATACTTTAGCGAGATAGTCTTGATCCTGAGTAAAGGCATAATGCTCCCACAAGTGCAACGTAAGCCAGTTACCACCCATATACCAGTTGGCCCATAACGGGTCACCATCACCACGATCTCCCACCGGGTTTGCCGTAGCCCAGATGTCTGAATTATGGTGCAATACCCAGCCGGGTGCGTCGTAAAACTCTTTAGCTACACGGCTTCCGGTAACCGAAGCGTTCTGGATATAGGCTAAAAAGGGCTGATGCATCTCACTCAGATTGGTGGTTTCCGCAGGCCAGTAATTCATTTCAGCATTGATGTTTGTGGTGTAATTGGAACTCCACGGCGGACGCATTTCTTTATTCCAGATTCCTTGCAGGTTGGCCGCGATGCCGCCGGGTCTCGAAGCAGACACGAGCAAATACCTGCCGTACTGAAAATACAAAGCTTCTAACTCGGGATCGTTTGCAGCTTCTGAATAGGCTTTTAAACGGCTGTCTGTGGGCTGATTTAATTTATCCTCTGAAGTTTTGCCTAAATCAAGTGCGACCCGTTGCATATAAGCCGAAAAATCTACGATATGATCTGATTTTAACTGCTCAAACGACTTGGCCGAAGCAGCCTGCATAAATTCGCTTGCCAATTTGGCTTCGTCAAGTCCGTCTTTGTCCGGGCATTTGTCAAAACCGTTAAAACTGGTTGCGGCGGTAAGTAAAATAACGACTTCCGAAGCATCAGCGATTGCGAGACTAGTATCTTGAGTAGTTAGCTTGCCGTCTGTTTTCAACACTTTGATGCGGTATTGAAAACGCATTCCGTCGCATCCTTCAGGGTCGTCGTAAGTAATGGGTTCTACACCTTCGGGATTGTAGTAATTGGGATTTACGTTTGCCGGGGCCTTGCCGCTTACCACCAATTCCTGATTTTCGGTAACCGAAACTTCAGCGCTTAATTGGCTTTCTGCGGAAAGATTTAGGTTTAAGGCTTTGGCCGAATCTGCCGTAAGTTTCATCACCAAAACATTATCAGGTGCCGAGGTAAAAAACTCCCGGGTATAGTTCACACCATCAGACTCAAAAGAAGTCGTAGTGATCGCATTTTCGATATTCAAGGTACGTTTATAGGCTCGTACCGAATCGTTTTTCAAGACCTGATGCAGTAATAAATCACCCATCGGCATATAGGATTGGGTATAATAGCCCTGCATTTTTTTGGCCAAAAGCGTAGCTTCTTCGTAGTCTTTGGCAAAAATAGCCTCACGCAAAGGCTGCAAATAAGAAGCCGCCTCTGGGTTGATACTTTGTGGAACCGGTCCGCCGCTATAAAGCGAACTTTCATTTAGCTGAATCAATTCGTCACTCACACGCCCAAAAACCATCGCACCAATTTTACCATTTCCCAAGGGCAGGGCTTCTACCCATTCGCGTGCCGGGGCATCGTACCACAATTCGGGCAATTCAGCCTGAGCAGTTTCAGATTCTGAATTTTCTTCATTTGTACAGGAAAGCAGTGCAAAAAGCACCAGAAGAAGCAACGAAGAACTACGGAAGAACATTTTTTTCATCAATCGGTTTTTATAGTAAAGGATGCCATCCTTTTTAAATTAGAGTTCAGGTTTGATTAGTTTAAGCAAATAGCTGTAGGAGTAGCCGTCTTTAGTTAACTGGTATTGCGGATGCGGATAAGCGCCCCAACTGGTATCACCGCCCAGACCGCGTTGTGCCAAATCAATATGCAAGGTGGTTTCATCACGGTAGCGCAGGTTTGTAGGATGCTGATTCTTTTTGGTCTCACCGGGATCCAGCGCTTCGGTTTTGATGGGAAGTGCGCTGAACGATAGCGGTTGCAATCCCTCGACTTCAATCCCGTTTCCGCTGGCATCGGTGAGTTTTAGCCAGCGTGTATCGGTATGATAACCGTATTCCTGTGGGCGTATGTAAGGCATCTTCAGGCTGTCTACCTGAGCCTTGTAAATTCCTATAAAAGCAGCCGAGTTGCGGTCTGCGTAATTTTCTTCCGGCCCGCGGCCGTAATATTCCAGATTATCAAAACCGGCCGGTAACTGCATACGCATCCCAAAACGCGGAAGTTCAGGCAATTTTTTAGCCTTGAGATCAAGTTTGGCTGCCACACGAATGCTTCCGTCATTTTGGATTACATACGCAAGCGTATACGGCAGGTCAATATCGTTCAAATGATAGGTAACTTCAATAGGCAAGCCGGCTTCGGTTTGCTTATCAACTTTTACGCTCTGGAGCGTCACATTGCTGTGTGCACTGCGCCAGATGTTCAGTTCTTCAGGCATTTTGTTCCCAAAATCATTATCGGTAGGCGCGCGCCAAAAATAGGGCTGGGGCAGCCCTTCCAGTGTTACTTCGCCATTGGTATATGATTTAAACATTCCGGTTTTGAGATCAAACGTTCCCTGAATGGAACCTGAATCAAAAACGAGCTGATTGCCTTCAGTTTTGACTTTCAGATTTTGATTGGTTTTTGTGGTAACGAAAACCGGTTCGGTAAGAAAAAACTGGACTTTTGCAATCTCGTGATCGGCCGGTACAAGAGCGGTAGCCGTTTTGGTAAAGGCGTAAACATTTAGCAAATATTCCGCATCAGCATTCAGTTTGGGCAATTTGATTTTTGCCATACCTGAAGTCTGGGGAGCAACTGCCAGCGAAAAATCTTCGGTCTCAATCACCTTTCCATCCTGAAGCAACTCCCATTTAAACTGATACTCCTTCAGATTGGTAAAGTCAAATTCATTAAACACCGAAAGCTTTCGGTTTTCTTTATCAAAGTCGAATTGCACATTTTGGTACACCATTTTGACCTCTTCCAGGGCCGGATGCGGAGTGCGGTTTGAAGAGACTAATCCATTGGCACAAAAATTTTCATCATTCTGGAAATCGAGTCCGCCCAAATCGCCACCATACGCCCAATAGGTGCCCATATCGTCCTGAGTCTTGATTCCTTGATCTACCCAGTCCCAGATAAAGCCGCCCTGCATCTGGTCGCTACTTCTGATGATGTCCCAGTACTCGGTAAAATTACCGGTGCTGTTGCCCATCGCGTGTTCATATTCGCACATAATGTAGGGGCGGTATTTATCGGTTGCAGCGGCGTACTCACGCATATAATCGATGGTAGGATACATGGGGCAAACCACATCGGTATTGCGCTCTTCATTAGCCTGCTCAAACTGCACAAGCCTCGTGGTATCGCGTTCTTTGACCCAATCGTAAGCCTGCGGAAAGAAAATCCCGTTGCCACACTCGTTACCCAATGACCAGATAATTACCGAAGGATGGTTTTTATCGCGCTCTACCAGGCGTTGAATGCGGTCCATTTGTGCCGGGAACCATTCGGGTTGATAAGCCGGGTGCCGGTCTTTATTTTTAACCGCGTGTACGTTGGCGCCCATTCCGTGAGATTCTATATTGGCCTCATCAACCAGATACATCCCGTATTGATCACAGAGCTTGTACCAAAGCGGGTTTTGCGGATAATGGCTTGTACGCACGGCGTTGATGTTGTTTTGCTTCATCAACTTTAAGTCTTTGAGCATAACCTCACGCGAAGGCACATGGCCTTTAACGTCATCGTGAATGTGCAGGTTTACCCCTTTGATCAAAACCGGCATCCCATTGACCAGCAATTGTGCGTTTTTAAGTTCGATTTCCCTAAAACCGATCTGTTCTGAAGTAAGCATCAGGGTTTTCCCCGTAGCGTCTTTTAAGATCAATACCAAATCGTATAGGTTGGGCGTTTCGGCGCTCCAGGATTTTACGTTTTTGATTGTGGTCTGAAAGTTTATCGGGGTATCGGTAGTGGCAAATTTTTTAGTAGCGGAATACACCGGTTTGGAAGCATTTGCCGGAATGATTTCAAGTTGTAATGAACCCGATTGGGATGCGTTATCAAAATTTGTCAAGCTTACTGAAGCATCGAAAACGCCATCTTTGTAGTTATTTTCAAGGCCTGCTTTGAGAAAGAAATCCCAGATACTGGTTTTGGGCAAGGCGTATAAAAATACATCCTGTTCCAGACCGCTTAAGCGCCAAAAATCCTGATCTTCCAGGTAGCTGCCGTCGTGCCATCTAAATACCTGAATGGCGAGTTGATTTTTCCCTTTTATGAGTAGCGGCGTGATATCAAATTCAGAAGGGGATTTGGCGACTTTGGTCATTCCGGCTTCTTTTCCGTTTACGAAAACACGCGCATAGCCCGATACCGAAGAAAGGTTCAGGATCACTTCTTTATCCTTCCAGGTTTCCGGGATTTCAAAGCTGCGGCGGTACGTGCCCACCGGATTGTAGCTGTTGTCTACAAAAGGTGGATTTTTAGGAAAGGGATAATCGATATTCGTGTAAATGGGAATTCCAAAACCTTTCAACTCCCAGTTAGCAGGCACGCTTATGCTGTCCCAGTTTGAATCATCAAAATTCGTTTTGTAGAAATCCTGCGGACGATCTTCCGGTTTTTTGACAAAGTTGAACTTCCATGTACCGTTTAACGATTGGTAATAGGGAGAAGTTGAAAACACATCGGCGCGTGCATCCGTCTGGTTTGTATACGCGATAAAATCGGTATGTGGCTCCAGTTTATTGCGTTCATACACCAGCGGGTTTTCCCACTCGTTAACCTCCTGGGCAAGACCTGCAAAGCAGGTAAATAAGATGAAATATAGGGATGCGGTAACTTTCATGAATTCAATTTTCAATACTTATATTTTGACGTAGATTTTCTTTTTGTCCATCCAGTAGCCTAGCGCCCAGCACAGAAGCATAAAAACAATAGCGGTCATCAGCACTCCAAAGGAACCCGGGAAGATGCGTTGAAAAATTACTTCACTTACCCATTCAAAAGCGTCCTGATTTTCATTTACAGGAATCAGGCGCAGGCTGATGTAAAACAGTTCGGAAAAGAGATAAATCACCAGTGGATTTTTGCCAAATACGTTGAAGAAGTTTGTGCCAAATTTGATGTTTTTGAGTTCTACTGAAAAGATGAGTGCTGCCAGCATAGACAGATTAAGGCCAATAGTTAACATCGCAAACGGACTCGTCCATAACTTTTTAGAAAGCGGAAAAATAAGCGCCCACCATTCTGCAAGTGCAAAAACGAGAAAGCCGGCTAGCATCAGCTTGGCAATGGTCTCGTAGGATTTGCCTTTTCGTCTGATAAATACACCGGCAAGGTAACCGGCAAGAACGTTTACAATACTGGGCAGCGTGCTCAGGATACCTTCGGGATCAAAGGGAATAGCATCTTTTTTATAGATGTGGCCTTCGCCCAAAATAGCATAGTCAAATTGAGCAGCTGCATTGGTCGCCATGTCGAGTTCGCCTCCCGGTTCCCCAAAGGCATACAGAATTCCCCAGTAAGCAAGGAGGATGACCACACAAGAAATAAAAATAGCTCTAACTGAAAAATACCGTACCATCACCGCACCAAAAAAGTAACACAGCGCAATACGTTGTAAAACGCCCATTACCCGGGTTTCTGAAAATGGAGATACTTGCAGCTGCCCGTCATTAAATTCAAAAAAGGGAAACCAGTACATCAGGAATCCCAGCAGGAAGATGATTGCAGTGCGTTTAAGTACTTTTTTCCAAAAGTCTGCCGGTGCAGCTTCCTGAAAGCGACGCATCGAAAAGCTCATGGCGTTACCCACTGCAAACAAAAAGGACGGAAAAACTAAATCTGCCAGCGTAAACCCAAACCATTGCGCGTGCACCAGATATGGATACATAGCTGCACCGGTGCCCGGAGTGTTTACCAGGATCATTAGGGCGATGGTAAGCCCTCTAAATACGTCGAGCGATAAAAAGCGTTCTGAAGTTTTTACAGTCATAGGCTGGTTTTTAATAGTTATAGTCAATAGGCGGCATAACCTTCGTGATTGGAGCAATTTTGCTTCGGTATTTAGCGTGAAGCTCTTTTGCGATTTCAAAGGCATTGCCGCTGGGTTCGGTAGGGTAGGACTCTTCTTTGTTCACCCATTTCCATTCCCATTCTTTGATTTTTTCATCAAAAGCCTCCTGATCAAAATCATCCCAGTTGGCTTCAATATCGGTAATAAATTGTTGCCAGCGCGGTTTGTAAAAATCATCCAGTACTCCACTCCATTGGCGACAAGAGTATTCATGCAACGGATTATCAGGGCCGCCCCAAAGGGTGATGAGGTCGCGGGCATTACGCTCGTAAAGCGCCTTTTCTTCGGGTGTGGTGCCCCAACTTCGGGCATCTGCGATCCAGGGACCCAGCAGGAAATCTTTTCGCGTAGCGAGTAGTCGGTCCAGATCACTAATGAGCGTCAGGAGTTCGTCGCCGTGTTTTTTAAAGGCTTCTTTGTCGTTATTTTCATAAGCGATACGCATTTGCTGTTGCACCGGCAGGGCATAGTTGGCAAGCACCTGACGGCTAAGGTCTACCAGGTCGTATTCAAAACCATCTGAATTTTTAAACGTATCGCTGGCGCCAATAAACAGGTCCCAGGCAGGTAGCAAATCAAGCGGATCGTAATTCATCTTGGTGCGTGCCCAGCGGCGGTAGCCTTCAAAAGTAGGTCGTGCTGCGATGATAGACTCGGCACCGTCGCGTATTGTGGTGCCGTTATATGCGGTTGCTACTAAAATATCCCAGGCTTTTAAGATGCTGTCGTTTACCGCGCCATAGCGGTTGCGGGTATACTTTTTCAGCCAGGGCTGGAGTTCGATAGGCGTGTCGCGCCAGGTATTATCGGTCATCAATTCATAAAGTACCGGGTTTTGCTCTATGGCTTCCATCGTAAGGCCGATACCTTTTAAATTGCCCGAAGTGCTGTCATTTAAGGCCAGTGCCGGCTGCTCGGCAACGGTCTCGATACGGCCAAACATACTGATGTTTCCGCCAAAATTATGTAGCATATTCCAGATCCATTGTTTGCCGTAGAAAGCTTCGGTTTGCTTCCAGACGGGTTCAATTTCGGTCGCCAGATCTAAGATAATCATACGATCATCAGGCACCGTACTGAGCAAGCCTTTGATTTGCGGTGTTTTCCAAAAATCTTTATGGCTGTAAAACAACCAGCCCTGCATCACCCAGGTTGCTTCAGGATCTGCGGCTTTCATTCCTTCAAAAATCTTTTCGCTCAACTCCCCTAAATATTCAGGATCGTCTGAAGGCGGCTCATTTTCATTAAAAGTATCTGCCGTATAAAAGTGATCTGTACCAAAAACTTCCTCCTGTTTTTCTAAAAAGCGTTTACCGATTTCTGCGAAAAGCGGATCTTCAGCATCAAGAATATAGGTGTCTCCAAAATCATTGCCCCAATTGGTTTTTTTAAGATTGGCATTGGGGAAGAATTTTTTAAAGGAAGCCGGAACGTGCCCCGTAAATGCCGGAAGCACCGGTTTCATCCCCAACTCGCGCGAACGCTTTAAAATCTTTTTTTGCAGGTCGCGATGGCTTTCTTTCCAGCTTTGCGGAAGCGGACCGCCCCAGCCGTCCAGATTTCCCATCCAAAACCAGGAGAAATACGAAGGGCCGCTAAAGAAATCCTTCAGGTCTTCATCGGTAAAGCCGTAGGATTTGTAAACTTCGTCCCAGATGTATTCTTCGCCGGTAATAGCCAGAGGCATATTGATGCCGTGAAGCGCCATCCAGTCGATTTCCTTTTCCCAGCGCTCCCAATCCCACCAGCTCATCGAGTAGTTGAACGTGCAATAGTTGAGGTAATAGCGGTATTCGTAAGGCGATTCTTTACGTACCAGTTTCTCGGGCAAGGGTAGCGATTCCGGAAAGTTGAGGTTGGTGCCATTCCAGGTGATCTGCCCGTGCGCATACTCTTTGATGTAGTAATACAGCGCCGAGGCGATTGCGACCCCATTGTTTCCTCTCAAACTGATTTTACCATCCTGAGCTGCAATTTCAAAAGCCTGATCGCCGGCATCGGGCAGCGAATCGATGATAAACTCATCTGCGTATTCGGGAACAACCCGATTCAGCAGGCCCTGGTAGGGCGTTTCTTCCTGAGCCTTTACTTCTGTTTCCTTTTTACAGGAACTGAGTGCAACAAGTATAAAAAGGGAACAGGCAAGCTTAAAGAAAGTTTGATATTTCGGTTTAAGAGACATAACAGGTACTATAAAAATGATCTAAAATTTCAGGGTGTCCGGTAAGAATTTGGCAGCCAAATCCTCATAATAGGGACGCAGTTCTTTTACGTTTGGTGGGGTAGGAGCCTTGGAGTACAAATCATACGGATTGAATTTTTCTACCCATTTAAACATTTCGTGATCGTGAGCACTCATCAGGTGATCGTAAGCCCCTTCGCGGTGTTGCGAATAAAACGAATGATACCGTATCATATACAAAGCCGGCTCGGGCAGATAGTCTTTCAAAATGTGGTAGAGGTACTCATCGTGTCCCCAGGACATATGCACCTTCTCCAATCCGCAATACGGACTGTATACGCCGAATTTGGTATTTAGTTCTTCATTAGTGTAATCGGGATTCTTTTTAAAGAATTCCGGGTACACGATTTTGTCTGAAAAGGCACAACCTACTGGGAACGTGTCCCCAACAACGGCCCATTGTGGTTCGCCAAAAAGACATAATACTTTACCTAAATCGTGCAAAAATCCGGTAAGTACAAACCAGTCTGAATGCCCGTCTGCACGTATCGCTTCAGAAGTTTGTAGCAAATGCTGGGTTTGATCCAGATCAATATCCGGATCAGAATCGTCAACGAGGGTGTTTAAAAATTCGACTGCATCCCAAAGTGACATCTCCCGGCGGTTAAACTGAAGAAAATCTTTTTTCTTTTCAAGCACAAAATCATAGGTCTGATTGATGTGATTGATGCGGTAAAATTCTTTAACCGTGTCGCGGGCAGGAGCCTCGTAATTGCGAAATTCTTCCTTGGCTTTATGAGCCTCTTCAGGATAACGGCGTACCACGTCATCTTCCCATTCATCGAGACTTTGTAGCGGTTCTGTTTTTTGATTTGTATTTTTCATAAGTCGAAGCATTTAAGACCCGAGGGAAACCATCAGGTAAAGTAATCCAATAATGAGTATAACAATAAGACAGGCCAGCAAGAAGCCGGTACGGTCTTTTTTATTCCAGGTATAGATTTCCCAATTGCTATTTGGGAATAAAAGTTTTTCGGTGGTGGGCTGATTCTTCAGAATGCTATTGTCTACAGCACGGGTACGCATTTTACGGTAGAATTCAGCTAAATGGTTATCTGAATCCGGTTTAGTTGCTAAAGCGATAAGAAACAGCACCAGAAATGGGAATAACAGTCGAATTCCCAGTCTTATGGTTTCGTTTAAGGCATACGGATTTTTTGAAAGATCCCAACCCAAACTGTCCAGCAAGTACAATTCAAGATAAATATAACCGCGGCCGTAGGAGGTACCATCTTTCTCGGTCGTAACCCCTTTAGACCAAAAAATAGCCTGTCGCGGCATGGCATAATCCACAGCATTTGTACCGCCCAGTGCAAGTTCTTCCGGTTTACTGATCTGTTCTTTTTCGCTTTGCGGAAGCTTTTCCCATTGGGCGATATCGTGTATGCGGTTATCCAGATCGACTTCCTTTACCTCATAATTTCGGGTTACAATACGGGAGTTGGTAAGCTTCGTAAGGCTTTCATCGGTACGCATCGCCGGAAAGATATTGGGTAAGAGCGTTGGGATTAGATAAAACAAGGTAAACGTGAGCAGAATCGAACTCCACGCAGATATGCGGTTTGCGCGTCGCCATTTTAAGCCCAGCCAAAAGGCTGCTACAAAGACTACAAAAAACTCCCAGATGAACTTTAATATCTGTAAAATCGTGTCAAATTGAGTCGTAATGATTGCCGCCCCAATCAGGAATATAGCTCCCGAAATACGTGCCGCCCAGATGTAATGCCTGGCAGACTTTTCCGGAAAAAAGTATTTGTAAAAATTATTAACCACTAAACCGGACACGGTAATCATCAGGCAATCTGCCGTAGACATCAAAGCAGCCATCAAACTGGCCAGCATCAAACCTACAAGTCCCAATCCTAACGGTGCCAATAGTTGTGTGGTGGCGTGACCCCAAACAAAATCGGAGTTCATGATTTTACCACCATAAAGCAAGATGGCACAAAGGCCCACCATTCCCCATAAGATGGTTACGATACGCTTCATAAACGTACCGGTCACAAAGCCCGTACGCGCCGCATCTTCACTTTTTGCAGCTCCCGCAGTTACGAGTTGATTAGGTTGCGCGACGACCGTCATTCCAGATACTAAAGCAGCCATAACTATGAAATACCAGGTAAAGTCTAAGGTTGCAGGCGAACCAAAAATCTCAAAAGTACTTTCGGGCAATTGCTCGTGCAGATTTGAGAGCGCATCCATCATTCCGCTACCGCCAAATTGTTCGTTAATTGCCGACCAGGCAAAAGGAATGAGAATGATTGAAAGCAAAATTATAAAAATACCCTGAAGCAAATCGGTGTAAAAAGCAGCTTCGAGTCCGCCCATCGCGGTATAAAACAGAACGATGAAACAGATGGTCCAGATAAGCACATCTTCAGAAAAATAACTGAATAACGCCCGTGGATTTTCCTGTCGGAGTTCGGCTAATTCCTGTTTCTCAGCTTGCGAGAGGTAGGTGAAGTTTTCGTTAGATAATTCAAAAAGGCGGTCTGCTTTTTCTTTTTCAATTTTTTCAGTCGCTGTCAATTCGCTTGCGGGCTTCCCGGTCATAGCTAAAGCCGTTGTGGTAACCGCTTTATAACCTACAGAGAGCAAGCCCATCATCCCGATGGTTCCCACAAGAGCATAGGTCGCGGCCATTTTTCGTGAAGCATAACGCTGTTCATAAAAATCACCCATCGTGGTGATGCGCAACCGTCGCAACCACGGAGCTGTGATCCAAAATAAAGGAGTGGCAAAGAGCATTAAAAGC
Organism: Leeuwenhoekiella polynyae; assembly: GCF_004104075.1. Taxonomy (GTDB): domain Bacteria; phylum Bacteroidota; class Bacteroidia; order Flavobacteriales; family Flavobacteriaceae; genus Leeuwenhoekiella; species Leeuwenhoekiella polynyae. The sequence goes on along the minus strand of NZ_QOVK01000027.1, from coordinate 35,530 downwards.
GAACTCCAGATTCCGCTGGCGCCGTTTTTAAAGGTGGTGGTTGCCACACCTGCCGGACCGTCTGCTGAGGTTGCCTGCCCAAAACTCGCAAATGTTGAAAAGAGTTTTCCAAATTGTCTGCCGCCCAGAAAATAATCTTCTTCTTTTTTAATCTTCAGGCTAGATCGTATACCGATATACACAATGACACCGAAGTACAGCACCAATACTAAAATATCCAGATATGATAAGCCTAAAATCATAATTAGTTTGCGATTTTTTCGAGTTGAGTTTTTCCTTTTTTAACGATGCTTTCCAAATTTTCAAAGGCTGCCGTTCCATTAAAATTATCAAGAACTAGTGGAGTTATATTTTCGGCATAAAGCGCGTTTCCATAATAATCAGGTCTTTGGGTTCCCCAGTTTACTGTGGTGTTTGAAATGTACACATTACTGGCGTTTACCATATAAAAACCTGAGGTCTGCTCGCCTATAAAATCGGCATCTTTACACGGCCTACAATCGTAATAACCTCCGGGATATTCGGTGGTTTTTGAAATCTCCAGATCAATGTCATTAAAGCGGATGTTATCGAGCAAATCTGGTGATGCAGCTCCCAAGAAAATACCATTTTCGCTCTTGCACCTGATGTTTGCAAACGTGATGTTAGAAACCTTGCCAATACTGGCTTCTTTAGCTCCGGGCTTTAACCTCCAACCAGCATCTTTGTGATTGTGTGAGGCGCGGGGATAAGCCGTAATGTAAATAGGTTCTGCCATTCCCCACCAAACGTCAGAAAACTGCTTACATTCTACCATAATGTTAGAGAAAATGATGTCTGACACGGTGCCTTCGTCCCGGTTTTGAATACCTATACCTCTACAACTTCCGGTAATAATGCAGTTATTAAAAGTAACGTGGCTTATGGCATCCATATTTTCTGAACCAATTTTAATCGCACACGAAGTACTAATCAATGTACAATTAGAAATTACGATATTTTTACAGGGACCTAACTCCTCATATTCCCTTCTGTTTTTTAGGCAGATGCAATCATCACCTGATTCGATATGGCAATTGCTGATGCGTACGTTTTGGCAATGATCGAGATCAATACCGTCGCTATTGCGTACTTTAATATCATTATAGATTGAAATGTTTGCGATTGAAACATCATAACAACCTATAAAATGAAGCGCCCAGTAAGCAGCATTACTTACTGTAATGCCGTGCATCTTTACATTTTTACATGAAACCAAAGTAAGAATGTGCGGTCTGGGATCTACCGTTTCAAAAGGTTTAAGCTCATAAGAGTCGTGTAGCTCATCACCCATGAAAAAGATGCCGTTACCATCTATTGTGCCACCGCCTGTAAAGGAAATCTGGCTGAGATTTTCTCCACCTATCCAGATGGTGCCTTCACCCAGATTTTTTCTAAAGGCGCTTTTAATATAAACACCTTCGTCAGGGTAGGCCTTTAGCACAGCACCCTGCTCCAGATGTAATTCAATATTTGATTTGAGGTCAAAAGGTCCTGTAAGGAACGGTTTGCCTGGCGGAATAACGACTTTTCCGCCACCAAGGCCGGCACAATGATCTATGGCCTTTTGAATGGCCAACGAATTATTCGTAAAATCATCATTTACGGCACCAAAATCGTTTATATTCGTTATATTCATTAATTTTATATGTAGGACATATTTTAATATAGCAATATATTTAAAATATGTGTTAAAATTACTTTTTGAATGTCTTAAGTTTTAGTTGATTTACCAAATATTTGCAATTAACCATAAAACCATTATGTCTTCCAAAATCAAACCCATTAAATCTGTTTCACTGGTTGAGCAGGTAGAACAACGTATTCTCGAATTTTTAAAAGAGAACCGTTTTAAGTCTGGAGACTCTTTACCAGGTGAAATTGAACTCGCCGAAAACCTGGGTGTTAGCCGTAACATTGTGCGCGAATCGCTTAGTCGCCTGCGAATGCTTGGCGTAGTCGAATCTAAAAAGCGCAAGGGAATGTTTATTGCAGAACCTGATATTTTAAGCGGAATAGAGCGCATTATGGACCCCGACCTTCTTGGAGAAGAAGCCATGCAACACATTTTTGAACTACGACTGGTTCTTGAAGTGGGTATGAGTGAATTGCTGTTCATTAGAAAAAAAGATGCTGATATTGTTAAGTTACAAGAAATAGTAGACCGGGAGGCTAATGATCCGCTTTGTAAAACCGATCTTCAAACCCGTCTGGCTTACGAGATTGAGTTTCACTCGTATCTCTATAAGATGTCTGGTAACGGAACCTTGAACCGTTTTCAATCTATGCTGCTACCGGTTTTTCATTTTATGATGCAGCAGGAATCAAAGTCTGCCGCAGAACCGAAGCGGGGTAGTATCTCTCACAATGACCTGGTTGAAACCTTGCGTAATGGTACTGCTTATGAATTTAGAGAGAACATGCGTAATCATCTTACACCACACTTTAGCAAACTGAGCTAATTATTTAAAACTGAATAAAAAAATCCGTCAATCCAGGACTCACCTTGTGATCGACGGATTTTCCGGTTTTAATAACCGGGGTTTTGGCTAATTGTCTTACCGGAAGCGTCAATCTCAGCCTGTGGTACGGGTCTGAGAAGATTTTTCTCGGTAATCGCATTGTTAAGCGCTGCGTGCGGGTTGTATTCTAAAACGCGTGATAGCAAAGTACCGGTACGTTTTAAATCCATCCAGCGGTTTACCTCGCCTATCAGTTCGCGGGCACGTTCATCCAATATAAATGCAAGATCAACATCACCCGCAGTAAGCGGTGTAGTAATACCGGCACGTGAACGTACTGTATTAAGATATGTGACAGCTGCACCGGGATTATTATTTTGAAAAGCCGCTTCTGCTGCAATAAGATAAGCTTCAGCCCCGCGCATTATTACCATATCACGGTCACCTAAGGCACGCTCATTTGCATAAACGAAAGGAGCTCCCGGGTCTTCAAACTTCTTAAACATTGGCCAGTGTACATTAGTAACCCCGTCGTTCACAAGGTATTGATCCGGATTGATTACTGCATACGGCTTGCTGTCTATACGTTCCTGGCTCCAGGCCGTTTTAGGAAAGTAAATGGCAGTGTCTCCTACTTCAAGTCCGTCTTCAGCCACATCAGCATACATAACATATCGTAAGGTTTCTTCATTACGGGTATCTTCTTCATCAAACATATTGAAGAAGTATGGAGTAGGCATTCTACCGATACCATTTTGATATAAGCTACCACGAGCTAATCCGGGATAGTTAAAGTATTCAAACTTGTACAGTAAATGTTTGGTATTACCCCAGCCTACACTTGAACTTTCGCTTCCAAAAAGGAATGAAAAAATCACCTCGTCATTGCGCTGGTTTTCGATATCTACCACATCTGCAAACGTAGGTTCAAGCGGATGATTTGCGATTACCGTTTCTGCAAGAGCAATTGCCTGAGTATAATCGTCTGAAGCCGCAAAAGATTTGTAGCCGCGTGTAAGTAATATCTTAGATAACAGGTGACGGGCAGCATCTTTAGAAACGCGACCGTATTCGTCGGGATTTTCATCAACAGCGCTGATGGCGTCATTAAGATCATTAACAATTAGTGTATATACTTCTTCTTCAGACGCGCGCATAAAATCAGACTGAGCGGTAGTGGTGGGTTCTGTAACAAGGGGTACTCCTCCGTAATTTTCTACCAGATTAAAATAAGACCAGGCTCTGAAAAATTTGGCTTCGCCTACTCCTCTGTTTTTTAAGCTTTCTTCTACACCATCAATCAAATCAGCGTTTTCAAGCAGCGTATTTGCGGCAGCGATCTGCTTATATTGATTCGCCCAATACACCTGCATCACATAATTTGAGGCGTTCATGTCTACGTAATCGTTGATTGCATCAACACCGGTAAGCGGGGAAGCGCGGGTCACGATATCAGTACCGAGATCTTCCAGTACATAAAGCATATCTGGAGCATAACGGGTGGTGTTGTCACGCGTTACTTCGTAGATATAATTATTGAGTTGTAGAAAGCTTTCTTCATTTTCTCTTGAAGAAGGAATACTGATAGCCTGTCTGTTTGTTTCCTCAAGAAAATCATCGCAACTTGTTACCAGCGTACCGGTAAGCAGAAGTGCTAGAGCTGAGATATAAATTGATTTTTTCATAATACTATTTATTTTTTTAGAAAGTAAAGTTGATACCGGCCATATACGTACGTGCCATAAATGACGCACCATAGGTATTTCTACCGGCATTTTCAGGATCCCAACCATCGTATTTACTAAATGTAAATGGGTTTTGTACTGTCGTGTAAAAGCGTAGTTTTTGAATCCCTAATTTTTGAATAGTTTCCTGAGGAAGTGCGTAGCCCAGAGTCATAAAACCAACTTTTACGAAAGATACATCCATATTTTTGATAGCTCCCTGATATGATCCACCGTTACCGGGCTGAAACCAGTTATTGGTAGGGTTCTCAGGTGTCCAATAATTAGTATCATATCCATTCCACAAACGAGCCGGTTCACCATCATATGAGAATGCGCGGGCATTGTGAAAATTACTGGAGATCGTTACGCCCTGACTAGTATATACAAAGAATGAGAAGTCAAAGTTTTTATAGTTCATCGTACTCGTAAAACCTCCGGTCCATTTTGGGAGTGGGTTTCCTAAAACTACCCGGTCACCTTGTTCAGTAATTTGTCCGTCACCATTGACGTCAACTACACGTACCTGCCCTGGTTTCTGACCGAAAGATTCAGCTTCTGCAGCCTGATCCAGTTGCCAGATTCCGTCGTACTTAAAGCCATAAAGTGATCCGGTTGGTTCTCCTACACGGTGAATAAACGTTCCGCCCTGTGCTCCAAAAATGATTTCATCACTATTACCATATAGATTTACAATCTCATTACGATTGCTGGCAAAATTGAGGTTCGTACTCCAGGTAAAATCTTCATTTTCTATAATTTTGGCATTAAGGCCTATTTCTATACCTCGGTTACGAGACTCCCCGATGTTGTCAAAGGTTCCTCCAAAACCGGTTACTGTGGGCAAAGGTCTAAAGAAGATGATGTCTTTAATATTACGGTTGTAAACATCAACACTACCGGTTAAGCGGTTGTTTAGGAAACCAAAGTCAAAACCCACGTTTACTTCTGAAGTGCGCTCCCAAGTTAGATCCTGGTTAGCAAGACCATTAACAAATAGCGTAGATACACTTGCATCGCCAATATTGGTATAACTTGATTCGAGTAATGAAAGAGTTCCCAGCGGGTTTAATCCTCCGCCGATACCGTTGTTACCAGTTTGCCCGTAGCTTAAACGTAACTTAAGATCTGAAAATACCTTTTGGTTACGCATAAAATCTTCGCGTATTACGCGATAAGCAAATGATGCTGAGGGGAAAAATGCCCATTTGTTATCATCAGATAATACGGAAGCTCCATCGTATCTACCGGTAAGGGTAAGAATGTAACGGTCCATCAAATTATAATTGATACGTGCTGTATAAGATTCTAACGTCTGTCTGCTAAACCCGCTTCCATACGAGTTCACATTTGAACCGGCTCCCAGGTTATAAAATAAGAAGTTGTCTGATGTGAAGTTTCTTACCTGAATACCATAAGATTCATTGTCCTGCAAAAATCTGGAATATACTAGTGTTGCTGCCAGGCTGTTGTCATTGTCAATATCTAAGCTGTAATCAACAATGTTATCCCAAGTATACGAATAGTCTAAGAAGTTGTTTACCTCTGCACGGGTATTACTCTGGTTACCAATTGCACTTTTGGTGTACAGACCACGATATTCTCCCACACGGGTATATTTGATGTTAGGTGCAAACTTCGTAGTAATGCTAAGTCCTTCTAGCGGTTTAACGCTAAGGGAAATGTTACCAATAAAATTGATGTATTTGTTTTCTAATTTCCAGTTTTGGGTATCAAAAATAGGGTTACTTAACTGGGTCTCTTTTTGAGTAGGCAGGAATAATAAATCCCCGTTGTCATCATAGGGTCTTCCTATAGGCTTAAGCCGATAGGCACTTCTAAAAGCTTCTAAACTTCCTTCATTAGTTTTTGCTAAAGTGATGTAGTTATCATAGCCAAATGTTAACCAATCTGTAAGATCACTTTGAATATTTCCTTTTAAGGTATACCGATTAAAATCCTCGCCGTAGACAGTTCCCTGGTCCTGTGTATAACCTAATCCGGCAGCATAAACGGTGTTTTCATTCCCTCCACTTATGTCAAGGGTATGGTTTTGCTGAAAACCATTACGGGTGATGAGGTCTACCCAATCTGTACTAACTCCGTTTGCGATATTTTCACGTTCTTCTTCACTCAGATAATCATTGATGTTTACCGCTTCTGCAGAGTATTGGCCGTAATTACCATCAGTATTAGAAGCGAACTGGTTACCCACAACCACATCTCTAAGAAATGGAATATAGCTTTTGCCATTAAATACTGGTGGCAGGTTATAGATTTCTTTAAAACCTACGTAGTTGTTGTAACGCACCGTCATTTTTCCTTCTTTCCCTTTCTTGGTCTGAATGATTACAACCCCGTTTGTACCACGTGAACCATAAATCGCAGCAGATGCTGCATCTTTAAGCACGTCCATACGCTCGATGTCAGCCGGATTAAGGAAAGAGATATCATCAACAAAAATTCCGTCTACTACAAATAAGGGATTTTGACCAGGGCTGTATCCGCCATTTCCAGAACCTGTATTAATAGTATTGGCACCTCTTACACGAATGTTGAAGCCTCCTCCACCGGGTTTGTTATCTGTACGTTGTACCGTAACACCAGCTACCTGCCCCTGTATAGAAGAAACCGCGTCTACTTTATTGGTTTTTTCTAGCGTTTCTGAGCTAACGGTCGAAACCGATCCGGTTAGATTAGAGCGCTTTACTTTACCGTAACCAATAATCGCAACCTCTTCAAGAGACTGTATATCAGTTTCCATATTTACGGTAAGTGAAGTCTGGTTTTGTAGAGGTACTTCCTGAGTCAAGTAACCTACATAACTAAATACGAGTACTGCACCCGGCTCAACCTGTAATTGAAATGAACCGTCTAAATCTGTAATAGTACCGGTATTGGCGCCTTTAATACCAACACTTACACCTGGTAAAGTTTCTCCAGATTGTGTGTCGTAGACCACTCCCGAAATCGTTTTCTGTTCATAGCTGAAAGAAATTTCTCCAGATAGAGGAGCAGCCATAAGTGTGGTTGTACTCAATAATGCCAAAGTCACTAGTGTGATTTTTTTAAGCATCCTGAGTTGTAAAAATGTTCTCATAAATGTGTGTTTTAGTTTTGATATTCAAATCATTATGTGTTTATGTAATTATGTACTACATATCAATATTATGAAAATATTTTATTTATAAAGCACTATAGTTAAAAATTTAACATTTATAGTTTGCATTGATTTTTTAATTGTAAGCGTATGAATACTAGTTTGTAATGCTTTTTTCTGATTTTTAGAAGATTTTTGAAATCAGTAAAGAGAGTGAAGTATCTAAGCTTAACTTCTATATTGCTAATAGCAATCTTGCTTAATAGCTATATTTAATTTGATTGTTATTCATTAAATATTTTAAAGAAAAGAAGGAGGGATAGCTATACGGCTAAGGATTCTGACTAGTAGGGAATAACCATAAATTAAAAAAACCCACGTTTGCGGGTTTTTTTAAGACTTTTATAGTCAAAAGTAGACTTATTTTGTGACCTTGCCAGGATTCAAACCTGGAACCTCCTGAGCCGTAATCAGGTGCGCTATTCAGTTGCGCCACAAGGCCTTTATTTTTGCAAAAATTTGATATTTATTTACCTCATTTTGCGGGTGCAAATATAAGTCTTTTTTGAATATCTGCAAACTTAAAAAATAAAAAAAGCCATTTTAATTAAAATGGCTTTTAAAGTGTCTAATTAATACTTAGTACATATTGTTTAAAGCAGTAATATCATTAGCGTTGAATTCACCATCTTCACTAGCACTAAAGCAAGCAAGCATAATAGATGTAGAGTCATAGCCAGTTGGAGTTCCCGGAATGTGGTTAGTATCTCCACCTTCATTTACATTTTGACCGCAACTTTGTCTGCTAAACCAATCTGTATGTCTAAATCCTACTGAGTGACCTATTTCATGAGTTAATACGTGTTCAACAACATTTGTGTCATAATTAGTAAGGCCATAAATCTGTACAAATTTAAAAGGCAATCCATTACTAGGGAAGCCAGCGCTACCACCTGCACCACTAGGATTGTTGACAGTGTTGTTATAGACAACCATGTCTTTACTTTGATAATCTGTACCAAAAGTTAAATTGAAACTAATGCTTACACCATTTAGATCATTGTAGTTTGCTACTGCCCATTCAAGTGCGGTACGTTCTTTTTGGGTTAAAGCCTGGTTGCCACCAGTATACCCAATTATCGAAATCGTACGTCCCTGACTCACTAATGCAGATGTCCTATATTGTTTAGAATCTCCTTTACCATCTTTAGTTTGCTTAATGTTAGCGGTCATTTCAGCTAATTGATCTGGAGTTACAATAACATCCTCTTCTAAGAAAAGTCTGGGCTCAGAGGAACCGTCAGGAAAGTAGAAGTCGTCCCAACGAATATAATTAGTATTCATTCCTAAATTTTCAACCTGATCAATGACGGTTTGTGACACCTCAAGATTAGCAGTAGGTTGTGCGGCTTCAGGTGTGCTTTCTGAAGCCTCTTCAGAACAAGAAGCAAATACCATTGAAATTCCCAGGCTTAAAAAGCCTACTTTTTTAATTGTTTCTGATAACATATAATAATAGTTAGTGTTTATAATACTTGTAAAATATTATAAAAAAACAACATGTAACGCTATTAATCGTTAAAATTATAACTTTTAACGATTTAAAATTGCATTTAATCAATAATAAGGTAAGAAAAAAGCCTCTTTAAGAGGCTTTTTATGTATAGGCTATTTTTTGGAATTTATATGATTTCTGCACTGAGGCCGGCATCTAGAAGTGCGCTACAACGTGGTTCAAGGTCATCATAGCTTCCGGTCTTTACAGTACATTTTCCTTTATAATGAACTATCAATGAACATTGTTCTGCTTGTATTGGGGTATGATCACAAACATGTACTAAAGTATTTATTACGTGATCAAATGTGTTAACATCATCATTGTATACGATAATTTCATTATTTCGATCTTCTGCCTCGAGGACGTCTACTTCTTCTTGAATCTTTTCTCTTGTGCTCATTGGTAAAAAACTTATATTCAGGGGGTTAATTTTTTACAAATTTACATGCTACCCAATTATTTTTTTCAAAATTCATGATAAAATTTAATCCGTGTTGATTGCAAACGTTAGTAATCGCCGGAATATCTTGAGTGTAAAACCCACTTAAGAGCAAAATACCTTCATGATTTAAGCAACCTGCGTAGGTGGGAATATCATTCATTAGAATGTTTCGGTTAATGTTTGCGATGATCAGATCATATTGTTTGCCTTTTAAAAGACTAGAGTCTCCCTCGTATGCTTTAATAAAATCAACATCATTACGGGATACATTCTCTACAGTATTCTCATAACACCACGGGTCAATATCTATTGCGTCTACCGGTTTTGCGCCTTTTAATGCAGCAAGAATAGCAAGTATTCCTGTGCCACAACCCATATCAAGTGTTTTTAAGCCAGCAACTTCAATTTTTAGAAGGTGTTTGATCATGAGATGTGTGGTCTCATGATGCCCGGTACCGAAAGACATTTTAGGTTCAATAACAATATCAAACTCCATCTCTGGTTTAGGATGAAATGGAGCTCTTACCGAGCAAATACCATCAACTTCAATGGGTTCAAAATTCTTTTCCCATTCTTCGTTCCAATTTACCGGCTCTATAAGCTTAACAGAGTATGAAACTTCAAATTCAGGGTTATTGAGTAGATAGATGTCTTCTAAAAGATTTTCTTTATCTAAGGCAGAGAGGATGTATGCTTTTACACCCTCTTCTGTCTCATCAAAACTTTCAAAATCAAGCTGACTCAATTCAGCAATGAGTATTTCTGCACCGGGATTTACCGGTGTTACTTTAAACGCGTATTCAGAATATGCTTCAGCCATAAATTATTTTAAAATGCGTTTACGATCGCCATAAAGTCTTCGGCTTTTAAAGAAGCACCACCTATAAGGCCACCATCAACATCTGGCTTTGAAAATATCTCTTTAGCGTTAGCAGGTTTTACACTACCACCATAAAGGACAGTAACGCTGTCTGCTACTTCTTGAGAATATTCATCAGCAATAGTTTTTCTGATAAAAGCGTGCATTTCCTGAGCTTGATCTGGGCTTGCTGTTTCTCCTGTGCCTATTGCCCAAACCGGTTCATAAGCTAGTATTATGTGCTTCCAGGCATCTGCATCCAGATGAAAAAGCGCCTGACTGATTTGTTTATTTACCACTTCAAAATGCTCGCTGAAGTTTCGGTCTTTAAGCTCTTCACCAAAACAGTAAATCACTTTCATATCATTTTCTAAAGCGGTATTTACTTTTTCTGCAAGTAAATCTTCTTTCTCTTCAAAATAAGCTCTGCGCTCGCTATGTCCTAATATTACTGTTTTAACGCCAACACCCTTTAGCATAGAGGCACTGATCTCACCGGTAAAAGCACCAGAAGTAGATTGATGCATATTTTGTGCTGCAACTTCAATACCAGCTCCTTTTAATGCTTCAAAGGCACTGTAAAGGTTTGTAAAAGGAGGTGCTATAATAATTTCTGCATCAGAAGTTTTAGCTATAGATTTTAGTCCGCCGATCAATTCTTGCGTATCAGCAAGATCTGTATTCATTTTCCAGTTACCGGCTACGATGTTTTTTCTCATTGTATTTGATTTAGTAGTTGATTGTCTTTTGTGGTTATTGCTTTATAAACTTTAATTTGTCCAGATTCATCAAGCAAAATATAGCGAGGAATCCAGTCCAGATCTATACTGCTGCATAGCGGTCCTTTCCAACCATGTTTGATGAAGTAATGACTTCCCTGTAGGTCATATTTATCAATACCTGCTTTCCAGCGCTCTGTATCTTTGTCTAGTGAAAGAAAAACGTAATTTATATTAGGATTATCTTCTTGTAGTTTTTTTAGATCAGGAAAGCCGGCGATACAGTCTTTACACCAGGATGCCCAGATATCAATCAGCACAGTTTTGCCTTTATGCATTTCTAAAACAGATTCAAAAGTGACTTCAGAACCGCTAGTCTTGATCAAGACATCCTGAAGTGCTTCGGCAGAAAATGATTTTTCCTGAGAAAAACCTACTGAAAAACAAAGTATTGTTAATAATGTAAGTATGATTTTCATAAAAACGAATAAGATATAAAATTAGGATTAGTCAGCCTATTCTACAACAATATGGCTATCTAATGCGCACTTTAGGGTCCAGGAGACCGTAAATAATATCAACGAGAATATTTATAAGAATAAACATCGTTGCGATGACGAGCACAGCACCCATAATTATGGGTAAGTCAAGCGTATTTAAGGCATCGACGATCTCTTTACCAAGGCCATTCCATCCAAAAATATATTCCACAAAAACAGCACCCGCAAGCATAGAAGCAAACCAGCCCGAAACTGCTGTTACCACAGGGTTTAAAGCATTTTTTAACGCATGTCGCCACACGATCTGATGCTGATTGAGTCCTTTTGCCTGAGCAGTACGGATGTATTCCTGATTGTATACTTCTAAAAGTGAATTACGCATCAATTGAATTACAACCGCTAACGGACGTATTCCTAAAACCAAAGCAGGTAATACAATATTTTTCCATTGAATGGTTATGGCTTCACCGAAATCGTCCATCTCATACAGGCTTCCTGTCATATTGAGATTTGTGTATTCGTGTAGTATATAACCAAAAAACCAGGCAAATAAAATAGCACTGAAAAAACTTGGAACACTCATTCCAAAGGTACTCACAACCTGAATTAATTTATCAAGCCAAGTGTCTCTGGCATTCGCCGAAATGACTCCTAGAAGTATACCCAAAAGAATAGCAAGGGTTATTGCACTCACTGCAAGAACTATAGTGTTGGGTAAAGTTTCAGAAATGACCGCTACAACCGTTTTTCCTGTTTTTTGAAAAGACTCTCGTAGGTACGGTTTTTTTATAGCCAGCGTATAGTTTCCAATTGAAAATATTCTCGTGTAATTATATTTTCCGGAAGTTAAACTCGTATAATTATCTCCGTTATTGTTATGAATAGAAAGGGGAGATAAATCATTAAGGTAATATGCGTATTGGGTAAGCACAGGTTGATCAAAACCGTATTTATGTTTTATTATCGCTAATTGCTCAGGGTCTTCATTTTGGTCCAGCATCATGCGTGCAGGATCTCCTGGAAGAACTGTAAATAATAAAAACACAACTGTTACTACCCCAAACAGGGTAAGCAAAGCGTAGAACAATTTATTTAAGATATATAGAATCAGAGTCTTTTGATTTCAGAGATTTTAAGGGCTTTAAATTTGGCATCTTTGCCCATCAAGTCGGCTACATATTCTTCAATAGTGCGCTCAAACCCTGCTTCTTTTCTGCGTTGATTTACGGTTTCTGGGTCTTTAATTGGCCAAATAAAAAAGCCGTTTTCTGCAGTGATCTGAGCCTGACTTCCATAGAGTTGCTCTTTATCTTGCATCATTAAAAATTTATCTTCTAAAACCGCTACCTTAGTTATAGGTATTTCGCCTTGAGCTGCAGCTTTTTTAAATAAATCTATATACTGATCTATTTGTATGGGATTGTGTTCAATAACTTCTAGCGCAATAAGATTTGTAGGTTCACCCACTAATGATTTACCGGGATAGCCGTGATTGTCAAGAATAGCTTTTACGACTTTAAGGTTACTGGTGTCAAGCATGCGTTGCTTTTTCCATAGATCACCTGTGTAATCTTCTTTAGGAATACCCATTTCTTCTGCCAGCGCAATACGTTTTGCTTCGTCTGTTTCTTGTAACAAAGGTCTATACAATTGATCATAACGTGCAATACTGTCTAAGCGTTGTTTCAATTCTAGGTTAAGAGCTGGTTTAGCAGAGGGCAAGACTTCAAGCTCAATTTCATCAACATCATTCCAATGTTTTTTCTGAATGATCGTCCCTTTGTTGAGTTTTAAAATTCCTGGATTACTGCGTACAATAGTTTTAAGTGTTGTAGCATCAGTAAAATAAAAATCAAAGTTGATGTTTTGTTTATTTTGTAGATCACGCACAGCTTCATCGCCAGATGCGGTAAGACCAATTACTGTATACCCTTTTTTTAAAGCTTCATCTGTAAGATCTTTAACTGCCGGCCAGCCATTCCATTCGGTTTTGCTTAGATCATAAGCAATAATTACAATTAGATTTGGCATATTGAGAAAATCCTCAGTATAACTCTCGCCGTCTTTTTCTATGGTGAAATCGTGAATAGGGGGTATGTAACCTTCGGAAACAACTTCAGTTTCTACTCCTAAAAATTCACCTTCACTTGATGGGTATTCTCCTTGTGTTGTGATTATTTTTTCTTCTCCATTAATATTGAATTTCCAATGGTAATCAAAAACAGCTTCTGGAGCCCCTTCAGGTATGGTCATGCCTTCACTGATATTTACACCCACTTTATAAGCTCTGAAATCAATCGCCGGTAGATGCATCAATACATAATAGGCAAAACCTAGACAGCCTATAAACGTCACGAAGATTAAGATCGAGCGCGTGAAATTTGTGAAAAAAGGCTTGATCTGTTTCAGATTGAAAAACAAAAAGAGAATCATAACCAGCAGGATCACATCTTTTGTAAACGACTGCCAAGGTGTTAAAGGAAGCGCATCACCAAAACAACCACAATCTGTCACCTTATTGAAGTATGCTGAATAGAATGTAAGAAAGGTGAAGAAAACGATCATGAGCAGCAAAAGCCACATCGTTAGTTTTTTGTAGTATCCTATTATTAAAGCGACACCTAAAACAAGTTCTACAATAACTAAGATAATAGCGAGTCCCAAAGCAAATGGACTCATAAACTCGATATTTAAAACATCTGGTGCAAAATATTCTTGTAGTTTGAATGAAAACCCAACCGGATCATTGAGTTTTACAAATCCTGAAATGATAAACAGGACTCCAACAAAAATGCGTACGAAACTTACTAGTTTTTTCAAATTAAGAGGTTTTAGTTGTAGCTTCTTCAATTAATATCATAGCAAAAACAGCATAATTAATCATATCCTGGTAGTTTGCATCTATACCTTCAGAAACTAAGGTTTTACCTTTATTGTTTTCTATTTGCTTTACGCGTAAGAGTTTTTGCAAAATCAGGTCTGTAAGTGAGCTGATGCGCATATCGCGCCAGGCTTCACCATAATCATGATTCTTGTTTAGCATCAATTCTTTGGTGATTTGAACTTGCTCGTCATAAGCAATAAGTGATCGTTCCAAATTAAAATCAGGTTGCTCTACAACACCTTCTTGAAGTTGTATAAGCGCCATTATCGAATAATTGATAATCCCTATAAATTCTGAAGCTTCGCCCTCATCAACTTTATGAACAGCGTTTTGCTGCAATCCACGTATGCGCTGTGCTTTTATAAAAATTTGATCGGTAAGTGACGGTAGTCTTAGAATACGCCAAGCACTACCGTAATCACTCATTTTCTTTGAAAATAAATCGCGGCAGATCTTAATTACCGCATCGTATTGTTCTGAAGTTTGCTCCATTAAAAATATATAAAGCCGCTTAGCCTGAGTTTTTAAAACTCAAAGCATATTTATTAACGGCTGAGGTCAACGATTTTCTGTAAATTTCGCCTAAAATAAGCAATCTAGAAAAACATCGCTCTATTTCATGAAAAGCATTAACTGTAAAGGCAAACTAATTGATCTGGATACACCAAAAGTAATGGGGATTCTCAACATCACTCCAGATTCTTTCTACGACGGCGGAAGCTATAAAGATGAGCAAGATATTTTAAGACAAGCTGAGAAAATGCTTATTGATGGAGCAACGTTTATTGATGTTGGAGCATACAGTTCTAGACCCGGAGCAACAGATATTTCGGTAGATGAAGAATGTAAAAGGTTGATTCCTATGGTAAAATTATTAGTTAACAATTTTCCAGAAATCCTTTTATCTGTAGATACTTTTAGAGCTAAAGTAGCGCAGGAAGCTTTGTTGGTAGGTGCCTCACTCATTAATGATATTTCGGCAGGTTTGATAGATGATCAAATGTTGCAAACGGTTTCAGAATTAAAGGTTCCTTATGTATTAATGCATATGCAGGGAACACCACAAACTATGAAAATGCTTACTCAATATGAGGATCTTGTTAAAGAAGTGATTTTTTATCTAAGTAAACGCGTAGCTGCGGCAAGAGCCTTAGGTATTAATGATGTTATTATTGATCCCGGGTTTGGGTTTGCAAAAACAGTATCTCAAAATTTTAAATTACTTAATGCCGCAGATCAATTACAAATTCTCGATTTACCATTGCTGATAGGTCTTTCTAGAAAATCTATGATTACAAAAACACTTGATGTTGATGCGCAATCAGCTTTAAACGGAACATCCGTTTTAAACACGATTGCATTAGAAAAGGGAGCGTCTATTTTGCGTGTTCACGATGTTAAAGAAGCTGTCGAAGCTGTAAAACTTTATCAGACGCTTATAGCTTCTGCTTAGTATCGTATCAGTTAGACTGGGTTGCTTATCTTCGCAGCCATAAAGAATGATTTTATGAGTATAGTTTTTGTGATGCTTGGCTTATTACTACTTGTTATAGGGGGTGAGTTTTTAGTTCGGGCATCGGTAGGATTGTCTTTTAAGCTTAACCTTTCAAAAATGGTTATTGGCCTTACGGTAGTTTCGTTTGCTACATCGGCGCCAGAACTTTTGGTTAGTTTACAGGCAGCTTTAGACGGTTCGCCAGATATTGCTTTAGGAAATGTGATAGGTAGTAATATTGCTAATATCGCTTTAGTCTTAGGGATCACCGCAATTATTTCAACACTAGGTATTGATCGAGATTTTTTTAGATTCAATTGGCCGGTGATGGTTTTGTTCTCATTGGGGTTATACCTGGCTCTTGTAAATGATGGAATGATCTCAAAACTTGAGGGTTTTATTTTGTTTTCCTCATTAATAGCTTATTTAATTCTTTTAATCCGCAGAGCGAAAAAAGCACGAGCCGTGGATGATGAGGTTGATCCCGGACTATCTGGAGCCTCTTATTTTAAAATTGTCATTTGGCTAATAATTGGCGGGGTATCACTTTATTTTGGTTCCGAGTGGTTAGTTACAGGAGCAAAAGAGTTAGCACATATGGTGGGAGTGAGCGATTATGCCATATCGGTTACGGTTATAGCTATAGGAACTAGCGTACCTGAACTTGCGGCTTCGGTTATTGCAGCACTTAAAAAGGAAAAAGCGCTTTCGCTAGGAAATCTGATAGGATCTAATATTTTTAATATTGCTTCCGTTTTAGGTCTTACGGCAATTATAAAACCCATACCGGTTATTGATGGTAGTATTTTAAACAATATGTTTTGGCTTTTAGGCTTCGCAGTTGTATTACTTCCGTTAGGCTTTCTTCCTTTAAAATTAGAATTAAACCGCTGGAAGGGTTTTGTGCTTTTTGCAGCATATTGCATTTTTATAGGTCTAGCTTTTAGTTAGCATTTGAGAACATTATAAAAAGAGAAAAGCCCGCAATTGCGGGCTTTTATAATTTATGCTAGAGAAAATTTATATTTTCTCTTCAGCTTCTAATACCGTTTTAACGATACGACCCGCTACTTTGTATGGATCAGCATTAGATGCAGGACGACGATCTTCTAACCATCCTTTATATCCTTTTTCTACTGTGATAATAGGAATACGGATAGATGCTCCACGGTCAGAAATTCCATAAGAGAAATCGTGAATAGAAGCAGTCTCATGCTTACCAGTTAAACGCTGGTCGTTAAACTCACCGTAAACTTCAATGTGTTCTTTAGTTACAGGACGGAAAGCTTCACAAATAGTGTCATAAACTTCTTTAGAACCTGCAGTTCTTAAAGTAGTGTTTGAGAAGTTAGCGTGCATACCAGAACCATTCCAGTCACCTTTAATTGGTTTTGGGTGGTATTCTATATAGTACCCATAATCTTCAGTAAGACGTTGTAATAAATAACGTGCTACCCATATCTCATCACCAGCTTTTTTAGCTCCTTTTGCAAAAAGTTGAAATTCCCATTGTCCACTAGCAACCTCTTGGTTGATACCTTCAAAGTTAAGACCAGCATCAATACACAGATCTGCGTGCTCTTCAACAAATGCTCTACCGTGTGTGTTTTTACCACCTACAGAACAGTAATACATACCTTGAGGACCAGGATAACCACCTACAGGGAAACCTAATGGAAGTTGTGTCTCCTTGTCCATAATAAAATATTCCTGCTCAAAACCGAACCAGAAATCATCATCTTGATCAGCAATAGTGGCTCTTGCATTAGATTCGTGCGGAGTACCATCAGCATTAAGAACTTCAGTCATTACCAAGTAACCATCTCTACGAGCTGGATCTGGGTATATTGCAACGGGCTTCAGCAGACAATCAGAAGAGCCTCCTTCGGCTTGTTTAGTTGAAGAACCATCAAATGACCATACCGGGCAGTCTTCTAACTTCCCGCTAAAATCATCTTCTACTTTGGTTTTACTTCTAAGATTGGCAGTTGGTGTATAACCATCTAACCAGAGATACTCTAATTTTGATTTGCCCATAATAAATTGATTTAAATTTTTTTTGAATTAAACTAATAACAAATATAACATTTCTTTAATATCTGATATTTGTTTTAGTGGGGGGTGTAAGGGTTTATTAACGGAATAAATTTAATAAGACCCTTAAAAAATAGGGGTGTATTACGAAATCATATATTTTTACACCTCTGAATTCTGAATTTCATAAAAATCAACTAAAATATGAGCACATTGCGATTTTTTGCCTTAAAGGAAAGCCTTAGCCGTTTACCCATAACTATATCTGAAAATAAAAAAAGGTCAGAGCTTTTTGGCAAACATGTTTTTGGAAAAGAAGCTATGCGACAAGTCTTGTCTCATGATGCTTTTCAGGCAGTTGAAGCTGCTATTAATACAGGGGCTAAAATAGATCGTTTGATGGCAGATAGTATTGCTGCCGGAATGAAACAATGGGCGTTAGAATTAGGAGCAACACATTATACGCATTGGTTTCAGCCATTAACAGGGGCAACTGCAGAAAAGCATGATGCTTTCTTTGAGCAAACTCCAGAGGGAAACGCAATTGAAAAGTTTGAAGGTGCAAAACTTGTTCAGCAAGAGCCCGATGCCTCTTCTTTTCCGCATGGCGGAATTAGAAATACCTTTGAAGCAAGAGGTTATACTGCTTGGGATCCTACTTCGCCTGCTTTTATTTTAGATACTACGTTGTGTATACCTACCGTATTTGTCTCCTACACCGGCGAAGCATTAGATAACAAAACCCCGCTTTTACGTGCTTTAACAGCAATAGATCATAATGCTACGGAAGTAGCTAAATACTTCAATAAGAGTGTTAGCAAGGTAACGGCAACATTGGGTTGGGAGCAAGAATATTTTTTAATAGATTCAGCACTTGCAGTTTCACGTCCTGATATTATGCAAACAGGAAGGGCACTATTAGGTCACGCACCTGCAAAAGGGCAACAACTGGACGATCATTATTTTGGATCAATACCAGCCAGGGCTTTGAATTTTATGAAAGATTTGGAGCAACAATGTATGTTTCTGGGTATTCCTGTGAAAACCAGACACAATGAGGTTGCTCCTAACCAGTTTGAGTTGGCTCCTATTTTTGAGGAAGCCAATCTTGCAGTAGATCATAATTCACTCATTATGGATTTGATGGATCGAATTGCAGAGCGACATAATCTAAAAGTTCTTTTTCACGAAAAACCATTTGCCGGAGTTAACGGTAGTGGTAAACATAATAATTGGTCTTTAGCGACAGATACGGGAGTTAATTTGTTGAGTCCGGGTACAACACCTATGAAGAACTTGCAGTTTCTTACCTTTTTTGTGAATACCATAAAAGCAGTACAGGATAATGAAGAATTGATTAGAGCCTCAGTAGCATCAGCATCTAACGATCACAGATTGGGAGCACATGAAGCACCGCCGGCAATCATGTCTGTTTTTATAGGGAAACAACTCACAGCTGTTTTAGATGAATTAGAAAAAGTAACTGATGGTAAGCTTTCTCCTCAGGAAAAAACGGACTTAAAACTCAACGTAGTTGGTAAAATTCCTGAAATCCTTTTAGATAATACAGATCGAAACCGAACTTCACCTTTTGCATTTACCGGTAACAAGTTTGAATTCCGTGCTGTAGGTTCGACAACAAATTGTGCTAAACCAATGGTTGTGTTAAATACCGTTGTCGCCAAACAACTTAAAGACTTTAAGAGTGAAGTAGATAAGCTTGTTGATAAGAAAAAAATGAAGAAAGATGATGCGATCTTCAATATTCTTAGAGAGTATATAAAGGCATCTAAGAAAATTCGTTTTGAGGGAGATGGGTATAGTGAGGCATGGGAGCAAGAAGCTTTAAAAAGAAAGTTAAGCAACCATAGCAGTACTCCTGAAGCTTTAGCCATTCAATTAGATAAACGTTCTGTTTCAGTTTTTGAAGAAATGGCTGTAATGAATAGCGTAGAGCTTAAAGCCCGTTATGAAATTGAACTAGAAGAATATATAAAGCGCATTCAAATTGAAAGTAGGGTTTTAGGAAATATTGCTAAAAACCATATAATTCCTACAGCTATACGGTATCAAAATTTATTGATCAAAAATGTAGAAGGTCTTAAAAATATTTTTGCTAATGACTATGAGAATCTTGCACAAGAGCAAATAGCCCTCATAATTCAAATATCTAAATATATAGGTGATATCAACCGTGATATTCATGCTATGGTTGAATCTAGAAAGTCTGCAAATAAGTTAAATATAAAAGAGCGGGCTATAGATTACAAAAAAAATGTGCTTCCGTTTTTTGATACTATACGTTATGCTTCTGATAAGTTAGAGTTATTAGTTGAAGATAAACTTTGGCCATTAGCAAAAAACAGAGAATTACTCAATTTAAATTAAAAATTGAAATAGAAAACATCCTGTTTCTTACATTTAATGTAAGATTATTCTTATAAATGTATTTTTAGAGAATAAAAAGGTGTTTTTCCCTTTTTAATACTAAAGCCAGTATTTGTATAGCTTTGTGCACTACAACGATTTCGATACTATCTGAATTTCATCGAAAAGTTGTAGTGTTCTTAAAATCAGAGCGTTGTTTTTATATAAATTAGCAAAGCGTTAGAGCTCAAGCTGATGATGTAAATGAACTAATGCAAACCTTGACTCCCCTTTAATAACTTTTGATTTGACAAGCCCCGTCAAACATATCAAAAGTCTAGAATAGCATTTTATTAACCATTCTATATATTATTAATTTAAAACTTTTCAATCATGAAAAAAGTTATTTTATGCGCTAGCGCGCTAATGTTTGGGGCAGTTGCTTTTGCGCAACAGAACACCTCAACAGGAAGTCAAAGTGGAACCTCAAATAGTGGGGATGTTTATCAGGCAGGAACGATGAACAAAGCTAATTTGGTTCAAAACGGTACGACCAATAGTTCGGAGTCTTTTCAATATGGGGAAAGCAACCTGGTAAAGGTTGATCAGGTAGGAACTTCTAACCAGTCTGCTGCAATTCAGGAGGGAGGATCTGATAACAAGGCTTATGTAGATCAGGATGATTTAGGCAACATATCAAGTATCATTCAAGGTACGGGTATGGCTGCTGTAGGAAACTGGGCTAGAGTAACTCAATCTGGATCTACCGATGTTACAACCGGAAACTGGGCGAAGGTAAAACAAACCTATGATCAAAGTAAGGCTGATGTAACTCAGAGCGGAGATGATAATCAGGCAAAAGTAACACAAGTTGGTAAGCCTAATCAGCCAGGAGCACCTAATGCTCGTTTTCCTCGAAATGAAGCAGATGTTGATCAAATGGGTACCGGAAACAAAGCTCGTGTTAACCAAGAGTCTTATGCTGTTTCTGGGGATAAAAACATGGCCAAAATTAGTACTACTGGTACTGATAACTTAGCCGTGGTTGAGCAAATTGAAACTCAGGGCAACCTTGCAAAAATCACTCAGGATAATAATTATGCAGAGGCTTATGTAGATCAAGATTCAGATGACAATAAAGCTACTGTTAATCAAACAGGTAATGATGTTGATTTAACTGCAGGAAATGGTGACAAAGCGGTTGTACATCAAATGGGTTCTACAGGAAACAACGCTATTGTTAATCAGACAAGTATTGATCCTTATGGAGATCCCGGTAGCTATGCTAGAGTTTTACAAGATGGATCAGATAACTTAGCAAAAGTTAATCAGAGCACTAGAGGACAAGAGGCATTTGTACATCAATTCGGTACAGATAATACTGTTGATGTAACTCAATCTGGCTATAGCCAATATGCAGATTTATACCAAAATGGTTCTGATCATAAAATAGACCTTACTCAAGGTTGGTCTAAAGGTTCTGCAATTATTTCTCAGTATGGTAATGGTCATTCTGCTACTTATACTCAAGGTAACGGTGGAAATAACAGTATTACTACACTTCAAGAAGATTTTGTTGGTCAGGGATCTCTTGATTTAACACCAGAAGTACGCACTACTCCTGCTGGATACTAAAAAGGTGGTAATATTTTTTATCATAATGTAATTTAATTAGGATTGAAGGGGTGTGTTGAGCACACCCCTTTCTCTTCTATATAGGATTTATTTAACTAGTAATTCTTTAGATATGAATTCCTTAAAAATGCTTTTAATATTTTTTTTTACAGGTATATCCACGGGTTTAATTGCACAGACGTATGTTGCTAGTGAAAAAACAAACTCAACGGAAACTGAGCGTTCTCTTTTTAATTCTGGTTTTTATGATATGCAACGGTCGTCTTATGATAGAGCCAAAAACTTAAAAAGTAGCAATCAAGTATATCTTACTCAGGTAGGAGCGCTTAACACCATAACTATAAATACGCAGACAAACAGCTCAGATATTAAGGTTGCTCAAAACGGAACTAACAATAATCTGGATTTAAATTACGTCGCAGACCACGCTCTGGCAGATATTATTCAAAATGGAACAAATAATCAAATTGTTGACTATGTTAATCTTCCTGGAGAAACCATCGATTTAAACATCACTCAGAACGGATCAAATTTGAATTTCAATAAATACGGATCAAATAGTTTAACTGAATCGTTACAATTCAAACAAACCGGATTGTCAAAGATTCTAATAGTAAGAAGCTTTAAATAAGTGAGACTTTTTTTACTAAACATAATTCTCTTTTTACTCAATTACAATGCTATAAATGCGCAATTCATCAATCAGGAAATTGAAGCTGAAATACTAGTTGAGAACAGTGGTGAATTCTATGACTTTGTAGCAGTTGCTGAAAATAAATCTTTAGCAGATCAAAGTTTTAGATATGAATTTGCAACCTTTATTAGAGACGAAGAAGGCAAGGTTTATAAAGATTCATTAGTAGGACGATTTGGATTAGCAAGTCAGTCCAGAGAGCGTTTAGAGAATATTACGATTAGTAGGGCAGAAGAACGGCGAGTTATTGTTCTGCTTGTTATTTATAGTTTAGAAGGAAAACCACTGGGACAAGACCGCATAGTTTTAAATGATAAAAAGTCTAACACTAAAATTGTATTAGCAAAGCAAAATGAGTCAATTAATCAAGATATGGCGCCATCTCAAGATGGTTTTTTTTTAGAAGGTCTAGTTGTTGAGAATTCTATTACTAAGATGGGAAGAGATTTTTACAAGTTGTTTTATTCAAAATATTATCTATCAGGTTTGAAATCAAAAAAAGATATTGTAATTGATGAATTGCCTTTTAGAGCTAGAACAACACGAATATCGGTTAAGGTTGACAATCAGCTTGTTTGGCAGTTTTTTTCAAATCCATCTCAAGAATTTTTAAAGCAACAATCAGAAATTGCATTTAATCAAGTGGTTGCCAAACTTCAACAAATTCAGAGCACCAAAGATCAAATTACTAGATATTAAATCATGAAGCACATTAATTTCTTTGTCTTTTTCATAGCTATGATGGGAGCAACCCAAGCTCAGCAACTCACTTATAAGCCTATTAATCCGGCTTTTGGAGGAGATACGTTTAATTACCAATGGCTTTTAAGCGCTGCATCTGCTCAAAATGGTCACACGGCAAAAACAAATTCCAGAGAGGAACAAACAGAATTAGAAAGCTTTGGAGATAATTTAAATAGACAAATCTTAAGTCAACTATCCCGAACCTTATTAAATGCTCAAGTAGAAAGTATAGGCGATTTTAAAGAGGAAGGCACATTTACCTTTGGATCATTAAATGTAGAAGTTTTTGAGTCTACAGAGGGTTTAGTGATTAACATATTAGACACCTCTACCGGAGAGACTACCCAAGTCATAGTACCCAATTAATTACACATTATGAAAATAAATAAGTTGCTTACGCTGGTTTTGGGCGGAATGATTCTTAATTCTTGCGGAGCCTATTTTAATCAACCTATAATTCAGCACGAAGCAAGACAAGGTGAGTTTTCTAAAAGCACACAAGGATTACTAGATCTGCCAGAGGCACAAACTCCTGTCGAGGTCGCAGTTTATAACTTTAGGGATCAAACCGGTCAATATAAGGCCGTTGAGAATGGCAGTACGTTTAGTACAGCTGTTACGCAGGGAAGCACTGCGATCCTCCTAAAAGCTTTAGAAGATTCAAATTGGTTTATACCTATTGAGCGAGAGAACTTAAGTAACCTTACAACCGAAAGAAATATTATTCGAAATACGAAACAGGAGTATATAAAAAATCTAAACCCTAATGAACCTCCCTTACCACCGCTCAAATATGCAGGAATTATATTAGAAGGAGGTATCGTTTCATATGATACTAATATTGTTACCGGAGGATTAGGTGCTCGCTACTTTGGTATTGGGGGGTCTACTAAATATAGACAGGATAGAATTACTGTGTATCTAAGAATGGTTTCAACCAGTAATGGTGAAATTTTAAAAACAGTTTATGTCTCAAAAACAATCCTGTCTCAAGCTCTTGACGCAAGCTTTTTTAGGTTTGTTAAGTTTCAAAGGCTATTAGAAGCTGAAACCGGTATTACTCAAAATGAACCTGTTCAACTGGCCGTTAAAGATGCTGTAGAAAAAGCGGTAAGAGCTCTTATTATTGAAGGAATTGAGGATGGGTATTGGTCTGCAAAAGGAGGAAATCAAGTTAATCAGGAGCTAGTAGAATCTTATATTAAGGAGAAAAAAGAAGAACAGTCAGTTAGGCTTTATGATCGCATTTTTCAAGAAAATACGAAGCCTAATTATTTTTCTATTATGTCAGGGGTAAGTTTGATAGATGGAGATTATTCTCAAAAAAAACCGGGATTTTATTTTAGAGGAGATTATGGTCACAGCATAAATAACAATTTTGATGTTGAGGTTGCAGTCAGTTTATTTCAAGTAAATAACGATTTTCAGTATAAAAATGAATACCTGAGTTTAGACCTAAATGCAAGATTTAATTTACTGCCTAATGATAATTTAGGGCCTTATCTCTATGCAGGATCCGGATTTATTTTTGATCATAGAGCAGAAGATTCTGATCCTGAGGGTTTGTCTCAAAGTTTTATGAAAGTACAGTACGGCTTGGGTGTTAAATACAGTATAAATGAATCTTTTGATTTTAGAATGTTTGCTGAACAAAACATTGTGCTCAGTGATTTATTGGATGGTGTTGAAAATGGAAAGCGAGATGATTTTTACTATAATTTTGGATTGGGTATTCAATACCGATTTGGTAATAAGCAGAGTAATAAATTAAATAGTGTTACCGATGAAAATTAAGAGATATATAATTTCAATATTAATTATAGCTATTGGTTTTTATTCCTGTAGCGAAGATACCATTGATTTAATTGGGCAAGGTACATTAACCGGAAGAGTGGTTGATGATCAAAGCAAAACGCCGATTGCGAATGTACGGATTTCTACAAACCCCGCTTCTTCGACAGTTTTTACAGACGAGGAAGGCAGATTTACAATTGAGCCAATAGCTGAAGATGACTACGCTGTTCAAGCCGAATTAGATAGGTATGTGACCGCATTTGAAGCAGTTAGTGTTCGTGCAAATCAAATAGGTAATGTGGTTTTTGAAATGGTGGTTTCTAAAACCGCTAATAGTTCGCCTATAGCTCCAGAATTAATAGCACCTATAGATAATAGTATTGGTGTTGAATTAAATACCACATTCATTTGGTCATCAAGTGCAACTGATTCTGATGATATCACTTATGATTTAGAGTTACGCAATACCTTTTCAAATACTAAAGAGGTTTACAGTGTTATAAACGATACTATTTTAACTGTAGCGAATCTTAATCTAGGAACCACTTATTTCTGGCAAGTTTCTGCTAATGATGGAGGAAATGAAAAAGTTTTAAGTCAGGTAGGTCAGTTTAGAACCATAAATCTCGACAGAGCGCCTTTTCTATTTACGCGACTTGAGAATGGAAATAGTGTTATCTATGCAGGAGTGGAAAGTGAAGATAATGGATACACAGAATATCAATTGACTTCGTCTACTACCAATAGTTTTAGGCCACGGGCAAATGCTGAAACGAGTAAAATAGCATTCTTAAGAACGCAAGGCGGTATTGTGCATCTCTTTACAATGAATGCAGACGGTAGCAATGTTCAAAAACTTTCGGGCTCTATTCCTGTTAATGGTTTTAGGTTAAGCGAAATTGATTTTGCCTGGTCTCAGAATGGTAGTAAAATTTATTATCCAAATTTTGATAAACTTTACAGCATAGGTATAAACGGAAGTGGTGCCGCATTGATTTACCAAACTCCGGATGGTAGTTTGATTTCAGAAGTAGCAACATCAGAATTTGATCAGGATGTCATTGCGATAAAAACTAATAATATTAACGGGTATCAAACCAATATATATACGTTAAACCTTTCTACTCAGTTAGTATTGAATCGGGTTTTAACTAATTATGATGGGGCTGCTGGAGGGCTCGATTTAGATGCAAACGGCAATCGCATTTTGTACACAATAGATTTGTCAGGCTCACAAAATGAGCAATACAGAATCTTTGAAAGTAGAGTGTTTATCTATGATTTTAATTCAGGTATAAATCTTCAACTGGATGCCGATGTTGATATAGGTGAGAATGACCTTGACCCTAGATGGTCTCCCTCAGAGGGACAGGTGGTATTAACAAGACAAGCTAATAATCTTAATTCTACACCCTCAATTTATTCTATTGATTTAAATTCAAATAATAGTTCTAATGATGATAAGCTTCTTTTTTCTAACGCATCAATGCCAGACTGGGAATAGGTCTAAATTTTAAGTATATTAAAAAAACGTCCTGAAATTTCAGGACGT
The DNA here is from genome assembly GCF_004104075.1 of Leeuwenhoekiella polynyae. GTDB lineage: Bacteria > Bacteroidota > Bacteroidia > Flavobacteriales > Flavobacteriaceae > Leeuwenhoekiella > Leeuwenhoekiella polynyae. The sequence continues at coordinate 8,949 of NZ_QOVK01000027.1, read as the reverse complement.
TTTTATTTCTTACTTTTGCAAAATAATAATATAGAATGAATCAAGAGATTTCAAAAAGGTACGCTCAACGCGGAGTTTCAGCAGGAAAAGAAGAAGTTCACAACGCAATAAAAAATGTAGATAAAGGATTGTTTCCGCAGGCCTTTTGTAAAATAGTTCCAGATTATTTGACGGGTAGTGATGAGCATTGCTTGATCATGCATGCTGATGGTGCCGGTACAAAATCTTCTTTGGCTTACATGTACTGGAAAGAGACCGGTGATATTTCAGTCTGGAAAGGTATCGCTCAAGATGCATTAATCATGAATATTGATGATTTGTTATGTGTAGGAGCAACAGATAATATTTTACTTTCTTCAACAATCGGTAGAAATAAAAACCTGATTACTGGCGAAGTGATTTCGGCCATAATTAATGGTACTGAAGAATTAATTGCTGACTTAGAAAAGCACGGTGTTTCTATAAAAAGTACAGGAGGTGAGACCGCAGATGTAGGAGATTTGGTGCGTACCATAATCGTTGATTCTACGGTGACTGCTAGAATGAAGAAGGAAGACGTAGTTAATAATGCCAATATAAAAGCGGGAGATCTTATTGTAGGTCTGGCTAGTTTTGGTCAGTCTACTTATGAGACTGAATATAATGGAGGGATGGGCAGTAACGGTTTGACTTCTGCCAGGCACGATGTATTTAATAAGTATTTAGCTGAAAAATTCCCGGAAAGTTTTGATAAAGCTGTCCCTGAAGACTTAGTTTACAGCGGTTCAAAAAAATTGACTGATGCTGTTGAAAAAAGTCCTCTTGATGCAGGTAAATTAGTTTTATCTCCTACACGTACTTACGCTCCGGTAATCAAGAAGATTTTAGCAGAAGTTGATAAATCTCAACTGCACGGTATGGTACATTGCAGTGGAGGTGCACAGACAAAAATTTTACATTTTGTAGATAAGCTACACATTATTAAAGATAACCTTTTTGATGTACCACCTTTGTTTAAATTGATACAGGAAGAAAGCGGTACAGATTGGAAAGAGATGTATCAGGTATTCAATATGGGGCATCGTATGGAGCTTTATGTAGATCCTGCTATTGCTGATGAAATTATCGCTATTTCAAAGTCTTTTAATATCGATGCACAAATTATAGGAAGAGTTGAAGATTCAGAAAATAAAGAATTAACAATTAAATCTCAGTTTGGTACGTTTAACTATTAATGACTAACCTAAAAAACCATAGTTTGAAAAAAATATTCTTCTTCAGCCTATTTAGTTTACTGCTTTTATTTGGAGTGCAAGTTCGAGCACAACATGTTGCTTTTCCGCTGCCTATTAAAAAGAATTTGGTAAAGCGTTTAACAGAACAGCTAGCTCCTAAACCCAAGACTAATTGGAAAGAAGTTAATCGAGTAGGTCTTGATCTAAGCGAAGTAGCATTTGTAAACTGGAATGCCGGAGGAAGTAATTCTATATCAGGTTTGGCAGAGTTGGTTCTTGAAAGAAATTATTCTGATAATCAAAGAAAGTGGCGTAATAAACTTACAACACGTTATGGTGTAAATAGTCAAGAAGGACAAGAGTTACGCAAAACAGATGATATGCTAGAGGTAACTTCAGACTTTGGATATCGTCGTGATACGATTTCAAACTGGTATTATTCAGCCAAGTTTAGATTTGCATCACAGTTTACTAATGGGTATAAATATCCAGATACAAGTACTCCTATTTCTCAATTTATGGCTCCCGGTTATGTATTCTTAGGTGTAGGAGGAGAATACGGTCAAAAGCTAGATAATTTATCAATTTATGCCTCACCTTTAACTTACAAATCAACTTTTGTACTCGATCAAGAACTGGCAAATAATGGTGCTTTTGGTGTAGACCCGGCTATTTACGATGATGATGGTAATATTATTCGTCAGGGATCAAATGTAAATAGCGAATTGGGGATACTTTTGCAGAGTTCATTGAATGCGAAGGTTATGGAAAATATTAACCTGACTAATTTGGTAAATCTTTACACAGATTATCTAAATAGTTTTGGCAATATTGATATTGATTGGGAGATGAACTTAAATTTTAAAGTAAACAGTTTTGTTCTTGCCAAAGTAGGATCTCATCTTAAGTATGATAATGATGTTAAAATTACGGAGACAAATGTAAATGGAGAAGAGGTGACAATGGGAGCAAGAACACAGTGGAAACAGCAGCTGGGTATAGGTGTTGTTGTTGATTTTTAAAAAAAAACGCAACAACAAAAAACTGAGTTTGCAATTTTTGCGTAAATAAATAATAATTCCTAAACATATAAGGTGAGTATAAAATTATGAGCTCTAAATTTTTCAATAATGATAAATTAATTTTTATCACATTAATTGTATTGGCTGCAATAGTCAACCTGTCTATTGTTGCTTTTATGGATTTAGAGTCTAGCAGATTTGCACGTTTTATTACCATCTTACTTTTTCTAGTTTATTTTTTAGTAAAAAAGAAAGTTATTAATTTCTGGACGCTTTCAGTTTTGCTATTTTTTACTGTCCGCGATGTATTTTTTCAATTTTATGAGGAGCCTTGGGGATACAAGCTTTATCTTATTATAGGAATATTGTGTTATACTACAATAGTTCTTGAGCGTATGCCTAAGATTTCAGAAATAAATATCAAACCCTCTGTTATCGTTGTAACTTTATTATTGGTTGCAGCAAATACATACACGCTTTATATTATAATGAATATGAGTATGGTGATGCATACTTTTCATGATAATTTAGAGCCTCTTTTGCTTTACGGATATGGTGCGGCAATGATGGTTTTAGGTGTTCAGGCTATTGCTTATAATAACAAATACAATAGCAACCGCTCGTTACTCTACACCTTCTTTGCATTCGGTTTTATATTCTCCGATATTGCAGCCTTGTTTGCGTATTATTTCAATTTTGAATTGTTCTATTTTTTCGACCGATTTTTCTTCTTAGTGTCTTTAGCGATGCTTGTTAACTACGGACTCAATTTTGAAAGTGTTAAGGAAGAGTATTATCAATATGAGATGATTGATAAGAAATTATAGTTTTTTCTACAATTTTTATTTTGATTTAATTTTACTAAAATAAGGTAGCTTTCTATCTTGTAGTAAATTTAAACTGAAAATTAATGGGAACACTTTTGGGCATCGGCTCGCGTATAAAACACGATGAATTAGGAGCTGGCGTAATAACTAATGTTACTTCAAAACATTATTGGATAACCTTTATAGAAACCGGCTTAGAAACTTTAGATTTGGATACAGATTTTGAAGTAATTGAGGCAGTAGAGGATGAGGTTGATACAATCAGCTTTTATGAGGTTGAAAAAACACTCAGAGGGCTTCTAAAGCACTATTCTGATATATCTGAAGTAGTTCCAATCGCAGATAAATGGAAGGGTGGAAGCATCACCTTAAACCCGGCAGACCCCAACCTTTCTAATAAAGAAATTCCTATAGATACCTTTTTCCATAAAATTGTAATGGTGCGTGATCGCATTCGCGTTATGGAGCAAAAGATCAACGCTAGCAAAAATCTGGATGATCAGGAGAAAATAGACTTGCAACAATATATTACCCGTATCTACGGTAGCCTGACAACATTTAATGTGTTGTTTAAAAACAGTTCTCAAAACTTTAAGGGAGAGGGTAAAAAGAAATAAAAAAAATAAGGCTGGTCGATAGATCAGCCTTGTTTTTTATTGGCAGCGTCAATAGGTTTAATACCCCTAGGTAGTTTATTTAAGAACTACTTCTGAAGTTTAAAAACTTCTTTTAAAGGTGTTTCAATAGGAGAATAGTCTGGGTTGGTTTCCATAATGTCGGCCATAAAAGCCCACCATTTTTTTACTATTGGATTCTGCGGTATTGTCTCGGTAGTATGATCTTCTTTTAAGGTTTGAAAAGCAAATAAAGTTCCTGTTTTTTCATCTAAAAAAATATGATACTGTTCTATTCTAGACTCATTTAAAAGCGACTGAAGTTCTGGCCAGATCTCGTCGTGACGTTTCTTATATTCTTCTTCAAAACCCGGTTTGAGTTTCATTGTAAAGGCCTGTGTTTGCATAATTTTATTCTGAAATCTTTTGATTTTCGGTATTTATACTGATATCTAATTCTGTATAAAGAGTATTAGCGAGATCAATAACATATTGTTTAAAAAAAGCAGCATCTTTAAAACGTTTTTCTTGACTTAACTCCCATCCTGAAACTCCATAATAGGTTATACTTTCGTCATTTTTGACGTTTACTTTAGCGAGATAAGACTGCGTAAATTGACCAGTCTTTGGAGCTTCACTATAACTAATGTACTTGTCTGAAGGTAAAATTAGCGCAGTACCCATAACCCAAGTCCTATCATAGGTTAAGGAGTCATGCTGAATCAATGCTGTCCACTTTTCGGTCTTTAATTCTTCAACACCATTTAGATTATTAATATTAGATAGGCCTATAGCCAATGTGTCTTTTTGGGTTAAACCGCTAACTGCAACTTTGTTTTGAAAAGCATACATTCCCGGCCAAATTGTAGTGGTTTCTTTTGCCTGATAGGTATTTTCTTCAGTATTCCAATTTGTATAGATGTATTCCATCGAAGATCTTACTGGACCTTTTTCCAGAATTTTAAAAGTTGTCTTTTCAATATTGCTTAAACTATCTGTGACTAAAATTCCCAGACGCTGAATTTTTCCGTCAGCTAAAATTCCAAAACCAGCTAAACCTACAGAATTTCCAACAGGGAAGACATCGCGACCCCAAGCCTCCATAGTGTGATAATTGTCTACTACCGCATTAACCGAATCAAGACCCACATCATCTGGAGATATTGCAGCTGTTTTCTTACCATAAACATCTATTGCATTTCTACCATCGAGATAGTGCCTAAAACCAACCTTATCGTTCTCCCATGTGGGTCCATCGGTTTGATATTTCTGAAATCCGAGAGCTTTAGGCATATCTGTCGCGCTAAGTGTTTCTGAAGTTGCTGGCTTTACCGGTTCGTCTTTAGTTTCTCTTTTTCCAAAACGGATGTTAGTTTTTACTGCATATTGAGGCGCTTTATCAATCCACTTAAACTTAACCTGCTTAGAAGCTTTTGCAGGAATATCTATTATAAAGAATAATTGATTCTTTTTGCCGTCATTGTTGGTGTAGCTTAATTGTGAAGCTATGGTATCTCCATCAATTAACACTAACGGATATTTAGCTGTATTATCTTTTTCAGGAAGTTTATTAAGCTCAATGCCAACAGCTTTTTGTATGAGATCAAAATCACTAGAATTTGATAGCGTGATAAAAGTGATGCGTTCTTCTTTAGAGGTATTACAACTCACTAAAGCAAGCGCAAGCAGTATTACAAGAGGATGAATTAGTTTTTTCATTGAAAAGGTTTAAAATTCTTTCAAAAGGAATATAAAGTTATTAAATGTAATGCTAACATTTAATCTTTTAGACCTACATTAACTTTATCTATGTCTTTTGCAAATTCTTTTTTTAGAAGGACTAAAAGTTTGGCGATTTCTTCTTGATTTTTCTCAGTCAAATTTTTCTCTTCGGAAGGATCTTCTTCAATGTTATAGAGCTCGAATTCTGTTTTACTATTGAGGTGTCTGGTACGAATCAGTTTAAAGGGCTTTACAATAACCGATTCTTGCAAATGTCCCCTAATGTAAATAGGGGAGTTGCGATTTTTATTTTCTGAAGAAAGTAAATCGGAAACATTTTGACCTTCTACAGAATTCGGAATATTTTCAGTATTTGCCCATTTCAAGAAAGTAGGCATAAAATCTATAACACTCAAGTAGTTTTTTGAAGTTCCTGCTTCTAAATATTGAGGCCAAGATATAATTGCCGGAACCCGTATAGCGCCTTCATAATTAGAAGTCTTAAAATCTCTTAGAGGTAGATTACTTCCTAAATTATAGTTGGGTCCATATTTACCATCATATTGTGTTGTAGGTACCCATTTTTCCTGCGCGCCATTATCACTAAAGAAAAGAACAACGGTGTTTTTGTCTAACTTTTGATTTTTTAAAGTTTTAAAGATTTCACCAATACCGTAATCCATATGGGCCATTGCAGCTGCATAAGCTTGCCTAGAGCTGTCTTTTATTGGGCTGTACTGCTCCAGCCAAAAATCAGGTTCTTGTAACGGAATATGAGGTGCACTATAAGCAATTTGTAAATAAAAAGAATCCGTTGAATCCTGCTCCTTGATATATTCTATAGCTCCATTTGTGAGTAAATCGGTTACGTGACCTTCTTCGGAAATGAATTTTCCATTTTTGTACCACGTGCTGTCGCCATTTTTATAGGTGTGCGCATATTGATCAAGCTGACCGTGCAAAAATCCGTACGAATAATTAAAACCATAAACCTCGGGTCCGTTCTCAGGCTGCAAACCCAGGTGCCATTTACCCATCAACGCGGTTTTGTAATTTAGGTCATTAAGTGCTTGAGGGAATGTTTTAATGCTATCAGGTAATTTAAGTTTGCTTTTTCCACTAATAGGAGCGACAATGCCCATGCGACTCGCCGGTCTTCCTGTCAAAAAACTTGCTCGTGCAGGAGAGCAGGTGGGGTAAGTGTAAAACCGATCTAGAATCAAACCTTGTTTGGCTAAGCTATCTAATACGGGAGTTTTAATCTCTGATCCATGAAAACTGAAATCATTCCAACCGGCATCATCAGCAATGATGACTAGAAAATTGGGTTTTGTTACTTCTGAATCTACTTCTTTTTGTTGCTCTTTTTTGCAAGCTGACATCAGAAGGAGCACTACAATTACAGAAAGAAAATAGTTAAAGGAATAAGAGGTTTTAATCATTTTCTTAGTTTGATAAAGGTTTATATTCCAGAAGAAATACCGTGGTTCCTATCAAAGTTAAACGTACAGCCTGTATAAAGTGTCCTGTTCTAACCTGATTAAACGAACCCTTATTAATGAAGCTCTGATCCTCGTTTTAATCTAGAGCCGATTTGTACTGACCGATTTGATAGTTAAAAAGCTATTCTATGTAAGGTTATAACACGCTTTATCTACGCTTTTGATACGGAGTAACTACGCTTGAGCTATAGCGTTGATTGGACGTTTGACCCGTCCTAAAACTTAGAAGATCATTTCTTATTAAAGTTAATAGGACAACCTGAACAAATATCCGGTTCTAACCTGCCTAGATTTGACTTATAAGCAGAAAGTATAGATTTAAAACAACAATGCTACGGCAAACAACCGTAGCACTATCGTCTCAAAATTAGAATTGAATCTAAACACACAAATATTCATTTATAAATTAATTTTCATCTTCACTTACAGAAGGTTAATACCAGTTGTAAAATTTATTGAGTTGGTCAATAGTTTTTAATTAAGATTTAAAGTTATAAGATGAATTGTATACTAGCGTCCTGTACTTGCCTGTGTTACTGTTTCTCTTTTCTGTTAAAAATTTCTAATTAGATATTTCTTTTAGATTTTATTTTGATTATATGAAACGGAACACTAAGTTTGTGTAATCGATTGTATTTTTATTTTCAATTATAAAAATCGTTTTCGTTAAAACCAATTCTAGTTCACAATGAGTAATTCGCGTTTTTTTAAAATATTCTTTTTGGCTCTCCTGATAGCATTTTCAGCTTGTAAAAAGGAGAAAAAAACTACTGAGGTAAAAGAAACTACAACTATTGATCTAGCTTCAGAAAAATGGTCTGTGCAAATGGCACAATCTATAATGATGCATAACCCAGAAGCTTATCAAATTGATGGGCGAGATGTGGCTAAGTGGGATTATGTTCACGGTTTGGTGCTTAAAAGTTTTTTAGACTTATATGAGAAAACCAATGATTCTACTTATTTTGATTATGCAGAACACTATACAAACGAATTGGTGCGTGAAGACGGTTCTATCTCAACCTATAATTTAGAAGATTACAATATAGATATGATTAACGCCGGTAAAATTTTATTTCCGGTTTATGAGAAAACCAAGAAGGAGAAATATAAGAAGGCCATGCAGCTGTTAGATAAGCAACTTCAGGAGCATCCACGGACTTCTGAAGGTGGTTTTTGGCATAAAAAAAGGTATCCATATCAGATGTGGTTAGATGGTTTATATATGGGCGCTCCGTTTTATGCGGAGTATGCTGTGACTTTTGGTGATTCCACTAATTTAAATGACGTTGCAAAGCAGTTTGAGCTTATTCAAAGACACGCTATTGATCCCGAAACCAATTTACTTTATCACGGTTGGGATGAGAGTAAAGAACAAAAATGGGCTGATTCAGAAACCGGTGTTTCGCCCAATTTTTGGTCGCGATCTTTAGGCTGGTATGCAATGGCGCTGGTAGATGTATTGGATTATTTTCCTAAAGATCATCCTAAACGAGCAGCGCTTATTCAGTATTTAAATGACCTTGCAGGTGCTTTAACTCCATATCAAGATAAGACAGGTTTATGGTATCAAGTTCCTACATTAGGTGATGAAGACGGTAACTATTTAGAAGCATCCGGGAGTTCTATGTTTGCATATGCCTTTGCAAAAGGAGCGAATAAAGGTTATCTTGACAGCGCTTATAAAGATTTGGCAAATAAGGCTTTTGATGGGCTTACAGAAGAACTCATTAAGCGTGATGAGGACGGCACAATTACTTTAACTCAGGTATGCGCGGTTGCCGGTTTAGGAGGTGATCCTTATCGTGATGGTTCTTGTGAATATTACATCAACGAACGTAAACAAGACAATGATCCTAAAGGTACGGGGCCATTCATAATGGCTGCATTACAATTAGATCGCTAACCACAACAAAAAAATAAAAATGAATTCCAGAATTGTTTTAGGAGCATTGGCTCTAACTGCACTAGTAGCTTGTAAAGAGAAAGAAAATAAAAATGTAGTTGAAGAAATTATTGAAATAGAAGAAGTACAACCCGCTACTTAC
>NZ_QOVK01000026.1 GCF_004104075.1 Leeuwenhoekiella polynyae | reverse complement strand
GACAACCTGAAGCTTAAAAGAAAGCGAGTAGTCTTTTTGGGTTCTTTTTGCATAACCACTCTTTGAGGGTGTTTTCATTACACTAAGGTTTTAGTGTATCGCTATTTCAGGACGGGACATTTTGTTAAATCAAAAAACCCCGATGCTTTCGCATCGGGGTTTTTCTTAGTATTAAGTACCAAAGATACCCTTTGGTTAATCAACTTTTAAAGATCCCGGAACGCGTCCGAGATAAGCGATTCACATCAATCTGTTAAGGAGATTGACTTCTCTGCTTACTTCACTTCTTCAAAATCTACATCCTCTACATCGCTTCCAGAAGCTCCTTCAGCTTCACCACCTGATGCCTGACCTGCGTCTGGACCGGGTTGTGCTCCACCTTGTGCGCCTTCTGCCTGAGCTTTGTAAATCTCTTCAGAAGCAGATTTCCAGATCTCATTCAAATTATCTAGAGCTGGTTGTACTTTCTCTACTTCTTGAGTAGCATAAGCAGTCTTTAACTCTTCTAGAGCTCCTTCGATCTTTGTTTTATTGTCTGCAGATAACTTATCTCCAGATTCTTTCAACAGTTTTTCAGTTTGGAAAACCATCTGGTCCGCCTCATTCAATTTGTCTACTTTCTCTTTAGCAGCTTTATCAGACTCAGCATTTGCTTCAGCTTCCGACTTCATTTTTTGAATTTCTTCTTCTGTTAATCCTGAAGAAGCTTCAATACGAATGTCTTGTTTCTTACCGGTAGCTTTATCCTCTGCACTTACCTTGATGATACCGTTAGCATCAATATCAAAGATAACTTCGATCTGAGGAGTTCCTCGCTGTGCTGGTGGAATACCATCTAAGTGGAAACGACCTATAGTTTTGTTATCATTTGCCATTGGGCGTTCACCTTGCAATACGTGAATCTCAACACTTGGTTGATTATCTGCTGCAGTAGAGAATACCTGAGACTTTTTAGTTGGAATCGTTGTGTTAGACTCAATTAATTTAGTCATTACACCCCCCATAGTTTCAATACCTAATGATAACGGTGTTACGTCAAGTAGCAATACGTCTTTTACATCACCGGTTAATACACCACCTTGTATAGCAGCACCTACAGCTACAACCTCATCAGGATTTACTCCTTTACTTGGTTTTTTACCGAAGAATTTCTCTACAGCTTCCTGTACAGCAGGGATACGTGTAGAACCACCTACTAAGATGATCTCATCTATATCACTCTTAGAAAGACCTGCAGCTTTAAGTGCAGTCTCACAAGGAGCGATTGTTCTTTTTACTAGATCGTCTATTAATTGCTCAAATTTAGAACGAGTTAACGTACGTACTAAGTGTTTTGGTCCACTAGCAGTAGCCGTAACATAGGGCAAGTTAATTTCAGTTTGGTTAGAAGAAGAAAGCTCTATTTTTGCTTTCTCAGCAGCTTCTTTTAAACGTTGAAGCGCCATAGGATCTTTACGAAGGTCCATATCTTCTTCAGCTTTAAATTCTTCTGCCAACCAGTTGATGATTTTACTATCTACGTCATCACCACCTAAATGTGTATCACCATCAGTAGAAAGTACTTCAAATACACCGTCTCCTAATTCTAAGATAGAAACGTCATGCGTACCCCCACCAAAGTCAAATACTACAATTTTCTGATCACTGTCTTTTTTATCAAGACCATAAGCTAATGCTGCAGAAGTAGGCTCGTTAATAATACGCTCTACTTTTAAACCTGCGATCTCACCAGCTTCTTTTGTAGCCTGACGCTGAGAGTCATTAAAGTAAGCTGGTACAGTAATTACTGCTCCTGTTACTTCCTGACCTAAATAATCTTCTGCAGTCTTCTTCATTTTCTGAAGAATCATAGCAGACAATTCTTGTGGTGTATATAAACGCCCGTCAATATCTACACGTGGCGTATCGTTATCTCCTTTTTGTACGTTGTAAGCAACGTTTTCTAACTCTTTAGAAGACTCGCTATACTTGTTACCCATAAAACGCTTGATAGAGGATATCGTTTTGGTTGGGTTAGTAACAGCTTGTCTTTTTGCAGGGTCACCTACTTTAATTTCTCCTCCTTCTACAAATGCTATAACAGACGGGGTTGTTCTTTTCCCCTCTGCATTAGGTATAACTACTGGTTCGTTACCTTCCATCACGGCAACACAGGAGTTCGTTGTACCTAAGTCAATTCCTATGATCTTACTCATGTTATATATAATTTTAAGTGTTATTAAATTTTGTTCGGTCTGTTAAAGTCAATCTTTATGCCAGTAGAAATAATACTGACAAGCTGTCACAAATCCTTTTAATCTTGTCTTTCGGGCAAACCCCTACGCCGCTATCGCGGTCGTAGTGGCGGGCTATCCGCTACAAGCTCCTGCAAAAAGGCAGGAGGATTTCTCTTACTATCCCTTTTGCAACTTTAAAAACGTAAGTTTATAAATTCATACGTCCCCCTTTGACTTCAAAATATAAGCAACACCATTTTACTAAGAGTCTAAGCCTTTTGCTCCTACTCTATGCCGTTTATGCACTGGGCATACTCATCATCAATACTATTTACCCGGAAATTGAGCTCGCATCTTACGAGCAAAGCAGTCTTAAGTCATTTATAAAAGAAAGCCCTCTACAAGCTTTTTTAATGATTCTGGTTGTAGGGCCTGTGTTAGAAGAAATGCTGTTTAGATCTTTACTAAAACCTTCGCATTACGACCTCGCCTATTTTATAAGCAGCTGGCCAGTGTTTATTATTTCGCAATACATCCCAGAACAAATAAACTCATTTGTAAAAACCATATTTCTGGTCATTTTACTGGCAAGCATGATTTATATAGTTTCGCAGTTGATTCCTCCTTTAAAAGCAAGGCGCATTCGCGCCTGGTTGTCAAAATACGTGATCGTAATCTGGTGCATCAGTTCACTCCTTTTTGGATTGTTTCACATTACTAATTATGTGACTGACTTTATTTTTAATATTCCGCTGCTTATACTCATTATGCCACGTGTGTTTGCAGGGTTTGCCTTTGGGTATCTTAAAATTAAAAACCAAAAATTAGAATGGTCCATCGCGCTACACATTATTAATAATTTGATTCCCTTGCTGGTGATCTTGTTTCGGTCTGCAAGTTAAAAACCGTTGAATCTTTTATCCTGAGCTGTTATATTTCCCAGCATTGAGATGACTTTAACGCATCAACCTACAAGCACTCCGAGTCAATCGTAAGCAACTCCTTCCACTGTGTGGTGTATCTGGGGCTTCGGTCGTTTTTTACCAGTTCCCACTGGCTGATGCGGTTTCCTACTAAGGCTGAGCAAACGGTAGACTTACCATATTTCTGATTCAGTTTATCTACCGTACGCATCAATTGTGAGCGATCTTTAGAGATTTCCTGTTCAAAAATATTGGTCTGCACATATTCCTGCGGAATTAGACCACTTAAGTTTACACCTACCTTTTTATAACGATAACCCGGTTTGTAAATCGTCTGTAACGCTTTTTTGGCTTCACGTGTTAGCATATAGGTATTATTTGTTGCCGTGCTCAACGTCACCGTCACACTTTTTGAATATTGAGCATCTCTGTCACTGTGGTAATTGGTTTGCAAAAAAACCTGAATATACTGAGCACACGAATTCTGATTGCGCAACACCTCGCTCACTTCAGAAATATAATACGCACAAGCCTCCTCTATCATCCCTAAGTCGGTAAGTTTTTTACCAAAAGATTTTGCAGTTCCTATCGCTTTTTTGGCTTTAGGAAGCATGGCCAAGCTAAGACAGGATTCACCGCGCAACTCCCGCCAAATTCGCTCGCCTACTACGGTCATATTCTTTCGCACCCATTCTAGCGAAACCTCATAAGCAAATTCATAAGCACTAAAAATCCCTTGATTATTCAACCGCTTCCGATGTTGTTTGCCAATACCCCAGACATTTTTCAATTCGGCTTTCTTTAAAGCTTTGATACATTTATCAGTCGTATCTAAAACACAAACGTGATTATATCCCGTTATTTTTTTAGACATGCTGTTGGCAAGCTTTGCTAAAACTTTAGTCGGTGCAATCCCTACGCCCACAGGCAAACCCGTATGTTGTAAAACAGTATTCTTAATCTGATGCCCGTGAGCATTAAGATTTACAAACCTCATATTAGCCAGGTCAATAAACGACTCATCAATACTGTAAATTTCTACCTGAGGCGAAAAAAGCTTCAAGGTATTCATGACACGCTGTGACATCTCCCCGTATAAGGTATAATTTGAAGAAAAGAAATTAACCTGATTTTCAATCAGTAATTTTTTGATCTTAAAAACCGGCTCAAACATCGGGATATCGGTAAGGGCTTTAGCCTCTTTATTAGCTGCGATCACACATCCGTCATTATTGCTTAAAACAACAACAGGTTTACCCCACAGGTCAGGCCTAAAAACCTGTTCACATGAGGCATAAAAGCTATTGCAATCTACCAGTGCGATCATAATACTGCGTGAATGATGTAGGTTATTACGCCCCAAACGGTAAATTCTAAATCATCTACCGAAGTAGTAGGTATACGTTCTATCTTAAAGCTGCCATCTGTAACCACAAGTGCTAACTTCCCATGTTTTACAGGAGCTGCCCGGTTTATGATGAGTACGTCTTGATCTAAAATATTATGTGCTTTCCATCCGTTACCGCTGATACGAATAAAAAAAGTGGCATCCCGGTTTGTGGTTAAGATCGAATTGAGATCGATGGTACTTTCTAAATAATGAGTAGCCGGACTCGGAAAACCGGTCTGCTTAGAAGTACCCGCTTGATGCACCTCATCAGGCATTTTGATCTTATACAATTCTTCAAATTCCATTGTCCAAAAGTATGGATTATTTCCCTTTAAACGGAAAATTTCCTAAAAATTAACAGATGCTCTATTTAAATTTAAGCTCTGTGAATTATGCTATATTTGAAGCCAAATTCTCAGTATGCGTAAAATAGAAAGTATCAGCGTTTTTGATATGCTTAAGATTGGTGTGGGACCGTCTAGTTCACACACGTTGGGTCCATGGCGAGCAGCCTTAAGATGGATCGATAAGCTAAAAGAAAAAAAGAAATTTGACAGCATCACTGAAATTACAGTAGAACTCTACGGTTCCTTATCCCTTACAGGTAAAGGCCACGCGACTGATATCGCTGTACTTTTAGGCTTAGAAGGCCTAGACCCGCAACGCTATCCTATAGAAGATATCCCAAAGGTTATAGAGCGTATAAAATCAACCAAGAAGATCCAGTTAAATAGCGAAATGCCAGTTGATTTTAATACTGAAAGTGCTATTGTTTTCAATAAAAAATTCAAAGAATTTCATCCTAACGGAATCACATTCAGAGCAAAATTGAATACCGGCAAACGCACTTCAGAAATCTATTATTCTATAGGTGGAGGTTTTGTGGTTCAGGAAGAACGTCTGCGCTCTAAAGCCAAGCAGGAAAAACTGAAAGAATTTCCGTTTCCGGTACAGTCTGGTAAAGAACTACTGGCTTTTTGCAATGCTGAAGATCTTAAAATTTCTGAACTTGTGATGGCCAATGAACGTTCACTGGCTACTGAAGAAGAAATAGATGTTAAGCTGAAACAAATCTGGGAAGTTATGCTTGACTCGATGTATACCGGCTGCCATACAGAAGGTACTTTACCGGGTGGACTCAACGTACGTCGCAGGGCATTTGACACGCACAAAACGCTTATTGGTGATTGCCAGTATACCTCTCCAGATGAGTGGATCGCCGCCATACGCAGCACCGAAGTAAAATTCAGACAAATCCTTAAATGGGTGTCGTGTTTTGCACTTGCCGTTAACGAGGTAAATGCTTCGCTGGGACGTGTGGTAACTGCTCCCACAAACGGAAGCGCCGGAGTTATACCTGCTGTGATGATGTATTATATGGTTATTGAAAATCACGATGCAAACTTTGAAGATGTCAAGCAGTTTATGCTGGTGGCGGGTGAAATAGGAAGTCTGTTTAAAAAAGGAGCTACCATTTCTGCAGCTATGGGCGGTTGCCAGGCAGAAATAGGCGTCTCTAGCGCAATGGCTGCAGGCGCACTTACCGAACTGATGGGTGGAACTCCTGAGCAGGTTTTGATGGCAAGTGAAATTGCGATGGAGCATCACTTGGGACTTACCTGTGACCCTATTGGAGGTCTGGTGCAAATTCCGTGTATAGAACGCAATGCGATGGGTGCTATTAAAGCAATCAATGCTTGCGAGATGGCGCTCGACACAGATTCAAAGAATGCAAAAGTGCCTCTAGATAAGGTAATTGAAACGATGTGGCAAACCGCAAAAGATATGAATTCTAAATACAAAGAAACCAGCGAAGGTGGTCTTGCAGTAAATGTGGCGTTGAGTGACTGCTAGTTTGCGAGAGGCGCTTTGAGTAACTTTCGTAGTTTTTTATCATCAGTATAATCTGCAACGCTTTGTCGCTTTACTGTTTGAGCTTCGGGTAAAGCGCCAGAATTCAATAACTTTATAATAATAGATTTATTGGTGATTCCGGCTTTTACTGCCCAGTGTAATGGCGTCTCCCCTATTTTGTTTTTCGCATTGATATGGACTCCATTTTTGATCAACACATCAAGAGTTTCGGTATCGCCGTCGTCATATTTATAAACCACAAAATGCAAAAGACCGTTGTCTTCGTTATCTGTAATGCGTGGGTTGAGATTCTTTTCTAGCAACACCGGTACAGCTTTACTAAAACCATCTTTAACAACTCTGATCAAATCGGTATTTACCAGTTTTGCTCCTTTTACAAGTGCAAGATTTAAAACTTCAATATTCTTAAATTGAAAAGCCGCTTCTAGAGCATAGTCAGGGTTTTGTAAGGAATCCATAAGCACCTCAGCAACTTGAGGCATTCCTTTTTGAACTGCAGTAAACAAAAGCTTTTCTGAAAATTCTTCTTTCGAACTTGAAGCCAATAACAACAATACAAGTTCTTCATTACCGCTATCTAAAGCCGCATTCATGAATTCTGAATTAAGCTGAGCTCCCAACGCTATATTCTTTTGAACCAACGCTACATTGTTTGTTTTGATCAAATCTAACATAATTGCATCAGGATCAATGCTAGCGGTATCTAATAGCAATTTCACCAACGCTGTATTTTCAGTTTTGATAGCATTCTGAATCAACTGCGGGTTAGATACTGAAGCGCCATTTTCGATTAAAAATTGGGTGATTTCAAAATTTCCGGAAGCAACCGCAGCGTCTATTCCTAGTTCAGGATTGGCATCTTGAGCTACTAAAAATTTAACCAGATCAAAATTCTGGTTCCCTACAGCACGTAGCAATTGACTTTCAGCTTCTAGTTCCGTTCCGTTATGCTCGAATACATATATTACATAATCGAGTTTATCAAAGAAAACAGCTTGCTCAAAAGCCAATTGAGGATCGCCCTCATACTGAGTTAAAACCTCTTTAAACAATGCAAAATCCTCTTCTAAAATTGCATATTCAAAAACCGAATCCGGTTCTGCTCCTTTTTTCAAACTCAACCTAACCGCAGCCGGGTTCTTAAAAGCAATTGCCTCTTTTAAAGCAAAATTCTGTAATTCTGAACCTTCAAGTGCTTTTTCAAGAATAACCATGTTAGTATGCTGAATAGCTGTAGATATGATTTGAGGAGAGATGGTAACAGTTTCTTTTTTAAAAAAGTAATCAAACAACGCTGTATCGTTTGCTTCTGCAGCTACTTCAAGCACCTGTGTACTGCCTGGAGTGATTACTTTTACCTGATCTATAATGTTTTTATCTCCTGTTTTAGTGGCCATCTGTAAGGTTTTGGCATCTGCCTCAGCCCCATAATTTATAAAGGTATTGGTAAGTTCTACATCTCCATGAGCAACCGCAAGCGCAAGCATCTGTTGATCGGCCTCAAAGGTTTCAAAACGCATACTCATCAAAGCTTTTACCACTTCATAATCTCCCATTTTAACAGCAAATGCCACATCGTTATTAACCGGTATTGCTCCTTCACGCAATAACGCATGAATTACCTCTGGTTGCTTAAAAGCAACGGCTTTATATATCATATTGTTTTTAGGAGATGCACCACGTTCTAGCAATGTTAAAGCATCGGCCTTACTAAAATAATCCGGGTCAAAAACGATGTCAAGATCTGCTGTGGTAGGACGCACACCAAAGTCACAGATCACATTTAAAACTTCAGCATTGTCAAAATTCTGGATAGCAGCTTCTAAAACCCCGCTTGTTGTTCGGGAGGCACCTCTGGCATATAAATCTTCTAGTGTCTCAATGTCACCACGTGCGGCAGCAGCAACAAGTTCAGACTCCATAGAATAAGTATAGTTGTTGTTTGCACTTAAAATAGCAGTAGTGTTGCGTAGCTGCTCCAGACTGTATTTAATGGTGTACACATCTCCATCAATCGTGGTAATTGCAACTTCTTTATAAATCGGGCGGACCAATGCATCTCTAAAAGGTATATGCGCATCTTGAGGACCTGAAACAAAAAGTGCTGTGCGCTTCTCACCTTTTACCAACTTTTTTGCGTCATCCCAGACACTCACGTAACTTTCTTTCAATTCTTCGGGAGAAATCGTAAAATCAAGGATTCGGTTGAGTTTAACTTCCTCATCGGTCAATAACGAATTGAGATCTATCCCGTTATTTTCAATTATCGGGGCTGTTTTGAGCGGTTCTCGGTTTTTACTAAATGCACCGTAAAATAAGTCACCCACATAGGCATTTGGCTTCTCTTCAGCTCCTGTTTCGGTCTTTATCACTGAAGTGATTTTTTGACGAAACTGCAGCGAATACTTCTTATAAAAATTAGCTGTAGAATCTTTTTCCTGCCAGGAGATCGATTTCTGCTGTGCCGAAATAATAGCCGCGTGAAGCAAATCACGTTTGTAATTAAGCTCTTCAGTTTCCGGGAAGTTATTTGTTGAAAGTAAATTGGTAAGTTCCACCAGCTGGGTATTAATGACAACTGCGTTATCTTCAGTAACCGTATTTTCCCAGCGCTCAGTCCATAGTTCAGCAGGGTCCCCACCCTTTGTAAAAACCTGTGGCTGACCGATATTGATATAAGGTTCGGTCAACGAATCACCACGCTGCTGCTGAGCAATCTTGAGAAGCAGATTTTTTTGAAATGCGTCTTCATCATAGGGCGAATTCACATAATCCCGGCTCCTTATTTTATTTCGTAAAATGTACAATCCGCCATAAGTAAGCTGCTCGGCATAATGGGTTCCAAATCGGGAAATAAAGCCTTTAGGAGTTAGATCTCGTCCCAAACGCTTTACAGCATCTTTAAATTCTTCTGTAAAATTTAGCTCATTCAAACGCAGATCATAGAGCGGCTTTCTATTTAGCGTATAAACAAAAAACGCCTCTTCTTTCCCATTTTCTTTACTGAACGTATTGTAAGCTTCAGAAAATCGTGCGGAAAAGGTGTTGGCAATCGTATCGCTTAGGAGAAGCTCCCGTTCAAAATCTAATGCATTGTAGATTAACATATAGCTAAGCCCGGTAGCAACTTCAGATTTTAATTTAGGAAGTTTAGTTTCAGTATTAAAAACAGCTTGAGCATTACCAGAAATCACGGAGTTTGCTTCTTGATCTAAAGGATCAAAAAACCGAATATCTACTGTAAAACCGGGACGTAAAGTTTCTAAATAGGATTCTTGTTGCTGGGCATAATTAACGCCATACATCAATACAAAAAGCAGAAATAAAGTATATAATTTTTTCCCCAACTTCTAATAAATATAAAAGTAATTAGCTCAAGATCAGGGGAAACATTAAGGTTATGAAAGATAGCCAATTACTTTAAACCTGCAAAAATATTATTCGCAAGTTTCTGGTTTTCGGGTATCTACGATATAAAATATCTTCCATTGTTTACCAACCCAGATTAACTGAAAACTATTCACCCCACAATGGCTCATTTCACCGTTAATATAAAATTCATAAGGTGTCCACACATGAGCCATCAAGCCATCTGAGCGAACCTGATAATCTTTAATACGCTCTTCAAAAGTCACTTCTTGAGGTATAGAGGCTATCGACTTTAAAAAAGCATCAAAACCACTGTTAGAAATCTTTACTGTTCCATCTGGTCTGGCCTGCACCGATTGCATTTTTACGGTATCGTAAATCAATTCTTTTAGCGCTAGTGTATCCTGCTGATGAAAGGCATTAAAAAAAGCGACTACTGTTTCTTCAGGATGCATATCT
Organism: Leeuwenhoekiella polynyae; assembly: GCF_004104075.1. Classification (GTDB taxonomy): domain Bacteria; phylum Bacteroidota; class Bacteroidia; order Flavobacteriales; family Flavobacteriaceae; genus Leeuwenhoekiella; species Leeuwenhoekiella polynyae. The sequence goes on along the minus strand of NZ_QOVK01000026.1, from coordinate 39,597 downwards.
TCTTGTGCCTGCAGATAATTAAAAGATATAAAAATGAGTAGAACAATAATTCTTTTCATAAAGTGATAGTTATCAACCGCTTCAGCGCAAGTCGCTACGGGATTTATACTGTAGTATTTTTAATTCGAGTGAAGCTCTAAGCCCATTGCATCTCGATTATCGAGTAATTTACTACTTTTACCCGCATTAAAAAATTGTGCTATGTCTGCAGCAAAAAAAGAATACAAAAGAATAACCGTTAAGTCACTTACCGAGATGAAAAGTCACGGTGAAAAAATCGCGATGCTTACCGCTTATGATTACACTATGGCAAAGATTGTTGACCGCGCCGGTATAGATGTAATTTTGGTGGGAGACTCAGCTTCTAATGTGATGGCGGGCCACGAGACCACATTACCCATAACCCTTGATCAGATGATCTACCATGCATCTTCGGTTATCAGAGCCATTCAACGTTCTCTGGTAGTAGTTGATCTACCTTTTGGGAGTTATCAAAGTGATCCTAAAGAAGCACTTCGTTCTGCAATACGCATTATGAAAGAAAGCGGCGGACACGCATTGAAATTAGAAGGAGGTAAAGAGATTAAAGAATCTATCAAACGTATTCTAAATGCCGGAATTCCTGTAATGGGACATTTAGGCTTGACTCCGCAGTCTATATATAAATTTGGCACGTATACGGTACGCGCTAAAGAAGAGGCCGAAGCTCAAAAACTGAAGGAAGATGCCTTGCTTCTTGAGAAAATAGGTTGTTTTGCCGTTGTACTGGAAAAAGTACCCAGCAAGCTTGCTAAAGAAGTAGCCGAAAGTTTAACAATTCCGGTAATAGGCATTGGTGCCGGTAATGGTGTTGACGGCCAGGTTTTGGTGATGCACGATATGCTGGGGATGAGTCAAGAGTTCAGTCCGCGTTTTTTAAGAAGATATCTGGATCTGCATACGCAAATGACCGGAGCTTTTGAGCAATACATTTCTGACGTGAAAGCGGTGGATTTCCCCAGTGATGACGAGCAGTATTAAAAATTATAAAGTGGGAGGTCTAAAATATAGCTACTTATAGAATGCTTTCATTTAGAATATAATTTCATTTATGAACTATAGAAAGATTTTTCAATTAATAAGCTACCTTCAATATCCATTAATGTTGATGGGTCTTTTCTATGCTTTGGTTCCTTACTTAAAGGGATTTGACTATCTAAAAGAGAATCCAGATATAATCTTTGAGAATTATAATTACACACTCATATTTATGGGTTTAGGAATAAGCATTTCTACATTACAAGACACTACAAAAACTCAAAATAATTTCTCTAAAAAAATTTGGGAAAATCCCAAAAAAGGCAAAATTGCAATTGGCATTTTAAGTATAATGACGTTCGCTACTATAGCTATTGGAATTTTTGGATATTTTATTTCTGTTAATGAGAAATTACAACAATTATCTATTGGAATATTAATTTTTGGAATAGGTTTAATCGGATTTTTGAAAACTGCTTTAGAAGTATTTGAAAATCATCGATTAGATAAAAATGCAGCTCCAAAATCTTGAACATTTAGCCTTGATTACAAATCCACACAGCACAAAAGACAACCTTCTGGTAATTTATGAAGACAATCACATCATTGTCGTCAATAAAAGACCGGGTGATATTGTACAAGGTGATAAGACCGGTGACAAGCCGTTAAGCGAAGTGGTTAAAAGCTATATTGCAGAAAAGTATGACAAACCTGGAGCTGTTTATCTGGGTGTGGTACACCGTCTGGACAGGCCTACCAGTGGGATTGTAATTTTTGCACGCACTTCTAAAGCTTTACCGCGTCTCAATAAATTATTTGCTCAGAAAGAAGCTAAAAAAACATATTGGGCAGTGGTGAAAGATGCTCCGCCCCAAAAAGCAGATACGCTTATACATTATCTAAAACGAAACCCTAAGCAGAATAAATCGTATAGCCATGCAAATGAGGTTCCCGATAGTAAAAAAGGAATTTTAGATTATAAGATTATTAAAGAACTCAATAATTATTACCTGCTGGAAATAGATCTGCATACCGGAAGGCACCACCAAATACGCTCGCAGTTATCTGCTATTGGTTGTTCCATTAAAGGTGACCTAAAATACGGTGCAGACCGAAGTAATAAAGACGGAAGCATTCATTTACACTCCAGAAAATTGGTTATAACCCATCCTGTAAAAAAGGAAGAAATGACCTTTATTGCAGAACCACCCACCGACGATGCGATCTGGAACGCGTGTATCAGCTAATAAATCCTCGGGGCTAACCCAAGAGGTATTCGTTAAAAACAAATTTTCTATTTCGAGGCAAGCTTCAGGATATTAAACTCTTTGACGGAGCCAATAAAAAAAGCCCACAGATCAGCGGGCTTTTTTATTTTTCAAATAGACTTCGTATTTAAGCCATATTGTTATTAGGAGCCCAGTGTGAGCAAAGCATTTCCGGGGCTGCTTTTTGTGGATTAGCGCATGTCGGTCCATGAAAGCGTGCGCAATTTGCACAATTAGGGTCATTTTTAAGGACTGCTTTCATTTCAAAACTGTCACAAGTATATCCGGCAGTTACGTGAACTCCGTGTAATTTACAGTCGTTTGATGCTGTCAAATTTTCACAATTTGAACAACTATTTCCTAGTCTGATAGCCATTGTTTTTTGTTTTTAGAGATTAATAGGACATTAATTTACCCAGACATACGCATAGAAACAATACAAATAGCTGATATAGATGTTTTTATATTTAGACTTTATAAAAAGAAGATTAAATTAAACTATTTATCCCTTCTCTTTTGCACTACGCAAACTCTCTATCACCACCGCGCTAATAATTAAAAGTCCTCCAATAATCGTCAATAGCTTTGGGACTTCTCCCAAGAGTAAAACGCCTAATAAAATACCATAAACCGGCTGAACACTGCTGATGATACTCGCCGTAGTAATGGAAAAATAGCGAAATGTCAATAGAAATAAGGTATGCCCCAAAGCGGTAGTAAAAAGTGCCAGAGCCAAAATCCAGATCAAATTCTCCTGAAGGGCTTCAATAGTGGTTTGAAAACTAAAAGGGATCAATAAAACACCGATGATCAACGCCTGATATAGCATCAGCAAGCTGCCGTGATAGTTTGCCACTTGCTTTTTCATCAATATATTACGCAGTGCATACGCCAAGGCAGATCCTAGACCATAAGCTACGGCTTGGGTATATTCATTCTCAAAATCCAGATCAGGAATGAGTAATGCGATCCCGCCTAGAACCAGTAGTCCCAAAAACAAATGAATTTTCTGAAAGGGCAAGCGTAAAAGCAACGGTTCTAAAATACTTGTCAATGCCGGGTATGTAAAGATCGTAAGCATTCCAATCGCAACATTACTCAATTGTAAAGCTTTAAAATAAGCCACCCAGTGTATGCCCATTAAAATTCCGCCTAAAAAAACCTGCTTTCGGTCTTCTTTTGCTATCCTAAAACTGATCTTTTTCCACTTTAAAAAAAGCATAAGAAATACCACTGCAAGCAAAGCCCGCCATCCTATTGTAACCACAGGAGGCAACGTGACCGCACGTCCCAGCACCCCGCTGGTGCTGACTAAAAGCATCGCCAGATTGAGTTGAAGTATGTTTTTTATAAAAGAATTGGGTTGGGTTGGCAAAAGGTAGGTTTTCAGTTTATGATTCACTTTTTACTTCATATATAAATTTCTTGCCTAATGTAACAGGAAACTAATGTTTTTAGCTTGTAATTAGAACGTTGCAACGCACTGTCTACCGATTCAACACCATTGCTTTTTCCTTAATAATTTCAGCAACTGGGCGACTTTCAATTCTGCTATCTAACCAGGAAAGAATATCAAGATATAAAAAGGCTCTGCGCTCGTATGGATCTTCTTCATAAACCTCCAACCGTTTACGCAATTTTTTAAATTCGTTCTTCAACTCACTAGGAAAAATATCTCCCAGATTTCTAAGGAATTTGATCATTTCCTTTTGGACCTCATGCAGATCGTCCATTTTGATCAAAAACTTATAGGTGCTCTTCAGTAAGGTTTCGAGATGGTAATCCATTCCCGCCTCGTAATGCGCAACAAGATTCAGAATACGAGAAAAACACATCAAATCTTCACGCATTTTGAGCGATTTATTATGGATGATCTTTCCTAAATACTCAATACACTTTTTATTCTGTCCATTACCAAAATACAGACTTGCGATCTTATAATAAAACACCATAATGTGATGCTCATCCATCCGTTGTCCGTTTTGTTTCAGATACTTTTCAATCTTCTCTATAAGTCCGTCACTGGTACTGAAATCACCCACCATAAACTTCAGATTCAGCTTATGGGAATACACATATAAAAACTCTAGAATCTCCAGATTATCGCTGGTGGGGAAATCTGTTGTTTGCAGTCGCATCTCCAGACTTTCAAGAACTTCTTTAAATTTGGTGTGGTGTTTTAGGTAGAAAAGTGATTCCAGTAAATAATGATTTCCTTTTAAATAAAACACCGGATTGCGGGCAATCATCGCCGGATTTTCCTCAAAGAGTTCTACGTAACGCATGGCATATTTAAAACACGATAGAAAATCCTGTATCAAAAAACTATACCAGAGATATGCCTTATAGAGCCAGAGTTTCTCGCGAAAACCTAACGTGCTCATTTTGTATTTTGGCATTGATTGGGTGAAAAATGCAGTGATTTCGCGTTTTTCTTCATCACTGCGCACATAACCGGTTTTAAGCATCAACCCATACAACTGAATAGACAAATTAGACAGCTTACTGGTCATTAGATTTTGCTGACTCAGAACTTTAGCTTCATGCGCAAGTTCTTCAGCGCGGGTGCTCATACTGCGCGTTATGTATTGGGTTTCAATAACCTTCTCAAGTTCTACGATCTCATAAGCTACATTTTTCTCTTCATTTTCAATAGCCATATGTTTGGCTTTCTCGAGTAGTTTGAGGCTTTGCTGATACAAGCCTTTTTGATACAAAACCGTAGCAAAATCAAGCTGTTCTCGTATTTGAACCCGTATATTTTGATGAGCCGGACTCAACCTGAGTGAGATTAAAATCTGTTTATAGAGGTGTGCTTTCAGGTTAGAAAGCTGTTGTTTTTTTACGATGTTATTCTTAAAAATCTCGCTTTCATTATACGAATTCATTTTATCAAGCAGATTAAAAAGCTGCAAATATTTAGAATCCGCATTACCGTCTAAACGACCTACATATAATTTAAACTGACGCTTTTCAGACTTAGATAACGACTTTATCAGAACATAAAGAGAATCTTTTGAATCATTTGCTGTTGTAATGATTTTACGCATAAAAAACTGTATATCAATATTTTAGACAGAGACAAATTTACTTAAACATCGTAGGTTATTTGCCGTTAGGAACTTCAAAAGTACTACCAATATATATATTCACACTTAAATTGAGAAAAAAAGCACTATGACCGATAACAAAGTCCAAATTTTTGACACGACGCTTAGAGACGGGGAGCAAGTCCCGGGCTGCAAATTAGACACCAATCAAAAACTGATTATAGCAGAACGTCTCGATTTACTGGGTGTTGATGTTATTGAGGCCGGTTTCCCTATTTCTAGTCCCGGTGATTTTAATTCTGTTGATCAAATTGCACGTCTGGTAAAGAACGCTACGGTTTGTGGTCTTACCCGCGCTGTAAAAAAAGATATTGAAGTTGCTGCTGAAGCACTTAAACACGCTGTAAAGCCGCGTATACATACGGGTATTGGCACCAGCGACTCCCATATAAAATATAAATTCAAGTCTAATCGTGAAGACATCATCAAGCGTGCTTATGATGCTGTGGCTTATGCCAAGACTTTTGTTGAAGATGTGGAGTTTTATGCTGAAGATGCCGGCCGTACAGATAATGAATATTTAGCACGTGTTTGTGAAGCTGCGATTAAAGCAGGTGCAACTGTTTTAAATATACCGGATACTACTGGATATTGCCTTCCGGAAGAATATGGTGCAAAAATGAAATACCTTAGAGAAAATGTAAAAGGTATTGATAAAGCCATACTTTCTTGCCATTGTCATAACGACTTGGGCTTAGCAACAGCGAACTCGATTGCTGGTGTTATAAATGGTGCGCGTCAAATTGAGTGTACTATCAATGGTATCGGTGAACGTGCAGGAAATACTGCTTTAGAAGAAGTGGTAATGATCTTACGCCAGCATCCTACTTTAGGTTTAGATACCGATATCAACTCACGTTTATTGTGGGATACCAGTAAAATGGTGAGTGATAAAATGGGAATGCCTGTACAGCCTAACAAAGCCGTTGTAGGTTCTAACGCTTTTGCGCACAGCTCTGGAATTCACCAGGACGGAGTGATTAAAAACCGGGAGACTTATGAAATCATGGATCCTGAAGAAGTAGGTGTTACCGAAAGTGCGATCGTACTTACCGCCCGTAGTGGTCGTGCTGCTTTAGCGTATCGATCTAAGAAAGTGGGTTATGAATTAACTAAGGTTCAGTTAGACGCGGTTTATGATGTGTTTCTTAAATTTGCAGATAAGCAGAAGGAAATCTTAGATGAAGACATTCACGAGATTATGAAAGTAGCAAATGTTCAGACGCAAGTCGAGGCTTAATTCATTATAAATCAAAATTTAACATAAGGATTCTTCATCATAAGAATCCTTATTTTTTCAAATACTATTAAAGTTCTACGGAACTAATTACATTAAAATGGCAGGAAAAACCTTATTTGATAAAGTCTGGGATGCACACGTGGTAGACACGGTGCCTAATGGACCACAAGTACTTTACATTGATAAACACCTTATTCACGAGGTAACCAGCCCACAGGCCTTTTCAGAATTAGAAGAGCGGGGCATTCCCGTAGCACGTCCAGATCAGATTATGGCGACTGCAGATCACAACACCCCCACAGTAGATCAGCACTTACCGGTGCGTGATGTACTTTCAAGAAATCAACTTAAACAACTCACCGAGAATTGTGAGAAACACGGTATTACGCTGTATGGTTTAGGTCATGAATACAACGGTATCGTTCACGTAATGGCTCCAGAATTGGGAATCACACAACCGGGAATGACTATGGTTTGTGGAGATAGCCACACCTCTACGCACGGTGCTTTTGGTACCATTGCTTTTGGTATAGGTACGAGTCAGGTGGCACAGGTTTTTGCCAGTCAGTGTTTGTTATTGACCAAGCCTAAAAGTTTACGGGTTAATGTAAACGGAAAACTAAAACCGAATGTATTGCCTAAAGATGTTATTCTTTATGTAATCTCAAAAATTGGTACCAATGCCGGTACGGGTTATTTCTGTGAGTACGCCGGTAACGTTTTTGAAGAGATGTCTATGGAAGGGCGTATGACCGTTTGTAATATGAGCATCGAAATGGGTGCCCGTGGCGGAATGATCGCTCCAGATCAGACTACTTTTGATTATGTACAAGGGCGCGAGTTTGCACCTGAAGGAGCAGAATGGGACAAAAAACTAGAATACTGGAAAACCCTTCCTACTGATGCTGATGCAGTGTTTGACAAAGAATATTCTTTTGATGCAGAAGACATCGAACCTATGGTGACTTACGGTACAAACCCGGGAATGGGGATCAAAGTGACCGGTACGATTCCTGATAAAGAAGATGTGAATTTAGAGAAGGCTTTGGCCTATATGAACTTCAAAAAAGGAGAAAGCCTTATCGACAAGCCTATCAATTATGTGTTTATAGGGAGTTGTACCAATTCACGTATCGAAGATTTCCGCATTGCGGCAGATTTTGTAAAAGGAAAACAAAAAGCTTCTAATGTAAATGCGTGGTTGGTTCCCGGGTCACAGCAGGTTGCCAAGCAGCTTGTTGCAGAAGGATTGGACAAGGTTTTTACCGAAGCAGGATTTGCACTGAGACAACCGGGTTGCTCGGCATGTTTGGCGATGAACGACGATAAAATTCCGGAAGGTGAGTATTGTGTTTCTACCTCTAACCGAAACTTTGAAGGAAGACAAGGTCAGGGTGCGCGTACCATTTTAGCGAGTCCGCTTATGGCTGCAGCTACAGCCGTTGCCGGAAAAATTACAGACATTACAAAACAATTAAACTAGATGGAAAAGTTTATAAAACTTACCGATACTGCTGTTCCGTTACCTATTGAAAATATAGATACCGATCAGATCATACCTGCACGCTTCTTAAAATCTACCGACAAGCAAGGTTTTGGCGATAATGTATTTCGCGATTGGAGATACGACCACGAGGGGAATGAAAACAAAGATTTTGTATTGAATGACGATACCTATAACGGACCAATTCTGGTTGCTGGAGATAACTTTGGCTGTGGTTCCAGTAGAGAACACGCTGCCTGGGCAATTGGAGGCTACGGATTTAAAGTGGTGATCAGCAGCTTTTTTGCTGACATTTTCAAAGGTAATGCGCTAAATAACGGTATCTTACCGATACAAGTAACTCCTGAATATTTAAAGGAATTGCTTCAGACTATAAAAGACAAACCCGATACTAAACTTACGATTGATCTGGAAAACCAAATATTGACTTCACCTGCCGGTGATTTAGAATTTGAGATCGATCCGTATAAAAAAGTTTGTATGATTAATGGCTACGATGACATTGACTTTTTAATCAGTAAAAAGGATAAAATCGAAGCTTTTGAACTAGAGCAGAGCTATTAAACTTTAACCCGTAACAATCTACAAACCTCACCAGTTTCCAGAACTTGTGGGGTTTTGAAATAAAATGAAATTATGAAATTCAATATTGCACTTTTAGCAGGAGACGGTATCGGTCCTGAAGTTACCGAGCAAGCAATAAAAGCACTTGACGCTATTGCTGACGTCTACGACCATACCTTTAAGTTTACAAAAGCATTGGTGGGTGCCTGTGCGATTGATGCCACCGGAAATCCGTTACCAGACGATACTATCGAACTGTGTAAAGCAAGTGATGCCGTGCTTTTTGGCGCTATTGGCCACCCTAAATACGACAACGATCCGTCTGCAAAAGTAAGACCGGAGCAAGGCTTATTAAAGCTACGTAAGTCGTTAGGTTTATTCTGCAACATCAGACCGGTAAAGGCTTACGAGCGTTTGATTGAGAATTCACCTTTAAAAAAGGAAATCATCAGCGGGACAGATATTTCAATCTATCGCGAATTGACTGGTGGAATTTACTTTGGTGATAAGCACCTGAGTGAAGACGGACAAGTTGCAAGCGATGGCTGCTCCTATTCTGTAGCTGAAATTACACGTATTGCGCATCTGGCTTTTAAAGAGGCTCAAAACCGAAGAAAAAAATTAACCCTTGTTGACAAAGCAAACGTGTTAGAAACGTCACGTTTATGGCGCAAAACGGTTACCGAAATCGCCAAAGAATACGATGATGTAGAACTCGATTTCTTATTCGTCGACAATGCGGCGATGCAAATGATCTTAAACCCAAGTCAGTTTGACGTGATTTTAACCGAAAACTTATTTGGTGATATCATCTCAGATGAGGCTTCAGTAATTGGGGGTTCTATCGGATTGTTAGCTTCGGCTTCTGTTGGTAGTACGGTAGGTATGTTTGAACCTATTCACGGTTCGTTTCCACAAGCTACCGGAAAGAATATTGCCAATCCGCTTGCCTCTATTCTTTCTGCTGCGATGATGTTGCGCCATTTAGATTTACACAAAGAAGCAGATGCGATTGAAAACGCTGTTGAAAAATCCCTGGAATTGGGAATCACAACCGGAGATATCAATCCTAAAAAAGCCTTTACTACGACTAAGGTTGGTGATTTTATTGCTGATTACATCACTCATCCAGATGATACCAACCGTAATTTTAAGAACATCCATATGGGACAGAGTACAATCATCTAGATGTGAGATGTTAGAACATAGAAGAAAGATAAAAAAGCGACCCGGTCTGGGTCGCTTTTTCATTGATTAAATCATTTTAATATTAAACCACCACATCTATTTCATTAATCTGTTCTTTATAATTTTCCGGTAATAAAACAGCTTTTACAAGTACATCTAGTTTTAACCTTCTACTCAATTTATAAAAGGGAATCACAGGATTAAGCATCGAAAAGCGGCCAAAACCGAGTAGTATGCTCACTTGTGCAGGTACGAGTAATTTTTGTCCTTCGATTAAAAAGAAATAACGAAAGGTTCCCAAATGCTTTTTATACTGTTTGAATAAGTCTTCTGTATAAGCGCTTTTCTTAAGATCGTTATCTAAATGTTCTTCGCGCTGTGGCAACCAGCTTTCATAATCTGCCGCTAGATCTTTCAACTGCATTTGATTTCCAAATCGGTAAAACACATCATAGATTTCTTGTTTCTCAGCATTGCTGAGCTTGCGTTCTAAGACTTCGTAAGAAGCTATAGAATAATGAATCAACATAAATAATACATCACGATAGGCCCAGTCAGGTATCGTAGTATCTCGCTTCTGCTCTACTGCTTTATGAATATGATATATAGCATTTATAGTTTGATGTGCCTGCTCTTCTTCAGCAAAAATAATGTTACGCGCATAAGTCACGGTAGAAAATAAACGTCCTAAGGGATCTGCAGGAAGTTTCCCGGTAAAATACAACCAATCTACAGCTTTATTGAGTGCAAACTCTGCGGCAGCACCGGCAAAAATGAGTAAAACCGTATCGCTTTTACCCCAAATTTCTCGCACTATAGAATCTTCTTTTACAAACGGTTTCATCGCTTCAATTGCTGAATTTCTAAAATAACGAAACAAATTTAGATGTGGTATAAAATTACCTCGATCCTTAAGTGAACTAAAAAAAACTACTTTGAGATCTTAAACCCTTTTGGAGGTGCCAATAAAAAACCGCCCGGGACATCACCTCCGGGCGGTTTCTAGTTTGAAACACTTCCGATATCAAGAAGAAGTGCTGCAAACCACCTCAACACTAACTAAATCTTAGTTCCAGCCACCACCTAGTGCCTGATACATATGCACATAAGCATTCATCTGGTCCATTTTGGTTTCTACTAATTCAAAGTTGGATTCTAAAGCATCTCGTTGCGTCATCAACACCTCCATATAATCTGCGCGTGCCGATGAAAACAATTGCCCAGATATATTAACCGAACGGTTCAACGCTTCAACTTCCTGAGATTTCAGATCAAAACTTTTACTCAGGTTATCTACCTTAGCAAGCTGATTAGCCACTTCGATATACGCATTCAATACAGTTTTTTCATAATCATAAACCGCCTGAAGTTGTTTTGCACTTGCACTTGTATAAGAAGCTTTAATCTCATTCCTGTTGATTAAAGGCGCGGTCAATTCACCTGCGATAGAATACAGTAAAGATTCTGGCGTATCTAATAAATACTTCGGATTGAATGCACCAAAACCAACTCCCGCAGAAATACCCAAGGAGGGATAAAAACGAGCTTTGGCTACTTTTACATTCAATTTAGAAGCTTCTAACGCTAATTCTGCCTGCTTTACATCGGTACGATTCTCAAGCAATTGTGCAGGTATACCTGCTTCAATGGCCTTAGGAACCATGGTCAACAGTTCTTGTGAACTGCGTTCTACGTGCTGCGGAAAACGTCCTACCAAAAAGTTGATACGGTTTTCTGCTTCTACAATGCGCTGCTGAATATCAAATTGCAAACTTTTGGTATGTAAAACTTCGGCTTCAAACTTACTTACCGCAAGACCTGTAGCCCGGGCCGCTTCCTTTTGTAAACGCACAATGCGATAAGCATTACTCTGGATCTCAATATTTCGGTTTACGATTTCAAGCTGGTTATCAAGAGCCAGAAGTTCATAATAACTTTCAGCGATCTCGCCTACCAATTGCGTAACCATAAAGTTTCGGCCTTCAACACTTGATAAGTAATTGAAAACTGCTGCTTTTTTAGCATTGCGCAACTTCTTCCAGATGTCTAATTCCCAGGTCGCCTTTAACCCGAATTCATAATTAGGCAACGGCTCCGGAAATTCTTGTCCGGGTCTGATGTCTGTATTCGCATCATTAGCACCCTGACTGGTATATCTACCTACTTTTTCGGTTTCGGCACCTGCGCCAAAACCTACAAAAGGCAGGTATTCTCCTTTTTTAGCTCTGATTTCTGCTTTAGAAACCGCAATCTCCTGAAGCATCATATTCAACTCCTGATTGTTTACCAAAGCAGAGTCTATTAAGCCCGTCAGGTAAGGATCTGTAAAATACGCTTTCCATTGTATCAATGCAGTATTTGTAGTATCTGCATTACCTCTGGCGAAGTTTTGAGGGAGGTCTTTTAAATCGACCTCCCGTTCTAGTACGCTGGGTGCTTTACAGGCTGAAAAAGCCAGTAACACACACACCACTGCGCTAAATATATAAGGGATTCTATTTATCTTCTTGATCATCTTCTTCTGAATTTGAAAAACTATCTATTTCGTGTACAAAGCCCTCTGTTAAAGAACCATCTTCTTCGTCTTTAATTAATTTTCTTCCGTCTGCAAGAGAGCCAAATATGAAGTACAATCCGGGAACAATAACAACCCCGAAGATGGTACCAAACAACATACCTCCCAGTGCAGAACCACCAATGGTGTGGTTACCTATCGCGCCGGCTCCTGAAGCAAACAGCAACGGAATCAAACCGGCGATAAAAGCAAACGAAGTCATTAAAATAGGTCTAAAACGTACTTTTGCACCTTCTATCGCAGCATCTAGAATCGTCGCACCCTGCGAACGCTTCAATACCGCAAACTCTACAATAAGCACGGCATTTTTACCCAGTAGACCTACCAACATGATCAGACCTATCTGCGCGTAAATGTCATTCTGAAGTCCCATCATCTTAAGCACCATAAACGAGCCAAACACCCCGACCGGTAGTGATAACACCACAGCTAACGGTATGATAAAACTCTCATATTGCGCCGCCAGAACGAAATACACAAAGACCAATACAATTAAGAAAATATAGATGGACTCGTTACCACGGTTAGCCTCGTCATAAGAAAGACCTTCCCAACCAATGTCATAGCCTTTGGGCAATGTGGTTGCGGCAACCTCACGGATGGCTTCAATAGCATCTGCCGTTGTATAACCGGGAGCCGGGAGCCCTCTGATCGCTGCAGAGTTGTACATATTAAAGCGTGTAACTTCGTTAGGCCCCTGAGTTTTAACCAGCTTCATAAATGCTGAATACGGCACCATTTCGCCTTCATCGTTCTTCACAAACATGTTTAAAACATCAGAAGGAAGTCTTCTAAACTTAGGATCAGACTGTACATACACCTTGAAAAAACGACCAAACTTAATGAAACCTTGCTCATAGGTACTACCGATCATGATGTTCAGGTTTTCCATAGCATCTCCTACAGAAACTCCTTTTTGCATAGCCAAATCGTTATTGATCTCTAACTCATACTGCGGATAGTTTGCAGCAAAGAAGGTAAATACACCCGTAAGTTCTTTACGCTCTTTTAAGTGTTCTATAAACTCTTGATTGATCTTATCAAAATCCTGATAATCGGTCTCGGTATTCTCATCCAATAAACGCATAGAGAATCCACCAGAAGAACCAAAACCAGGGATTGCTGGTGGCTCAAAGAACTCGATTATTGCACCAAGACCTTTAGATTTTTCCTCAAGCTCTTCCATGATCTCAGTTACGTCGTGCTCCCGTTCTGACCAGGGTTTTAAATTGATCAAACACGTACCCGCATTAGAACCACGACCTTCGGTCATAATCTCATAACCCGCCAGTGAAGAAACAGATTCAACACCATCTACATGCTCAGCAATTTTCTGAAGCTCTAAAGAAACTTTATTGGTACGCTCTAAGGTCGCACCCGGAGGTGTCTGAATAATCGCATAAATAGTACCCTGATCTTCACTAGGTATAAACCCGGAAGGAAGGAATTGACTCTGCACAAAAATACCAATACAGAATGCGATTAGAATTCCAAAAGTCAACCAGCGTCTGCTAACGATTTTCTTAAGAAGAATCACATATTTACCGGTAAGTTTGTCAAAAACACTATTGAATTTATCAAGCGAACGGGTTAAAATATTGCGTTTTTTATCTTCACCGTGATTGTTTTTCAAGAGCATAGCACACAATACTGGTGTAAGGGTAAGTGCAATTAATGCTGAAATCACAATAGAACTCGCCATAGTGATCGAGAACTGTCTGTAAAACGTACCTACCGGTCCAGACATAAAGGAGATAGGTAAGAATACCGAAACCATCACCCCGGTGATCGCGATAATCGCACCGCTTATTTCACCAAGAACCTGTTGTACTGCTTTATAAGGTGAAATATGGGGATGCTCTGCAAACTTGGCATGCACCGCCTCGACGACGACAATCGCATCATCTACCACAATACCAATGGCAAGTACGAGTGCAAAGAGGGTTACCATATTTATAGATATCCCAAAGAATTGAATGACAAAAAATGCCCCGATCAAAGAAACTGGTACTGCAATAATTGGGATCAATGTAGAACGCCAGTCTCCTAAGAAAATAAACACTACAAGTGCCACTAAGATAAAAGCATCTCGAAGCGTATCTATCACCTGCTCTATGGAAGAGTCTAAGAATTTAGAAACGTCATAACTGATCTTATAATCCATCCCGGGAGGAAAATCAGCTTTCATTTCTTCAAGCTTTTCTTTTACCTCATCAATTACATCACTGGCATTACTACCGTAATTTTGTTTCAGTACGATAGCCGCAGAAGGATGACCGTCTAAATTGGAGTAAATATCAAAGAATTCACTTCCCAGTTCTACTTTACCAATATCTTTAAGCCTGATGCTCTCACCTTCAGAATTGGCTCTGATGATAATATTCTCGTATTGTGAAGGTTCGTTATACCTTCCTTTATACGTCAATACATATTCTAAGGACTGTGCTTCAATACCCGAACTTCGTCCCAGACGCCCCGGTCTACCTACGATACTTTGCTCCTGCATCGCTTTCATCACTTCATCTACCGAAATGTTGTAAGCACGCATACGGTCTGGGTTTAACCACACACGCATCGCATATCTACGGCTACCTAAAATCTGAGAACGCGCAACCCCCTTAAGACGGTTGATCTCGGGTATCATTTTTACGTTAGCATAATTGTACAGAAATTTTTCATCCATACTTTTTTCCTTAGAATACAGGTTCACATACATCAACATACTAGGCTGTATGGGTGTAATAACTACTCCTTCTCGCTGAACCAATTCGGGCAAGAGGGGCATAACCTGGTCAACCCTGGTCTTGACCCGCACGACCGCCTGATTGGGATCTGTACCGGGTTCAAAAATAATTCTCAGGGTTGCTTCACCGGCACTGGTTGCATCGGTGGCCATATAACGCATCCCCTGCACTCCATTAATGGAGTTCTCAAGAGTCACTAAGGTTGATTTTACTAATACATCTGCACTCGCACCAGGATAAGCAATAAAGATATTGACCGTGGTGGGCGCGATTTGCGGGAACTGTGATATAGGCAGCTGCTTGATCGCGAGCGAACCTATAAATACGATAATAATAGAAATTACTATCGCAAATACGGGTCTGTGAATAAATCTACTAAACATTTTTTTTCTTTTTTAGAGCGGTGATTACTCGGCATAAAGCTCTAAATCAGCCATAGCTTCATTAGGGTCTTCTACTTCATATTCTATTTTATCATTCTCTCTAACCAGGCGTAAACCTTCTAAAAGAATTTTATCGTTAGTGCTCAAGCCTTCTTTAACGGCATACAAATGCGGCATCTCTTCAGCGATAACAATTTGCTTAGAGTGAACAGTACCTTCGTCGTCTATCACATAAACATACTTTTTGTCCAAAACCTCAAAAGTTGCTTTTTGTGGAATTAAAAGTGCTTGATCTAACGGAATGGTTACGTGCACATTACCGGTTTCCCCGTGTCTCAACAATCCGTCAGGGTTAGGGAAAGTCGCTCTAAATGGAATATTACCGGTCTCATTATTAAAATCTGCTTCGATAGTTTCTACAATACCGGGATGACCAAAGTATTTGTTATTAGCCATAAGTAATTGTACTTTAGGCTTAGTAGAGTCTTTCAATGCAGCTTTGTAGTCTAAATATTCTGCTTCCGGAACATTGTAGTAAACCCACATAATATTGTTATCTGAAAGATTGGTAAGCAACTCACCTTCATCAACCAGGCTACCTAAACGCACATGAAAACGGTCTACAATACCATCAAAAGGTGCTCTGATCTGTGTGAATTCTAGATGCACCTGCGATAAAGACAATTCTGCATTTGCCTTTTCAAGCTTAGCTTTGGCCATCGCCAGTTCATTAGGAGCCACAACATTACTGTCTGCAAGTTTTTTTGTGTTTTGGTATTCAATTTCTGCAAAGCGGGCTTCGGCTTTTGCTTTTTGCATTTCTGCCTCATAAAGTTTTGGCATAATCTGAAATAACAACTGTCCTTTTTTTACAGATTGTCCTTCATCTACAAAAATTTTCTGAAGATACCCTCGCTCCTGCGCACGCAATTCAATATGACGGCTGGAGTGAATTTGGGATACATAATCTTTTGTGATAACCGTGTCTTTTACAACAGGATTAGTAACCAAAAAGGTTGTTTCTTCTTCGTGTTCTTTGTGTTCTGACTTACAGCTCACGTGCAACAACAGCGCACCTAAGCCAAACATCATGAGAATTTTTTTCATGTGATGTGAATTTTACTTTAAAAATTAAAATGGATTTGATGTTTTTTCGGAGTGAAAAAACACAGGATTTTCCGCTTAGTTTGATAATCTAAGTGTGAGGTAAACTAATTGCGAAAAATGCGTTTAGCCCAACTAAATTGAGCGTGAAAAGAAGTTAAAATCAAAGTCTGAATACCTGAAACAAAAGGTAAGGCTTGACTGCAGCACTGATAGAAGATCGTGCTTTAGATTTTAAATGCTTGTATTTAAAGTAAAAACATCTGGGAGCAGATGTCTGAGCAGCTAAAATAGAAGTGTTTAGGCTTTGTGCCTGCTTGTCTTTAGAAACAGAATCACTGCTTTCTTCGATCTCAAATTCAGCCATTCTAATTTCAGGGCTGTGCTTGTGATTCGCATCGAAATGAAAAAATTGCTGACTGTATAATGAAGCTTCAGCATTATACTCTATAGCGGTGTTTGCATGAGCAGGAAGAGTGGCTCCACCTGACAGCTGCACAAAACCAGCTAAGAAAATAATAAATGAATATATAAGCTTCATAAAGTCTTTTTAGAAACAAGACGATGCAAAATTAAAAGAAGAACAAGCAAAGCACCAAATTTGTAAGCGAAAAGTTTTTACGAATAATTTAATTCTCAATATTTGACCATAATAAAATCTATAAAAGCAAAAAAACCTGCTCAAATTATCATTTAAGCAGGTTTTTAATTAAAACATTAAGTTTTTAGCTATTTAATATCCAGAGCAGTTGAATACTTCCGCATTTTGGCTTTGATTTCTGCAAATCCGGGATTGTGAATACTACCAATATGGGTGTGGTTTTTACCCGCTTCAGGCTTATAGGTCCCTGCCTGTACCTGCCCTCCTATTTCCTGATAGGCTTCACGAAAAGACTTGCCTTCAACCACCAGATCATTGATGCTGTCTACCGTAAACAGGTATTTGTATTTGTCATCATTCAGGTCAATTTCTTTAACCTGTACCTGACCAATCGCATAGTCAAAAATCTCCAGAATATCCTTCATAGACTCTACAGCGCTGATGGTATTTTCTTTCAGTAATTGGTAATCCCGGTGGTAACCACTAGGGAGATTATTGGTAATGAGAACCATCTCGGTGCTCAAGGCCTGTATTTTATTACACTTCCCGCGTATGAGTTCAAAAACATCGGGATTCTTTTTATGCGGCATAATGCTGCTTCCGGTAGTCAATTGCTCCGGAAAGCTTACAAAGCCAAAATTCTGACTCATATACAAACACACATCCATCGCAAAGCGCGAAAGCGTATTGGCCAGACTTCCTAAAGTGGAAGCCAGCGTACGCTCACTTTTACCACGAGCCATCTGCGCAGCAACCACATTGTATTTCATCGTGGCAAAGCCCAATTCTTTAGTCGTCATCTGGCGGTCAATGGGAAACGAACTTCCGTACCCTGCAGCCGAACCTAGTGGATTTTGATCTACAATATCCTGCGTTGCATTGAGTAGGATCACATCATCAATGAGCAGTTCTGCGTAAGCGGTAAACCATAATCCAAAACTGCTGGGCATAGCTACCTGTAAATGCGTATATCCTGGCAACAATTTACTTTGATGGGTCTCTCCCAGATGCATCAAAGTTTCAAAAAGGGAAATCGTACGCGCCTTAATTTGCTGCAGCTGCTCTTTGTAATACAATTGCAGCGCCACTAAGACCTGATCGTTACGGGAGCGTGCCGTATGTACCTTTTTACCCGTTTCGCCCAAAATAAGCGTTAATTCGGCTTCCAGCTTAGAATGAATATCTTCATACTCAGGTTCGATAAAGAAATCTGGGTTCTGGGTATGCGCCTCGAGTATATCAAGTTGAGGCAATAAATCCTTAAGCTCTTTATCAGTCAGAATACCAATTTTATTCAACATTTTTACGTGCGCGCGGGTTGCCTGCACATCATATTTAGCTATATGCGTATCAATCTCCCGATCATTACCTACTGTAAAATTGATGATCTTGTCATCGATGTTTGCTCCTTTATCCCAAAGTTTCATTGTCCTCCCCTGACCCCTCCCAAGGAGGGGAACCTTTATTTAGTAAAATTAAAATCGCAAGCGATTTTAAGGTTGTTAGTATTATTTCTATTCCCGCTAGTCATTCCCCCTTCGGGGGATAGGGGGATTACAGAATGCTTTTCAGCAAATCTATATAAATCTGTATTCCTTCTTCAATTTCGTTTACATAAATAAACTCATCTGCGCTGTGTGAGCGCGTACTGTCGCCGGGACCCAATTTAAGTGACGGACACGTCAATACCGCCTGATCGCTCAACGTGGGCGAACCATAAGTAGTTCTACCCAAAGCGATACCGGCTTTTACCAATTCGTGCTCTTTAGGAATTGAAGAAGAGTTCAGGCGCAGACTACGCGGTATTATTTCATCACAAGGCGCTTGAGCCTGCAACATAGCTGCAATTTCCTGATTGGAATATTTATCATTTACCCGTACATCTACAACGAGATCCACGTCTGCAGGAACCGCATTGTGCTGCTTCCCGCCTTTTATCTGGGTTACTGTCATTTTTACTTCGCCTAAAGCTTCCGAAGTTTTCTCAAACTTAAAATCTTTAAACCACTGCAATACCTCAATACAATTATAGATAGCATTGTTATTGTTAGGATGTGCGGCGTGAGACGGAGTTCCTGTTACTTTGGCGTCAAAAACCACGAGGCCTTTTTCGGCGATAGCTAAATTCATCAAAGTCGGTTCACCCACAATTGCAACATCTACATGCGGAATAACCTTCAACATACTATTCAATCCATCCGGACCGCTGCTCTCTTCTTCCCCGCTGGCTACAATAACCAGATTGTATTTTGGATTTTCCTGAGCATAGAAATAGGTAAACGTAGCAATCAATGAAACCAAACATCCACCGGCATCGTTACTTCCCAAACCAAATAATTTACCCTCTTCAATATCCGGACTAAACGGATCGCGGGTATAGCCATTATTAGGCTGAACCGTATCGTGATGACTGTTGAGCAATAAGGTGGTTTTACCTTCCTCAAAATGTTTGTTGGTTGCCCAAATGTTATTGGCTTGTCGCTTAAAAGGGATGTCGTGCGCTTTAAACCAATTCTCGATCAACGCGGCGGTTCCTTCTTCCTCTGAAGAAAAAGACTGCGTTGCAATCAGGTTTTTTAATAATTCTATCGCCTCTTGCGTAAGTGTTTCTATGCTCATTACAGTCGTAAGGTTGTAAAATTAGTAATCGTGTTCTTTAGCATTTCGGGTTTGCCCAGTTGTACCTGGTGTACGCCGCCTTTAAGTGCGTAAAAACAATTTTCAAGCTTGGGCAGCATCCCGTCTGCTATAATCTTATCGTTTAATAATTGGGTATACTTTTCTGAATTGATGTCTTTCACTACGGAATTATCGTCATTGACATCCAGCAAAACTCCGGCCTTCTCAAAGCAGTAGTTTAAAGTCACCTCGTACTTTTCTGAGAGACCAATCGCCAATTCGCAGGCAATTGTATCTGCATTGGTATTGAGCAGTTGCCCCTTACCATCGTGCGTGATGGCGCAAAAAGCAGGTGTAATCCCAATGCTCAACAAGTTAGCTATCATTGTGGAATCTACCGCAATAACATCGCCTACAAAGCCATAATCAATATCTTTTACCGGCCGCTTAACCGATAGAATCGTATTCCCATCAGCCCCTGAAAATCCAATGGCATTACAATCACGAGCCTGCAGGCCGGCAACAATGCTCTTATTTACTTTTCCGCCGTAGACCATCGTGATGACTTCAACGGTTTCGGCATCGGTGATGCGGCGACCATTAGTCATCTGTACGGGTATATCAAGGCGCTCTGCAAGCTGTGTCGCCAATTTGCCTCCCCCGTGAACTAAAATTTTGGGTTCAGGTAAAGCCGCAAAAGCATCTAAAAAAGCCTGTAAATCTTCCTCTTTTTCGATGATATTTCCGCCTACTTTGACGACGTTAAGCTTTTTCATACTAACTTTTTAATTCAGATTCTCTAAAATCTTTTTCAAAACCACCTGTGCCGAAAACGTACGGTTATTGGCCTGCTCAATCACTACAGAATTGCTTCCGTCTAAAACCGCGTCTGCAACAATCACATTACGACGTACCGGTAAGCAATGCATAAATTGGGCATTGCCTAGTTTCTCAGGTGTGATCATCCAATTGGAATGTGTTTCCGGCGTAGCCGAAACCCTTCCGTAGTCTTTATAACTGCTCCAGTTTTTAACATAGACGAAGTCAGCATCTTTTAGTGCCGCATCTTGATTATATTCCACCGGTGTATCTTGTATAGTCGCATCGCTGAGTTCATAGCCTTCAGGATGTGTCACCGTAAGATCTACATCCATTTTTTGCATCATCCCGATAAACGAATTGGCCACGGCATGTGGCAAAGCTTTGGGATGTGGCGCCCAACTCAACACGACTTTGGGCCGTTTCTTTTGAGAAAGCTCTGTAATGGTAATCGCATCTGCCAGTGCCTGTAAGGGATGCGCGGTTGCACTTTCCATATTGACAACAGGTACCGAAGCGTACTTCACAAAATTGGAAATCACATATTCAGATTCGTCTTTTGCTTTATCCGTTAGCGTAGGGAACGCACGCACAGCAATCACATCGCCGTATTGGGAAATCACCTGAGCGGCTTCTTTGATGTGTTCTGAAGTGTCGGCATTCATTACGGTGCCGTCTTCAAATTCCAGTTTCCATGCATCACTGTTAAAGTTCATCACGGTGACGTCCATCCCCAGATTACAGGCTGCTTTTTCGGTGCTTAAGCGCGTGCGCAAACTGGAGTTGAAAAACAACAGTATTAAACGCTTGCGCTTTCCTAATTCTTCAAAAGCGTATGGATTTTTTTTGAGTTCGCGAGCTTCCGCGATGAGTGCCTGTAGATCGGTAATATCGTCTAAACTGGTGTATTTTTTCATTAGTTGATTCCTGTCAAAGTTTATATTTAGCAGCCGAAATCTCTGCTTTGTCCGTATCCCCAGCCCTTCTTCCAACGGAGAAGGGGGCTTGAGTATTACTTCTTTTATTAATTCGTTTAATGTAAATACGCTTCCTTTTTGTCAAACTGAGCTTGTCGAAGTTCTTCGTTACCGAAACCGTCTTCGACAGGCTTAGACTGACATAAAAAACATAAGTACTTTAAAAACGAGTCTTGGGTTTATAATTTATCCAATTCCATTTTGAGGGCGTCAAAGAACTGATCGATGTGCTCATTCTGCACCGTTAAAGGCGGAAGAATACGGATCAGGTTTTTGTTTTTGGCACTTCCTGTAAAAATATGCTGATCGTAAATGAGCTTTTTACGCAAAGCCGCGGTATCAAAGTCAAATTCGATGCCCAACATAAGTCCGCGGCCTTTTACATTTTTGATCTGCGGAATTTCAGTAGTTTTTGCTTTAAAATGATCAGAAACACGTAACGCGTGCTCCATTAGGTTTTCTTCTTCTAAAACTTCAAGAACCGTTAGCGCAGCAGCACAAGCCAGATGATTTCCACCAAAAGTGGTTCCCAGCATCCCGTACTCAGCTTTGATTGAAGGATGAATGAGAATTCCACCAACCGGAAAGCCATTCCCCATACCCTTAGCCATAGAGATCAGCTCGGGTTCTACATTGTATTCCTGAAACGCGAAAAATTTTCCCGTACGTCCAAAACCGGCCTGTACCTCGTCTGCGATTAAGCAGGTACCGGTCTCTTTACAGAGCTTATCTACGCCTTCGTAAAATTCAGCAGTGCTGATGTCTAAACCACCTACACCCTGAATAAACTCAACGATCACAGCACATACATCGCCTTTAGCTAAAACTGCTGCTAGCGCATCCAGATCCCCCAATGGCAAAAACTCCACTTCCTGCTGTGCGTTGATAGGTGCTACAATTTTAGGATTATCAGTCGCGGCAACTGCTGCAGAAGTTCTTCCGTGGAAGCTGTTATGAAAGGCCACAACCTTTTTTCTTCCGGTAACAAAAGAAGCCATTTTTAGCGCATTCTCATTCGCTTCTGCCCCACTGCTGCACATAAATAATTGGTAACCGGGACAATTTGCCTGAACCGGTAATTTTTCGCCCAAAGCTTCCTGTAAGGGATTATGAACCGCATTGCTGTAAAAGCCGATGTCGTGCAACTGCTTGGTTAGATTTTCAATGTATTTTGGGTGCCCGTGACCTATTGAGATCACTGCGTGACCTCCGTATAAATCTAAATATTTTGTAGGTGTGGCATCATAAACCCAGACGTCCTGAGCTTTTATGGGAGTCACATCATAAAGTGGATAAACATCAAATAAACTCATTATTTCTGATCTGTTTTTATAACATTAATTTTATTGAAAGAAGCCACCATTCCCTGAATCAATGACGAACTCAAGCCTTTGTGCTCCATTTCGTTCAACCCTTCAATGGTACAACCTCGTGGTGTGGTTACCCGATCAATCTCTTCTTCGGGATGATTACCAGAATCGATAAGCAACTTTGAAGCACCATTACAGGTATGCATCGCCAGTTCCTGAGCCTCTTTAGCATCAAATCCAAGCTGAATTGCCGCTTGTGTAGAAGCGCGAATCAAGCGCATCCAGAACGCGATACCACTTGCGCAAACAACCGTTGCTGCCTGCATTTGGCTTTCAGGAATTACCAGACTGTTTCCCAAACGGTTGAAAATGGCCTCAGCGATTTTGATGCGCTTCATCCCTTTTTCATTACTCGCCAAACAGGTCATAGAGGCTCCCACAGCAATGGCTGTATTGGGCATCGCTCTGATGATAAACTGGTCTGCACCTACGATGTCTTCAATTTGTGAGATCTGGTAACCGGTAATGGTTGAAATCAACACATGCTTATCAGTCAGCTCCTCTTTGATATCGTGCAAAATAGTTCCCAACTGTGCGGGTTGTACCGCAAAAATGATGATGTCTGATTTCTTGACTGCCTCAACGTTATCTGAAGTCACAAAAACATTCTTATACTCCCCATACGACTCAATACCTTCCGGATTACGACGGGTCATATAGAGCGTTGTGATTGCATTGTTGGTGATCAAGCCTTTTGCGATAGAAAGTCCTAAGTTTCCGGTACCTATAATTGCTATTTTCATCTATATTATCTTCTTTATCATTTCCGTGAAGACGGAAATTTCTTAATCCTCACCCCCAGCCCCTCTCCAAAGGAGAGGGGAGTTGGATTTATTTTTTAAATATTATTTTCATTTCCGCCCTTTGGGGGTTTTGGAGGCTCAGAAATAACTTCCTTTTAAATTCAATCCTTCAGGTTGCGCAAGGCCAAAAATCAGGTTCATATTTTCTACTGCCTGACCCGATGCCCCTTTTAGCAGGTTATCAATACAACTCGTTATCAACAGTTGGTTGTTGTGTTTGTGTAAATGAATCAGGCATTTATTGGTATTCACCACCTGTTTCATATGGATGTCTTTAGCGGAGACAAACGTAAATGGAGCATCGGCATAAAAATCCAAGTAGACTTTTTTGATGGCTTCTAAATCTCCATCAAATTGGGTATACGCCGTAGCAAAAATTCCTCTTGAAAAATTACCCCGGTTGGGAAGGAAGAAAATCTCCTTCTCAAAACCGCTTTGTAACTGACCAACAGTCTGATTGATTTCGCCCATATGCTGATGCGTAAAGGGCTTGTAATACGAAAAATTATTATCTCTCCAGGTATAATGCGTGGTCGCTGAAAGCGAAGTTCCTGCGCCCGTAGCTCCGGTTACCGCATTGATGTGCACGTCTGACTCAATTTTCCCGGCATCGGCTAACGGAAGTAAGGCCAACTGAATTGCTGTGGCAAAACACCCCGGATTAGCGATAGAACCTGCTTCTTTGATCGCACTTTTATTCAATTCCGGTAAGCCGTAAATAAATTCACGCCCCTGAAATTCCGCGTCGGGTTTTAAACGAAAATCATTGCTTAAATCAATAATAATAGTGCTTTCGTTAAAAACATTCTGTTCTAAAAAAGCTTTAGAATTTCCGTGTCCTAAACACAAGAAAACCACATCTGCATCAAAATCAACAGCATCTGCAAATCGAATATCGGTACTGCCCAACAAATCCTGATGTACATCGCTCAGCAGGTTTCCGGCATTAGAGGTACTGAAAACAAAACTTAAATCTACATACTTATGATTCAGTAAAATCCGTATCAATTCACCGGCGGTATAACCCGCTCCGCCAACAATTCCTGCCTTAATCATGAGTTTCCGTTTACGTGGTTGTAAATCTTATTTTGATTCCCCGTGATCTTGATGAATCCTTTAGCATCATCTGCCGTCCAGCCTTTATTCATTTCGCCGTAGGCACCAAAAGAAGCATTCATCAAATCGTGATCAGATTTGATTCCTTCTAATGTAAAACGATAGGGTTGTAAAGTTACATAAACCTCACCCGAAACATTTTTCTGACTGTCGGTTAAAAATGCCTCTATATTACGCATTGCGGGATCTAAGTACTGCCCTTCGTGCAGGTGCATTCCGTAGAAATTAGACAAATACTCTTTATGCTGCATTTGCCATTTGGTAAGCGTATGCTTTTCTAACAAATGGTGTGCTTTTAGAATAATCACGGGAGCTGCAGCTTCAAAACCGACACGGCCTTTAATTCCAATGATCGTATCACCCACGTGAATATCACGACCGATTCCAAATGGAGCAGCTAGTTTTTGAAGCATTTCAATAGTTTCAACCGGAGTGCCAGACTTACCGTTAACCGCCGTAAGTTCACCTTTATCAAAAGTTAAGGTCACGGGTTCTGCTTCGCTTTTTTCTACCTGAGAAGGAAAAGCAGATTCCGGTAAGCCTTTGTGCGAAGTCAAGGTCTCGCTTCCTCCTACAGAAGTACCCCAGAGTCCGCGGTTTATCGAATACTGTGCTTTCTCCCAGGACATCTCTACACCATGACTTTTAAGATAATCGATCTCCTCCTGACGGGAAAGTTTTAAATCGCGAATAGGCGTGATAATTTCAATTTCGGGAGCCAGGGTTTGAAAAATCATATCAAAACGCACCTGATCGTTTCCGGCACCGGTGCTTCCGTGTGCTACGTATTCGGCACCAATAGATTTCGCATAATTGATGATCTCAACCGCCTGAATAATACGCTCTGCACTTACTGAAAGTGGATAGGTATTGTTCTTCAAAACATTACCAAAAATCAGATACTTAACTACTTTATCGTAAAAGCGGTCAACCGCCTGAATATTTTTATAGGTTTTAGCACCAATTTTTAATGCTTTAGATTCAATATCACTGATTTCTTCCTGTGAAAATCCACCGGTATTGATGCTCACGGCGTGAACTTCAAATCCTTTTTCTACGGAAAGGTATTTTGCGCAATAGCTGGTGTCTAATCCGCCACTGTAGGCGAGAACTAATTTTTTCATTATACTTATTTATTCTGAAATACTCTTTTAACTGAAAGTAATGTTCTTATTCGTCTTTTTTTTTATCCTTTTTTAAAAACAAGTGCTCCTTTATACTCTTCAAACGGGTAAAGGCTTTAGGATTCATAGTTTTTTCCTTTTTAGCTTCTGAGCCTGATGACTTAGCCGCTTCACGTTTTTTCTTTTCCTCCTTTTCAGGATCGTACAACATCCCGGTACACAAGCACATTTTTTGCTCGGTACGCTGTAGGATATCATAATTACGACAGGTTTGACAGCCTTTCCAGAAGGTAGGGTCATCGGTAAGTTCTGAGAAGGTTACCGGTCTGTAGCCCAGATCTGAATTGATCTTCATTACGGCAAGACCTGTGGTGATACCAAAAACTTTAGCATCAGGATATTTCTCACGAGAATGTTTAAAAATGGCTTCCTTGATCTGTCTGGCCAGTCCGCTACCTCTATAATCAGGATGTACGATAAGTCCGCTGTTAGCCACAAATTTACCGTGGCCCCAGGCCTCGATGTAGCAAAAACCGGCGAACTTCTCACCGTCTAAAGCAATAACGGCGTTTCCGTTTTCCATTTTTGTGATGACGTATTCCGGAGTACGCTTGGCGATTCCTGTACCGCGTACTTTAGCTGATTCTGCGATCGTGTCGCAAATATATTGTGCATATCCCGCATGGGATTTGTTAGCAATAACAATTTCCATATTCTGTTGAATTGGAAGTTAGAAAAAAAGTGAAATAATAATTTGAATTGAAGACGGAACCGGACTCACCTAAGTTCCCAAGAAAACTGCACCCACTAGGGGCGGCGGCGCTCATGGCGACGTACAGGAATTAATATCATTGGAGTCCTGGAAGTTTCAGGATACAAAAATGAAATACCAGCCTCAGCTGCGTCTTTCAATTGTATGATATGTTTTATAATTCCCTTCATTGGTGCAGCTAAAATACAAAGTAGATTTAAATGACCGTCCCATTTTACAGGGAAATGTCACCTAAATCTACTTTTTTATGATTTCTTTAGATTTCTGTCCAAATTACGGTGATCACTGATTATTATTTAATCAAAATATCAATTCTGAACGATTACAATAAGTAATCGGTGCTTACAAAGTTGGACTTTTTAGTATCTAGCAGCTCATTGAGTATTGCATTGTTGTATGCATTGTCTTTAGAAGCTAAAAACGTTCGTATTGAAAAGGAACGCAAGGCATCATGAACACTTAATGTTCCCACGGCTGAATCTTTTCGACCGGTGAACGGATACACATCAGGACCACGCTGACACGAACTGTTTAAATTCACACGACATACCAGATTCACTAAGGTATCAATAAGCGGAGCCAAAGCTTTTACATCTTTACCAAAAAGACTCACCTGCTGTCCGTAATTAGACGCTGCCATATCATCAAGCGGCTCATCGATATGTTTAAAAGTAAGCACTGGAATAACAGGCCCGAATTGCTCCTCTTTGTATACTTCCATATCCTTACTTACCGGAAACAAGACTGCCGGCCAGATAAAATTCTCTGAATGCTCTCCACCCTTTTCATTAAGAATTTCGGCTCCTTTAGCCTTTGCATCATCTATCAATCCCTGTATGTATTCGGGTTTTGAAGGCTCAGGCAATGGAGTAAGAGTTACACCTTCTTCCCAGGGTAATCCAAATTTTAGAGCATCAACTGCTTCAGCAAATTTACGGTTGAAGGTTTCGGCAATGTTTTCGTGTACGTAGATCACTTTAAGCGCAGTACAACGCTGCCCGTTAAACGAAAGTGTTCCGGCAATACATTCAGCTACTGCTAAATCTAAATCGGCATCCGGAAGAATAATCGCCGGATTTTTGGCTTCCAACCCTAAAACGAGGCGCAGACGATTTTGTTTAGGGTGCAACGCCTGCAGTGCATTTGCAGACGAACTGTGACCGATTAAGGCTAATACATCTACTTTACCGGTTTTCATAATAGGTGTAGCTACTGCTCTACCGCGACCGAATAAAATATTTACAACTCCTGCAGGAAAACTTTCCTGAAATGCTTCGAGCAAAGGCGTTATTAATAAAACACCATGTTTGGCCGGTTTAAAAACGGCTGTGTTTCCCATAATTAAAGCAGGAATCAATAAACAGAATGTTTCGTTTAGTGGGTAGTTGTAAGGTCCTAAACATAAAACAACACCTAATGGCCCTCTGCGTATGTGCGCGTGAATTCCGGCTTGTTTGTGAAACTTCGCACTATCCCGATCCATCTCTTTATAGTCTTCAATGGTATCGAGAATATACTCTACTGTTCGGTCAAATTCTTTCTGAGAATCAGGATGATTCTTTCCTATTTCCCACATCAGGAGTTTTACAATAAGCTCCCGCTTTTCTTTCATTTTGGCGACAAAAGTCTGCATACACTTGATGCGATCCGCTACTTTCATAGTTGGCCAAAGTCCTTGACCGCGGTCATACGCCTGATGCGCAGCATCTACCGCAGCGACAGCTTCTTCCTCACCTAAGCTGGGAATAGACCCCAAACGGGTGGGTTTGCGCTCGCCATCAACATCGGTATGAATGCTTGAAAAAACATCTGCCGTTTCCCCCTTCCAGCTAAACAGCTTTCCGTTAATTAGATAATTACGCTGTTCAATAGGTTCTACGCTAAACTCGTTTGGTATTTCTGAAGTTAATTGTTTCATTTGGTTGGTTAACTTTACACATTAATTAAGAATTTGTAAAAACATATCCTCTAATTTATCAAATTTCAGATTAAGAGATTATTAAATCAGGAATTCGAACAAGTCTGGCTTATCGTTCAGATATTCTCCAAAGAATTTACGACTCTTCATACGTGCTATTAAAGGCTTAAGATCAGAACGATCTTTAAGTTCGATTCCTACCACTGCAGGACCATCCTCTCGAGACGTTTTCTTTTTGTATTCAAAAAAAGTAATGTCATCTTCAGGTCCTAATATCTCATTTAAAAATTCACGCAAAGCACCAGCACGCTGTGGGAATCTTATAATGAAATAGTGTTTTAAACCGTGATACAGTAACGCACGCTCTTTGATTTCTGCAGTACGGGTAATATCGTTATTGCTGCCGCTCACGATACAAACTACATTTTTTCCCTTAATCTCCTCTGCAAACTGATCTAAAACCGATAAGGTCAAAGCACCGGCAGGTTCTACTACAATCGCTTCTTTATTATACAAATCCAAAATGGTTTGACACACTTTTCCCTCAGGAACGGTTACCATTTGCTCAAGATACTCTTTACAAATAGCAAAAGTGCGTTCTCCTACACGTTGAACTGCTGCTCCATCTACAAACTTTTCAATAAGAGATAAGGTCGTATTCTCTTTATTAAATATAGAAGTGCTCATCGAAGGCGCTCCTTCGGGTTCTACACCAATAACCTTGGTATTGGGCGATAATAAATGAAAAACCGTGCTCAAGCCTGATGCGAGTCCGCCCCCGCCTACCGGAACAAAGACATAGTCAATATCCGATGTCGATTGCTCTATAATCTCAAGCCCTACAGTCGCCTGACCTTCAATTATTTTTTCATCATCAAAAGGGTGTACAAAGATTTTACCTAGCGCATCACATTCTATTTTAGAAGCTTTATAGGCATCATCAAAGGTATCCCCTGTAAGTTGAATAGTTACAAAATCTCCTCCAAACATCTCAACCTGTTCTATCTTCTGCTTAGGTGTGGGAGCCGGCATAAAAATAGTTCCGTTAATTTTCAATTTTGCACATGCAAATGCCACGCCCTGTGCATGATTTCCTGCACTGGCGCAAACAATACCCTTAGCACGTTCCGCTTCTGTTAACGAATTTATTTTATTAAAGGCTCCGCGTATTTTGTAAGACCGCACCTGTTGTAGATCTTCACGCTTCAGCATTATATTAGCTTCAAACTTGCGTGAATAATTCAAACTTGGCAATAAAGGAGTTAAGGCTGCAACTCCCTCTAAGGTTTTTGCAGCCTTTTTTACATTTTCTAAGTCCGGAAAAAATGTTGTTTTTAAGTCGCTCAAAATTTAAATATTTTGATTGACTAAATGTGCATCAAAGTTTTGATGCACATTTAGTGTATTCAGTTAACTCAACATATGAGATTAAAATACTCTGAGGTTTCCTCAAGAGAACTTATACTAATTTAAGCAGTCACTGCTTCTTCTGAAGCAACTGTTTTAATTTCTTTCATCGCGGTCATAGACTCACGCAACCAAGCTCCTACTGCTTCAACTTCGTGAGCACGTATCGCATCATTTACAGCAATCAGTGTCTTGTTATCTACAGCATTATCTGTAGCATACGCTTTACCGATTACATCAGTATCTATACTCTTCATAAAATCGGTTAGCATAGGCTTACACGCATGGTCAAATAAATAACAACCGTACTCTGCCGTGTCAGAAATCACACGATTCATTTCAAATAATTTCTTACGTGCAATGGTGTTAGCGATAAGTGGCGTTTCGTGTAACGACTCGTAGTAAGCCGACTCTTCGATGATACCGGCTTCGGTCATCGTTTCAAATGCAAGCTCTACCCCGGCTTTTACCATAGCAACCATCAACACCCCGTGATCAAAAAATTCCTGCTCGCTGATTTCCATACTTCCTGCCGGAGTTTTTTCGAAAGCAGTTTCTCCGGTTGCAGCACGCCATTTTAATAAGTTAACATCATCATTAGCCCAGTCTTCCATCATTGTTTTTGAGAAATGACCGGAGATGATATCATCCATATGCTTATGGAATAACGGACGCGTAATGTCTTTAATTTCTTCAGCGAGTTCAAAGGCTTTTATTTTTGAAGGATTATTCAAACGATCCATCATATTGGTAATACCACCGTGCTTTAAGGCTTCGGTAATGGTTTCCCAACCGTATTGAATCAATTTAGAAGCGTATCCTGCATCGATTCCTTTTTCGATCATTTTATCAAAGCAAAGAATAGATCCTGTTTGAAGCATCCCACAAAGAATGGTTTGCTCACCCATTAAATCACTTTTTACTTCGGCAACAAAAGAAGATTCTAACACACCTGCTCGGTGACCCCCGGTTCCAACAGCATACGCTTTTGCCTGATCTAAACCTTTTCCTTCAGGATCGTTCTCAGGGTGAACAGCAATCAAAGTAGGAACACCAAAACCACGCTTGTATTCTTCACGTACTTCAGAACCCGGACATTTAGGTGCACACATAATAACCGTTAGGTCTTCACGTATTTGCATGCCTTCTTCTACGATATTAAATCCATGGCTATAGGCCAACGTTGCACCTTTTTTCATCAAAGGCATAACCGTGTTAACTACTGAAGTATGCTGCTTATCTGGAGTAAGGTTACACACGAGGTCTGCAGTGGGTATCAACTCTTCATAAGTACCTACAGTAAAGCCATTATCTACAGCATTTTTATAAGAAGCTCTTTTTTCTTTAATCGCGCCTTCACGCAGAGCATAAGAGATATCTAAGCCGCTGTCACGCATATTTAAACCTTGATTTAAACCTTGTGCACCGCAACCTACGATGACTACTTTTTTTCCGCGTAATGCTTCTATCCCGTTTGAAAATTCTTCAGATTCCATAAAGCGACATTTGGCTAATTGTGCCAATTGTTCTCTTAGAGATAGCGTATTAAAGTAATTTGACATTGTATTAATTTTTATTGATGTTGATTAGTTTGTTTTATTCTGCAAATTCTGCAAGCATGGATGAGATTTTCATTTCTTCTTTAGAAACCGAAATACGTCCCGAACGGGTAAACTGCATAATCCCAAAAGCGCTCAGCTCCCGGTATAATAAGTCTATCTCACTACGACGCCCGGCTTTTTCAAGAACAAAGAATTCTTTATTTACCGTCACAATGCGTGCACTGCTTTCTTTAATAATATTTTGAATCTGACGCTCTTCAAAAAGCAAATCTGATTTTATTTTAAACAGACAGGTTTCTAAAAAGATCGTCTCTTCGTCAGTATGGTAATAGGCTTTAATCACCTCAACCTGTTTCTCTAACTGACCGATCACTTTCTTCACGCGATCTTCAGTAAGATTGATCACGATCGTAAATTTTGAAACCCCTTCTATTTCAGAAATCGAAGTGTTCAGGCTTTCAATATTTATTTTTCTACGTTGAAATATTGCCGAAATGCGGTTCAATAAGCCTACATTATTTTCGGTATAAATGGATACGGTATATGTTTTTGTCTCGCTCATAACTATTCTAATCTAATATCTGAAACAGAGGCTCCTGTTGGAATCATGGGGAATACATTATCTTCTTTCTCTACTTTCACTTCTAAGAAATAAGGGCCTTCAGCCGTAAGCATTTCTGCTATAGCTCCTGCAAGATCTTCTCGTTTTGAAACACGTTGTGCATCTATAAAGTATCCTTTTGCAATCGCTACAAAATCTGGATTCACCATTTCTGTTGAAGCGTAACGACGGTCAAAGAACAGCTGTTGCCATTGGCGTACCATCCCTAAGAAATCATTGTTCAACACAACGATTTTCACGGGAACTTTCGTTTGAAAAATTGTTCCTAATTCTTGAATCGTCATCTGGTAACCACCGTCACCAATAATTGCCACTACAGGCCTGTCTGGAGCTCCCATTTTAGCACCTATTGCTGCCGGAAGCGCAAAGCCCATCGTTCCTAATCCTCCTGAAGTTACATTACTTTTTGATTTATTGAATTTAGCATAACGACATGCAATCATTTGATGCTGTCCTACGTCTGATACAATAACTGCGTCTCCTTTAGAAACTTTATTGATTCCTTCAAGAACCTCACCCATGGTCAGGCCTTCTTTCTCCGGAGTTATATCGTCTTTTATGATTTTATCATATTCAATCTGATACAATTCTTTAAAACGATTGTGCCAATCGGTGTGTTGCTTTTCTTCTAAAAGCGGAAGTAATGCTGCAAGCGTTTCTTTACTGTTACCTAAAACCGCAATATCTGCTTCTACATTTTTATTTACTTCTGCTGGATCAATCTCAAAATGAATCACTTTAGCCTGTTTCGCATAGGTCTCTAAATTACCCGTAACACGGTCATCAAAACGCATCCCGATTGCGATTAAAACATCACATTCATTAGTCAATACATTCGGACCATAATTACCATGCATTCCTACCATTCCCACATTTAAGGGATGATCTGTAGGGATGGCAGAAACACCCAGGATGGTCCACGCTGCAGGAACTCCCGACTTTTCTACAACTGCTTTAAATTCTTCTTCAGCCTTACCTAGAATAACGCCTTGCCCCCAAACAATCATGGGCTTTTTAGCATTATTAATTAAATCTGCTGCAGCCTTAACTGAATCTGGATTTAATTTAGGCTCAGGTTTGTAACTACGAACAGCTTTGCATTTTTTATACACAAAATCAAACTCCTCAAACTGCGCATCTTTTGTGATATCAATCAAGACTGGGCCCGGACGCCCACTTTTTGCGATATAAAATGCCTTTGCCAGTACTTCAGGAATCTCTGAAGCTTTAGTGATCTGGTAATTCCATTTGGTTACCGGAGTAGAGATACCTATGATATCCGTTTCTTGAAAGGCGTCACTCCCTAACAAATGAGATGCTACCTGACCGGTAATACAGACCATAGGAGTTGAGTCTATTTGCGCATCAGCAATACCCGTTATAAGGTTAGTTGCTCCAGGTCCCGATGTTGCAATGGCAACTCCTACTCTGCCACTCACACGTGCATACCCCTGAGCAGCGTGCGTTGCACCTTGCTCGTGACGGGTTAAGACGTGATGCAATTTGTCTTGATATTTATACAACTCATCATAAACAGGCATAATAGCCCCTCCCGGATAACCATAAAGTGTATCTACACCTTCTGCAAGCAAGCATTTGATTATCGCTTCTTTACCCGTTAAACGCTGCGTAGCTTCTACAGCAGTGTCTTGCAATTTGATTGTTTGAATAGTATCCATAGCCTTTTACATTTCGTCTGTCACACAACCTTTTGATGCTGACGAGACGGTTTTAGCATATTTATAAAGTGCTCCACGCTGAAATCTAAGCGCAGGAGCGGTCCATTTTTCTCTTCTTTTATCTAACTCTTCATCAGATATTTCAATATTGATCGTATTCTTCACCGCGTCAATTGCGATGACATCTCCATTCTCTACAAGTGCGATGTTACCACCTACTTGAGCCTCTGGCGAAACGTGCCCCACTACAAAACCGTGAGACCCTCCTGAGAAACGCCCATCGGTAATCAATGCCACATCTTTACCCAAACCAGCTCCCATAATCGAAGAAGTAGGCTTAAGCATTTCTGGCATTCCCGGTCCTCCTTTCGGACCTTCATAGCGAATGATCACCACATCACCTTTTTTCACTTTTCCGGTTTTGATACCTTCGTTTACAGCGGCTTCACTATCAAATACGTTTGCCGTACCTCTAAATTCTAAACCTTCTTTACCGGTGATTTTTGCCACAGCACCTTCCGTAGCTAAGTTTCCAAATAAGATTCTGATATGACCACTGTCTTTAATAGGCTTATCAAGGGTTCTTACGATATCCTGACCGTCTATTAGATTCGGTACATCTTTTAAGTTTTCAGCCAGCGTTTTACCGGTTACCGTTAAGCAAGCTCCATGCAGCATATCGTTATCCAGCATATATTTCAATACTCCTGGAATACCACCTACTCCGTGTAGATCTTCCATAGAGTATTTACCACTAGGTTTTAAATCGGCTAGTAATGGCGTATTATCACTGATTTTTTGAAAATCTTTCAATGTAAATTCTAGCTGAGCCGATTTAGCAATCGCCAAAAAGTGTAATACCGCATTGGTTGACCCTCCTAAAACCGTTACTAATCGGAATGCATTTTCTAAGGATTCTTTAGTTACAATATCAGAAGGTTTAATATCGTGCTCTAACAAGTATCTCAACGCTTCGCCTGCTTTTACACATTCTGCTTCTTTAATATTAGAATCTGTAACCGCCGGGTTTGAAGAGTTAAAAGGCAACGACATCCCTAAAGCTTCAATTGCTGAAGCCATCGTATTTGCGGTATACATACCTCCACAAGCTCCTGCTCCCGGACACGCCTTATGCACAACTTCTTTAAATTCTGATTCATCTATCGTACCGGCAACTTTTTGCCCATACGCTTCAAAAGCAGAAATAATATCTAATTTTTTACCGTTATGGCATCCTGAAGCAATTGTACCTCCATAAACTAAAATAGAAGGTCTGTTTAAGCGCAATTGCGCCATTAAAGCTCCCGGCATATTTTTATCGCAACCCACTACAGTTACGAGTCCGTCATAACTCATTGCCTGCACCACGGTCTCCATAGAGTCCGCAATAATATCACGCGAAGGCAGAGAGAACCGCATTCCCGGTGTTCCGTTAGAAATACCATCACTAACACCTATCGTGTTAAAAATAAGTCCAACCAGATCTGCATTAGCCGCTCCCTTTTTTACGTGAGTAGCCAGATCATTAAGGTGCATATTACACGGATTACCCTCATAACCAGTACTCGCAATACCAATTAGCGGTTTTTTTAAGTCGTCATCTGTTAGACCAATTGCATGTAACATGGCTTGAGCTGCCGGCAATGTTGGGTCTTGAGTTACAGTTTTACTGTATTTATTTAATTCCATTGTTATAAATCTATATCGAAATTAGCTATTCCTTCTTTTTATCAATTATTCTCTTAAAATTCTTTAGATATACCAAAAAATATTAAAAACATTTCAATCATCTGTTTTTCAGTTTTTTAAATACAAAATACTACTATGTTCAATCCGTCAAAAAAACCTTCTCAAATTGAAAAATCAACTCCAAAAAAAAACCTTCCAGTTTAACGGAAGGTCTATTTATAATATATAGCGTTCCGCATCAAAACAGTTTGATGACAATAATTGAACGAACACTAATCAGTTGCTTTCTCATATACAGTAAAAATATTTATAATATGTCGGGCAGCATTACACATTTATAGAAAATTTTAACTAAACCTCAATTTTTCAAAATACACTATTTTAAGACCGCTTTGTAAACTTTTTGTTAGCAGAAAATAAGTGGTTTTGTATTTTTAGTGAAAATTCTCAAACACATTTATAATGAATTACCGAAAATTAGGTAAAACCAATCTCAATATATCAGAAATCTCACTGGGCACATGGCAAGTTGGTGGCAAATGGGGCTCTGGTTTTGACGATCCCACTGCCGAAAAAATCATCAACACCGCAATAGATAAAGGCATAAATTTTATTGACACTGCTGATGTTTATGAAAGCGGCCTGAGCGAAGCTGCTGTAGGTCGTGTGTTGCGTAGCCGATCTGAAGAAGTTTATATAGCTACAAAATGCGGTAGACAAATTAATCCCCACGTGGATGAAGGCTATACGCCTAAAGCGCTGCGTAAATTTGTAGAAGCTAGTTTAAAGAATACCGGTCTAGAACGCCTGGATCTTATTCAACTGCATTGCCCTCCTACCGACACCTATTACAGACCCGAGATTTTTGGACTTTTTGAAGATTTGAAAAAAGAAGGTAAAATCGCTAATCTGGGCGTAAGTGTAGAAAAAGTGGAAGAAGGCATCAAGGCGATGCAGTACGATAATGTAACCACCGTGCAAATCATCTTCAATCTGTTTAGACAACGACCTGCTGAACTATTCTTTCGCGAAGCGGAAAAAAATGATATCGGAGTAATTGTTCGTGTCCCTCTGGCCAGCGGATTGCTTACCGGAAAATTTGATAAAAACACCGCTTTTGATAAAGAAGACCACCGCAACTTCAATCGAGACGGGGAAGCTTTTGACAAAGGAGAAACCTTCTCTGGAGTTAACTATGATACCGGTCTTGAAGCTGTGAATGAACTTAAGCAATTATTTCCAGATGCGGAAAATCTTGCTCCTATCGCTCTGCAATGGATTTTATCTCATAAAACGGTAAGTACAATTATTCCGGGCGCTTCTAAGGAAGAACATTTATTATCTAATTTATCAGCAGGAGAGAAACCGAGTCTCTCTAAAGATCAAATTGAAAAAATGAATGCGATTTATGACAAACATTTAAAAGCTCAGATTCATCAAAAATGGTGATTTTATAGTCACAAGACTGCTAAGAGCAGCTTAATTAAAAAATCCCGCCTGTATTGCAGACGGGATTTTTTAATTGACCTATAATATTTTACCATACTTTGTTAAGTCTGGCGTAAAACCTAAAGACTGGTAGAGCTTGCGGGCTTTTTTATTGTCATCAAAAACATTTAGTGTCAGCAGTTTATAGCCACACTCCTTTGTCCACGCTTCTGCTTTATTCATAAGCAGTTTACCTATTCCGCGGCCGCGAGCAGCTGGAGCAACAATAATATCTGCGATATGACCGTGAGGCTCTCTATGATAATAGTCAGTACCTATTTCAAGAAAAATAAAACCGAGTTGTTTTTGTGTCTCGCTATCTTCTGCTATAAAAATAGCATTGTCTTCACTCCCATCCTGAATTTCAGATTTCAAGATCCGCTGATCAATATCCAGCATTACATCTGGATCTCTCCAATGGGGTAATTCAGGATCGGTAAGACTGGGCAATAAGCTTAAAATAAAGTCGGTATCTTCCTTAGTGACACGACGTATATTAATTTCGGGCATAGAATGGATTGTTCGTTATTTTTTAAAAATAGTGAGTTATTTAAAACTCAAGCGTCAAAATTCAAATTTTACAGTTCTCGATGACACCTGATACGATTAGTATTTATTAAAGTAAACAGTTTTTCGGTTTACAAATTCCTGAATACCGTCTGCTGAAAGTTCGCGACCATATCCCGAAATCTTAGTCCCTCCAAAAGGCAATCTTGGGTCACTCTTCACCAATTCATTTACAAAAACCGCCCCGTCATCAAATAATGGCACCAACTTCTTAGCGCGTTCCATATCTTCCGTAAAAATGGAAACCCCTAAACCAAAATCAGACTTATTAACCAGATCAACCGCTTCTTCTTCGGTTTCAAAAGTGGTAATACCTATTACAGGACCAAACGTTTCTTCTTTAAATAAAGACATTTCCGGAGTTACACCCGTCACTACTGTTGGCTCAAAATAAGCGTTGTTCCGCTTTCCTCCTATTAAAACTTGGGCACCCGCTTTTACACTGTTCTTTAATTGTTCTTCTAATTCTTCAGCAAGATCAGGACGCGCCATCACACCTATATACGTGTTTTCATCCATAGGATCACCGCTCTTGAGTTCCCGAACAGCTTTTACATAGTTCTCTGTAAATGCTTCCGCTATATTTTTATGTAAAATCAAACGCTTACCTGCAATACAACTTTGCCCGGTATTCTGAAAACGTGCCTGCACAGCAGTTTTAAGGGTCTCTTCCAGATTACAATCTTCAAATACCACAAGTGCGTTGCTTCCGCCTAATTCTAAAACTGATTTCTTGATTTCACTTCCGGCAGTTGAAGCCACAGCACTACCTGCTGGTTTGCTACCGGTAAGCGTAACAGCCTTTACTTTAGGGTTTTTGATGATCGCTTCGATCTTAGAACTGCTCAGTGGCAAATTGGTAAAACAAGCTTTAGGAAAACCTGCACGTTCAAACACTTTTTGAATATTAATCGCACTCTGCATCACATTACTGGCGTGCTTTAAAATACCGATGTTTCCCGCCATCAATGCTGGTGCCGCAAAGCGAAAAACCTGCCAAAAAGGGTAATTCCAGGGCATTACAGCAAGTACAACACCTAGGGGTTCGTAGCTCACATAACTTGCTGCCGCATCGGTTTTGATAGTTTCATCTGCCAGATGACTTTCAGCATGCGCTGCATAATATTCACAAACCCAGGCACATTTTTCGATCTCTGCGATGGACTGTGCAATGGGTTTCCCCATTTCTAAAGTCATCGTCTCTGCATATTCTTGCTTGTTCTTTTTGAGTTCAGCTGCTGCTGCCTGCATCAGTTTACTGCGTTCTGAATACGAAGTTTTCCGCCAGGATAAAAAACGCTGGTGAGCAGCATCAATAGCAGCCTCGGTTTCTTT
This sequence comes from Leeuwenhoekiella polynyae, assembly GCF_004104075.1. Lineage (GTDB taxonomy): Bacteria > Bacteroidota > Bacteroidia > Flavobacteriales > Flavobacteriaceae > Leeuwenhoekiella > Leeuwenhoekiella polynyae. Next base: position 432 of record NZ_QOVK01000026.1, on the reverse strand, counting down.
TTTAGTGAGTTCCTTGGTTTCAAATACAACCTGCTGATTGTATGGATTTATGGATTTGATCATGATAGTTGTAAACTAAATTTCTTTAAAGTTAGCAAGCTCGGGCTAAAGCAGGAGTTGGATTAAGAGCACTTTAACGGTGGAATAATTTATAAAGCGATTCGACAACACAGCATCCGGATCCTCCCTTCAAAGGAAAGGAACTTAAGTCTTATTTAGCGCGTAGACTACTTCGGGGTAAGCTTGCGATGCATTAAACGGAACAGTATCTTTTTAGAATGAGACAAGTCTCGGAGCATTTAAATCTCGATTGGCTATTTCGGAGTAATGGTGCCAGCTGTTTCGGTCAAACAGTGCCACTTTAAAAGATACTGCAATTATATATAAAATTAATGTTACTCGTTCTTTAAAGCTCCTTTTCTTAGAGACTCT
>NZ_QOVK01000025.1 GCF_004104075.1 Leeuwenhoekiella polynyae | reverse complement strand
GCGTTAACAATTATCTTATAAATAGGTCTAATTGAAAAATCCATCAATAATTGATGGATTTTTCAATTTTTAATACTATATTCTTATATAATTAAACATAATGATAACGATATCGTACTAAAATATGTTAAAATAAATACAACAACAAGCAAGGATTGTATAACAAAAGGATAATATTTACATAATGGAGGTGATCTACTAAGGGTACTTTCGAGAAACGTTAACTCTAGACTCGTTAACGTAGAAAAATGGTAAAACGTTTTTCTATCGAAAATTCACATTAACTAAATCACTAACATGAAAATCAAAACAAAAGGATTTCTAATGCTATTCTTTGCATTAGTTGTACAGTTAGCCCTTGCTCAAACGCAAACACTTACCGGTACAGTAGTAGACGACACTGGCTTACCATTACCAGGCGCTTCTGTTGTAATTAAAGGAACCAGCACCGGTACCTCAACAGACTTTGACGGAAACTTTAGCATTGATGCTGCTACCGGAGACGTTCTGGTTGTAAGCTTTATGGGTTTTGTAGATCAGGAAGTAGCCGTAACTCAAGAAACCAATTATAACATAAGCTTAAAATCTGGCGAAAGTCTAGACGAGGTTGTCGTTACTGCGCTGGGCATTAAGCGGGAAAAGAAAAGTCTTGGTTTTGCGCAACAATCTGTTAAAGGTGAATCTGTTGTACAAGCAAAAGACACAGACATTAACAGTGCATTAGCGGGTAAAATAGCTGGTGTACAACTCATAGGATCTCCCAGTTCTAGTTTTGACAATGCATTAATACGCTTAAGAGGTGAAACCGGGGTTCTATATGTGGTAGATGGTGTTAAGATCTACTCTTCTTCAGATATAAATATGGAAGACGTAGCAGATATTTCTGTATTAAAAGGTGTTGCAGGTACTGCATTGTATGGTACAGAAGCACGAAATGGCGCAGTAATCATTACCACTAAAACAGCTAAAAATGGTGAAGCGCGTATAACGATTGACGAAGCTCTCTCTATGTCTACTTTATATTTGCTTCCGGAATATCAAAACGAATATGGAGGTGGATATGATCAAAACTTTCTAACCTACGAAGGTCAGCTGCACCCTAATTTTTCTGCAGATGAATCCTGGGGGCCTCGATTAGACGGAACACTGGTAAGACATTGGGATAGCTTTATTCCCAATTCAGATACTTTTGGAGAATTAAGACCATGGTCTGCTAACCCAGATAACATCAGAGACTTTTACGAAACTGCAACGACAAACAACTTAACGTTTTCTTTATTAAAAGGTGGAGACGATTATAATATCAAAACCACTATCAATAACATCAAGACATCTCTTATTGTTCCTAATACTAACAGAGAGCAGACTACTGTATCTTTTAAAGGTTCTTATACTGTTTCTGAAAAATTGAAGTTCAATGGTAATTTCAACTATCAGTATCGATTGACTGAAAATTTCCCGGGCCAAGGTTACGGTGGCTTAGGTTCTAACTTCAACCAGTGGTGGCAGCGTCAACTAGACATGAATCGTTTGAAAAATTACAGACAAAATGGTCAGATCTATTCCTGGAATATGAAATCTGCATCAGACCCCTCCCCACTTTACTGGAATTCTCCTTATTTTGAAGCCACTGAAAACACTAATGAACAACTTAAAAATGCTGTTTATGGAAGTATTGGATTAGAGTATGAATATAATGATCATTTAAGCGGGTTAGTAGATATCAGACGTACCTTTAATAGCTTTGAGTATAGTAGCAAAACAGCCTGGTATGGTCTTACTCAACCGGGTTATTCTGAACAAACTATCACTAACGAATTTAATGAGCTATATACTCAATTAAATTACGATAATAAATTTGGAGCATTTGATGTAGTTGCTAATGTTGGAGCACAATGGAATCAAAGAAATTATTCATACATAAATGCTGCTACAACAGGAGGTCTTCAAATACCAGACTATTACAGCATCAGAACTTCAGTAGGTAACATCAACTACGACAGAGATCATGTACGTTTTAAGAACTACTCTATGTTTGCAACAGCATCTGTAGGTTATGACAATTTTATCTATTTAGATGGGTCATACAGAAAAGAGTGGAGCTCTACAGCTGATTTAGATGACAACAGCGTAGATGTTTATGGACTTTCTGCAAGTTTGATTTTCTCAAAATTTATTGAGAACAATGATATCTTAAGCTTTGGTAAACTACGAGCCGGTATCGCTCAAGCACCTTCATTTCCTGACAACTATACCTTGAACAATACGTATTCAATTCAAAACTCTTATCAAGATAAGTTGAGTATCTCTACTCCAAATACACTTGCTAACCTTCAGCTAAAAGGAGGGATTAGAGAGGAAAAAGAATTGGGTACAGAGCTTAAGTTTTTCGGGAATAAACTTGGCTTAGACTTCACATATTTCAACAGAACAGATAGTGAACTTCCATCTTCATTAACTATTAACGGAGCTACAGGATACACTGCAACTACCGGGAATGAGTCTATTAATGAAACAAACGGTTGGGAACTGGGTCTCGCTGCGACCCCATTTTCTAACGATGATTTTAGATGGGATGTAACTTTTAACATTGCCAGATACCGCAAAAAAGTTATCAAAATAAATGACCTGACCGATCAAACTACACTTGCAGGTGTGTGGAATGCCTCTTTACGCGCTGACGAAGGAGATGATTGGGGAAATATTTACGGTACAAAATGGCAAAGAGATGATAATGGCAACATTCTTCTTGATGAATCTGGTACACCACAATACACCAATACCATAGAGAAAGTTGCTAACATCCAGCCCGACTTTACAGGCGGACTTAACAATATGCTTACTTATAAAAACTTCAATTTAAACTTCTCAATGGACTTTCAAAAGGGAGGTAATTTTTATTCTGTAACCAAAATGTTTAACGCTAGTTCTGGTAACGGTGCTCAAACCGTGGGAACAAATGATCTGGGTAACCCCATACGAGATTTAGTAATTGATAATGCAGGAAACGAAGTTACTTCTGCTAATGTAAACAATGTACAACCTTCTTCTGGTGGTATTCGCGTAGATGGTGCTGACATGACCACAGGTCAAGAAGTTTCTTATTATGTAAAACCCCGTACGTACTTTAACAATCTTTATGGGGTTGCTGAAGAATGGGTTTACGATGCTTCTTATATCAAGTTGAGACAAGTCTCTTTAGGTTACACATTTCCTAAACCCTTAATGGAGAAACTTCCATTTGATAGTATGAAATTAAGTGTTTATGCTAACAACCTATGGTTAATCTACTCTAAGGTAAATGGCATCGATCCTTCTGAAATTGAAGATTACTTCTCAAGTGGAAATGCAAGATGGGTAGAGGCCGGCCAAAGTCCTAGTCAACGAACTCTAGGTGTAGATCTTAAATTAAGTTTCTAAAAAATTAGAATTATGAAAAATAACATACTCAAAATAACGTTTTTAGCACTAATATTGCTCGAAATCACTTCTTGTGAAACGGTTGATTTTGGAGACACGAATGTTGATCCTGATGCAACAACTCAAGTAATTAGCAGCGGACTTCTAACTTACGCAGAATCTCAACTGGGAAATGCAGTTACTTCAGACATAGGAAATTTTTATGTACAATATGTTTCTGCAATTACCTACACAGAAGCTTCTAGATATGGTACGCGAAACTTTGACATAGATTATCTGTATTATAATCCCTTGATTAATCTTGAAAAGATCATTGAAGTAAATTCTAGTGAAGAAACAGCTTTAAGTCAATCTGCTTATGGTTTTAATGACAATCAGATTGCAGTTGCAAAACTATTGAAAGCATATTTTTTTCAGTTTGCCACAGACAGGTGGGGAATGTTACCGTATTCTGAAGCTTTACAAGGTTTAGAAAATACAACCCCTGTTTTTGATTCTCAAGAGGAAATCTATTTATCTCTTTTTGATGAGATTGATGATGCTTTGACTTTAATAAATGAGAGTGAAGCAGGTCCTACAGGGGATCTGATTTTTGATGGAGATATGGCTCGTTGGAGACAATTTGCGAACACCTTAAAGCTTACAATGGCTCTGCGATTATCTAATGTTTATCCAGAAGCAAACGGTGTTGCTGCTACTCAATTTAAGGAAGCGATGAGTGGCTCGATCACTTCTGTAGAAGAAAATCTTCTCTATCCATTTATTGCTGATCAATCGTATGACAATCCTTGGGAAGACCGTTTTGAAACCCGTGAAGATTATGCAGTTAGCAAACCATTAGTAGATCGGTTACTTGCAGATAACGATAATCGTATTGAAGCTTATGCAGCATACAGCAGATCTTCTGTAACTGCAGGAAATCCTCAATATATAGGCATGCCTTACGGATTAACGACTTCTAGTTATGCTGCAAGCGATGTTTCGTTTATTACAAGTGATATTATCTACAATCAGAGTGCACCTGGTGTAATTTATAATTATGCTCAGGTTTTATTTTCTTATGCAGAAGCCGTTCAATTAGGCTGGATTAGTGGGAGTGCAAGTGATTATTATGAGCAAGCAATTATTGCTTCTTTCAATCAATGGGGAGCAACAGGTGGTGCAGAATATGCTGCAACAGTTGCATTAAGCACTAATCCTACAACAGCAATGCGACAAATCGCTGAAGAAAAATGGAAAGCGCTATTCTTACAAGGCTATGAAGCCTGGGCAGAATACAGAAGATTAGGATACCCAGAACTTACCCCTCCTGTAGAACCTCTTAATGGTGATGACGTCCCTGTGCGTCAAGGATACGATCTTGACTGGTCTCAGTCTAATACAGCTAATTACGAAGCAGCTGTTAGTGCTCAAGGTGCTGACAACCTAAACACAAATTTATGGTGGGATGCTCCGCACCCAATAACTAAAAAATAGTCAAAAAGTAGTTTTGTTTTGGTCAAGGGAATGTTCTTTAAAACGGCATTCCCTTTCTTTTTACAAATGAGTTAGAGCACATAAAAGTTTTGATTAATTACCACAAAAAAACCCGCTGATTGCTCAGCGGGTTTTATAATTTTTAAATTCTTTGTTCCTTAAAGGGACGTTTACTCATTGCTCACCACACGCTCACCCTCAATTTTCCAAGTATTTACGCTTGTGATTTGAGAATTGTTGTAATCTACTTCTCTTAAAGTGTCATCATTCCAGAAAAACCATTTACCGGTCTTTTCTCCATTTTCATAATTAGCAGCTGCAGTTTTCACTCCATCTTTATCATAACTAATCCACTCACCCTGAAGTTTTCCATCTTCTGTGTAGTAACCCTTTTGACTAATTTGCCCATTATCGTGAAACAAAGTTGCTTTAATAAGATTGCCCTCTTTAACATAAACGTTCTTTTTTTCCTGAGCTGTAGCAAAGCTAACAACTCCTATCAGGGCTGCGGCAACTAGTAACTTTTTCATAATAATAGTATTTGGGTTAAACTTAACTTTACAAATATATAAAAATCTTAATCATAATGTTACATTTTGGTAACATTAAATTTACATTAAACACATAAATAGCTGTTTTTTAACTCATTAAAACATTTGCTAAGATTGATTTCACTTAACAAATGAAGAGGTAAAAAGCACCATGAGGCCTTTATATGGAGATTTTGGGCACACTTATAACCTTCGCATAACATTCAGCATTAAAATAAACATCAAATTTGCAGCTTTAAAAGACCTATCTTTTTATGGATAATATATACCTGATTATGCTTATCGCTCTGGCTATTTTAGCCATTGCAGATTTAGTTGTTGGAGTAAGTAACGATGCCGTAAACTTTTTAAACTCTGCTATAGGTTCTAAAGCTGTAAGTTTTAAAACCATTATGATTGTTGCCAGTGTAGGGATTGCTTTTGGAGCCCTTTCTTCTAGCGGAATGATGGAGGTAGCCCGTAAAGGTATATTTGTACCTGAAAAGTTTTATTTTGACGAGATCATGATCATTTTCATGGCCGTTATGCTTACCGATATTTTGCTCCTTGATTTTTTCAATACACTAGGATTGCCCACCTCAACAACGGTTTCAATCGTATTTGAACTTCTGGGTGCAGCTTTTTGTATGACTTTCATCAAATTATCTGGTAATTCTGATACCTTCATGCATCTAGGAGAATACATCAATTCAGATAAAGCGATTGAAATTATCACCGGTATTCTGCTCTCGGTTGTCATCGCCTTTACAGTTGGGGCACTCGTTCAATTTTTTACCAGACTTTTATTGACGTTCAATTTCGACAAACGTCCTACCTGGAATTCTGCTATTTTTAGTGGTATTTCAACTGCTGCAATCACTTATTTTATAATCATTAAAGGATTGAAAAGCGCGGATTTTGTTCAAGGTGCATTTTTAGATTGGGCTAATGCAAACGTATTGGCTTTTATAGCCATCAGCTTTGTAGTTTGGTTTCTTATTTCTTACCTGTTGATCAAAGCGTTTAAATTGAATGTTTATGTGATGATCATTGTGCTCGGAACCTTTGCACTGGCAATGGCTTTTGCTGGTAATGATCTGGTAAACTTCATCGGTGTACCGATGGCCGCTTACAACTCGTATGAGATTTGGCAAGCCAGTGGCGAAGCAGCCAGCAGTTTTACAATGGAATCCCTGGCAGAAAAAGTACCCACACAACCGCTATTATTACTATCTGCCGGAATTGTAATGATATTAACCTTATTCTTCTCAAAAAAAGCGCGTCGTGTTGTTAAGACATCTGTAGATCTTTCTCGACAAGATGAAGGGCAAGAGCGTTTTAAAGCCAATGCTTTGTCAAGAGCTTTAGTAAGAGGTGCTATGAACCTAAACAAAGGGTTTACCGCAGTACTGCCACAAGGAGCCAAAAACTATATTGAACATAAATTCACTAAACCAAAAATTACAACTCGTGTTGCCGCTATAGATATGCCGGCGTTTGATCTTGTTCGTGCCGCGGTAAATCTTATGATCGCGAGTGTACTTATATCAGCTGCAACCTCTTTAAAATTACCATTATCTACCACCTATGTCACCTTTATGGTAGCGATGGGTACATCTCTTGCAGATAGAGCTTGGGGTAGCGAAAGTGCGGTATATAGGGTTGCTGGGGTTCTTAATGTAATAGGCGGTTGGTTTATGACTGCCATTAGTGCCTTTACAGCCGCTGCAGTTATGGCCTTTATACTTTATAAAGGTGGAAGCATAGCACTCTTTTTATTATTTGCTGCTGCGATTGCCATTTTAGTACGCAATTATATGAATCACAAAAAACGTTCTGAAGCGGAAGCTGAAGAAGGTCGTTTAATGCGTGCTGTAAGTAATTCTATACAAGGAATTATTAATGAGAGCACAACCAATATCGCTTCTGCTTTTAAACGCGGAAGTAAAGTTTATGTAGGTACTATAGAAGGCCTGGCTAAAGTAGATCTAGGTAAACTGAAGAAAAGTAAAAAAGGTATTGCAAAACTTAATGCCGAAGTAGAAGAACTGCGTAACAGTTTGTATTACTTCATTAAAAATCTAGATGAGACTCACGTACAAGCTAGCCGTTTTTACATTGATGTACTCGGCTATTTACAAGACGTTACACAATCTATAGATTTTGTAACCATATCGAGCTACAACCACCTCAACAATAATCACAAGGGCTTAAAGTTTACGCAACTTAAGGATCTTAAAGAGATTGAAGAAAAGTTAGACAAACTTTTCTCTAGAATTGAAGACACGTTTAAGGCTAAGAATTTTGACGATTTATTATCTATTCTAGAAGAAAAGCAAAACCTGCTTGACAGTGTATCTCAGAAAATAGAAAAACAAGTAGAGCGTACGCGCACTGCAGACTCTAGTCCTAAAAACACGATGCTTTACTTTAGCATTCTTCAAGAAACTGAAGACCTTATAAAAGCAACGATGAATCTTTTAGAACATTATTATATAGAGCATAAAAAGCATATGTAATCTCAAAAAAAAGCAAAGGGCTGAATTAAAATTCAGCCCTTTGCTTTTTATACCTTCCAGAAGGTTTATTTAAAGTTCAAAATTGTTTAAAGCATCAGCATCTTTCTGATACGGGTAAGCCCTCCAGAAAAACCCCTTCCCTTTAAACTTCCAGGCGACTTGTTTGTCATTTGTTACTTCCCAAAAACCGTAATCACCTTCTGTAATTAATGTGTTTCCATTAGGCAACCTAAAAGCTCCTGATACTTTTGGTGCAAACAAATTGATATCGGTAAAGCTCCATAACTGCTCCAGTTCGTTATCGGTTTCCGCTAATAAATTATAATTTTCCGGTAACTGCAGTTCATATACTACTGATTGATCATTATTGTTACTCAAACCACCATTTACATAGATCAATGCTCTGTTTGTATCTGGAATACTATTTATACCGTGGTTGTGGTAAAAACTGCGCGTACCCTGAGTATTCTCATAAACTTCAGGGTTGCCAAATCTATAAATCAAATCTCCTCCCAAACCATGAGAACCGCCTTCACTGGTTGTTGCTTCTCCTGTGGTAGTACTGTGATCTAAAACCCAAACTTCACTATAAAAATTTACGCTCATCAAAATAAGATCATTTTCAGCATCATATTCTAATCCATTAGCATGCATAATATCGCCGTTATGAGCTTCTTGTAGGGCATCGCGGTAATTGAGATTGATTCGGTTAGGATTTTCAGAGACAAGTCCATAGTTAGGTAATGAATCATCATTATCCTGCACGAGGTGATCCCAAGCACTCCATTGCCAGACAATCTCATTGGTCTCTGGATTGATCTCCACTAATTTTTCAGCAAAAATACGTTCATCCAGATCGTAAGCATAGCCATAGTTTTGAGTAGCATCTTCTATAGTTTTACCTTCCCAAACCAAAACCAGAATATTTCCGTTAGGCAATAACTCCACATCGTGGTGCGAGATTTCAGTATCTGAAGAGATAGTATAATCCCATGAGATAGCATTATCGGGATTAATCAATTGTATTTTTCCGGCATATCCACCAAAGCCTATCTGCTTATTTTCATCAATGAGGCTGACCAGCAACTGCCCATTAGCTAAGAGCTCTGCATCGTTACCTATACCACTCTCAAGCTCCCACTCGTGAAGTATTTCAGCATTATTTTTATTCATTAAATAGACCCGGTTAAAACCCGCATCATTCACTAAAACATAGCTGTCTTCAATAAGTTCTTGATTATAAAGTTCGATTTCACCTGCAAGTTCGTAGGTTTCTTCAGACGTTCCGGGGTTTTCTTCTTCGACATCAGGATTCTCTTCCTGCTCACTTTCTTCGATACCCGTTAGGGTTTCGTCAGAACAACTTATCAGTACTGAAAAGAAGAGAAGAATACATAATAGATTTAATTTCATGGCGCTTGTTTAATACCTTGATGAATATAGTAAATAACTTTTTTTCAGGGGGTAAAACTCAAGCTAATCAGCATATTAAAAAGTAAGGCCTGGTAACTTTACCGGCTACCTTCCCATTCTGCATAAAACTGATCTAAAAATTCTTGCATATAAAGATGTCGCTTCTCAGCGACCTCTAGAGCAGTTTTAGTGTGCATCTTATCCTTTAGCAACAGTAATTTCTCGTAGAAGTGGTTGATGGTGGGCGCATCAGATTTTTTATATTCTTCTACAGTCATATCCAGTTTAGGTTCAATATTGGGGTCGTAAAGTTTACGGTTCTTAAAGCCCCCGTAATTGAATGTACGAGCAATACCTATTGCTCCAATCGCATCAAGACGATCAGCATCCTGTACAATTTGCAATTCAATTGAATTATAATCAGACTTTTTATTTCCACCACGATAAGACACATTTTCTACAATCTTAACCACAGCCTCTATTCGAGCAAAAGATACATTTTGCTCTTTTAAAAACTCGCGAGCCATTCTGGGTCCTACGGTCTCATCACCCTTATTAAATTTAGAATCTGCTATATCATGCAAAAGCGCTCCCAGAGCAACACTAACTACATCTGCATCTTCACCTTTAGCAATATGGAGTGCATTTTTGTAGACTCTAAGCGTATGAAACCAGTCGTGACCCCCTTCTGCATCAGATAAGGTATTTTTTACAAAATCACTTGTTTTCTCTATAATCCTAATATCTTCTGAATGAAGTTTTAAAGATGCTGTCATGTTTTCAAAGAATTAGATCTTAATTTATGTGTGCGCACCTCCGGAAAATCTGCGAGTACACTATCCTGAACCTGCTTAACCAGTTCCTCAGGGTTTTTACCCGCAACTTTAATAGGCTCGTGAACCGTGTGACTTACATGCACACCTATATCCTGCGGGAAACCACCCCAACGCATTAATTTCCAGGAATTGTGGATAGTCACAGGGACGATAATTGCATCTGGCATAAACTTAAATAACGTGATCAATCCTCCGGTTGCAAAATCTTTAGGAACTCCGTCTTTACTTCGTGTTCCTTCCGGGAAAATCACTACCGAGCGATTTGTCTTATTTAAGGTTTTAATCAAATCCCGAATCGCCATTATGGACTGTCTTTTGTCTTTTCGGTCTATTAAAGCAGAACCGCCTTTTCTCAGATTATAAGAGATGCTGGGAATACCTTTTCCTAATTCTATTTTACTAATAAACTTAGGATGCAACCTGCGCATATGCCAGATTATAGAAGGGATATCCCACTGCCCCTGGTGGTTTGCCACAATAATAATGGGCTGATCCCTCTCTATCGTGTAGGGATTATTAAATGTAAAGCGTGTGCCCAAAAGATTTAGACACCGCATAATGGTAAAATTTAAATAATCTACACTCTTTTTATGTGCCTGATAGCCAAACCAATTGTAACACACCCATTGCACCGGATGAAACACAACTATGGTTAAACCAAAAGCCAGGTAAAAAATAACGCTTAGCGGATAAGCAAAAAACTTTCTCATTAGTACAAAACTTACTCCACAAAGAAAAGACAATGCCTTGAGCTTGCAAATTTAATCTATATGTTAATTTCTGCTGCTATCTATTTATTTGGGGGAAAATCCCCTTATTCCACAGGGTTTACGACGCTACATTTGTGCTGAATGACAAACCATGAGAAAAGGACTTAAAATCAGGCTATTTATACTGTTGTTAGGATTAAACACCTTAGCATTTAGTGTAAATTATTATGGTTTTACACCAAAAATACAAGCGATAGCAGAAAACGAGTCTTTTGAAATATACTTATTTACAGATTTAGAAACAGGTTTAAATCCCTCGTTGCAACAAGTTGGGGAATTCGTGCAAAATCCAGATGGTTTCTGGCCTTTCGAAGCATTTTATATAAATACTTCTACAGGTACAGATGAATATACCGGAAGATTTAGAGGGTTTTTTACCGGTTTTGAACGTTCTGAATTTATATTCTACAATCTTTTGATATTAGCGCTTATACTCTTCTTTAAATTCTGGTAATCAAGATTTTTTCTTTTTCCGTTTTTTACTCCAGTACACATAGAGGCAAAAAATAACCAGGCTTATCACAGAACCCCATAACAAACCGCTTTTCATCCCTGAAGTACTTTGACCCATAATAGCTATAAAGAGCGTTAGTGGCGCAATACCCGCCAAAGTTGCGGCGAGAAATTTAAAATAATTCATTTTTAAAATTCCGCCTACAAAACTGATAGCATCATTAGATAAAAATGGGTTGAGCCTCGTGATGGCAATAGCCCAAAACCCATAATCCTCTATAAAATCTTCCAGTTTCGTTTCGGTGCTAGAGCCTATAAGGTTATTTATTAAGCCCGAGCCCAGTTTTTTTCCCAGAATATAACCAACGCTTGATGCGCTGCTTACGGCAACCAGTACTAATAAACTACCCCAAACAGGACCATAGGCCAAAATACAAACCACCATAAGTGCTACCGAAGGAATCACAATTAGAAACATCTGTGCGATCATTGCCAAGATCAAAACCACCGGACCAGCCCAACCAAATGAAGATACCCAATTCTCAATCTTTTGCTCATCACCACTACTGAGAACAGACCAGGCTTCGTTCATAAAGTCTTTCATCTCAGGAATTAAGAAATAACCCAGTACAACAGCTACCAGAATTACTATTGAAACTATTTTAGGAAGATGTTTTACCAGGTTTTTTTGCATAAAAAGTATTAAGATTCGTAAATAAAAAGTTCTTCAATTGTACAGTTAAAAACAGCTGCTAATCTAAATGCAGTTGGCAAACTGGGATCAAATTTACCTTTTTCAATCGCATTTATTGTTTGCCTGGAGACTTCTATACGTTCCGCCAGATCTCCCTGCGTTAATTTAATTGCATTGCGCAACTCTTTGATGTTATTTTTCATGAGTACTTACGCGCATTAAAAAAGACACATAAAATATAGGTCAGTCCCATAAATAAGACCAGAAAACTAATTTCTGCATCCTGAGCGATTAGATCTGTGGTGTCTAATTGAGCGTACGCGATACCCACAACAACACTAAGTCCTAAAGTCAACCCCATAGACTCTAATTGTATTTTGCGTTGCAGCTCATCTCCCTCGTTCACAAAATTTCGGTTTGCCATCACCATCCCTACTCCAACTGCAAGGCTCAAGATAATAGTCAAAACTGTAATGATTTGGGATTCCCATAAAAACTGAGATCCAAATGTTACTAATGCTGTGGTTAATATCCAAGCGACAGACCATTTTGCCACGCGATTTCTAGATTCAATTAATTTTGATTTCATACTGTTTGATTTTTGATTAATGTAAAGTTCACTTGACAAATATATAACTATTTTAGAATGTAAAGCAAACTTTACAATATAATTTTTTCAATCGTAAGATTCAACATACAATTAGCATAAAAAGAGTAACTTACCTTTGAATAACTTCCTGTAAGCTGAAAATCAACTCGTGTCAGGCATCAGAACTTGAAAGCTTGTCCCTTGAATTAACCATCAAAATCAAGTATTCTGAAAATTCTAATTGCACCAGATTCTTTTAAAGAAAGCCTTACAGCAACACAAGTTTGTGAAGCCATTGCTGCAGGAATTCGGTCAGTAAATCCATACTCAGCTATTGATCTTCTTCCGTTTTCTGACGGTGGTGAAGGTGCTTTTGAGTTGTTTGATGCTCTAAAATTAGGAGCGAAAATCGAATGTGATACGTTTGACCCCTTACGGCGCTCTTTAAAAGCTTCTTATTACGGATTTAAAGATGGTAAGACCGCGTGGGTTGAACTTTCACAAGCCTCAGGACTTGCTTTGCTTAAAGATTCTGAAAAAAATCCGTTGCTTACTTCAACCTATGGCACCGGTTTGCAAATCAATCATGCGCTTGATAACGGTTTTACAACTATCATCTTAGGTATTGGCGGTAGTGCAACCCATGATCTGGGTACTGGTATTTTTGAAGCTTTAGGTGGAAAATTATTAGATCCCACTAAAAACAGCTTACACGCTAAAGGTGAGCATCTCGCACGGTGTACTGAACTCGATTTTAAAAATTTAAACACAAACCTCAGAAACGCAACCAGTATTGTTGCGTGTGATGTTACCAATACGCTATTGGGTAAAACAGGAGCAGCTTACACCTATGCCCCGCAAAAAGGTGCATCTCCAGCAGTTGTAGCACAACTTGAAGAAGGCGCCACACACTTTGCAAAATTGGTTCAGCAGAAAAGAAATAAAGACCTCACACAAATTAAAGGCGGTGGCGCTGCAGGAGGCACTGCAGCAGGAATGTTTGGGTTATTTGATAGTGCTCTCAAACCGGGCTTTGATCTGTTAAGCGACCTGACTGCTCTTGAAGAAAGGGTTAGAGAAGCAGACCTTTTGATCACAGGAGAAGGCAAAACAGATAACCAAAGTCAGTATGGGAAAGTGCCTTTCAAATTAGCCGAACTGGCTAAAAAATATCATAAACCGCTACTGCTTTTTGCCGGGAGTGTTTCGGCTACGCCGGAAATTTTAACGCGTGCCGGAATCACTGCTGCATACGCTATTAAAACCGAAACGATGACGCTAGACTATGCCAAAACCCATGCCTATTCATTGCTGAAAGATGCTGTACTAAAAAATCTCAAAAACCACATTTAACCTATGGGTATTGATTTACTTTTTATTGCAGTCGTAGTTATCTGGATAATTGTTGGCACGAGTTACCTGCGCTGGCATCCTTTTTTTGTATTGCTTATAGGTGCCCTGGGGCTCGCCTTTTTATTGCAAATACCCGTTGCACAAATCCCTGAGACCCTAAGTACAGGTTTTGGGAATATGTTTAAAAACATAGGTCTTTTGATTCTTTTTGGTGCGTGGATAGGTGTTGCTCTTGAAGCAACAAATGCGACAACCGCAATCGCAAAAGGAATTATCAAAAAGTTAACCCTGCTCCCGCTTCCGTTTGTCATCAGTGCTTTGGGCTATCTGGTTTCTATTCCGGTTTTTTGTGATGCTGCTTTTGTTATTTTGGCTCCGCTAACAAAAAAACTTTCAGCAAACAATACAGCCAGGCGTAATGCACTCACGGTTGCACTTTCTACCGGCTTGTTTTCTGCTCATGTTTTGGTGCCGCCAACTCCGGGTCCGCTGGCTGCTGCCGGAAATCTTCAGTTAGCGAACTTATCCCTGCTCTTACTTGCAGGTGGAATTTTTGGTATTGTACTTATGCTCATCGGCGCATTTTATGCCTATTATTTTTTCAGAAAGAGCAATCTGAACGACACCTTTGACAGCAATAATTTGATTGAACACTTTGATCAGGAACAAAACCTGCCTTCTTTTTCAGAAGCTATCTGGCCTTTGGCCTTACCCATTCTACTGATGGCAACCGCTTCTATAATCCCCTTATTTCTAACTGAAGATCAATTCTTCACAGACTTTATTTTATTTGTGGGGGATCCTGTTATTGCCCTATTATTAGGAATGCTCGCAGCATTTTACAGTTGCAAAAAGCGTAAAAAAGATATGAGCACAATCCTTAAAAAAGGAATTCAGCAGGCGGCCCCCATTCTTTTAATAACTGCCATGGGCGGTGCTCTGGGCGCTGTAATTCAGTCTGCAAATCTCACTGAAGGATTGCGTCTGGATTCTTTTACTAACAGTCTGGGACTTAGCATTCCATTTTTACTCGCTGCTTTGCTAAAATCTGCTCAGGGTTCTTCTACCGTAGCTATCATTACTATTAGTTCTATTATGCTTCCCTTATTGCCCGCTCTTGGACTAGATACTGAGATGGGAAAAGTATGGGTAATTCTTGCCATTGGTGCCGGCTCCTTAACGGTGTCCCACGCCAATGACTCGTATTTCTGGATTGTAAGTCAAATGGGAGAAATGAGCGTAAAAGAGGCTTATAGAAAACACACTGCGGGAACTTTATTACAAGGCGTAATTGGTTTTTGTGTATTGCTTGCTGCTTATAGTGTATCCCATGCGCTGTAGGGTTAATCCCTTAGTTTTTCAGCTATACTGTCGTAGTATTCCCGGGTAAGTACTTCAGTCCAGGTTGTGGGTTCGCCCCCGCCATAGATTGGGAGATAGGTTACATCATTTTTTTAGAAGATGTATGCCAATGCTCAACATTTGGTTCACAGCGTACCACATCCCCTTCTTTGATACGTACCGGATCTTTACCCCGTTCCTGATAGCAGCCCTCGCCATCCACTACAATAAGCACCTGTGGCGTAACGTGCTTGTGCCAGTCAAGTGTAGCATTGGCCTTAAAAGTAGCTTTTGTGATGTTATAATCCAGCGTGTCATCGGCTTCCAGCACGTGACTCAGCCAGGCTTCTCCCAGATAATGCGTATTGGGTGCTTTAACCCCTTCATCCTTATAGGATTTGATGGTATAGGTGGTTCCCTGTGCAGTTAGCCAAACAGGAAGGTTAAGCAAGAGAAATATAAGTTTTCTCATAGGGAATGTTTTAGGGGATAGAAATTAATGAATTGTTCAAGAATAGGAAAGTGGATGAATCTTTAAAACAGTAATAGTTACTGAAATACAAGGTATCATGCTTGATTCAGGATTCTAAACTGTTTATCAGAAAGTAAAACGAGTTTCATTTAAATAACAAACCCTGCCTCTTAGCTGAGGCAGGGTTTGTTTATTTTTAATACATTATTCAATATTTATCTCCATTTATATTAATAAGTTTCAAAATTTGAAAGGAAAGTTCTAACATCCCGAGTATCATTAATCTTAGCAGGAGTATGAGAGAACTTAATAAATTCATACCAATCCGTTTCTGCATTAAAATTATCTTCACACAAAATTGGCACACCAGCATCTAAAGGGTAAAAATATTCCTTATCTATAAGCCTATTAACTATAATTAGAGTAGCTTCTTCAATCCTTACATTCTCCTTATTAGTAAAAATGATTTGTCCAAATGTTTTATAATTTCCTGGATCGCGGTATAAATATTCAAACATTAAATTATTTTTTAAAGCACTCATTATTATGATAGATTAAAAAGTTTTCATCTGGAAGAAACTTTGAAGGTAATATTATTTCTTTACCATCATATTTTAAGAAATAGTTTTTTAAAATGTCATCAGTAATATCTGTAATTATACTACTTGAAATTTTTATTTTGTAATCAGGCGTGATAGTCATTAATCCACTTTCAAATGCTTTATCGTGGAGAGCATTGATTGCTATTCCATTTCGAGGATTAAGTCTATTTTTCCTATCGACACTCCAAGGCTTTATATGGCCAGCAATTAAAAGCTCTGGCTTTTTGATTCCTGTTACACAACAAGTATTATTATAGGATGCAAGAATTGAACTACGAAAAAAAGATTGATTCACTCTGGTTTTCACTAAACTTTCTCTGGTTATACCCTCTACAATTAGACTTTCTTCGCTTAATTTGAACGTATTCTCAACTGATTTATTTTCTATTTCAGCACGAAGTTTTTCACTTTCAAATGATAATTCTTCCCAATTTTCATAAAATTCATTCCAAACTTTTCTATCAAGTTTACTTGTATTTGACGCACCCTGTATTCCTCTAGCTTTTAAACTTGGGTCAAGACTGGCAAAATTAACCAATTTATAAGCTACAGAACTGGGAGTCCTTTGTATTAAGACGGAAAGGAGTATTACTTCCGGATTGGTTTTATGCATCCTACCAAAAGGCAACTTACAGTATAAGTTTATTACTAGAATTAGTTCCGAACGTGTCCAAAGCCTTTGTCCTTTCTTCATATTACTACTACAACACCTTTATTATGCTATCTATATCCCTTTCCCCATAAAGCCTTTGCCAGTTTTACCTCCATTTTGGTATTCCGACTCTTTATGGCTTTCATATTTTTACTTCTCTGAGCCTTTGTCAATACATCCATCAGGATAATTTAGCAAATCGATTTTTAAGATCAAAGTCTGGATACTAAATAAATCTCGTATTAACTGAAAACCTTTAAAAACAAAAAAGCCTCAAGTATAGTTAAGGCTTCATTTTGCTCCATCTTACTTCGACTAGGCTCAGCACAGGCTTGGGCTTCCCTCGACTGAGCTCGGGATAAACTTCTCGCCCAGTAGGATTTATAGCAAACAAAAAACCCAACCTAAATGAATAAGTTGGGTTTAAATGCTCCCCCTCTTGGGCTCGAACCAACCCCGAAAGCTTTCGGGGCTTTGATTAACAGGGGTATTGTTTTTTAAGTTTATCAATTATTTCAGGATACTTCAGAAGATTTCTGATATACGTTTGGCTTTTCATGTTTTTGATATGTCGCTCAATTTTTAAGGCCTGAGGTTTGCAATCGCACTCAAATTTTAAAAACAGTTTCCAATCGTTAGCATTTGCGGTAAACTTATTTGCCGGTGAATACTTATGAAACGCAATCCTTTGGTCATAATCGGTGGTTTCTCCGGTATAAAAACGGTTTAACGTTTCTGAGAATAAAATGTACACGGTATGCATAAAAAATACTTTTCCGAATAGATTACAAACAAAAAACCCAACCTAAATGAATAAGTTGGGTTTAAATGCTCCCCCTCTTGGGCTCGAACCAAGGACCCTTTGATTAACAGTCAAATGCTCTAACCAACTGAGCTAAGGAGGAATTTAATCTTAAAATTTTTAAAGTCACTTTGGCGTATCGCAATACTACCGGTTGTTGTGCTTTAAAGAACGTTTCGCTTATTTGCTGAAAGCGGATGCAAATATACACAACTATTTAAACCCACAAAATAAATTTCAAAAAAATATTTAGCGCTTTTTAGCTGTTTTATTTTTTGCCATTAGCCACCGGTAATCCAGCGGTAAATATCATTTCCGTTAGCGTATAACACTAAGGCAATTAGCAAGAAGAACCCTATCATCTGAGCATATTCTAAAAACTTATCGCTCGGTTTTCTTCCGGTAACCATCTCGTATAATAAGAACATAACGTGACCCCCATCTAATGCCGGGATCGGCAGAATGTTCATAAACGCTAAAATAATAGAGATAAAGGCCGTTGTTTCCCAGAAGGATAACCAGTTCCACGTATCCGGAAACAAGCCTGCAATGGCTCCAAAACCTCCAACCTGAGAGGCTCCTTTTTTTGTAAAGACGTATTTAAATTGCGTTGCATAATCGTGCAATACCCAATATCCATAACTAATCCCTTCGGTTATGCTTTCGCCAAAACCATATTCTCGCTTGTGACGCTCAGGCATTATATGATCTTCGTCTAAAAATTTAAACCCTACTCCTACCATTTCTGCACCGCCAAGATCAACATCAAACTTACGTTCTACACCGTCACGAAGCACCGTAATTGTTGCAACCGTATCTTTCTCTTTTTGCAGTGCATAAGTAGCATCGCTTTTGTATTTAATGGGATAACCGTTGATACTCACCAACTCATCTGTACCTAAAACTCCTGCTTTTTTGGCTCCGCCAAAAACAGAATCAAGTTTGACCGGTGTGCGGGGTACATTCACGCCAAACATCTCACCAGATTTAAACAACTCCATCCCGATGTCGTCAGGAAGTGTTAATTCTTCTTCACTACCATTCTCGTGCACTACGGTCACCTTAGCGACATCGCGCATCATCAACATCTGCGGGAAATCCATTTGATCTTCTAAAGGATCTCCATTTACAGAACGTATTTTATCTCCCTGTTCAAAACCATATTGCTCCATAGTAGGCGCAAAACCAAAACCGTATTTGAGATCATCTGCAGTAGAATACTCTTCTCCATAACTAGCAATGATCATAATGTAGATAAAAAAGCCCAATACAATATTGACCGTCACCCCACCTATCATTACAATGAGTCGCTGCCAGGCTGGTTTAGAACGAAACTCCCACTCTTTAGGTTCCTGAGCCATCGCTTCCTTATCCATACTCTCATCGATCATCCCGGCGATCTTCACATACCCCCCCAATGGCAACCACCCGATACCGTAAACGGTCTCGCCTATCTTCTTCTTAAAGAGCGAAAACTTGACATCAAAGAATAAAAAGAATTTCTCTACCCGTATTTTAAAAAGTCTGGCTGGTATAAAATGCCCAAACTCGTGAAGTACTATCAATATTGAAAGGCTCAAAAATAACTGAGCTCCTTTTACAAAAAATGGATCCATAAATTTTATTAACTAGTGGCCAATGCCATCACTTGTTATAAAGGTTAACCCCCTTATAAAACAGAAATTAAGAAAACAATTAAAAGGCATTATGCCTTAAAAAGTGCACAAAAGTAACCTTTTACATTCGCATACAAAAGTATTTGCATCAAGCTGCTACAGGCTTTTAAAAACTTAGTGCCCTAATACTTTTTAAAAGCGCTTGCTGCATCGTAATTTTGCAGCCTAAAACGCAGATTATGCTTCAGTTTTTTGCTAAATACAAAAAGTTTGCCATTGTGATGGCTGTTCTTTCCGCAGTCATTCTTTATACGTTTTACACCTTAATGAAGCCTGCGCCCAGTTTGCCTGTTTACCAACCTGATATGGTTGACCGATCACTAGTAGACAGCACGGTTCAGTTTGTAAAAAAATACCATAAAATAGCCGACTTTAAACTGGTGAATCAAAATGGCGATACGATCACTCAGGACGACTATCCGGGCATTTATGTAGCCGATTTCTTTTTTACCACCTGTCAGACGATTTGCCCTATTATGACCGATCATATGCTACACATTCAGGAACAGCTTAAAGACGATCCTTCGGTTAAATTGTTATCGCATACCGTGATCCCGGCGACCGATACCGTTGCCCAACTCAAGCGTTATGCGGTAGCAAAAGGGGTTGATGCTTCCAGATGGAATTTAGTCACCGGTCCTAAAAAAGAGATTTATGAGCTGGCGCGTAAGAGCTACCTCGCAGTCAAAACTCAAGGAAACGGAGATAAATATGATATGATTCATACCGAGAACTTTATGCTCATCGACTCTAAGAAACGCATCAGAGGTTTTTATGACGGTACAGACCCCGAGGCTATCGAGCAACTTTTAGAAGATATCGAGACTTTAAAAGCGATAGAAAAGCGTTCTGACGATTAAGCTTTTATTTTAATCATGATCATAGGCCAACGAACAATTAGTACCGAAATAAACAGCTTTTGAGTTCGAGACAAGCCTTAACACATTTAAATCTCGATTATCGAGTAAAATCTTTTTACATCTGTTGCATTTCCTTTACTTTTGCCTTGTTTAAATTCAATCTAAATAAATTGACTACTTCATTAGATCTTTTAAAGCGTGGCGAAAAAGCCATCATTGTTGAGTTTACCTTAGATATGGTACCTCTTAAGCTTTTAGAAATGGGCTGTTTGCCCGGAAACGAAGTAGAACTGGTACAGATCGCGCCTTTTAAAGACCCGATGTACCTCAATATAAACGGCAGTCATCTTGCTATACGCAAAGAGACCGCCAGTCACATCACCGTAGAAAAGCTGTCCCATGAGTAAACAGCTCAATGTCGCCCTTATAGGAAATCCCAACACTGGTAAAACTTCGGTTTTCAATCAGTTGACCGGTTTAAAACAACAGGTAGGTAATTATCCGGGAATCACTGTTGAGAAAAAAGAAGGTATCTGTAAACTGCCCAGAGGCGTTAAAGCGCACATTCTGGATCTTCCGGGAACCTACAGTCTCAATGCGAGTTCTTTAGATGAGAATGTGGTTATAGAACTGCTTCTCAATAAGAATGATAAAGATTATCCTGATGTTGCCGTCGTGGTTTCTGATGTGGAGAACTTAAAGCGAAACCTGCTCCTTTTTACGCAAATCAAAGATTTGCACATCCCCACGATTCTGGTAATCAATATGGCAGACCGTATGGAGCGTAAAGCCATCAGTCTTGATATCGAAAAACTTGAGGAACGTCTGGAGACCAAAATCGCTCTGGTAAGTTCGCGTAAGAACACCGGTTTTGATACGTTAAAAGAGCTTATAAGCAACTACAAAACGCTTTCTGTTGAGCCTTGTGTAAATGCTTCAGTAATTGCTCCGGAATATTTTGACAGACTGCGGAAAGCATTCCCAAAGCAGGATTTATACAAACTCTGGCTGGTAATTACTCAGGATGTGAATTTTGGTAAACTAGACCGAAACGAGATGCAGAGTATCACTAGTTTTCAAACCGAAAGCAAGTCTAATCTGAAGCGCCTACAGCAAAAAGAAACCATTGTCAGGTATCAGTTTATAAACGGAATTTTAAAAGAAACCTTACGTATAGATCATCTTGCGGCTAAAGATTTACGCAGTCGTTTAGACCGCGTACTCACGCATAAAGTCTGGGGTTATCTTATTTTCTTTGCCATTTTATTGCTCATATTTCAAGCGATCTACGACTGGTCTTCCTACCCTATGGATCTTATTGACGAAGCATTTGCCGCAATGGGAGAATGGGTGCGAACAAGCATGCCGCAGGGGGCTTTAACAAACCTTATTGCCGAAGGAATTATTCCCGGTCTGGGAGGTATTGTAATTTTTATCCCGCAAATCGCATTTTTATTTTTATTTATATCGCTACTTGAAGAAAGCGGCTATATGAGTCGTGTGGTCTTTTTGATGGATCGTATTATGCGTCGTTTTGGCTTGAGTGGTAAAAGTGTAGTCCCGCTCGTTTCGGGTACTGCGTGTGCCATACCGGCAATTATGGCAACAAGAAATATTGAAAACTGGAAAGAACGCCTCATCACGATCTTAGTAACACCCTTTACAACCTGTAGCGCACGCTTACCGGTTTATCTTATTATTATTTCTCTGGTGATTCCTGATGAACGTGTATTGTACATTTTCAACCTGCAAAGTCTGGTATTGATGCTGTTATACCTTATAGGATTTGGTACAGCGATCTTATCTGCCTGGCTCTTAGACAAAATATTAAAAATAAAAAGCCGTACCTTTTTTGTAATTGAGATGCCCAATTATAAGCTTCCCTTATTTAAAAATGTGGCTTATAACGTGATCGAAAAAACAAAATCTTTCGTTTTAGGAGCTGGTAAAATCATCCTTGCCATTTCTATTGTGCTTTGGGTTTTAGCTTCAAATGGGCCGGGAGATCAATTTAGAAATGCCGAAGAAAACGCAATTGCCCGTATGGAAGCCGGCGCGTTTCCACAGCAAGAATTAGATAAGCACATCGCATCAGAAAAGTTAGAGTATAGCTACATTGGCTATATGGGGAAAGCGATAGAACCGGTTGTGAGACCCCTAGGCTACGACTGGAAAATAGGTATCGCTATTGTGAGTTCGTTCGCGGCTCGTGAGGTATTTGTGGGTACACTCGCCACAATTTATAGCGTAGGTAGTGACGAAGAAGAAACCATAAAAAACAGAATGGCCGGTGAGGTGAACCCTATTTTGGGCGGACCGTTATTTAATCTGGCAAGTGGTATTTCGCTTTTGCTGTTTTATGCCTTTGCGATGCAGTGTATGAGTACCCTAGCCATTGTAAAACGAGAAACCAACACCTGGAAATGGCCGGTATTGCAACTTGTAATAATGAGTGGTTTTGCCTATGTTGTCGCTTTAGTGGCATACCAATTGCTTATTTAAAAGTCTGTTTGTCACGCTTTCGCGGAAGCAAAACTTTAAAAGAATACGATTATGATACAGAATATATTAGTACTGCTTATTTTTTTAATCGCTGTAGGATATTTGGTTACCAAATACATTTGGAAACCAGCTTTCTTAACCGGAAAGTCTAACGATAAATCCTGCGGAAGCGATAACTGTGGATGTCATTAATTTAAAGCTGATTCCAAACCACAAGTTCTACACAACAAACTTACAAGTAAAATCTTTTCCCTACTTTTGAAAAAAAATTAAATTGCGTACACTTTTATATATTTCATGTGGATTATTTTTCAGCTTAATATTCACAAAAACGTATGCTCAGGTTGCAATAGGTACCACAACTCCAGATGATGGTAGTGCTTTACAAGTTGACAGTAAAGTAGGAGCATTGGTTCCACCCCGAATGACAGATGCCGAAATGCGGGCCATACCCACGCCTTTGGATGGTTCTATAGTATACAACAACACCGCATCCTCCTTATTTTTATATTCTTCAGGAATTTGGAATGACCTTACCCGTCCAGACTTGCCATCTGCAGTATTAAGAAAAGAGTATCCTGAAAATTCGACTAATGGAATTGTAAAAACAGGAACAAATACTTATTATAATTTTCCTCTTAAGCAAGAGGATGTAACTTTTATTGACAACTCCTTTTTTCAGATCGTAGCCGAGGGTACAATCAAAATTTTGGAACAAGGAAATTACATGATTTCCTCGGGATTTTCAGTTAACAACCTTCCATCAGGCAATAAAAAATTCATTATTGGAGTCTATCGTAATACTAATTTAATTGGCTATCTGGTACGCGGAAATGTAAACTTCGATACAGAACCTAATGAATGGGGAACCAGCGGAGTACTGGTTTTCTCACTCCATGCTGATGACGAAATAAGTTTGCGGTATGTACTCAATAATGGAGGTACCCCTTTAAACGCCCGTTTTTTCAATATTGGAATTATAAAACTCTGATGGCTATACATTTGAAACTATTTTCTGCCCTCGTTTTATCAATGCTGTCCTTAACTGCATATTGTCAGACAGATAATTCTACTAAAGGTGTTGCTATAGGAACATCTGATATAGCACCAGGTTCAGCATTACAAATAGAAAGTAATTCTGGCGGCCTCGTTCAACCCCGAATGACTACTGCGGAAATGAACGCTATACCTACACCATTAGATGGCGCTTTTATTTTCAATACTACCGAAAATAACTGGTTTATTCGTAAAGATGGTGTCTGGCAAAGCTTTGTAAGAATTGAAACCCCTTCGGTGATTTTAAACAGAGGACAAACAAATAATGCCTTTATCATCACCAATACCAATACAATTACTTCTTTTCCCCTAAATCAAAACAATGCCTTGTCTACTAATGATCAATTTTATAGTCTTTCAGAAAATAATGGAGAAATCGGAATTCTAAGAAGTGGTACTTATTTGATTTCTGCTGGTTTTTCAACAACAAGTCTTCCTGCTGGAAGTATCAGTTATCGGCTTGAGGTATCCGTAAACAATTCAAATACATCAATCATAACGAATGGGCAAGTTAATTTACCAGGTTCTGATTACTGGGGAAGTAGTGGAAACATTATCCTTATTTTACAGGCAGGAGACACCATAAGTCTCGGATATATACTGAAAAGCAATTCTTCATATTCAAGAACTGCCGCTTTCTTCAATATTGGTATTTCAAAACTCTAAGTGAATCAGTTGATTTTCTAATCCTTTTGAATACGTTCCCAAACCAGATTGACTACATAATCCTCCTGCGGAATTTTTCGCATTGAAGTCCTGGGGTAAGGTGCCACAGAATACGCTTTTAATTGCTGAGCAGCATCTATCATCGTACGATCTTCACTATTGTTTTCAATCGTTATCTTACGCGTTTCTAAAAAATTTCCATCCTTATACACTTCATAATCCACTATCACATTACCTGCCCAAATACAGGTCACATTAGATGGACAACGGGAATCTATGATTTTGGTTATTTTAACCCCCATATCTCCAAAAGTGATAAGCTTGCCAAAAGGTAATTTTATTACAATTTAAGGTACATGTACGGGTTCATCAACTTCAAGAGTACCCGTTTGCGCTTGTGATTCAAGTCCAAAACTGAAAACCCAAAGAAATAAAACAGCTGAAAATCGCATCCTTAACTTATTAGAACTTTCTATAAAGACCTAAAACATACTGCACTGTTGCAATATTAACCCAATCCTACGTCAAGCGTCATCATTAAGATAAAACCTCCTATAAAACCCAGTGTGGCGATATCTGTATTTTTACCTTGTTGGGATTCGGGCACTACTTCTTCTACCACCACAAAGATCATCGCACCGGCAGCAAACGCTAAAGCATAGGGTAAAATAGGTTTAAAAGTCATGACAGCATATGCCCCTACTACAGCAGCCACCGGCTCAACAATGGCAGAAAGCTGCCCGTAGTTAAAACTTTTCCAACGGCTAAAGCCTTGTCTGCGCAAGGGCATCGCTACCGCAAAACCCTCAGGAAAATTTTGTAAACCAATACCTATCGCCAGTGCCACGGCACCTCCTATAGTCGCACCATCAAAACCGGCGGCAACCCCACCAAATAAAACACCTACCGCTAAGCCTTCAGGAATGTTGTGCAACGTGATTGCTAAGGTCAATAATACCGATTTGTGCCAGGGACTGCGCATTCCTTCTTTATCCTCTTCTTTAAAATTGACGTGTAAATGGGGAAGGATTTTATCTAAACCAAACAAAAATGCAGCTCCTAAACCAAAACCTATCGCCGCTGGAATCACTTTTACAAAACCTTCTCCCGGGCTCATTTCGATCCCCGGAGCCAGTAAACTCCAGAAACTTGCCGCTACCATGACACCCCCGGCAAACCCCAGCATGGCATCAAAAACTTTACGGTTCATCCCTTTAAAAAAGAATACCAGAGCAGCTCCTAAAGCCGTTACCCCCCATGTGAATAAGGTTGCCAGAAATGCTCCCATCACTGGGTCTAGCGTTTCAAAATAGTCAATAATATCATTCATAAATTAGTTGTTTAAGCTATAAATACAGGTATGTTTACTTTATGTCGAACACTGTCTACAGTAGTTCCAAAAATTAGATCTTTAAAAAATGTATGTCCATGAGCTCCTAATATTAGCAGATCATAATCGCCTTTATTAATGATTTTAGGAAGGCTCTTCTTGGGTGAGCCATAACCCAATTGGGTCGTTACTTTATATCCCTGTTTACGCATTTGAGCTGCATAAACTTCAAGCAGTGCCTGATCGCTTTCAGTCTCAAGATCGTTTATAGCATTCCCGTAAACAAGTGCTCCCGGAGATTCTACACTATGAATGAGGGTATACCGGGCTTCGGTTTTACCCAATTGTACGGCAGAAGCAATACTCTTTCGGTCTGCAGAAGAAAAATCCAGAGCAACTGCAATATTCCTATATACTTTTAGGGTGGCTAGTTCAGATAAATCAGTCTGAATGTGAGGCGTATGCGATTTATTGAATTCTTTGCGCTTCAGCAGCATAGGATGAACCGAAATGTAAATCAGTAAAATACCCGCACCTACAATCAAAGGTACCACGCTGATCCAGATATAAAACGGATTTGAAACTTCGGCCATAAATTTTGAAACTTCATCAATTACCAGTTGTGCATTGAGTCCTACAATCACAATCGTTATCAACCACGACGCGATACGCATAGGCCATTTTATGGCGTATCCTTTCATCTTCTTCTTATCGCTCACAAAATGAATAAGCGGAATCATCGCAAAACCCAACTGTAAACTGAGCACCACCTGACTCAATACCAGCAATTCTCCCAGGCCGCGTTCGCCATAATATGCGACGGTAATTAATGCCGGTACAATTGCTATAAGGCGGGTAGCAAGGCGTCTTACCCAGGGTTGTATGCGTAGATTGAGATACCCTTCCATCACAATTTGTCCCGCAAGCGTTCCGGTTAAGGTGCTGCTTTGACCGGCCGCTATCAGTGCCACAGCAAACAAAATAGGCGCCCATTTGGTACCTAAAAGCCCCTGAAGCAACTCGTGTGCATCGTTGATATCCGCAACCTGATAAAGTCCGTTTTTAAAAAAGACCGAAGCCGCCAGAATCAAAATCGCCGCATTCACAAAAAAGGCAAGATTGAGCGCTATGGCAGAATCTATAAAGTTGAATTTTAAAGCTCTCCGTATTCCCTTTTTAGTATGGGTGATCTTTCGGGTTTGTACTAATGAAGAATGTAAATATAAATTATGTGGCATCACCGTGGCACCAATAATCCCTATCGCGATATACAACGCAGCATTATTAGGCATACTGGGCACCAGACCTGCTGCAACTTCAGCCAGATCAGGTTTAGCAAAAAACATCTCTAGAAAAAATGATAAGCCAATGATGAATATCAACGAAACGATAAAGGCTTCCATCTTTCTAATTCCCTTATTGATGAGAAAAAGCAAGATAAAACTGTCTAAAACCGTGATGCATACGCCCCAAAAAATAGGCAGGCCAAAAAGCAAATTGAGCCCTATGGCCATCCCGATTACTTCGGCGAGATCGCAAGCAGCGATAGCTATTTCGGCCAAAAGCCAAAGTATAAAATTTACAAATTGCGGATAGTTTTCCCGCGAGGCCTGAGCCAGATCTACACCGCGTACAATACCTAATCTGGAGCACAAACTCTGAAGCAACAATGCCATAAGATTGGACATCAATAAAACCCAAAGTAACGAGTACCCAAATTGGCTACCTCCGGCAATATCTGTCGCCCAGTTACCGGGATCCATATACCCCACACTCACCAGGTATGCGGGTCCCAAAAAAGCCAGGATACGCTTCCACCCCTTTTTACCGGTTGTCGTAGCTACAGATCCGTGAACTTCCTCGAGTGATTTATTTACAGCATCGTTTTTCATCAGGCTATACTGTTAGTACTAGATACGCACATAAATATTCTCTGTAGCAATCTGGGATAATATCAACTCCCGGTCTTCAATACGCACGGTCATACTTTTATCAAAATCCTGAAAGTTCACAATATGAATCACGCTACCCAATCTGATGTTTTGCTGATCTAAAAACTGAAGAAACGAAGACGAGGTATCATTCACCCCAATGCAGGTTCCCGTATCACCAGGTTGCAATTGAGAAACCCGTTTTTTCTCCATTTTAATGACGTGACCGTGTTCATCAGGAATAGGATCGCCGTGTGGATCGTACTTGGGGTATCCTAAAAATTTATCCAACTGCTGTATTAATTTATCAGACTTTATATGTTCCAGTTGCTCCGCCACATCGTGAATCTCATCCCAGCTAAAATCCAGTTTCTGAGCCAAAAAAGTTTCCCACAAGCGGTGTTTTCTAATGATTTTTAATGCTGAAATCTCACCGGATTCGTTTAACAAAACTCCTTGATAGGGTTGATAACGCACTAAGCCCTTCTCATCCAATTTTTTAATCATTTCTGTTGCCGAAGCTGGCTTGGCATCTAAATATTTAGACAACACATTAGTACTCACCCCCTTACCGTGTTCTCGCTGTAGCGAATAAATAGATTTTAGGTAGTTCTCTTCAGATAACGTCATGCTATTATTTAATTATACCGCAATAATACACCAAATATATCAAATATATTTTTTAGGTTTGCCTAAACTTTATTTTTTAAAATTCATAAATGACTTGTAAGTACTCTTTTATACTCTTCTTTACAGGATTTATTCTGAATATATCTGCTCAGGAAACCATAAAAGTTACCGGACAGGTTTCTGATGGAGACAATCCCATACCCTTTGCAAACATTCTCATCAGCAACACAAGCGTGGGATTTTCAGCTGATGGAGATGGAAACTTTGAATTGGAATTGCCTGATGAATCTGTAACATTGATCGTTCAGGCGATAGGATTTAAAACCCTTCGGGAAACACTAATTCCTTCTGAATACCAGAATACTCCTTTAAATTTCACACTAAAACCTGATCTTCTGGGTCTTGAAGAAGTGGTAGTAAGTGCCACCCGAAATCGGCTTAGTAAAAAGAAAGCCCCGGTAATCGTAACTGTTTTGAGTCCGAAACTGTTCAAAGCAACGCAATCCATTTCTTTAGCAGACGGACTCCACTACCAACCTGGCGTTCGGGTAGAAACTAATTGTCAAAACTGCGGTTTTACACAGGTACGCCTTAATGGTTTGGGCGGTCAATACACTCAGGTCTTGCTCAATAGCCGCCCGGTTTTTAGTGCCTTAAATGGCGTTTACGGGCTGGAACAAATACCGGTAAGCATCATAGACCGTGTTGAAGTGGTGCGTAGTGGTGGCTCTGCGCTTTTTGGCTCCAGCGCCATTGCCGGAACCATCAACATCATCACCAAAGAACCGGTTAATAACAGCTGGGAAGTCACTAGCAATCTGGGACTTATTGACGGGACAACCCCCGACCGAAGCCTTAATCTTAACGCGTCTATAGTGAGTGAAGACCTCAGCACAGGTGTAACGCTTTACGGTATGTACCGCAATCGCGATGCTTATGATGCTAATGATGATGGTTTTAGTGAGATCACAAAACTGACTAACAACTCACTAGGTGCTAAAGCATTTTATCGTCCTAACGACAACAGTAAGCTAGGCTTTGACTTTACTGCGATTAAAGAATACCGTCGCGGCGGGGATCGCATTGAACTCGCGCCCCAGTTTACAGACATCACTGAAGAACTGGATCACAATACCCTGTTTACGGGTGTAGATTATGATTTATTTACTAACGACCGTACCACTCATTTGACGGCGTATGCATCTGTGCAACATACTGACCGCGATAGTTATTATGGAGGGTTAGGCGGTGGCCGCACCCGTGCCGACTCCACCGCAGCCAATAATGCCTTCGGAAAAACAACAGATCTGGCTTTTGTTTCCGGAGTGAAATTCACGCGGAATTTTAAGAATAACGATGTGCTTACTTCAGGCTTTGAATATCAACTCAACGATACCGAAGATGCCATACCCGGTTACAACCGCATCGTAGATCAGAACGTGAATAGCGTTGGGCTATATAGCCAATACGAGTGGAAACCTATAGAGCGTTTTACAGCACTGATAGGTGCGCGTCTTGATCACATCGACGTAGATGGCTTTTACCAGATACAAGATATCAACAGAACTTCAGACGTCACACAAACAGTTTTGAGTCCGCGGTTGACCTTGCTTTATAATTTCACAGAAGACTTGCAATTTCGTGGGGGTTACGCTCGCGGATTTAGAGCGCCGCAGGCTTTTAATGAAGATTTGCACATCAGTTCTGTGGGCGGTGAGCAACGCTTTGTGATTCTCTCTGACGATTTAGAAAGTGAGTTTTCTAACGCTTATACCGCCTCCCTAAATTACAGCAAGGAATTTAATAAAATACAAACGAGTTTGCTTGTAGAAGGTTTTTATACCACACTCGAGAATCCGTTTACGCTAGTCAGCACAGGTACTTCTTTACCTAATGGTTCTATCTTAGAAGAATCCCGAAACGGCAGCGGCGCCTACGTTGCCGGAACCAATATCGAGTTTAACCTGTCGCCGAGTAAAGCGCTGCTTTTTCAGGCGGGAATCACCTGGCAACGCTCCATTTACGATGAAGATCAGGTTCTTTTTGAAGCTGACGGAACCAGTCCTTCGGAAACCGATGTGGTAACCGACCAGTTTGTACGCTCTCCGAATGCCTACGGCTTTTTTACTACCAACTGGACGGTAAGTGATTCTTTTAATGTGGATCTTACCGGAAGCTATACGGGTACGATGCTGGCTCCACACGTAATTAGCGATACGGGGTTTATTAAACTTGAAGAAACTACTGATTTTATGGATGTGACCGCAAAACTTACCTATCATCTGGATCTGGATGAGCACCTACACGTGGAGTTTAGCGGTGGGGTTCAGAATATATTTGACAGTTATCAGCAAAATTTTGATCTGGGGGCTTTACGGGATTCTGACTATATCTACGGTCCCAATCGTCCGCGCTCGTTTTTCTTCGGAATTCGCTTCGGCGACTTCTAGGTGCGGGCCGCACGGGCTAAAAGTGCGGGTCGCACGGGCTAAACTGGATTACTATGAAAAAAATACTCCTATTTCTTTTTCTTACTTGCGGAAGCCTTGCAGCTCAGGACCGGGAGCAAATCAACTGGTTAAGCTGGGAAGAACTCGACAGCGCTTTGGCAACAAAGCCTAAAAAGACCTTTGTCTTTTTTCACGCCGACTGGTGTGCCTACTGTAAAAAAATAGATCGCGTCGTGTTTACAAAACCCGAAGTGATCAAAAAAATAAATACAGACTATTACGCCGTTCGTATGGACACCGAAACGACAGATACCATTCGATTTGACGGGCGAACCTTTACAAACCGGCAGGCCTTGACCAAACGCAACGGCGTGCACGACCTGGCTTTGCTTTTGGGCTCCCGACCTGAAAAATCTTTTTCCTTACCGGTGACTATATTTTTTGATGAGCAATTTGGAATAAAACAGCGCGTTTTTGAATACTATACTTCTTGGGAACTCTTAAAAATTTTGGAACAATAAACACCTTTGGTTTTGCGGTATCGTTGAATAAGTTCTAGCTTTAAACCGCTATGCAAAACACGTTTTTAGACTACGATTACATCATTTTGGGCGCCGGTCTCTCGGGATTGATGCTGGCTAAAGCACTCGTTAGTGATCTATACTTTAAGGATAAGTCTATCTTAATTCTGGATAAAAGCGACAAAAACACCAATGACCGTACCTGGTGCTTTTGGAGCGAAAATACGCAGGATTGGGATGCGATTATTTCTAAAAAATGGGAATCGATTTTGTTTAAAGGCGAAAACTTTCAAGCTGAAATTCCGCTTAAAAAATACAGCTATAACAAAATAGAGGGAATCGATTTTTACGAGTCGGTTTTTAAAATGCTTCAGGCTTCTAAGCAAGTTACCTTTAAAACGGAAGCGTTCCAGAACCTGAAGGAAACAGAGAACGGAGTTGAAGTCACTACCTCACAAAGTACCTATAAAGCGACCAAGGTTTTTAGCAGCATCCTTCCGCCGGAACGGCTGAAAAATCAAACGCAATTCCCGGTTTTGCAGCAGCATTTTATCGGTTGGGAAGTGCGTACGCAAGAGCACATCTTTGACCCGGAAGTCGCGACTTTTATGGATTTTAGCATTCCGCAACGCGGAAATACCCGTTTTATGTATGTCTTGCCTACCGCTTCTAACCAAGCGCTGGTAGAATACACGCTTTTTTCGGAACACCTCTTACCCGACGCAGCATATGAAGCCGCTATTGAAGATTATATGGAAGGAATGGGTGCATCTGAGTATGAAGTAACTTCCATTGAAAAAGGCAGCATCCCAATGACCGCCTACCGGTTTGAGCAGCACAACACCAAAAACCTGATGTACATCGGCACGGCCGGTGGCTGGACGCGGGGCAGCACCGGCTTTACTTTTAGCTATACCTTGAAGCGTACCGCCGAACTTGTGGCCTTTCTGAAACAGGAAACCAATCTCAGTAAATTCAACATCAACGACCGCTACCGCTGGTACGACAAGCTTTTTCTGGACGTCCTGTACCGCAAAAATGAGCAGGGTGCTGCCTTGTTTACGCAGATGTTCAAAAAAAATGCTATCACTAAAATCTTTCGATTTCTGGACGGCACGAGTAGTTTAAAAGAAGATTTACAAATCATCTGGAGTTTGCCTAAGAAAGAATTCATCAAGTCGTTTTTTCACCTCAACTAAACAGTATGCATTTGCTTATCTTTGATTTTTACAACTAAGCGAAGTGATGGATATTAAGAATACCAGTCTTGAGGATTTCTACAAAGAAGCCGCAGCCTTTACCGGTAAAGATCTCAACAGTATTTTGCCCCCTGAGATTCATAAAGAAATAGGACATTTCAACATTTTTGATATCGCAGAAACCATCAGCGAAGTCAAGAAGAAAAACCAGATGCCATACAACCGGCGTGCGTATTACAAGATAAGTCTTATTCGTGGGAAAAACAGGGCGGAATATGCAGATAAGGTCATCGAGATCAACGCAAATGCGTTGCTTTTTGCCACTCCAAAAGTGCCCTATCACTGGGTACCGCTTGATGAAAATCAGCAAGGCAATTTTTGTGTCTTTACCGATGCTTTTTTGATGCAAAGTAAAAGCGGCATCAAGCTGGATCAACTGCCTATCTTTAAGCCGGGAAGTCTTCCGGTATTTGAAATTACTGATGAACAGGCCAAAGAAATCGCAGGCATCTTTGATAAAATGAAAGCGGAGATAAACTCAGATTATGAGTTTAAATACGATTTGCTACGCACCTATTTAATTGAACTCATCCACTACGGTCAAAAACTAAAACCGGGCCTTCAAATCAAGGAAGGACAACATGCTGCTAAACGCATTATTTCTCTATTTATAGAGTTATTAGAGCGTCAGTTTCCTATAGAATCACCCAACCAAAGACTTAGCTTACGCTCTGCAAAAGAATATGCTGAACGCCTTGCCATTCATGTAAATCACCTCAACAAAGTTTTAAAAGACAATCTGGGAAACACGACCACAGAGATCATTACCAAGCGTATGCTTCAGGAAGCAAAAATCCTGCTTAAACAAACCGACTGGACCGTTTCGGAAATTGCTTTTAGTTTAGGTTTTGAAGAAGTGGCGCATTTCTCCAACTTCTTTAAAAAACAAACCAATCTTTCTCCGCTCCATTTCAGAAATTGAAGACTTATGATTTGAATTTTGCAAACAACCCTTTGATGTTTGCAACTAAAGCAACTGCGTTTCTAAGACCTTTGTACTGTCTTTTAATCTAAAAAAATACAGATGGAAACTAGAAACAAAATAGCACTAATAACCGGTGCAAGTCGCGGTTTGGGAAGAGATATGGCCCTAAGCCTTGCCAAAAAAGGAACCGATATTCTATTTACGTACCACAGCAATAAAGCAGCTGCAGATGAAGTGATAAAAGAGCTCAATGATCTAGGCCGAAAAGCCTTAGCGCTACAGTTAGACACCGCGAAAGTAGCAAGCTTTGCTAATTTTATTGCTGAAGCTACAACGCATCTAAAAGAAGAAACAGGCAGCCCTAATTTTGATTTTTTAATAAACAATGCAGGGACTGCTTTATATGCCCCTTTTATGCAAACGACCGAAGAGCAGTTTGACGAGATGGTAAACATTCATCATAAAGGCGTGTTCTTTCTAACACAAAAAGCGCTTCCATTTATGAATGATGGTGGTAGCATTATCAATATATCTTCTGGTTTAGCGCGTTTTAGCCTACCGGGATCTTCAACTTATGCCTCTATGAAAGGTGCTGTGGAAGTCCTTACACGTTATCTGGCAAAAGAGTTGGGAGCTCGTAAAATCACAGCAAATGTGGTCGCACCGGGAGCAATAGAAACCGATTTTGGTAATGGTCACGTGCGTGATGACGCAAAGACTAACGAAATGGTTGCAAGTATGACCGCTTTAGGGCGTGCCGGTTTACCGGAAGACATAGGAGGTGTCGTTGCCTTTTTATGTTCGCCGGAAGCCCGCTGGGTTAACGGTCAGCGTATTGAAGTTTCAGGAGGAATGATGCTTTAAACCATTTAAAAATAAAAAAGGAGGTGTTGATCAAATCAACACCTCCTTTTTTATTTAAGGCTTATAGGGCCCCACAACCTTTAATGTATCCCCAGACCGATCTACTTCAAACAAATGCGGAACCCTATGATAATTTCCATTTACCACTTCGTGACTGTGAACCGCCATCAAATCCTTGCCATCAAAAGAGGTGAATAGCATACCGTGGCCAAAATTACGCGGTGTAATGGGTTCTTCTTCCTGAATCCATGGGCCGTCTAAGGTACCGCTTTTTGAATAGGCAACCCCTTGAACGTACTCATCATAAATCCAGCTGGTCCAGATCATCCCCAGTTTTCCGGTTTCCGTATTGAATAAAAAAGGACCGTCTGTTACTTTACTTTTCTTATCCTTTCCATTCTGGTCTTTTTCGCGGCTCCACGGTGAGTCACTGGCTTTAAAAAGCAAGACTCTTGTTCCAATAGAACCGCTTAAGTCGGGTTTCAATTCTATTTTTTCCATCGTACCGTTGCCGTTCTGCAACCATTCCCAACAATAGATCATATAGGGTTTTCCGTCTGTGTCAACCCAAAATGTCCCATCAAGTGTTGGTTTGTCTGCCGGCAAATAACTCTCATCTTCCATAGGCTTGTAGGGACCGTCTGGAGTATCGCTTACTAAAATATGACTGGCACGACGTTCTATTGTGTTTCCATTTACGGTATCAATCATTACTTCCCGATTCGTAAACGTAGCAAAATCATAATATTTCCCTTTGTATTGATGCAGTTCTGCCGCCCAGATCATCGGGTTGGGTCCCATCCACGAATCAGGGTCTGTATCTGTTATTTTAAAAGGTCCTTCCCAATACTTAAGGTCTTTACTCTTCCAGAGCTTTCCTCCTGTACCGGTCATATAGTAGGTTTGTGAAGCTTCATCCGCTAAAATATAGGGGTCGCTCAACCGAATAGCATCTAAGGGAATATTCTTTTTTGCTTTAAATCGCTGCGCAAAAACTGTTGCAACCATAAAAAGCGCTAAAACCAATACTAAACTTTTTTTCATATCAAA
Source organism: Leeuwenhoekiella polynyae (assembly GCF_004104075.1). Classification (GTDB taxonomy): domain Bacteria; phylum Bacteroidota; class Bacteroidia; order Flavobacteriales; family Flavobacteriaceae; genus Leeuwenhoekiella; species Leeuwenhoekiella polynyae. The sequence goes on along the minus strand of NZ_QOVK01000025.1, from coordinate 16,027 downwards.
AACGGTATCAAAATACCCTGAAACTTACTGATTTTAATTTAGATCCATCAATGTGAGTGTCCCTCAGAACCCTCTTTAATGAGTTCAAAAGCACCATTAACTAAGAATTGAGCCCCCTTAGGAAAATCGGCTGCATTTTTAATTTCAATAAAGCCCTTGCGTGTTTTACCTGTTTCAACCGCAACTCTATTAAAAAAATAAGCTCCCTGCTCGTGCTCTTGCAATTGCAACACATAATAGGCATCCCCCAGATTCGCAACCGCTTCTTCCGGAAGTGCCAGCGCAGTACTTTCTCCGGTTTCGATTTGTGCTTCAATAAACATGCCTACTGCAAAATTAGGTCTAGTTGACTCATTTTCTAAATGCCCATGAACGGTAACCGTTCTACCTTCCTGATTCAATGAATTCCCGATTAAATGCACTTCGCCTTCGTAAAAAGTATCGGAAGATTCAGGGATTTTAAATTTAATTTTTTGTCCTTTTTTTACTTTAAGCATATCGCTCTCAAACACTTTAAGCTCCAGGTGAATATGATCTACATCTACGATTTCCATAATAGGATCTGCAGCCGAAACATAGCTTCCCTTACTCACAAAAGTCTCTGCGATGGTACCTGTAATCGGTGCATAGATACGCGCCTGAGATGTGTAATCACCTTGTAATACACGTTGCGGACTGATGTGTAGCATTTGCAACTTTTTACGTAAGCCGGTATAGGTCGCCACGCTGCGTTTATAGTCGCTTTCTGCCTTTAAAAAACTCTTTTGAGACGTGATGTTCTCTTCAACTAAAGCTTGTTGCCGCTCATATTCAGATTTCAGGTAATTAAGCTGCTCTGCTAATTCCTGAAACTGCTGCTGAATGGCTACAAACTCAGGATTCTCCAACGTGATTAAAACCTGTCCTTTTTTGACCGCATCACCTATCAACAACGGGTTATCTTTAATATACCCCCCCATAAATGCAGTTATAACCGCCCTGTTTTCTGGTGGAACATCGATCATCCCACTGGCCTCAACCCAGTCTGGAAACGTAGTTTCTTCAATAGTGCTAAGGGTCATCCCTGCATTCTTAAATTGTGCCTGAGTTACCGTAACATCTGCATGATGCTCAAGAGATGCGTCAGTAGTATCCCCTTGTTTTTCTTTAGTTCCGCAACTTATCATCAAAATCATCAGACTAATTTGCGCGAGTATTTGTATTGAATTTTTCATCATTATGTCTTTAAAGTAGCATATAGTTGAGTTGAATAACGGTCTGGTTATACTGATGCAGACTCTCCAGGTAAGCGAGTTTAATAGCATACGCCTGCTGCAGAATCTGGATGTATTCAAAGAAATTTACCTCCCCGTTTTTATAACTTGAAACCGCTGTTTTCTCGAGTTCGTCGGCCAGCGCTTTGCCTTCGGTATCGTAATACCTAAGGCTTTCGGCATATTTATTAAGATCGCTTTGAAGACCTGTAATTCGAGCCTGAAGCTGAATTTTATAATTTGCTGCCTCCTGACTTACCGCCTGGGCTTCTATTTTTGCCGTTTTTATACGACTGGAAGCACCAGAAAAGAATAAAGGAATCTTCACTCCAAACTGATACCCAATCAGGTTTTTATCTAAGCCGTCATTAGATCCCTGAAAATAATTCACGGTCAGATCTGGCAAGAGTTGTTGGCTACTGAGCTTTTGTTGTGCCTCGGCCAGATCTATTTTAGAATCGTAAAACGCCTTGGCTACTGCAGTGTTTTCTTGCGTGCTAGTGGGTAAAAGGCGTTGTATGGGCCCGGGTCTGACCCAAAGCGTATCTACCTGTACCAATTGCTTCAAATGTATTTGAGCCGCCTGAAATTCTTCAACAATTTGTTTACGTTGCGTTTGTATTTCTTTTTGTTTGGCTTGCGCCGAAATTTTCTCCAGATAATTGCTTTCCCCCAACTCAAACCGGCGCTTTGCCGCATAAGCAAAATTTTGATAAATACTGTCTAAACCTTCATACAGCTGAAGCTTTTCGTTTACATATTGCAAGGTGTAATACGCATTAGCCAAACTACGCTCCAGTTCTAGTTTTACGAGTTCGGCACGCGTTGCAGCGACGGTATAACTGGCCTTATTTGCTTTTGCCTGTGCAAAATAAACCGTAGGAAACGCAAACGACTGACTAATCCCAAAAACATCAATAGGTCTGTTGTTTGTAGCCAGATTGTTTTCGTCATAATGGTAATAGATTTCGGTTTTATCAAAAGAGAACGCACTGCCAATCGCTGCACTTGCTGCGTCCGTTCGTAATCCGGCAGCTTTGATACCGGCATTGTTTTTATAAGCCAACTCTTTGACTTGCTCAAAACCACTTACCTCCTGAGCTTGTGCAAAACCACCCATTAAAATAAGAATAAGTAAGCTTGATGTTGTTTTATTTTTTAAACGCATACTGCCTTCATTTTTCAATTCTTTATCAAACCAAGACACCAGAACCGGCAAGACTACCAGCGTGAGCAACGTTGCCGAGATCAATCCGCCTATTACCACTGTAGCCAACGGACGTTGCACTTCGGCACCCGCATTTGTAGAAACTGCCATTGGTAAAAAGCCTAATGCTGCTGCAGTAGCTGTTAATAGTACTGCTCTTAGGCGATCTGTTGCACCGCGTGTTATGAGTTCGTACCTATCGGTTATCCCTTGTTTTTTCAATTCTTTAAAATGCTCGAGCATTACAATACCGTTGAGCACCGCAATACCAAAAAGGGCTATAAACCCAACTCCTGCAGAGATACTAAACGGCATATCGCGCAACCACAATAAGAAGATTCCGCCTACCGCAGCAAGTGGAATTGCCGTAAAAATCAACAACGCTTCTTTAACCGAATTGAATGCGAAATACAGCATGATAAAAATGAGTAAGAGTGCTACCGGCACTGCTATTTGAAGCCGGGAAGTTGCACTCTGCAAATTCTCAAACTGTCCGCCATAGTCAATCGTATAACCGGCAGGTAACTTAATATTGGCTTTTACGCGTTTCTGAATTTCATCTACTACAGACTGTAAATCGCGTTTACGCACATTGACACCGACTACAATACGCCGCCGCGTATCATCTCTTGATATTTTAGCTGCACCTTTAGTATACCTGATCTCAGCGAGTTCGCTCAAGCGCACTTTACCAGCCATAGGGGTATCTACATACAGGTTTTGCAGGTTATCTATGTCCTTTCGTTGTGATTCTTCAAGACGCACCACCAGATCAAAACGCTTCTCCCCTTCAAAAATATTCCCAACCGTTTCCCCGGAAAAACCCATCTTAATAAGATCATTGATATCCGAAATATTCAATCCGTAGCGGGCGATTTTAGCGCGGTTGTAGTTGACACTCATCTGGGGCAGGCCGGTCACTTTTTCCACCGAAATATCTGCCGCTCCCTCAACATCAGCGATGAGGTCCCGTATTTGATTTGCTTTTTGATTGAGCACCTCCAGATCTTCGCCAAAAATCTTAATCGCGATATCTGCCCGCACGCCGGTGATGAGTTCGTTAAAACGCATTTCGATCGGCTGAGTAAATTCAATTCCCATTCCGGGAATTATACTCAAGGCTTCTTTAAAACGCGCTGCAAGTTCGTCTTTAGAATCCGCTGACACCCACTCGCTTTTATCTTTAAGCGTGATGATCACGTCACTGTCTTCCATAGACATCGGATCTGTAGGAACTTCTGCGGCACCTATACGACTAACCACTTGCTTAACTTCGGGGAAACTATCGAGCAGTATTTTTTCAATTTGGGTAGTGCGTTCAATAGTTCCGCTAAGGGAAGTGCCCGTTTTTAATATAGGCTGGATCACAAAATCCCCTTCATCCAGTTGCGGTACAAACTCGCCTCCCATGGTCGTAAAAATATAGGCCGCAATCACCATAAGCCCTACGGAAAGACCTATAACTAATTTTCTCGAGTCTAAAGCCCAGTGAATAACCCGCTCGTAGTGACGCTTTAAGTACTTCACCAGGCGTACAGAACTGTTTCGATCTGAAGGCGTTTCGGCTTTTAAAAACAGGGATGCTGCTACCGGCACATAGGTAAAACACAACAACATCGCGCCCATTACAGCAAAGCTGAACACCAGCGCCATGGGTATAAACATTTTACCTTCTACCCCACTTAAAGAAAGAATAGGGATGAATACGATAAGAATGATCAATTGCCCAAAAACCGCTGAATTCATCATCGTAGAAGCAGCCTCCCGCGTGATTTCATTCTTGATATCCTGTTTTTCTTTTGAAGACCGTTTTTGAAGCGTTTGTTGGCTTTGTGCCATTTTATAAGCCACATATTCTACGATGATCACGGCACCGTCTATGATGATCCCAAAGTCAATCGCTCCCAGGCTGAGCAAGTTGGCATCTACCTCAAAAATATGCATCATTCCCAGTGCAAAAAGCAAACATAAGGGAATGACCGAAGCCACTACGAGTCCGCTGCGCCAGTTGCCCAAAAGCAAAATCACAACAAAAATCACGATGAGAAACCCTAAAATTAAGTTCTCGCCAATGGTAAATGTAGTTTTAGCGATGAGTTCACTTCGGTCTAAAAAAGCATTGATGTAAACACCCTCGGGGAGGGAAGATTCTATCTCACTAACCCGTTGTTTTACCGCTTTAATAACTTCGTTAGAACTAGCGTCTTTAAGCATCATTATTTGCCCCAAAACCTTCTCCCCTTCACCGTTACCGGTAATTGCGCCAAACCGTGTCGCGTGACCAAACCCTACAGTCGCGACGTCTTTGACATACACGGGTATGCCCTCGTGATTAGTCACCACAATATCTTCTATATCCTCTAGCGAGGCAGCAAGGCCTTCACCGCGTATAAAATAGGACTGATTGGCTTTCTCAATATAACCACCACCGGCAATACTGTTGTTTTTCTCTAATGCAGCAAAAACCTCAGCTGCCAAAATACCCATCGCATTGAGTTTTTGGGTATTGATAGCTACCTCATACTGCTTGAGATAACCTCCCCAGGAATTGATCTCTACCACTCCGGGAATACCCGAAAGCTGGCGTTTAACCACCCAGTCTTGTATCGTACGCAGATCTGTTGCTGAGTATTTATCCTTATAACCCGGTTTTACATCAAGGACGTATTGATAAATTTCACCAAGACCGGTTGTGATAGGACCCATTTGCGGGGTTCCAAAACTGGAAGGGATTTTTTCTGAAGCAGACTTGATTTTTTCGGCTAAAAGTTGGCGCGGTAAGTAGGTACCCATATCGTCTTCAAAAACGACAGTAACCACCGAGAGACCAAACTTAGATACCGAACGAATTTCTTTAACCCCCGGTAAATTGGCCATTTCCAATTCAACCGGATAGGTGATGAATTGCTCCATATCTACAGTAGAGAGATTGTCTGAAGTGGTAATAACCTGCACCTGATTGTTAGTAACATCAGGAACAGCACCCAGAGATATTTGAGAAAGCGAATACAGCCCAAAGGCAACAATCGCAGCGGTTAGCAACAGGATAATTAACTTATTCCTGATGCTGAAATTTATAATAGCATTAAGCATGATAATAATATAAAAACGTGAATTAGAGCAGTAGCATTTACTACACGCAAATGCACTCTAGGTATTAAATCTGGTAAGAGATCTATACGTTTTTAGGAGGCTGAAAAATGCTGTTTGCTAACGAAAAAGAATAGGAATCCCGGTAAGCAAAATTAGAAGTTGTCTGGTCTAAGGGAATAATTTTAGGCGCTGGCAACAATTCAAAATCAGTTAAAAAAGCAACAACGCTATGAATACAGCAATGCTGATGCTCAAACGGAAGTTTCTCGTGATCTTCCCGTTCTTCCTGATGTTCTAGATTGTGTTCCGCTTTGAGCTCGCCATAATGTTTATTCAAAAATGAAAAAACATCATCCCCAAACGTCTCTTGATGGTACTCGTAATGATTTACCAAATCTTCAAAATGCAAAAAATCACCAAAGCTCAAATTGAAGCTCTGGGTCAATAGCATTATCGACAATATTGAGGTAACTAATTTTGACATCGGCGCAAAGTTACTTAAGAATTGAAAACAATTTACTTGGGCATTGGTATTTATAATTAATATAAGTAGTTAGTGCCGGGTCAGCAGTAAGCTTTCGTAATTAGCGGTATTGAGGTATTCTTTTTTAAGGTCACTCAGGTATTGCTTTGCCAATTTATAGTGCTCGTGTTCAGGATTCAACATATCCTTTACCGCCTCATCTCTTAAGATCATCACAATATACCAGTGACCGGTTCTACTCGCATAGGTATCTTCTAAAAGAGCATCATAATCGTTTACCTCGAGCGCAGCGTCTATTACTAACGGAATTAAATTGAGCGTATTTGAAGAGCGTTCTACCTCATAAAAGGTGAGATAGCCTTTTATTCCCTCAATATCTGCAGGTAAATTATAGGCGAAATCATCTGGATGCAAATCAGGATCTGGCCTTAATTTAAAATACAGATAGTCATAAAATTCTCCGGCACCCTTGATGTCTTCAAAGATAAAGGCATTTTGACGCGGTAGTTTTCTATGGAACTTCTTTGCAAGCTGAACGTGGTCTCCTTTTATTTTAGGAGCGAATTTATAGGGAATACAACTGGTCACAAGCAAGAAGGCAAGAACGGAATACAGGTGTTTCATAAATTGAATTTAGAAATACACCTCAATAAATGTTCCGTTTACTGAAGACTAACATAAAATTGATTCCCTATATGATTTTGAAGCTAACGCTTCAAGGTAAAATGCGCTTTAAATTCTGCCGGTTCGTCTTCAAAAGTATATGCTACTCTAAACCAGTAATCATCAGAAGGCATATTTCTGCCGCGATAGGTCCCATCCCATCCGGGTCCTGTGGGTGCGATATTTTTTATCAACTTGCCAAAGCGATCAAATATGAAGATCTGTGCTTCGGGGTGATCCGCTAATGAAGCTATATTCCACGTGTCGTGATACCCGTCGTTGTTGGGGGTAAAATACTTCGGGTAATTAATCACCTGAACTTCTAACACAGCTTCTCCACACGTACCCTTCACACCTCTAACCGTAACGGTATGAACTCCGGGAGCAACATTTATAAATTCCGGGGTGTTTTGAAAAGACTGATCGTCTAAACGGTACTCATATTCTCCAAAACCAGAAACAACAGTAATCTCAATAGCTGACACCTCTGCAAAGGGCTGTGTGACTTCTGCTTCAAAAATAGGCTCTGCAGACTCAAACACTTCTACTGTTGTGGGGTTGTAGTTACAGGCAGCTCCCACCTCAGGAATTATTTTTTCGGTTGAAACGGTATAAACACCAGCTTCTTCAGCAGTAAAGGTTTGCCCCTGACCAACCAACTGTTCGTTTAAAAACCAGCTCACTAAAAATTCTGATGGATTTAAACCAGAATCTAATACCACCGGATTTTCAACCGCTCCGGTCGCTGCATTTCGGCAGACGGTTCCACCTTCAACCGTAAAATCTAACAGGGGATAAACGATCACCTCAAAGACATCTTCAGCAAAACAATCCGGATTATCAGCAGCCTCGGCATATTTGTAAATGGTATACGTACCCGGTACCAATTCGTATTCGGCAGGATCCATGGGCGCCTGTTTATCAGGACCCAAATAATATCCCTGAGTAAATACATCCTGAGGTAATGTTGGTAAGGTATACCTTCCACATTGCTCCACATCAGGTTCAGGAACCAGGACTGGTGTTTCTGAAATAGTAAGCGTAAAGCTGCTTTCAGCTTCGCAGAAAAAACGCGTCCCATTTCTGGCATAAATAAATACTTCTTGTGTAGTGGTAAGAACATCTCCCGGAGCGAGCCTAGTTCCCTGACCTCCAGCTTCCGTAAAATAATCACCTTCAATTAAAGCAGGCAACGTATAGGAATCACAACTCGCCACATCTTCAAACTCTTCAACTTCTACTCCTAAGATATTTATGGTAAAGGTATTCTCACTATAACACGAAGGAAAGTCCTCGTACGCGTTATAAACGTAGATCGTTTGGGTTTGAGCAATTTCGGTTCCTGAAAACAATTCGGTCCCCTGCCCCTGAGGTTCTGTAAAATACCTGCCGTCATTTAATTCTGGTAAAACATACGCCTCACACGAATATACAAAGCTGAGATTATCAACGGGTAATAAGGGGCGTATTTCAACCGTAAATTGAGTTTCACTTTGACAAATACTTACTTCATTATTGATGTATAGTGTTTGCGTTGCGTCAATAACATCGCCCGGAACGTACTGTGCTCCTCCCCTTGCAGGTTCTTCAAAATACTCTCCATCGGTTAATGCAGGAAGTGTGTAAGTCTCTCCCTCACACAATAATTGATCTGATAAGGTATCAACCTCGGGGATGGCGATAACATCCAGATCAAAAAATGAATTATCAGTACAATTAGAACCTGCCGTGGTATTCACATAGTAATAGATGCGCTGTGAACTTGTTAGTTGAGTACCCTCAGGTATTGAAGCGCCTCCTCCCATTGCCGCAGTGTAAAAAGCACCTTCTTCTACAGCAGGGATCGTATAAGAACCACATACTTGTAGATCGCTAAACTCCGGAACTATAAAAATACGCCACTCATAGGTGTTTTCACATTGAGTTGTACTATCATAGTTATAAATATATACCGATTGTGTCGTAGTAATATCATCACCTGCATTAAGCGGTGCGCCTTGGCCATCAGGTTCGGTAAAGTAACTACCATCTGTTAATGTTAGAAGCATAAAACTGTTACAAGCCACTACGTCTGCAGGCTGATCTACCGGCGGAAGCGGATACACCATGATATCCAATGCTTCATCTCTACACACAGACCCGTTTTCTCTAAAATAAAAATAAATTGTTTGACTGCTAGTGAGTTCGTCTCCCGTGTTCAAACGCACACCTGTTCCATCAGGACCTCCAGATTCGGTATAAAAAGCACCAGCAGGAGTAGGTGGAATTACAAATGCGCCACAAGCCTCTACTTCACCCAAGTCATATTCTGAAACAAATGTGATACTAAACGAAGACTGACTGCTACAGCCATTGGCATCGGGGCCGTTGTAAATAAACAGAACCGTATCTTCAGTAATGATATCACCGGCATTGTATGGAATACCTGAACCGTTAGACCCTGAATAATAGTCTCCATTTGTGAGTGCTTCTAACTCATAGGCGTTACAGGTTATCACATTTCCTAATTGATCTACCGGTGGCAACTCATTAATCATGATATCAAAGGCTACTGCCTCGTAACAGGTATCCTGATCAACATAAGAAACACGTGCCCAGCGTGTCGTTGTGGCGGTTCCTCCAGAAACTAAATAGGGTGATTCTACAGGGTCAGTCTCGCTATTCGCATCTGCCTCAGATGCATAATAGGTTATTTGAAAAAGAGCCGGATTCTGACCTCCCAGAATACGATTATTAATCGGTGTTAAATCTACAGAAACATCATTTCCTTCAGGAGCGCACACGCGTAAAGGATTCGGTTCTGAAACCGCTATTTCGGGTAATACATCCAGTTCAAAATCATAAGTAGCATCACAAAAACTACCGGTATTTGTATTCCGCAATCTCAAATAAATAGTCTGGTTTCCTGTACTTGGGTATGCAGTTGTCTCATTTTCTGCTATAGGTTGATCTGCATTTAAATCGGCAAGTGACGCATAATACACGACATCAAATTGATCAGCGTTCAATCCCAGTGCTTCTGTATCATTTACCCGGAGATCAAATGCCGAAGGCTGACCGCCATTTGCGCATGCTTCTATATCTGGAGGTTCGGTTACCGAAAGTTCACTAACAATCACTTCGTCTGTAATGACACAACCCTTATTTGTTACCCGTACCGTATATGTTCCGCTTTGGTTTACGGTAATACTATTTCCCGTTTGCCCTGGAATGATCGTACCATTACGCAGCCACCTGTGTGCATAAACCGAAGCGTCAAGACCCGTGTCTAAAACAGCCACATCACCACTACACAAGGTGAGGTCTGGTCCAAGATCTACACGGGTATTAAAACTTCCACCGGCAAGAAAAATCGCTGAATCAAAATTGGTATCGTTAGAATCCCCGATAACGATCCGTATCGTATACGAGGTTCCCGGAGTAAGGGTTGAAGCGGCATTAAGAACCTCACTGTACCCCCGCATATTGATAACTGATTGGGCATTAGAGACTTCATACGAGTCAAAAAGCTCTGGATTTACCGAACTGCAAGACGGATTGTTCTGGTTATCTCTAATATTACGGACCGAAACGGATTCACCGGAAGGAGTTACAGCAAGATTTTGAGACTGACCGGTGCTCAAATCTGTTAATATAAAGGCTACAATATCTTGTGAAGCACATTGCCATTCGCCATACTCATTAGATGCGAAAATAAAATCGAAACTAAAATTGCTGGAAAGCGGTATAAAGTCAAATTCAAGAAAGGTCGTTTCTTCAATTTGAGCCCCGTTTCCGGTAGCCTCATTCAAGCTTTGGAGGTATGCATCATTATTGGTGTTGAGTTGGGTACTCAAATTAGTGTCTGTGTAGGGGCCCGCCGTAAATTGTGCATTACCGGTGCGTAAGACAACACCATTTGCTAATGGAAAAGCACCACCGTTATTGTTGAAAATTCCACCGGCTTGTGTAGCAGAAATGGAGATATTAGAAACCTCAGCACAGGCATCGTTAAAGAGTTGATTAACCAGGTTATCAGCAGGTTGAGGACTGCTAACACTAACCTGTTGCGCGAACGTATGTGCTGTAAAACATACCCATACAACAAGAAGAAGGAGACGTTTGCTCATAATGATATGGGGCTAATTCATTTAATTGCAAAGAGATAACGCTTTTATAGTGGATAAATTATTTCTATACCTAATACCTAAATTTAAACAAAAACCGAGACTTATTTTTTATTTTTTTGAAAATCAAACCCTTAGTGTAAGAACAACGGTTTACTTGGGCTTAGAATCCACGGGAAGTGGGAAGGTCTTATTTAAGAAATCTGGTTTGTTGATTTACAATCTGTATACAACTAAAAAAACCGCTCATCCCGATAGCTATCGGGACGGTTTAAATGAATACGTTTTTTAGAATTATGGGGTTGTGCTACGGCTACCATTTGTGTTGGCAACTGGGCTTTTTTCCTTCGTGCTCCTTATAATCCGAAAAATTCATAACTGATCCGTTTTTTATTTTAAAAAATCAATACACCAGTCCATTTTAAAATGAACATTATCAGAAATGTTGCTATAATACTCGGGAATATTACACCTTGCCAAAAAATCCATTTTGACTTCCATTTTTTGTAATTATTATCCGGTTGTTTTTTATTATTAGAACCAAAAATCTTCCAACTGAAAAAAGTTGTTATTAAAAGAATAATTATCCCAACTATTATTGTAGTTTTTTCCATAAAAATTTATTCATTTTCATTTTAGCTTGTTGCCAAACGCAGTCTGTCTCATAACCACCTGTTTATTCTTTAAAAGTAATTGAAGTGGCTGCGATATCCAATAAAATTTAAAGAAGAGACAAGAGTAGCCTTAAGGCAATACCGTTTGCATATTCTTCTTTTAACGGCCTTAGCAAACCAAAAACACGAGACATTGAATAATGAATAGCAGTATTGAATGCTATCCCAAGGTTGATGAGCCTTTTCAGGTTGTAAGCCTACAGCATTTAGGAAGCGATAAGGATACTCAGGAGAAAATCAAGACATCAAGCAACCAACCGGTTCAGTCAACACGGTTCATGCTGGGTTCCCGTTCTACAATGGGACAGGCTGTACCGGCTGCACGAACGTTAGTTATTGTGCAACGCACTTTATTTTCTCGGTTCCCAATGAATATTATTTTGTCCTACTATAATACTCAGAGAGAACAACAAGTTGCGTTTTTTATTAAAATAAAATTTGCCTTAATGTTCCGAATTTACTTTTCTTTCTTTAATTATTTGGGCATACAATCCAGCTATTATAATTACAGCAGTAAGGACAATAGTGGCTCTTCCATTTTTTTCATTGAATAAGATAATACTCCCAATTATCCATAAACAGATAGAAATTAATCCAGTGATTTTTACAGTATTAGATAACTTTATCATTATTTAAGTTTTACTTATTTTTCAGATTCGTGAATATTGGTGCTAACGGCAGTTTGTCTCACAACCACCTGTTTATAAAAGTAGTTGAAGTGACTGCGATATCCAAAACAAAAAGCGAATATTGGAATGTCTTTGTTTTAAGACTGTAGTTTACCTCATACGTTTTCTAAAGGCCTTAATGAGCATTAAAACGTACGCTATAACGCAATCAAGAGCTTTGAATACCCCAAGATTAAACCACCTTTTCAGGTTGTAAGGCAGAACCATCAGTCCTAAATCTGCAGATGTTGCCTGCATAACTCTGTTGGCTTATAGCGAGCAAACAGACAACCAACCGGTTCAGTCAACACGGTATTCATTCTGGGTTCCCGTTCTTCAACGGGACAGGCTGTAACGGCCTCACGAAGGCAAGCTATTTAGTGTAGTTTTATTCAATTCTTACAAATTCACTTCCAATTCCATCAGCATTGTTGTCAGAAATATTGAGTTTTTCGTTTTTGTAAATATTTATTATTCCAGTTTTCACAAACCCTAAATATTGTTCGTTTTCAGGAAATTGAATAAGTCTTTCCATTTTTCCAGAGTAAATAGACTCTTTCATAATTAACTCATAAGTTCCATTTGATATTTCAGTTCCATTTTCGGTTACTGAAAATTCATGGACCACATATAGGATGCTGAGCAAGTTATATAGGTATTGAATGATTGATAATCCTATCGGAATTATCAACGATTCAACACCCCAAAAACAACATTATGAGATAATTAAAAATTAAATAGTAACTTTAAAGAACTGGACTAGGGCTTTTCATAGGATACATTGTTGGCAACTGGCTTTTTATTCCGTTCTATATTTTGTTTGATGTTTTTAATTATTAAATAAGTTAGAATTATTGATGAAATCAGAAACGGAATACTTGTCCAAAAAGCTAATTCATAAAGTGAGTCATAATTCCAATTTCCAGAAGTCAGAAAATAAACTGAAACCCATAAAATTAAAATTCCGATTAAAGCAGTCAGGTTTTTAATCCTATTAATTTTTATAAACAGGCTAAAAATCAACAATATTTTTCCAATTAGAGATAAATGTCCGATTGACATAATATCATCATCAAAATTTCGATTTAACGTAAATCCGTAATTGTCTATTAAATTTGGAATACTCGCAAAATCAATTATTCCCATAATTCCAATTCCGTGTCCAGCTCCAATTATTATGAACGAATGAATTAGTATTGTAAAAATTTTGACTTTCTTAATTTCGTTCATTTTAGTTTGTTGTCAATTGGCTTTTTGTCAATTTTGTAATCCAAATTAGGTCAGTTATTCCAATTCCAATACTTCCAAAAGTTGCTATAAATTGTATTGGTGATTCCTTTCCATTGGCCAACAATATCATAATTAGAATAGGAATGAATCCAATTCCGATTTTTAAAATCAGATTTTGAGTTTTCAATTCCGTAAATCGAAGTAGGTATCCATTTAGAGTTGCTAAAATCAGTGCAGGAATTGGATATATAATTAACAAAAAGAAAATTTCTCCGTATTGCGTATTTTCATAAAATAATGGCGCAATCAAAATTCCGATTAAACAGAATAGGAATCCAATTATTATTATCGTTCGACGTTCCATTTGATTGATTTCAGCTTGTTGCCAACGTTTGGGTGTCGAGTAGGAAAAGGGAGTTTCACCCTTCCCCTCTCACAGAACCGTACGTGATAGTCTCCCATCATACGGCTCTTCTAATTTAATTTACAAAATATAAGCTCATCCTCTTTCAAGTTGGCAAATCATATTTTAAATTAGCTAACCCCTTTGCTCCACTCCCATTACAGGAGTTTCTTCACTACTACGAGTTAGTCCGCCACCTTACACTACATTGGTAATCATCTTGCAGTTGCTCTGCTTGATTTTTCCCTTTTACATTAATGTAAGGCTTCCTGCGTTCCATCCATAAGCCCAGATAAAAGTCATGCCCCCTATACGACGGTTGCCGAATAGCCAGTAAATAGGTTTCCGCTATCCTTGTCCCTGAGAACTCGACATTTCTCGGTTTTGGCAACATGTTTTGTCTTCTCGACGCTTCATCGGAAGGTTCGCTTTCGCTCATCTCTTTTATCAACACCTGACAGATCCAGTCTGCCTTTTCTTCTCTCGCTTCACACAAACAAATTACTTTGAATGCATTAGAGAAGTGGTTTAGAACCAGCTCCTACAAGCAGATTCTGGTGGGTCGGTTCCACCATCTTATAAATAGTTACGTGAGGTTTATGCCCCACTCACAGCACACGTCGAGTAGGCAAGGGGAATTTCACCCCGAGCCTCTCACAGAACCGTACGTGATAGTCTCCCATCATACGGCTCTTCTTATTCAATTTATACCTTTAATTCGAATAACCCAAATGCCAGTGGTAAAAGAGGCTGGGATATTGTTCCCGAACCCTGTCTAACCATTTATAGGCTTTTATCAAGTTAGTTCTATACCGTTTGTAACGATATCTAGCCCATCTTACCAATTTTATGCGTAGTACATAAAACACTTTGGATAAGCTGTAGCCACGGTATTTACCAAAGTAACGTATCCACCCTCGGAGTTTTGGGTTCAAGTGATGTGCTATGCCAACAATACTTTTACACTGCATTCTTGGGATTTCCATTTTCCTGATCTGTTCAAATACCCGTGATCTTGACTGGATGCTGATTGCACAATCAAAGCCCAAAAACAGTTTCCCTGTTTTCTTGGATTTTGAGGTGCGAGGCTGAAAAGTATATCCCAAGAAGTCAAACTTCACTTTTTCATACTTTTGTTGCCTTCTAAAATCCTTACAGTACACGATTTTCGTTTTCTCTGGGTGTAAGGTCAATCCACAATGCTCCACCCTTTCTTTGATTTCTTGTAGATTTTGCTCTGCCTGACTTTGTGTCGAACAATGGATGATAATATCATCGGCATAACGTACAAATTCAATAGAAGGGTTCAATCTTCCAAGCCAAACATCCAAGGTGTAATGCAAAAACAAATTGGCTAAGAGTGGGCTGATCACCCCACCTTGCGGTGTGCCTTTTGTTCTTGAAATAATTTCACCTCTTCGGGTTTGCAGTGGAGCTTTGAGCCATCTTTCAATGTATCGCAGCACCCACTTTTCATCCACGTGTTTGCCTAGCGCTTTAAGTAACTTGTCGTGGTCAATGTCATCAAAGAAATTCTTGATATCCAAGTCGATCACCCAATCGTATTTCCAACAGTTTGCACGAACCTGATCAAGTGCTTGATGAGCACTACGTTTTGGTCGATAACCATAGGAGTGTGGATGAAAGATCTTTTCCAGTCTTTCTTCTAGTTGATTCTTTATAACCGTTTGAGCTACTCTATCGCTAATGGTAGGAATCCCCAATTGACGGACAGAACCGTTTTTCTTAGGGATTTCAACTTGTAGGACTGGAGGTGGGAAATAGCTGCCCGAGGCTAAGCGGTTCCAGACTTTGTATAAGTGTCGATGTCTTTGTAGGTCGTACTGTGACATACTCAATTCATCTACCCCTGCACTTTTCCCTTTGCGCCTTACCTGTAGATAAGCTTCCCATACCATTTCTTTAGTAATAGGTAATGATTTTGTCTTCTCAAATTCAATCATCCTCTTGCGAGTTGTAAAAATTGATAAAACTGAATAAGTCAATCCCTTCGCTCCATTTCCATTACAGAAACTTCATCACTACTACAGACTGATCCGTCCCTGTGTCAAGCTTCGCTATTCTGCCTCTAGTTTGCGCTATTGTGCATTTCACTTTGCATCTTGGCACAGGTTCCCGAGTTCCGTAAATAAGCCCAAATACTGGTCATGCCTCCTAAATGACGCCTGCCGACCAGCCAATAAACAGGTGTCCGCTGGACTTATAATGTTTGTCATACTTCAAAC
>NZ_QOVK01000024.1 GCF_004104075.1 Leeuwenhoekiella polynyae | reverse complement strand
TCGTTTTCCTTTGTCGCGGGTAATTACAATAGGATATTATGCGCTGATTAAAGAAGAGGACTATGACCTTAAAGCCGGGGCAACAGCAGCTGAAGTAGCCTGGTTTAAAGTTTCAAAGGTAAAGGACTTGATCTATGATCACGCCCAGATCTTAGAAATTGGTCTTAAACGCTTACGCAGAAGAATCAAGCAGGAACCCATAGGGTTTAACCTGCTTCCGCAAAAATTCACGCTGTTACAACTGATGCATCTCTATGAAGAAATCCTTGGGAAAGAAATGGATAAACCCAACTTTAGACGCAAGATCTTAAAGATGAATCTATTGACCCCGCTGAACGAAAAAGAAAAAGATGTTTCGCACAGAGCCGCTAAACTCTATCAGTTCAACCCGGAAACCTATCAGCAACTCCTGGAAAAAGGATTTAATTTTGAGTTTTAAGATTCAAAACTTAATACATAAAAAGCCCTTACAGAACATTTTGTAAGGGCTTTTTTATATGTGAGAATTACTCGATACTTGAGATTTAAATACTCCGAGACGTGTCTCATTATAAATATGTATTGTTCAATTTAATGCTACGCGGGCTTGTTCTGAAGTAGTTTATTTATTTCCAGCCACCACCCAGGCTTCGGTACAATTCTATATTTGCAATGAGAATCTGTTTTTTAGTATTGATTTCATTGAGTTCGCTTTCTAAAGCATCACTCTGCGCAGTAATAACTTCAAGATAATTTGCAAACCCCCCTCTAAAAAGTAGCGCTGCATCTTTCAATCCTTTTTGAGTTACTTCAATACGCTCCTGAGCGATCTTATATTCTTCCTTCAATTTATTAATTCGGGTTAAGGAGTTAGATACATCTTCAACCGCGCCAATCAAATTATCTTTAAACTCTAATTGTGCAATTTCACGTTCGGTTAAAGCTACCCGATAATTGGTTTTCAGCTTTCTATTATTAAAAATAGGCTGAAAAATAGAACCGTTAAGCAATGCAAAAGCCGAGCTCACGGGATCCAGAAAATTGCTCAGGTCCATTGAATTCAAACCGAGTCCGGCACCAATAGAGAGCGAAGGATATTTTAATGCTTCAGCAACACCGGTTCTGGCATTTTTTGAGATGAGTTCATATTCTGCCATTGCAACATCAGGTCTGTTTTTTATAAGCTCTAACGGAATACCCGTTTTGTATCTTTTCTGAAATTCAATTTCATCAAAATCAACATTTAACGCAATAGGTCTGGGCGATCTCCCCAATAAGCGATTGAGTTTATTTTCTTGTACGGTGTATTGACGCTCAAGTTGTGGAATCAAAGACTTTGCCTTTAGTTGTTGCGATTTAGTCTGTTGAAGTGCCAAAGAGGTCGTCTCACCGGCGTCATACTGTAGCTTTACGATATTGAAGGTACTATCATTCAACGCATAGTTTTTCTGTGCAACTTCAACTTGAGACTTCAACATCACCAGATTATAATATGTTGAAGCAACTTCTGCAATAAGCTCAGTTTGTATCAGTTTTTTAAATTCCTGACTTTTCATAAAGTCTGCTCGGGCAGCTTCTTTTTGCCATCTCAGTTTTCCCCAAATATCTACTTCCCAATTCGCCTGAAGTGCAGAAGTATATTCTAGTCGTTCTGTATACAAGCTCGTTGGCACATTCTCGCCGTGGTTTCTTCTCGCCCGGTTAGAACCATAATTATTAAAGTTTTCAGAATAATATTCTCTTCCAAAACCTGCCGGAGTTGCATTTACAGAAGGTAGAAAGTTAGCTTTAGATTGCGCTAAATATTCTAAACCTATATCCATATTACGCATTGCTTTCTGTAAATCTATATTGTTTACTAAAGCAGTATCTATAAGCGCTACAAGCGTGCTGTCTTCTATAAAATCACTCCACGGAATACTAGACATCAACAAACTGTCTCTAATTACTGAAGCTTCAGCGAGAGAATCATTTAAAATAGAATCTTTTACATAAAACGCTTCAGAAACCTCTTCAAAATGAGGGCGCTCATATTTTTCACCCACTTTACAGCTTGCTAAAACCAGTATGCTTATTAGGAAGAAAGCAGCTTTATTCATCAGGTTTCTAATATTCGGTTTTCTCTTTTTTGTATATATAGTGCTATTCGTTTTCATAGTAGGTAGGTTAGTTTTCTTCTTCAATTTCTTTATCGCCAAATCGCTCTAGATTGTATTTATCGTGAAGCATCTGAAAGATATAAGCCATCACCGGGATCACAAAGATCCCCAATACAATACCACCTATCATTCCGCCGGCGGTACCTATACTCACAGAATGATTACCTTGTGCAGACGATCCTTCAGCAAACATTAGCGGGACAAGTCCCACGGTAAATGCCAGAGAGGTCATGATTATAGGTCTTATACGCAATTCACTTGCCTTAAGCACTGCATCAAAAGCAGATAAGCCAGAACGTCTTTTCTGCGCCACAAACTCTACAATCAGAATTGCATTTTTTGCGAGCAAACCAATCAACATAATGATACCTATCTGCACATAAATGTTGTTATCTAAGCCGGCTAAATTAATCGCAGCAAATACACCAAATATTCCTACAGGCAGCGAAAGCATTACCGCAAGCGGAAGTAAGAAACTTTCATATTGAGAAGCCAGGATGAAATAAACCAACAGAATGATGATGATAAAAACAATCACGGTATCTCCACCAGAATTCTTCTCCTCAAGACTCATACTCGTCCACTCATAACTCAATGTTGCCGGAAGTTTCTCGCTGGTGAGTTCTTCAATCTTCTTCATAACATCACCGGTACTATACCCTTTTGCAGGAGTTACATTAATCTTAGCAGCGTTATACAAGTTGTATCTATTAACAACCTCCGGTCCATAAGCTTGTTCTAATTTTACAAGCGTATTTACAGGTACCATCTCGCCTCTGTCATTTTTCACAAAAATGCTATTAAAAGATTCCGGAGATTCTCTAAACTGAATATCAGATTGCATATATACACCATACTGTCTGCTAAATCTATTAAAATCTCCTGGTTGTACCCGGCCAAAATATGATTGAACCGTAAACATCATATCTTTTACACTAACACCTAAAGCCTTTGCTTTTTCGTAGTCAATATCTAAACGATACTGTGGGAAATTAGGGTTAAAAGCAGTAAACGCATTACCCACTTCTTTCTCATTACTCAAGGTATTGATAAACTCATTTACAATCTGACCAAATTCTCCCAAATCCCCATCAGAGCGATCTTGAAGCATAAATTGAACCCCGTCAAAATTACCAAAACCTTGTATCGTAGGTCGTGGGTACATATTAAAATCGGTCTCATCTATCTGATTCAGTTTTGACAGAAGGTTATCTATCACTTCTGAAATTTCTGTGATCTCACCGCGCTCTGCAGCGGGCTTCAATTGAACATAACCTAATCCGGAAGACGGACTGTTAGCGTTATCAACTACGTTAAAACCAGACACGGTATTAACTCCTTTTACAGCCTCATCCAGTTGTAAAATGGAATCTGCTTTACGCAATGCCGCATTGGTACGGTGTAATGAAGAACCTTCTGGCATTTTCATAGAGAAAATCAAAAAGTTATCATCTTCTGTAGGAATAAATGCACTAGGAGTAATCTTAGAAAGAAAAACCGTTGCAGCAATTATCGCAGCAAGTGCACCTACACCCACCCATTTATGGATCAAAAACCAACGTACAATTTTTAGGTATTTTCCGGTGAATTTGTCAAAACCAGAATCAAATTTACGCAGTCCTTTACGACGCATTACTTTAGCCTTACGAATCTGTCTTATTTCAGAAACGGTCTTTGCCATTCCGCGTTTTTTCTTATCGCGCTTTTTCTTTCCGAAGAAAATCTTAGTTAAAACCGGAGTAAGGGTTAATGCGTTTATTGCTGAAATTAAAACCGCAAAAATAATAGTATAAGCAAACTCTTGGTAGAATACCCCTACAGGTCCGCTTAAGAATGCCACCGGAAGGAACACTGCAGCGATCACAACTGTGATCGAAATAATTGCACCCGTAATTTCATCCATTGCTGCAGAAACTGCTCGCTTTGCTGAAAGGCCGTGATGGGTCATTTTCTCATGTATGGCTTCCATTACCACAATGGCGTCATCTACCACAATACCTATAGCCAGTACCAGTGATAGCATACTCAAGACGTTCATCGAGGCACCAATAATATTGAGGAAAAAGAAGGTACCCAATAAGGAAACCGGAATCGAAATCGCAGTAATAATCGTTGCTCTAAAATCCTGAAGAAAGATAAAAACCACGATAAAAACCAGAATAAAAGCCTCTACTAAAGTGTGCATTACCTGACTCATAGACTCATCAATCTGGTCACGTACACTGTAAGTGATTTCATAATCTATCCCTTCGGGAAATAATTTTTTCTGTTCTTCTAGTATTTCGCGAATGCGCTCATCAATGGTTTTTGCGTTGGCCCCATTCATTTGCACAATATCTATAGTAACCGAAGCTTTACCGTCAAGTCGGTTTTCACTGGTATAGTTAGAAGCCCCAAATTCTACCCGGGCAATATCTTTTAAATGCAGTTGGGCACCATCTTCATTGGTTTTAATAACCAGATTCTCATATTCTTCAATCTCATTAAATCGCCCGTCGTATTTCATCACGATCTCAAAAAGCTCGTCTGAGTTTTCACCAAATTTACCCGGTGCAGCTTCAAAGTTTTGATCTTTTATCTGATTGAAAACTTCACGCGGAGTAAGATTGTACGAAGCCATTTTTTGTGGATTCAACCAGATACGCATCGCATAATCCCGCTGACGTAGAATTGAAGCTTCGGCTAAACCTTCAACCCGTTTTAATTCCCGACGTATGTTGATACGTGTATAGGCATTTAAGAAGGTCTCATCGTAGGTAGAATCTTTACTGAAGATATTGATCGTCATGATACTACCTTTCATCCGTTTGGTCACCGAAATACCAGCCTCAGTAACTTCCGGAGGTATTTTTTCAGTAATTACAGAAATTCTATTTTGAATATCTACCGCGGCCTGATCAGGATCGGTACCCGGCTTAAAGTAGATCGTAACACGCCCTCTACCAGAATTAGTAGCGGTAGAGTTTGCGTAGGTCATATTTTCGGTACCATTAAGCGCTTCTTCGATGGGAAGCAAAACCGATTTTGCAACGGTTTCTGCGTTACCACCGGGATAATAAACAGCTACACTCACACTGGGAGGCGCAATCTCGGGGAAACGTTCTACGGGTAACGAAGTGATACTTGCAGCCCCAGCAAGCACTAAAACTATTGTGATAACCAGCGTAAAGACCGGCTTTTTTATGATTTTTTTGAACATAGGTTAGTTGTTTCGGTATTGATTAAATACGAAATAGTCTATTTGAAAAATGTTAGGTGTAATTTACAGACTGCTGGTTAACTGACCGCGTTGTATGGGTTTAACCTTGATTCCGCTAGCCAGTTTATCGATCCCGGAAAGCACAATACGATCGTCTGGAGATAAACTTTTTGCATCTACAATGTAGTTGTCTCCTGAGCGTCCTTTAGTTATAATTTCGCGACGTTGTGCCAGATTGTTTTCATCTAAAATAAATACGAACTTCTTATCCTGAATAAACGTAGTTGCACTTTGGGGAACCAGAATCGCATTAGGATAAATCTCTTCCATCAAGATTTTACCGGTATTACCAGAACGTAATAACGTATCAGGATTGTTGAATTTTGCACGAAGCATAATAGAACCTGTAGTACGGTCTATCTGACCAGAATTAGCATCTATCTGACCGCTGTTCTCGTAAATAGAACCATCAGCTAAAACTAATTTTACCTCGTCGTTAACCCGATTTGATAAAGTGTCGTTTTTTGCACGTTCAAAGTATAAATAGTCCGACTCACTCATAGAAAAGTAAACATAAATATCATTTACGTTAGACAGGTTAGTAAGCGGTTCAGAATCTGTTTGCTTCACAACGTTTCCTATAGACTTGGGAATACGCCCCATAAAGCCATTTACAGGAGCTTTAATGGTTGTAAAGTCGAGATTGATACGCATGTTTGCAGCTTGTGCCTGCGCTTGCTGTAATGAAGATAAGGCAACCTGATAATCTGCTTTTACAGATTTCATGCGCACTTCAGAGATCACTTCATTATCAATAAGTGGTTGTAAACGCTCTACATCACTTTGAGCCTTTTCTAATTTTGCTTTTTCAAGATTTACATTAGCTACCGCATTTTTATAATCTTCCATATACGGTTGACTATTCACTTTAAATAAAGGTTGTCCTTTTTTTACAAACTCACCTTCATCAACATATATTTCTTCTAGAATACCATCAACCTGTGGGCGAATCTCAACAGATTCAACGCCTTCAATAGAGCCTACATATTCAAAATTCTTAGCAGCACTGGTTTCTTTTAAAGAAACAACGGGTAGAGGTAATCCTTCATCTTTAACTTCTTCTTCTCTACAAGAGGTTAAAATTACAAGGCCGAATAGCAAAGCAAAAAAACTGAAGCTACGCGGAGTGGTATACATATTTTTCATTTCATTTTTTATTTAGGTTTCCATTTATACTTAACCAATAACTAAACCTAAATAAGGAAGGTTTCTTGTGATGCTTGCGTTACAGGGGTTTAGCGTTTTCATCGAAAAATAAGTTTGTACAATGCCACAAAAAAAGTGTAGAATTTCTCCACAGTTTTGTGGAGAAATTCTGCGAAAAATGAAGTGTTTTAAAAACGATAAAGCATCTAGAAAACGTTGTCGTTGTTGAGTTTAGCCTCTTTTTTACAATGATTTTAAAGTGTATATGAATTAAAAAAACCGCCTGAGTGCGGTTTTTTTAATTCTGAAAGCAAAGAGATTTTTTAATGAGTTACCTGTGAAAATACAAATAGCATTTCGGTTGCGATTTGAAGACTGCGTTCTTTATATTTTTCACCTTGTAATGGGCTATGGTCAAAAGCTTTTGGATCTTCAAAAGTTATAGGAATACGTTTTGTTGCCCCGGTAACAAACGGGCAAGCCTCATTAGCCGAATCACAGGTTAATACCGCTGCAAAATCTGATGATGGATTAAAAGCATCATCTATTCTTTTTGAAAACCCGATAATAGGAGGTTCATTTTCACCATACTTTATACTATGTACCGGATTCTCACCTGTAGAAAGAAGGTTGACCTGAAAACCAGCTTCTTTAAGTGTCTGTGCAATCACTGGGAATAGGGCAGTGGCTTCAGTTCCCCCAGAGTAGCACGTCACGTCTTTAATAGCTAAAAAACGAGCAATAGTTTGCGCCCAGACTTGAGAGAGGTGACTGCGTCTCGAGTTGTGCGTGCAAATAAAGTTGATGCGAATTTCGTCCTGAGCATTTACTTTAGTTTGAATAAAATCTACTAAAGGTTGCAGAACTGCCTTGCGGTCATCAGAAACGCTCTGAATATCTAGTTGATTAATGGTTGCTGTAAGCTGTTTAAAAACTTGGGTTGTAGTGCTCATTTTTTATAGTTGAAGATTAACAACAGCCCCCACCGGGAGTGCAAGTAGTAGTAGTTAGGTCAGCCATTTTTACTTTAGGCTTTTCAGCAGGAACACCGCATTGATCTTTTGCTAAACAATCGGTTTGTTTGTTTACCAGTAAGAAGTTAGAACCGTCAAAATCAAGCGTGAATGTCTCGATGCTGCGACCTTGATATTCTACTTCAACCGTTAGCTCTTCATCAATATTTAATTTGTCTTCAGAAAGTTTAATGATTTGGATCAGTTTCTCAGGATGCAATCTGTGATCGTAATCATCAGCATTCCATAATTGAAAGTTTACCACTTCTTCTTTCCGAATAACACCCCCACAATCTATAAAGTGTTTGGATACTTTACCCACTTCAGTAACGTGAAAATGACCCGGTACGCGTTCGCCATCAGGTAATTGAAAGGAAATTGTTTTTAAATTATTGAGGTGATTTTTTACTTCTGCAAGTTTCATAGTCACGAGGTTTTATTGTTATATTACGATTAATCACTGCAAATTTTTTAGCAGCACTCTTGATTTTTAGTTAAGTCTTGATCGAGAAATTCATGTATCACTGCTTTCATAGTGATCCATTTGTCATCATCAATACAATAGCAAACACGGGTACCTTCTATAGTTCCTTTTATAAGACCAACTTGTTTCAATTCTTTCAAATGCTGAGAAATGGTGGGTTGAGCGAGACCTATCTCATCCACAAGATCCCCACAAACACACGACTTGATCTTATACAAATGCTCTAGAATGGCAACCCGTGCAGGATGACCCAAAACTTTAGCAAACGTCGCTATTGTGTTTTGTTGAGCGGTAAATATTTCTGACTTGGTTAATCCCATTAGTATTTGTTTATTGCAATATTACGATTAATAGATATTTAATCCAGTCTGATTTGAAGAAATTTAAGTTCTATGGTCTAATCTTCTGAGTATAGCCTTTATTCAAATCCTATTTCGAAACAAAACAAATGCAGATTGTTGTATTCTATTGCTATCAGAATTAAAAAAGATAGAAAATCTTCTTTCATTTTACAGATCAGTGCATTGATAAAATACAAGGAAATGAGAATAAGAGTTTGATTAGAAAATTTCATCCTTATTCAATTTATATAAGCCAGCTCATTTGATCAAAGTTGAGCGAAGCTTATATGCGGCAGCTGCATGTGAAGTCAGAGAAAGAATAACAATCTGTTTTGACTATTCAAACCAATATTGTAAAAAAGGGTCGTTTTGATTTTTTGACAGGAATATCCACGAAAATAACGATAGTAATATAATTTTAGAATAATTTTGAGTATAAGGTAGTTATAAATTAATTTAGACATGTATCACTTCTATGATATAAGGCTCGAATTCAGGGTTTAATAAAGAAGATTATTATGAACACACTTACAGAATATGAAACCTATATCATCAGTGCTCTTGCTCAAGGTGCTAACATTCAAGAGGTAAAAAAAGTTTTACGACACTTCGGCCAAAAGCCTGATTCCGTAAGCAGTATTGAAAAAAAGCTTAAGGAACTCAAGAAAAAATTTGAGTGCAAAACTACCTTTCAGCTTGTATATGAATTGGGAAGATATGTAGTTGAAATTGATGTTGAGGAGATCCTTAAGTAACTAAACTTCTTGAATTTCGTGTATCCAAGCCAAATCAGGTTTACCCTACGATGAGAATTATGTGTTCTAGCCAAAGTATAGGCTTAAAAATACTAAATGAAATAGTTTGTGTCTGTGACTACAGATTCTAGTAAAGGATAGATAGGTCTACTAATTTAAAGCAGATGCAGCGTTATATTTTATCTCAGTGGATTGTTAGGCACTGGTTTTTATTCATTGACTATTCCTTTTATTTGTTCTTCCAAGTGTGCAATTCCCTCAAACTTTTTAAAGTTTAAATCCTTTCCAATTAATTTTAATTCAGATGTTAATTCTAAAATTAAGTCTACAATGATATGCATGGAGAACTAATAAGACTCTGTTCTGTGGAATACCGTACCATCAAATTTGAGACCTATCCCTTTAGAACCTGGACTGCTGTTCTAGTACAAATTCAGTTACGTCTTTTTTAGTACTGTATTCCTCCATCACTTCTGGTAGTCTACGAGCAGTAAAAAGCCTAGTACTACCACACTCCAACCACACTTTACCACATTTTCAGTGGGTGAATATGGTATAAAAGTAGTTTCACCTCAGTATAGCCCAGAAGTATATTTGAATGAGACTACCTTAAAGCAGGTAGTTGGAATGGATGACTAACCTGCTATCTGATCTGTATGGCTTTTTTTAAAATGCGGCAATGTGCTGTTTAGAATAAATTGATATATAGATTGAATCAAAAAATGCCAGGAAGTCAACCGAATCCTAAAACATTTTGGATATTTACAAATAGTAAAAACTAAAGATTTGGAAGACTACATAATTGGAATCGGGAAGCGCATTCGAGAAATCAGAAAAGATAAAGGATTTACCATTAGTACGGTTGCAACCCAAGCAGATGTAAGTAACGGACTCATTTCGCGTATAGAAAACGGAAGGACAATACCATCGTTGCCGGTATTGTTAAATATCATCAATGCTTTAGAGATCGAAGTGGCTGCTTTTTTTAATAGTCTTCCGCAAAGCGGAAAAACTTCATTTATTGTTTCTCGCAAAGCAGAACATTCCATACTAGAAAAAGAAGATGATGCTAAAGGTTTTCAGTATAAATCTATTTTTGGCAAATCTCTTGCTTCAATAGCTTTTGAAGCGGTTTTACTTGAAATTCAACCCGGCTCTGAACGCAGTAAAGTAGAAACCGATGCGTATGAATTTAAGTATATGCTCTCTGGAAGTTGTGTTTACAACATTGGTGATGAGGAAGTGACTTTGCACGAAGGGGACTCCATATTTTTCGACGGGAGAATTCCACATGTACCTATCAACCGCCGTGAGGTCCCTACTGCTATGCTTGTTCTTTATTTTTATTTAAAAGATATTGAAAGCTAAGCGTGCTTTCAACATTTTAAAAGCAGATTAGTTCAATAATATGCCTTCAAGCTCAGTTATTACCTTAAGAATGTAATCTGGCTTTGCAGCTTCTAATTGTTCTTTAGTTTGTGCTCCGCTTAAAACACCTATGGTTAAGCCACACTTGGCATTTTTACCTTCTATGATATCTATTTGAGAATCTCCTGCTTTGAGCACCTGAGAAGGATCGGTAATCCCAAACTGCTGCATGGCTTTGTGTATCATATCAGGGGCCGGTCTTCCATTTTCAACAGCATCAGCTGTGATGAGCATATCTATTTCCTCACCTACATGCCACTCTAATTTTGCCAGTAATTTTGTTGCCGTTTTAGAATCATAACCGGTATTGAGAACCACTTTAATAGTATCCTCTTTTAGTCTCTTAAAGAAAGCGAGCATGCCTTCAAAGGTGCCAATTGATTGGGTGTCATAAGCGACTTCTAATTCGGGTTTGAAGGCTGCAAAAGCAGTTGCTGCTTCTTCTTGTACAGCAGTAGAATGGGTGCAGTTTTGTAAAACATCGGTAATCGCCTGATGCTTTTCTTTCCCGGCACCAAACTCTAAAACAGCATCAAGGCTTACCTGATAACCTAAGTCGTTAATGACTTTCTGTACGGTTTTGTACACAATATTATTTTCATTTACGGTGGTGCCCGCCATATCAAAAACGACCAATTTTATAGTATTCATACGGTATTAATTAAGTATTGTATTAAGGTGTTCTTTTGAGAATCCTGCGCTTCCGGTCATTCCTTTTCCTCCAATTCCGGTGGCGATGTGAATGCGCTCTCCTAAGGTTTTTAAAAAAATATCTTGTGTCTTACATTGCGAGTAAATCCCATACCAGCGATCCTGAATATCATAAGTAGGCAGGTCAATGATTTTTTGGGCTTCAGCGATCATAAAATTGTCTATATCCATATTCAGGCCATACCCTAAATCTTCCATACGATCAGCATCAGCATATTCATGGGAATCCCCTAAAATAACAGAACCATCTGCAGCTTGTTTAAACAGAATATGCACGCCCCATTTTTTCTCTAAACTAGCTGCATCTTCTTTATCTTTTATTTCTTTAAATGAGGGACATTCATAAAAGGCTTCGTAACGACGGATAGACAAGCCGGTTAAAATAGAACCGGGAAGTTTATAATTTTGCTGAGGTTTAGTTTGTAGCATTTGCAATTTAGAGAGCTGCAAGTCACTAGCTGCAAAAAGCTGTGGGTAAAGTGTTTTAAAATCACTTCCGTTACAAATTAATGCGTGAGCAGCTTTAAAAGTATTTCCAGTAGCAGTGGTGATCGCAACTTCGTCAGTGCTTTGATCAATGTGTATGGCTTTCGTATTTGTAAATAAATCCAGTTTTTTTTGAGTCACCAGAAATTGCTGTAAGCGGTGAATCATCGTGCGCGGCTCTACCGTAACTTCATCAGGAAAAAACAAGCCTGCTTTGACATAATCTGCTCGTAAACCGGGATACTTTTTTAAACATTCTGCTTTGGTGAGTAGCTTAGAAGTATAGTTATTCGTTTTATTGATCACCGCCAGTTCTTCAATAAGTTGCAATTCTTCGGTATTAGAAGCTAGATATACAGATCCATTTTGACGAATCGTAATATCAAAAAGCTCCTGAATTTCCTTATAGATACGCAGACTTTCCCGACCATAATTTTGCCATTTAGTATTCATACCCGAAGGTACGACCTGACCAAAATTACGTGTAGTTGCGCCTTGTGGCATTGCGCTTTGTTCAAGAATTGCTACGCGTAAACCTCTGTTTAATGCGTGATAAGCGTGAAAGGTACCCAGAACACCTCCGCCTACGATAAGTAGATCGTATTTAGTTTTCATAAGTTAGAACGTTGAGATTGGCGTTGCGGTGTTTGTTTTTTAAATAGAAATAAGAAACGATGACGCTACATGTTCCCAGTGCGGAAAGGAGATAGGCGCCGTTGATAAAAAATTGTAACCAGGATATTTCATCCATCCCGAAGTTTTTATAAAGCAAAACGCCCATACTTCCCATATATCCGAAAGCATCTGCGAGATAAATTAAAAAACCGGCATTGCCTTTGATGCGGAATGCAGCGATAAATCGGTCAAAAAACAACGCGTTAAACGGGACATAGCAGATGTACAAACCAAAACCGGAGATCACCATCCAGTAAAACGGATCGAGTATTTCAGACTGTAATAAAAATGTTGCGATACCTACCGAAAACGTACCGATTAGTAATATACCGTGATAGGTGAGCAAGGCTTTGAGGTTATCTTTTATCGCATAGACAGAGGCCAGAATAATCAAAACGAGAAGCGCTACAGCCAGTTCAGAGGTACTGTATACCGCAATATCCCCGGCATAACCCAGACTATCCCAGAGCTCCCGGGCGTAATTATCCCTGAGGTCTCTAAAAGCAGTCAAACTAACGTAGAATAGGATCAGAATAAAAAGAGGCAATGCAAATTGCTTGAGCACTTCTTTACGTGCTGTTTTATCCATAGGGACGCGGGCAACGCGTAAGGACTCGTCTTCAGGTGTAGGAGGGGAGATCGTTTCTAAAAGCCTGGCAAAAAACACTAAAGGGATGAGAAATAAAGCTCCGGTTACTGCAGGCATCCAAAACTGGGAAACTTCCCAGGATACCATAACATATAAACCAATAGATTTTACCACTCCGCTTGAAACAATAAAACTGGTGCATAAAATGACTCCTAGTATTTCGGTGAATTTTCGCCCTTCCAAGTAGGAAAACACAATGCCCCAGATCATTCCCAAAGGCAGACCATTGAGAAACATGAATAAAATATTATAGGGCTGCGGAACAAAACCAAAAAGGAGGAGCGCAATTTCAGAAATACCGATGAGAGCTAACAAATAGGTGAGGCGTTGCTTTGACTTTAATTCAGAAATTACTTTGATCCCAATAAATTTGGAGAGCATATAACCCAAAACCTGAGCGATAATGAGCAGGATTTTATAATCGATTCCCAGAACACTTAGATGTTCAAAAGTTGCAACTGCAAAAGGTTTTCTAAATGCATACATACAGAAATACGCACCAAATGCAGCCAGAGAAGCACGACTAATAAATGCAAGATCTTGTTTTTTGATGGGCATAGTAGGTTTTAATAATCCGGTCAAAAGTTTAAGAATAACCCCGACCGGAGTTTAAAATATAAACAAACAAGCGGTAACAAATTTATTATAAAGTTTACTTATATTAAAACAAAAAGCTTTAATGTTTTATTTTATTTCTTATTTGTAAACTAATTTAAATTTTGCTTGATGTGTTTTACAACTTCGGTAGTATAGATCTGTTCTTCGTTTTGAATAGCTCCTTTTTGATCAGCACCGGCTCCGAGAATTATGAGCCAGGTCTGATCTGCACCTTTGATATCGCTTCCGTGACTTTTCCAGGTTTCTAGAGGTTCCGTTCCACGCCCGTGATCTGTAGTGATGATCAGGGTAGTTTGATCTTTATAGAATGCATCGGTCTGAACATATTCCCAAACCTCTTTCAGCATTGCATCTGTCGTGTGTGCCGAATTCAAATAGGCATCATATTCACCATCGTGTGCAAAATCGTCTGTTTCGCCGTAGGCTATATAAACCAGACTTGGATGATTTTTTTGCATATACTCCAAGGCATAATTGTGAGTAAACGCATCCAGGCGTACACTTCCCCACGGACTCGGTATCTCTTTTTGTAATTTATTAAGGAAGATTTCCCGGTCTGATAAAGGCGTATCTTTAGCCGGATCGAAAGCTGCATTTACAGGAATACTACTGCGTTTATCATTAATAATATATGGAAAAACGTCCCAACTGGTAAAGGCAGCAACCTTGCCTTTGTATTTTGAAGTATTATTTAATTCTTCCAGGATGGTTACATTAGGGTTATAGATCTTATCATTACTCCTGATGTTTTTATCATCTGCTTTACCCGTAAGGATCTCGTTATATCCGGGATAAGAAAACCACATCGTGTTGGTCAGGTTAACCTTGCTTCCAGCTTCTCTATTTCCGTGAATTTCCCCGTGATGGACTACCTTATTCCAAATAAAAGGTAACAAGGCTTCTCGGCGTTCAGCTTTAGTTTCCCGCCAGAATTTGGACTTTAAAGCTGTGGTATCATGAACATATTCAGGGTTGCTAATGAGTTTAGGATCGGCACCGGTAAACAGTTCTTGCCAGCGAAAGCCGTCTAATGTGATCAAAATGACTTTTTGATCTTCTTTGTTTTGAGCTTGTATTTTAAAAACACTCAAGCCAGCCAGAAGGAGCAGTACTATTACTTTTCTACTATGCATATCGAAATCTTTATTTAGTTTTAAAAGTCAGGGTTTCAGACCACTCGCTCCATCCCAGATATTGATCCCGATACCGAACCCGCCAGTAGTAGGTGGTTGCGGGTTGTAAGCGGGATAACTCTTCATCTGTAAGGTCATCACCCTTTTGTCTGTTTTCTTTGTAATACCAATTTTCATGTTGTTTCCAACTGTCTTTAACCAATTTTTCAAAATCGGGTGTTGTAGACACTTGCCAGTGCGAAGCGGTATGTTTACTCGAAACTCTTCCTCCGCTAAAGGCAGACGCTTTTAGCGTGATAGCAGTGATGTCTACATTTTCTTTTTTAGGTGAAATCCCAACAGGTGCATCGGGCTTTTGATTCAGTTTATAAACGGTGATACTATCAGTTACCGCATTGTTTTTTGGATGTTGAACATTACCGCGGCTGATGCGTTTGAGACTGATCTTAGGATCTGCAGGATTGGGATCTACATTTACCATCACAAAACCATATTCATCTTGGGTAACGGTAAATTCATCATAATCGCGACCTTCAAATTCTCCCCAGTTGTCAATAGAACCTCCTGCCGAAGCAACATTTACCCACAAGTGATTGTGGTCGCGTGATTGTCCGCGGGAATATCCGTGTGTATGACCAAAAAAATGAACGCTGGGTTTACCGGTTTTATCTGAAAAAGCTTCAAGCATCTTAACCACTTTTCCGGTGGTTTCCTCTTCCCCCGGAATCCATAATTCTGACTTATACGGATGATGGAGCTGAGCAAAAACAAAATCAATGTCTTCTTCAGTTTCGGTGTCTTTCAATACCCGTTCAAGCCATTCATATTGTTGTCGCATATCGCGATATCCTTCATTAGAATCTAATCCAATAATACGAACGTTACCATAATCTTTGTACCACCAGTGCTCCGCATAAGCAGGGTCTCCGTTTTCGGGCAGGCTGAAGTATTTGAAGAAAAATTGAGAGTTTTGTTCGTGATTTCCGGGGACGGGATATACAGGAACTTGTGAGAAAAGTTTTGCTGAAGGTTTGAAGAAATCGGTTTGCCATTGCTCATAATTACTTCCTTGAGCCACAAGATCTCCGGGAATCATTACCAAAGCTAAATTGTCTGGAACTTTTCCGTCAAATTGCTGCTCCAGATAGTTGAGAATACCTTCATTGACGACTTCACTGAATTTATCTGGCTGACTGCGGTCTATTTGCATATCGCTCATAGCTATCAGGTTAAAAGAGGCTGCTTCTCCAGAAAATGGAGGGGTTTTAAACTGAAGAATGTCAGATCGAAGTTTTCCGGTTTTAACTCGGTAAAAATAGGTGGTGAAGCGCTCTAAACCGGTAAGCTGAACTTCATGTAAGCGCGATTCTCCAAAATTCACTTTACAGGAGGTACCTGTAATTTTGTTCCCCAATTTTGCTGTCAAGCCCCATTCTACAGTGCTTTCTCCCTCAAACTCGGTTTCCCATTTTATACGTATTGATGTGGGCTCTGCATCTTGTAAATAAGGGTGTACCAGAAAGCTATTTTGTTGGGCCTGCGTATGGATGCAAAAACTGATAATAAACAAGCTAAGAACTATGATGTGTTTCATTGTTTTTATGGTTTTGAGATTTTTTGTAGTGCGTTTTCTAAAATAGCCAGAGCTTCTGCAAGCTGCGTGGTTTTTATGGTGAGTGCCGGGCAGAGTTGTAAAACATTGCCTTTAGAGACTTTAAAACTCAGTCCGTTTTTGAGACATTCATACATAATCGCTTCTGCTTCAGCGGTAGCTTTTTCTTTAGTTATGCGATCTTTTACGAGTTCTATACCCCAGAGTAAACCAAGACCTCTAATATCGCCAATGATGTTGTATTTATGCAGGAAATCATTCAGGGTAGCCTGCATCATACCTTCTAAGTAAACGACGTGCTCCAGCAGATGTTCTTCTTCAATAATTTGCAATGTTGTTAGCGCTGCAGCTGCACCCACAGGACTTTTTTCAAAGGTATAATGCCCCAGTGAAATGTGGTTAAACCGGTCGTATTCCTTTTTAGTAACGATCGCTGCCTGAGGAATAATACCACCTCCAAGTCCTTTACCTAAACAAAGAATGTCTGGTATAATGTCAAAATGTTCGTAAGCAAATAGTTTTCCGGTTCGGCCTAATGCGATTGGGATCTCATCAAGAATCAGCAGAACCCCGTATTGATCACAAAGTGCTCGGGCTGCTTTCCAGAATTTTTTAGACGGAATTTGAGCATCAGTATTGCGCACGGTTTCTGCTAAAAAGGCTCCAATCTGATTGTCTTTTGCCAAAATGTACTCCAGATATTCGATTGCTTTATCTTCGTTATTCTCATAAATGCCACGATAGGTAATGGGAGGGGGAATACGTTCTACACCGGGCATCAAAGGTCCCATGTGTTCTCTAAAAACCGATTCACCGCTAACACTCACCACATCGAGCGATGCGCCGTGAAACGAATCCCAGAAGGACACTACTTTATACTTGCCGGTTACTGCGCGAGACAGTTTAAGCGCGATCCCAATTGCAGAACTTCCGTTAGGCGTCATCAGTATTTTATCTAAACCGGGAGTAAGGCTTGTTAGTTTTTCGGCAAAATGAATAGCCGTTTCGTTGGTGTATCTTCGGGTAGAAAAGGTAAGTTGGTCTAACTGATTTTTGAGTGCTTCAATGAGTTTAGGATGTGAAAAACCCAGTTGGTGTACATTATTTCCGTGAAAATCAAAATAGTTTTTACCTGAAGTGTTGGTGATAAACGGACCCTGAGCATCGGCCAGTACGTCCATACAAGGGGTAGATAGTGCCTGGTGTAAAAAGTACTGCGCGTCTTTTTCTAAAAGTTTTTTTGTCGTAGCACCAACTTCTTCTGCTAACCATTTTTTTCGACCTTCAGACCGGTTGATATCTCCTTCAACAAGGAGTTCATTTGTAGAAAGTTTATGCTCCATAGTGCACGTCTAGTTCAGATTCAATTTACCTGCCGGAATAATTTGTTTGCCAATACCCGGTCCTTTGTATTGCGCATCCAGATAGTAACCCCCGCCACCGTTAAAATATTCAATTTTAATAGGATGTGCACCTGTTTTTAGATTTATAGTGCCGCTGCGCTCCTGTACGCCATGATCCCCATCATTGTCAACTACTAGTTTTTCATCAATATAAAGTTTGCTGCCATCATCACTGTTGGTATAAAAAGTATAGCTGCCGCTTGTATCTATTTTTAATACAGAATTGAAAACTATAGCGGTACTTGCTGCGGAGTCCAGACTGTCAAGGATGCCGCTTTCAAACTCCATACTATTTCCGGTTTGTGATGCTTTGAGGTTTCTAAAGTCCGGTAAGGAAGTCAGATTTTCTAAGGGATAAATACGGAATAAAACACCGGGTTTCTTTTGGGTGGAAATCAATCGATAACTACCTGCGGAAATTGTGCTAGAAGCTTTCCCTGCTTTAGTAACTATGGCACGTACCAGTGTGGTACGGTCTACTGTAAACGGAGCGGTATATTCTAATCCATTTTTTTCAGAAGGATCAGAACCATCCAGGGTATAATAAATACTTCCTGTTGTGTTGAGGTTTTTTAGTTTAACTTCAATATTAGACGTTGTGAATAATCCACCGGAAGGAGCATACGGTCCATTTTTAGGAAGTAAAACAGGAGCGAGGAGTTGCTTCTGTTTTTTATAGCGCAATACCGGTTTTTCATATCCTACAAAAGCACTTTTAACAGGTCTCCCTATCCATGCTTGTGGAGTTTCTAAACCGGCGACAAAGGCAACAGTGGCTGCATTATCGTACTGATATACGGTTTCTTCAATCGTATATCCGTTTTTTACTCCGGCTCCATATAGTATGAATGGAATGTTGACTTCATTCAGGGATTCACCACCGTGTCCTTTGCCTAAGCCACCGTGGTCAGCTGATATGATGAATACCGTTTGATCAAAAATTCCAGCTTCTTTCGTGGATGCTATAATAGATCCTATTAAATGGTCTGCTTTTTCAACGGCTTGGTAATAGGATTCAGTCCCGTGTCCTTCGCTATGCCCTGCATGGTCAACGTGATCCAGATGAATAAAGGTAAAGTTGGGTTTATGATCTTTGATGTAAGTAATCGCATCCTGTGTGGTGCCATCTTCGTGGCCTCCGTTGATATCAAAAGCAACATCTTCAGGATTATACAATCTGCCAAAACCATCCCAATCGTAAATAGTACCTACGTGAGCTTCTGGTTTTTGATCATGAAATAAAGTGAAAATAGAAGGGAATCTACTGTCGTGCGCTGAAACTACAGCCGGCAAGGTGTGGTTGTTAGCTTCCCACCCGTTAGAAGTGATGCCATGTTGCTCAGTATCTGCACCCATAATCATACTGGCCCAGTTAGAACTAGAACTTGAAGGAAGCACTGCACGTGCTTCAAAAGTAGATGCTCCGTATTTTACCATACTGTCAATAACCGGGGTCTGAGCGTTGTTAATTCCGTCCGGACTCATTCCATCGACTCCTATAACAATGATATGTTTAATTCCCAGATCTGCTTTTTTGTTGGGAGTACATGAAACCAAAAATACTGTTGCTAACAGCAAACTTAGTTTAAGGCTTTTATAAAAATAATATTGTCTCATAGTACACATAAACAAGTTGAGGTTGCCCAGATTTATGAGCAACCCAACTTGATTTAAGATTTTAATAATTAATAACGGGTTCCGGTTTCCCACCATCCTTTGACGTTGATGTTATCTCCACCCATCGCGCTCACTGCATTCTGATAGTTAGTAGTATTCAGAGTTTGTTCAGATGAAGGGTACAAGAAGCGTACAGGATAGAGTGCTCCGTTAAGCGTATCTGGTCCCGGTTGTAAAGCTGGAAGTCCGGTTCTTCTATAATTCATCCATCCCTGATAATCTACATTCCAAAGAGCGATGGTTTTTTGGGTTAATAAAAGCTCTAAAGATCCGTTATAGGAAACAGCCGGCTGAGCCAGATATGCTGTTATAGTTGTATCGTCAACACCCCAATACGATAAACTTGCCCGTACTCCTGCATTGTAATAAGCTTCAGCATCACCTGAAATGATACCACGCTCTGCAGCTTCGGCAAGAATAAACTGTACCTCAGAATTTTTAATAATATAGGCTTGAGCACCTGTTCTGGAATAATAGAATAGATCTACATCCAGACGGCTGGGACTGTTTGCATCATCAAAAGCTCGTGCGTTATCCTGATTCAATCCAATAGGCATCCCTACCCATTTGCCTTCACTATTACGGTCAAACCAGATATCTAATCTCGGATCGTTAAAGGTGTTGAAGTATTCTAAAGCAGTATCGCATAAACTCTTTTCATCAAAACCGCCTATACGGCCTGTACTTTGTGGCCATGAGTCTGTATTAGACGTTCCGCTGTACGTGAGTGTTGCGTTATCTGCGTTAGAATTGATGTAGTTTCCTGCGCTTGTAATAGCTTGCATTTCCTGAGAGACATCGCGTTGTTTGGAGATGCGTAAGAGATAGCGCAATCTTAGAGCATTCGCTAATTTTCTCCATCGAGCCGGATCCCCATCATAAATAACATCTCCTGTTGTACCACTAATACTTTGATTTGCAGCCAAAGCAGCATCAGCATCTGCTAAATCCTGAAGAACCCCATTATAAATCATTTCCTGAGAATCATAAACTGGCGTAAAAATACCCTCTGTATCTCCCGCTAGAGCTTCAGAATACGGAACGTTTCCATACAGATCGGTAAGATTTGCAAAGCAAAGTGCGCGTAAGGTAAGTGCCATCCCTTCATAGGTGCTATTCTGGGTTTCTTCGTTTCGTGATATCTGAAGAATATCATCTATTTCCGGAAGAATTCCGTAGAAAAAGTTCCACATTCCCTGATCACTCCAATCAAATTGTGCAAAACCCGGAAAATTATTTTTAGCCATCAATTGCGTGATGGAGTTTCCATCGCTATACCCTTCCTCGGTGAGTGTTCGGGTAATTTCTGAAGTTACTGTAGCGGTAAGCAGGTTTGCGCTTACCGTTTCAGGAGCATTAGGATTGGAGTTGATTTCTTCAAAATTATCGGTACAGCCTGTAACTAAGAGACAGGCCAGTACAAGAATCTGAACTATATTACTTGTTTTCATCGTGTGTTTTCTTAAAATTCTAGATTAACGTTTAGACCAAAACTACGGGTGCTGGGCAGCGCCATATCTTCTACACCAGGAACAATAGAGCCTCCGGAAAATGAAATAGATTCTGGATCTACGTGGTCGTTTTCAGTCCATAGCGCCAGATTTCTTCCTACTAGTGAGATGGTAGCTGAAGAGAAGGGAACCGTGTCGAACCATTTTTTAGGTAGATTATACCCCAGTTTAACTTCGCGTAATTTTACGTAAGTAGCGTCAAACATGGAACTCTCTTCATTACTTCTGTTGTATACGTGCGAGTAGTAATTAGAAGCTGAAACATTCTGAGTATTTTGGGTATAGGACCCATCAGCATTTGCAATGACACCTGCTGCAACAATACCCGTTTCGCGACCGGGAACAGTAAAATCTAACATACCGGTTGTACCACCAATGGCAACGGTTCGGGAATGAAACTCACCACCTTGTCTCCAATCAAACAAAAAGCTGAAGTTGAAGTTTTTATATTGAAAGCTGTTTTGAAAACCAACCATAAAATCCGGACTGTAATTACCCAGTTTTCTCAATTCGTTGTCAACGATAGGTAGTCCAGAATCAGGGTTTATAATCCACTGCCCGTTATACTCGCTGTCAGGATCGTTTACTTTCTGAAAGCCGGTTCCATACAGATCTCCAATGCGCTCCCCAATAGCAGCACCCACGGTGAGGTAATTGTTTTTAATTGTATAAAAATCTAAGCCTTCTGTAAGGTCTACAACCTTCCCGCGGTTCATCGTAAAATTAACGGAAGAATTCCAGCGGAAATCATCTGTGCGTAGAGGAGTGGCATTCAAAGTGATTTCAAGCCCTCGGTTTTGTACCTCACCAGCATTAATTACACGAGAACTGAATCCTGAGGTATTAGAAACCGGGAGTGATATGATCTGATTTTTGGTAGTAGATTGATATACCGCAATATCAAGTCCCAGACGATTACCGAAGAAGCGAACATCTGCACCTAATTCTATCGAGTTGGTTTTTTCAGGTTTCAAATCAGAATTTTTCAATTCTGATGGAGAATACACTCTTGAGAATCCATTAAAGGTATCTCCAAAACCATAAGTTGCTGCCAGATTGTAGGGGTTGGTATCATTACCTACCACAGCATACCCTGCTCTTAGTTTAGCAAAACTGATGGCTTCCGGCATTTCAAACATATCAGAAAGAATAGCACTAATACCTGCCGAAGGATAGAAGTAGCTGTTGTTATCTTCCGGAAGCGTTGAGGACCAGTCATTACGAGCGGTTAAGTCTAAAAATAAATAATTCTTGTAAGCGATATTACCAAAGGCGTACGCACTATTAACTCTGAACTCACTGTCATAATCGCTCGTTGTAAGCGGTTCTGCAGCATTACCAAAATTATAGATGGCAGGAATTGAAAGCGAGTTTGCACTCATACGCTGATAGCGATTTTTAGCCACCCTGTGATTGGCACCCACTGAAACTCCTAAATCAAAATATTCAGTAAGCGTTTTAGTATAAGACAATAAGAAGTCGGTGTTCTGCTCCTGAGCATAGGTGTAATCTTCCCGATATTGCCCTTTAGGAAAGCGCTGTGTAGAGTAAGCTCTTTTACGCATATCGAGCTCATTAGAATAATCTAAACCTGTACGGAACATCAAGTCTAACCCATCTGCTAGTTGAAGATCTGCACGCATATTGGTAATGACACGATCTCGGTTAAAGGAGTTTGTATTTTCATATACTGTAAAGAACGGGTTGTCATGATAATTGTAGTTGTAGTTAAACTGCTGAGAGTTTTCAAGTCCCGGTTGCCAGTAATCTCTTAGCCCATTCATATCAATATGACGGCCAAACCAAATCCATAAGTACATCACGTTTTCGGTACCGTAAGAGTTATTGGGACGGTTATCTGAGTTAGAATTTATATAATTCATCGAAGCGCTCACCTTTAACCAGTCTGTTAAATTGTAAGCCCCGTTAATCGCATAGGTACGTCTTTTGAAATTAGAGTTGGGGACAATGCTTTCACTGCTTAAATCTGTAAATGATACTCTAAAGTTTCCATCTTTATTGGCTCCCGTTAGAGCAACGTTATTACTCATTGTAAATCCGGTTTCAAAGAAATCTCTAATATTATCAGGATGTGCAATAAATGGGGTAGCGATAATGTCATCAGCAAATGTTCCGTCTGCGTTACGCGGACGAAGATTTACATCACCGGCTCTAAACCCACTAGTGGTAGGGCTGTCGTGTTGTGGTATCAATTGCCCGTTAAGTGCAGGCCCCCAGCTTTCATCAACATGATCATTAATCCCGCCAGTTACAGAACGATTTTGACCTCCATCGTTAAATGCAAACTGACCGTTAGATCCTTGTCCGTATTCATTTTGATATTTTGGTAAGGTTAAGAGGGTTTCAAAAGTAGTATTGTGATTGATAGAAACACCTATACCTTTAGTGCCTTTACCTGATTTGGTTGTGATCAGCACTACACCATTTGCACCTCGAGAACCATACAGAGCAGTTGCATTAGGACCTTTAAGCACGGTCATTTCTGCAACGTCATCAGGGTTGATATCCATTGCTCCGTTACCAAAATCAACCCCCATATTACCATCTCCACCTGCATTGTTGATGTTGTTGTTGATAGGGATTCCGTCAACTACAAAGAGCGGTGAATTTGCATTAGGGCTGGGGTTTAATGAATTTTCACCACGAATGATGATCTGTGAACTAGAACCTACACCACTGTTACCGCCAGTAACCCGTACTCCGGCCATTTTACCCGAAAGTGAGTTGATAACGTTAGTTTCTTTGGCTTCAGCAAGTTCATTACCATCAACTTTTTGTACAGCGTAAGACAGTTTTTTGGTTTCTCTTTTAATTCCAAGAGCGGTTACTACAACTTCATCAAGACCTTGAGCATCTTCTTCAAGAACTATTGTTAGGGTAGTCTTACCGGTAACATTTAACTCCTGCGATTTAAACCCCATAAAAGTTGCCTCAATCACATTCTCGTTTTCAGGAATGTTGATTGTAAAATTTCCATCAAAATCTGTCACTACTCCTATGGTAGTATTTTTTACCACAATACTGGCGCCCGGTAGGGGCATACCGTTAGTGTCTGTTACAGTACCCTGAAGTGTTCTATCTTGAGCAAACAACATAGAGCTTAGGAGGAATAGTGTAAGGTGTATTACATAAATTAGTTTTTTCATTGTTTGGATTAATTATTAATATTAGTAAACAATCAATCACAAATGTGGTTAAAAAGTGACTATATGTAAATTTTAAGGGTTTAAGAAATTCTTAACGGAAGTTGAAGAAAGTGAAGAATTTTACACAGCTATGTTAATTTAAATTAAAGAAAACTACTATAACGATAGTAATAGTAGTGAAAGGTTAAATTAACATTATTGATGAGCAGTTAGATTTTTGTAATGGAAGTCTTTTGTACGTTAACCTATGAGTCTAGCCCAAGGTAAACAGTATAAAATATCTATAAAAAAATAGCACCTGAATGAATACTAATTTTTAAAAACTTGATGGAAATTAATTCGTAAAGGTAGCTGTGGGATATTTCTGTGTAATCACAAGCTTCTTCGACAGGGAGGACTTTTTCTGGACGCATATACTACTTCGAGGCAAGCCTGTCTGTCGACAAAGGCAATCCTGCGAAGCATTAAACTAAACAATACATTCTCTTTATAGAGCTAAAAAGCAATTTCTAAATCTAGAAACTGATAAAAAGTAGAATGATTGGAATTAGAATACAAGATTTTTTAGCTTGCATAGAAAAGTAAGAGAACTATTTTAGAAGAAAAATTGAGGGAAATTAAATTTGATTTGAACTGATTCAAATAGGGTAGAATAAGGTTATTTTAAAGTTTTACCTATGCTGATCAGCATAAAAAAAAAGCAGCTACAAATTAATGTAACTGCCTGATTATTAAGTAGCGAGAGGGGGGCACGATCCCCCGACCTCCGGGTTATGAATCCGACGCTCTAACCAACTGAGCTACCTCGCCATCTTTAGTAATTCTATTGATGTCTTTATAGACTTTGCCAAGGGGTTTCCCTAAGCGGGTGCAAATATAATAACATTTATTAAGTTGGCAAGCATCTTAAATATAAAATAAAAAATTACTGCTAATCTTTTTTACTCTGTAATTAATATTTATATTGGCGACCCAACCGAATAAAGATTCCATGGAAGAAAAAATAAAATTTGAAATCGAGTTTCCTATACAGGCCTCCCCGTCACTTTTGTATCAATATATGTCTTCGCCTTCAGGTATGTCTGAGTGGTTTGCAGATAATGTAAACTCTCGCGGAGAGTATTATACGTTTATTTGGAATGGGAGTGAAGAGAAAGCAAAATTGCTAGGTAAGAAGAGTGATGAGCGTATCAAGTTTAGATGGATGGATGATGTAGAGGACGAAAACCTATATTATTTTGAGCTGCGTATTGTTGTAGATGAGATCACAAAAGATGTTTCTCTTATTGTAACTGATTTTGCTGAAGAAGATGAAGTAGATGAAGGAAAGATGTTTTGGGAGAATCAAATTTCAGAATTAAAACATATCATAGGTTCTAACTAGAAACCTGTAGTTAAATCTTATATTTGTCCCTTTGAAAAAAGGGACTTTTTTTATGATCAATTTTAACGGAACTCTTACCGAAAACCCACAGTTTACTGCCTATAACCGCGGAATGCTTTATGGAGATGCTGTGTTTGAAACCATACGTTATACTAGCGGTAAATTAACTTTTTGGGAAGATCATTATTTCAGACTTATGGCTTCTATGCGAATACTTCGTATGGAAATCCCTATGCACTTCAAGTTAGAAAATCTTGAAGAAGAACTACTTAAAGTAATTGAGGCTGAAGGTTTGAAAACTAAATCAGCAAGCGTTAGACTTACTGTTACGCGTAATGAAGGCGGGAAATATTTACCAGAAGATAATGGCGTAGGCTTTTATGCGTTTGCTAATGAGCTTAAGAATCCTTTTTTTTTACTGAATGAAGAAAGCTACGAAGTAGAACTTTACAAAGATCATTATGTAAATGCAGATTTGATTTCTACTTTAAAGACATCTAATAAGATCATTCATGTGACTGGAAGCATTTATGCTAAAGAGAATGGTTATGCAAATTGCTTACTTCTGAATACTAATAAAGCTGTTGTTGAAGCTTTAAATGGAAACCTGTTTCTGGTAAAAGGTTCTGTGATCAAAACTCCACCTTTAGAAGATGGTTGTTTAAGAGGTATCATGAGAAAGCAACTTATAGAAATGCTTAAAAAGCTTGAGAATTATACTATTGAAGAAACAAGTATTTCTCCATTTGAGTTACAAAAAGCAGATGAGTTATTTGTTACTAATGCTATAATGGGAATTCAACCAATAACTAAATATCGAAAGAAAACCTATGCTAATAAAGTAGCTAAAGAATTATTAGGTAAATTAAATGCACAGGCTAGACTAGCAAAATGATTAAATTAAATTTTAATTATTGCTTGGGTTTTCCGGAGCATTAGACCAGAGCAGGTATTGCCCCCCTAGTTCAATCATTTTTTCTTTCCAAAAGTCAGGAAAGCATTTGTTGATGATATCTTTTTCGTAATTGTTTTCTGTTACGATCCAGGCATTCGCCCCAAGCTCCCCATCTAATTGAGCACTATCCCAACCAGAGTATCCCAGAAAAAATCGAATCTCATCGGGTGAAATTTCATTTGCTGTAATACGCTCTATAACCGTATCAAAATCTCCTCCCCAGTAAATTCCGTTTGAAATTTCAATACTATCAGGTATTAAATCTGGTACTTTATGTAAGAAGTAGAGATTATCCTGTTCTACAGGACCGCCGTTATAAATTTGCATTTCATCACAATCAATCTCAGGAATCAGTTCATTGAGTGTAAATGTAAGTGGTTTATTGAGTATAAAACCTACAGAGCCTTCATCAGAATGATTTGCCAGCAAGACCACAGACCGATTAAAGGAAACATCGCCAATTATAGCTGGCTCAGCTATAAGTAAATTGCCTTTTTGGGGTTTATTTGCTGTCATACACTAGTTTTTGTTCTAAACTACTCTAATTTTTTATAATTAACAAAAAAATAACAAATATAAAAAAAGCCCCCATTTATGGGAGCTTTTTAAGCTTTACAAGCTATAGATGCTTAGTTAACAGCGTCTGATAAATCAGAACCCGCTTTAAACTTCACTACATTTTTAGCAGCGATCTGAATAGTTTTTCCAGTTTGTGGGTTTCTTCCTTCACGAGCTGCACGTTTTGATACAGACCAAGAACCGAAACCTACTAAAGAAACTCGATCTCCACCTTTTAATGATTTTTCGATATTTCCTAAAAATGATTCTAATGCTTTTTTAGCTGCTGCTTTAGTAATACCAGCATCTTCTGCCATTGCATCAATTAAATCTGATTTGTTCATAATTCTAAATTTTAATAAAAATTAAATGTCGGTTAAACTTTTGTTTATTGTTCTAACAAATTTAGACGGATATTTTATTCATGCAAGCAATGGCGCAGGAAATCACGGATTATGTTGATAACTTTAACGTTTTGTTGATAACGGAAGGCGCTTTTAACAAAATATAAGTAATAACAGCGTTTTCCTAGGTTTACAACGTTTTAGCTGAGGTTTGGAAGCTAAATCCATTTAGTAAATCTTTAACCGGCATTTTCTTCTTTCCTGAAAGTTGTACTTCTTCGAGTTTTAACCAATTTGTAGAAGTGGCTACAAACAATTCATCGTTTTTAATCAAAATTTCACCGACGCTTGCGTTACCTAACTCAGTGGATTCTTCATCAGAAGTAATTGAAGCTTTATAAACTTTTAATTGAAGTTCTTTAGTATCTCCATTTGTAAATAAAGTCCACGCAACCGGATACGGACTCAAACCGCGTATGTGGTTGTGAATACTTTCTACAGATTGCGACCAGTCTATGCGTGTGTTGTCTCTGTTGAGCTTGTAAGCGGTATGCAGTTGTTCTTGCTTCGGTTGAATGGTCTTTTCAACAGTATCTTTTTCTATGAGTTTGACGGTGTCTTGTATCAAATCGCTACCAAGATTCATAAGCCGGTCGTGTAAACTTCCTGCATTTTCTTCTGCATAGATTGCTGTCCTTTCCTTAAGAATAATAGCTCCGGTATCAATCTTTTCATCTATAAAAAAAGTGGTTACACCTGTTTCTTTTTCACCTTTAATAATAGCCCAGTTAATAGGAGCAGCACCCCGATAATCGGGGAGTAGAGAAGCGTGTAAATTAAACGTCCCGTATTCTGGCATTTTCCATACTACTTCTGGTAACATCCTAAAAGCGACCACAATTTGCAGGTTAGCATTCAGTGCTTTTAATTCTTCTATGAATTCTGGGTCCTTGAGATTGGTAGGCTGCAATACAGGTAAGTTTGCTTGTGAAGCATATTGTTTAACTGCGCTTTGTTGAATTTTTTGACCTCTTCCGGCAGGTCTGTCTGGAGCGGTAATCACTCCTACAACGGTATATTTATTTTCTACAAGTTTTTGCAATCCGGCAACAGCAAAATCTGGTGTTCCCATAAAAACGATGCGTAAATCTCTCATAAAAGTTTATATAAATTAGAAGGTGTTAGTGTTATTTTTTGGCTTTCTAAAAGGTTTTTTAGTGCCGATAAAAGTTCTTGTTCTTCAACAGAACTTAGTAGTTGGGTTAACGATTTTGACGAATAGGGTTTAGAAGCCAGTAAAGCTAAGATTTTGTTTTGCACGGCCTGACCATCAGGTTTTTTTTTCTTACGAGTTTTAGCTAGGCAAACATCACACATTCCGCATTTGCACTGTTGTTTTTCTTCAAAATAAGCTAATAACTGAATGCTTCTGCAAACCGTATTATTTTCCAGATACCCTAATATACTTT
Source organism: Leeuwenhoekiella polynyae (assembly GCF_004104075.1). Lineage (GTDB taxonomy): Bacteria > Bacteroidota > Bacteroidia > Flavobacteriales > Flavobacteriaceae > Leeuwenhoekiella > Leeuwenhoekiella polynyae. Next base: position 25,814 of record NZ_QOVK01000024.1, on the reverse strand, counting down.
TAACCTGATTTACCTTACGTGTATTCTGTGTGTTAAGAGGTTTTGCAATACGATTGATGGTCAACTCATCTTCACGCTGTACCAGAAAGGTAATCGCAGTATCAAAGTGGGTATGATCGTAAACAGCGACATCATCTTGATGCAACTGCAAAAGTACTTGATGTATTTTAGCGAGCGGAGCTCCAGATTTTTTAGCGATCAGGGTATGATCTATAATAAGTGGCTGGTCATAAATACCTCCGTATGTCCTGAGTATATTTTTTACAATATCATCTATACCCGGATTTTTTATGAGATAGAAGGTTAGATTAACCGGAGTTACGGTTATCTGAAGGGTTGCTTTGCGGTAAAATTCTTGCGAAAGGATTAGAACACTGTTTCGGTCGAGTAGTTGAAGCGTATTGTAGGTAAGAAGTGTATTGAAGTTATAGGTTTTACAAAAAGTCATAAAATCAAACCTGAATGTTTCTTGCTCACCCTCGCCATAAGAGACTTGAAAAAAGCTATTCAGTTTTTTGTATACTTTTTTAACAAAACTCACAGCCGGTAAAACCTTTAAAAACTGATTAGCCAGACGGTCTTTGTCAGATTCGTTGTAGAGGATTATGCTATTTGCACGTTTACTATTTCTCCCGGCTCTTCCTGCTTCCTGAAAATAGCTTTCTAAACTTTCCGGTAATTCTACGTGTACAACCGTCTCCACATCTGCTTTATCGATACCCATACCAAAAGCACTGGTTGCAACCATGACCTGTGTTTTATTAGCAGACCAGTCATTAAACCGTTCTTGACGTTCCCCATTACCTAAACCTCCATGATAATAATGAGCTTTAATGCCATTAGAGTTAAGGTATGCAGCATAGTTTTGAGCTGTTTTTCTGCTGCGAACATAAACTATACCGCTGCCCGTATACTTTTTAAAAAGGTAAATGAGCCGGTAATATTTATCTTCTTCTTTTAAAACAATATACGCCAGATTCTTTCTTTCAAAAGATTGCTGAACAATCTTAGGGTGATCTAAAGCAAGTTGTTCTACAATATCTTCCTGAACTTTTTTTGTAGCTGTAGCTGTCAAAGCCATGCAAGTTATCCCAGGAAAATTTTCTCTAAATTTTGATATGTTGCGATATGCCGGTCTAAAATCGTGTCCCCATTGAGAAATACAATGTGCCTCATCAACTGCAATCAGTGACAAGTTCATTTGTTTTAAACGTGTCAGAACGAGTTCATTCTGCAAGCGCTCTGGCGAGAGGTAAAGCAGTTTATAGTTGCCATAGATGCAATTGTCGAGTAGGCTATCTAATTCATTATATTTTATACCACCGGGGATGTATAATGCTTTTATATTGCGATTTTCTAACTGCATCACTTGATCGCGCATTAAAGAAAGCAATGGCGAGATCACCAGTGTAATTCCTTCTGATATAATTGCGGGAATCTGATAACAAATAGATTTTCCGCCACCAGTGGGTAGCAGTGCAAAGGTGTCTTGTTTATGGTGTACAGCTTCGATGATCTCCAGCTGTTTTGGTCTAAAAGCGTCATAACCCCAGAACTTTTGCAAAGCTTCAAGTGGCGTTATGCTCATCTTTCGAGATTTTTTAGAATAAAAGAAACCCGTTCTGCTACAGAAGTCTTAGGGACTTCAATAGGCGTGTACCCATATGATTCATAGGTTTTAACGAGCTCGTTTTGAATTTGATGTGCTTCTTCAAAACTTTCATAACGCTCCTTGTCTGTGGTATGAATAGCTTTCCAAAGCGGAAGTAAAAAAATATGATCGTATTTATAGGCTTTACAAGCTTTACTGAAACGTTCAGGGTATTGCTGGCCTATGAAATCCATATACGCAGCAACATCAGGAATACCGCGGTCAATAAAAACGTGCGCTGCGTCTAATGCACCGGCATCAAGATATTGCTGTATACGACGCTCCAGAAGCTTATCGCTAAACAACAGCGGTTCTGTAAGAAAAAGCTGCTCAATACCTTCTTGCTGTGCTGCTTTTATCACCTCGCGGGAAACTTCATCCAAACACGGAAACCCTTCAGCTTTAAGCGCATTTAAAAGCGTGGTTTTTCCGGTACTGGGACCTCCGATTAAAACGATACGTTTTGCTGTCAATTGTTGTTTTGTTTCAGGTTAAACCTAATATTTTTATAGGCGCCGCCAAAGGGTTTAATACTTCGAGGTTTGCCATGAGATAGTTTACTAACTAAGCCACAGAATTAATACCGCTCTCAGCGCGTAAAAATACTCAAATAGGAAGCGATTCAAAAATTAGGTTAAGAATGGTATCTTTGCAGCTTAAAATAAGGCTATGAGCACAGATAACAAATCAGAAGAATTTTATAAAAAACTGAAGAAAAGACTGGAGAAGACTACTACTTGGCCTTCAGAATATCTTTATAAATTCATCGTTCCTTCTGAAAAAGAAAAGATTGAAGAGATTGAAACAATTTTTGATGATATGGGCGCGGTGATTTCTACAAAAGAGTCGAGTAAAGGTACTTACACGAGTGTTTCTATAAATGTAAATATGAAAAACCCGGACACTGTTATTGCAAAATATCAAGAAGTTGCTGCTGTAGAAGGTGTAATTTCCTTATAAATTCAACAAAACAGCATTAAAATTCGGTTAATTTGAATTTGTACTGTGAACTTTTGTACAATTTTTAGTACTTTGCTCAAACGTTTCTCAAGAGAAACATACTTCACTTAAATTTTTACAATTGATAGATCAATTAGAATACAATACTGAGCGCGAAAAGCTCATCATACCTGAGTATGGCCGTCATCTTCAAAAAATGGTCAACCAGGCGATAGCAGAAGAAGACGATAAAAAACGAAATATTATCGCACGCAGCATCATCGCTGTTATGGGTAATATTCAGCCTCATTTGCGCGATGTTCCTGATTTTCAACACAAACTTTGGGATCAGCTTTTTATAATGAGCGATTTTAAATTAGATGTGATTTCTCCTTATGAGAAGCCATCTCGTGAGAAATTAGAAGAACATCCTGAGCCTTTAGAATATCCTCAAAATCATCCTAAATACCGTTTTTACGGTAACAATATCAAACGTATGATTGATGTTGCCGTAAAGTGGGAAAAAGGGCAGAAGCGTGAAGCATTAGAGTTTTCTATTGCAAATCATATGAAAAAATGTTTTCTAAACTGGAACAAAGATACCGTAGATGATGAGGTGATTTTTAAGCACCTTTTTGAATTGAGTGACGGTCAGATCAATCTTGCAAAGAAAGATGAAGACTTAAAAGAAGCGCAAAAGCTTATGCGAAACAAGAAGTCTGGTAAATCTAATTATCGTAAAAAACCTAGTCGCGGAAAAAAGCGCTACTAACTTTTTAGCAATACATTTTAATGGGAACATTTCAGATAGAAGGAGGGCATCAGCTTAAAGGATCCATCCAGCCGCAGGGTGCAAAAAATGAAGCGTTACAAATACTTTGTGCTGTTTTACTAACCCCTGAAGAAGTCATTATAAATAACATACCTGATATTGTTGATGTTAATAAACTCATCAATATTTTGAGTAATCTGGGTGTGAAAATTCAAAAACTGGGTAAAGGAAAATACTCTTTTATCAGTGATGCATTACATCTTGAATATCTCGAAAGCGAGCAGTTTAAGAAAGAAGGTGGTGGTCTGCGCGGTTCTATAATGATTGTAGGGCCTCTGTTGGCACGTTTTGGTAAAGGATACATTCCGCGTCCGGGAGGAGATAAAATAGGGAGAAGACGTCTGGATACGCATTTTGAAGGAATGATCAAACTGGGCGCTAAATTCCGTTATAATAAGGAGGAGCGTTTTTATGGGGTGGAAGCTCCAGAAGGTTTAAAAGGAACTTTTATGTTACTTGATGAAGCTTCTGTAACCGGAACTGCAAACATTGTGATGGCTGCAGTAATGGCAAAAGGTGAAACCACTATTTATAATGCAGCTTGTGAACCGTATTTGCAACAGCTTTGTAAGATGCTCAATAAAATGGGCGCTAAAATAAGTGGTATAGGTTCTAATATGCTAAAAATTGAAGGGGTAAAGGAACTTAAAGGTTGTGAGCATACGGTTTTACCAGATATGATTGAAATTGGATCTTGGATAGGCCTGGCGGCAATGACTAAGAGTGAGATTACTATAAAAAATGTAAGCTGGAATGACCTTGGATTAATCCCTGCGACGTTTAGAAAATTAGGTATTACAGTTGAAAAGAAAGGGGATGATATTTTTATCCCTGCGCACAAAGATGGTTATGAGATAGAGACCTTTATAGATGGTTCTTTTATGACAATTAGTGATGCGCCGTGGCCTGGATTTACACCAGATTTGTTGAGTATCATTTTAGTTGTAGCAACTCAGGCAAAGGGGGAAGTTTTAATTCATCAGAAAATGTTTGAGAGTCGTTTATTCTTTGTAGATAAATTGATAGATATGGGAGCGAAAATTATTCTTTGCGATCCACATCGTGCTACGGTTATAGGCCATAATTTTAAATCCACACTAAAAGCAACAACAATGACTTCGCCTGATATCAGAGCGGGAATTTCATTACTTATCGCTGCGTTAAGTGCCAAAGGCACTTCAACGATTCATAATATTGAACAGATAGATCGTGGTTATGAAAATATTGACGAGCGTCTGCGTGCCATAGGAGCTAAAATTATAAGAACGACCTAAGATAGAATCGATTCTTAATAAAACAAAAAACCTCAGAATTTACATTCTGAGGTTTTTTGTTTTGAATATAATAGAAATTACAAAAGTAATTTTGCTACATCTTGCCAGGTATCTGCACGATCAAAACCATCAGTCTTTATATTGTGCGGCGATGTAAATTGAATACCCCTTCCGTCAAAAGCGTCTAAATTATATGAACGATCATCGATTAAAATATCTCCTTTTAAAATGTGCTTGTGTCCACATAGAATTCTATTCTGCCACGGTATAAATGCGAAATGTTTATCTAACCAATCTGCTTTTTCTTCAAGACTTGTTTTAAACTGCATAGCTGCAGAGGCTATATACAATTCATATTTATCGTTAAGTTCGCGCATTACTTCCTGGCTATCTTTCATCACAGCAAGGTCTATAAAAAAACCGCGTTCATTCGCGTGATTTCTCACATAATTCTGATGGTCGGTTGGAACCATTTGCCAAACTTCGGCACCTAAACAATCTTCTTTTTTAAGCTTTGCGTTGTATTTCTTATTGTATAGATCAATGTGAGCCTGATACGTATCTGCAATCACTTCGTCCATATCTACAAATAGGGTCATAGTAGTTTTTATTTTAATAATAGTAGCAGACAATGGTCTGCTAAGTTTTAGAATTTTAATTCAAAATCTAGCTCTTTAAAATTTCAAAAGCCAAGTAAGTCGCCAAAATACGGCATTAGAGTCAAACCTATTTTAAATTCCCCTTAAATTATAAGGGTAGCATTAGCGCAAAGGTTATAATTGACTACTTTTATAAAGAGACCTTATTTTATGTGGAAGTTTTATAGAGATGTCACTTTATTTGCCTTATTGTTTTCAGTGGTAACTATACCCTTTGGAAGTCTTTTGACAGCACCTATTGTTTTTGGGGTATTGGGTACACCTGTAGGTTTACTCGCGTATATTTATTTTCAAAAAGCAGAGTTTTATGGATATTATAATCTGGGGTACACGCGTTATAGACTGGTGACTAAAACCTGGTTAATTAATCTTTGTGCAACTCCGGCTTTATTATTAATAACTTTAATGATTTCAAAACTCCTAACGCTTGGCGCTCTTACAAATTCATAATATCAGCAAATCTTTTGGTGAAAAGGAGGTGCTTAGACAAACAGGTTTTGAACTACAAACGGGAGAGATTTTAGGTGTTTTTGGAAGAAATGGAACAGGTAAAAGTACCTTGCTAAAAATCCTGTTTGGAACCTTAACCGCGCAGAGCGGAACTATAAAAGTCAATGAATCTTTATTTAAAGTCCGTAGCAAATTCTGGCATACAAATAAAATAGTTGCTAGCAGACTGATTGGGTATTTGCCCCAGTTTAGTTTTTTACCACAATCATCAAAAGTGTGGGATATCATTCCCAGATATTTTGAAGGAGATCAACAAGATTTGATTTTCAGAGCTCCGCGAATGACTGAAATAGCCCGTAAAAAAGTGAGCGAATTGTCAATGGGACAACGCCGCTATTTAGAAGTTTTAATTATTGGGAATCTCAACCATCCATTCGTGCTGCTCGATGAACCTTTTTCTATGGTAGAGCCTTTGTTTAAAGAATTGATACATGACTTTCTGATTTCATTAAAAGCTACAAAAGGGATTCTGCTTACCGATCACTATTATGATGATGTCTGGAATCTGGCAGACCGAAGACTCGTTTTAAAAGATGGTAACTTAAAACAAGTTAATAAATTGGAAGAACTTGTTACAACCGGTTATTTACGAAATATATAAAGCTATGAAAGATAACTTTTCAAATCACGCAGCAGATTACGCTAAATTCAGACCTACTTATCCTCAGGAATTATACACGTTTTTATTTGAAATCGTTCAGAATAAATCAAAGGCCTGGGATGTGGCTACTGGTAACGGGCAGGTAGCGGTTGAGCTCTCTAAAGTTTTTACTGAAGTGCTCGCGACAGATCTCAGTGCAAAGCAACTTGCTGAAGCGCCTCAAGTAGAAAACATCACATATCGTGTTCAAACGGCAGAAGAGCCCTTTGATACTCAAGAGCAATTTGATTTGATTACCGTTGCTCAAGCCATTCACTGGTTTGATTTTGATAAATTTTATAATCAGGTAAAAGCACATTTAAAACCTGACGGAGTTTTTGCAGTGATTGGTTATTCGGTTTTAGAAACCTCTGGAAAACTCAATGAAGTCATTCAGCATTTTTATAAAGGGATTACAGCCCCTTATTGGGATCCGGAGCGGAAGTATCTGGATGATCACTATCAAAGCATTCCGTTTCCATTTCAAGAAATTGAAACTCCAAAATTTGCAATGCCTATTTACTGGACAGCCGATGAATTGCTCAATTATTTAAATACTTGGTCAGCAGTGAAGCATTATGAAAAGGCGAATGCTAAGAACCCGTTACATTTAATTCGGGATGATGTATATAAACACTGGGGAGCAAAAGAAAAACGGGAATTTAATTTCCCGTTATTACTGCGTGTTGGTAACGTGTAAATATTAATACTTCTTTTTGCGATTATTTTTCTTTTTCTTCTGTTGACCGGGAGCAAAAGCTTTAGCACTTTTGGCACCGTAAGCCTTTTTAACTTGGCCAGGCGCAGAATTCCTTGAAGACGTATGATAACTACTTGAGCACGAAGCTGTACTGAATAGAAAAGTACCTAAACTTAAAATTAGAATCAATTTTTTCATAACAAGTTTTTTATAAAATTAAAACAGTAAAATCATTGATTGTATGCATTTAAGCTAAGCTTAGTAGTAATTATAAATACTTTAAGATACAGCTGCTTTATAGGTTTTGAGACAGCGTTCCCGTGCTTCCTTGTGGTCTACCATTTTTTCAGGGTAATCAGCAGTATCGTATTCCGGAATAAATTCTTTGATGTATTTTTTGTCTTTATCAAATTTATCAACCTGAGTCATAGGATTAAAAATTCTGAAATAAGGAGCGGCATCTACGCCACTTCCCGCAGCCCATTGCCAATTTCCAACATTACTAGATTGCTCATAATCTAATAGTTTTTCGGCAAAATAGGTTTCTCCCCAGCGCCAGTCAATCAATAAATGTTTGCATAAAAAACTAGCGACTAACATGCGTACACGATTGTGCATATAACCGGTTTTATTGAGTTGTCGCATTCCGGCATCAACTAAAAGAAATCCCGTCTCTCCGTTTTTCCATTTTTCAAATTCTTCTTCGTTGTTGCGCCACTCGATGCGGTCGTATTTAGGTCTAAACGATTTATCAACCGTTTTAGGGTAGTGATAGAGTATTTGCATAAAAAATTCACGCCAAATCAATTCGCTCCAAAAAATGGTATTCTTTTCAGCAATTGCTTTTGTTACCATTTTACGAATACTTACGGTTCCAAAACGTAAATGTGGACCTAGATGGGAAGTGCCATCTTTTGCCGGAAAGTTTCGGGTATCTTCATAATTTTGAATTAGGGTAGGAGTTACATTATAATCGGGAATCTCAACATCCGATTTTATAAAACCCATGTTGCTTAAATCAAGATTAGGCAATCGGCTATTTTCGATTAAATTATCAAGATATTGGCTTGTGTAATGAATTTTAAGGTGTTGATCTTCATCAAATACTTCACGCCATTTATTTTTATAAGGAGTAAAAACAACGTAAGGATCGCCATCATTTTTTACCACCTCACTTTTCTCAAAGATCACCTGATCTTTAAAGGTTTTAAAAGCGATTTCTTTTTCTTCTAAAAAGTTTTTTAGTTCCGCATCGCGCTTCAGTGCATAAGGTTCATAATCGTGGTTAGTATAAACCGTTTGAATGTCATAATCTTTAGTAAGTTGTTTCCAGACATCCTGTGGGTTTCCATAAAATAATGCTAGTGAACTGTCATATTCATCTTGCATTGTTTTACGCATTTTCTGAAGCGAATTATAGATAAAAGTCACCCGTGCATCATCTTTAGGGAGTTTATCTAATATCTCTTTATCAAAAATAAAAATAGGGAGTACAGGATCATCACCCTTTAAGGCTTCAAGAAATCCCACGTTATCGTCAAGTCTTAGGTCTCTTCGAAACCAAAAAACAGAAAGCTTACTCATAATTAAAATTGGTTGGTTAAGTGAATAATTGGATTTAGGAAAACTCGACTAAGACACATTTAAGGTTGACATTCCGCCGTCTACTCCCAGAATTTGCCCTGTCACCCAGCTGCTATCTTCACTCAAGAGGAAGCTTGCAATTTTTGCGATATCATCTGGGGTTCCTACGCGTTTTAGCGGATGGCGTTCATCCATTTTCTCTCGCTTTTTCTCATTGCCTAGAAGTTTCTCAGCTAGTGGCGTATCTGTTAATGATGGAGCGATAACATTTACTCTAAATTTGGGAGCATATTCTGCTGCCAGCGATTTAGCAAAACCTTCAATAGCCCCTTTAGATGCTGCGACACTAGTATGAAAAGGCATACCGACTTTTACAGCAACTGTGCTGAAAAATATTAAACTTGCTTGTTCAGATTTTTTCAGAAGCTCAGTAACCGCTTTTAGTGATTTTATCAACCCGAAGAAATTAAGCTTCATATCCTGTTCAAAACTTTCTTCACTCAACATTTTAAAAGGTTTCAGGTTTATCGAGCCGGGACAGTAAACAAATCCGTCTAAAACTTCAGGCAGGTTCTCAGTGTCTAATATGCTATTTTCAACATCATAATTTATATATGTGGCTTCAATGTTTTCTAAACCTTTCTCGTTACGCGATGCAACATATATATTATAATCCCTGTATATTAATTTTGCCAAAGCATTACCAATACCGTGTGATCCTCCTATAAGTAGTATATTCTTTTTCATAGCTTAATTTAAAATTTCACTTTTTAGAACACCTTCCGTTTCTTGCGTATTGGGATCGTATTTGCCAAATAACTCATTAAGTTTTTGTTCTCTGAATTCAAAAATTTCTTGCAATTTCGGCTTAACTAAAAATGGATGTACCAATTGACCTACAATGCCCATTGGGACTTTATAATCTACAATATCCTCCATTTCAACACCGCCGGGGATTTCTTTTATAAAATGTTTGTGATGCCATAAAGCATAGGGACCAAAACGTTGCTCATCTACAAAGTATTCCATATGTTTTACGTGCGTGATTTCAGTAACCCAACCCATTTTTATGCCTACCACCGGTGATACTTTGTATTGTATAAGTTGTCCCGTAAACATCGGGCGGTCTGCGCCAGACTGTATCTCAAACCCCATATAGTCTGGAGTTATGGTCTGTAAATTTTTAGGGTCTGAAAGAAAATTCCACGCCTCTTCAGTAGTTATGGGTAGCTTTTGCTTGGTATGGATCGTGTAAATTTTCATAGATATAGGTTTAGCCGGTTTAAAGTGAATACCTTGTAAATATAAAGGCTAAAATGTTTAACAAAAAAGCATTTGAGTTAAACAAAAATTAAAATCGTTTTATTTTTTTATATAGATGGAGTAGAAATATTCTTTAAAAAAATGCCGGTATTCAACCCTTATTACCTCTATTTATTAGTAATTTGGTGTCCCTGTTATAACGTTATATATGTTAGCTTAAAGTGCTATCTTTAAAGTTGTAATTGATTAAAAAAGAACACACTACTAATTAAAATTTATTATTAAAATGAAAAAAATACTATTTATTTGCTTTTTAGCTTTGGGAAGTTTGGCTCAGGCTCAGATTCAAACTCCGGCAGCAAGTCCGCACGCGACATTATCACAAACTGTGGGGTTAACAGAAGTTAGTATCGATTATTCAAGACCTAATATGCGTGGGCGTGAGATTTTTGGAGAATTACTTCCATATGGTACAATCTGGAGAACAGGAGCAAATGCTACTACTAAATTCACAATAGATAAGCCTGTTAAGATTTCTGGTAAAGAATTAGATGCAGGTACTTACAGTATTTACAGTGTTCCCGGTGAAGATATGTGGGAAGTAGTTTTTTATACCGATCATTCTAATCCTTTGATTACTGAATTTGATGATAGTAAAGTAGCATTGCGAACCATGGTTGAGCCTATTGATATGCCAATGACTATGGAAACATTTACCGTTGTAATTGATGAGGTTATGGCAGATAGCGCTGTACTTAGTTTTTTATGGGAAAATACAATCGTACCTGTAAAATTTGAGGTTATGACAGATGCTGAAGTGATGAGGAATATAGATACTGCGCTTAGCGGACCAAGCGCCGGAGATTACTATAACGCTGCTGTATATTATTTAAATAGCGGAAAAGACATCAGTAAATCTAAAGAGTGGATGAATAAGGCAATGTCTATGACTGAAACTCCACGTTTCTGGCAATTGCGTCAACAATCTTTAATCTTAGCTAAAGCTGGAGATAAAAAGGCAGCAATTGAGGCAGCTAAAGCTTCTCTTGCAGGTGCCAAAGAAGCTGGTAATGCAGATTATATTAAGATGAATTCAGACTCTTTAAAAGAGTGGGGAGCACTATAATTTCTTAAATAAGCACTTATTTAAAAGCGCCATAATCAATTGATTTATGGCGCTTTTTATTTATCTGATTTTACAATTGTAATTTTAGTTATTCATAAAATAAGCCTATTTCCTCACGTATATCGTCTAGGGTTTTAATGAGTGTTCTGCTAAAATCATACGACATTAACGGACTTTCTTTTTCTCCCTCTCTGAATAGGTTGGCAAAATGTTCTATCTCAAAATAGTAACCTTTTCCTGTATAGGCAAAATCGTGTTCAACTTTTATTCCGTTTAAAATTGCCGTCACTTTATCGGTGTGGTGGAATTTACTGTTAAGGACTAACATTCCGTTTTCACAAATAAGAGTTGCAATTGTAGGAGTATCTTTTAAAATACTTGAGCTTAGAAATGCTTCAGTTCCTGAGTTGTACTCAAAAGTAATTTCTATTTCCTCATCTACTCCGGTTTTTCCTATTTTGGCTTTCGCCGAAATTTTCTCAGGATTCCCTAATAAAGCTAATGCACAGAATACAGGATATATGCCTATATCTAATAACGAGCCACCACCCAGATCTTTATTATATAAGCGACCTTCAGGATTAAAATCTGCATCAAAACAAAAATCAGCAGTTAAGGTTTTTACAGCACCATATTTACCACTTTCTAGCTCTTCCTTTACAAATTTAAAATGTGGCATCATACGCGTCCATAAAGCTTCCATAAGTAAGACATTCTTCTCCTTGGCTACGCTTATCATTTCTTTGACCTGAGCTAAATTCATAGCAAAAGGCTTTTCGCATAAAACGGCTTTTCCGTTAGTTAAGCAAAGTAACGTATCCTGATGATGTCTAACATGTGGTGTTGCAATATAAACAGCATCAACCTGCGGATCTTCAGCTAATTCTTCATAGCTGCTGTAACATTTACTCGCATTATACTTTTTGCCAAATTCATCGGCCTTTTCTTGTGAGCGGGAAGCCACAGCATGTAATTCAGATCCAGTTACTTGTTGAAGATCGGTAGCAAAACTATTAGCAATTTTACCTAAGCCTATAATTCCCCAGCGTATAGTTTTCATCATTAAGAATGTGTTGATTCGGTATTTAAAGTTTGTTTTCCTGCAATTTGAAATAGCAATCCAAAAGAGATCACGAGGGCACAACCCACAACATTAAGCCATAGGTAAGGAAGTCTTATATATTCAAATTTATCTAAGCAGAATAATGCGATTATTATAATTTGAGTGAGAATAGCAGCTATGAAAACAGCTTTAGATTGAATTTTTTTGATAAAGAAAGCTGACATAAAAATACCCAAAATGGTTCCATAGAAAATAGAACCAATGATATTTACCAACTGAATTAAGTTGTCAAAAAGGTTGGCAGTACAGGCAATTAGAATTGCTAAAATTCCCCAACTTAACGTAAACCATTTTGTTGCGTCTACAAAATGAGATTCTTCTTTTTCTTCATCCAGATTACGACGGTAAAAATCGACTGTTGTTGTTGCGGCGAGTGCGTTTAACTCGGATGCTGTAGAAGACATCGCAGCCGAAAGAATCACCGCAAGTAATAAGCCTATCAGACCACGCGGTAAATTGTTCAGTATAAAATGTATAAAAACATAGTCTTTATCATTAGTCTCGACATTTTTGTCTGCCTGTCTGATGATCATACGGGCTTCATTTCTTATTTTATTTTCTTCTTTATTGATTTCGGCTAAAGCTTGGGATGCCTTTACAATAGTACCATTGGGTTGTGTGATCGCTTGATTAGGATCAACAGCTACCTGAAATCCTATTTCTGACTTATCTGAACGTAATTCGTCAAGCTTATTTTGCAAACCGTTATATTCTTTTTCAAACGGAGTGCCCTGAACCGCAGCTGTTGCCGCAGGATTAAAATTTAAAGGAGTAGGGTTGAATTGATAAAAAACAAAAACCATTACCCCAACAAGCAAAATGAAGAATTGCATAGGGACTTTAAGCAAGCCATTAAAAATCATCCCCAGTTGCATTTCGCGTAATGACTTACCACTCAGGTAACGCTGTACCTGACTTTGATCTGTGCCAAAATAAGAAAGCATTAAAAAAGTTCCACCTAAAATTCCACTCCAAAAGGTATAGCGATTATCAAAATCGAAAGAGAAATCAAGCATGTCTAATTTTCCGCCGGCACCTGCAATTTCTAATGCCTTATTAAAATTAATATCTTCGGGTAGGTAGCTGATAATTAGAAAAAAGGCAGCAAACATCCCTAAAAAGATAACTCCCATTTGCTGTTTTTGAGTAACGGTAACCGCTTTGGTACCACCAGAAATGGTATAAATAACCACGAGTAACCCGATGATGATATTCAGAGTATTTAAATCCCAACCTAAAACTGCAGATAAAATAATAGAAGGTGCAAAAATGGTTATCCCGGCAGCCAGACCTCTGGATAATAAAAATAATCCTGAAGCCAGAGAACGCGTGCGTTTATCAAACCTACTTTCTAAGTATTCATAAGCAGTATAAACATTGAGTTTATAATAAATGGGTATAAAAAAGATACAAATGATAATGACAGCAATAGGAAGACCAAAGTAAAACTGAACAAAACCTAACCCATCATTATAGGCCTGTCCCGGTGTAGAAAGAAAAGTGATGGCACTGGCCTGAGTAGCCATGACTGACAGACCTACTGTCCACCATTTTGATTCATTACCACCGCGAATATAATCTTGCACATTAGTACGACCACGTGTTTTATACACACCATATAAAACAATAAAAGCGAGTGTCGCTACCAGTACGATCCAGTCTATTTGTTGCATATTATGCGGTGTAATAATTCATTAATAAAAAAAACAAAATGATATATACCGCATTCATAATCAGTACGAGCGTGTAATATTTAGACCATCCTTCTTTTTTAGGCTGCATCATTGTTTGATTTTTTGGTCATTTTTTCCTACAGAAAGCATATTTGCAAATAAGCGATATGCCCCAGAAACTCCCGCAGGAAGTTCTCTAAAGAAACTCAAACCGGTATAAATATAATGACCTTCACCGTATTTAGCGATTAATAGGCTATTTTCATTAGCCGCTTCATCTTTATCGTGAATAGAAATTACAGGTTTATAGGCGTTGTCGTATTTATCAGGAAAATAGAGGCCACGCTCTTGTACCCAACCTTCAAAATCAGAGTTTGTGATTTTATTGGGATAATTGAGAACTTCAGATTTAGGATCTAAAACGGTTACTTCTGCAAATTCATCAGTAACCCGGTCACTACTTAAGTGAAGCGGATAAGGGCCTAAGTTAGGAAAACTAAAACCTCTAGCAGTATTATACTGTACCACCATTGTACCTCCTTTCTTTACATAGTCTAAAAGAATAGGCTGCTTGTATTTGAGTTGATCAACTACATTATAAGCACGAACGCCCATTACCACAGCATCAAAATTTTCAAGATTTTTTGCTGTAATTTCTTCCGGGCTAACCTCTGCAACTTGATAGCCGATCTGTCTTAAACTCTCAGGAATAACATCTCCCGCACCGGCTATATAACCAATATAATCACCTTTTTTAGCAATATTGAGCCTAACAAGCTTATTGGTAGAAGGCAGTGTAAGCGTTTGCAGTGGAATATGATCGTAATCTATGCGAACCACTTTATCAGTATGCGTTTTTCCGTTTATAATGAATTGTGGTTCTAATTGACCTTCGCTCGCATTTTTAGGGGGAGTAACTGTAAAAGCAATACTTTTTGTTTCGCCTTTTTGAGCAATAGTTATCTTTTGTGGAGCACTAGTTTTCCATCCTTTTGGTACATTTAATGAGACTGTGCCTGAGAGGTTAGCGGTAAATGCTGTAACATCTGTTAAAATGGTTTTAGGTTCCGCATTCGCGAAAATAATAACCGGATCTTTAACACTCACCGAAGCTTCCGGAACAATTTCAAAAGGTTCGTATACTTCGCCTTCTACACGGTCATTGTATTTGTAAACTAAATCTGTTGTAAACGGAATCTGAACAGTACCTACTTTTAGATTGAAAACAGTTTTAAAAACCTTAGGCGTTTCCGGTAAACCTATTAGTTTCTGATCGTTTACCTTGTACATTCCTACAGAACCTTCTTGGGTTAACCAATAAGCTGTAGTAAGATCGGCATCGCCAGTATTCAATTGCACTTGCTCTTTGTAATCTGAGTTGAATGCTAAATCCTGAGAAACGGAAATCTTTTTTCCGGAAGGTACTAATTCAATACTTTCTATTTCTATAGGGAAGTCACTTCGGTTAATAGCTTCAAAAGTAATATTAATTGTTTCGTTAGCGATAGCGGTTTGCTGACCGGTAACAGCTTCTAAATACAGGCCAGAACAGGCTTTGATTATTGATGTAATTTGCTTGGATTTTAAATCACGCCAATGTACATCTTTTAGATTTTTGATGAGCATATATGCTTTTAGTAATTCCGGTAAACTGGCTGATGGATTATTGAAGTCGTAATTTTTTTCAACTTCATAGAGAATTTCACCAATTGCCTTACCGCCTTCAACACGATTCCAGGAGGTATCAATCCCTTCAAATATGTTTCCGCTTTGCGGATAATTTCCTTTTAAAAGTTCGAGATATTCTATTTGATCCCCGCGCGAACCGGTATTACCAAAGCCTTGTGACTTGTGCTGGCTGCGACTTAATGCTGAAATTTCGGTATTGCTCAAACCATAAGAAGGGTAGTAGCTACCCACATCTACAGAAACCAGATTGCTTTTATCTGCTTCATTAAATTTTTCCTGACTGCCGTAAAACCACCAAGAAGTATTAAAGAATAAGCGTTGGGGTTGCCAGGTCTCAGTATATTCTAACTGATTCGGAAAAACAGAAGGGTCATTAACCAGATCAAAAGCTTCTACGCTGAGCATCGCCGAAGTTGTATGATGACCGTGTGTTGAACCCGGAGAACGGTGATCAAATCTATTGATAATCACGTCTGGCTTAAAATTACGAATAGCCCAAACAACATCGCTAAGCACCTGATCTTGCTCCCAGAACTCAAGTGTTTCTTCGGGATTTTTAGAATAGCCAAAATCATTGGCACGTGTAAACCGCTGTTCACCACCATCGATTCTTCGGGCGGCTAATAACTCTTGTGTGCGAATGACTCCAAGTAACTCTCTTATTTCAGACCCTATTAGATTCTGACCTCCATCTCCACGGGTGAGTGCAAGATAACCGGTTCTGGCATGAACGTCATTTGCCAGATAAGAAATCATAGCTGTATTCTCATCATCAGGGTGAGCAGCAAAATAAAGAACCGTACCTAAAAAATTTAGGCCTTTAAGCTGTTCATATATTTCTGAAGAAGATGGCTTTTTGGGTTTTTGGGCTTGTAACTGTAAGGTAACACAGCAAAAAAGAGCGATAAAAAAGCGCATATTGTAAAAGAATTATTGTGGTTAGGGAATACTCAAAGATAGCTCAAACACAAGCTAAGTATGAGCTTTTTTAGTTTCATTAGCAAAATACGAAACATAAATTTTACCCGTAAAGATTATTTTGTTTTGGCAATAAATACATCAAAAATCACGCCGTAGCAGCCAGTTCTAAAAGGGAATATAATTTTTGAGTTGGTAAGCCCATAACGGTATTATATGATCCTTCTAATTTAAGTAATGCAACGTGGCCAATCCATTCTTGAATACCGTATGCCCCTGCTTTGTCAAAGGGTTTATAGGTGTTGATGTAATGCTGAATTTCAGCTTTTGCAAATACTCTGAAATGTACTGTTGCTTTATCGTGGGTAACCCATTGTTTCTCTGAAGTAGCTACACAAATTGAAGAAATCACCTCATGACTGGTTCCGCTTAATGATTGGAGCATTCTAGTTGCTTCTTCTACATCCATTGGTTTGCCTAAAGCTTTCTCATCTTTAAATACAAGCGTGTCTCCTGTAATTAAAATGGTATCAGTTGTGAGTTGGTCGAGAAACGCTGCCGCTTTCTTTTTAGCAATATATTCTGCTATTTCTGAAGGTAGCATTCCGGCAGGGTAGCTTTCATCAATCGGTTTTAAATGGACTTCAAAGTCAACTTCGAGTGCTTTTAATAATTCTTGTCTGCGCGGAGATTGTGAGGCGAGAATGACTTTTTTATTTGTTAGGAGTTTATGGAGCATTCAGTATTGTTTAAAATTTTAAGGTTAGTGTTAAAATGCCTAGAGATAATATGCCCAAAAGCATAATTATTTTTAACACTTTAGAGAGGAATGCATAGTGCGTTTTTTTCTCAGCATATCTAGCTTTTATGCAGAAAAAGACCAATGGAACCACAACGGCTGCAACCAGATAAATAGAAGTCCATACATTGGCTTGCAAGTAGATATAGATATATCCCAAAATAGTAAAAATATAAACCACAGCGATATAGCCTGAAAGTTTAGCGGTACGTTCTAATCCTAAAACAATAGGTAAAGATTGAATTCCATCGGCATAATCGCCATTCGCATCTTCGATATCTTTGATAATTTCTCTAAGGAAATTGAGCATTAAGGCAAAAATCCCGTAATCTCTTAAGATAGACATTGGTGTAATCAAATCTTGTTTAAATTGATTCAGTACCGGAAGCATATCAAAAATAATAACAATAAAAATTGAAGAAGCTACAGCTATGCTAACAACCAGATTTCCGATTAGGATCACTCGCTTTAAAAAATTAGCATACACATATAACAATGCAGAAATTAATACGAAAATGGTTGCAAAGTTAATTAAGTTCATACTATAGCACATCAAAAATCCTAGTCCAACACCGGCGATATTTAAGACCAGATAAATATTAAAAGCAGAACCTTCAGAAAATGGTGATGGGATATAGGTTTTTGTTGATTTATTGATGCGGTCGCTAACCACATCATTAATGTCATTTATGACATACCCGGCTGCTGCAATAAGAATTGTTGCAATAAGCAACAAGGCAAAATTAAAATGAGATAGGGCAGTGGGTAGCTTTAAGGCTTTTAAAAAACCATAATGAATTAAAATCTGAGTGCTTGCAATGAGCAACAGATTTTTATACCGTATAAATTTGAAGAAGGTCAATCGCTATAATTTGAAATGGCCAAATATACTAAAAGCCACGTATTAAGTGGCTTTTAGATTGATTGATGAACTGGTAAGTTTTACGTAATAGTTCTTGAGATTTTAGTATGAGTAAATTTCGGTTCGATGCAATTATTTTTTGTTAACATCACCTCCAGAGTTTTCAATAACGGCTACTTTTTTAGGTTCTCCCCAGTAGTCAATATCCCCAGCACTTGATGCTTTGGTAGCAATTTCTTTAGAAACATAAACTCGTATGCTTCCTGCGCTAGAAGCTTCAGCGTCACAAAATTCTGCTTTAAGATCTTTAGCATTAATGGTTGCAGCAGAACTGGCATCAAAACGTAAAGTCTGGGCTTCTCCTTCTAAATGCAGTGTTGCAGCACTACTCGCATCAGCATTAATTTCTCTAATTTCAACAGGTACTTTTACTGTAGCAGCACTAGAAACGTCAAAACTGATACGGTCTCCAGTTAATGTTTCTGTAGCCGTGATGTTAGAAGCACTACTTGCTTTTACAGATTCTAAAGGCTTTGTGTAGGTTACGTGAATTATACGAGAAGTAGCTTTACCAATGTTTGAATTGTCTGTTGTCTCTATTCTCAATGTGTTTCCTTCATAATGAACATCAAGAAATTCTATTAAATTTTCATCCATTTCTGCTGTTACAGCAGGTGTAGAGCCTTTTTCAAGTATTACATCCCAACCGTTGCTAGTGTGAATTTTAGAAAAATCCTTTGAAAGATTAAGATCTTTAGTGACTACGTTTCCGTTTCCGTTGATCTGCCCCATGTCCAGATTGAAATTACACGACGTCATCATAAGAGCAGTTATGGCTCCAATAAATAATTTGATTAGTGTTGTCATAATTTTTGTTTTTTGATTGATGAATGATTGTTAGTTGATAGAATCTAATTCTTTAACTGGTGTTTCTACATCAACACCGTCTTGCTCAGGTTCTACTTTTGATTGGTATTCATATACGTTATTTGTTACAGTAGAATCTGAAGTGCTTTCTGAATACTCCCATTCATTGCTTTCTTCTACTTCTTCAATAACTTCAATAGGGCAAGTAGTGCAAATTAATTCAGACTCTTGCATCACAGTATAATACCCTATATAATCACGGTTTAGTAAATCAGAGTATCTGTTTCTGTGATATGTAGCGATATTGTTGTCTGTAAGAAGTGTCATCCCTTCTGGTATTGCAAGAATCAATTCGACTTCTTGATCTCTAAACTTGTTTATGTAATCTGTAACAAAGAAGTTGTCTAGCAATAAGGTATTTCCAACAACTTCAAAATTGTAAACAATTTGTTGAGCACGATTTTCTGCTTCGTTAAACGAGCTGCCCTGAGCATTCTTTTTAATGATTAGTTTAGCTTCGGGCGAATCACTTTTTTGTACGCTGAGGTTTACATCACGGTTGTAAATCACTTTATTACCGTTATCGTCTGTGCGTATCTTCCAGCTTTGATTGTGATACTTTTCAGCGCTGTATTTATTTTGCGTTTTCATCTTAACGGTAAGTGTATCTGTAGGTTGTACCGGTAATACTTCAGTAATCAAGGTTTCACCATCAACAGCGGTAGCCATACCCTGGCGTACACCAAGAACAGCAATTGCAATAAGCGATACCAGCCAAAGTCCCAGCAGTGTTAATTTCGCCGTAAGGCTTAATCGCTTTAAGGTATTTACGAGGATACGCAGACCCAGATAAAACAACATGAAGAATGGGATACCTACAGCTAAGAAAGTCAAGAGTGTAATCAGCCAAAGCGGTGCGCCACTGGTATTTGCCATCTCAACATAATCTGCGATGCTTCCGTCAAAAAAGTCTAAAGTTCCTGCAGTAAATAGACCCACAAAGAGCCCGATTAGCGTACAACCACCTATTAAGATAAGTAAGATGCCTATAAATTTTACAAATACTTTTAGGATAAACATGATTATTTTGCCCAGCGTACTGGCAAAAGATCCGGCTCCTTCGCGAGCTTTGTTACCATACTTAACATAGTCAACATTTTTAACGGAGTCTGCTACCGTGTCAAAGCCTTCTTTGACCTTACGCTGAATATTGTCTATGTTGACGGGCTTTCCCCGCATTTCCAGTTTTTCTGATGTGGTACGCGCTTCTGGAACAAAAATCCAAAAAGCGGCGTAGATTAAAATAAACCCTCCCCAAGAGAAAATGGTAAGCAGAATAAGTGCGATACGCAACCAAACTGCGTCTATATGTAAATAATGGCCCATACCAGAACAAACACCTCCTATATAAGAATGCTCTGTATCTCTGTAAAGTTTCTTAGTAGAAGCGTCTGTGTACTTATTTTCTTTTGCAGGTTCATCTTCAAAGATTTCTTCATCAAGGCGGTAATCTTCAGGTTGCCCCATAATGTTGATTACTTCTTCAACTTCTGTCATACCTATTACTTGACGCTCATTCTTTACGCGTTCAGAAAATAATTCTGCTATGCGAGCTTCTATATCCTGTATAATTTCTTCACGGCCTTGAGCGTCTGTAAACGAGCGCTTAATCGCGTCAAGATAGCGCTGCAACTTGGCATAAGCATTTTCATCTATATGAAAAAATAGGCCGGCTAGATTAATATTAACTGTCTTATTCATTGTTTTTTGCTTTTTGATTGGTTACCAGTGAGACGGCTTTTTGAAGGTCATCCCAGGTTGATGATAGTTCATTTAAGAAGAGCTTGCCGGTATCTGTGAGCCCATAATATTTACGAGGCGGCCCACTGGTTGATTCTTCCCAGCGATAATTGAGTAAACCGGCATTTTTAAGTCTGGTAAGAAGGGGATAAATAGTACCTTCAACTACCAGCAACTTAGCGTCTTTAAGCGTCTCTAGTATTTCTGCAACATAAGCATCTTCATCTTTAAGAATAGAAAGGATGCAATATTCCAAAACACCTTTACGCATCTGCGCCTTTGTGTTTTCAATCTTCATAGATCATAAGTGTTAAGCGATTAATAACTGTTCGTTTTTTGATCCCGCTCAGCGGAAATTTTGTTGAGGATCTTCCTCTTGAGTTTCATTTCAGAATTTATTTATACTGAAATAGGTTTGCTTAAACCTCAGTTGATGAGTCTGAAGCTGTTTCTTTATCAGAAACTTTAAGCGTCTTTAAAAAGTTTATACACAATGGATATTTGTAAGTTTCTCCGTTACTTGCACTTACTGCTGCTGATATCACCGAAAACAAGGTGATAATAAACAGCGCGAGTAAAAGAATACCGAATACAAATGCTGTGATGATGAGTCCACTGGCTTGTCCCGGAAAAACGAGGTGTTCAAAAGTTTCTTCACTTATATATCCCGTTTCGCCTGAAGCAATTAAACCTTGCCATACTAAAAACGGAATAGCAATAAGTATAAGTGCGATTGCATAAATAAACATGCTCATTTGAAAATTAAGGGCGCGTCTCCCGTGATTATCTACAAATAAAGAATCACGTTTTAGTGCTAACCAAATAAGTAGAGGAGCGATAAAATTTCCTAACGGAAATATGAATTGCGTGAATACAGATAAGTGTATAAATGCTGCTATGTTTTTCTGATTGGTTTTAATGCTAGTTTCCATTGCTTATTATTTTCTTATGCAAATATATATATAAAAGCAGGTATTTTGTATTGCATAGTACTTATTTTTAACTAAATATTAACAAAAAAGAAATTTACGCAAATCAGATTAGAAGTCTATTTTTGAAGCATAAACACATAAATTATGGCAGTTACTCCCGGTAAATTCAATAAGTTTATAATGTTCAAATTACCATCAGCCTGGTTGTGTGGTGTGCGTGTACGATCAATTTCTAATACGAGCTGTACTACAACCGTTACTCACAAATGGATTAATCAAAATCCGTTTAACTCAGTGTTTTGGGCCGTGCAAGGTATGGCTGCAGAATTGAGTACCGGTACTATGGTTATCGCTCAAATTAAGAATAGCGGTAAGAAAATTTCAATGCTCGTTGCTAATAATAAGGCCTCATTTACTAAAAAAGCCACTGGGAAAATTACATTTATATGTGATGATGGGCATAAAATAGATGAAGCTATAGCTAAAACCGTTGAGACTGGAGAAGGTCAAACGTTCTGGATGAAAAGTGTGGGTAAGAATAAAGATGGAGTAGTGGTGAGCACTTTTGATTTTGAATGGACGGTGAAAGTTAAAAGCTAAATACTTTCTTCTTTTTTAATTGTTGAATCTCAACAAGTGATTTTGTTATAATGTGGTAATTCTTATTTAATATGTAACGTTTGCTTCGCGATCACTACTTATTAGTAGTATCAATCAAATCAAAAACGAACTATAAATGACAGCACACGAAATAGATTATCAGATCTTCGGAGAAGAAATGCAATATGTAGAGATCGAACTGGATCCTCAGGAAGGCGTGATTGCAGAAGCCGGAACTTTTATGATGATGGAAGACGGAATTAGAATGGAAACCATTTTTGGAGATGGTTCTAAGAATGATTCGAGTTTACTCAATAAAGTTTTTGGTGCGGGAAAGCGATTGCTTACTGGTGAAAGCATGTTTATGACTGTTTTCTATAATGACATTGTAGGCAAGAAGAAAGTAAGTTTTGCTTCTCCATACCCTGGAAAAATCATTCCTATTGACCTTACCAAAAATGGCGGACGATTTATTTGTCAAAAAGATGCATTCTTATGTGCAGCAAAGGGCGTGTCAATCGGTATAGAGTTTTCAAAAAAATTAGGTCGCGGTCTTTTTGGAGGAGAAGGTTTTATTATGCAAAAATTAGAAGGCGATGGGATGGCATTTGTGCACGCCGGTGGAACAACTTTTAAAAAAGAATTACACCCCGGAGAAAAATTGAAAGTAGATACCGGATGTATTATAGGTTTTGATCATACAGTGAATTATGATATAGAGTTTGTCGGAGGTATTAAAAACACAATTTTTGGAGGTGAAGGTGTTTTCTTTGCAACGCTTTCTGGTCCGGGTACAGTTTATATTCAGTCATTGCCATTTAGTCGTCTGTCAAAAAGGGTTTTAGCATCTGCTCCTCAAATGGGAGGGAAAGATAAAGGTGAGGGTAGTATTTTAGGTGGTCTGGGAGATCTGTTAGACGGTGATAATAGATTTTAATCCTATAAATTAGCTAGGATTAGTTTGTTTTAACAGTATTTTTAGATTTAAAAACTTATTTTTAAGAAGAAATTTTAACGAAGCTGCTTATTGAATTGAAGATTACCTAACAAAAACATCTAATCTAAAAACAATCAAATATGGCACGAGCAATGTTTGAGTACACTAAGACTATTTTGAAAAAAGTAAGTTTTGATAGTGTACTTTTTTGCAAAGAACTCCAAAAAGCTGCAAAACGATTACTTCCTTATGAATTGGAAGAACTAAGAGTCTGGATTCAGGAATTAACCAAAACAAATCCAGAATTAAATCAATGTATGATTTATCTCAAAGCATAATTTATAATATTAAAAAGGCTTCTCAAACGAGAAGCCTTTTTAATATTCTGTAGTTTTTAACTCACCTGCTTTTTTGAGGGAGCGGACTTATAATTTCTACATTCTGAAATGTAATTGCTCCTTTTATAACGCCTGCAATGGTAGAGCGTAACGCTTCAATAATTTGCATTTTTAATTCACTTTTATGATAAAGAAGACTTACTTCGCGTGCTGGAGCTGGTTCTTTAAAGTGATGTAAATATTTCTTTTCAGAATCTTTAATATCTAGTGTGTGTAAATAAGGTAGCAATGTCATACCTAATCCTTCATTAGCTAAACGAACTAAGGTTTCAAAACTTCCGCTTTCTAGGGAGAATGTTTCATCTTCATAGTTTCGATTAGTTTTACATAGATTAACAACTCCATCTCTAAAACAGTGTCCATCTTCTAGCAATAACATATCGTTTAAGTCAAGATCAGAAACAGTTATTTTTTGAACAGTGTGTAAAGCATGATTTTCTGGTATATAGGCTACAAATGGCTCATAGTATAAAGGACGCTCTTTAATATTTTCTAATTGTAGGGGAGTTGCAGCAATTGCAGCATCTAGATGACCTTCATTAAGTCGTTCTATTATTGTTTCAGTTGGTAACTCTTCAATCTTTAATTTAACCTTAGGGTACTTATTGATAAAATTACGCAGAAACATAGGTAGAAGGGTAGGCATAACTGTAGGTATTACCCCGAGTTTAAATTCTCCGCCAATAAATCCTTTTTGTTGATCTACAATATCTGCAATGCGATTGGCTTCATTTACAATATTACGCGCTTGTGTCACAATTTTGCTACCTATATCTGTTAGCTCAATAGGTTTCTTGCTTCGGTCAAAAATTAGAATGTCTAGTTCGTCTTCTAGTTTTTGAATTTGCATACTCAATGTAGGTTGAGTCACAAATGTTTTTTCTGCAGCTTTAGTGAAATTTTGATTTTCTGCGACAGCAAGAACATATTTTAATTGAGTAATCGTCATAGGTATGATTTAAGCTTCAAAAATATAACGACCGATTGATTTTTCTTATAAAAAAAGTATTAAATATTGGGTTTGTTCTATTGTAGGTTTAATTAGTCTAAAATCTAATTATAAGAGATACAGGCTCTCCTTTCTGCTCAAACTTGCAATCTTCCCATTGCGGTGGCCCCATTGCCATAATGTTATTTGATGAACCATAAGACTCCTTTGGCATTCCATTGGTTTCAAAATCCATTTTACCATTTCCGTTTTTATCGTGGTAACATAGAATCGCATAAGTTCCTGGTGTTACATTCTCAAATTCGACAGAAGTTTTTCCATCTCTTATTTTACTATTCAAGATCTTTAATGGTATACCCATAAAGTTGTCTTTATTATATAGTGCATAACCTACAGTGCCATCATCGCTACTTACATTATCAATTTTCACTTCAATAGAAGAAGTTTCTTGTGAGTAGCTTAATAAGCTGATAAAAGACATAAGTAAAAAGAGTGTAGTTCTCATAATCTTAGTTTTAGAATTAATACTGATGCTAAAGTAGTTCAACGTGTATGTATATATGATAGGAATAAAGCTCAGTTGTAGATTTATTAGGATGAATTGTCTTTCTTAATTGTATATGATGTTTTACTGGATTGAAAATATTTATAAATATCAATCTTGAAAGACTTTTTCTTCTTACCAAGCTCTTAAGCCTGCCGCTTAATCCCTAACCTGTTTGTTTCTTACGCTGATTTTCTGCTTTTGTGCTTTTTAGTTTTATGCCTTTCATCGAGTAAAAGGTAGGTGAGTCCTTGATTTTGGTGTTTTGTAAATAGAGTCAGTCTTTTCAAAACGGCAGATCTGGATACGTTTTAAGTATAAATTATAAAAAGTTGAAGTTGTAAGTAATTGGTTTTAAGGTTGGAGTAAATTATTTTAAAATAAGTTTATAAAAAGGCTTGCGGGTACAGATATTGGTTCTATATTTGCGCCTCCAAAATCGGGTATAAAAAACGGTTTTACGTTCTTTGGTAAGCAGATAAAATAAAGTTTAAAAAAAGCTTGTATATAAAGGGAAAAGGGTAGTATCTTTGCCCTCCGGTTTT
>NZ_QOVK01000023.1 GCF_004104075.1 Leeuwenhoekiella polynyae | reverse complement strand
GGACAACCTGAAGCTTAAAAGAAAGCGAGTAGTCTTTTTGGGTTCTTTTTGCATAACCACTCTTTGAGGGTGTTTTCATTACACTAAGGTTTTAGTGTATCGCTATTTCAGGACGGGACAATCCAATAAAAAAAAAGCGCCATCAAATAATGATGTCGCTTTTTTTTTGCCATACCAAACGAGTCAAAAGTAGGGCAAAAGTAGGGCAACTCCCAGGCAAAGGCATAGCAAAGCCTAGGATAGTGTATGAAGAGTGTATGAAAACGACTCTTGAAAAGTAAAAATTTAAGATTTTATTAACAATGTAGCCGGCGGTTGCTCTAGATAAAATTCATCAGGAAGTTTCTGGTTAAAAATGATCTATTTCTTATCTACCAACTCCTCTAAATACGTCACTTTATTTTTTTTTAGCCTTAACCAAAGATTTCGTGTAATTCCACAACTTTACCGATTGAATTGACAAAACAGAATTCAAAGTATTTAGAGTCTAGTTTAGAGGTATGAAAAACTTAGCATTCTTCATATTCAGATAAACAAAACTATTTACCCAACCACATTAATCACGCTTGACCCAATAAAATGCAAACTTAGTATCAACAAAAAAACTCCCACGTCATTTACGTGGGAGTTTAAAATATTTTAAAACAAACCTATTAAAGCGCGTTTACGTGCTTAGCAAGTTGAGATTTTAAATTAGAAGCTTTGTTATCGTGAATGATATTATTCTTAGCTAACTTATCAATCATAGAAACTACAGAAGGAAACAAAGTCTCTGCTTCTTTCTTATCAGCTTCACGCAATTTTTTCATTGCATTACGCGTAGTTCTACTCTGGTAGCGATTTCTTAAACGCTTAACTTCGCTGTTTCTTATTCTCTTTAAAGATGACTTATGATTTGCCATTATCTTGTTCTGTTTTAAATTGTAGCCCGTAGGGGAATCGAACCCCTCTTACCAGGATGAAAACCTGGCGTCCTAGCCGATAGACGAACGGGCCATTATGTCAAATATTTATGCTTTTAAGGTGCACAACTAACCTTTGTAGTCCGTAGGGGAATCGAACCCCTGTTACCAGGATGAAAACCTGGCGTCCTAACCCCTAGACGAACGGACCGATATTTCGCTCAATTGCGGATGCAAAAATACACATATTTTATTATCACACAATAGCAAAACAAACTTTTTTTAAATTAATATGCTTTAGCAAAAAGAACACGCATTTTAGCAGGCTCTCCACTATAAATACACACCCCCACCTCTTCTTTGTAATTCAAAGGAATACAACGTATAGTAGCTTTAGTTTCAGTTTTAATACGCTCTTCCGTCTCTTTACTACCGTCCCAAAAAGCGCTCACAAAACCTGTTTTATTTTCTAAAATATTTTTGAATTCATCATAAGTTTCTACTTCGGTGATATGCGTATCTCTAAAATTCTTTGCCTTATCATACAAAGCCCTTTGCATCTCAACAAGCAAATCTTGTACACGAGCCACAATATCATCTTTAGAGACGGTCTCTTTAGTCAAGGTATCTCTACGAGCCAACTCAACAGTACGCTTTTCAAGATCTCTAGGGCCTATAGCTATACGCAACGGCACACCTTTTAGCTCATATTCGTTGAACTTCCATCCCGGCTTATGCGTATCTCTATCATCAAATTTCACACTAACACCCAATAGCTGCAATTCTCGCTTTAGCTCTTTTGCTACTTGAGAAATAGCATCTAACTGCTCCTCTCCTCTATAAATAGGAACAATTACAACTTGTATCGGAGCCAGTTTTGGAGGTAAAACCAAACCATTATCATCGCTATGAGTCATCACTAAAGCCCCCATCAAACGCGTAGAAACCCCCCAACTGGTTGCCCAAACGTGCTCTTGCGAGCCTTCTTTAGTCGCAAATTTAACATCAAAAGCTTTTGCAAAATTCTGACCTAAAAAGTGAGAGGTACCAGCCTGAAGCGCCTTACCGTCTTGCATTAGAGCTTCTATACAATAGGTTTCTAAAGCTCCGGCAAAACGCTCACTTTCGGTTTTTGTACCTCTAATAACCGGCATACCCATAAAATTTTCAGCAAAGTCAGCATAAACACGCATCATTTGTTGCGCTTCTTCAAGAGCTTCTTCTTGAGTTGCATGAGCGGTATGACCTTCTTGCCAAAGAAATTCTGCGGTACGTAAGAATAAACGCGTACGCATCTCCCAGCGTACAACATTTGCCCACTGGTTCACTTTAATTGGAAGATCACGATAAGATTGAATCCATTTTCGATAAGTATCCCATATAATTGTTTCTGAAGTTGGACGAACAATCAGTTCCTCTTCAAGCTTTGCATCGGGATCTACAATAATACTTCCGTCTTCATCATTTTTCAATCTATAATGAGTAACTACTGCACATTCTTTCGCAAAACCATCCACATGACTTGCCTCTTTACTGAAGTATGATTTTGGTATAAATAATGGAAAATACGCATTCTCATGCCCCGTATCTTTAAACATACGATCTAGTTCTGCCTGCATTTTTTCCCATATTGCATAGCCGTAAGGCTTGATCACCATACAACCCCTAACTCCCGAATTCTCAGCAAGATCAGCCTTGACGACGAGTTCGTTATACCATTTTGAATAATCTTCTGCGCGAGTGGTTAAATTCTTTCCCATAAATATTTATTTGGCACAAATATTGTGTCTTTATAAGTGTTTTAAAGTTTTGCTACATCTTTGTTAAATGCATAAAATTGACGGCAAAACTAACTAAATTTACAATGTACAACAATAAAATACGGATGATATGCGCGGCTCGAAAATAACTCAGAAAACATTACTTAAACCGATACTTGGACTTCTTGCTCTTGCAGGATTAGCCTCTTGTGGTTCTTCACAATACGCTATGAATGATGGAATTTACGGAAGAAGTACTCGCGTATACAATGATAATGTTCAGCAGCAAGAAGTTGCATCAACTGAAAATGGAAGCGTTTATGCTAATTATTTCAACCAAGGTGCTGAAGATTTAGATGCTGCTCAACAATCTGGTGAAATTTTTACTGATATCGATTCATACTCTTCCAACTCAGAGTACACTGATGATGAAGCAATTTTAAATGAAAGCTTAACGTATAATGCTCAGCCTGGCTGGGGAGACACCTATGACGAAGTTATAGTTAACACCTATGCCAACTTTTATCCAAATATGGGTTATGGATTCGCAAGACCTTTTTGGAATAACGGTTGGGGCTACGGAGGTTTTGGCGGCTGGGGCTACCCTTATGGCGGTTACGGCTGGGGTAATCCTTATGGAGGTTATGGTTACGCCTATAATGGCTGGGGCTATGGCGGATGGGGATTCCCGTATAACGGTTGGGGATTTGGATTTAGTCCTTTCTACGGATACTACGGCCTAAACACGTATTACGGTTACGGCTATCGTAATGCTTACAGAAATAATTATTACTCTAGATACAATAGTGATAGAATCGCATATGCAAATAGCCGCAGATCTAATAGTTCTTATTCAAGAAGCAGAACAGCGAACTCTGCAAGAACCAGCTCTCGCAGATCTTCTGACGTTAACTATGCCCGCACAAGTCGTACTTATAGTAGAAACAATGTAGGTGTAAACCCTTCCAGAAGCAGCAGCAGAAGTTCATCTACAAATGGCAATAGAGTTTCAGGAAGAAGTTCTAATTCTATCTATAATTCTACAGCACGCAGAACCAATAGCAACACGATAAGCAGAAGTTCTAATTCTAACAGCACCATTAGAAGATCTTCTCCTTCAACGACAAACAGATCTAGCACGTATTCAAGAAGTAGTTCTTCATCGCGCAGTTCTGTATCAAGAAGCGCACCTACCCGAAGCGCATCACCCGCTCGCTCTAGCGGTGGGAGCAGTCGTAGTAGTGGGGGTAGCCGCAGCAGCGGAGGATCTTCAAGACGCGGTGGCGGCAGATAGAATTAAAACATAATTCAATTATTTATTTTAAGATGAAAAAAATATTCATACTCCTATCTATAGGTTTAAGTATGCAGTATCTTACTGCCCAAACAGTAGCAGACGCAGTGCGTTATAGTGCACAGAATATTACCGGTACCGCAAGATATCGCGGTGCGGGTGGCGCTTTTGGAGCATTGGGTGGCGATATATCTGCCATTAATAATAACCCTGCAGGATCTGCTATTTTTAATAACAGCACAGTTGCTCTAACATTATCTTCTGGAGCTTATGATAATCAGACTTACTATAGTGATGGTATTACCGCAAACAAAGATTCTGATATAGATCTC
Source organism: Leeuwenhoekiella polynyae (assembly GCF_004104075.1). Lineage (GTDB taxonomy): Bacteria > Bacteroidota > Bacteroidia > Flavobacteriales > Flavobacteriaceae > Leeuwenhoekiella > Leeuwenhoekiella polynyae. Next base: position 62,410 of record NZ_QOVK01000023.1, on the reverse strand, counting down.
AATCAATTTGGCGGCGTGTTTATTTCTAACGGAATTGGTAAAATTCGCAAATTCGCGTTTGGTTTTAATTATGACAGAACCAACGATTTTGACAATGCTTATATCGCTTCAGGAATTAGTGATAATTCTATTGCTGATTACTTTTTAGGTTATGCACAAGGCACACCTTTAGATCTTTTAGAATTGCAACCTGGCGAGACTAATGCAGATTTATATCAATTTTTAGGTGAGAATGAAAGTTTTGGAACACAACAAGCTTTTTTAGGTTATCAAGGTTATTTAATTGATCCGGTTTCTTCAGATCTTGATAACACAGATTATGTAAGTGCTCAGAACGGAAATTCTTTTGATCAGGAATATCAGTACACAACCCGAGGAAATAACAGCAAATTCACATTTAATGCTGCAGGTCAATTTAGCGAAAACTTGTATCTAGGCTTAAACCTTAATGCACATACATTTAATTTCACAAGAAACACTGTATTCTTTGAAGATACCGATAATATAAATAATGCAGTGAGCAGTTTGCGTTTTGACAATGAATATAGAGCATACGGCTCTGGTGTTTCTGCCCAAATAGGTGGTATTTACCATGCCTCACCCTCCCTAAGAGTTGGTGCTACATACGACACACCTACTTATTTTACCATTTCAGAAGAAACTGAGCAATACTTAGCCACATCAGGCATAAATGACGAAGTCACACTAAACCCTAATGTTGTAAATATATATGAAGATTACAACCTACGTACCCCCGGGAAAGCTACGGGTAGCATCGCTTACATCTTCGGGAATTCTGGTTTCTTAAGTTTTGATTATTCATACCAGGATTATGCTTCGATGAAATACTCTCCTGATGAAGATTCATTTTTTCAGCAAATGAATAATCAAATCAACAGCCAATTAAAAGCTGTTTCAAGCTATAAATTGGGAGGTGAATTTTTAGCTGGAGATTGGAGTTTCAGAGGTGGATATCGATTTATTGAAAGTCCGTATAAAAATGAAGAAACACTAGGCAGCACTACAGGCTATTCTCTAGGATTAGGATATATACTTGGCAATGCACGAATTGATATTGCTTACGACTGGGCAAAACAAGAACAAAACCCTGCCCTTTACGAAGGTGCTTTTACAAACACTGCCTTTATAGACAACATAAACACAAATATTTTAGCTACAGTCACATTTCAGCTATAATAGCAATAACATGCTTAAAAGCCTTCTGAATCATTGATTTAGAGGGCTTTTTTTATTGATAAAAATAATAACCAAATCAAAAAATGAGATAGACTCGTTAAGCTGTTTAAATTGTTAATTTAACTATCTTTGCAAGCCTTTAGCCCAAGCGGCGACTAATAGCTTTATGAAAATGAATTTTGAGAACGAAGAATTGAAAGCAATCGATGAAATAGGTGACAACCATCACAGTACATCTGCAGAAACCCCTCTAAGAGATGACGCTTTTAAATTAAGTGATTCTGAGAAGATTGAACTTATAAAAGAAGATGTTGCACGCATCATGCAAACGCTAGGATTAGATCTTACAGACGATAGCTTAAAAGGCACTCCTAACCGTGTTGCCAAAATGTTTGTAAATGAAATCTTTGGCGGTTTAAACCCGGCCCGCAAACCCAAAGCTTCTACTTTTGACAACAATTACAAGTACGGTGAGATGCTTGTAGAAAAAAACATTACGGTCTATTCTACTTGCGAACATCACTTATTACCAATCGTAGGAAGAGCGCATGTTGCTTATATTTCAAACGGTAGCGTGGTTGGACTTTCAAAAATGAATCGCGTGGTGGATTATTATGCAAAAAGACCTCAGGTTCAAGAACGTCTTACGATGCAAGTGGTTCAAGAACTTCAAAAAGTATTAGGCACACAGGATGTTGCTTGTGTTATTGACGCAAAACATCTTTGCGTAAACAGCCGCGGAATTCGCGACATTGAGAGCAGCACAGTAACCAGTGAGTTTGGTGGTAAGTTCAAAGAAGAAGCGGTAAGACGCGAATTTTTAGATTATATTAAACTTGATACCCCTTTCTAATTACGCATTTTAGTTTCAGACTTGTTTCTATATAAATAATACGCTTTAAAGCACGCATAACAAATAACCTATGTCGACCTTATACCAAAAGCAAAACATCACACTTTACAATTCTCTAAGCGGTCAAAAAGAAACTTTTAAACCTCTTTTAGACGGAAATGTTGGGATGTATGTTTGTGGCCCTACGGTCTACAGCAATGTACATCTGGGCAATGTACGCACCTTTATGTCTTTTGATATGATCTTTAGATATCTGAAACATTTAGGGTATAAAGTACGTTATGTAAGGAACATTACAGACGCAGGTCATCTTACAGACGATGCGGATGAAGGCGAAGATAAAATTGCAAAAAAAGCACGCCTCGAACAAATAGAACCTATGGAAGTTGTACAACAGTACACCATCGACTTTCACACTATTCTACAAAAATTCAACTGCCTTCCTCCCAGTATAGAACCCACTGCAACCGGTCATATCATTGAGCAAATCGAGATCATTAAAGAGATCATTGATAATGGGTTTGCTTATGAGAAAAATGGTTCCGTTTATTTTGATGTACTCAAGTTTAATGAGGATCATGAATACGGAAAGTTAAGTGGTCGCAACCTGGAAGATATGATCACGAATACGCGTGAATTGGCTGCGCAAAGCGAAAAGAAAAACGCTCAGGATTTTGCACTTTGGAAAAAAGCCGAACCCCAGCACATTATGCGCTGGCCATCACCCTGGGGAGACGGTTTCCCGGGATGGCATCTGGAGTGTACAGCAATGAGCACCAAATATCTCGGTGAACAATTTGACATTCATGGTGGCGGTATGGATTTAAAATTCCCACATCACGAGTGTGAGATCGCACAGTCTGAAGCTTCAAATGGTAAAAATCCGGTGAATTATTGGCTACATGCTAATATGCTTACATTGAATGGAAAGAAAATGTCTAAAAGTGACGGAAACAATATTTTTCCTGCACAAATCTTTACGGGTGACAGTCCGTTTTTAACTAAAGGCTTCTCCCCTAGCGTTGCCCGCTTTTTTATCATGCAGGCGCATTACCGAAGTGTTTTAGATTTCAGTAATGATGCTTTATTAGCTAGCGAAAAAGGGTTTAACCGCCTTATGGAAGCCGTGAATTTACTAGAGGCGCTCCCTGTTTCTGAAACAAGTTCACTAGATATATCAAGCTGGAAACAAGCTTGCTACGATGCGATGAATGATGATTTTAATTCACCCATCTTAATCGCTCAACTTTTTGAGGCAGCAAAGTTTATTCATCAGATAAAGGATGGCAAAGCAAAGATATCTCAAGCAGATCTCGAACTCTTTAAAGAGAGTACTCATGCATTTGTTTTTGATATTTTAGGCCTTGAAGATGTTAATGCGGTAGCAGAAGCTAATACAGACAAACTGAATGGAGCGATAGAGCTATTGATCCAACTTAGAAAAGAAGCTAGAGCCAATAAAGATTTTACTACTAGCGATCAGATCAGAGATCAACTTTTAGAATTGGGAATTCAACTAAAAGATGGTCGAGAAGGAACAACGTATACCCTATCTTAAAATCTGAAAACGGTGAAAAGTCTAGCAAAAAAAATACTGATTTTTCCCATTCGTATTTATCAGAAATTCATTTCTCCCCTATTACCACCTGCTTGTAGGTATGAGCCCACTTGCTCACACTACAGCGTGCAGGCGATAGAAAAACACGGCCCTATAAAAGGAACATGGCTCTCTATAAAACGTATTGCCAGCTGTAATCCCTGGGGTGGATCTGGTTACGATCCCGTCCCTCCCATAAAAGGCGAAAACTCACATAAAAATTCTAAAAAAGATTAAGAAGCCTTTTGGCTTTGTTATATTTACAGCACAAAATTCATACAGCTTATGCTCCCTTTAAAAATGACCTGGAACCCTTCAACGGGTCTCGATTTAGGATTTCTCACCCTTCATTATTACAGTTTAATGTTTGTTATTGCTTTTTCATTAGGTTGGTACCTGATGAAAAAAGTATATAAAAACGAAGGTGTTGAAGAAGAAAAGCTAGATCCGCTGTTTATATATTCGGTGTTAGCGATTTTAATAGGAGCCCGACTGGGTCATGTGTTTTTCTATCAGACAGAATTACTTTGGCAAGACCCTCTTTCTGTGTTTTTACCTTTTCGGTTTGTTCCCGAAATTGAATATACCGGCTTTCAGGGGTTAGCGAGTCATGGTGCAGCTATCGGGATGATCTTTGCAATGTATCTTTACAATAAAAAGATCTTAAAGAAAAGTGTTCTTTGGCTTTTAGACCGCGTGATTTTGCCGGTTTCATTAGGCGCCATCTTTGTACGTATTGGTAATTTTTTCAACTCTGAAATGGTAGGTAAAGTTACCGAATCAAATTTAGGAATTAAGTTTGTTCAGGATCAATACAACAAATACGAAGTACAACGCTTAACCGGTATTCCTAATGAACATAAAGCATATAGCGCTTTAACAGATGATCCTCAATTTGCAAATTATATTGCCGAAATTCCCTATCGCTTTCCGGGTCAATTAATGGAATCATTCGGATACATATTTGTGTTCCTCATTTTAATGTTTGTCTATTGGAAAACAGGTTTGCGTAAAAAAGAAGGCTTCTTGTTTGGTCTTTTCTTAGTGCTTTTATGGACGGTTCGTTTTATCGTAGAATACTTCAAACGCGCTCAAGTTGAGGGTCGCGAGGATTGGATTTTTGGTTTTAATACCGGTCAGATCTTAAGCATTCCATTTATATTAATTGGTATTTTCATGATCGTACGCGCCTTGGGTCAGAAAAAAGAACCTCAATATTAATCTATTATGTTTAAGAAAATAGTTTTTCTCGCTTTAGGCTTTAGCACAATTATTTCGTGTAAAAATCAAGAATCAGAACCTACAGAGATTCCGCAGGAACAAATAGCGTTTACACAAGAAGGAAAACTTCAAATCATTAAGCAGAACGAAGAGAAAGTCTACTTCAATATAGAAATTGCAGATACTGATTATGAGACCGAAACCGGACTGATGTATCGGGAATCTATGGAGCAAAATCAGGCGATGCTTTTTGTTTTTAAAGACGAAAGACCGCATAGCTTTTATATGAAAAACACATACATTCCTTTGGATTTATTTTTTATTACAAAAGAAATGAAAATTGCTACTATAATTGAAAACGCAAAGCCTTTAGATGAATCCAGCCTTCCTTCTGAAGTACCCGTAACCTACGTTTTAGAAACCAATGCAGGTATTGCTGAACTTTGGGATATAAAAGAAGGAGATTCAATCAGTTGGAAACGCAGATAATGGACTATTCCAAGGTATTACAAGAAATTAAAGAGGAAATAGCAACCTTTAAAAATACCGGAAAAGTTGCAACCTACATCCCCGAACTCGGAAAGGTTGATCCCTCAAAGTTTGGAGTGTATTTACAATGTACTGACGGAAGCGGATACGGCTTAGGAGATGCTCTAGATCGTTTTTCAATTCAAAGTATCTCAAAAGTACTCAGCCTTTCTCTAGCTCTTAAGCTCAAAGGAAAAGAGGTCTGGAAACGCATAGGCGTAGAACCCTCAGGAGATCCTTTTAACTCTTTAGTGCAGCTTGAATATGAAAAGGGAATTCCCCGAAATCCATTTATAAATGCAGGTGCTCTTGTGGTTGCAGACATTCTTATTTCAGAATTAAAAAATCCTAAAGAAGAACTCTTACAATTTGTACGTGACATCGCAGAAGATCAAACTATAGATTACGATGAAAACGTAGCAGCTTCAGAAATGAAGCATAAATTTCGCAATGCTTCACTTACTCATTTGATGAAAGACTTTGGCAACATCAACAATAACGTTGATGAGGTTTTGGATTTTTATTTTCACCAGTGCTCTATCGCGATGAACTGTAAGCAGCTGACTCAGGCATTCACTATTTTTCTAAACTACGGGAAATACGATCTAAGTAAAGAAGCTGCAGTATTAGATACTATGCTCGCAAAACGAATTAATGCCTTGATGCTTACCTGTGGTTTTTACGACGAATCTGGAGAATTTGCATTCTCTGTAGGCTTACCCGGTAAAAGTGGTGTAGGAGGTGGTATAGTCGCGTTACATCCTAAATATTACAGTGTAGCCGTTTGGAGTCCTCCACTAAATGAAAATGGCAATTCTGAACTCGGAATGAAAGTACTTGAGCTCCTTACTACCAAAACAGAAATCTCTGTTTTTTAAAAAATAATTAATAGCAAACCACCTCGGAGCAAGACCACGAGACATTCGCTACAAACAAATTCTCAATTTAGAGGCAAGTCTCGGAGGTAATAATTCCTTTTGGTTGTGTCCATAAAAAAGGGTCTGATTTTAAAATCAGACCCTTTTTTATGGATTAAAGTTTAACTGAAAATTACGCTACAGTCTCCTCTTCTTCTACTTTTTCTGGCTTTAACGCCTTCTTCTGGATCGTATCAAACATAACCGGTGTTGCGATAAAGATCGAAGAGTATGTACCTACTACAACCCCTACAATCAATGCAAACATAAAGCCCATTATACTTGCTCCTCCAAAGATGAAAATGGCAAGCAATACAATTAAAGTAGTCATAGACGTATTTAAAGTACGACTAATAGTACTGTTAATCGCCTGATTGATTATAACACCCATTTTGCGATCTGTACCGTACTCCTTCATAAACTCTCTAATACGGTCAAATACAACGACGGTATCATTCAGCGAGTAACCAATAACGGTTAGTATCGCAGCGATGAACGATTGGTCAATTTCCATATTAAATGGCATAAACTTATAGGTCAATGAGAAAATACCTAACACAATTAATACATCATGGAAAACCGCAACAACAGCTCCCAGTGAAAATTGCCATCTTCTAAAACGCAGTAAGATGTATAAAAACACAACCACCAATGATCCTAAGACTGCCCAGAACGAATCCCTTTTAATGTCATCTGCGATAGTAGGACCTACCTTGTTATATTCTAGAATACCTACTTTCTCTTCAGTAGAACCACCTTTCACAAACTGTGAAAGGGTTAAATCTGCAGGTAAATAGCTTTTTAAAGCTGTATATAATTTCTGTTGAATATCATCATCTACTTCAGAAGCCTCCTCGTCTATTCTATACTTTGTTGTGATTTTTAACTGATTTGCTTCACCGTATGTTTTTGCTTGTGCACTTTCAAGTTCTGCAATCAATTTATTCTCAACTTCAGTAGCATTAACCGGCTCTTCAAAACGAACGGTATAATTACGCCCTCCTACAAAGTCAACTCCTTGATCAAGACTGTTAGTAAATAGCGAGATTAAACTTATCACTATTAAAACACCACTTATGATATAGGCAACCTTTCTTTTTGCAAGAAAATCTTTATTAAAGTTTGTAAAAAGGTTTCTCGTAGCACCTGTACAGAATGCAAGAGACTTACCATTTTTACCATAACCGTCAATAAACAAACGTGTAACAAAGATTGCTGTAAATAAAGATGTAGCAATACCTATCATCAAGGTAGTTGCAAAACCCTGAATAGGTCCTGTACCGAATAAGAATAATATCAATGCCGTTAAGAACGTCGTAATGTTAGCATCAAGAATAGATGACAATGCATTATTGAAACCGTCTTTAATAGCATCTTTTTGAGACTTACCTTTTGCAATCTCTTCTTTAATACGCTCAAAGATCAGCACGTTTGCATCTACAGACATACCTATCGTAAGAACAATACCTGCGATACCAGGAAGGGTAAGCACAGCTCCAAGCCCCGCAAGTATACCGAATATAAATAAGATGTTTACCGCTAAAGCAACATCTGCAAAAAGACCTGCTTTCCCGTAATAGAATACCATCCATACCAGCACCAATAAAAGTGCGATCACAAATGACATCAAACCACTATTAATCGCCTCTTGCCCTAATGAAGGACCAACAACATCATAAGAAATAATCTTTGCAGAAGCAGGAAGTTTACCTGCTTTTAATACATTTGCTAAATCCTGAGCTTCAGTAACTGTGAAGCTTCCTGAGATTTCAGTAGCACCTCCTGAAATTTCGGCTTTTGCAGTAGCTGCAGAATAAACGGTTCCGTCAAGAACAATTGCAATAGCATTTCCTTCACTTGCAACCTCTCCGGTTAATTTAGCCCACTGACCAGGACCTTGCCCCTCAAAATCGATACCTACAGATGGTTGACCAGCTTGTGTATATTGTTGACGTGAATCTTGCACTACATCACCATCCATAGCAGCAGAACCACTTCGATCTGACATTAACGCATAAAGTGGAACAACATCAGATTCTCCCTCTGCAATCCCCCATCTGAATTTTGCAAAACGTAATTCTTGTGGACGAAGCCTTACAATTTCAGGCTTTGTTAAATAGCCATTAATAGTAGCAGTATCTTTTACCTGAGCATAACCTACAATTGGAGCCTGAGCATATTGCTGTATAGCTGGGTTAAAACTAAACACCTCAAATAAAGGATTATTTTGTGCAGCAGGACTTATTGAATCTTCCTCACTTGCAAGCAAGTCTTCGATAGAATCATCTGTATCTGTAGAATCAACAGTTGCTGTTGTCTTTTGCTCTTCAACAGGAGCAACAATATCTTTTAAAACAGTGTTTACCTCTAATAAATAAGGTGCAACCTGAGAAGCGTAGTGCGTTTTGTAAAACTCTAATTGAGCAGTACTTTCTAATTGAAATTTTACACGCTCTATGTCAGTAGCTCCGGGAAGCTCAATTAAAATTCGCGACTGATTGTCTAAACGCTGAATGTTAGGTTGTGTAACACCAAATTTATCAATACGATTACGCAATACCTCAAAAGCAGAATTGATAGACCCTTCTATTTCCTGAGCAATGATAGGCTCTACCTCTGCATTGGTCATATTAAAATTGATCTTCTCTCCTAAAGTAGTATTAGCAAAAATGTCTGGAGAAGCCAATTTATTATCCCCAGGAATTGCTTCGAAAGCATCAAAGAAATCATCTAAAAAGCTATTTTGAGAATCCTTTTGAGCTTCTGCAGCCTGATCTAAAGCCTGGTTAAAAGCAGGATCTGTGCTGTTATTACTCAAGCCTCTTAAAATATCTGCAACAGAAATTTCAAGAATAGCATTCATACCTCCTTTAAGATCCAGACCTTTATTAAGCTCTTTATCTTTTGCATCATTATACGTAATACCTAAAGCTATAGGATCATTACCTATAGAGTCTAAATATTGACGCTCAACCTCACCTCTTCGGTCTACATAATCCTCAACAGAATTGGGTACTTTTTGCTCAGCAAAAGCAGCTGCTTTGTCTTCTGTTTGATTTGTGAAGTACGTAAACGAAAGCTGGTATAAACTCACCAACCCAAATAAAATCGCAAATACTCTAATGAGTCCTTTATTTTGCATTACTCTTTAATATTTATTAATTCTTCCCGAACCTTTTTCAGGCGATTTTGTAAAACGTGCAAATATAGGGTTTCAATGCAGAAATGCCAATAAATATCTTTTTGATTTCTTTAACCTTTTAATTAACTGGAATTCAGACCACTAATTGGTTTTTACTCCGCTTTCAGGAACAACCTTATATGTTAAAAATGAGGCTGTAGAGTTGAACAAATCAAACCATCTCTTATTTAATTTAACACCTAACGGCAAATTTTTCGCATTAAAACCTAGATACTAAATAGATAGTACTTCATAGAATTTGCTAATATGGAAAAAAATGAACACTATTTTTTTTTATTTAATTAGCCACTTTCATAAGATTTATGCAACTATTTTAAACAAAAACCAGCGATGCCATAAATTAAAAATTTCAGATATAAATTATAAAATTTTTCAACTCCTAAGTGTTGATAAATTTTTAAAACACTGTAATTCAATTATTTAAAATTATTTATTAACAACTTCACAGCACATCAAATTTTTTTGTGTTTATTTTTCAACTACCTTCACACTATTAAAACCAGATCTAATTCTTTAAAATAAAACCGATGGCCACACAAGTTACCGCTCCTGCTTCGCAAACGTATTCACAAGATGAAGCCTTTGAAGCTTCACTAAAATATTTTAAAGGAGACGACCTTGCAGCGCGCGTATGGGTCAATAAATATGCTCTTAAGGATTCTAACGGCAATATCTACGAAAAAACTCCCGATAACATGCACCGTCGTATCGCAAAAGAGTTGGCACGTATAGAAGCGCGTTACCCTAACCCTATGGATGAAGCGGAAGTTTTTGACTTGATTAGAGATTTTAAATATATCGTTCCTCAGGGTAGTCCAATGGCAGGAATTGGCAATCCGTACCAAGTAGGCTCTTTATCTAACTGTTTTGTTATAGGAAACGACGGTGCTTCTGATTCTTACGGCGGAATTATGAAGATAGACCAGGAACAGGTTCAACTTATGAAACGTCGTGGAGGTGTAGGTCACGATCTTTCTCATATAAGACCTAAAGGTTCTGGTGTAAAAAATTCAGCACTAACCTCAACAGGGCTTGTCCCTTTTATGGAGCGATACTCTAACTCTACCCGTGAGGTTGCTCAAGACGGAAGACGTGGAGCTTTAATGCTTTCAGTTTCTATAAATCATCCCGATGCAGAAGATTTTATCGATGCTAAAATGGAGCAAGGCAAAGTGACCGGCGCAAATGTTTCCGTTCGTATTGATGATGGGTTTATGCAAGCCGTAAAAGATCAAAAAAAATACACACAGAAATATCCCATTTTCAGTAAAGACCCGCTAAACCAAAAAGAGATCGAAGCTGAAAAACTCTGGAAAAAAATTGTTCATAATGCCTGGAAATCTGCAGAACCCGGCATTCTTTTCTGGGACACGATTTCCCGCGAATCTGTACCCGATTGTTATGCAGATTTAGGTTACAAAACGGTTTCAACAAATCCGTGTGGTGAAATCCCACTGTGCCCTTATGACTCTTGTCGCTTATTAGCTATCAACCTATTTTCTTATGTTGAAGAACCTTTTACTAAGAATGCTTCTTTCAACTTTGATCTGTTTAAAAAACACGTTGCAAAAGCGCAGCGTATTATGGATGATATCATCGACCTCGAATTGGAAAAAGTAGATGCCATACTTGCAAAAATAGAAAGCGACCCAGAAAGCGAAGAGGTTAAAAAAGTAGAGCGCGATCTGTGGTTAAACATCAAAAAGAAAGCCGAAGAAGGTCGCCGTACCGGAATAGGCATTACTGCAGAAGGTGATATGCTGGCTGCTTTAGGCATCAAGTACGGAAGCGAAAAAGGGAATGAATTTTCTGTAGAAATTCACAAAACTATCGCCATTGAAGCGTATCGAGCTTCGGTTTACGCAGCAAAAGAACGGGGTGCTTTTCCTATTTTCGACTCAGAACGCGAGAAAGAAAATCCGTTTATTTTGAGACTGAAAGAAGCAGATGAAAAATTGTATTACGATATGCTGGAATACGGTCGTCGTAACATCGCGCTGCTCACGATCGCTCCTACCGGAACGACGAGCTTAATGACCCAAACAACCTCTGGAATCGAACCCGTGTTTCTTCCTGTTTACAAGCGTCGTCGTAAAGTAAATCCGAATGACAAAGATGCTCGTGTAGATTTTGTTGATGAAGTAGGAGATTCTTGGGAAGAATATGTGGTTTTTCATCACCGCTTTAAAGAATGGATGAAAAGCAACGGGATTGCTACTGACAAAAACTACAGCCAGGAAGAATTGAATGAAATTGTTGCTCAATCTCCCTATTATCAAGCAACTTCTAATGATGTTGACTGGTTAAATAAAGTACGTATGCAAGGTGCTGTACAAAAATGGGTAGATCACAGCATCAGCGTTACCATCAACCTGCCTAATGATGTAAACGAGGAGCTTGTGGGCGATTTATACCTTGAAGCCTGGCAAGCCGGCTGCAAAGGTGTCACCGTTTACCGCGACGGTTCACGATCTGGGGTGTTAATTTCTAACGAAGAAAAGAAAGAGGAGGAAGACAATGAAACACTAACTGCTTTTCCTACTAAAAGACCACAAATCTTAGAGGCAGATATCGTACGTTTTCAAAATAATAAGGAAAAATGGATCGCTTTTATAGGACTTATAGAAGGAAAACCTTACGAGATCTTTACCGGTATTGCTGATGATGAAGATGGAATTTTACTACCCCGCTGGGTTGAAAAAGGGCTGATCATTAAAAATCGAAATGATGACGGAAGCTCTCGTTATGATTTTCAATATCAAAACAAAAGAGGCTATAAAACCACTATTGAAGGCCTCTCTCACAAGTTTGATCCAGAGTATTGGAATTATGCGAAATTAATCTCTACCACACTTCGCTACGGAATGCCTATTGAAAAAGCTGTTGAACTAACGAACAGCTTACAGTTGGATAGCGCTTCAATCAATACATGGAAAAATGGTGTAGCACGAGCTTTAAAACGCTATGTAGCAGATGGCACAGTAGCCCGCAAACAAAAATGTGACAACTGTAATTCTTCAGAATTAATTTATCAGGAAGGATGTCTTACCTGTAAAGACTGCGGTTCTTCTAAATGCGGATAATTTTTCGCAGCAAACTGAACACAAAAAAGCCACTCATTGAGCGGCTTTTCTTTTTATATAAAAATCAGATTACAACTCCAATAACCCATTGGTTTTCTTCACTGCAGCAGCGCTCTCCTGAAGTTTTTCTTTTTCAGCATCTGTGAGATCCACAGGTACGATTTTCTCGATACCTCCTTTTCCTAAAATAACAGGAACGCCAATACAGATATCATCTAGATCGTATTCACCTTCCAATAAAGCAGAACAAGGAAACATCTTTTTCTGATCACAAGCAATCGCCTGCACCAATCCAGAAACAGCAGCTCCGGGAGCATACCAGGCAGAAGTACCTAATAACTTAGTAAGTGTAGCTCCACCTACTTTAGTATCTTCTTTCACTTGCTCTAAGCGATCTTCGGCTAGAAATTCTGAAGCAAGCAAACTATTACGAGTTGCCAGACGTGTTAAGGGAATCATACCAGTATCACTGTGACCACCTATAACCATTCCATCAACATCAGAAATAGGACATACTAATGCTTCAGCTAAACGATATTTAAAACGTGCACTATCTAAAGCACCACCCATTCCTATAATTCTATTTTTAGGAAGTCCGGTAGTTTTATGTACTAAATAAGTCATCGTATCCATTGGGTTACTCACTACAATAATGGTAACGTCTGGAGAATGCTTAATTAAATTTGAAGAAACATCTTTTACAATACCTGCGTTGATACCTATAAGCTCTTCTCTGGTCATACCCGGCTTTCGCGGAATACCACTTGTAATAACTGCAATATCACTGCCAGCAGTTTTAGAATAATCTCCGGTTGTACCGGTAATACGGGTATCAAAAGCATTTAAAGAAGCGGTTTGCATCAAATCCATCGCTTTACCTTCAGCATAACCTTCCTTAATATCAAGAAGAATAACATCTGAGGCAAAATTTTTCATAGCTATATATTCGGCACAACTTGCACCTACAGCTCCTGCTCCTACTACGGTAACTTTCATGGGTATGTATTTATAAGATTTATTAAATAATTTTATCGCAACCGGCAAAACAACTAAGTTATCGATTGCGGCTTTAAAATTACGACTTCATTTAGTCTTTTAAGACTCTTAAGACTTAAAATTAGGTTATGATTTGCATCATAGACCCTATATTCGGCTTCCTCAAACTCCACAGTATAAATAAAGCCACTTATAAGCTATATGCTTAAAAGTGGCTCTGGCAACCATTTGACAAATGGTAAAGTAAATTATCTAAAACTGAATGCAATTCCCGCACTCAAATTACTGTACTCTTGAACCGTGTAATCTGCATAAATTTTGAAAAATGCCAGATTTAAACGTGCGCCTAACGAAGCTCTAACGCTAGACGGACTGTAAGAAAGTGCAATGGGATCTGTTAAGGTAGTCCTGTCAGCTCCTCCATTATAATCTACATTATAAGTACCCAAAACATTCAATTCAGACTTACCTCCGGTATACCCTAAACCACCATACACAGTTATAAAAGGAAAATCTAACGAGGCTACACCTTGAAATGTATAAGAGTTTAATTTGAATTCTGCAGCCTGATTTACACCATCTACAGAAGATCCATCCTCAATATCATAATCAACATTCATAGACGTGAATGCCCCCATAACCGCAACATTAAGTGGGAGCTTATCTAAAGGACCTAAGTATTGCATGAGATTATGCTTCAACCCCACTCCAAATAAGCTACCTTTTACATCGTCGCTCCCTAATTTTGGGGTCGCTCTAACCATTAAATCGGTATCATAAATAAGCCCAACACTTGCCTGAAGCGTCGGGGCCGGCATTGCGTTGAGTGGTAAATCATCTTTAACCCCTTCAGGCATGGTAAAAGTACCAGTATCCCCATCCTGAGTAACAACCGTTACTTCTGCAGGATTTCCGCTACCAGCAACTGTAGGAGTGGTTCCCGGAGATGCTGTTATGGTGTTTTCAAAATTTAAATCAGCAAAAGAAAACAGTTCCTTTTCAGTAGGCACAATTGCTGCATTAACTCCAATAGTAATATCAAAACCTAACTTTTTATGCGTTTTTGCGGTATGATACCAGCCGCCGGACATGCTATAAACTAAGCCTTCCATTGCTGGCGCAATATAGGCTCCCATTAAAGTATTAGCATCTGCTGCTCCCGCCACAATGATTGCTTCAAAGCCTTCATCGTCCTGAGCAAAGGCATTAGCAGAAAGCGTAACTGCACTTAAAAATAGTAGTAGTTTTTTCATTTAATTGATTGATTTGGTTTATTCAAAAATAACAAAACCCCTGAAAGACACAAGGCTACACCATTAAAAAAGCCCGATAAATAATTATCGGGCTTTTAAATTCTATTTAGTATCGATTATGCATCAATATTAGCATAAACTGCATTTTTCTCAATGAATTCGCGACGTGGCGGAACCTCGTCCCCCATCAACATAGAGAAAATACGGTCTGCTTCCGTACCGTTATCTATAGTTACCTGACGAAGCGTTCTAAATTCGGGGTTCATTGTGGTATCCCACAATTGCTCCGCATTCATCTCACCAAGCCCCTTGTAACGCTGTACACCGGCGCTTCCACCCATTTGCTCGTTATACTCATCACGTTCTTTCTCACTCCAGGCATAGCGCATTTTTTTACCTTTTTTAAGTAAGTAAAGTGGTGGGGTAGCGATATAAACATGACCACCTTCAACCAACTCACGCATATAACGGAAGAAGAAGGTTAATATCAATGTTGCAATGTGACTACCATCTACATCGGCATCACACATAATCACAATTTTGTGATAACGCAGTTTTGAAAGATTCAATGCTTTACTATCTTCTTCGGTACCTATAGTAACACCTAAAGCTGTAAAAATATTCTTGATCTCTTCGTTTTCAAAAACCTTATGTTGCATCGCTTTCTCAACATTCAGAATTTTTCCGCGAAGCGGAAGAATCGCCTGAAAGTTACGATCGCGACCCATTTTTGCAGTTCCACCTGCAGAGTCACCCTCTACGAGGAATACTTCACAGGCATTAGGATCTGTCTCAGAACAGTCGGCTAATTTTCCAGGTAAACCACCTATACTCATCACCGTCTTACGCTGCACCATCTCGCGTGCTTTCTTAGCAGCGTGGCGTGCCTGAGCGGCAAGAATTACTTTCTGAACAATTGTTTTTGCATCGTCTGGATGCTCCTCAAGGTATATTTCTACCATTTCAGAAACCGCCTGCGAAACTGCAGAAGTCACTTCCCGGTTACCTAATTTTGTTTTTGTCTGACCTTCAAACTGAGGTTCTGCTACTTTAACCGAAATAATTGCAGTAAGACCTTCTCTAAAGTCATCACCGGCAATCTCAAATTTCAGTTTATCTAACATTCCCGAAGCATCTGCATACTTCTTAAGCGAAGAAGTTAAACCCCGTCTAAAACCTGCAAGATGCGTACCTCCTTCGTGTGTGTTGATGTTATTCACATACGAATGTAAATTCTCTGCATAACTGTCGTTATAGATCATTGCAACCTCAACAGGAATATCATTCTTCTCGCCTTCCATAGATATAACCTCGCTAATAATTGGCTGACGGTTACCATCCATAAAGCGAACAAATTCTTTCAACCCTTCGTCCGAATGAAAAGTTTCAACAGGAAATTCTCCCTTATCATCCTTCTGGCGTTTATCCATCAAGGTGATAGTAATACCTTTATTCAGATATGAAAGCTCACGCATACGACTAGCAAGCGTGTCGTAATTAAATTCTGTTGTTTGCTGAAAAATGGTAGGATCTGGTAAGAAAGTCACGGCAGTACCGCGATCATCTGTATCACCTATTCCCTTGACAGGGTACATGGCTTTACCTTTCTCGTACTCCTGCTCCCAAATTTTACCATCTCGGTAAACTGTAGCTCTCAAGTGATCTGAAAGTGCGTTAACACAACTCACACCAACACCATGTAAACCTCCGGAAACTTTATACGAATCTTTATCAAATTTCCCCCCGGCACCAATTTTGGTCATTACAACCTGAAGTGCAGAAACACCTTCTTTCTTATGTAAATCTACCGGAATACCCCGACCGTTATCTTTTACAGAGATCGAGTTATTTTCATTTATAATCACATCTATGGCATCACAGTGACCAGCCATAGCCTCATCTATAGAGTTATCAACAACCTCATAAACCAGATGATGCAAACCACGCACTCCTACATCCCCAATATACATCGATGGACGCATACGTACGTGCTCCATTCCTTCCAGCGCCTGAATGCTGTCTGCCGAATATTGTTTTTTATTGGCTTCTTCGCTCATATATCTTTATTAAGTTAAATTTTCTGTTTTACGATCTAAAACCCCTAATTACATCAGTATTCTTAGACCTCTTTTTTTTAGCTGAAACGCTACAATTTCAATCTAAAAAAGTTTAGCTAGATCAAGCTAAAGCTTCAAATCTAAACCCCATAAATCAGGTTTAAAAACCCTCATTACGACTAGCTAACAAATATAAAAAAAGGCTACGCGATAATATGTCAAAAGCCGCGCCAAACAGCTTAAGTTATCAACAAATTGTGGAAAAAAAGCACTGAAATTTCAGTATTCTAAAGAATAGTTGAGATTAACTATTAAAACAAAAAAACGCCTTCTTTTTGAGAAGGCGTTTTCTAAACAAATTATGTAAAACGGACTATGCCAATTCTTTCTTTTTATAGGCATCACTGTGTACATTTGCAACAGCTCTACCAGACGGATCGTTCATGTTCTTAAAAGCCTCATCCCATTCTAATGCAATTTTTGTACTACACGCAACAGATGCTTCCTGAGGAACACTCATTGCTGCTGCATCACTTGGGAAATGCTCAGCAAATATACTTCTGTAGTAATACTCTTCTTTATTACCTGGTGTTTGAATAGGGAATTTATATTTAGCGTTAGCTAATTGCTCATCGCTAATTTTCTCATCCACCATTTCTTTTAGAGTATCGATCCAGCTATAGCCTACGCCATCAGAAAACTGCTCTTTTTGTCTCCAGGCAACACTCTCAGGAAGATAGGATTCAAATGCTTTACGCAACACCCATTTTTCCATTCGCTCCCCATTGATCATTTTGTCTTGTGGGTTAATACTCATCGCTACATCCATAAATTCTTTATCCAAGAATGGAACGCGACCTTCAATACCCCAGGCAGCAAGAGATTTATTTGCTCTTAGACAATCATACATATGCAGTTTGCTCAGCTTACGTACAGTCTCCTCATGAAATTCTTTAGCATCGGGTGCTTTGTGAAAATAAAGATACCCTCCAAAAACCTCATCTGCACCTTCTCCGGAAAGAACCATTTTAACCCCCATAGACTTAATTACACGAGCCATCAAATACATAGGAGTAGAAGCTCTAATCGTAGTAATATCGTAAGTTTCCAGATTATATATTACATCTTTAATCGCATCCAGACCTTCCTGAATTGTAAATTTAATCTCGTGATGTACCGTGCCGATATGATCTGCTACTTTTTGGGCTGCAGCTAAATCTGGTGAACCTTCTAAACCTACAGAGAACGAGTGCAATCTTGGCCACCATGCTCCATCTGTATCTCCAGACTCTATTCGCTTTTCTGCATATTTCTTCGCTACTGCAGAAGTAATAGAAGAATCTAAACCTCCTGAAAGCAATACTCCATAAGGCACATCTGACATTAACTGGCGGTGCACTGCTGCTTCTAAAGCATCTCTTAGCTTCTCAATGCTAGTCTCGTTATCCTTAACAGCATCATACTCCATCCAGTCACGCTCGTACCATTTTTTCAACGCTCCTTCTGCACTGTGTAAATAATGTCCCGGAGGAAATAATTCAATTTTAGTACACGTTCCTTCTAAAGCTTTCAATTCTGAAGCTACATAGAAAGTACCGTGTTGATCCCATCCCATATAAAGTGGAATAACCCCCATATGATCACGCGCCACGAAATACTCATCTTTCTCAGAATCGTATAACGAAAATGCAAAGATCCCGTTCAGTTTATCAATAAATCCAGTACCTTCCTCCTGATAAAGTGCTAAGATCACTTCACAATCAGACTGTGTTTTAAAATCGTATTTCCCTTTTAATTGCTTACGCAATTCCTGATGGTTATAAATCTCACCATTCGCCGCAAGAATTAATTTTCCATCAGGGCTTAATAAAGGTTGTTTCCCTGATGCAGGGTCAACTATAGACAAACGCTCATGAGCGAGAATAGCTTTCTCATCGCTATAAACACCATTCCAATCTGGACCACGGTGACGTATTTTTTTTGACATTTCTAAAAGCTGTGGTCTTAACACCTCAGCTGGCTGCTTCAATTCGTAGGCACATACTATCCCGCACATAATCGTATTATTTTAATTTGTTGGTTCAAAGATGCAATACACATTCTAATTCACAAACAAATAATGCAAATATGCTTACATATTTAAACTTTTAAAGTAAAATAACTCTAAAAATAAAACTTTATAAATATAAATTTTGACATTTCAATTAATAAGTGCAAACTTCAATCATTTTAATAAAGTCTTAACAACTGTAGGTTTTACCACATTGTACATTTGTATAAAATTTTGACACTCAATTATTAAAAAAATAGTTATGAAATCCATTATACTTAAAAGCATCTTAGTAGCAACTCTTATTTTTGGCAGCACTGCAACAGCTCAAAAGTTTAGCGAACTCGATAAAAGTCCATTAGATATCGCTATGTATCGTGGTCAGGATAAAGCTCCCAGAGTGCGTGTTATTTATAGCAGACCTCAGAAAAAAGGACGCGATGTTTTTGCAGAAGAAGATGGTATGGAAAAATACGGTGAGGTATGGAGAACCGGAGCTAATGAATCTACCGAAATTAAATTCTATAAAGAAATGATGGTAGGTGACACTAAAGTACCTGCCGGAACGTATACTTTATTCACAATCCCTACAGAAGATGAGTGGACGGTAATTCTTAACAAAGACCTGGACACTTGGGGTGCTTACGGATACAAAGAAGAACGCGACTTAGTTCGTTTTAAAATACCAGCTCACAAAACAGCAGCACCTATCGAAGCATTTTCTATTTCGTTTCAACCTACAGAAGACGGTTCTGATATGTTCTTAGGGTGGGATGATCTATATATTCAAATTCCAATTGAAGAAGTTGAAATGTAATTTTCCGCATTTATTAAATAAAAGAGGCTTCCATCTGGAAGCCTCTTTTATTTAAGGTATATTAAGATACTTATGGGTTTGCAAGCTTACCTTCCATTTAGGGTTTGCCATAACATAATCTACTATCAACGGAGTCATTTTTTCACGCACACTCCACTCGGGTTGTAAAAATAATTCGCATTTACCATTAACCTTTGAAGCATGTTCTTCCGCAAAAGCAAAATCATTTTTATTATAAATAATCACTTTCAGTTCGTGAGCTTCGTCATAGATACGAGGCTTCGGTAACATACGTTTCTTAGGAGAAAGGCAAATCCAGTCCCAATGACCAGATAATTCATAAGCACCAGAAGTCTCAATGTGCACATTCAACCCTTCAGCCTTAAGCATACTGGTTAAGTGATTCATATCCCACATTAGTGGTTCTCCCCCCGTAATTACAATAGTCTTACTGTATTTTTTTGCATTAGCTACAATAGCAGCTGCCTCTGTAGGAGGATGTATCGCCGCATCCCAGCTTTCCTTAACATCACACCAGTGACAGCCTACATCACAACCACCTACTCTAATAAAATATGCAGGAGTACCGGTATGAGCACCCTCACCTTGTATGGTATAAAATTCTTCCATTAACGGAAGTAATTCACCGAGCTCTACCCGGCTTGCTGTTGCCTCTTTTGTCATAAGGTGCAAAGATACACCGCAATAAAATCGTTGCCAAAGCTTAGCTACCTTATTTTCTATGGATGAAACAAGAACACAACTCATACATTCAGAATATTAAAATCAAAAAAAAGAATAGTTTTATCAACCGATTGCTTTTTAGCATTAATCCTTATTTTTATTCCAAATTTTGACTGATGAATCAAACTGAAGCATTTAAAGATCTTATAATACAAGGCAACACTTTTAAAGGATTGAGTATCACTGTAGGAGCTGCTATGTTAGAAGGTCAGACCATCACAGGTGCGCACGTAAAAATTCCTCTTAAAACTATGAATCGTCATGGTCTTATTGCCGGAGCAACCGGTACGGGTAAAACTAAAACGCTACAGGTTTTGGCCGAAAATCTATCAGAAAAGGGAGTTCCGGTTCTGTTGATGGATATGAAAGGAGACCTTAGTGGTATCGCAAAAGCCAGTGAAGGTCATCCTAAAATTGATGAACGTCATGAAAAAATAGGATTGCCTTTTGAAGCCAAAGACTTTCCCGTAGAACTACTTACACTTTCTGAGCAAAATGGTGTGCGCCTGCGAGCTACAGTAAGTGAATTTGGCCCGGTTTTATTTTCCCGTATTCTTGATGCGACCGATGCGCAAGCTGGTATTATCGCGATACTTTTTAAATACTGTGATGACAAAAGCTTACCGCTACTGGATTTAAAAGACTTTAAAAAGGTCTTACAATATGCTACTGACGAAGGAAAAGAAGAAATTCAGGATTTGTATGGAAGGATTTCGACAGCTTCAGCGGGTTCTATTTTGCGGAAAATCGTTCAGCTTGAACAGCAAGGTGCAGATATCTTTTTTGGCGAAAAATCTTTTGATGTAGATGATCTTTTGCGCTTAGATGATAACGGAAGAGGAAAAATAAACATCATTCGGTTAACGGATATTCAAAATAGGCCTAAATTGTTTTCAACATTTATGTTGAGCCTTCTTGCTGAAATTTACAGCACATTCCCGGAGCAGGGAGATAGCGACCAACCGGAACTGGTAATCTTTATAGACGAAGCGCATCTTATTTTTAAAGAGGCTTCAAAAGCATTACACAGTCAGATTGAAAGTATCGTAAAGCTCATTCGTTCTAAGGGTGTGGGGCTTTATTTTGTAACTCAAAACCCCACTGATGTCCCCGAAGGAGTCTTGAGTCAGTTGGGTTTAAAAATTCAGCATGCGTTAAGAGCCTTTACTGCAAAAGATCGTAAAGCCATAAAGTTAACCGCAGAGAACTATCCCGATTCAGAATATTACGATACTAAAGAAGTACTTACCAGTTTGGGTACCGGTGAAGCTTTAGTTTCTGCATTAGATGAAAAAGGTCGCCCCACTCCGCTTGCCGCAACTATGATGCGTGCGCCAATGTCACGCATGGATATCTTAACAGATGCTGAGATTGAAGAAATAAATCGTAAATCTGCACTCGCTCCTAAATACAATGACGCTGTAGACCGGGAAAGTGCTTATGAGTTACTCAATGCAAAAATTAAAAAAGCAGAGAGCGAAGAAGCTAAAGAAAAAGCGCAAAAAGAACGTGCAACAGTAAAAAGAAGTTCTCGTACTTCTTCACGTAGTAGTTCTACAGAAAAAGCTATTATTAAAGTACTCACCAGCGCCACGGTTATACGCGGTGTTTTGGGTATTTTAGGTAAACTAATTAAATAAAAAAACAGACTTAAATTTAAAACTCTATATGAAACGTATTTTATTCATTGCCCTTATTGCAAGCATATCACTTACCTCTTGTAACAGCGATAATGCTTTTACAGTTACTGCAGATCAAGTAGGCCCCTTAACAAAAGACACTCAAGTTAGTGAACTCAAAACCTTGTTTAGTAAAGACAGTGTTGTAGATCAAAACTCCGGTTTAAGCGAAGAACTTAATGTAAATGCTATTGAAATTTATGAGAAAGGCGGTGAGCAATTACTAAGCCTTATGCCTACAAAAGAAGGATCTCCTAAAACCATTAAAACGATTCAGATTTTTGATGCGCGTTATACCACAGAAGAAGGCATCAACCTCAACAGTACTTTTAAAGATATTACAGACGCTTATGAAGTTTCACGTGTTGAAACGTTGATTAGCAGCATTGTTGTTTTTGTTGACGAGATCAACGCTTACTTCACAATAGATCGCGACAAACTTCCCGGGGAACTTAAATTCAATATGGATGCTAAAGTTTCTACTGCAGAAATACCTAGTGATGCCAAGATTAAATATTTTATGATAGGCTGGTAAACCCGATGTGATGTCTGATAAAAAATTTCAAATACAGAAAAAGCCTTTTGTAGTTCCTACTGATGATGACAAATATATTGGCGAACATTTTGGTAAAGCCAGCGACGGTAATTCTGAAATCAGTATTGCTCATATGGTAGCACCTCCACAATGGAGCGAACCTTTTCAAACTCCCGAGTTTGATGAATACACGTTTATTTTTGAGGGTAAAAAGCAGTTTTTAATTGATGAGGAAGAGATTATCCTAGAAGCCGGACAGTCTATTAAGATTTCTGCAGGAACACGCGTGCAGTATAGCAATCCCTTTGACAAACCATGTACTTACATCTCAATTTGCAAGCCTGCTTTTGATTTCAATAAAGTCAATAGAGAAGAATAATCAAACCAACCGCAACTCACAAACAACTGGGAATCAAATTCTAATTCGTAAATAATTATTAATTCTTACCTAAAGACACGTTAATCTAAAACCTAGCTTGAGTCTATAGCTGTACTTTTAAAATCTAACCTAATAATTTATACAATTATGATTAAGATTTTAGCACTAGTTATGGTAATAGGAGGAGCAATCTCGCTTGTAATAGGAATTATGGGTGTTTTTGGAAGTTTGAGTACCGGTGTTAGCCCTTGGGCTTTGGCTATATTGGGTGGTATTTTTTTCCTTTCTGGTATATCACTATTAAAATATCGAAAAGACACAGATGTTATTGATGCCGAAAATAAAAATTAGGCCATAGATAACCCGTATATTTGACCCTCTCAAAAAGAGGGTTTTTTTATGAATAAAATTGTCAAAAAAATTCTTCCGAAAGCGATTGGTTCATATATCAACGTGCTTGCTGTAGTAAGTCCCAGAGCTTCGGCAAAAAAAGCTTTTAAAGTTTTTAGCAAACCCAGACGCGGCAAAATAGGACCTCATCACGAAGGTTTTTTAAAACCGAATCTAGAACCACAAGTTACTGTTGAAGAGCATACCATCCAACCTTACAGATGGCCAGGTAAAGGCAAAACCATAGTATTGGTTCACGGCTGGGAAAGTCACACCCATCGTTGGAAAGACATGATTCACCGGTTTCAAGAAGAAGATTATAATATCATTGCCTTTGACGCGCCCGCACACGGTTACAGTAGTGGCAAATACTTTTATGTTCCACTTTACCACAAGGCACTAAGCGTAATTTTAAATACGTATCAGCCTGATTTCCTCATCGGTCATTCTATGGGCGGAATGACGGTTTTATACAACCAGTCGCATGCAGAAACTTTTAAAACTGAAAAATTAGTGATTCTGGGAGCTCCGGATAAACTAGAAAGCATCTTGAAAGATTACCAAAAACTTTTAGGCTTAAACAACAAAGCTCTAAAAGCATTGGATAATTTTTTCCTGAATACATTCAATTTTAAAACTGTTGAATTTTCTTCTTCCGCTTTTGCAAGAAAAATAACTGTGCCTACACTAGTCATTCACGATAAAGATGATATCATTACTCCGGCTTCTGGCTCACACGCCATTCATTCAGAATTACAAAAATCTGAATTTATAGAGACTAAAGGTCTTAATCATTCGCTCTACGATAATGAGGTAAACGAAAAAATCGTAAATTTTTTAAAAGAGTAAGAAGTCATTCTTATTTAAATCAAACACTATGTCAGAAATTCCTTTAACTCGAATCAATAAGTTTTTAAGTGAAGTAGGTTTTTGTTCACGCCGGGAGGCAGACAAGCTTATTGATGCCGGCCGTATTACGATTAACGGAAGCGTCCCAGAAATGGGAACTAAAGTGAGCCCGGCAGACGAAATACGAGTTGATGGTAAATTAGTAGGTGAGGAAAAAGACCCACCTGTTTACTTAATCTTCAACAAACCTGTGGGCATAGTTTGTACTACAGACACCCGGGTAGAAAAAGACAACATTATTGACTACATCAACTATCCTACTCGCATTTTTCCGGTAGGGAGACTTGACAAAGCCAGTGAAGGCTTAATCTTTTTAACCAATGATGGCGATATCGTAAATAAAATTCTACGTGCTCGCAACAACCACGACAAAGAATACATTGT
Organism: Leeuwenhoekiella polynyae; assembly: GCF_004104075.1. Classification (GTDB taxonomy): domain Bacteria; phylum Bacteroidota; class Bacteroidia; order Flavobacteriales; family Flavobacteriaceae; genus Leeuwenhoekiella; species Leeuwenhoekiella polynyae. Next base: position 37,619 of record NZ_QOVK01000023.1, on the reverse strand, counting down.
TGAAGTTGACAAGCCCATCACCACCTCTTTTGTAAAAAGTATGGCTGGTGGTGTACCTATTCTAGACACAATAACACGCAAATGTGAAGTGGAACAATTAGGAAAAAAACGCTTCAAAATCATCTTAACGCAAGGTCTCAATCGCCAGATTAGACGTATGTGTGAGCATCTGGGCTATAATGTCACCAGGCTGAAACGCGTACGTATTATGAATATCAATCTTGATGTGAACGTTGGGAAGTACCGCCAGTTCACTAAAAAAGAACTGAAACAACTTAACAAACTTCTTTCTGAGAGTATCGGTGAATTTGATCCCAATAATGAGCCTGGCAAACGTTCTGTTGTAAAACCTTCAGGCCCCAGACGCCGAAGAATGTAAAGCTTATTTCTGTACCAAAAATCATTTCACACATTACACAATGCCTAGTAATCATTAAACCTGTGTTAAGGAGTATCCACAACTGAATAATTCCTTTTATTTTTAAATAGCACTTATTTAGATTTAAAAAATTATGGCAGATAAGATTCCTTCGGTTAAAAATGAAGAACAATATGAAGCTTTGCGTGATCAAGGCTACAGCAAAGAAAAGTCTGCTCGTATAGCAAATACTCCAGACGCCGGTAAAAAAGGTGGTAAAGCGGAAAAATATGAAGACCGTACCAAAGAAGACCTTTACAAACAAGCTAAAAAGATAGGGATTGACGGCAGATCTAAAATGAGTAAAAAAGAACTCATCAAAGCTTTACGCAATAACTAATACAAAAGAATTAACCTTTAATTTTTATGCCTGTACCTTTTCACTTAGCTATTCCTGTTGATGATGTAGCCAAAGCCCGCAAATTTTACAGAGACACTTTAGAACTTTCTGAAGGTCGCAGTAGTGAGCAATGGGTAGATTTTGACTTTTTTGGACATCAGCTTGTTATCCATTATAAACCAAAAGAGGAAAAGGCGGCTATGCATTACAATGACGTAGACGGTAAAGAAGTACCGGTTCCACATTTTGGGGTAGTACTGGATTGGGATGATTTTCATCTGTTTGCCAAACATCTAAAATCAAAAAATATTGAATTTGTAATTGAGCCTTACATTCGCTTTCAAGGTCTCCCCGGAGAACAAGCCACGATGTTCTTTTATGATCCTTGCGGAAATGCATTAGAGTTTAAAAGTTTTAAAGATATTCCTCAACTATTCTCCAAATAATGAACAAACTAAAACCCGAATTAGTTCGCCAACTTTTTTTAATAATCTTAATACTCTTTCTCTTTGTACTCATAGTAGAAGAGATGACTCCCTATTTATCTGGTGTTTTAGGCGCAATCACTTTATATGTACTCTTGCGCAAATTCGTTAAATGGTTAGTAGATAGAGGTTGGAAGTTAGGGCTTGCTGCAGGTACTGCCATGCTCGTTTCGTTTATCGTCATCTTAGTACCTATAGGGCTAACTGTTATGATGCTCACTAACAAAATAGGTAAAGCTGTAAAGAACTCTGAACGTGTTGTTGAAGTCGTAAAAAATCAAGTTGGGGTTTGGGAATCAGACCTAGGATTTAGCGTAAGTGACTCTATAGATACTAACTCTATTACAAGTTGGGTATCTACCAACTTACAAAACTTTGCAGGCGGAACGTTTAATGTTTCTATCGCTATAGGTATAATGTATTTTATACTTTATTATATGCTGGTTAATAATGATAAAATGCACAAATCACTTTACGCATTCATACCACTCAACGAAGAAAATATCGCGCGAATAGGTCACGAGAGTGTTGCAATGGTAAAAAGCAATGCTTTAGGAATACCTCTGGTTGCTTTAGCTCAAGGTATTGTTGCCTTAATTGGGTTTTTCATCTTCGGTGTTCCAGATCCTTTTTTCTGGTTTGTAATTACGGCTATCGGTAGTATGATTCCATTTGTGGGAACTCTATTAGGTATCGTTCCTGTAGTGATTCTTATGATTGCCAGCGGAAATAATCTTCAGGCTGTGGGTATTGCTATTTATGGGCTTGTAATAGTAGGTTCTACAGATAACTTAATACGTCTTTATGTTTTAGAACGTCTTGCCAATGTACATCCTTTAGTGACGTTAATTGGTGTAATCGTGGGTGTGCCTCTTTTTGGGTTTATCGGACTTATTTTTGGACCGTTGCTCATAAGTTTATTCTTGCTTATTGTAAAAATTTATAAACATGAATACGGTGACCAAAATGCTGAATTTGATGAACTAGTTCCAGATGTTTCAGAAGATAGCAAAGACTAAGTACCCACCTAAGAATAAGCCAGTTCTCATTTGGGATGGTAATTGTGGTTTCTGTAGATTTTGGATAATCAGATGGAAATCTAAAACTGGCGATGCGCTGGAATTCAAAACCTTTCAAGAAACATCAAAAAATTATAAAGATTTTCCGCTGAAGGAATTTAAAAAAGCAAGCCGGCTTATAGAACCCAACGGAAATGTATATAGTGGTCCCGATTCTGCATACCGTTGTTATGATTACGCTGAGCGGAAAAACTACCCGTATCACAAGTGGTATGTTTCAAATAAGATATTTAGATCTATAAGCGATAACTCATATAACTATATTGCTAAGCATCGCCCGGCGATGTTTAAAATCACCAAAATATTATTCGGCAATAACCCGTTGAGTCTAAAACCCTACTGGGCACTATATATTCTTGGTATTATACTATTGTTTTTTGTGGTTTTTCAATAAATTGCCCTTCAGCATTACTAGCTACTCAAAAATCAAATAGAAATTTTGAGTAATTTATAATTTAGACCAAACAATATTTTATGCAAATACTAGGAGTTGACGTAGGTGGTTCAGGAATAAAAGGGGTTCCTGTCAATCTCGACAAAGAAGAATATTTAGGTGAACGTTTTAGATTAGATACTCCTGTTCCACGCGAGCCAAAAGCTATGGTAAATACTATCGCTGATGTTGTTAAACACTGGGATTGGAAAGGTCCTGTAGGCATTGGCTTCCCTACTGTTATTCATAAAGGAAAAGCTCTTGAACATGGAAACCTGGACAAGTCTTGGTTAGGCCTCCAAGTTGACGATATGATTTCCCAAAAAATAGGATTACCCGTAAATGTTATGAATGACGCTGACGCAGCCGGGCTTGCCGAAATGGAATTTGGCGTAGGCAAAGGCGTTGATGGCCTTGTAATCGTTGTTACCGTAGGAACCGGTATAGGAAGCGGTGTTTTCTTTAATGGTGAACTCATCCCAAATTTTGAATTGGGACAAATGCGCTATAAGAAAAAGAAGATCATAGAGAAATATGCCTCTAGGCGTGTACGTTTGGATAACAATATGAGTTTTAAAAAATGGGGTAAACGCTTCAATAAATTTATTCAGCTAACTACTGAAATTTCACAACCAGAACTAATAATTATTGGTGGCGGTGCGAGTAAAAACTTAGATGAATACATAAAATATCTAAAAACAGATATACCCATTGTGGCTGCACACACTCGAAACCACGCCGGGATTATTGGTGCGGCTTTAGGAGCAAGGCATTTATTGTAAGTCTTATGAAAACAAAAAAAAGAGGTCAATTTGACCTCTTTTTTTTTTAGAAACTTCAGAATCTTAAGATTGAAGTTCGTTATGCCTTGCACGTGCAAGCAATGTATTTTTTAACAACATAGCGATTGTCATCGGTCCTACACCTCCAGGAACCGGAGTAATGAAAGATGCTTTTTTACTCACAGCTTCAAAATCTACATCTCCGGTAATTCTATAACCGCGCTCTTTGGTTTCATCAGGAACACGCGTGATGCCTACATCAATTATAGTAACATTATCTTTTACCATATCAGCTTTTAAAAACTCTGGAACTCCTAAAGCGGTGATAATTATATCAGCTTGTTTGGTTAATTCTTCAAGATTTTTAGTGCGGCTATGCGTAAGTGTTACCGTGCTGTCTCCAGGGTTTCCTTTTTGAGACATCAAGATACTCATCGGGCGGCCTACAATATGACTACGACCTATTACAACGGTATGTTTACCTGAAGTTTCTACGTTATAACGCTTCAGTAATTCCATAATACCAAACGGCGTTGCAGGTATAAACACCGGCATATCCTGAGCCATTTTACCAAAATTGGTAGGATGAAAACCATCTACATCTTTATCAGGATCAACAGCCAGTAATACTTTTTGAGAGTCTATATGTTTCGGTAATGGAAGCTGAACAATATAACCGTCAATTTCAGGATCTTTATTCAACGTATCTATTTGACTGAGCAACTCTTCCTCGGTAGTTTCTTCAGGCAACTGAATCAAAGTAGATTCAAAACCTATACGCTCACAAGCACGAACTTTACTACCTACATACGTTAAACTTGCACCATCGCTACCTACCAAAACTGCAGCTAAATGAGGTACTTTTTCGCCTTTAGCTTTCATTGCTTTTACTTCTTCGGCGATCTCATTTTTTAAATCGTTACTGGTTTTTTTTCCGTCTAAGATTGTCATACTCTATATAGTTGGCAGTATCAGCTGGCAGTTTTCAGTTACAACCAAACCTTCCTGGATTATTGATCATATAATTTAATAGCCTCCCTACTTCTCTACTCTTTTCGAGTTTTAAGGAATAGTCAGTTTCTGAAATGTATTCACAAGCGAGTGAAAATTTCAACCAAGTTTGAGTTTCTCCATTCTCAGCATCACAATCCGTTAACTTACTTACAAAATGTTTTTCGTACTTTCTTTTTCTATACGCTTCAGACATATTAGCACAAACTGATCTTGAACTTCTTCTAACTTGATCAGTCAGTGAAAACTGCTCTTCTTTTGGAAAAGATTTAGTAATCTCAAAGATTTCCATAGCCAATTCAAATGCTTTCTGATATGGTATTAAATCTTCTACACCCATAAGTATTAGTAAAAAAGTACTGCTTGCTGAGACTGCAAACTGGTGTTATCGCATATTATTCATCATCTGCATCATTTTGGCTCCGCCTCCACCCTGCATCATTTTCATCATCTTACTCATCTGATTGAATTGTTTCAACAACTGATTTACCTCTTGCACCGAAGTACCAGAGCCTTTACTGATGCGTTTTTTACGACTGCTGTTTATAATAGATGGTTGCGTACGCTCGTCTGGAGTCATACTGTGAATAATGGCTTCAATACCTTTAAAAGCGTCATCATCTATATCAAGACCTTTTAGCGCTTTACCAGCACCGGGAATCATCCCAATAAGGTCTTTCATATTACCCATTTTCTTAATCTGCTGAATCTGCTTTAAGAAATCGTCAAAACCAAACTGATTTTTAGCGATTTTCTTTTGCAGCTTACGCGCTTCTTCTTCGTCAAATTGTTCCTGAGCGCGTTCTACAAGAGACACCACATCTCCCATCCCAAGAATACGATCTGCCATACGAGAAGGATAGAACACATCTATCGCTTCCATCCTCTCACCGGTACCGATGAATTTAATGGGTTTATCTACAACCGTTTTAATAGAAAGTGCCGCACCACCGCGTGTATCACCATCTAATTTAGTTAAGATTACCCCATCAAAATTAAGAACATCGTTAAAAGCTTTTGCCGTATTAACAGCATCCTGACCCGTCATAGAATCTACTACAAACAAGGTTTCTTGTGGCTCAATCGCCTTGTGTATCGCAGCAATCTCATTCATCATCGCTTGGTCAACTGCAAGACGACCGGCGGTATCAATGATCACTACATTAAAACCGTTTGCTTTTGCGTGTGCAATTGCTGCTTCTGAAATTTTTACCGGATCTTTCTCTTCTTTATTAGAGTAAACCTCAACTCCTATCTGATCACCTACAACGTGAAGCTGATCTATTGCCGCTGGACGGTATACATCACAAGCAACAAGAAGCGGTTTTTTAGTTTTTTTAGTCTTAAGGAAATTTGCCAGTTTACCAGAAAATGTAGTTTTACCACTACCCTGCAAACCAGACATCAAAATCACAGAAGGATTACCCGAAAGGTTGAGACCTTCTGCCTCGCCACCCATCAATTGGGTAAGTTCGTCTTTTACCAATTTGGTCATCAACTGACCCGGTTTTAACGCGGTCAATACATCCTGACCCAACGCTTTTTCTTTAACCGTACTGGTAAAATCTTTGGCTATTTTATAATTAACATCTGCATCAACAAGCGCACGACGTATTTCTTTAAGGGTTTCGGCAACATTAACTTCGGTAATCTGACCGTGCCCCTTAAGCACGTGCATCGCCTTATCTAACTTATCACTTAAATTATCAAACATAGATCTTATAATAAACAACCCCGGGAATCAATCACGAGGGATTTTGTATTCTTTTAATTTATCAGGTTTTATACCTGAACTCAATCTTCCAATTTATGGATTCAAGGTTGCAAATTTAATGATTTGAATACAAGAATAATAGTTTCAAATCAGAAGATATTCATTTAACCTAATTTAGGTAAGTTGATGATTTTCTTCTTTTAAACTGCTTCAAATAATTACATACGCTCAGGAACTTCAATTCCTAACAAACTAAATGCAGAAGCAATAACATCACCCACCTTTTTAGATAGCGCTACGCGGAAACTTTTCTCTTCTGCTGTATCTGCTCCTAATATCGAAACCTGCTGATAGAATGAGTTGAATTCTTTTACCAGATCATAGGTGTAATTTGCAATCAATGCCGGACTTTGATTTTCTGCTGCTAACTGAACCGTTTCAGGATACAGCGCAACTTGCTTAATCAACTCTTTTTCTTTAGGATGCAGTTCTTTATGCGGAACGTTTACAGGCACACCCGTTTCTGCTGCTTTTCTCAAAATAGATTGAATACGCGCATACGTGTATTGAATAAACGGCCCCGTATTTCCCTGAAAATCTACAGACTCTTCAGGATTGAACAGAATGCGTTTTTTAGGGTCCACTTTAAGAATGTAATATTTCAACGCTCCAAGCCCAATGACCTTATAAAGCTCCTGTTTTTCTGCTTCGCTATACCCATCAAGTTTCCCCAGTTCTTTAGCGATGTTTCCGGCAGTTGTTGCCATCTCTTCAACAAGATCATCAGCATCAACTACGGTCCCCTCACGACTTTTCATTTTTCCACTAGGTAAGTCTACCATCCCATAACTCAGGTGATACAGATTTTCTGCCCAGTCGTAGCCTAGTTTTTTCAGTATTAAAAACAAGACTTTAAAATGATAATCTTGCTCATTTCCTACGGTATAAATCATTCCTCCTACATCAGGATGATCTTTCACACGCTGAATCGCGGTACCAATGTCCTGAGTCATATAAACGGCTGTACCATCGCTGCGTAAAACAATCTTTTCATCAAGTCCGTCTGCCGTTAGATCACACCAAACCGAACCGTCTTCTTTTCTGTAAAAAACACCTTTTCTAAGGCCTTCTTCAATATTATCTTTTCCTAATAAATAGGTATTGCTCTCGTAATAATAACTGTCAAAATCAACACCCAGACTTTTATAAGTTTGTTCAAATCCCTCATAAACCCAGCCATTCATTTTCTCCCAAAGTGCTACTACTTCTGCATTACCAGCTTCCCATTTGCGCAACATATCCTGAGCTTCCAACATCAACGGAGCTTCTTTTTCTGCTTCTTCTTTGGTTTTCCCCTGTGCAACTAAATACGATTGCTCTTCTTTGTAGGCTTTATCAAATTTCACATAGTAGTTTCCTACCAGCTTATCACCTTTCAATCCGGTAGACTCCGGAGTTTCACCATCACCAAATTTCTGCCAAGCTAACATGCTTTTACAAATATGAATCCCGCGATCGTTAATGATTTGAGTTTTGTATACTTTCTTTCCGGAAGCTTTTAAAATCTCAGCAACCGAATACCCTAATAAATTATTACGCACATGTCCTAAATGCAGAGGCTTATTAGTATTAGGCGAAGAATATTCAACCATCACAGCTTTACCAGACGCTGCTTCGTGGCCAAAGTTTTCTTGGGTACGAATACTTTCAAAAAAATCAAGATAAAAAGAATCTGCAATCACCAGATTTAAAAAACCTTTAACCACATTAAAATCTGAAATTTCAGCGAGGTTCTCTTTCACATAAGCTCCAATTTGCTCTCCTATTACAGCAGGATTACCTTTGGCAACGCGTAGAATCGGAAAAACAACAACAGTAAGATCACCTTCAAAATCCTTCCGGGTAGGTTGAGTCTCAACGCTTTCTAATTCGGCATTAAAAATACGTTGCACCGCATCTTTTACGGCTTGTGTAAGTTTATCTGATAAATTCATGAGTGCTTTTTCTGAAGGCGCAAAGATACGTAAAACGTAACGTTGACAAAGCTAAAATACCACAGAGGCTTCAAAATTGATCTTTGATAAAAAGTTTATCTTTAAAAGAAAAAAATGCTGCTCAATGTCTCATACAATAATCCTGAAGTTAAACGGAAAATAGACACCGAGGTTGGCCCGCCTTTTACCATACGAGAACGCCTGAAAATGAAAGGCATTGGTTCTTCTAAACTCAGTATTACCAGCACAAGTGTAGAAATTCACAACTTACTTATTCTAGACAGCTACATCAATACCTGTAATATAGAAATGCGTCCTGAGGGAATCATTATAGGTTTTAGATCGCTTCTGGAATCGTATGCGCTGATTATTCCCTACTATAAATTAAGCCTTTATAAAGGTAAAGCCGAAGAGTATAGCATTTACCGGGATCATTATTTTATAAAAATACGTGCAAAAGCAAACGATAAATCAACTCATAAATTCATTAAAAAGATAATGGATTATAAAGCTGAAAATCTACCATTAGGCCCCGAAGATCTTTAATTGCGTTTATAAAAACTCGCGATCAATGCAACTACACCAATACCGATTAAAAGTAAAGATTATGTTGAGAGTCCTTCTTTTGCACTAACGCTAAGACCGGAAAAGTCTACAACTTTTTGCGGAACAAAAGCCTGATATATACCCAAACCTATTAAAACCACTCCTACTACGAGAGTTATGGTACGCATTGTTTTATTCATAGTATTTCAACTTTTAAAAGGGATAAGTTAATCCTTTAGTATTTGTTTTACCTAAAAAATCTTTCAAATGGCTATCTTTAGAGAAAAGCGTTATGAAAATATTATTAACCGGAGCTAACGGGTATATCGGTATGCGACTGCTTCCTCTTCTTTTGGAGCAGCGACACGAAGTTATTTGCGCCGTCAGAGACTCTAAGCGACTTTCGGTAAGTCCTAAAATACGAGAGAAAATACAGGTCGTAGAAATTGATTTTCTTGCGGATCCCGACACTTCTAAGCTTCCTAAGGATCTGGATGCTGCGTATTACCTCATCCACTCCATGACTTCTTCGACTTCAGATTTTGATGAGAAAGAAGAACTTTCCGCTAAAAATTTTAATACATATCTCGCGGAAACCAATTGCAAACAGGTTATTTATTTAAGCGGCATTGTCAATGAAGAGAATTTAAGCAAACACTTAAGTTCCCGTAAAAAAGTGGAAGACACACTCTACAAAGGAAGATTTAATCTTACCGTTTTAAGAGCTGCAATTATAGTAGGTTCTGGTAGTTCTTCTTTTGAAATCATAAGAGATTTATGCGAAAAATTACCCGTTATGATCACACCAAAATGGGTAAAAACAAGTTGTCAACCTATTGCGATACGTAATGTTTTGCAATACCTAAGCGGCGTTTTAGGAAATGAAAAATGCTATAACGAATCTTTTGATATAGGCGGCCCAGACATATTATCCTATAAACAAATGATGTTACTGTATGCAAAAGTACGCGAACTTTCGCTCACGATTATAGATGTCCCGGTGATGACACCTAAAGTTTCTTCTTACTGGTTGTATTTTGTAACTTCCACGAGCTATAAACTGGCTTTGAATTTGGTAGACAGTATGCGTATTGAGGTTATAAGCAAAGACACGCGCTTGCAAAAAATGCTTCAGGTAAAGCCCATAAATTACATGGATGCGATACGTCTGGCTTTTGAGAAAATTGAACAAAATCAGGTCGTTTCTAGCTGGAAAGATTCTATGGTGAGTGGTCGGTTTAGAAAAGATCTCAACCATTATATCAAAGTACCGGAATATGGCTGTCTTAAAGACAGGCAATCCATAAAATTGGAAAACCCGGAGCAGGCGCTCAAAAACATCTGGTCAATCGGCGGCAAACGCGGCTGGTATTACGCAAATACGCTGTGGAAAATTCGTGGATTTCTAGACAAAGTTGCTGGCGGTGTAGGCCTCAGACGTGGCCGTACACATGACAACGAATTGTACGAAGGAGATTCTCTTGATTTCTGGCGTGTATTACTGGCGGATAAAGAAGAAAAAAGATTGCTTCTTTTCGCTGAAATGAAAGTACCCGGAGAAGCCTGGCTAGACTGGGAAATAGATGACAACAATATATTACATCAGACAGCAACTTTTAGACCTCGAGGGCTTTGGGGACGATTGTATTGGTTTAGTATGTTGCCCTTTCATTATTTTATTTTCGGCGGAATGATACGCAATATTTCGAGTTACCAACCAAAAGAAAAAAAGCTATTAAATACCTAAAGTTTATAAATAAAAACCTTCTACTTTTTTCTTCCGGAGTGCTCCTATTGAGCATCTCTGCACTGTTTTATGCCTTTACCGCCGAAAGTTACCAGCTTATTGAAACACTTTCAATAGGGGTTAGAGAATGGTTTGGTCAGTTTTATTTGGTCCTCGGTCTTCTTTCGGTTGTGCTTCTTGTTGTCGTTGCCTTTTCAAAATGGGGAACCTATAAATTGGGTAAAATTGATGAAAAACCAGCTTTCTCTAACATTGCTTGGATTTCGATGCTGTATAGCGCAGGTATGGGCGCGGGCATCTTATTGCGAGCGGTACAAGAACCCGTTTTTATGCAACAAAACCCTCCAATTCAAAACAATGTTTCTACAGAAATCAAAGCACTAGAATTTACTTTTTATCAATGGGGTTTTACAGCTTGGGCATTTTATGCACTTTTTGCACTCGCAATAGGCACGGTAGCTTTTAAGTACGGGAGGCCATTAATTACAAGCAGCTCTGTTTTTGATACCAAAAAATATTCTACAAAAAGTAGATTTAAAAATCTTGGAATTGCGCTGACAGACCTATTAACCATTCTTACAACAGTTTTTGGTCTAGTAGCTGCGGTAGCTCTTGGCTCTAGTCAAATAAAAGGTGGTCTGGATCATTTATTGGGGCTGACTTTAAATGCAAATTACAGTATTGCGCTGATACTCTTTATTGGCTTTTTGGCGTTACTTTCCGCATTAAGTGGAGTAGAAAAAGGAATAAAAATAATATCCACTGCAAATATTTACCTGACACTTGCCTTACTGATTTTTGTATTTCTACAAACAGATATGCTTTTAATACTGAAGCAATATGCTCATGCATTGTATAGGTATCTTATAGACTTTATACCTATGAGCTTAGCGCTGGGAGCTTTTGATCCCGGTAAAAAATTCCTTACTGACTGGACCTATTATTATTGGGCGTTTTGGTTGGCTTGGGCTCCCTTCACCGGATTATTCATTGCCCGAATCTCAAGAGGAAGAACTATCAGAGAGATTATACTTGGAGTTTTACTTATACCCTCTCTGGGCAGTTTCTTTTGGTTTACCGTTTTTGGGCAATCTGCTTTTGAAATGATTAATGCCGCAGGAGAATACAAAGGGGAATTTGACAATGTTTTTACTTCGCTATTTATATTTCTTTCTCACTATCCTGCTCAAAGTATTGTAAACACAATTGTTGTGATTTTATTAGTAAGCTTTTTAGTTACATCTCTAGATTCGGCGATTTTGGTTTTGAGCATGTTTACTTCAAAAAATACTGACACCCCTTCTAAAAAACATCGAATAGTCTGGAGCACATTACTTACAATTTGTGCAATTGGAATAGTGCTGCTAAGTTTTGCCAAAAAAGATGAAGATGTTTTGAGCGCTGTTCAAAAGCTTTTAATCATTACATCTCTACCACTAAGTTTCTTTATGATCGTGATGAGTTTTAAATGGATTCAAAATCTCAATAAAAAAGAATGCTAATTGGCTTTAGGGAGAAAAATCTCCGCCATCATACAACGGGCACTTCCACCACCACAGGTTTCGATGGTTTCCAGATCACTGCTTAAAATATCACAGTATTTAGTAATAGCTTCTATCTGGTTTTCTTTTAAAGCATTGTGTGCGCTGGCACTCATTACTAAATACTTTTTTCCAGCATTATTTTTTACCTGAAGCATATTACCTGCAAACTGATGCATTTGCTTTTCTGAAATTGCTATCACTTCTTTGCCTGATTCTTTCAACTGTTTAACAACAAGTTTACGCTCCTTCTTATCATCTATACTTTCCAGACAAATTACCGCAAACTCCTCTGCAATACACATCATCACATTGGTGTGATAAATAGGCAAACGTTTACTTGCTACAGACTGATATGCTGTAAAAATCACCGGTAGGTACCCAAAGTCTTCGCAAAATTCAACAAACAAATCTTCATCTGCACGAGCCGAAAGTGCGCAGTACGCTTTTTCATTTTCCCTATCTAAAATAATACTCCCAGTTCCTTCTAAGAAGACACCTTCCTCCTCTGCCTCAGTATAATCAACAACATTTTTGATTTCAAAACCAGAATCTTCAAGCAACTCAAAGAACTCGTTCCTGCGCTCTCTCCTTCGGTTTTCGGCATACATAGGGTAGACTGCAACATCTCCATTTGCGTGAGTACTCACCCAATTATTAGGAAAAATTGAATCTGGTGTATCCAGTTCTTTTTTATCCTGAAGTACCAAAACTCCAACACCAGCAGCTTTTAATTTATCTACAAACGCATCAAATTCTTGCTGAGCCTTAAGGTTAATTTCCTCATTTTTTAAGGAAACATCTTCCTGAAAATAATTATTTACAGCGGTTTGCTCATTCATTCTAAATGCAGCAGGGCGCACCATCAATACAGTATCTGTAACTTGTTTCATAGGGATTCTTTGAGATTGAATAAAAAGAGAAATTCCGGAATATTAAAATGGAATGATTACTCACGTACAAGAGGCAGCGTACTGCAACGCAATAAACCTTCTTGCTTTGAGATTTCAGCATAAGGCACTTCCTCAACTGTAATCCCTTTGCTGCGTAACCAAGTATTCAATCGCGTGAAATTCCTTTCGGAAATGACTACTTCAGGCGATATAGAGAAGACATTAGAATTCATACTAAACATTTCTTCTGAGGTGATCTCAAAAATGTTTTCAGGCCCAAAGTGATCTACAAGCCATTGATACTCTTTCTCTTCAAGAAATCCGTTTTTGTGCAGAATAGCATATTTTTCTCCTACCGGCTGAAAACAGCAGTCTAAGTGCAAAGCATTCTCATAAGGATTTGTATTTGATTTTCTCAAGTTGAAAGATTTCACCTGCTTCTCAGGAAATGTCTCCTGAAGATACTTTACAGCCAACATATTCGTTCGTGCAATTATATAATCTGCATAATCAGGACCGCGATAAACACCTACAAAAATATAATCTCCTAAAGGCATCACATCACCACCTTCTATATGTGCTTCTTCTGGAAATCTTATGATTTTTTCTGGATCAATCTGAGTTAGTACATGTTCAATAGCTTCTATTTCCTGCTCGCGATCTGGTAAAATATTTGCTTTTATAAAAACATCATCTATTACAAAACCAATGTCTCTTGTAAAAATCTGGTTATAATTATCGATCAGTTTAGGTCTAAAAACCTGAACACCGTATTTATTAAAAACTTCCTCAACAGCTTCCATCTCTTGAATCATATCCTCTTCTTTAGGATAAGTATTCGCTTTGATGTGTAATAAAGATTTAGGATCATAAGCCTCTTCTACAGCAGGAATACCACCGTTTGTTTTTGCTGTTCCTAGAATCACAGAGCGAAGTCGAGACGTCTCATCGTTAATATTCAGCTTTATCATAAAATTGAAGTTGTCGCAAATATAAAAACATAAAGCGGGTTTTTGAACTATTGCCAAAAACCCGCTTCATTATTTAAAATCTTTAGGATTTCTATCGTTCTTCCATAGGTTTAAAGGCTCTCAAAGTCTCACCAATATAAACTTGACGAGGTCTTCCTATAGGCTCTTTACGTAAACGCATTTCACGCCACTGAGCAATCCATCCCGGCACGCGCCCCATCGCAAACATCACAGTAAACATTTCAACAGGAATACCTAATGCTCTGTAAATAATACCTGAATAAAAATCTACGTTAGGATATAATTTACGTTTAACAAAATAATCGTCTTCTAAAGCTTCTTTTTCTAGTCCTTTAGCAATAGCTAAAACTTCATCTTCTACACCTAGCTGTTCTAAAACTTCATCCGCAGCTTTTTTAATGATTTTAGCACGAGGATCAAAATTCTTATAAACTCTATGACCAAAGCCCATTAAACGGAAAGGATCTTCTTTATCTTTTGCCTTAGCCATATATTTTTTAGTATCACCACCATCCGCTTTAATGGCTTCAAGCATTTCGATCACCGCTTGATTAGCGCCACCGTGAAGTGGCCCCCATAATGCAGAAATACCAGCAGATATTGAAGCAAACAGTCCGGCGTGAGAAGAACCAACAATTCGTACAGTTGAAGTAGAACAGTTTTGCTCATGATCAGCGTGTAAGATTAAAAGCTTATCAATAGCATCTATAATAGCTTTATCAACTTTATACTCACTGTTAGGCTTCGAGAACATCATCTTATGTAAATTCTGCACATAATCTAAACTGTCATCACCATAATCAAGAGGCTTGCTCATTTTTGTACGCATAGTCCAAGCTACAAGAACCGGAAACTTACCTAAAAGTTTAACAATGGCTGCATACATATCTTCTTCAGAATCTACATTTACTGCATCTGGATTAAATGCTGTTAATGCAGAGGTTAAAGATGCTAACACTCCCATTGGATGAGCAGATTTAGGAAAACCATTTAAGATCTTCTTAACATCCTCATCAACGTGATTCTCTTCTTTTATATCATTATGAAATTTAGTCAACTGCTCTTCTGTAGGCAATTCACCAAATATTAAAAGATAAACAACTTCTAAAAATGAAGCTTTCTCAGCTAAATCTTCAATAGAATACCCTCTATACCTCAAAATTCCTTCCTCACCATTCAAGAAAGTTATAGCACTCTCACAACTACCCGTATTTTTAAAACCAGGGTCAATTGTGGTAATTCCACCTGTTACAGCTCGTAAACTGGCGATATCGATTGCACTTTCATTTTCAGTACCTGTAATTATAGGAAATTCGTAGGATTTCTCACCTATTATTAATTTAGCATTATCTGCCATTTTTCAAATATGTTTTAGCTGATTATCAAAATTTTCAAGAGTTGCTAAATTACGAAATACAAAGGAATTTATAAAGGAATTAGGGCTTTAGCAAGGTTAAAAAAATACAAATAAAAAAGGGGTGCATACCTAGCAGCATGTCACCCCTCACCCAACTTCAAAATTTAGATATCTTTATTTGGACAAAAAGAGCGATACGTACTTGATTCAGAATCGCTCTTTCACCCAACTTCAAATTTTTAAATCTGTTAAATTAGATTTTGTCAGGTTAACTATCTAATTTGAAGCGTGGTAAAAACCTTTTTTATCTTGAAGCTAAATTAATAGTTTTTTTCTTACTAATAATAAATAAAAGAAACAATTTAAGCACTTAATCGTTAAAATATTACATTTTAATGTTATTATACAAGTAAAAACATTTCGAAATTAAAATAGATTTTATCTAAATTTTACTCAATAAAAAAAGGCATTGAAAACAATGCCTTTTTCATTAAAACTACCGAAGTTAATTATTTTATTTTAAAAGCCTTAAGCTTAGGAAAATAAGCAACAGTACCTAATTCTTCTTCAATACGAAGCAGTTGATTGTATTTTGCCATACGATCACTACGTGAAGCAGAACCTGTTTTGATCTGTCCTGTATTTAATGCTACAGCTAAATCTGCAATAGTATTATCTTCTGTTTCTCCAGAACGGTGAGACATAACAGAAGTATAACCTGCATTATGCGCCATATTCACAGCAGCAATAGTTTCAGTCAATGTACCTATCTGATTTACTTTAATCAAAATTGAATTAGCTATACCATTTTCGATACCTCTTGAAAGGCGCTCTACATTAGTAACAAATAAATCATCTCCTACTAATTGTACTTTATCGCCAATCTTTTCAGTTAATGATTTCCAACCATCCCAGTCATTCTCATCCATACCATCCTCAATTGAAATAATTGGGTATTTACCTGCTAATTCAGCTAAATAAGAAGCCTGCTCTTCACTAGTTCTAACCACACCTTTATCACCCTCAAACTTGGTGTAATCATATTTACCGTCTACGTAAAATTCTGCTGCTGCACAGTCTAAGGCGATCATTACTTCATCACCAAACTTATATCCTGCATTTTCAACAGCTTTTTGAATGCTTTCAATAGCATCTTCAGTACCATCTAATGTTGGTGCAAAACCACCTTCATCACCTACAGCTGTACTCAAACCGCGATCGTGAAGTACTTTTTTAAGATTGTGAAAAATTTCAGTACCCATTTTCATAGCGTGAGTAAAATCTTCAGCTTTTACAGGCATAATCATAAATTCCTGAAAAGCGATAGGAGCATCACTATGAGAACCTCCATTAATGATATTCATCATTGGTACCGGAAGTGTATTTGCACTTACACCGCCTACATAGCGATATAATGGCATATTCAATTCATTTGCTGCTGCTTTAGCAACCGCTAAAGAAACACCTAAAATTGCATTTGCCCCTAGCTTAGATTTATTTGGAGTACCATCTAAATCAATCATAGTTTGATCGATTAGATTTTGTTCAAAAACAGAAACTCCTAAAAGTTCTTGAGCTATAACCGCATTTACATTTTCTACAGCTTTTAAAACTCCTTTACCCATATAATCAGAACCACCATCACGCAATTCAACAGCTTCATGCTCACCAGTTGATGCTCCAGAAGGAACCGCAGCTCTTCCTAAAACACCGTTTTCGGTTAAAACATCTACTTCAACTGTGGGATTTCCACGAGAATCCAAAATTTGACGTGCGTGGATATTGATAATTATACTCATTTTTATTAAAAATTGATTAGTTCATTTAGCTCCCGCAATATAAGGAATACTTGACTATTTATAAGGAAGCTATGCCCCTTTTGGATTATTTTAATGATTATTTAAAACGCATCTACCCTTCTACTAAATCATGGAAAGGAATTCAACAAAATGATTAAAACACATTAGAATTAGTATAAAAAAATCCCGACTACTTGTCGGGATTTTATATTTATACAGTTTCTATAGTCATACGCTGCACAAACTCATCAAACAAGTATGTAGCGTCGTTTGGTCCGGGACCAGCTTCTGGGTGATACTGAACAGAAAAACAGTTTTTATTTTTCATTTTCAGCCCCATTACAGTCTGATCATTAAGATGTTTATGGGTTACCTCAATATTAGGATTCTGAATTGCTTCTTCATAATTTACAGCAAAACCATGGTTCTGAGAAGTTATCTCTCCTTTGCCTGTACCGTGGTTTAAAACAGGGTGATTGATACCTCTATGGCCGTGATGCATTTTAAAAGTACTTATTCCATTTGCCAAAGCGATAATTTGATGTCCTAGACATATACCGAATAATGGTATATCTGCATCTAATATTTGCTTTGCTGTTTCAATAACTCCGTGTAGAGGTTCTGGATCACCAGGGCCATTAGATAAAAAGAAACCATCAGGGTTCCAAGCTTTCATTTCTTCAAAAGAAGCATTATAAGGGAATACTTTGATATACATATCGCGCTTAGCCATATTGCGTAAAATATTCTTCTTAATACCAAGATCTATCGCTGCTACTTTATAACTAGCATTTTCGTCTCCGAAATAATACGGTTCTTTGGTGGAAACCTTTGAGGCTAACTCAAGACCGTGCATATTAGGCACAGACGCTAATTGTTCTTTAAGCGATTCAATATTATCAACGTCTGTTGAAATTACAGCATTCATAGCACCATTGTCTCTTATATATGAAACAAGGGCGCGGGTGTCAACATCTGAAATTACAAATAATTTATTCTTATTAAGAAAATCTTCTAAAGACTCGTCTACACGAATTCTTGAATAATTATAACTGAAGTTTTTACAAATCAGTCCTGAAATTTTTACGGTATCAGATTCTGTCTCTTCGTTATTACCTCCATAGTTACCTATGTGAGCGTTTGTAGTCACCATAAGCTGACCAAAATAAGAAGGATCTGTAAATATTTCTTGATAACCGGTCATACCGGTATTAAAACAAACTTCTCCAAAAGCAGTTCCTTCTTTATTACCCACAGATTTTCCGTAGAATATTGTTCCATCAGCTAAAAGTAAAATTGCTTTTCTATTGGTTTGGTATTTCATAAGGCAGATTCTATAACTTATAATTTGTTGCAAAAATAATTATAAAAAAAAGGATAAGCCCTAGGGCTTATCCTTTTTTTGAAAGTTAAAAAATAAATATATTTTTATTCTTCTTCGTCATTAGCTTTTACCTCTTTAGCAGGAGCTTCAGTTGTTGCAGCTGCAGGAGCTTTTTTACCTGCTCTACGAGTTGATTTTTTCTTCGTTTTACCTAAGTTATAAATCTCGTTATAATCAACCAATTCAATCATTGCCATATCAGCATTATCTCCTAGACGATTTCCTAATTTGATAATTCTAGTATAACCTCCTGGACGGTCACCTACTTTTACAGCAACATCTCTAAAGAGTTCTGCAACTGCATCTTTTTGACGCAATTTACTCATCACAATACGACGATTGTGAGTAGTGTCTTCTTTAGACTTTGTAACTAAAGGCTCAACAAACTGTTTAAGAGCTTTTGCTTTTGCAACAGTTGTATTAATACGTTTGTGTTCAATTAATGAACAAGCCATATTAGCCAACATAGATTTTCTATGTGCTGTCTGACGTCCTAAATGATTATTCTTTTTTCCGTGTCTCATGACATTTTAAAATTTAACATCCATCTTGCTCAACCCTTTTTGAGGAGCAAATTATGAAGTATTACTAGTCTTTATCTAATTTATATTTTGATAGATCCATTCCGAAATTCAAACCTTTTACATTTACAAGCTCTTCAAGCTCTGTAAGAGATTTTTTACCAAAGTTACGGAACTTCATCAAATCGTTTTTATTGTAAGAAACTAAGTCTCCTAAAGTTTCTACTTCTGCAGCTTTAAGACAGTTAAGAGCACGAACCGAAAGATCCATGTCAACTAATTTTGTCTTAAGCAACTGACGCATGTGCAATGACTCTTCATCATATGTTTCAGTCTGAGCAATTTCATCAGCCTCAAGGGTGATACGCTCATCAGAAAACAACATAAAGTGGTGAATCAAAGTTTTTGCAGCTTCAGTTAAAGCATCCTTAGGGTGAATAGAACCATCAGTGATGATTTCAAAAACTAATTTTTCATAATCAGTTTTTTGTTCAACACGATAGTTTTCTATACTATACTTTACGTTCTTAATTGGAGTATAAATTGAATCTGTAAAAATAGTACCGACAGGTGCATTTTGCTTTTTGTTCTCTTCCGCAGGAACATAACCACGACCTTTTTCTACCGTGATCTCCATATTGATATTAACTTTCTTCTCCATATTGGCAATTACCAAGTCTGGATTAAGAATTTGGAAACCAGAAATAAATTTCTGAAAATCTCCAGCAGTTAATTGTTCTTTATCAGAAACCGAAATAGTTACAGTTTCATTATCAATCTCATCAATTTGTCTTTTAAAACGAACTTGTTTAAGATTAAGAATGATCTCTGTAAAGTCTTCTACAACTCCTGCAATAGTTGAAAACTCATGGTCAACTCCTTCAACGCGTACCGAAGTAATTGCAAACCCTTCTAACGAAGAAAGCAAAACTCTACGTAACGCGTTACCCACAGTTAAACCGTAACCTGGCTCTAAAGGTCTGAATTCAAACTTACCTTCAAAGTCAGTAGAGTCAATCATTATGACCTTATCAGGCTTCTGGAAATTTAGTAATGCCATATTATGTTTTCTAAGAGTTGTTATTATTATTTAGAGTACAATTCTACAATGAACTGCTCATTGATATTTTCTGGAATCTGAATACGCTCTGGTATAGAAACGAAAGTACCTTGTTTTGAATCGTTGTTCCAAGTAATCCACTCATAAACGTGACTTGCATTTGCAAGAGAATCTTGGATCGCAGTTAAAGATTTAGATTTTTCACGTACAGCAACAACATCTCCAGGCTTAATTTGATAAGATGGGATATTCACTAATTCACCATTAACAGTGATATGTCTGTGTGAAACAAATTGACGAGCTGCTCTTCTTGATGGAGCAATACCCATTCTAAAAACAACGTTATCCAAACGAGACTCACAAAGTTGTAATAATACAACCCCAGTAATTCCAGTAGCACGTGTTGCTTTTTCAAACATATTACGGAATTGATTTTCTAAAATCCCATAAGTGTATTTTGCTTTTTGCTTCTCTTGAAGCTGTATAGCATATTCAGACTTTTTACCACGACGTCTGTTGTTTCCGTGTTGACCAGGAGGATAGTTTCTTTTTTCAAAAGATTTGTCATCTCCAAAAATCGCTTCACCAAATTTACGGGCGATTTTAGTCTTAGGACCGGTATATCTTGCCATTATAATGTTTATTAGTGGGGTGATTAAGGAATTAAGGTCTAGTCCTTCGCAAAATCAATACTCCCCGATTGATATAAAAAAATTAATTAAACTCTTCTTCGTTTAGGAGGACGACATCCGTTGTGAGGTAATGGAGTAACGTCAATAATTTCTGTTACTTCGATCCCACTATTGTGTATAGAACGTATTGCAGATTCACGACCGTTACCTGGTCCCTTAACGTAAACTTTTACTTTACGCAAACCAGCTTCGTGAGCTACTTTACTAGCATCCTCTGCAGCTAGCTGTGCAGCGTAAGGAGTATTTTTCTTAGAACCTCTAAAACCCATTTTACCGGCTGAAGACCAAGAAACAACATCACCTTTCTTATTAGTCAAAGAAATCAATATGTTGTTGAAAGATGCTGCAATATGTGCTTCACCTACAGACTCAACAATTACTTTACGCTTTTTGGTTCCTTTACCAGCTTTAGCGTTTTTTCCTCCACCTTTAGTGTTTTGCTTTGCCATTGTTACTTATTATTTAGTTGCCTTTTTCTTATTAGCAACCGTTTTACGCTTCCCTTTACGGGTTCTTGAGTTATTCTTAGTTCGTTGTCCACGTAATGGCAAACCAGAACGATGTCTGATCCCACGGTAGCAACCAATATCCATAAGACGTTTGATGCTCATAGAAACTTCACTTCTAAGCTCACCTTCAATCTTATAAGTACCTACAGCTTCACGAATACGACCTATTTGATCATCATCCCACTCGTTTACTTTTAAATTCTCATCAACGTCAGCTTGAGCTAATATTTTCTCAGCTCTACTTTTTCCGATTCCAAAGATGTACGTCAAAGCGATTACACCTCTTTTTTGTTTTGGGATATCTACCCCTGCAATTCTAGCCATAATCCTTAACCTTGTCTTTGTTTGAACTTAGGGTTCTTTTTATTAATAACGTATAATCTTCCTTTGCGACGCACGATTTTGCAGTCTGCACTTCTTTTCTTCACTGATGCTCTTACTTTCATCTTACTAGTATCTATAAGTTATACGAGCCTTAGATAAATCGTATGGGCTCATTTCAAGTTTTACTTTGTCCCCAGGTAGTAATTTTATATAATGCATGCGCATCTTACCTGAGATATGCGCAGTCACGATGTGACCATTTTCTAGCTCAACGCGAAACATTGCGTTAGACAATGCTTCAATAATTGAACCGTCTTGTTCTATTGCTTGTTGTTTTGCCATTATGCTACTGCTTTTCTGTTTTTACCAGTTTTCATTAAGCCATCATAATGTCTATTCAATAAGTATGAATTTACTTGTTGCATAGTATCGATAGCTACACCTACTAAGATAAGCAATGACGTTCCACCGTAAAACAAAGCCCATCCCTGTTGCATCCCTAAAACACTAACTGCAATTGCTGGGAAAATAGCGATAAGAGCTAGAAACACAGAACCTGGAAGTGTAATCTGAGACATAATTCGATCTAAATATTCAGAAGTCTCAGTACCCGGTCTAATACCCGCGATAAAACCTCCACTTCTTTTAAGATCATCAGCCATTTTATTAGTTGGTACTGTAATCGCCGTATAGAAATACGTAAAAATGATTATCAATAAACCAAACACTAAGTTGTACCAAAATCCAAAAATGTTAGTAAACTGAGATGCTATACTTTGAGCCATTGGAGAATCTGAAAGTCCAATAACCGCACCAGGAATAAACATAATTGCCTGAGCAAAAATGATAGGCATCACCCCTGAAGCATTCAATTTTAAAGGAATGTACTGACGACTACCAAAAACATTACGCTCGTAACTACCACTAGCAGTTCTACGAGCATATTGCACAGGTATTTGACGTACGGCCATTACAAGGAGAACAGATAGTAAAACGATTACAAACCAAATCACTAACTCTATAAGGATCATAATTAATCCTCCATTAGATTCTGAAACTCTTGAAACCCATTCCTGAAGAAAAGACTGAGGTAAACGCGCAATAATACCCACCATAATTAACAGTGAGATACCATTACCAATACCCTTATCAGTGATCTTTTCTCCTAACCACATTGCAAAAATACAACCTGTAGTAAGAATAATAACCGAAGAAACTATAAAAGTTACATTACTCCCCATAACAAATGCTTCCGGAGGAAGAATGTTGAACAGATTTGTAATATAACCAGGACCCTGAATAAGTGTTATCGCAATGGTTAACCAGCGTGTAATCTGATTAATTTTACGACGACCACTCTCACCTTCCTTTTGAAGTTTCTGCAAGTAAGGTACCGCTATACCCATAAGCTGCACTACAATTGAAGCAGATATGTAAGGCATAATACCTAATGCAAATACAGAGGCATTAGAAAATGCCCCTCCTGTAAATGCGTTTAATAACCCAAGTAATCCACCGTCTGTTTGAGCAGACAAATTGGCTAACTGAGATGCATCAATACCAGGAAGTACGATTTGAGCCCCAAAACGGTATACCAAAAGTAAACCTAGGGTTAAAAGAATACGATTCTTTAACTCTTCAATCTTCCAAATATTTTTAATCGTTTCTATAGCCTTCATGCTGATTGTGTTATAAAGTTACTGCTTCTCCGCCTGCCGCTTCTATAGCTTTCTGTGCTGAGGCTGTAAATTTATGAACTGTAATCTTCAATTTAGCTTTTAACTCACCACGACCTAAAATCTTTACAAGATCATTTTTCCCGGCAAGTCTGTTTTGTACTAAAACATCAATGGTAACTTCATCTTTGATTCTACCAGCGTCAACATATTCTTGTAGTGTATCAAGATTTACTCCTGTAAACTCTTTACGGTTAATGTTTGTAAAACCAAACTTAGGAACACGTCTTTGAAGTGGCATTTGCCCACCTTCAAAACCTACTTTTTTAGAATATCCTGATCGTGACTTCGCACCTTTGTGCCCACGGCCAGCAGTTCCACCATTTCCTGTAGCTTCACCACGACCTCGCCTGCTGTCGTTCTTTTTTACCGAGCCTGCTGCCGGTTTTAGACTGTTTAAACCCATTTCTATTTATATTTAAGCTTCTTCTACAGAAACTAAATGACTTACTTTATTAATCATTCCCAAGATGTTCGGAGTATTTTCATGCTCAACAACCTGGCCCATTTTTCTAAGACCTAATGCCTCTAGAGTTCTCTTCTGGTTTTGAGTACGGTTAATAGCACTCTTTACCTTAGTTACTTTAATTTTTGCCATTGTCTTAAAAATTATCCTTTAAAAACTTTTTCAAGAGAAATTCCTCTTTGTTTAGCTACAGTCTCTGCACTACGTAATTGCAACAAAGCGTCAAAGGTAGCTTTTACCACGTTATGTGGGTTAGAAGATCCTTGATTTTTTGAAAGTACATCATGAATACCTACAGATTCAAGAACTGAACGTATTGCACCACCGGCAATAACACCGGTACCTGGAGCAGCTGGCATAAGCAGAACACGTGCTCCGCCATATTTTCCTTTTTGCTCATGAGGAATAGTACTCTTATTTAGAGGGATACGTACTAGATTTTTCTTAGCGTCTTCTACTGCCTTAGCAATTGCACTAGCAACATCCTTAGACTTACCAAGGCCCTGACCTACAACACCACTCTCGTCACCTACAACAACAATAGCAGAAAATCCAAAAGCTCTACCACCTTTTGTTACCTTAGTAACACGTTGAACACCAACTAAACGATCTTTAAGATCCAATCCACTTGGTTTTACTAACTCTACGTTTTTATATTTTTGATACATAACTTCTTAGAATTTTAATCCGCCTTCTCGGGCTCCTTCTGCTAATTGTTTTACTCTACCGTGGTA
The DNA here is from genome assembly GCF_004104075.1 of Leeuwenhoekiella polynyae. Taxonomy (GTDB): domain Bacteria; phylum Bacteroidota; class Bacteroidia; order Flavobacteriales; family Flavobacteriaceae; genus Leeuwenhoekiella; species Leeuwenhoekiella polynyae. Next base: position 13,062 of record NZ_QOVK01000023.1, on the reverse strand, counting down.
TAAATAACCACCTCTATCAAAAGCTACAGCTTCTATACCTGCTTCTTTAGCTTTCTCTGCAATTGCCTTACCTACAAGTTTAGCAACATCAGCTTTATTTCCTTCTGCAGAAAAGTCTTTATCTCTTGAAGACGCAGCACCTAATGTTTTACCAGTAGTATCATCTATAATCTGTGCGTAAATCTCTTTATTACTTCTATATACAGAAAGTCTTGGGCGCTCTGCAGTACCAGTAAGTGACTTACGAATTCTGCGACGTATCTTATTTCTTCTTGTGTATTTTGAAAATGCCATATCGCTATATATTATGCAGATTTACCTGCTTTTCTTCTGATTTGTTCTCCTACAAACTTGATACCTTTTCCTTTGTAAGGTTCTGGCTTACGGAAGCCTCTAATCTTAGCAGCAACCTGACCAACCAATTGTTTGTCGTAAGAAGTTAATTTTACTATCGGATTTTTCCCTTTTTCAGTTACAGTTTCAACTACAACCTCAGGAGCCACCTCTAACACAATATTGTGAGAGAAGCCAAGAGCCATATCTAATTTCTGACCTTGGTTGCTAGCTCTATAACCTACACCCACCAACTCTAAAGATTTAGTATAACCATTAGCTACACCTTCAATCATATTAGCAATAAGTGCACGGTAAAGACCATGCTTAGCTTTATCATCTTTTTTCTCAGAAGAACGTTCTAACGTAATAACACCTTCTTCAATCTTAATATCTATGTTAGAATACTCTTGCTTAAGCTCTCCTAACTTTCCTTTTACAGTAATGATACCCCCCGCTACTTCAACAGTAACACCAGAAGGTATTGTAATTGGGTTTTTTCCTATTCTTGACATTGCTCTGTTCTTTTAACTGATTAATATACGTAGCAAAGCACTTCGCCTCCAACATTCTCACTTTGAGCTTGCTTTCCTGTCATTACTCCTTTTGAAGTAGAAACAATAGAGATTCCTAAACCATTAAGAATACGTGGCACATCTTTAGAAGATGAGTATTTACGTAAACCAGGCTTACTAATTCTCTGAATATTTTTGATAACAGACTCTTTAGTCTCTTTATCATACTTCAAGGCAATTTTAATAGTGCCTTGAGCAGTTTTATCTTCAAATTTGTAACTCAAAATGTAACCTTGATCAAACAAGATCTTAGTTATCTCTTTCTTTAAGTTTGAAGCAGGTATTTCCACAACTCTGTGGTTTGCTGCCGCTGCGTTTCTAATCCTAGTTAGAAAATCTGCAATAGTATCTGTATACATTTATATTAGATTGCGGTTTTGGTTTTCATATTTAACTATTTAAAATGAACCTAAAACCAATTTATTCTTAATTTACCAGCTTGCCTTTTTTACACCTGGTATAAGACCTTGATTAGCCATCTCACGAAACATAACGCGTGAAATACCAAAAGTTCTCATATATCCCTTAGGACGTCCTGTTAATTTACAACGGTTATGTTGACGCACAGGAGATGCGTTTTTAGGCAGCTTTTGTAATGCTTCATAATCACCAGCCTCTTTTAAGGCTTTTCTTTTTTCAGCATATTTGGCTGCAAGTTTCTCACGTTTTCTCTCGCGAGCTTTCATTGATTCTTTTGCCATAATTACTTCTTTTTAAAGGGTAGCCCCAATTGAGTTAATAATGCTTTTGCTTCTTTATCTGTTTCTGCAGAAGTTTCAAAGGTAACATTCATACCTTCAATTTTACGCACTTTATCAATATCTATTTCAGGAAATATGATTTGCTCTTCGATACCTAAACTATAGTTACCGCGACCATCAAATCCTGTTGCATTGATACCGTTAAAATCTCTTACTCGAGGTAATGCAGAAGTGATCAAACGATCTAAGAACTCATACATACGCTCACCACGCAATGTAACTTTAGCTCCAATCGGCATACCTTTTCTAAGTTTAAAAGCAGCAACATCCTTTTTAGACATTGTTGCAATTGCACGCTGACCAGCGATGGTAGTCAATTCTTCTACAGAATAGTCTATCAACTTTTTGTCAGCTACAGCAGCACCAACACCCCTAGAAATTACAATCTTTTTTAATTTAGGTACTTGCATAACATTCTTATACCCAAACTCTTCAGTAAGAGCCGCTATTACACGCTCTTTATATTCTGTCTTTAGTCTTGAAATGTAAGCCATAACTAAATTACTTCATTTGATTTTTTAGAAAAACGCACTTTCTTATCACCTTCTACACGATAACCTACACGAGTAGCATCACCATTACCGTCAACTAATGACAGGTTAGAAATATGTAAAGCAGCTTCTTTCTTTGCGATACCACCTTGAGGATTTGAAGCACTTGGCTTCTCGTGTTTAGAAACCAAATTAATCCCTTCAACGATCGCTTTGTTCTTATCTTTAAATACACGTTGCACCTTACCTTCCTGACCTTTATGATCACCTGCAGTAACACGAACGGTATCTCCAACTTTTATTTTAAGCTTTGTCATTTTAATACTGTATTAAAGCACCTCAGGCGCTAATGATACAATCTTCATGAATTGTTTCTCACGAAGCTCTCTTGCTACAGGACCAAATACACGAGTACCGCGCATCTCTCCCTGAGCATTTAAAAGTACACAAGCATTATCATCAAAACGGATATAAGATCCGTCAGGACGACGCACTTCTTTACGTGTACGCACAACTACCGCAGTAGAAACAGCTCCTTTTTTAACTTGGCCGTTTGGAGTTGCATCTTTTACAGAAACAACAATCTTATCACCTACAGAAGCATATCTTCTCTTTGTACCACCTAACACGCGGATAGTCAAAACTTCTTTTGCCCCGGTGTTGTCAGCTACTCTTAATCTTGATTCTTGTTGTAACATAATTACTTAGCTCTTTCAATGATTTCTACAAGTCTCCAACTCTTAGATTTACTTAAAGGTCTAGTTTCCATGATCTTTACTGTATCTCCAATATTGCAGTCATTTTGCTCGTCGTGTGCTACGTATTTTTTCGTTTTTAAAACGAACTTACCATACATAGGGTGTTTTACTTTCTTAACCTCAGAAACCACGATAGATTTCTGCATTTTATTACTGGTAACGACACCTATACGTTCTTTTCTTAAATTTCTTTTTTCCATCTTAAGCAGCATTATTGTAATTCTCGTTTTGTAAGCTCAGTAGCAATACGCGCTACAGATCTTCTTAGACCTCTAAGCTGAATGGGATTTTCCAAAGGAGAAATAGCGTGAGCCATTTTTAAGTCTGAATAAGCTCTCTTAGCTTTTACTAACTCTTCCTGTAATTCTGCTACAGATAGTTCTTTTACTTCTGATTGTTTCATTTTTCTAGAATTTAGTCAGCTTGATAATCCCGAGCCACTACATATTTTGTTCTAACCGGAAGCTTCTGAGCAGCTAAACGTAACGCCTCACGCGCTACAGGCTCAGCAACACCTCCTATCTCAAAAAGCATTCTGCCAGGTTTAACGACAGCTGCCCAATACTCAACAGCACCTTTACCTTTACCCATACGTACCTCAAGAGGCTTCTTTGTGATAGGCTTATCAGGAAATATTCTAATCCATAACGAACCCTCACGCTTCATAAAACGTGTGGCAGCAATACGTGCAGCTTCTATTTGTCTTGACGTAAGAAAGTTGGAATCTAATGATTTGATACCAAAAGTACCATTAGAAAGCTGATGCCCTCTTCCGGCATTACCTTTCATACGACCCTTCTGTTGCTTACGGAATTTTGTCTTTTTAGGCTGTAACATCTTGTTTTACTTTAAAAAATTACTTTCTACGACGTGATTTTGGAGCACCAGATCCACGACCGCCCTTTCCTTGCTTCTTAGCAAGACCTACTAAAGGAGATAATTCTCTTTTACCGTAAACCTCACCTTTCATAATCCACACTTTAATACCCAATCTACCATAAGTAGTGTGAGCTTCTACCAAAGCATAGTCTATATCAGCTCTGAATGTTGATAATGGAATACGACCATCTTTATAAGATTCTGAACGCGCCATTTCAGCACCATTCAAACGACCTGAAATCTGTATCTTAATACCTTCTGCATTCATACGCATTGCAGCCGCAATTGCCATTTTAGTAGCACGACGATATGAGATACGATTTTCAATTTGACGGGCTACTGAGGAAGCAACCAAAAATGCGTCAAGTTCTGGACGTTTAATCTCAAAGATATTGATCTGAACCTCCTTATCTGTAATTTGTTTAAGTTCCTCTTTCAACTTGTCTACCTCTTGACCACCTTTCCCGATAATGATACCAGGACGAGCAGTAGTGATAGTAACGGTTACAAGCTTAAGCGTACGCTCAATAATTACTCTAGACACACTAGCTTTAGATAAACGAGCGTGAATATACTTTCTAATCTTATCGTCTTCGGCAAGTTTATCACCGTAGTCGTTACCACCATACCAGTTAGATTCCCATCCTCTGATAATACCTAGGCGATTCCCGATTGGATTTGTCTTCTGTCCCATTTATTATTTGCTTTGTGTGTTATCTTTAGCACCAAGCACAACTGTAACGTGGTTGCTGCGTTTTCTTATTCTATGTGCGCGACCTTGTGGTGCCGGACGAAGTCTTTTCAACATACTCCCTCCATCTACACGGATCTCTTTAACAACTAAATCAGCATCTTCAATATTCGCATCCTCGTTTTTCTCTTGCCAGTTTGAAATAGCAGAAAGAACCAACTTTTCTACACGACGAGAAGCCTCTTTATTACTAAATTTTAATATTTGAAGCGCCTTTTCTACTTTCTGACCACGTACAAGATCTGCAACTAAGCGCATCTTACGAGGAGAAGTAGGGCAGTTGTTCAGTTTTGCAAAGGCTACAGTTTTCTTAGCCTCTTTTCTCTGCTCTGCTCTTTCTTTTTTACGAACTCCCATAGCTTCAATTATTTTTTACCTTTATTTTTTGACCCCACATGACCTCTAAAAGATCGTGTTGGTGAAAATTCTCCTAACTTATGACCCACCATGTTCTCTGTTACATAAACCGGAACAAACTGGCGACCGTTATGAACAGCTATAGTTTGACCAACGAAATCTGGAGTAATCATTGAAGCTCTTGACCAAGTCTTGATTACTGTCTTTTTATTAGCCTCTACATTAGCAGCAACTTTTTGCTCTAATTTATAGTGAACGTAAGGTCCTTTTTTTAATGAACGTGCCATATCTTATTATTTCTTTCTACGTTCTACAATATATTTATTACTCGCTTTCGTCTTAGTACGGGTTCTGTAACCTTTAGCAGGTATACCGTTTCTAGAACGTGGGTGACCTCCAGAAGCACGACCTTCACCACCACCCATTGGGTGATCAACAGGGTTCATTACAACCGGTCTTGTACGTGGACGCCTACCTAACCAACGCTTTCTACCAGCCTTACCAGAAACGATAAGCTGATGATCACTGTTAGAAACTGCACCTATAGTAGCCATGCAGTTAGCAAGAATCAATCTTGTTTCACCAGAAGGCAACTTAACAGTTGCAAATTTTCCGTCACGAGCCATTAACTGCGCAAACGCCCCAGCACTACGAGCCATAATAGCTCCTTGCCCCGGACGTAATTCTATACAAGAAATAATAGTACCTAATGGGATATCAGACAAAGGCATAGCGTTCCCTATTTCAGGAGCCGAACCAGATCCAGAAACAACATTCTGATCTACCTGCAAACCATTTGGCGCAATAATGTAACGCTTCTCTCCGTCTTGATAATTCAAAAGCGCAATAAAAGCAGTACGATTAGGATCATACTCAATGCTCGCTACAGTAGCAGGAACACCTTCTTTATTTCTTTTAAAATCAATAACGCGATAGCGTTTTTTATGACCACCACCTTTATAGCGCATGGTCATTTTTCCTTGACTGTTTCTCCCTCCAGATTTTTTAATCGGAGCCAATAGGCTTTTTTCCGGCTTATCAGTAGTAATGGCGTCAAACCCATTAACTACTCTAAATCGCTGTCCTGGAGTGATCGGTTTTAATTTTCTTACTGACATTTGTTTGTCTTAAATGTTACTATAAAAATCAATCACATCACCTTCCGCCACCTGTACAATAGCTTTCTTAAAGCCTTTTGTTTTACCAGTGATCATACCAGATTTTGTAAACTTGGTATTACGATCTGGGCGAACGTTCATTGTTCTTACTTTAATTACCGAAACACCATAAGTCGCCTCTACAGCGTTTTTAATTTCGATCTTATTCGAACCGGGATTTACTTCAAAGGTATAACGGCTGTTAAGCTCACTATCCGATGTAGCTTTTTCGGTAATCACGGGTTTTATTAAAATACTCATGTTGTTACTTACTTAAAGTTTGCTCAATTTCTTCTAGAGATCCTTCCAAAAACACTACATTATTTGCATTCATAATTTTGTAAGTGCTTAATTCTGAACTCATTACAACCTCAGAGGTCTTCAAATTGCGTGACGACAAATATACATTATTATTTGAAGCGCCCAACACAAACAAAGACTTTTTATTATCTAAGCCCAAGGCTTTTACAACGTCAACAAAATCCTTAGTTTTTGGGGTATCAAAATTGAAATCCTCAACTACCAAAATTGCTTTATCATTTGCTTTCAACGTAAGAGCAGAACGGCGCGCTAAACGCTTAAGACCTTTATTCAATTTGAATGAATAATTACGAGGTCTAGGACCAAACATTCTACCACCACCTTTAAACACACCAGACTTGATACTACCAGCACGAGCTGTACCCGTACCTTTTTGTTTCTTTATCTTACGTGTACTACCTGCGATCTCTGCACGCTCTTTAGATTTGTGCGTACCTTGTCTTTTATTAGCAAGGTGCTGCTTTACATCTAAATAAATAGCATGGTCATTAGGCTCTATTGCAAAAATAGCGTCAGAAAGGTTTGCCTCTCTTCCTATTTCTTTTCCTTTGATATCAACTACTGCTACTTTCATTATCTCTCAATAATTACATAAGAATTTTTGTGACCTGGCACACAACCTTTCACCACAAGCAGGTTCTTTTCAGCAACCACTTTTAAAACTCTTAAATTTTGAACTTTTACTCGCTCATTTCCCATTTGACCAGCCATACGCATACCTTTAAATACACGAGCAGGATAAGATGCCGCACCGATAGAACCAGGCGCTCTCAAACGGTTATGCTGGCCGTGGGTAGACTGACCTACACCACCAAATCCATGACGCTTTACTACACCTTGAAAACCTTTACCTTTAGAAGTACCAGCTATATCTACAAACTGACCTTCTTTAAAGACTTCTACAGTTACTGCATCTCCTAATTTGTACTCACCTTCAAATTCTTGGAATTCGACAACTTTGCGCTTTGCAACTGTACCTGCTTTCTTGGCGTGACCTTGAGCAGCTTTATTTGCAGTCTTTGCGTCATCGAAACCTAACTGAAGGGCACTATACCCGTCAACCTCTTCGGTTCTGACTTGGGTAACAACGCAGGGACCTGCTTCGATCACAGTACAAGGAATGTTCTTCCCATTCTCGTCAAAGATGCTGGTCATACCTACTTTTTTTCCAATTAACCCAGACATATTAATTAATATTGATTATTACTAGTTTACTTATTTATTGTTTGGCTTTCGCCGAAATAAAACAGGGTCAAAATACGTTCGACCCTGAATGTATTTTTATCCGTTTTTCCCTCGCCCGCAGCTTAGGACATGTTTATTCCGCTATGCGGAAATCAAACTATACTTTAATCTCTACTTCAACCCCACTAGGCAATTCAAGCTTCATTAACGCATCAATGGTTTTTGAAGATGAACTGTAAATATCAAGTAAGCGCTTATAAGAGCTAAGCTCAAACTGCTCACGAGATTTCTTGTTTACGTGTGGAGAACGCAATACTGTAAAGATTTTTTTGTGAGTAGGTAGTGGGATTGGCCCAGTTACTACAGCACCGGTACTTTTTACCGTTTTTACGATTTTTTCAGCAGACTTATCTACTAAGTTATGATCGTAAGATTTAAGTTTTATTCTGATTTTCTGACTCATTTCTTAGTAAATTAAGCGTTAGCAGTTCCTTTTGCCGCAGCGATAACTTCTTCCGATACATTAGAAGGAGTTTCTGCATAATGTGAAAATTCCATAGTAGAAGTTGCACGACCAGAAGAAAGCGTACGTAATGTAGTAACATAACCAAACATTTCAGACAATGGTACAGTTGCTTTCACAACTTTTGCACCAGCACGGTCACCCATACTACTCATCTGACCACGACGCCGGTTAAGGTCACCTACGATATCACCCATATTTTCTTCAGGAGTAATAACTTCAACTTTCATTATAGGTTCAAGCACAACAGCACCAGCAGCTTTAGCAGCGGCCTTGAATCCCATTTTAGCAGCAAGCTCAAAAGACAATGCATCAGAATCTACAGGGTGGAAAGAACCATCCTTAAGTGTAACTTTCATCGCATCAACTTCAAAACCAGCCAAAGGACCATTGATCATCGCAGCCTTAAAACCTTTCTCTACAGATGGTATATATTCTTTAGGAACGTTACCACCTTTTACCATATTCACAAATTCAAGACCTACTTTGCCTTCTTCTGCAGGCTCTAGAGTAAACACTATATCAGCAAATTTACCACGACCACCAGATTGCTTCTTGTAAACCTCTCTATGATCAGCAACTCTTGTAATAGCTTCTTTATACTCTACTTGTGGCTGACCTTGACTCACTTCCACCTTAAACTCACGCTTAAGACGATCTACAATAATATCTAAGTGCAACTCACCCATACCAGAAATAATAGTCTGACCTGAGGCCTCGTCTGTACGAACCTGGAAAGTAGGATCCTCTTCAGCTAATTTAGCTAAAGCCATACCTAACTTATCAACATCCGCCTTAGTTTTAGGCTCAACAGCAATACCAATTACAGGATCAGGAAAGTCCATACTTTCAAGAACGATTGGATGCTTTTCATCAGATAAAGTATCACCAGTCTTGATATCCTTAAACCCTACTGCAGCACCTATATCTCCAGCTTCGATAAAGTCAATTGCGTTTTGCTTATTAGCATGCATTTGATAGATACGAGATATACGCTCTTTATTTCCTGAACGATTGTTCAATACATAAGACCCAGCCTCCAGCCTACCTGAGTAGCTACGGAAAAATGCTAAACGACCTACGAAAGGATCTGTAGCAATTTTAAATGCAAGAGCAGCAAATGGAGCAGTCACATCTGGCTTACGAATTTCTTCTTTCTCAGTATCCGGATTAATTCCTTTAATACCATCCTTATCCATCGGAGAAGGCAAGTAACGACATACAGCATCCAATAAAAACTGCACACCTTTGTTTTTAAAGGCAGAACCACAAATCATTGGAATAATAGACATATCCATTACAGCAGCACGAAGAGCAGCATGCACTTCATCTTCAGTAATAGAATCTTCATCTTCCATATATTTCTCAAGTAAATTCTCATCATAAGCAGCAACCTCTTCGATTAGCATACCACGATACATCTTCACTTCCTCCTTCATTTCTTCAGGAATCTCAACAACATCAAAGGTTGCACCCTGAGTCTCATCATGCCACACTACAGCACGATTCTTAACAAGATCAATAATCCCTCTGAAGTCCGCTTCATCACCAATAGGCAAAACAATAGGCACTGCATTAGAACCTAACATTTCTTTTACCTGCTTACAAACCTCAAGAAAGTTAGATCCCTGACGATCCATTTTATTTACAAAGCCCATACGTGGCACTTTGTAATTATCTGCAAGTCTCCAGTTTGTTTCAGATTGTGGCTCAACACCATCAACTGCACTAAACAAGAACACTAAACCATCAAGAACACGCAAAGAACGGTTTACCTCTACAGTAAAATCAACGTGTCCCGGAGTGTCAATAATATTGAAGTTATAATCTTTAGTCTCTGGAAGCGGCTGAGCATTTTCCATAGGAAACTTCCACGTACAGGTTGTAGCAGCTGAAGTAATGGTTATACCACGCTCCTGCTCTTGCTCCATCCAATCCATAGTAGCTGCACCATCATGCACTTCTCCTATTTTATGACTCACACCAGTATAATAAAGTATACGCTCTGTTGTCGTTGTTTTACCAGCGTCAATGTGAGCAGCTATACCTATATTTCTTGTAAATTTTAAATCTCTTTGTGCCATTTTTTTTTAGAATCTAAAGTGAGAGAATGCTTTGTTAGCTTCCGCCATCTTATGAGTATCTGTACGCTTCTTAACAGCAGCACCTTCTTCTTTAGCAGCAGCTAATACTTCTGCAGCTAATTTAGAAGCCATCGATTTTTCATTACGCTTTCTTGAAAAGCTAATCAACCACTTCATTGCAGTAGAAATCTTACGATCTGGTCTAATCTGCATTGGTATCTGAAAGGTTGCTCCACCTACTCTACGACTACGCACTTCTACGTGAGGCATAACATTAGATAGCGCATCTTTCCAAACCTCTAAAGCTGTTTTCTCGTCGTTGTTTTTCTTTTCCTCTACGATATCCATTGCATCGTAAAAGATCTTAAAGGCTACCGACTTTTTACCGTCCCACATCATCATGTTTACAAAACGCGTAACCAGCTGATCGTTAAAACGAGGATCTGGTAAAAGTGGTCTCTTTTTGGCCTGTCTTTTTCTCATTTCTTCTCTTTAAAAGTTTTTAATTACTTCTTAGGGCGTTTTGCTCCATACTTAGAACGACGCTGTAGTCTTCCCTGAACACCTGCGGTATCCAAAGCTCCACGTACAATGTGATATCTAACACCTGGCAAATCTTTTACCCTTCCGCCTCTAACCAATACTATCGAGTGCTCTTGTAAATTGTGACCCTCACCACCAATGTATGCATTCACCTCTTTACCGTTAGTCAATCTAACACGCGCTACTTTACGCATCGCAGAGTTAGGTTTCTTAGGTGTAGTGGTGTACACACGAGTACAAACCCCGCGGCGTTGTGGGCACGAATCTAAAGCAGCCGATTTACTCTTCTTGGTTATCTTAGCTCTTCCTTTTCGTACTAATTGTGAAATTGTTGGCATAATTTCCTTTACCTAAATTATAGTTATTCTAATAGCCCCTTTTCTAAGGGCTCGCAAAGGTATAAAATAAATTGAGTAATTCAACACATAAATCATTAATTTTCAAAGGTATTTTATTATAATAGGTATTTGCCAAAAAACACTACAAACCAAATCCAAAATAAACACTTGAAGCAAAAGCAATTTTTATACAATCTACTTTTAGCTATTTACCTATCAAGCCTATGTTCAGCTTTTTCTCAGAATATTTCTTTAGAGATTATCACTAATTCTAAATCAGAAGACAGCCTCATCTCAAAATATTTTCAAAATATTGAATTTGACTCATTTAATGAGATGACCGAAGAAATAAACCAAACAAAGAATAAACTTTACCTAGAAGGATATCTTCAACATAAGTTCCATAACTTAAAAAAGAACTCAAAAGAGAACTATAGCTTAGAATTTTTTAGCGAAAAAAAAACAAAACAAATTACCTTATATATATATGACACAAAAACATTGAATTACTTAACAGATCTTGATTACAAAATTTCTAAAAACTCAATCAAAATAAAACCTCAAGAAATCCGTGAAATCCTCCCCAAACTAACACAAAACGCCGCAGAAATAGGCAACCCACTAACCACATTTCAACTAATAAATATTTTAGCATCAGAAAAAGGCTTTTCTGCAGAGCTAAAAGTTAACAGAAAAGAAAACAGAAACCTCACAAAGGTAATCATCAAAGGATACTCCAAGTTCCCGAAAAGCTTTATTAAACACCAAGCCAAACTAAAAACCCCGGCCCTTTTTCAAAAAAAGAAAATCCTAGACAAGACAAAAACCTTAGAAGAATTAGACTTTGTATCATTTAGCAAAGCCCCTGAGTTACAATTTAAAAAAGACAGCACATCTTTATACCTATATCTAGATAAAAAAAACACTAATACACTTGAGGGATTTTTAGGTTTTAGCCCTAACGAAGATGAATCAAAGTTGAGACTCGCTGGTTATTTAAACTTAAACCTAATAAACAACTTCAACCAAGGAGAACGAACAAACCTAACTTACAAAAGCAATGGCGACAACCAACAAATTTTAAACCTAAACACAAACCTCCCCTTTCTTTTCAAAAGTCCAATCAGCCTTTCCACAGGGATTAACATCTTCAGACAAGACAGCACATTTTCTAACGCATCACAAACTTTAGAAACTTCATTAAACATCGCTAAAAACACATTCCTCTCAACCTCACTAGAGCTTGAACAATCAACAACATCGCAAAACTCAGAGAACACAAACACAAAACCTTACAAAAAACAAATCTATTCAGGAAAACTCAGCTACAGTAAAACAAAAAACTCAACATTACAACCTCAATCAGCCTACTTAGAATTTATCGCAGGAACCGCTTTAAGAAAGACACAAAACCCCAACACCACAAATCAATTTATCGCCAGTTTAAATGCAGCATATAATTTTAGAATAAGCCCAAACCACAACCTTCACCTAAACAACCAAACAGCACTATTAAAATCCACTAATTACCTTGACAATGAATTATTTCGCTTTGGCGGAATCAACAACATAAGAGGATTTAAAGAAAATAGCATATCTGCAAATTTATACACAACCCTTCAAACAGAATACAGATACTCCCCCAGCTCAAAAATCTACATAAACACAATTATTGATGCCGCGTACTACGAAAACAATCTCAGCAACCAAGAAGATATCTTATACAGTTTTGGACTAGGAACTTCTCTTTTAACAAAAGCCGGAATACTAAAACTAAACCTAGCCAACGGCATTCACAATAATCAAAAATTCGAGTTATCAAACTCAATTCTACATTTAACATTGATCGCTAATTTTTAATAAAAAATTATTGTTAATTAAAAAACAAACCAACTAAACCATTAATTAAATAAGCATTTTTAATGTAAAAAATACGTTAATAATCATTAATATTAATACATTCTCAACTTAATATGCTAAAATTTAAAAATATCTTTAATTAACAC
>NZ_QOVK01000022.1 GCF_004104075.1 Leeuwenhoekiella polynyae | reverse complement strand
CGGTAACAGAACTTCCTTATCAAGGGGCTATCGGTCTTATCAAGACAGGTGTATTCAATGATGAGAACACGGATACCTTTGCACAAGTAGGCGAGACGATCACCTATAGCTTTAAAGTAACTAATACTGGAGATGTAACAATAAGTGGGACAGTTATTGAAGATGCACGAATCGGAGTCTCAGGATTAACCTTGGATACAGATCCGTTAGCTCCTGGAGCAAGTGGATTAGCCAGTGCAGAGTATACAATCACTCAGGAAGATATCGATGCTGGTTTTGTCAGCAACAGCGCTCTTGCTACGGGTAAAGATCCAGAGGGTGAAGATGTAACGGATACATCGGATGATAACAGTAATTTAGAAGATGATGATACGGTAACAGAACTTCCTAAAAGCGGTTCTATAGGTCTTATCAAGACAGGTATATTCAATGATGAAAACGGTGATGGTTATGCGCAGGTAGGAGAGACGATCACCTATGATTTTACGGTTACTAACACCGGAAATGTTACAATCACTGGTACGGTGATTGATGATGAACGAATTGGAGTGGACGCTTTAGGTATTACTCCATCGAGCTTAGCCCCTGGAGGAACAGGAACAGCAACAGCAGAATATGAGATCACCCAGTCTGATATTGATGCTGGCTTTGTCAGCAACAGTGCTCTTGCTACTGGTAAAAATCCTTCTGGCGACGATGTAACGGATATTTCCGATAACGGAGACGAACTTATTGACGATGATGGAGATGGTGATCCTGGCAACGATCCAACCATTACAAACACACCTGGTAAAGCAAGTTTAAGCCTTGAAAAAGTAGGAGTCTTTAATGATGAGAATGGTGATCAAAGGCCTCAGATAGGAGAGACTATAACCTATACATTTAGAGTTATAAATACTGGTGAAACTATAATTAGTGATATTGTGATAGATGATGAATTAGTCAATGTTACCGGTGGTCCAATAGAACTGGCTCCTGGTGAAGAAGACAGTACAACATTTACTGCAGTTTATTCTATTACACAAATTGATATTGAGCAATTGGCTGTAGAAAATCAAGCTCTTGTAAGTGGGGTTAATCCAGACGGAGAGGTAATAGATGATCTTTCTGATGATCCAAACAATCCTGCAGATGTTGATGTGGATGGTGATGGTGAGCCAGATGATGTAACAGTAACCATAATTCCTAATGTACTTGCTGATGAAGATATTATCGTTTATAATGTGATGACTCCAAATGGAGATGGTCTTAACGATATCTTTATGATTCAGAATATTGATAGATACCCTGATAATAAAGTTCAGATCTTTAACAGATGGGGAGTAGAAGTGTATAGTACTGAAGGTTATAGTATAGATAACGGAAATGTATTTAGCGGATTCTCTGATGGTCGGGCGACGGTAAGAAGAGGGGAACGTTTACCAACAGGAACCTATTACTATGTTATAGAATATGCAGATCCAGATACGGGTACTGTAAGAAATAAAGCTTCATTCCTTTACATTAACTAATAAAGATTACTCAATGAGTACTTATAATAAAATACTTATAATGATGAAAAGAAATTTGAGTAAGTTGCTGCTTCTGCTTGTATTGTTAATTTCAGCTTCAGGCTATAGTCAGCAAGATCCTCAGTACACGCAATATATGTACAATCCTCTGGTTATAAATCCTGCTTATGCAGGTAACCGTGGGGTAACGAGTATTGTATTACTGCATCGTAGTCAGTGGGTAGGTCTTGATGGTGCTCCCAGGACTCAAAATCTTTCGGTACACAGTCCAATAGGATTGGGTAAAGTAGGTATGGGTTTTAGTTTAGTGAATGATGTACTAGGACCTGCACGGGAAACTTATTTCAATGTAGATTTCAGTTATACATTGGAGACAGGTGCTGAAGGTAAGTTTAGTTTTGGTTTAAAAGGGTCTTTAGATTTACTAGATGTAGATTTTAGTAGAACGAATCCTTTTAATACGAATGATCCTTTTTTAATTAATATAGATAATAAGCTGTCTCCTAACGTAGGAGTGGGTGTTTTTTATCACGATTCTAAGT
This sequence comes from Leeuwenhoekiella polynyae, assembly GCF_004104075.1. Lineage (GTDB taxonomy): Bacteria > Bacteroidota > Bacteroidia > Flavobacteriales > Flavobacteriaceae > Leeuwenhoekiella > Leeuwenhoekiella polynyae. The sequence goes on along the minus strand of NZ_QOVK01000022.1, from coordinate 77,097 downwards.
TCTATGCAGGTTTATCTGCACCTCAGTTATTACAAACCGATCATTTTGATCGTAGTGGGTCACAGGGAGCAGAAACATTTGTAGCAGAGGAGAACATTCATTACTATGGTTTGGCAGGTTACGTTTTTGATCTAAACCGAAACGTGAAGTTTAAGCCATCAACCTTAGTCAAGATGGTTGCTGGAGCACCTCTGGCAGTAGATGTGAATGCAAACTTTATGTTTTATGATAAGCTTACTTTAGGGGCATCTTACCGATGGAGTGCTGCATTAAGCGGATTAGTAGGTTTTCAAGTTAATGACGGACTGTTAATAGGCTTTGCCTACGATCGCGAGACTACAGACCTTGGTAATGCAACGTACAATAACGGCACCTATGAATTGTTTTTACGCTTTGAACTTTTCAAAGAATACAACCGTATGTTAACCCCTCGTTTCTTTTAAAAAACATACCCCTATGAATCTAAGATATTATGGTATTTTTCTTTTGGTATTTGTGCTTAATGCTTCTCAGGCAGTAGCTCAGGAGCGTGAAGTAGCTAAAGGGAATAAGAAGTTTAATCAATATGCTTTTGTTGACTCTCAGAAGATTTACTTAAGAGTAGCAGAAAGTGGTTATGAGTCAGCAGACCTGTTCTCTAAACTAGGGGATAGTTTTTACTATAATGCAGATTATACTGAAGCAGTATCTTGGTATGATAAGCTTGTAGAAAAATATACTGAATCTGTAACTCCGGATCAATATTTTAGATATGCTCAGGCGCTTAGAGCTGTAGAGCACTATGATGAATCTGACAAAATGATTGAACGCTATCAGGAGCTAATGGATGCTTCTGGTGAATCGTATTATGATCCCAATACAATTAAGAACATTCGTTCTGAAAGACAGAATTATACGATAAACAAGTTAAATGTAAATGCAGCAGGTTATTCAGACTTTGCTCCTGCTTTTTATGGAGAGCGATTGCTTTTTGCTTCAACTCGTGATACAGGAACCTATACAAAGCGAATACATAAATGGAACAATCAGCCGTTTTTGGACCTATATGTAGGTACTATTGATGATACTGGTCAGGTAAATTCCGCAGAAAAATTAAAGGGCCCTGTCAATACAGAGTTTCACGAGAGTACAGCAACCCTATCTCCTGATGGAACAGCGCTATACTTTACACGAAACAACTTTACAGCAGATCAGTATCGTTCAGATAGCAATAAAACGAATAAACTTAAACTTTATAAAGCAACAAAAGGATCAGGAGATACTTTTGGTAATGTGGTTGAACTTCCATTTAACGATAATAGTTTTTCTACAGCACACCCAGCAGTATCTCCAGACGGTAAGGTTTTATACTTTGCTTCAGATCGCCCGGGAACATTAGGGGAATCTGATTTATGGAAAGTGAATCTAAACGAGGATGGTAGCTTTGGAGAGGTTGAAAATTTGGGAGCAACTATAAATACTCCCGGCCGAGAAACCTTTCCCTTTGTAGGTAAAAATGGAAAACTCTATTTTTCTACCGATGGTAGAGGAGGATTGGGAGGTCTTGATGTTTATGTATACGATTTTGAGAAAAATGAACTTTCAAATATTGGCGAACCTATAAATAGTATAAAAGACGATTTTACGTTTATCTATGATACAGATTCAGGCAAAGGCTTTTTTGCATCTAACAGGGCTAACGATCCGTTAGATGATGATATTTATAGCTTTATACGCAAAGCCTGTGAAAGTATTTTAACCGTAAATGTTATTGATAAAGAAACTAAAGAACCATTAAATGGGGCTTTAGTTGGAATACGAGATTTAGAAAACGAGGTTTTAGTTTCAGGAGAAGCAGTAGTGCCAGATGCTACTTTTGTTTATGAAGAACCTGAGTGTGGCGAGAATTACCTTGCTCGTGCAGCAATGGAAGGATATACTACCGCAGAGAAAATGGTAGAAATTCCTGAAGAGTCAACTGAGGTTGCATTAGTAATAGAACTGGAACGTATAAAAATTGATCTTGGAAAGTTTATAAAACCGATTTATTTTGATTTTGACAAATCATTTATACGCCCTGATGCCGCTGCTGAACTCGATATAATTGTTAAGTATATGAAAGAGTTACCCGAAATAAGTATTGACGTACGTTCACATACTGATAGTCGAGGTAATGATGCCTATAACTTAGCACTTTCAGAGCGACGTAATAAATCTACAATAGAATATTTGGTAGCAAACGGGATCTCTAGAGATCGATTAACTGGTCGTGGGTATGGAGAAACACAATTGCTTAACAAATGTAGCAATGGAGTGAACTGTACCGAAGAAGAACATCAGCTTAACAGACGTAGTGAATTTATCGTGCAAGGTTATTAATGCGCATCTACATAACACAAACCCTAAAAAGCCTTCTAATTTTGAAGGCTTTTTCTATTGTTAAGGCTTTAAGGTATTTGTACATTTACAGTCAAAAATAGTTTATGAAAGAAGAATTAGTGATTCTCGTTGATGAAAATGATCAGCAAATAGGTTTGATGCCAAAAATAGAGGCTCATGAAAAAGCCTTATTGCATCGGGCTTTTTCTGTTTTTGTTTTCAACAGCAAAAAAGAATTGATGATTCAACAACGTGCACTTCACAAATATCATTCACCGGGTTTATGGACAAATACTTGCTGTAGTCATCAACGTGAAGGAGAGTCTAATATAGAGGCTGGTAGAAGACGTCTGATGGAAGAAATGGGTTTTACTGTAGACTTGGAAGAAAGTATCTCTTTTATTTATAAAGCTCCTTTTGATAACGGTCTTACAGAACACGAGTTTGACCATATTTTACTAGGTAATTTTGAAGGCGAGCCAAACTTAAATCCAGATGAAGTAGGTGCATGGAAGTGGATGTCCCTAGAAGCTATAAAAGAAGATATGAATGTTCATCCTGAGATTTATACCGAGTGGTTTAAAATCATTTTTGAAAAGTTTTACAATCATATAGCACGATGAGAGTAACCGTAAGTCGCAAGGCTCATTTTAATGCTGCTCACAGGCTCTACAGGTCAGACTGGAATGATGCTAAGAATTTAGATGTTTTTGGCAAATGTAGCTATCCCAACTACCACGGTCATAATTATGAACTTATAGTTGCTGTAACCGGAGAAATAGATATGGAGACTGGTTTTGTAATAGACCTTAAAATCTTAAAAGATATCATCAAGTCTGAAGTAGAAGACCCTTTTGATCATAAAAACCTCAATTTAGACGTTCCGGAATTTGCGGAGTTAAATCCTACTGCAGAAAATATATGTGTGGTTATTTATACTAAAATGAGAAAAAAAATAGGAGCTGAGTTTGATATTGAAGTGACACTTTATGAAACTCCGCGTAATTTTGTAAGCTATAGCGGTCAGTAAAATTTTGATGCATTTATAATTAAAATCATAAAAAAATAAAAATCATTAATCATAAAACGCCTTTGTGGCTATTGTAAAAATTATGAGCAATTCTGTTTATCCATTAACATTTAAACCTGTACTTAAAGAGAAAATATGGGGAGGTCAAAAGCTACATGAAATCTTCGGAAAAGGAGATAATGCAACTGCAAAAGTGGGCGAGAGCTGGGAGATCGCAGATCTTGAAGAAGGGCAAAGCATTGTGAAAGAAGGAGCCTTAGCAGGAAAAACTTTAAATGAAGCTATAGTTTCAGACCCTGAGGGACTTTTAGGTAAAAAGGTTTATGACGTTTTTGGGCCTCATTTTCCATTACTTATTAAGTTTATTGATGCTGCCAGTGATCTTTCTATCCAGGTGCATCCTACTGACGCAACTTCACCTACGGGAGTAGGTAAAACCGAAATGTGGTACATTATGCAAGCCGATGAAGGTGCAAAGCTAACAGTAGGTTTCAATACAAAAATCACAAAAGAAGAGTATGATGAGCGTATAGATAATCTTACTATTGAAGAAGTGATGGATGAGCACGTGGTAGAAGAAGGAGATTCTTTTTTTATAAATGCAGGTCGCATTCACGCTATAGGTGGTGGTGTTTTATTGGCTGAAATTCAACAGACATCAGATGTTACTTATCGCGTTTACGATTACAACCGCAAGGATGATGATGGTAACTTACGTGACTTGCACGTTAAAGAATCTCGTGAGGTTTTAGACTTTGAAACCACTCAGGATTTTAAATTGGATTATGATCGCAGTGCTAAAAACGAGGCTCAGATTGTTAAGCATCATACCTATTTTAAAACGGAATGGGTAAATATTCAAGAACAAGCTTATACTGTAGAAAGAACGGACTCCTTCACGATAATCATTGTAGTTTCGGGTAGCCTTAGTTTTTCAGATGGAATAACAAATGGCAAGCTCTCATCAGGTGAAACCCTATTAATTCCTGCTGCAAACAAAGCGGTTCATTTAGAGGCTGATAATTGTGAGATTCTAGAAGTTTATCTATAACAGCTGAGATAATTAAGCGTACTTTTGCGCAAAATTTATATTATGGCAAATATTAGAGACCTTAAAAAAGACATAAACTTCGTTTTAGGAGATATAATCGATGCAGTGTACATCTGGGAAGCAATTAACCCAAAAGAAGATCACAGTAAGTCTGAAGCGATTATAGATGATGCTATCGCAACTTTTGATGATTTAATCGCAAAGGTTAATGACAATAAAGTTGAAAACCGCAGTAAACATCTTAAAGCTGTTAACGCAGAATTAGAAGAGCGTGGTAAAGCTTTAATAGATCGTGTAAACGCTTTATAGTATCTTTTAAAATAAGCGAATTAAAAACGCCTCGTGTTTTAAAATACGAGGCGTTTTTAGTTATAAAGTTTTATTTAGAATTAAAAGCTGAAGTTTGCAGCGAAATCGAAAGCTTTTCCTTGAGTTTTATTCGGCTTACCTCAAGGTGATTTACTTCTTAATCAACTTCTGAATAGGTAGTGTCTGTAACCGTATTAGTGGTTTGACTTTCTGCGTTTTTACGCTCTTTAATATAGTCTTTAAGAGCATTCCCGTATTTAGATTTTTTAATCTTCGGTTTTAAAGAATTATAAATGGTATCCAGATATTTTACGTTAGCGTCAAAAATTTCAGAAACTGCTAAGTAGGGCGCAACTTCATAATCCTTATTATTTATAGCAAAATTAACCGTGTATAGATATTTCCGCTTAGTTAGATTTTGCAGTTGATTGTCGTAGTAAATAATAGAATCTTCATTTGCCTCTTTGCGTACTTCAAAGGTTTTTTTGATCAGATCTAAATTCTGGTCATTAAAGCGTCTGATAATTTTAGTATACTCGTCTAATTTAAGCTGGTTTTCAGAACCGGTGATCGCCGCCTGACTTTCAAAGTTTTTTAAAGAAGTATTTAGAGTCATTTCGCCAGGTTCAGCAAAAATCATGATACGATCATCATAATCATAAGCATCTACTTTTTCTAAAGTTAAATACACGATTTGAGGTTCTTTCAAATCAGTTATAAATTCAAATTCTGAGTTGCCATCAACCACAAGACTATCTAGATTAACTAGTGTGGTATCTTCGATTTTTTGAAGGTAAATGGTTCCTTTTTTTAGACCGTTTATTTTACCTGTTAATTTAAAGTCTCCTTCTTTACTGCAAGCTGTTACTAAGAATAATCCAATGAGGCTTAGAAGGGCTAATTTTGTACGCATTTTAAATATTTTGTGTGCTGCAAATATGCCTAAAATCTTTTTTAAAAGCTAATACAACGGGTCATTAGCACGACTTTTGTGAAAATGATTTAAAATGAGGCTGTTGGGTTGAAAAATGTATAGATTTTAGATCTTAGGTGTATTTTTCCAGAACTGTAAAAGCTCGTTATTCATTTATAAAAGAAATGATATTTTTTATTAATTCTGAAGAAACAGGTCTGTAGGGTTCATTATAGGACTTTGAATTTTCGAGGTCATCACCTTCAATTTGTTTGAGAACGTGATTCATATCTTTTATGAGAATTAATTGCGCTTCGGGTTTTGCGCTTTTGAGTAGTTCTGCTTGTTCCTGAGGAATTTGCAAGTTCTTAGTTCCCTGAATGAGAAGTATGGGTAAGTCTAGTTCTGTTATTATTTCTGAAGGGTCATAATTTATCCAACTTTTCATAAAAGGTTGTACAGAAGGCCTGAAAATTGTAACTAATCCCTGACTGTAATTTTTAGACTTTCCGGTTTCCTTTAGATCTTTAAATGCTTGTTTTGCGTTATCTACAAGTCCCGGTGCCTGCAATTCTAGTTGACCTATTATAAGCTGATCTATCGATTCTCCCATTCCGGCAATAGAAATTATTTTAGTCACTTCAATCTTTTGAGCAGCGAGCATCGCTATTAAAGATCCCTGAGCGTGTCCTATAAGGATAATTGAAGAATATTTATCTTTAAAAAAGCTGATAACAGCCACTGCATCATTTACAAAGTCATCAAAGCGCAAACGCTCTTCCTGAAGTGTATTTTGACGAATTAAGGGGATTAAACGTTTATCATATCTAAAGGTTGAAATACCTTCCTCTGTAATTTTTTCAGCTAAAAACTTTAAACTGTTGTTTTGCATATTCCGCTGATTCCCGTTTCGATCTGTAGGTCCAGAATCTGCAATAATAATCGCTAACGTATCTGACTCACTATTTTTTTCTAATAGCGTACCAGCAATGAGATTGTTTACCCTCAGGTTAGACTCTAATAAATTTTGTGAATGTAGCGTAACATTAAAAAGAACAAAGCACAGAAGAACTGCTATACGCATAGCGGATTTAATTTTTGAGAGGGATGTTGTACTTCTTGAAAAATTCCATGATTTTTTCAGGCTGTTGTGTGCCTAAAAGCAACTCATTTCCATCATTAAATATGAGTTGTATGCCTTTATTACCTTTTGTAGTAAGAGCTTTCCTTTTAGTAAAAGAAATGCGATAACCCCAACCTCCATACTCACGTATAGGATGGTATTTTCTTATTGTAGCACTTTTAATTTCTTTCCAGGATTTAAATCTTGATTTGATGTGAAAGGGAACAAATCTATAGGTAATGCCTTTTTCGTTGATTGTGGTTTCTAGCTTAAAGATATACCAGAATCCTAAAAACAAGCCTAAAATAACCAATATGCTCAATACTACAGATGCAATCTCAAAGCGTGATAATTTTAACGTATCCCAGTCCATAACCAAAGGACTTACTGCAATAGCCAAAATAACAACTAGTAAAAGTCGCAGCCACCATTGATCAAAACGTTGTACTTCATTAAAAGATTTCATAATAGAATTGCTTCTTATATTATTATGTGAAAACTAACGCAAAGGTATAAAGATAATCAACCCAATGTGTTCTTTTAAACGTAAGTTAAACTTAAATGTTTTAGATAACAACGCGAGGTTTTACTAAAAAATCTTTAAATCATAATTGTTTTATTTTCAGTGTTATATATGACGGTGTTTTGTAATGATTGTCCATAACGTTTCTAAAGCCTTATAAAGGTTTAAATTTGCCAAAAATATTCTGATGAGAAATACATTTTTTAGCCTTTTACTATTGGTTTTGAGTACTGTTATCGTTAAAGCAGATGATTGGGGAAGTAAGGGGCATCGTGCAACTGCAGCAATTGCAACAAACTATTTAAATAAGAAAACCCAGCGAGAACTTGAAAAGTTACTGGGAGAAGAAACTTTAGTAGTCATCTCTACCTATGCAGACGAGATAAAAAGTTATGAGGCCTATAGAAAATATGGTAGTTGGCATTATGTGAATATAGCTCCCGGTCTTTCTTATGCAGAAGCTGAGCATAACAAATACGGAGATATCGTTATGGGTATCGAGAAATGTAAAGATGTTCTTAGCTCAAAAACTACTTCTAAGAGTGATAAGGTTTTTTACCTTAAACTGTTAGTGCACTTTATTGGAGATTTGCATCAACCCTTACATTTAGGTCATGCTGAAGATAAAGGAGGCAACGACTTTCAGGTGCGTTGGTTTAATGATGGTACCAACTTACACTCACTTTGGGATACCAAAATGCTAGAAAGTTATGGGATGTCTTATAGCGAGATTGCTGAAAATTTTGGTTCAGTTTCTAAAGACCAATATAAAGAATTAACTAAAGGAAGTGTTCTTGATTGGGTAACCGAAGGGCAAGCTCTGGCAGAAATGGTTTACGATTCGGCTGAAATAGGAGAGAAGCTGAGTTACAGGTATCAAGCAGATCATATAGGAATTGTGCAAGAACAACTTCAAAAAGGAGGAGTGCGTCTTGCTGCCGTTTTGAATGAACTATTTGGTTAAAAACCAAATCTCTAATTTATCTAGCTATTCATCTGTGGCTACATGAGCATCTTTGTATTGCTTAGGAGTTGCTTTACAATATTTTTTGAAAATACGCGTAAGATGACTTTCATCTGTAAACCCTAATTGTATCGCTATTTGAGATACCGTAAATTCTGAATTTAAAAGTCTGTCTTTAACTATCTCTAGTTTATAGAGTAGAATGTAATTATGAAGAGAATTCCCTGTTTCTTTCTTAAAATAATTACTCAATGTGCTGCTTGTAATATGAAAATGCTTAGCAATAACAGATATTTTAAGCATATTTGAGTCATATATGTTATATCGAATATAAGCATAGATCTCATCTATACGTTCCGTTTTTTTAGACTGCCTGTATGTATTAATTTCCGGATTGTTTTCTGTGATATTACGTGCTAATATACTTAAGAGTGTACTAACCATATTAGCGATTATTTGCAAATGATATTGCTCTTTATTTGCATTTTCCTTACGGATAAAAAATATAATTCTCCAGATCAGATCACGCTCTTCCATTGACTTCAGAGCTTCTTGAAATCTTCTCTTGGGGTGATTAAGTATAAACTCACTACGCCTTAACCAATATTGCTTATCAGGAAGGCTTATCTTGCTAGAAAACAATAAGTCTGTGAACTTAAATATTATAAAGGTTGTAGTCTCGTGAATTTTAATCTGAGGGACTTCTTGTTTACTGAAAATAAAAACATCACGGCTTTTAAAAGCAGTGACTTTGCCATCAAGAGTTATTCTCCCGCTTCCATCTTCAATAAAAATTATCTGAAAGTATAAATCATCATCAAAGTCAGAATCCCATCTTGACGTTGAAAATCGATTTATTATAAATATGTCTTGCCAGTTTAACTGTGCCATGGCATTTTGAGTTTTGTAGATTTTTGTGTAGCATCATAGGGGGATTTATAAGTCATTAGGGTTGTTTAAAAGTTACAGTATTTTAAGGGGATTTTCAAAACTGCATATAATTTAACAAAAAATTAAGAGAATGACTTGGGATGTAATAATTTGCTAAAAATTTTTAACGTCTAGTGACTATTAGTTTAGCTGGTGGTAAATAGTTTAGTTAAACTAAATAGTCTAAACATGTAGTGTCCTGATAAGATTCTATTTAACAAAACTATTTGTTAAACAGAAAAGATTTTAAAGTAAATTATGTGTTGAGAATTCAGTTAAAACGGCTATAATATTCTAGGAGACAATAAATTTGAGTTCATTACGATATGTAGATGGTGTTTTACCTGTAAACTTTTTGAACTGTTTATTAAAGTGACTAAAATTATTAAACCCACTTTCAAAACAAACATCTGTTATACTTATCGGTTTTTCATGCAGAAGTTTTGCAGCATGCACAAGTCGATATTCATTTACAAACTGGGTAAATGTTTTTCCGGTAATTTTTTTGAAATATCTGCAAAAGGCAGGAACGGTCATACTAACCAATTCAGAAATTTCTTCAAGAGTGATTTGTCTTTTAAACTCTTCCTTTACAAAATTGAAAATTATATTAATTCGATTATTATCTTGTAATTCAGTCTCTAAAATAAATCCTTGCGCATTGAGAACTGTGTATTTATCTGCAATTTCTAAGAGTTTTAAAATTTCAAGTAAGCCCAATAAACGTTCGTAATTAGATACATCTTTTAATGCTTCGATTTTGGCGCCTACATCTCTCTTTAATTCCCCGTGAAAGACAATGCCCATTTTAGCACGCTCAAAGAGAGCTTTTATACTTCGCATTTCAGGAATATTAAAAAAAGACTCTCCTAAAAAGTCTGGACGCATTTGTATAACAGTTTCACGTTCATAATTATTTAATGAATCTGTAAACCCACAGTGGGGTAAATTAGAACCTATGAGTATGAGCTCTCCATTGCGGTAATAAGAAATGTGACTACCTACTTGTCTCTTACCTGTACCGCCCTTTACATAAACTAATTCAAGTTCAGGATGATAATGCCAGAAATTGTGGTTGTTGTTTTCGTGATTTTCATCATACATGCGGTATGAAAATGAACTGCCAAAACCGGGTTCAATTTTCTCAAATGCTGGTTTTGGAGATTTTATCATGGGATTAATTGTTAGTTCAATATAAATTTAGACAAGCGTTTAACTTATAACTTGTGCTATATTAACCTAAATATATATAATTTTCACAAAAATAAATAAAAAGATATTTGTTAAGTTAAAATAGCACATAATTTAGCACAATGGGTTCTATTTTAGAATGAATTACCACCATACATTTGCAATGTGAATAAATTAAATCACTCACAAAAAACCAAACCTATGAAAACAAGTATTAAAACTTTGGTATTAGCATTGACATTAGCTTTTAGTTTAAATGCCAGTGCAGCAGATGGAATTGCAGTGACGGTTAACGAGAACTTCATGCTTCAAGTGGAATACACAAATGCGATTGAAGGAGCTCAGATTTATCTTGAGGATGTTGATGGAGAGCGTCTTTATACAGAATATGCAGGTAGTGTTGCTAATGATACAAAAACATTAAGTCTAGAAGAACTTCCTGTAGGAAAGTATTATCTTATCTATGAAGATGATTATGCTAAATCTTATACTACCATTAAAAAAGAGTATAAAGGATTAGATGTTATTAAGGACGAAAGCAAAACAATCTTTAAGCCTAACTACAAAGTTCAAGATGATATCGTAATGATTTCTTTTACAAATCCTAAAGAAGTAAAAACTACTACTCGTGTATATGATGAGAATGGTTCTATTATAGAATCACTTACAGATCATAACCTAGTAGTGAAGCAAGCACTAGACTTTCAGGAATTGCCAGCTGGTAATTACAGAATAGGAGTGTCTGTAGGTAAAGATTATTTCTCAAAGCAAATTGAGATTAAATAAGAAATTATAATCAATAATTTATAGGCCTTTGCTAATTTAGCAAAGGCTTTTTTTATGCTGTTAAATAAAAATAAGCCCAGTACATCAAACCAAATTGTAAAAAAACTCTTCCCCATAAAACCCAAGAGGGTAAATTGAGCCCTGCTTTTTTAGAGGATAACATATAAAAATGGACGAGTAAAAAAACGGCAAGCATCAAAATAATTAACCAGATCGCTGTATTTTTTGTTTCTGAAAAACACAACCCAACTCCAAGAAGAATTTCAGCAAAGCCGCTCAAATAAACCAAACTCTTAGGAGCCGGTAAATATCTTGGCATTATGCGCAAATAAGCTTTAGGTTTTATAAAGTGCATAATGCCGGCAATTATATACATAGCCGCCATCAGGTAAAGATGCCAAGGGTAAATCATAGTTGAATTTTCTTTTAAAAGTAGACAAAAAAGAGCCAATTCATCAATCTAAAGTTGGCTGTTGCTTAGATTACAATATTTTATCAATAGCTGCTTTAACTAGGATTAGTTAAGCGTCTAACTTTTGCGTTCAGTAGATCTGAGCTAACAGAATATTGATTAATAGTTTTTGTAGAATATCTGATTAGCTTTAAAATTTTGTAATTAAGCTAAACGAAATTTATAGATCATTGCTGGTAAATTGGTTGATGATGCTCTAAAAAATATCTTTAGCTACTTTTAACCGCGAAGTAAAATGTTTGAATTTTATAAGTGATTCGGGTTGTACCTCTAAAGGATTAATTTTAATCTTTTTTTTACTTCCTTCAATAACATAGTCTCCTGTTTTATTGCGGTAGAACCGTCTTACATTTTTAATAGGGATTGTTTTTTTATAGATAATCCGCTGCTTGACTATTTCTTTATCTGTTATTGTAAGGTATTGAAATTTATAATTAAAATAATATTGAGTAAAATAATACAAGGCTAAGACAAGCATTGCGAAATCAAACCAATTGATAGGCTCTTTGATGATAAATTTAGACAGAACAAGAAGCACCCAAGTTATACCTATTATTAGGTTTAAATAAACCCTACGTTTTTTGAAAAGTAACTGCATTTAATTAATTTTGATAGATTGCTAAACCAAGCTTTTTGCTTTTTATAAACAAGATGCTATTTAAATAGTAATTTTGATTTTCATCAAGTTGGGATTTTGTAAAAAGGTAGGGACTTTTAATCCGGAGCAATTTAAATCAAATTCTAACAAAAACATTACGGAATTCCTTACAAATCAATATGTTTAGTGAACTTTTATGTTGAAGAATCATAGAATGCAACTTTAATAGGGATTTGTCGCTTGTCTATCTTGTTTAGATCTTCAATATAGCTGGTTTGATCTGGGTATGCCAGAGCATTAGAAATGCAGAGGCAAAGCGCATCTAAACTGTCATCTCTCTTAACGTCCTTGCGTTTGGTTTCTTCAAGGATTTTATTATAGATTTTTTCAAGACCAGGCTCATATTTTTTCAAAAGAGACAGACGTTGTCTAATACCTGTTTTGTCTGATTTTTTAGAGTGTATAATTTGCGTGTGGTTGAGGTATTTAAAACAGATCTCAGGGTGACTTTCTAATAGTTCAATAGCAGCATTATTTTTAAGAATAAACTTGTCAACTTCTTGAATTCTGTCTTTTATATTCAAGGTTTGTTCAGATAGGCTTTTACCCTCAATTTGAATATTTAATTCTTTGGCCTTTTGTCTATCTGATTCATATGCTGCCGGCCTGCACGGAGCGTTAAAAACAGTTGAGCTTCTGGGGCCTAGTTCAGATCTTAACCGGGTGTCAACTGTTCTAGTGAATTCTCTAGATGATAAACCAATAGGAATATCAATAAAAAATCGGGCCTTTTGGTTTTTGAATAATTCTGTTAGCTCTTCGATTTTTTTAATGAGGAAATATTGAAAAATAGATTGAGATTTAGTGATAACAACCCATCCATATTTGCAGCCATCTATTCCGCCTAAAATCATAATAAATCTTTTTGCAAAATATAGTTTAAAGCGATTGGTAAATTCATTTGGTGAAGGTTAAATCTATTGTAAATACGGTTTGACTTGAGATAATAAATAATAGGTTGTCTAAATTGAACACTAAATAGAAATAACTTAGTGATGGGCTCAAAGTCATCAAAATCTTTAGGAGTATTAGCTGTTTGGGCGTTAGCTGCTGGTGGAATGGTAGGCGGAGGTATTTATACCGTACTTGGCGTAGTAATAGCAGTTTCAGCTCAATGGGCGTGGTTGGCCTTTTTATTAACCGGATTAGTTGCATTACCTTCTGCATACAGCTACGTTTTCCTGACTAAAAAATTTCATAAAGAAGGTGGGGTATTTGTTTTTTTAGAAGCAATCAAAGCTAAAAATATGGCAGGTAATCTGGCCTGGATGTTGATTCTGGGTTATGTTTTGACTATTTCAGTTTACGCTTTCGCTTTTGGTCACTATGTATCTTTTGCATTCAATTTTGATCCGTTAATAACTCGTTTGCTTGCGTTGACAATCGTAGCATCTTTAGTCGTTCTTAATCTTGCTGGTGTAGGTAAACTCTCTAAAGTAGAAATAGCAATAGTTTCTGTCAATCTCATCGTATTGTTTAGCCTGGCGATTTATGGGATTATCAACTGGGATCCAAATCAATTAGTCTCGGGAATTGAACCCAGACCGTTTTGGTCAAGCCTTATAGGAGGTGCAGCTATATTTATGGCTTACGAAGGTTTTCAGCTGCTTACGTATGAGTATAGTAAAATAAAAAATCCTAAAAAGTATTTAATGCCTACGTTACTAAGTGCTGTTGGGTTTGTGGTTATACTTTATATCCTCGTTGCTCTTGGAGCGACTATGCTAGGAGGTGCATTATCTCTTGTGCGTTTTAAAGAGATAGCACTCAGCATATCTGCTCAAAATGCATTTGGAAAAACCGGAACCATAGTTATGACTATTGCTGCTGCATTTGCAACGGCCGCAGCAATAAATTCGACATTATTCTCCACCGCAAATCTATCGAAACGTATTGCAAAACAAAACGAATTACCTTCTTGGTTTAACCATACAAATACTAACGATGTGCCAGATCGTTCTATTATTCTTCTCGGGGCTTTGGCTGCAGGTATGGCGGTAATAGGGAGTCTAAGTTCACTTGTGGAAGCAGCTAGTCTAGCGTTTTTATGCACTTTTGGTATTGTGAATTGGATAGCTTTAAAAGAGTCAGATTCAAAAAAATGGATACCTCTATGTGGTATCATTATAAGTGGAATAATAGGTTTGGCACTGGTATTTAGACTTTCAATTTCTAAGCCTTTAGCATTAGTAGCTGTGGGAGCACTTGTTTTATTAATTGTTGTGGGGAGACCTTATTTACTGAAAAAAACTATTAAAAGAAGTAATCAAAATGAGAGCGATTAAATACCTAATTCCTGTTTTTCTTCTATACTTAATAAGTTGCTCAGAAAAAGGTGATCAATATGTTGAATTGCGATTGGGAGATTTTTTAGTTGAAAATTCAGCGGTTAGTATGAAGCTTATTTCTGATGGTGCCACCGAAAAGTACAGCCTAAATTATAGCGACCTTACTTCATATTATAAAATAAAGCCTGGCGTGTATCAAATTCAGGTCGTCGTACATGAAAAAGTTATTCTAGAGAAGAAAATTGGTTTTGCTGCCGGAGGAAAATTCACGCTTTTTATTTATGGTCTATTGTCAGAAAATCAAGTTGTTAACCAGACCACAACTTCTTCTCAATTGCATAGTATCGTTAGTGGGGCAGAAGCGCGCACCGCTAATGGTTATTTACCTCAGATGCGTCTTCTGGATGATCATTATGAAGGAGGTAAAACTACGGCTCAAATGCGCTGGGTGAATCTTGTTCCCTTTGAGAAATCATTTACTGCTGAAGCATCTTTAGATTCTGATATTAATTTTGGTACTACTGCTTACGGAAATGACCACGCTTCACAGAAGTTTGACATCGGGACGTATTCGGTTATTTGGAGATCAAAAAGTTCACCTATTAAGCGTTTAGAAATGAGCCAAGCTTTAGATAAGCAAACGCTATATACTTTTTTCTTGATTCCTGAAATTCAGGGAAAAACCGGTGATTTAAAAGTTGTAACAGGAGAAAGCTCAAAAACTAATAAAGAAGAATAAAAAAAGCAGTTGCTTAGTGCAACTGCCTTTGTGATTTATATAATACTTGGTAACTTACACTAATTCTTCAGCGCGTTTAATTCTCCCGCCTTTCTCGTAAATTTTGTCTTTCATCAGATCAAAGGCATCCGAGTCTAGCGCGCGAGTTGCATCTTCATATAAGGTTACTTTAAACCCTTCATTTAATGCATCTAAAACTGAATAACTCACACAGAATTCTGCAGCAAGACCACAGAAGTATAAGGAGGTGATTCCTTTTCCTTTTAAGTAACCGGCAAGACCTGTTGACTTTTTATGTGCATTATCATAAAAACCGCTGTAACTATCAATTTTAGGATCTGTTCCTTTTCTGAAGATAGCTTCTATTTTAGCAGCATTCATATGTGGGTGAAAATCGGCACCATCTGTTGTTTGAATACAATGTACGGGCCAAAGAGTTTGCTCAACACCATCAATAATTGTAGTGTCAAAGTCTTCTTTATCATGATGATTATCTGCAAAACTAGAGTGGTTTTCAGGATGCCAATCCTGCGTAGCAATGACTAGGTCAAATTTCTCTTGCAATTTATTTACTAATGGAATGATCTGATCGCCACCGGGAACAGCAAGTGCACCACCAGGCATAAAATCATTTTGCATATCAATTATAATGAGAGCTTTCATATTTTAAGATTTGGTTGTTTTTTGGTTGTTAAGTTTTTGTAACGCTTCAGTGATTCTATCATCTTCAGAAGTCATTATCACTACCCCGCAACTTGCCCGAGAGCCATATAATGCTGAAGCTGATATTCCTTTTAAAACGTGTACCGACGTAATGTTTTCTGCTTTGAGCATTTTAACTAAAGGTAAGTATTGAGGACTTTTCTGTAGATCTATGGGGTATGTGTTTTCCGTGTGTAATGCAAACAGTATTTTGCAAGCTGCAGTAGGTTTAGGCTTTGTATTATTGCTTTTTCTTAGAGCCGCACATTGTTTATTGTTTAAGCCGGTAAGACACATGCCGGGTATTGGCTCAACATACTCTGAATCGCTAAGTGTTTTTTGTTTAATCGCTTCTAGTTTTAGGTCTTTGCTGGCTAGCTTTTCAAAATTTGCCAACCAAGTTTCATTATCTTCTCTTGACAAATAACCTGCTGTTTTTTCGCTTTGCGAAAAAGAGGACAGGGAAATAAATAGAAAAAGAAAAGAGAAAAATTTAATAATCATCTATCTAATTTTTATGTTCGGCAATGAGGCGGTCGCGTTCTTCTTTTAGGCGATCACTAATTCCTACTTTGTAAATATGCGGATTGTCAAACCGTTTGTATTCATCAGGTAACAAAGCCAATTGTTGTTTGCTGAAGTTAGCAATTTCTTCAATCGATTTTTTTGGGTGATTGCGTTTTCCATTTTGCATTACGGGTTTTAACAAGGCTTCTTGTTTTAGTGTTGCTATAACAAGATTTTTAAACGGTTCTACCGGGTGATGCATACGGTTAAGATGCCATTCATCAGCAAGGCCAATGGCATCTGCGCCTATTTGCTGCCCGTCTTCATTAAAAATTCGATACACCTGTTTTTTATGTGGAAGCGTAACTTTAGAGATGCTTTCTGAAATTTTAATACGTGGTTTATTATTTGCAAAAGACAGCTTATAAACACCGTCTAATGCACCGTCTGGTTTACCAATAACAAGATTGGTTCCTACACCATAAATGTCTATAGGTGCATTTTGATTTTGTAAACTTTGGATCACATATTCATCTAGCTGATTAGAAGCAGCAATTTTCACATAATCCAATCCTGCTGCATCCAGCATTTTGCGGCATTGTTTAGATAGATAAGCAAGGTCCCCGCTGTCTAAACGAATGGCAAGGAGTTTTTGACCTCTGGATTCCATTTCTTTTGCGACGGTTATTGCGTTAGGCATTCCGCTTTTTAAGGTATTGTACGTGTCTACAAGTAATACACAATTCTTAGGTCTGTTCTCGGCAAAATCTCTAAAAGCAACCAACTCGTCATCATAGCTTTGTACAAATGCGTGTGCCATTGTCCCGCTAATAGAAATGTTATAATCACGCCCTGTAATTACGTTGCTACTGCCGTTAAAACCACCTACCATTGCTGCACGTGTTGCGTAATATCCACCTGGCCCCTGAGCTCTTCGTAAACCAAAATCAAGTAGTGTTTTGTCTCCGGCTACGTTACGAATACGGCTCGCTTTGGTCGCGATTAGTGTTTGAAAGTTTAAGGTGTTGAGCAGTATGGTTTCAATAATTTGTGCTTCGATCAGGTTGGCTTCAACCTGTAAAATAGGAGCGGTAGGGAAAACGACTTCGCCTTCAGCCACAGAGTTGATAGTTCCGCGGAAGCGAAAATCCTTTAAATAATTTAAAAATTTTGGTTCAAAATCGTGTTGTTTGAGATATTCAATATCTTCTTCAGAAAAGCGTAGATCTTCTAGTATAGAAAGGATCTCTTCTAATCCTGCAAAAATCGCATACCCCCCTTTAAATGGAAGTTTTCTAAAAAAGTAATCAAAAACAGCCTGCTGATTTTGATTTTTATTGAAATAGACCTGAGCCATGCTTAGCTGATAGAGGTCGGTATAGGTTGCAGTAAATTGAAACATTCTAAAACTTTAGTTAAGTGAATTTAACAAATTATGTATGAATCTATCTCAATTAGGGGTTAAAGAAACGTTAGAAGTTAAGTGCTTATGAGATGAGGATTTTTTAAAGTTTTGGCAATAAAAAAACCGCTCTTTTTAAAGAGCGGTTTTAGTTATGAAGTCAGGGTTTTAGATCTAGTGTCTCAAATCTAAGATCTAACTACCTATTTAATCATCTCATAGGAGCGTTTTACAAAGTTAGTTAAAGCTTCTCCTTTTAGCAAGCCCTGAGATAAACGAGCTAAATCCATAGACTGAGAAATTAAACGCTCTTGTTTTTTCTTAGTTTTTGTACTTAATATCTCGTTAACCAACTCACTGTTAGTGTTTACCACGACGTTGTACATATCTGGCATATTACCCATACCAAACATACCGCCACCACCACCGGTTGCTTGCATCTCTTTCATACGACGCATAAACTCGGGTTGTGTGATCATAAACGGCGCTGCATTGCTATCCATCGCTTCTAACTTAACAGTGTAAGATTTATCTGCAATGGTCTCTTCAAGCAAAGTTTTTAAACTTTCTTTTTCTTCGTCAGAAAGTTTAGAGATCTGCTCTTCATCTTTCTTGATGAGATTGTTTACATCATCACCATCTACTCGTACAAAACTTACATTCTCTTTAGAAGTTTCTAGTTTTTGTAGCAAATGTGAAACGATAGGAGAGTCTAATAACAATACCTGATAACCTTTATCTTTTGCAGCCTGAATGTAAGAATGCTGTGCATCTTGATTAGAAGCATAGAGAATTACAAGTTTTCCATCTTTATCAGTCTGATTGTCTTTGATTTTTTCCTGAAGCTCTGCAAATGTGTAATACGCGCCATCAACGGTAGGATATAATGCAAAAGCATCTGCTTTATCAAAGAATTTGTCTTCACTTAGCATTCCGTATTCAATAACCACTTTGATGTCGTTCCATTTCTTTTCAAAATCCTCACGATCTTCGTTGAAAAGAGATTTTAGCTTATCAGCAACCTTACGGGTGATGTAACTCGAGATTTTCTTAACAGCTCCATCTGCCTGAAGGTAAGAACGAGAAACATTAAGTGGAATATCTGGTGAGTCAATGACACCACGAAGCATCGTTAAAAATTCAGGAACAATTCCTTCTACATTATCGGTTACAAAAACCTGGTTTTGATACAGCTGAATTTTATCTTTCTGAATATTCATATCCTGACCTAAACGCGGGAAATATAAAATACCGGTTAGGTTAAAAGGATAATCAACATTTAAATGAATGTGGAATAGTGGCTCTTCAAACTGCATAGGGTACAGTTCGCGATAGAACTCGTTGTAGTCTTTTTCTTCAAGATCTACAGGTTGCTTCGTCCAGGCTGGATTAGGGTTGTTGATGATATTATCAACAGTTTTAGTCTCTGCTACTGCATCTTCAGCAGCATCTTCTGGTACTGGTAGCGTTTCTTCTTTAGTACCAAATTTAATTGGCACCGGCATAAACTTGTTGTATTTAGTAAGCAACTCGCTGATGCGATTTTCTTCTAAAAACTCTTCAGAATCCTCTGCGATATGTAAGATGATTTCGGTACCTCGCTCTGTCTTATCAGCAGGAGAAATGGTGAACTCAGGAGATCCATCACATTCCCATTTTACAGCAGGCTCCTCTTTAAAAGACTTAGTGATGATCTCAACTTTACGGGCAACCATAAAAGCAGAGTAAAAACCAAGACCAAAATGGCCAATGATCCCACTATCTTTAGCAGAATCTTTATACTTATCTAAGAATTCTTCAGCGCCAGAAAATGCAACTTCGTTGATGTATTTCTGAACTTCTTCTTCGGTCATCCCGATACCCTGATCTATGATACTTAAGGTTTTTGCATCCTTATCAACCTTAACTTCGATTACAGGGTTCCCATATTCAACACTAGCTTCGCCAATGTTAGTTAAGTGTTTCAGTTTTAAAGTAGCATCAGTTGCATTAGAGATTAGCTCCCGCAAAAAGATCTCGTGATCACTGTATAAGAACTTCTTTATCAGCGGGAAAATGTTCTCAACAGCAACATTAATTTTACCTGTAGACATAGTGTTATGTGATTTTTAGTACCGATTCTTTAAAATCGGATTATATGATTTTATTTGAAAGGTTTGCATTATAGCAAATCTGAAAGCTAAGAGTCAAAAAAAGTACCAAAGGCAGGTGCGTGACAAACTGACACAACTTTCATTTTTACTGAAAGAACTTTAACGTAAGGTTTTGTTTAAGAATTTTGAAATAATATTAAACAAGCTTAATTTTACTTATCTAAATCACTCAAGATATGGCGACTACCCAAAAGAAAACTACAGCTAAAAAGAAACCAGAATTAACTCAACAACGTGTAATGACACTGTATATGGAGTATGTTTTGGAACACGGTGAGCGACCTGCTTCAGTATTTAAATTTTGTAAAGATCATGGGATTGAAGAAGGTGCCTTTTATAACTTTTTTGGTTCTTTTCAGGGAATTCGTGAAGCTATATGGGTTGCATTCTTTGACAATACAAGTGCTGTACTTCACAAAAATAAAGAATATGCAACCTACCCTAACCGGGAAAAAATGCTTTCATTCTTTTATACTTTCTTTGAAGTTTTAACAGCAAACAGAAGTTATATACTTTTTGCTTTGCAAGAGCAAAAAGATAGTTTGAAGACTTTGGGACAGTTGAGAGATCTGCGATTAAAAGTGAGAAATTTTGCGGGAGACCTAATTGAGCAAGCCAACGACGAAAAGTCTTCTAGACTTACAAAAAATCCGGTTTCTGTATTTAGTGAAGGAGCTTGGTTACAAACCTTATTTCTTTTAAAATACTGGATGGACGACAACTCCGCACGTTTTGAAAAAACAGATGTTGCAATTGAGAAATCTGTTAATGCCATTTTTGACGTATTTAATACAACACCTTTAGAAAGTGTTCTTGATTTTGGAAAGTTTTTATTCAAAGAGAATTTCTCAAGATCTAAATAAACGCTTATGAAAACGATAGATCATATCCCGACTAATAAGTTACAGCGTGCTTCTAAACTGGTTAAAACAGGAGTGAAAGTGGGAGGTAACTATGCAAAATATTATGGAAAGAAAGCGTTTAATAGCGAACTTACCCGTGAGGAGTTAGATGATGATAATGCAGAAGATATATACGACGGCCTCAAAAGCTTAAAAGGAAGTGCGCTAAAGGTGGCGCAAATGCTAAGTATGGAAAAGAATATTCTTCCGAAGGCATATGTTGAGAAATTTTCGCTTTCGCAATTTTCGGTGCCACCGCTTTCTGCAGCATTAGTTAGAAAAACATTTAAAAAGTATTTAGATAAATATCCGGAAGAGCTATACGATACGTTTACAACCCAAAGTATAAACGCCGCGAGCATCGGTCAGGTGCACCAGGCGACGAAAGATGGGAAAAAACTTGCTGTGAAAATTCAATACCCCGGGGTTGCAGACAGTATCAGTAGCGATTTGGCTCTAGTGAAGCCAATCGCCAGCCGGATGTTTAATCTAAAAGGAAAGGATAAAGAGAAGTATTTTAAGGAGGTAGAAGATAAACTACTTGAAGAAACAGATTATATTCTTGAAGTAAAGCAGAGTCAGGAAATCACTGAAAAATGTGGCGTGATCCCTAATCTTAAGTTTCCAAAGTATTACCCGGAATGGTCTAGCGAGCGTATCATTACAATGGATTGGATGGTAGGGGAGCACTTGAGTGAGTTTACTGCTAGAAATACAGATCAGAATTCTGCAGATAAAATAGGGCAGGCACTTTGGGATTTTTATATGTATCAAATGCATCATTTGAAGCAGGTGCATGCAGATCCTCATCCCGGTAATTTTTTAGTGGATAAAGACCAAAATCTTATTGCTATAGATTTTGGTTGTATAAAGAAAGTTCCACACGAATTTTATACTCCCTATTTTGAATTGGCAGAGCCGGAAAACATCAATAATCCAGACATTTTTATGACAAAAATGTTTGAGTTAGAAATCTTGAGAAAAGATGATTCCCCAGAAGAAATCAAATTCTTTTCAGAATTATTTCACGAGATGCTGAGTCTGTTTACAAAACCTTTCCATCTAGAAGATTTTGACTTTAGTGATGAACGCTTTTTTGCTCAAATCGCAGACTTAAGCGACAAATATTCAAAAGATACTCAGCTTCGTAAAATGAACGGAAACAGAGGAAGTAAACATTTTTTATACATCAACCGTACATTCTTTGGTTTATATAATCTGATGCACGATTTAGGAGCAAAAATAAAGGTAAATAACTATGAAAATTATTTAAATAAATAGTTAGTAAGACTATTGGTTAGGTTGTTTGGAGAGGCGTACTTTTTGGTTGGAGTGCGCCTCTCTATTTTTAGCTGTTTACTTAATTAAGTATAAACTCTTCCAATGTCTTTGCTACAGCGTGCTCTTTGTTTGTAAACGCACTCACATAATCTGCAACATCTTTAACTTCTTGAGTAGCATTAGCCACCGCTACCCCAAAGCCAACGGTTTTTATCATCGTCGTGTCGTTAAAATTGTCACCAAAGGCAATAACCTGATCGAGCGTTAGCTTATATTTCTTTTCGATCAATTCATTTAATGCAGTGCTCTTATCAATATTTTTAGGTGTAATCTCAATATAAACATCCTTAGATCTGTAAAAATGCGCTTCGTCACCATGCTTATGTTGTAAAACCTCTATAAGGCTGTCTAAAGCTCGTGGAGAGCCCATACACATGATTTTATGTGGTTGCTCATCAATTTCTTTCAAAATCGCTATGTGCTCGTTAATCGGAGTTAAAAGAGGTTCTACTCGAGTACTTCGTATTTCACGTAAGGTCCAGTAATCTACATGTGCCGTGCGCCAAGTATCAGTACAATAGGTACTGATGTTGTAATCATATTTTTTTTGATGCTCAATAACAGTAGCAAGAAAATCTAAAGAAACGGTATTGCTTCTTAATTTTGTACCGTCAGTGTCTAAAACCAGTCCGCCATTGTAGCTGATTATTGGACTATTTATTCTGTTTAATTTTTCTTGTAAATAATACATAGCAGAAGGCATTCTTGAAGAGGCCAGAATCACCGGAAAATCTGCTGGTAACTTATTAATTGCATCAGCTGTTTCTGGAGCGATATCGCGTTTTGCGTTGAGAAGTGTACCGTCTATGTCACAACATAGCAGTTTAATTTGATCTTTCATTTTACAAAGATAAATGAAGCAAATTTCCCAAAGAAAATTCTGCGGGTCCTTGTTTGTTTGATATTAGAGAATTTAATATGGAGAATGCTTATTTTCTTTTTACTACAAGTGCTACCAAAGCACTAAAGACCAAGCCAAAAGTAAGACTACTTACCACAGCCTGTATAATGTAGCTCTGTAGATTGAAAAAACCTTCGGCTTCTTCAGGAGAAGTTTTTCCGGTTTCAATGGCATAGGCAATGACATTTTCAAAATAATAAGGCGTAATAAATGTGCTTATGATGTATTGGGCGGGAGCTGCCAGTACAGCTATAAATACAGTAAAAATAAGCCCTGATATGAAGGCTTGTTGAAAACTAATGATTCCGCCGTAAAAATTATTGCGTTTGTCGCTCAAAGCACAATAGTAGAGCACTGCCGCCGGAATGTAGAATATAAGGGTATAGATGTGATGCCTATCTATATGTGCATCGTGCCAACCCATAAGCCGTTCAAAGATCATCCACACCAATAAAAAGACGGTGTAGATAGCAGCCCATTTTAATTCAAGTTGATAATTATTCATAGATGCCCTTCAATATAAAAGATGAAGGTACTGCAAATCCTGTAAAAAGTAAAGCACTTGTAACTGATAAAAGCCTAGTAATAAGCTTTAGCCTTTTTAATAGTTTTAACCTGCTTTTTGATATCGTAGCCTAAATTGCGCAGGCTGTTTTCCCAGTCTAACCTTGCATAACGATCAGTACTGCGATTATTTTTAAGGTATTTAATGCGTTGCAAAATACTCTGAATAAAAAAGCAATCTGTTTTGGTTAGTTCGTCTGTAGATTTCATTAGAATCATCAGCAATCTGTTAGATTGATCCAGTGATGGAGCATCTTTATAATTGGCCACAGTAATAGGCGCAATATCGGTGCGTAACCAAGCGCGTAATTCTACTGCAGTCATATTTGTAGACTGTAATAACTCGTTGTGTAGACGTTCTTTAGAAAACAATATAATATAATTTTAGGTGACAAAGCTAGCGGTATTCACATAGCTCAAAAAGGCTGCAATATTAAGTTTATGTAAAGAATATACAATACCGTTTTTGATTAATTTTTAGGCTTGTCCTCTGATCCTAAAATTTGATATTGAATGGGTTTAAAAGTACCTCCATTGCTGTCTTCTGCACTACAGGCTGTCATTCCGATTATAAGATCCATTTGAGCTTCAAGAAGGACATAATCACCAGCTGTACTGGTAGGAGGTAAAACCGAAAGTTTACCATCTGGTTCAAATTGAACATTCATAAAAATATTGAATGCTGTGGGAATGTCGTCTGGTGTAATTCCGAAATTTTCCAAGTTGGTATGTAGATTCTCAAAACAACTGGGGTGATACCCCTTGTGATCATACATTATCTCAAAGGTTTCCGGGCTACAAGGTGCGAGTAAGATATCATTGCGACCATTTGTGTCTTTAATGATTTTCATCATTTTTCTGCTGCGGTTGCTCCACAGAAAATTATTTTCAGAAATCAGTATAGATTCTTCGAAATCCATCGTTTTTCCTGCGGAAATTTTTTCTCGAACATCAGCTTCATTAAAAAGAACAAGATCACTTACCTGGCCACCTTGTGGATCTATTACTTTCAGCAGTTGTCCTTTTTTAAGTCTAAAGGCACTTCCTGTTTGTTTTGCAATGGTAATTAAGTCACTCATGAGTTATCTGATTTCTACATTTTTATTTAGAAAGGGGCATTTCCAAGAATTATCAACAGCTCTTCCGCTATATTGTTTGGCTTCACTTTGTTTACCAAAATCTTTAAGCATCGGGTTAATACTGCCATTCGTTTCGGAATCGCGTTTTCGAATACGATCTCTTACATTATCATAAACATTCATCGTTCTTAATTTTTCGAACTGCCAATGTAGATTGAATACCAAAGTCGCAAATGGAGCTTTACGCGCATTTCTGGAGCTATCAGGATGCATCCCTACAATATAAAATGAAACGCCGTTAAGACTAAAGCTAAACTTCGTGTCATTAGGATCACTACTCACTGAAGTATCCCAGTCTTTAGTGTCCAGCTCGTGCAATGATTGTAGTTGTTTCCATAGTGCTTTTTCAAAACGACGCTCATCTTCTCTTGGGTGATTAGGAAATACAGCAATTAGTGTTTCAAAATCATTGTTTTCAAACTGATAAGATTCTATGTAATTTTTGACAGCAACTAATAATCTTGAAGTTACCGAATCTGAGTCAAGGCGCTCTTGAAACACCTCAAAATTGACTGACTTTTGTTTGAATGTGGTTTGGGCCATAATGCACGGATGATCATTCTTTAAAATGAAATCTTCAAACATCTTATAATAAGGGGTAGACCTGGATTTGGATTTAAGCGGTATGGATGTTTCTGGTATTTCGGTAGTTGTCATAGATAATAGATACTAGTATTCGAAGAATTGAAAAACAAAATTCAACTCAGCAATTATTATCTAAAACTATATTTTATTATCGTAGTCAAATTATCTATTAACAAAGATTGGCAACAGGTTTAATAAATATTTATAGGTTTTTTTAGGTAGAATCTTGTTGGGGTGGATTTAAAAGAAAAAGGCCTGCGATAACGCAAGCCTTTCAATATGATTATTATGAGTTATTATCTTACTCATCTACAAGCACCCAATCTCCTTTATCAAGAAGAGGAATAGCTTGTTTAAACTTCATTGTTTTATTTTCGCCATTCATGACGTGTTTTATCGTCACTTTGTCGTTACGGCCTATTTTAGGTCGCTCCCGCGTAATGGTTTCGGTAATTTGCTGACGTTGTGCTTGTGTATTACCGCTGGCAGCTCTGCTTTGTGCAGCACGCTCGTCAAGATTGGGGATTTCTTCTTTTGATGTTTGTGTCTGTTCTTTTTGCTGAATCTGGCGCGCTTCGCGTATCTGATTTTGCTGTTGAACCGGAAGCTCTCCCTTAAACAAGAATGAGATCACATCTTTATTCACTTGATCCATCATTTGTTTGAAGAGTTCAAAAGCTTCAAACTTATAGATCAATAATGGATCTTTTTGTTCGTGAACCGCTAACTGTACACTCTGCTTCAATTCATCCATCTTGCGTAAATGCGTTTTCCACGCATCATCTATAATGGCAAGAGTAATGTTTTTCTCAAAGTCTGTGATAAGTTGTTTCCCTTGAGATTCATAAGCCTCTTTTAGGTTTGTAACCACTTTGAGTTCTTTGTTTCCGTCAGAGAAAGGAACCACGATACGTTCGTAGTTGCTGTCTGGATTTTCGTAAACATTACTAATGATAGGAAATGCAATTGCTGCATTACGCTCCATTTTTTCTCTATAATGTTTTAGCGCAGCATCATACACTTTTACGGCAAGTTGTTTTGCTGAAGAACTACCAAATTCTGCTTCATCAACCGGACTACTCATTGAGAAGAAACGGATCAATTCAAATTCAAAATTCTTAAAGTCCTGAGCCATTTTATTGGTCTCAGCAATCACTTCTGAAGTGTCGTAGATCATATTTGCAATATCTACACGCAGACGCTCTCCAAATAACGCGTGGTAACGACGCTTGTAAATAACTTCACGTTGTGCGTTCATCACATCATCATACTCAAGCAAACGCTTACGAACCCCAAAGTTATTTTCTTCCACTTTCTTCTGAGCTCGTTCAATAGATTTTGAGATCATTCCATGCTGAATCACTTCACCTTCCTGAAGCCCCATTCGGTCCATCATTTTAGCGATACGTTCAGAACCAAACAAGCGCATCAGGTTGTCTTCAAGAGACACATAAAACTGTGAACTGCCCGGATCTCCCTGACGACCAGAACGCCCTCTTAACTGGCGGTCAACACGACGTGAATCGTGACGTTCTGTACCTATAATGGCCAGACCTCCTGCTTCTTTTACTTCTTTACTTAGTTTAATATCGGTTCCACGACCCGCCATGTTTGTAGCGATTGTTACCTGACCAGAGTTACCCGCATCAGCAACAATATCAGCCTCTTTTTTATGGAGTTTCGCATTCAATACATTATGAGGAATCTTTCTTAATGAAAGCATACGTCCCAATAATTCTGAAATCTCTACGGATGTTGTACCGATAAGTACCGGTCTGTTCTGTTCAACAAGATGCTGAACTTCGTCAATAACAGCGTTGTATTTTTCACGCTTGGTTTTGTAAACCTTGTCATCTTTATCATCACGGGCGATAGGACGATTTGTAGGGATTTCAACAACATCAAGTTTATAGATTTCCCATAATTCACCGGCTTCAGTTACCGCAGTACCCGTCATACCACTCAATTTGCGGTACATTCTAAAGTAATTCTGAAGGGTTACTGTTGCAAAAGTTTGGGTCGCATCTTCAATCTTTACATTTTCTTTTGCTTCGATCGCCTGGTGTAAGCCATCGCTATAACGACGCCCATCCATAATACGACCGGTTTGCTCGTCAACGATTTTCACTTTATTATCCATCACCACATACTCGGTGTCTTTCTCAAACAAGGTGTATGCCTTAAGCAATTGATTCATCGTGTGAATACGCTCACTCTTAACGCTGAATTCTCTAAAAAGTTCTTCTTTTTTCTCAGCTTCTTCTTCTGGAGATAAGTTGGCATTCTCGATCTTGCTGATCTCAACACCCATTTCTGGCATGATAAAGAAGTTAGGATCGTCTTTACCAGAAAGGTGGTCAATACCCTTATCAGTCAGTTCTATCTGATTGTTCTTTTCATCTATAGTGAAATACAGATCTTCATCAATCACGTGCATTTCGCGATTGTTGTCTTGCATATAGTGGTTTTCGGTCTTCTGTAAAAGTTGACGAATCCCATCTTCACTTAAATATTTTATAAGTGCTTTGTTTTTAGGAAGACCTCTGTAAACCCGTAATAATTTTATAGCTCCTTCTTTAGAATCTCCAGCAGCAATAAGTTTTTTAGCTTCCGCTAATACACTTGTTAATTGCTGACGTTGAAGGCTTACGATGCTGTCAATTTTAGGTTTTAAAGCGTCAAACTCGTGTTGATCTCCTTTTGGTACAGGACCTGAAATAATCAAGGGTGTACGCGCATCATCTACTAATACCGAGTCGACTTCATCTACAATGGCATAGTTAGGAGCGCGCTGTACCAAATCATTGGGTGCGTGCGCCATATTATCACGCAGGTAGTCAAAACCAAATTCATTATTAGTTCCATAGGTGATATCTGCTGCATAGGCCTTACGACGTGCTGCAGAATTGGGTTTGTGATAATCAATACAGTCTACGGTTAAACCGTGAAAGTTAAACAAAGGAGCCATCCATGCGCTATCTCGTTTTGCAAGATAATCGTTAACAGTAACAAGGTGAACTCCGTTTCCGGTTAAGGCATTGAGATAAACCGGAAGGGTAGCAACCAATGTTTTACCCTCACCTGTTTGCATCTCTGCAATTTTACCTTGATGCATTGCAACACCACCTATAAGCTGCACATCATAGTGAATCATATCCCAGGTTATTGGTTTTCCTGCAGCATCCCAGCTGTTAGACCAAATGGCATCATCACCTTCAAGTTGAACGTAAGCTTGTTCTGCGCTAAGCTCACGGTCAAAGGCACTTGCTGTAACTTTGATTTGAGGATTGTGGAAAAATCGTTTTGCGGTTTCTTTTACAACAGCAAATGCCTCAGGCAGTATTTCGTTGAGAACCCCTTCACTTATTGAGTAAGATTCGTCTTTAAGCTTGTCGATTTCAGCATAAATTTCTTCTTTGCGGTCTATATCGTCAGTCTCGTCTGCTTCTTTCTCAAGGGCGAGTAGCTTAGCATTTGTATCTGCAAGAGCAGCAGCTATTTTGGCTTTAAACGCTGTGGTCTTTTGCCTGAGTTCATCGTGAGACAATTTTTCAAGAGCAGCTTCAAAACTTTTTATCTGATCTACAATAGGTTGAATTGCGGCGACATCCTGTTTAGATTTGTCTCCTACAAATACCTTTAATACTTTGTCTAATAATCCCATAATTGGTATTTAAATTTATTCCCGCCAAAGGGTCTCTGGATCCCCGTGGCTCTTTTAACGGGAAATTAATTTCCTGTTTTTTTCCGCTCTGCGGAAGTAATAACCAGTATTAACCGGTTGTTTATTTTTAAATGCTTATTTAATCACTATAGTGGTAATCAAAACTTTTTTAAAGCGTTTCAAATTTAAGCAAAAAAAAAGCCTCATAGCGAGACTTTTTATGTGTTTACATGATGTAAAATCTAGTATTCATCCTCGTTCCAGAGGTAGTCGTCATCAGACGGATAGTCTGGCCATATTTCATCGATAGAATCGTAAGAATCACCTTCGTCTTCCATAGATTGTAAATTCTCTACGACCTCTAATGGTGCTCCCGTTCTAATCGCATAATCAATCAATTCATCTTTAGTTGCAGGCCAAGGTGCGTCGCTCAAATGAGAAGCCAGTTCTAATGTCCAGTACATAGGTTAACGTATTTATTTTTTTGCAAAAATAAATTTATTACCATAAAATCCAAGAAAATTGAAGATTATTTCAAAATTATTTTTAAGAACGTACGTAACCTCTTGTGATTACGAGCATTGAAGTTTCATTTTTTTAGGAGAAAACCTGAAAATCATTTCTTTTCTGGTATCCATTTAATCTCTTCTGCTTGTAGCTGTTTTGACAACATTCGTGCCAGCACAAATAGATAGTCAGAAAGACGGTTCAAATATTTTAAAGCGTTTTCTTCAAACGGAACTTCCTGATTAAGAGCTGTTGCAAGGCGTTCTGCTCTGCGACAGACTGAACGGCTTATGTGACAGAATGACACGGTTTGATGTCCTCCAGGAAGTATAAAATGGGTCATAGGCGGTAACTGCTCGTCCATAGTATCCATTTCATTTTCTAAAAAGGAAATATCGTCAAGACTTACTTTATCAATATTCAGGCGTTCTTTACCGTTTTTTAAAGTTGCTTTCTCAGGGTCTGTTGCTAAAATTGCACCGATTACAAAAAGTTTTTCCTGAATTTTGATCAGTACTTCTTTACTGTGTGCATCAATATTCTGATCTCGCAGCAGTCCCAGGTATGAATTGAGCTCATCTAATGTGCCGTAGCTTTCTATACGAATATTGTGCTTGGCAACACGAGTGCCGCCAAAAAGGGCAGTAGTACCATTATCACCGGTTTTAGTATAAATTTTCACAGGGATCGTTTTATTCCGCATAGCGGAAATTAATAGTAGAATCGCTATTTAGCCTTTTCTTGCTCTTCGCGTTCTAAAGCTTTTTTTCGCTCGATATAATCGGCTTTAAAACTGCGTTTTCTATGCTTACGTAATTTGCTTTGATTACGCTTGTTATTTGCCATTACTGCCAGAAAAAGCACTGCCAGTACGATAACAATTATAATGCATTGTAAATTTTCGGGTATAAAATCTAGCATAATACAAAGGTATAGTATTTATAGCGCAAGGCTATTCCATAGCATGCTTGGCATAGCTGCGCCACTTTTCAATACAAGCAACCATATCTTCTGGGAGTTCGCTGTCAAAACGCATCCACTCGCCAGTTTTAGGATGTTCAAATCCCAGAGTCTTAGCATGTAAGGCTTGTCTGGGTAATATTTTAAAGCAGTTATCTACAAACTGTTTGTACTTCGTAAAGGTTGTTCCTTTTAAAATAGCATCACCACCATAGCGCTCGTCATTAAAGAGGGTATGGCCAATATACTTCATATGCACTCTAATCTGATGCGTTCGACCTGTTTCAAGCCTGCATGAGATTTTGGTCACATAACCTAAACGCTCTAATACTGCATAATGCGTTACGGCTTCTTTACCCTGATCACCATCTTCATAAACGGTGTTTTGCATGCGGTTTTTAGGATGACGACCTATATGACCTTCTATAGTGCCGCTCTCTGCTTCTACATTACCCCAAACAATAGCGATGTATTCCCGTTCGCTGGTTTTGTCAAAGAATTGTTTAGCAAGATGGGTCATTGCAGCTTCGGTTTTAGCTACTACAAGAAGACCGCTGGTGTCTTTGTCTATACGGTGAACGAGACCGGGTCTGCCGCTGCTGTTTTCCGGTAGGTTTTCAAAATGATAGATCAGCGCATTGATCAGGGTGCCGCTGTAATTGCCGTGACCGGGATGAACGACCATTCCGGCAGGCTTGTTAACTACGAGAAGGGTGTCGTCTTCATAAACAATATCCAGAGGGATATCTTCCGGCGTCAATAAAAACTCATACGGCGGGTGTTCAAATAGCACGCGCACCACATCATCAGCTTTTACTTTGTAATTCTGTTTAACAACAACTCCGTTAACTTGGATATTTCCATTTTTTGCTGCTTGTTGAATTTTATTACGTGTTGCTTTTTCGATAAAATTCATCAAGAATTTATCTACACGTAGAGGTTCCTGACCTTTACCTGCGGTAAAGCTGTAATGCTCATACAATTCATCATCCTGCTCGTCTGGTCCTTCGGTATTAATATCCTGCATCTTCTAAATCATCTGCCTCGTTAATAGAATCTTCTGCTGCGTCTGCTGAAGTGCGATAACTGCCTTTGCCGTTGCCTACTACCATGTCAATAACAGAAGTTTTACGCAGGGCGTCACCTGCTTGTATTGTTTGTCCGTCGTGTCTCAATTCTAAAACTTCGTCTGGCGAAATATGATCGCGGTAATCTATTTTGCCTATTTTAAAACCAAGAGCCAAAAGCGTTGGTTCTACTTGGCGTTGTGTTCTTCCTACCAATTGTGGGATTTCAATCTCACGAAATCCACTGGGGTTGAGCACTAGATATATTTTTCTTCCTTCTTTTACAAATTTACCGGCAGCGGGATTTTGCTCTATTACAGAAAAAGTAGGATAGTCTGGGTTGTAGTTAGAAGAGTCTATAACGACATAGTTTAAATCTGCGTTGTCAAGCTCTTGTTGTACCAGTCCCAGAGACATTTTGCTGAGGTCTGGCACGGCAATGCGTTCGTCGTGATTGGTAGAAGCGCGCAGCCCATACAGGAGCACGAAGGTTAGTATAACAAGAGCTAGTACTGCGAGCACAAGCTGCATTAAAAAGGTCTTGCTAAATAAAAATTTAAAGAATCCCATAGGTACGCGATTTTGCGGCTACAAACTTAGTTTAAAATTGGCTGACGCTCAATTGCAATCATTTTTTTTGCCTATTTATTCTAAAAATAACGTTCTTTGAAGCCTTGTTTACTCGATAATCGAGGGTTGAATGAGTTGAAAATTATCTTCTTTTAAAATTTACTCGATAATCGAAGTTTAAATGTTTCGAGGCTTGCCTCGTAGTTAAAAAATTGTTTCATTTAAATACCTCGTAGGTTTGCCTGCAAGGTGATTTACTGAAAGATTTGAGCAATTTTGCCAGACTTTCTAAATACGTAACGTTAAGCTTTCTGTTTTACTATGTCAAAAAAAAATATTGCAGTCGTAATGGGTGGATATTCCAGTGAGGTGAATATCTCTATATTGAGCGGAAATACGGTTTGCAAACATCTTGATACTTCAAAATATGCGGTTTATCCCATTCATATTTTAAAAGAGGGTTGGTTTTGTAAGCACGCCGACCATAAACCCATTCCTGTTGATAAACACGATTTTTCGATACATGTTGAAGGAACTAAAATCACCTTTGACTGTGTGTTTAATTCCATTCACGGTACGCCTGGAGAGGATGGTATTCTACAGGCTTATTTCAACTTACTTGGTATTCCGCAAACTGCTTGTAATTATTATGAAGCAGCACTTAGTTTTAATAAACGAGACTGCATCAGTGTTTTGAAGGCCTATGGTATAAAAACGGCTACAAACTATCTGTTGAACACAGGTGATGCAATCAATACTTCAGAAATTGTTGAGAAGGTGGGGCTGCCGTGTTTTGTGAAAGCCAATAAAGCGGGTAGTAGTTTTGGGGTTTCTAAGGTTTATGAAGAAGAAGAACTTGAAGGGGCAATTGCAGTTTCTTTTAAAGAAGATGATGAAATTATTATTGAATCCTTCTTAGAGGGTACCGAAGTTTCTGTAGGTGTGATCAATTATCAAGGTAAGGTAATGGCATTGCCGGTAACTGAAATTGTTAGCGAGAATGATTTCTTTGATTATCAAGCCAAATACGAAGGGAAGAGTCAGGAGATCACACCTGCCCGAATCTCACCAGAACAAACAGAAGCGGTACAACGCGAGGCAGAAAAGGTTTTTAAACTATTGAAGCTAAAAGGACTTACGCGTGCAGAGTTTATTTTTCATAAGGGCGAACCGCATTTCTTAGAGGTAAATACCACTCCTGGGTTGAGTCCGGCGAGTATTATCCCGCAGCAGGCAAAGGTAGCCGGTATCAATTTATCCGATTTGTTTGACAATGTTATTCAGCAAGCGATCTCCAAGTAAGAAATGCAAAATATGAAGTCAGAGTTGTACTAGGTGAAACCTAAAAGCCAGCTATAATTTGTATTTTTATATTTCATTTTCAACCTTGAAAAACTAACTATGAAACGTGCTGTATTTCCCGGATCTTTTGATCCACTTACTTTAGGTCATTATGATATTATAGAGCGCGGACTCAAACTTTTTGATGAGATCATTCTGGCTATAGGTGTGAATGCAGATAAAAAATATATGTTCAGCCTGGAGCAGCGCGAGCATTTTTTGAAAGAGTCATTTAAAGATGAGCCCAAGATAAAAGTAATGACTTATAAAGGGCTGACAGTTGATTTTTGTAATGCTACAGATTCCGGGTTTATCTTGAGAGGTTTACGCAATCCGGGTGATTTTGAGTTTGAGAAAGCAATCGCACATACGAATAGAAAGCTGTCTCAAATAGAGACAGTTTTCTTATTGACTTCTTCGGGTAAAAGTTATATATCTTCTTCTATAGTGCGAGATGTAATACGTAATGGAGGTGATTATACCGGTCTGGTGCCAGACGCTGTGCGGGTATAAATTGATGCAACGCAAGCGTAAAACTCGGGTCTTTTAAGCACAGCTCTAGTTTATGCCAAGAATTTTCAGTTGCCTTTTCATTATTTTCTTCGGAATTAAAATCCATTCTCAGACTACTGCGGGTAAAGTATATGCTGAGGATAAGACTAAAGAAGGTGTACTTATCATTAATACTACTCAAGATAAAATGGTAGCTACAGATAAGTGGGGGAATTTCGACATCGCCGCAGCAGTAGGAGACTCTCTCATTTTTAGCGCTTCGTTTTTTGGGACTCAAAAATTTAAAGTGCAGCAGTATCAGCTTGAAGAGAAATGGGTCGTAGAGCTTAAAGAAGTTTTGAATCAATTAGATGAAGTGCGACTTACAAGCACCACTTCAAAAATCAAAGAATTCAGTGTGGTGGAATACGATAAGAATTTCAACACCTGGCTGCAGAAGGATATACAGGAAAATTACGGAAAGTATAGTCCGCCATCTTCGGGTTCAGGGATTGATTTTATTGCTATTGGTAAAATGCTTTTTAAAAATAATAAGAAGCCTAAAAAAGAGAAGTCCAATCCCAACCATTTTAGAATCCTTGAGCTAGAAGAACTAGTAGCTTTTTTTAAAACCGATGCTTTTTTTGATAAAAATCTATTGAGAAATCAATTAGAAATTAGCGCCAAAGAAGAAGGTATGTTTTTTGACTATTGTGAGAGTCAGCAAGTAGATGCGCGTTTGCTGCAAAAGAAAAATCAAATACGATTTTTAGATTATCTGTTAAAACGAAGTAAAGAGTTTCATAAGTTGTCGCAAGAAACTTTAAATTAAAAGTACTTTGTACAACCTAAACACACTTATGAGTATTAAGATCTTTTTTACAATTTGTTTTTTAGCTGTTTCCACTTCAGTATTTGCTCAGAATACAACGGGGAAGGTCTATGCAGGCGACAAACGCGTCCCGGGTGTTTTAGTGGAGAACAGGACTCAGAATAAGAGTACGGTTACTACAGATGCCGGGGATTTTAGTATTGCCGCACGGCTCAATGATTCTTTAGTGTTTAGCGCGCCTTTTATGGAAACACAATTTTTCACGGTTGAAAAATATCAACTGGAGAAAGTCTGGGTGGTGGAACTCAGTGAAAGTTTAAATGAACTTGCTGAAGTACGTCTTACCGAAGCACCAAAAGAGAAAAAATTTGATCAGACTGAATACAATGAGCAAGTAAATGAGTTGGTGCGTAATGATGTCAAACAAAGCCCGCAGGAGTACAGACCTAAATATACCAGTAACGGGATCGATTTTATTATGCTGGCGAAGCGATTTATAGGGTTGTTTAAAAAAGACCCTTCTAAGCAGCAAAAAGAATATGCTCCCATAACCTACGAGCAGTATCAAATACTGTTTGCCACAGATGATTATTTTGATCAAAAATTCTTAAATCGTCAATTGCAAATAGAACCCTATTATCAGAGTTTGTTTTTTGAATATTGTGATGCGATGCAATTACCGGGAGATTTGTTGTTACCCGAGCGTCAATTGGATCTTCTGGATGCCTTGATGAAGTTAAGTGGCGATTTTAGAGCCGAACTCAAAAAGTTTGAAGAGCAAGAAACTTCACTTCCCGAAGACAATTAGTAACTTCTACTTATTCTGAATCAATTCAAATTAAAATTCAATCCCACGTAAAAATTAATAGGTTCTCCCGGGTAATAATAACGAGGAGCAGCCCCGCCAAAACCGGTTGCGTTAGGTAACACCTGCGCTGCATAAGCGGTGTCAAACACATTGTTGACCCCAGCATAAGCAGCAGCTTGTAGCTTATTCAAAAAATTAAAAGTGTAATCGGTTCTTAGATTGACGAGCTTGTACGAATCGCTATAGATCGTGTTGGCATCATCCAGTGGAATGTTTCCATTATGTCTGTAATTGATATGGAATGAGTATCTGTTTTTATACTTCAGATCCAGCCCAAGGTTGATTACTTTGTCGGCAACTCCGGTCAAGTCGTTCCCGTTATAATTGATGTCGTTATCGGTAAATTCATCAAAAGAATAATCGTTTAAAGCTAGAGATCCATACGGCTGAACCATCCAGTTTGTAGTAAGATGGGTTCTGTAATTCACCAATACTTCTATTCCGTTGTGATCAGTAGCTCCGGCATTCCGTCCTACATATTGGTCATTGCCCACACGTTCAGCAACCAACAAATCATTTACTTGCACGGTATACAAAGCCAACTCGGTATACAGGCTTTTATCAAGCCATTGCGCTTTTAAACCCAGTTCATAATTCACTCCGGTTTCGGGTTTGATCTCAGGGTTTATGGCGCCTTCGGGAGTTAAAGTCTCTGCTAACCGTAGCATACAAAAACTTATCAGTCGCTACTTCATAAGACAAGCCAGCTTGCGGCAAAAAGATTCTTGGGTAGGTGTATACTCCACTATTATCTGTGTCAGATTTATTTAGATAATCATCTAAAATATATCTACTGTGATTATAGTTGAGCCCCAGATCTGCTTTAAGGCGTTGAGTAAGCTGCAGACTTATTTGTGCAAAAAGGTTGAGGTATTTTCGGTCTTGCTCCTGATTGCTAAAGCGAGCACCTTGCAAACTTCCGTTACCGGAATTGTCTTCGTATAAATTTTCAAAGAGCTGGGCTTTGTAGTTTTCATCAAAATACTCTACACCTATGCTGCTTTTCGCGGGAATATTAAAAATCGTAAACTGGGATTTGAGATTGCTTCTAATCCCAAAAGCAAAGGATTCTTCATCTAAAATATCAAAGGGGCGGGGCTCATAGCCATCGCGGTAGTTTCCAAAAACACTGGTTTGCCACAAATTATTTTCACTAAAATTCCAAGAATATGAAATACCGGCTAAGGCTTTATCATAGGATTCGTATCCCTGAGCTTGTCCCCAGGTGAATGCAGCATTTTGAGGACTATTGATTAAAGTTTCCTTATTGACAGAGCTGGGTATGAAAGCTTTTAAACGCGTGTAGTTCCCGAAAAAGCTAAGCGAACTGACGGCGTTTAAAGCTGTTTTCGCATAAGCTGTATACGTATTTCTATTGTAGTTGCTGTTTTCCCGATATCCGTCTTTCTCTAAATGATTATAGCTGATAAACCCCTTTGTTTTGGCAGAAGCTAAAGCCGCTGTTGCTCCACTTTTTAGCAAGCCGTATGAACCCGTGAGTCCGTTGATGCTGACAGTGGTTTTTTGGGGTTTGATGACTGAAATATTGATCGCCCCTCCTAGACCTGCACCATAGCTGCTGGAAGCTGGACCTTTAATAATTTCGAGACGCTCGATCAGGTTGAGGTCCAGATCTTCTAAAGTAGTCTCGCCTTCACCTGTAGTAAGCGGTATGCCTTCGATATAGGCTTTGACACGGTTTGTAGAATACTGGCTGCGCGCGCCCAATCCGCGTATGCTTATCCGGCTAGTGTTTAAGGCACCCTGTTGCATTTGAATTCCGGGATTTTTATTGATCTCGTTAGCTATTGAAAGTGGTGTGCCGCGCTGTAGGTCTTCAGCATTGATAAGGTTTACAGCCGCCGGAATGCGTTGCAATTTATCTTGAATAGGGGTAGAAGTCAGGATGACTTCTCCTAATGTGTTGCGTACTAAAACAGAATCTGCTGTTACCGATTCTTGAGCAAAAGCAAAACAAGAAAGTAACAGCAGAAAACTTAAAATATAGTTGCCCATATATTATTTTACAGATACACGCCAGATCACTCCGCCGTCATCATCGTTAACTAAAAGAGAGCCATCTGGAGCAACTGTAGTTGCAACAGGGCGACCGTAAACTTCATTTCCATTTTCATCAGGAACAAAGCCGGTTAGGAAATCAACAGGTTCTTTTGGAATCCCATTTTCAAAGGGAATGAAAACCACTTTGTAGCCTGAGAACGGTTCGCGATTCCAAGAACCGTGTTGCCCAACAAATGCTCCGTTTTGATACATCTGAGGAAATTGATCTGCAGTATAAAAGGTAAAGCCTAATGAGGCTGTATGTGGTCCTAAAGGCACATCTGGAATAATTGCTTTGTCTACCAAATCCTGATGCGGATCTTCATCCCATCTTGGGTCATTGATTTGACCATAGTAGCTATAAGGCCATCCATACCAGCCGCCTTTTTTTACACTTGTAGCATAATCAGGAACCAGATTATTGCCCAACTCGTCACGCTCGTTAACAGCAGTCCAAAGATCACCAGTAACCGGATTCCAGTCCATGCCTACAGGGTTTCTCAAACCGGAAGCATAAACGATTTCTCCGCTTCCGTCCGGATTAACTTCGAGAATATTCGCGCGGCGTTCTTCTTTCTCCATTCCTTGTTCCCCTACATTACTTGCAGAACCTACAGAGATGTAAATCTTATCGCCAGCTTCGTTCGTGATGATATTTCGCGTCCAGTGGTTGTTGTAACCACTAGCAGAAAGTTCTACTATTTTTTCTCCTTCACCTTCTAATTTGGTTTGTCCTTCGGTATAGGGAAAGCGATAAAGTCCATCTGTATTAGCGATGTAGAAAAAATCACCAAGAACCAGCATTCCGAAGTTTTGATTCAACTTATCCTTAAAAACAAAGCGTTCATCTATTTTTCCATCCTCGTCTGTATCGCGTAATAATGTGATTCGGTTGGCGCTGTCTTTAGTATTAGATTCTGCAACAAAAATGTCGTTATTAGGAGCTACATAGGTCCAGCGTGGATGCTTTAAAGAATCTGCAAAACGCTCTACTTTAAACCCTTCAGCAGCAATAGGGGTTTTCCCAGCAGGCCAATTAACGACCTTGCTTTGTTTGGTCACGGACTCTGAGGTAAAGGGAGCAGGAAGTTCCAAAGGACCAACAGTAGTTTGTACAGTAACCGGTCCATTGTCTGCAAGTTCTTCTTTTTCATCTTCAGAGACTTTGGTATCGTTTTTACAACTACCCAGAACTAATAAGCCGGCTAGTAAATATAAGTGTGCTTTCATAAGTATTCATTTTATACGAAAATAAGACATTGATACAGGCTGGCAACTCCACCAATCTGCATTAGTATAAGTTTAACGAGATTTTGAACTGAAACAGACCTGATCTGATAGCGAAATCCTTGTAGTGAAATTAGCTGATGTAAACCTTTACTTCTGAGTGCTAATGAGCAGGTTTATCGCTTTGCCTTCTGATTAAAAAAGCTATTTTTGCAGCCAAATTGAGAAGGATGTTAACAAGCTAAATTCCAATACGTTCAGTTTTTAATGGCACTGCCAAAGGGTTTACTACCCCTGAGGCTTGCCGCGAAATTGAAAATTTGTTTCTAACAAATGCCTCGTGGGCCTGCCCCGAGGTAGTTTGCTCTTGTTTTTTTAATCCACTTAACGCGTAAAGACCTAAAAACCGAAGCACTAGGCATTAAACTACCTTTATGAAAAAAGTATTCAACTTATTTGATCTCACTCAAAAGGTTAATTATAAAACAGAAGTATTAGCAGGTTTGACTGTTGCGATGACGATGATACCCGAGTCGTTATCTTTTGCTATCCTGGCTGGCTTTCCGCCATTGATGGGCTTATATGCTTCTTTTATAGCAGGATTGATCACAGCAATTTTTGGTGGAAGACCGGGAATGATCTCCGGGGGAGCAGGTGCTACTGTTATTACCCTGATAGCCTTGATGAATTCTAACGGACTGGAATACGTGTTGGCGGCTGTTGCTTTAGCGGGAGTTATCCAGATTTTTATAGGACTTTTTAAACTGGGAAAATTCATCAGGCTGGTCCCACATCCGGTGATGTTTGGGTTTGTAAACGGTCTGGCAATTGTGATTTTCATGTCTCAGATCAAGCAGTTTAAAACCATTGTAAATGGTGAAGTTTCCTGGCTGACCGGAACGCCTTTATTGATTATGGCCGGACTGGTAGCTTTGACGATTGCAATTGTGATCTTTTTACCGAAATTAACCAAAGCAGTTCCTTCTTCTTTAGTAGCAATTGTTGTGGTTTTTCTTTTGGTTTATTTCTTAGGGATTGACACCAAAACTGTAAAAGATATCGCTTCTGTAAGCGGTGGTTTTCCTCCATTTCACATTCCTGAAATTCCGATTTCTTTTGAAACTTTAAAGATTATCGCACCCTATTCTATGGTGATGGCAGCTGTAGGGCTTACCGAAGGTTTGTTAACCTTAAACTTAGTTGATGAGATCACAGAAACTAAAGGAAATGGTAACCGGGAGTGTATTGCACAAGGAAGTTCTAATATGTTGAACGGCTTTTTCTTTGGAATGGGCGGGTGCCCTATGATCGCTCAAACTTTGGTAAACCTTTCAGCAGGATCTCGCGCGAGACTTTCGGGTATTATTGCAGCACTTACCATCCTGATTATTGTTTTGTTTGGAGCTCCGGTAATCGAAAAAGTACCTATGGCGGCACTGGTAGGAGTTATGATTATGGTGGCAATAGGAACCTTTGAATGGGTGAGTTTAAAAATTATAAATAAAGTACCTAAAAAGGATGTCTTCCTTGTAATTATTGTGGCGGTGATCACTGTTATTTTGCACAACCTGGCTCTAGCTGTGTTAGTAGGGGTAATCCTTTCTGCACTCTTTTTTGCCTGGGAAAGCGCTAAACGCATTAGAGCTCGCAAGTATGTAGATGATGACGGAATTAAACATTATGAGATATTTGGTCCGTTGTTTTTTGCTTCAACGACTAACTTTATAGAAAAGTTTGATGTTTTAAATGATCCTGAAGAAGTGATCATAGATTTTAAGGAAAGCCGTGTTTCTGACATGTCTGCTATTGAAGCCTTAAATGTAATTACACAGCGCTATCATAAAATAGGTAAAAAAGTACATTTACGCTATTTGAGTAAAGATTGTATCCGTTTGTTGAAAAATGCGGAAGCCATAATCGATGTGAATATTATGGAAGACCCAACCTACAAGATTGTCGAAAACCGAATAGAATACTAGACGAAGAATCACATAAAAAAGCCGATTTAGAAACTCTAAATCGGCTTTTTATCTGAATTTTAATATATCGTCTTATTGCTTATTCTGTTGATCTTTAATGGTTTTTTCATCAATATCAACCTTATTTGTTTTCTCGTTTCTATTACCTGTAGGATTTGTTGGGTTCTTTTGTTCTACAGTTCTTTCAAATTTCTTATCCATAATATTTTCTCTTTTTTGTTATTCTAAAGATACAAAGAAGAGTTGTTAATTATTAATAAGGTCTTGCTAAGACAAGGTTAAGACTTGTTGTTAATCAAGGTCTTATTGATTTGATAAAGCTTGAAATCCCTTCAATTCCTTTTTCAGTAAGCATTTTTATAAATGCTGAACCAATAATGGCGCCTTTTGCGGTTTTAGTAGCCGCTTTAAACGTCTCTTCATCTTTTATTCCAAAACCTACGATCTGTGGGTTTTTAAGATTCAAAGCATCAATTCGTTCAAAATAATCCCTTTGCACGTTGCTGAAGCCTGAAGTTTTACCGGTAGTGCTCGCACTACTCACCATATAAATGAAGCCGTCACTAGCAGTATCTATCTGTTTAATACGCTTGTCTGAAGTCTGCGGTGTGATCAAAAAGACCATTTTAAGATCATACTTTTCAAATGTAGCTTTGTAATGTTCTTCATATTCAGCAAGCGGCAGATCTGGCATGATGAG
Source organism: Leeuwenhoekiella polynyae (assembly GCF_004104075.1). Taxonomy (GTDB): domain Bacteria; phylum Bacteroidota; class Bacteroidia; order Flavobacteriales; family Flavobacteriaceae; genus Leeuwenhoekiella; species Leeuwenhoekiella polynyae. The sequence continues at coordinate 35,298 of NZ_QOVK01000022.1, read as the reverse complement.
TCCGTCAATACCGATTTCAGAACATGCTTTGCAAAATTTCTCAACACCGTACTGAAGCATGGGGTTGAAATACCCCATAACGATTAAAGGAATGTCAACCGTTTTTCTAATGTCTTTGATCTGATCAAAAAGCTTTGCGGTGGTCATTCCGTTTTTTAGCGCAGTAGTAGAGCTCTCCTGAATGGTAGGTCCATCTGCTAAAGGGTCACTAAACGGAAGCCCAATCTCAATCATATCAACTCCGGATTTAACCAACTCTTCCAATACCGGTACTGTATCTTCCAATTTGGGATATCCTGCCGTAAAATAGATAGAAAGCAACTTCTTGTCTTCCTGTAATTTTTTATTTATTCTGTTCATTTATATCTTTTTTTAGTCATTACCGTCCTTCGACTCACGCTCAGGATAATCCTTAGGCGGAAATGTTATTTTAAAGTTTGCGTTAGGGAATTAGGCTTTGTTGGAGCTCTTTTTTAAGTGGTTTTTATCATAAAATAAAAGCGACTGCCGAAAGCTCGCCTTGCGCAATAGCACAAGGAACACCCTTATGCAAGGTCAAAATATTCTATATAGGTATTCAAATCTTTATCACCTCGACCACTTAAATTAACCACAACTACATCATCTTTCCTGAACTTTCGGTCTTCAAAAATGGCAAGTGCATGAGACGATTCAATTGCCGGGATGATGCCTTCTAGCTTACATAAGTCTAAACCGGCTTGCATTGCATCCGCATCCGTTACGCTGATGAATTCACCGCGGCCACTTCTAAACAAATGTGCGTGCATGGGTCCAACTCCCGGGTAGTCCAATCCTGCTGAAATGGAATACGGCTCGGTGATCTGACCATCATCGGTTTGCATCAAAAGGGTTTTGCTTCCGTGGATGATGCCCTCTTTACCTAAAGCTGAAGTCGCAGCACTTTCTCCAGAGTGTATTCCTTTTCCGGCAGCTTCAACAGCAATAATGCCTACTTCAGGTTTGTCTAAGTAATGATAAAAGATCCCTGCAGCATTACTCCCGCCACCAACACAAGCCACAACATAATCCGGATTTTCACGTCCTTCTTTTTCCAGCAACTGCTTTTTTACCTCTTCAGAAATCACACTCTGAAAACGTGCAACCATATCTGGATACGGATGTGGACCCACTACACTACCTATGATATAATGCGTATCTGTAGGATTGTTGATCCAGTCGCGAATGGCTTCATTAGTAGCATCTTTAAGTGTTTTACTACCAGATTCTGCCGAAACTACTGTTGCTCCCAGCATTTTCATACGGGCCACATTAGGAGCCTGGCGTTTGATGTCGATAGCGCCCATATACACGATACACTCTAAGCCCATTAATGCGCAAACCGTGGCCGTTGCAACTCCATGTTGACCGGCACCGGTCTCAGCGATGATTCGATTCTTACCCAAGCGCTTTGCCATTAAAATTTGTCCAATGGTATTGTTTACTTTATGCGCACCAGTGTGACACAGGTCTTCCCGTTTTAGATAGACTTTAGTACCGTATTTTTCAGAAAAACGCTTCGCATAATAAAGTGGAGTAGGGCGACCTACATATTCTTTCAAGAGCTCTTTAAACTCCTTTTGAAAATCAGGTTCTTGCATCACTTTTATGTAATTCTGGCGCAATTCTTCTACATTTGGATACAGCATTTCGGGTATGTAAGCGCCTCCAAAATCACCGTAATATCCTTTTTCGTTTACGTTGTAGTTCATTTTTTATTCTATATTTTCATTTCCGCCCTTCGACTATCGCTTAGGATAAACTCGTAGCTGAAATCTTTTATTGCTATTTCTATTTTTTATTCTGCTCTTTTAATAGGTTCAAAAGAACCCATCAATTTATTTAGATTTTCGATATTCTTCAATCCAGGTCGGTCTTCAAATTTGCTATTTACATCAATAGCATACAGTGGTAAATCCGTTTTTTGTAATTCTTGCACAGCAGCTAATTCTTCCAAACCAATTCCGCCACTTAGGATGAACGGTTTCTGAGCCTTGTAATCATTTAAAACGCTCCAGTCAAAGGTATAGCCGTTACCACCTTTTTCTTTGCCTTTGGTGTCAAATAAAAATTTGTCAACCACAGCCTCATAGTCTTCTAAGATTGAAAAATCAAAGGTGTCTTTGATGCTGAAGACTTTCCAGATATCCATTCTAGATCCATACTCTTTATCAATTAATTTTTTGTCTAATTTGTGATTCAGTTCCTCACAATATTCAGGAGACTCGTTCCCGTGGAGCTGAATAACATCAAAATTGAATTGATCGATTTTTTCTAAAACAAAATTCAGGTCAGCATTTACAAACACACCCACTTTTTTAATTCCGAGCGTGAGCGAAGGAATTTCAGAAAGGTCGTAATTACGCGGACTCTTTTCGTAAAAAATAAACCCTAAATAATCCGGTTGAAGCTGTGCAACTTCAGCAGTATTGTATTTCATTCCGCAAATTTTAAGCTGCAGCTCGGCAGGCTTTAAAGAAGCTGAAGGTTGATTTTTAGTTGTGTCCTGATCTTTCATTTTATAATTCTTATCAGAGGGAGTATAACATACCCTGTTTCAGTAAGCTGAAATTTCCCCTCCTTGGAAAGGAAGGGAGCTTTTTATCAAAGGTTTTTTATAAACTCGGTTGCACTTGCGCCCGGGTTGTCTGTTTTCATAAAGTTTTCGCCTATCAAAAACCCTTTGTACCCATAAGGTTGCAATTCTTTAATAGCGTCGATCGAGCTGATGCCGCTTTCAGAAACTTTCACAAAATCATCGGGAATTTTAGTTGACAAGGTTTTACTGGTGTCTAAACTCACCTCAAAAGTTTTAAGGTTGCGGTTGTTGACGCCCAGCATATCTAATGAAGGCATAATTGACTTTTCTAACTCCTCCAGATTGTGGACTTCTAAAAGTACATCCAGTCCTAAAGACTTCGCAAATTCAGAAAAGTTTTTAATCTCTTCACGCGTAAGAACCGCAGCGATCAGTAAGATCACATCAGCACCATAGGCTTTGGCTTCTAAGATCTGATACTCATCAATAATAAATTCTTTGCGCAAAAGCGGAAACTTGCTTACTGCGCGGGCTAAAAGCAAATCATCTAGGGAGCCACCAAAATATTTTCCGTCTGTAAGCACGCTCATACCACAAACACCTGCATTTTCATACCCGGTTGCTACATCCTGAACATTGAGGGTATGATTGATAACCTGCTTGCTTGGAGAGCGGCGTTTGTGTTCTGCGATAATCCCAGAATTACTCGTACTTAAAGCGGTAGCCAATGATGGGGATTTCCGGTCAAAAAGAACCGATTGCTCCAGTTGACTAGCCGGAATAAGCTGTTTGCGTAAGGCAACCTCCTTAAATTTATCTGCAACTATTTTATCTAAAATGTTCATTTTACTTGCTGCTGAGTTCTATTAATTTATTCAGTTTTTCTAATCCTTTACCACTAAGCAACGACTCTTTAGCCAGATCAAAACCTGCTTTAGGTTCCAGGTTTTTTACTGTGGCAATGGCCATACCTGCATTTGCGGCAACCACATTGTTTTGCGCTTCAGTGCCTTTACCGCTTATTACCTTTTTGAAGATTTCCGCTGAAGATTCAACACTATTACCACCATAGATGTCTTCTTGTTTAATAGTTGAAACCCCAAAGTCTTCTGCACTCAGCATGCGCTCGCTGTTGTTTCGGATCGCTTTGGTATTTCCGGTCAATGAAATTTCATCATAACCATCAATACTGTGTAGAATCGTAAAGTTTTTATCGGTCTTTTGATATAAATAACCGTACAGTCTTGCTAATTCCAGATTGAAAACACCTACCAATTGATTCTCCGGAAAAGCAGGATTAACCATAGGGCCGAGCATATTGAAAAAGGTTTTTACGCCCAGTTCCCGACGGATGGGTCCCACATTTTTCATTGCCGGGTGAAATAGGGGAGCGTGTAGTACACAAATGCCCGCTTCATCCAGACAACGTTTTAAAAAGTCTTTATCATTGCTGAACTTGATGCCCAGATGCTCCATCACATTACTACTTCCGCTCACAGAAGATACGCCGTAATTGCCGTGTTTAGTGACATTTATTCCTGCACCCGCAGCAACAAAAGAAGATAAGGTAGAAATGTTGAATGTATCTTTACCATCCCCACCGGTACCACATAAGTCGATCGCATTATAGCCTTTAAAAGGCACAGCGATACACAGATCCTGCAACGCATCCCTAAAACCTGCCAACTCCTCGACAGTAATGCTACGCATCATATAGACCGTTATGAATGCAGCGATCTGGCTGGTGTTGTACTTTCCTTCTGATATGTTGACCAGCACGTCACGTGCCTCTGATTTGTTGAGTTGCTCGTGATTGATCAGTCTGTTTAATAGTATTTTCATGTCCCTCTCTGCCCTCCGGGCATCTCTCCACAAGGGAGAGTGCTTTTTTAATGTTTGTAGTTCTGTTTTAAGAGATTTCTGCCTTCGCGGAAATGTAATTTTTTTTAATTGAGATTTCCGCCTTTACGGAAATGGAAAAACGATTAGCTCGTTACCCAATTTTTGATCATTTTCTTCCCTTCCGGAGTTAAAACCGACTCGGGATGAAACTGTACGCCGCGCACATCGTATTCTCTATGGCGTAATGACATGATTTGACCGTTAACATCTACAGCAGTAATCTCGAGATCTTTTGGGAAATTTTCAGGGGCAACCACCCAAGAGTGATACCGGCCTATTTCAAACTCCTCAGGAATATCTTTAAATAAAGGTTCGTCTGTAACCAATTGCTTAGCCGAGGTGGCCACCCCATGAAAAACCTGATCGAGATTAATAAGTGTTCCACCAAAAACTTCGCCGATAGCTTGTTGCCCCAGGCAGACCCCAAACATACTTTTGGTAGCCGCGTAGGTTTTGATGATGTCTTTTAAAAGTCCGGCTTCATCCGGTATTCCCGGTCCCGGAGATAATAAGATTTTATCATATGCAGCGACTTCTTCCAGTTGGAGTTGGTCGTTACGTTTTACAGTTACCTGGCAGTCCAGATCTTCTAAATAGTGAACCAGATTGTACACAAAACTGTCGTAATTGTCGATTACTAAAACTTGTATTTTCATTTTATATTTCTTCAGCCAGTTTAAGTGCTTTAGTAAGCGCTCCTAATTTGTTATATACTTCTTCGAGTTCTTTTGAAGGGACACTGTCGCTTACAATACCAGCACCTGCCTGATAATGCAATTGATGGTTTTTACTTAAAAAAGAACGAATGATTATGGCGTGATTGAAGTTTCCGTTAAAGTCCATAAAGCCTATGGCGCCACCGTAGAAATCTCTATTTATCGGTTCGTATTTCTCTAGCAATTTCATCGCATTATGCTTGGGAGCTCCGCTTAGTGTTCCTGCCGGGAAGGTGTCTGCAACCACCCGCATCGTAGAGGTTTCCGGGTGTTTGGTCCCGGTTACTTTACTAACCAGGTGAATCACATGGGAGAAGTATTGTACCTCGCGGTAGGTTTCTACTTTTACATTGCTTCCATTACGGCTGAGGTCGTTGCGTGCCAGATCAACCAGCATCACATGCTCGCTGTTCTCTTTTGCATCTTCTGATAATTTTTTAGCTAAAGCAGCATCTTTCTCATCATTACCGGTACGTTTAAAGGTGCCCGCGATGGGGTGAATTTCGGCTTTGCCATCCTGAACAATTAGTTGCGCTTCAGGCGAACTGCCAAAGATTTTGAAATTTCCGTAGTCAAAATAGAACAGATACGGAGAGGGGTTTACACTACGCAGGCTTCGGTATACGTTAAATTCATCACCGCTGAAACCCTGTGAAAAGCGTTTAGAAGGTACAATTTGAAAAACATCCCCTCGCTGACAGTGCTTTTTGCAGGTGTCGACCAAAGCAATAAACTCCTCATCTGTAATCACCGATTTTTGCTCCCCTTCTAACTTGAAGTTGTATTCAGCAAAACTCTTTACCCTTAATAATTGTGCAATCTGATCCAGATTATTTTCGCTCTCGTAGGTATGTGAAAAAATATGCGCTTCGTTGTTGAAGTGATTGATCGCAATGATGTTTTGATACACTGCGTAATACATATCGGGAATATCAAGAGCGCCTTCTTTTTTAGTGATCTCAATATCTTCAAAATACCGAACACCATCATAACTCATATAGCCAAAAAGACCATTTTGTATGAACTTTTTCTCGTTGGTGTCCGTTTCAAAATTTTTAGCAAAACCTTCAATAATGCCCACAACATCAGTGTCTGATTCTATTGGAGTAACCTGCAAAGTTCCATCAGGAAACGCTTCTTTTATTTCCTCATTTTTAATGGAAATAGAGGCGATAGGATTACAGCAAATATAACTGAAGGTGTTGTCATTAGCTCGATAATCACTACTCTCCAGGAGTAAACTATTGGGAAATTTATCTCTCAGGCGCAAATAGACCGAAACGGGAGTTATCGTATCGGCCAGGATCTTTTTGCTGTGTGTTTTTAAAATGTACTTCATCTTGGGTTGATATGCTGGTAAAACAAAAAAGGCCTGTCGTGAGACAGGCCTTTTTTTTATTTGAAATTTAAATACAAGGTTGCTTCACGACGTTACTGTTGCGAGATCCACCACCAAGTATTTACTGTTTTGTTTTTCATAATGAGCACCAAAGATAAAAATTGATGCTGAAGCGGCAAACAAAAATTTCAATTAGTTCAAAAAATATTAAATAGATAAGTTGATATCTAAGGTGAAATCATCGTAAATGGTTTTATCACCTAAATTATCAAAGAAACTTCCTGAACCGTAACGTACATTGTATTTACTTCGGTCTATAGTTAAAGTGGTCGTGAAGGTATCACCCGCTTTTTCTAGTTCAAAAGTAACAGGCTCTGTAGTTTCTTTAATTGTTAGATCACCGCTTACTGCATAAGAATTGCCTTCTTTTACTGCTTTTGTAATCACTAATTTTGCTGTAGGAAAGTTTTCTACTCCAAAGAAGTCATCGCTTTTTAGGTGACCTTCTAACTGGCCTTTGCTGTCTCCTTCCAGGTCAGTACAAACAATGCTGTTCATGTCTATAACAAATTCACCGCCTGTAATGTTCTCGCCATCCATTTCAAAATAACCTTCTTTAAGGTCGATGGTTCCCATGTGTTTTCCGGTAACTTTTTTACCTAACCAAGTGATCGAACTGCTTTTTACGCTTACTTTTTCCATAATAGTTTTTGTTGTAAATGATGCAGCGGCAACGCCTACTGCTAAAATTAATATTGATTTAACGCGATTATCGCGGTTTAAGAAGTTGAAGGCTTTTTTCGAAGCCGAGTTTAGTTTTTCTAAACCTTGATCAAAGTTGTTGAAAGGATTCTGAATTTTCATAGTTGTAGGGATTAAAATTGTATGTACATGTGTTGAATTAAATTTTTTAAATAGTGATGAAGAGCTCTTCCTGAGGTCTTCTTACTTTTTGGGCATGTTGCATTTTATCATCGGCGCTACGGTATCCAACAGCGGCAACAACTACGGCGTGCAAGTTTTGATCTTTAAGGCCTAAAATGCGGTCAAAAGCGTCCGCGTCAAAACCTTCCATAGGGCAGGTATCTATTTTGTGAGCTGCGGCGGCACTTAATAAATTACCCAATGCGATATACGCTTGTCTTGATGTCCAGCCGGCTTTTGCCTCTTGTGGTAGGTTGAGCAGTGCGTTTTTCATCAAGTCAGCATATTGTTCTAAGGAACCTGCTTCTACTTGTTGGATGCGTGCTGCATGGTTGATGTAAGAGTCTACCAACTCTTTACCAAAATCTGTCTGATGTGCAAATACAAAAATCGCAGAAGCATCTGTAAATTGAGATTGATTGTACCCGGCTTCTTTTAATTGTTCTTTTACAGTCTCCTCTTCTACAACAACAATTTTATAGGGTTGTAGGCCATAAGAAGAAGCAGACAGTTGTACTGCGTCTTTCAGCATTTGTAGGTCTTCAGCAGATACTTTCTTTGAAGCATCAAATTTTTTTGTGGCATATCGCCAGTTTAAATTTTCAATATAGTTACTCATCATTTCTTAATTTATCTAATAGATCATTTAAAGTTAAAAGCTCATTTTCGGTTAAGTTAGATGCATTTTCAGCATTTGTTTTTTTGGTAAGCGGATCAAGCTCTTTCAAAAGATCCAGGCCCGGTTTTGTGATTTCAATTTCTACCTTTCTTCGATTTGCAGGACAAATACGTCTTTCAACCATTCCTTTGGCAATGAGCTTATCAACCAATCGAGTCGTATTGCTGCTTCGGTCTACCATACGTTCCTGAATACACGCTAAACTGGCAGGCTTACCTTTTTGCCCCCTGAGAATGCGTAATACATTGAACTGCGGGGTGCTTAAGCCGTGCTCTTTAAGTAAGGCTGCAAATTTCTCTTCGAGTAACCTTGACGTGTATTGAATATTAATCAAGGTTTTAGAAGATAAATCTAAACCGCTATTGATTTTTAAAGCTTCTTCAATTTTCATTGCATATGTTGTTACAACATTTGTATGTACAAATATATAATTATTTTAGATATGCCTGCTCTATTTCTTTTCGTTTTAACTGATTTTTAGAATATTTTATCTAATAACGGGTTACTATATCCTTGTAGTTGTTATACAATTCTTAAATTTCGGACGAACACTATCTAATTGGCTAGTTTTACACGGGATTTCAAAAATCACCCAATTTGAATAAAGGATTACTCGTTTTTATGGTTGGAATACTGAGCCTGGGTTGCAAATCGTCAACAGGATCTGTAGTTGAACCTTTAAAAATAGTCGATCAGGAAGGCTATAAATTAGCTGTTTATGATTTTGATCATTTTCAGCAGCTTCTTGAGGTTGAAGAAGCAGGCACCGTACGCGTTGTGAATTTTTGGGCAACCTGGTGTGAGCCGTGTATAAAAGAGTTGCCTGCTTTTGAAACGCTTTATGCAGACTATAAAACCAAAAAGGTCGAAGTGATTTTGGTGAGTCTTGATTTCCCAGATCAAGTTGAAAGTAAATTAATTCCCTTTATAAAAAACCAAGATTTCAAGATGCCTGTGGTTTTTTTAGACGATCCGTATACCAATGAATGGATCCCGAAGGTTTCTCCTAGTTGGAGCGGTGCACTACCTGCAACTGTGATTATCAGTGAGGATTCTTATAAGTTTTACGAGCGCTCTTTAGATTATGCTACCTTAGAGGCTGCCGTTTTAGCTGTAAAAGACAATTTTTAAACTTCTTCAGATGAAAACACTTAAACTATTAATCGGACTGACCTCATTACTGGTGGTATCAGCATTTGCTTTTGCCGGCTTTGGTGATTTTGCCAATGGCTATGATTTAGGTGACACCGTTTCAGATTTTAAACTACAAGACGTTTCGGGCAAACAGGTTTCTTTATCCGATTTTCCGGATGCGAAAGGAATTATCGTTGTGTTTACCTGTAACACGTGTCCGTTTGCTTTGGCTAACGAAGCCCGTATTTTGGCTTTAGATCAAAAGTATAAATCAAAAGGTTTTCCTGTACTTGCAATCAATCCGAATAGCCCGGAATTGAAAGCAGGCGAAGATTTTGAAGCGATGCAAGCACGAGCAGCTGCCCAAGGATATACGTTTCCGTATCTATATGACGAGAGTCATACGGTGTATTCCCAATTCGGAGCGACGAAGACCCCGCATATTTATCTATTAAATAGAGAGGAAAATGAGTTGGTGGTGAGGTATATCGGGGCGATTGACGATAGCGTACGAGATGCTGAAACCGTTACCAAACGCTTTGTAGAACAAGCAGTAGAGTCGTTACTGAATGATGAGGCGGTAGAGCCTGCAATCACTAAGGCTATAGGGTGTTCTATAAAAGCTTAACGTAGTCACTTGCCTGGGGACAACTGCGCTAGCTGTTAAGAAAAGCAGCTTTTGATTTTTATCGGTACTGCCAAAGGGTTTCATACACCGTCCAGCTAGTTATCGGGATGCCTCGAAATTGAAGAATTGTTCTAACGTATGTCTCGTGAGCATGCTCTGAAGTGGTTTAGGCAAACCTTAGCGTGTTTAAATCCTGATTGTCGCGTAACTCTTGGGCAAAAGGTCGCTACGATGTATCTTTGAAATTCCAAATACTAAAATCAAAGAAGATGAAAAATATAACACAAGAAGAGTGGGAAGAATTAGTAGCTTCTGATGACCAAGCCTATATATTAGATGTGCGTACGCAAAATGAAGTGGATGAGGGTATAATACCCAATTCCCATCATATTGATATTTATGAAGGTCAGGGATTTATTGATAAGGTGAATGAATTGGATAAATCTAAAAACTACTACATCTATTGTCGTTCGGGAAACCGAAGCGGTCAGGCTGCGCAATTGATGGATCAGCTGGGTTTTGAGACTACCTACAATTTAGTAGGAGGATTTATGGAATGGGATGGAGACGTTGCTGAGGCTGAAGAGTAACTTTCAAACTCTATAAGACCTAAAAAGGAGCCCTTTTGGCTCCTTTTTTTTTTGGGTATTCTCGTTCAGGGTTTGAATGTGAAATTGAGAAAATCAAAAAGGCGTCCAGCAGTATTGAAGCCGGACCCATTATTGCTCGCATGCTGTCACTCTATTGCGATGCTTTTCTTCAAAAGCATTTTAAATACACCGATCAATCTGAAAAGCAGCAAACCGTGCCTCAGGTTAATAAAATATAGATACAGTATTGGGTGTTAATGTTCAATCGTTTTCGAGGGGAGCAGGCGGTCTGATTCTTGATTTTTTCGTAAAATTAAATGCAAAATTATCCTTGTTTAGTTTCCCGTTTTACTTATTTTCGCTTCGTTAGCAGTTAGAAATCCCCTAAATTTTTCAAACTCTATAAAGCAGTTTACTTAATGAATTGGTACGTACTATACGTTAAACCGCAATCAGAAAAAAAAGTCGCTTCGGCATTGAAGCGAATAGGGGTAACAGTGTTCTGTCCAACAATCACAGAAGTGAGAGTATGGAGTGATCGCAAGAAGAAACTAGAGGTTCCTCTGTTTAAATCCTATGTCTTTGTACAGCTTTCTGAAAACCAGCGCAATCGCGTGTTTGAGGTTCATGGCGTGGTGCGTTATTTGTTTTGGTTGGGTAAGCCGGCTGTAGTTCGGGATGCAGAGATCGAAACCATTAAAAGTTGGTTGGCTGATGAAAAGCTTGAAGATTTTGAGGTGAAGCAGTACCGTCCCGGAGATGCTGTAAAGCTATCGAGCGGACCTTTAAAAGATAAAAAAGCGGTGATTCATGAAATAGGACCTAAAACCATGCGTTTGGTTCTTAAAGATCTTGGGGTAGTGGTTGTCGCTTCTATTCGGGATGTGAGTAAAGTATAACATAAACTTCTTAAAGAAGTAAATTCAAAGACAAGGCAACTCGTGCTTTGTCTTAATTTTTTTAATTGCTGTGAGACTCAAAATGGGACTCATACGGCGAAGCCATGGGAGTAGGTTGGAGATAAGGCTTGTAACTGATAGGTAGTTGCTCTGGATTTTCCTGACCACTTTTTATAAGTTTTAAGTGATTTCATTTAACCTTTGGTTCTCTAAGGCACTATCCTCTCGATAGCTATCGGGATCACCCGAACTGACGAGACGTGTCCTTTGTGTACATCTAATGATGTGTTAACGGAGCTAAATGAGTATCGAGATGTCCACCAGGAGTCCAATGGGCTGTCTCTTTGATTGTGTCACACTGAGCGCAGTCGAGAACTATAAAAAAAATTAGATATTCAAATACGTGTATAAAAATAACCTATATAAACTAGTCGCAAGCCTGATGCTCGTGTGGAGTGCTGCGGGTGCACAGGATCAGGATCAGGAAGCAAACGGGTTTGTGCTTGCTGTAGAAGGAAAAGGATTTGCAGCGACCGGATCTGAAAATCCCTTTTGGATGTACTCCAATCAATACGGGCGTTTGGATGCGGAGACTAACGTACTCGGTTTGGTGCAGGCGTCGTATGCAGCCCAATTTAATGAACAGAACCGACTGGAAGTAGGTGGTGGGCTTTTGGCAAACGACGGGCTGTATGACGGGGTGAAGCTCGATGAGTTGTATGCGACCTATACCTGGGGAATCGTAGAAGCCAGTGCGGGTATGAAGCATCGTAAAGAAAAACTACGCGGGATCTCGAGTGTGGGTGGCGATATCATCTGGAGTAACAATGCGCGGGCGTTACCGGGAGTGTATATACAGATGCTGAAGCCGCTAAAGATCTTCAAGTGGTTTGAAGCCAAAGCCACGTTTGGTCATTACTTTTTAGAGGAAGACCGCTATGTGACTAATGCGCAGGTGCATCATAAAAGCCTAGAGCTGGCGCTGGTGTTTAGTGAGAACGACCGCCTGAGCGGGAGTATGAAACACTATGTGCAGTTTGGAGGGACTTCACCAGTTTTTGGAAAACAACCTTCATCATTTTCAGACTATATCAAAGTGTTTTTTGGGAGTTCGGGTGGCAGTGGCGCGATTGAAGGGGATCAGATCAATAGTTTGGGAAATGGGCTTGGGTCTTATGAGTTGGCTTATGACATGACCCGAGAAAATTATAACCTGCGCTTGTATCATCAGAATTTATTTGAAGATGCTTCCGGGATCGAATTGAATAATTTCCCCGATGGGGTTTGGGGCGTGTATCTGGAACCGAAAAAGGTATCATGGTTGGATGCGGTAGATCTGGAGTATGTACAGACCGTTTCGCAAAGCGGGCGTCCAACACCGGGTATTTTTGGGAAAGAAGGGGATAAGTACTTCTTTAATGGAGTGTATGGCACGGGGTGGAGATACAAGGATCGAATTATAGGACTGCCATTTATTATTGCTCGAGCAGAAGGTGTGGGGAATCTGAATGACCGGAGTTATGTCATGCACCTGGGGGCAACCGGAAGCTTCGGGAACTTGCGATACCAAGGAAAACTGAGTTACGCGACCAACCTGGGGACCTATGATGTAGCCTACACGCCCCGCGAGCATGCGGTGTACAGCTATGGGGAACTGGGGTATACCACTTCCTTTGGGATGTTTACCGGCTATGCTGGATTGGACTGGAGCGATCGTACTCAGAATACGTTAGGTGTAGGATTAGGGTATCGGTATCAGTTTAAAAAGTAAGGGATTCCCTTCTAAATTTACCCTGAGCACTAGTCGAAGGGAGGGAATTGAAAAAGAATTTAATTTTGAGAGATTGCCTTCTAGATTTACCCTGAGCGCTAGTCGAAGGGAGGGAATGAGAAAATAATATAATTGAGGTTTCCACCTTCGTGGAAACGGACAAAAAAATGTTTTTCTGTCTTCACGGAAACAGAAAAATAAAGTTTTCCTGTCTTCAAGGGACTTGAAAAAAGAATTTAATTTTGAGAGATTTCCTTCTGTAAGGGAATGATAAATAGAACTGAGTTATCATGAAAGTTAAAAACATCTGTTGTATTGGGGCTGGGTATGTGGGTGGGCCTACGATGGCCATCATCGCCCAAAAATCCCCTGAAATTACCGTAACGGTAGTAGATATCAATGCCAAACGTATCGCGGCTTGGAATGATCCGGATGTGGAACAAATCCCGATCTACGAACCGGGCTTGTCTGAAGTGGTCGCCGAAGCACGGGGTCGTAATTTGTTTTTTTCTACGGATGTGGATGCAGCTATTGATGCGGCGGATATGATCTTTATTTCGGTAAATACCCCCACCAAAACCTATGGGATGGGTAAGGGGATGGCTGCGGATCTGAAATACATCGAACTCTGTGCACGCCAGATCGCCCGGGTGGCTACCACCGATAAGATCGTGGTGGAGAAATCGACCCTCCCGGTGCGTACAGCCGAAGCCTTAAAAAATATATTGGATAATACCGGAAATGGCGTGAATTTTCAGATCCTTTCGAATCCGGAGTTTTTAGCAGAAGGCACTGCGGTAAGTGATTTGCACAAACCCGACCGGGTTTTGATCGGGGGGGATCTGGATACCGAAGCAGGACGGGAAGCGATACAAGCTTTGGTAGGCGTCTACGCCCATTGGGTGACGGAGGATAATATCTTAACCACCAATGTGTGGTCTTCGGAATTGTCTAAATTGACTGCCAACGCGTTCTTAGCCCAACGGGTTTCGAGCATCAATGCCTTGTCTGAACTGTGTGAGGTAACGGGAGCTGATATTCAGGAAGTTTCTAAGGCAATTGGTATGGACAGCCGTATTGGACCGAAATTCTTACAGGCTTCTGTTGGTTTTGGCGGTTCTTGCTTTCAGAAAGATATTTTAAATCTGGTGTATATCGCCAAATCTTTTGGGCTGCATGAAGTAGCAGACTACTGGGAGCAGGTTATTATTATGAACGACCATCAGAAACGCCGTTTTGCTGCTAAACTGGTTAAGACCTTATACAACACGGTTTCCGGTAAGCGAATCGCGATGTTGGGCTGGGCGTTCAAAAAAGACACCAACGATACTCGGGAATCGGCTTCGATCTATGTAGCCGACTATCTGCTGAATGAGCAGGCTACGGTGGTGGTGTATGATCCTAAAGTGACCCAAGAGCAGATCTTAGCAGATCTGGATTATTTAGGGACGCGTTCTGAAACCGAAAACCGGGCACTTATCAAAGTGGTTAATTCTGCTGAAGCAGCTTGTGAGCAAGCGCATGCGGTGGCCCTGATGACCGAATGGGATGCATTTAAAACCTTAGATTGGAATTCAATATATGCGCAAATGCTGAAGCCAGCCTTTTTATTTGACGGGCGCAGGCTGCTCGATCGTAAATTGCTGGAGGAGATCGGGTTTGATTTTTATGCGATAGGGAGTTAACGGGTTTCCTCGTCTCCAGCTCTTCTTCCTTAGGGAGAAGGGTATTGACTGCACACTTCGACAAGCTCAGTGTGACGGGCGCTAATTGATAAAGGATTGTCACTTCGAGTGCATGAAGCGGAATGGTGACGGAGCTTGATTTGTATCGAGAAGACTTTGTATTAATTAAGTTTACTAGTGTTGCGTTACTTTTAGTTTAGTAGCTTCTCGATACATTTATTTCAACTCTTGTGGTCTAATCCCGGTAGCTGTCGGGATAACTTGAACTGCCTCTGGGTTTTGTGATGATATTTTTTAGAGAAATCTGTGGTGCTTGAAAACGCACTCCTTACTTTAAAAATGCTTTTCGTCAGGAACAGGCTCTTTTTATTTAAACACGTATTTTACGTTATTATAACTTAACTGATTACTTATGAAGATACTTATCACCGGTGGCGCCGGATTTATCGGTTCGCATGTGGTTCGGCGTTTTGTGCTTAACTACCCTAATTATCAAATTTATAATCTGGATGCCTTGACCTATGCCGGAAATCTGGAGAATATTGCTGATATCGAGGAGCAGCCTAACTATACCTTTGTTAAAGGCGATATTACCGATGCGGCTTTTATAGATAACCTATTTCAAACCGAGCAATTTGACGGAGTCGTGCATCTGGCTGCTGAATCTCACGTAGATCGCTCTATAAAAGACCCGTTGGCTTTCGTAAAGACCAATGTTTTGGGGACGATGAATTTACTGAATGCTGCTAAATCTATTTGGGAGGGGGCTTATGCAGGTAAACGTTTTTATCATGTGAGTACCGATGAGGTGTATGGAGCCTTAGGTGCTGAGGGCTTATTTACGGAGACCACCTCTTACGATCCGAACTCTCCCTATTCTGCTTCTAAGGCCAGCTCTGATCATTTTGTACGCGCTTATGGCGAAACCTATGGCTTGCCTTATGTGATCACCAATTGTTCTAACAATTACGGGCCCAATCATTTTCCAGAAAAGCTGATTCCGTTGTTCTTGAACAATATCATTCAAAACAAGCCGCTTCCGGTTTATGGAGATGGCAACTATACCCGCGATTGGTTGTATGTAATAGACCATGCCCGGGCAATAGATCTGGTGTTTCACGAGGGTAAGCATGCTGAAACCTATAATATTGGAGGTTTTAACGAGTGGAAAAATATAGATCTCGTGAAGCTCTTGTGCGCGCAGATGGATCAAAAACTGGGGAGACCTGAAGGAGCTTCAGCTGAATTGATCACTTTTGTAAAGGATCGCCCCGGTCATGATTTGCGCTATGCGATCGATGCTACTAAGATCAAAAACGAATTGGGATGGGAGCCTTCCGTGACTTTTGAAGAAGGGCTTCAAAAAACCATCAATTGGTATTTTGACAACCCGGAGTGGTTGGCTAATGTGACCAGTGGCGCCTATCAAGAATATTATACGAAGCAATACGAGGAAGATTAGTAGAGACTCTTAGCAGTTAGCTATATTCACCTCTGATAATTATCGGGTCATTTGGATTGACCATTTGCTGTCACTTCTAGCGCAGTCGAGAAGCATAAACTATTATCTATTTAATGAGTAGAGCGTACTCTAGAAATACGAAAAAGAACAATGAGTAAACGAATTTTAGTTACCGGAGCTCACGGGCAATTGGGGCAGGAGTTGCAGGGGTTGGCTGTAGCCCATCCCGATGATCGCTTTGATTTTGTAACCCGGGCCGTATTTGATCTGGAAGACGAACTGCAGATGCGCGACTATTTAGAGCAGACGCAACCGGATTACCTGATCAATTGTGCCGCTTATACGGCTGTAGATCGGGCAGAGTCTGAACCTGAAAAGGCAGATATCATCAACCATAAAGCAGTAGGCTTTTTGGCAGGCTGGTGCGCTAAGAACTCTTGTAGGTTTTTACACATTTCTACCGATTATGTCTTTGACGGGGCTTCAGCAAAGCCCTATCAGGAAACCGATGTTACGCATCCGCAAAGTATATACGGGCTTACGAAGCTGAAAGGAGAGCAGGCCGCTCAAGCCATGAATCCTGATGTGATTATTATCCGTACCGCGTGGGTCTATTCAGAATTTGGCAATAATTTTGTCAAAACCATGCTACGGTTGATGCAAGAACGCGATACCTTAAACATCGTTAAGGATCAGGTAGGAAGCCCCACATATGCGGCCGATCTTGCGCAAGCGATTTTAAAGATCGTTTATAACGTAAATTGGATACCCGGTATCTATCATTACTCGAACACCGGACGTATCAGCTGGTTTGATTTTGCACAAACCATCAAAAATGTGGCACAATTGGATTGTGAATTGCACAGTATCCCAACAACATCCTATCCCACCCCAGCTAGTCGTCCGGCATATTCTTTATTGGATACCAAAAAAATACAAAAGATCTATACGGTTAGCATCCCTGATTATGAGAGCAGTTTAATCCGTTGCCTAAATCAGCTTAACGCACAATAAAAACTATAATATGAAAGGAATTATTTTAGCCGGAGGCTCCGGTACCCGACTATACCCCTTAACCCGTTCTATTTCTAAGCAGTTGATGCCTATTTATGATAAGCCGATGATCTATTATCCGCTTTCCGTATTGATGTTGGCAGGAATCAATGAAGTTTTAATTATTTCAACACCCCACGACTTGCCTAATTTTAAAAATTTATTGGGTGATGGTTCTGATTTTGGGGTGCAGTTGAGCTATGCCGAGCAGCCCAGTCCTGATGGATTGGCGCAGGCTTTTTTAATCGGGGAGGAATTTATTGGTAATGATGACGTGTGTTTGATCCTGGGGGATAACATTTTTTATGGCCACGGACTTACGGAATTGTTAGATGCAGCGGTAAAAAATGTCAAGGAGGCTCAAAAAGCTACTGTTTTTGGGTATTATGTACAGGATCCCGAACGTTATGGGGTCGCAGAATTTGACGAAAGCGGGACCGTAATCTCTCTGGAAGAGAAGCCATCAGAACCTAAAAGCAACTATGCGGTAGTAGGCTTGTATTTCTATCCCAATTCGGTAGTGGAAATTGCTAAAGGGATAAAACCCAGTGCCCGTGGAGAATTGGAAATTACTACTGTGAATCAGGAATATTTAAAGCAAGAAGCTCTCAAAGTAGAATTGATGGGGCGTGGCTATGCCTGGTTGGATACCGGCACGCATGAATCCCTCCTAGAGGCTTCTAATTTTATTGAAACCATCGAAAAAAGACAAGGTCTTAAAGTAGCATGTCTTGAAGAGATCGCTTTTGAAAAAGGCTACCTTTCTAAAGAACGCTTATTGGAATTGGCAGCGCCTTTGCGTAAAAATGAATACGGACAGTATTTATTGCGCTTAGCAGCAAAAAAAAACAAAAAAAAATAAAGACAGTATGCAAGCAACAGAAACAGCTTTAAAAGGCTGCTTTATCCTGCAACCACGTGTTTTTGAAGATGATCGTGGTTATTTTTTTGAAAGTTTTAACAGGGATAGCTTTGAACGAGCTATAGGCTATCCGGTAAACTTTGTGCAGGACAACCAATCCTATTCGCAATATGGGGTGGTGCGTGGTATTCATTTTCAACAAGGCGCTTATGCACAAGCCAAACTTGTACGGGTTTTGGAAGGCAGTGTTCTGGATGTGGCGGTAGATTTACGCAAGGATTCACCTACCTATGGGGAGCATATTGCAGTAGAACTCAGCGCTGAAAATAAGAAGCAGTTGTTTGTACCTCGGGGTTTTGGACATGGATTCTCTGTTTTGAGTAAAACAGCTGTTTTTGCCTATAAGTGTGATAATTTTTACCATAAAAAATCTGAGAGAGGTATCATTTATAATGATCCTACTCTGAATATAGATTGGAAAATCCCTGAAACTGATACAATAGTTTCTGAGAAAGATTTAGAACTCTCAAAATTTTAAAATTTATTTGATGTCAAAAATATTAGTAACCGGAGCAGCAGGTTTTATTGGGTTTCATTTAGTTAAATCTTTATTAGATGCGGGTAACTTTGTTGTCGGTCTAGATAATATTAATGATTATTATGATGTTGATTTAAAATATGCTCGATTAAGAGAGACAGGAATTTTAAGATCTGAAATTGAATGGGGGCTAGAAGTAATAAGTGAACGAACTGAAAATTATATTTTTAGTAGAATGCATCTCGAAGATAAAGCAAATCTAAAAAGCTTATTTGAAAAACATAGCTTTGATGTAGTTGTGAATCTTGCTGCTCAAGCTGGGGTGCGTTACAGTTTGGAGAATCCTGAAGCTTATGTTCAAAGTAATGTAGTAGGTTTTTTAAACATCTTAGAGTGTTGCCGACATTTTAAAATAAAGCATTTGATATATGCCAGTAGCTCTAGTGTGTATGGTCAAAATGAGAAAGTGCCTTTTGCGGTAACAGATCCGGTAGACAATCCTATTAGTTTGTATGCAGCTACAAAGAAAAGTAACGAATTGATGGCTTATACCTATAGTCATTTGTATGGGATACCAACTACCGGTTTGCGTTTTTTTACGGTTTATGGTCCTTGGGGTCGGCCGGATATGGCCATTTACCTTTTTACTCAGGCTATTTTAAATGGAGAATCCATTAAAGTTTTTAATAATGGCAAAATGCGACGGGATTTTACTTATATCGATGATATTATAGCAGGAATTGATATAGTGTTAAAGAATACTCCTGAAAAAAATGAATCAACACCTGCTTATAGTCTCTACAATATAGGAAATGGGAAACCGGAAGCCTTAATGGACTTTGTTGATGCTATAGAAACTAGTCTGGGTATAGAGGCTGTAAAAGAGTTTTTACCAATGCAGGCTGGAGATGTACCCCAAACCTGGGCAGATACATCAGCTTTAAAGGTTTTGGGTTATACTGGGAATGTGTCTATAAGGGAAGGAGTAGATAAATTTATTAAATGGTATAGACTTTATCATAATGTTTAAGAAAACATTCAATAAGCTGTCTTTCCATAAAAAGCTAATCCATAACTTTGGTTATTTGTCTGTATTGCAGGTGTTTAACATGGTGTTGCCTTTGGTTACATATCCCTATTTAATACGTGCTTTAGGTATAGATACCTATGGTTTAGTTGTATTTGCACAAACAACAATAAGTTATTTAGTAATTATCGTTTCTTTTGGTTTTAATATTAGTGCAACAAAGGAGGTAAGTATTTATCGCAATGATCATAAAAAATTAAGTGAGATTGTAAGTTCTACTTTCATCATTAAATTTTTTTTACTTTTATGTTCTTTCATTATTCTTCTACTCCTTTTTTATGTAATACCTCAAGCCTCAGATTATAAGTTGCTTTTCACCTTAACCATGTGGTTATGTGTTTATGAATTTCTTTTCCCAATCTGGTATTTTCAAGGAATTGAACAAATGAAGTATATAACTTACTTAACTTTGTTTAGCAGATTAATTTTTCTTGGATTAATCTTTTTATTTATACACAATGAAGATGATTATCTCTACGTACCATTAATTAATGGTTTGGGAAGTATAATAGCTGGCTTGGTTTCTTTATACATTGTATTTAATAAGCATAAGATTACATTTAGCATTGTTAATTTCAAAATTTTAAGATATCATTTTCTAGATTCATGTCCTATTTTCGTCTCCCGAATATCAAGTTTTAAGGACAATACACCTGCTTTTTTATTAGGTGTTTTTGTGGGTAATCAAGCAGTTGCCTATTACGATTTAGCCTACAAAGTTTTTAGAATTCTAATAAGTGTGTTTGATAATATTACAAATGTCGTATTCCCACTGATTGCTCAAAAGAAGAATTTTAATTTTCTGAAGAAAATACTAAGACTTGAAATACTTGTTTTATTTTTTTCGTATTTAATATTAATTCTTCTAAGAAAGCCCATCGTTTTACTTCTCGGAGGCCAAGATTTATTACCAGCAGCTGACTTATTTTTTGTAATAGGGGTACTACTCCTAAGACCATTTAGTTCAATAGTGGGGTCTTGTGTATTAATCCTGAAGGGCTATAATAAGTCTTTTATGATGAATTTAATTTATTCGACTTTATTCTATTTCTGTTTTACCTTGATCTGCTGGAGGTTTTTTTCAATAACTCTCTATAATGTGGCGTGGGGTATCGTATTGGCTCAGCTATTTGAATTATTCCATCGATTTTATTTAATCAAACGTAAAAATTTAATGTACCTAATTAGATGAATCTACCCTTAGTCACTATTATGGTCCCAACTTATGGGCAAGAATTGTTTATTGAGAAAAGTGTCAGAAGTGCGATGGATCAAGATTATCCAAATCTTGAGATTATAATATCTGATGATTGTTCTCCTGACAATACACGTAGAATTTGTGAGAATTTGGCTTTAGAGGATGAAAGAATCACATATTATTATAATTCGAAAAATTTAGGAAGGGTGAAAAATTATCATGAAACACTATACCATCGTGCAAATGGAGATTATGTAGTTAATCTCGATGGAGATGATTGTTTTGTTGATAATGAATTCATATCTAAAGGTTTAGGGTGTATTATTGGATTTAAGGAAAAGCAAAAACCCTTAGTTTATGTAGCCTGTAAACGTTTAAATTATATCGATCATCAAATTGATGTTGTGCATGATATAGAAAATAATACTGAGGTTTTGAGTGGTGAGGATTTTTTATCAGGTATGTATACGAAATATAAATTTTCTCATCTTACAACCATTTACAACCGCGATCCTGCGTTAAAATTAAATTTTTACAGTAAGGATTTTATTTCTTCGGATACAGAATCTTTAGTTAAGCTTATATCACTAAGTAATGTTATAGTATCTAAAGATATAGTAGGCCAATGGAATGCTGTTGGGAATAATGAAAGTTTAGTTCCTGATTTTAAGAAGAATTTAAATAATCTAAATTGGATAGAATCTTCAAATTCATTTTTAAAAAATAAAATAAATACAAAAAAGAGAATTATCTGGAAATATAAATCTATTTATTTCTATTCTAAAACAGTTTTAAAAGTATTATCGAATGGAAATTTAAATTTAACTAATTTTTTTAGGTTAGTTAGACATTCTTATTTTATCAATATTTTATTGATTTTACCTGTTATAGTATTGAATTCATTGCTTAGAAAGATATGAAAAAAGTAATTTTTACCTCTTTAGTGGGAGATTATGATATTTTAGAAGAGCCATTATACATAATGCCCGAGTGGGACTTTATTTGCTTTTCAAACAATACAATAAAGACTGTAGAGGATAGTGTATGGCAGATACGACAAATTCCATCAACTATAAAAGATAACAGAAGACTTTCTCGATATGCTAAACTTTTGCCTCATAAAGTCCTTGCTGAATACGATATTAGTGTCTATATAGATGCAAATATTATAATTAAAACAGACAAACTTGAGAAAAGAATACAAGAATTGGTAGAAGAGGGAACAAAGATAGCTATAGCCAAACATCCCGACCGAAATTGTATTTATGATGAAGCAGAAATGTGTAAGGGGAAAGCGCTCGAAGGTAAAAATAAGATTGACGAGCAAATGATTTTTCTTAAAAATGAACGGTTTCCCAAACAAATGGGGCTCTATGAAAATAATATTATCTATCGGCAGCATAATGAACAAAGTATAGTCAACTTAGATGAATCTTGGTGGAGTATTTATAACGAATATAGTCAGAGGGATCAGTTGAGTCTAGTTTATTTATTATGGAAGCTAGAAATTTACTGCGAACAATTATTTGAAAATGGATTTAACGTAAGAGATTCAAAGGATTTTATTTATAAGTTTCATAGGATAAGTTTTTTGGATGATATTAAAAGAAAGTTTAAGGTCATTTTAAATAAATTTTAAGTTGAAAGTTTATATTATAATACTTAATCATAAAGGTTGGAAAGATACCGTTGAATGCTTAGAAAGTGTTTTAAAAAGTACTTACAAGAATTTTCAATTACTTTTAGTTGATAATTCACCCAATAATGAGGATGTTGAGAAGATGATTGAGTGGTGCAATGGTGGCATAACTCAAATACAAACTTTATGCAATTCAATCGTTTATCCACTTGAAATTAAACCTATAGCATATCGATATTTAACTGAAGAAGAGTTATTGAATGGTAAGTTTAAGGAGCAATTGTTAATTATTAAAGCTGAAAATAATTGTGGTTATGCTGCAGGCAATAATATAGGTTTGCAGTACGCTCTAAAAAGTGATGATTTTAAATATTGCTGGTTATTGAACAATGATACCGTTATTGAACCTACTGCTTTGGAAAATGCAATATGCTTTATGGATGGGAATCCAAAAGTTGGTCTTGGGGGTTCTCGATTGATGTATTATGATCGACCTGATGTTGTACAGGGTATAGGTGGGAGCTTTAACTACTGTTTTTCTGTGGGTAACCACGTCTTGGATAATATTTCATCAGAGCAAATTGATTTTGACAAGGAATATCATATTGATTATCCTATAGGAGCTTCTATGCTAATATCTAAAGAATGTCTTGTGGAGATAGGATTATTGGAGGAACGCTATTTTTTATTTTATGAGGAGATTGATTGGGCTGTAAGAGCTAGAAAAGTACACTTTGATATTAAACCCATTTTAAAAAGTATTGTATACCATAAGGAGGGGGCAACCATACATAAAGAGGAAAAAGAATATATTAAAAGTGAGTTTGGAGATTTAATGTCGCTAAGTAGTCGGTTAACTTTTGTTAAGAAACTGAATCGTAAAAATATGGCAACCACCTATTTGGGTTTTGTAGGGGTAATCGTAAATCGTATTAGAAGACTCCAGTTTAAAAGGGCTATAAAAGTTGTTCAATTGATTGTCAAATCTTTTTAGATAGTACTTGATGAAACTCCAACATTATATTCTCGCATTTGCTATAGCAAGTAGTATGCAACTGACTGATTTTAAATTGGGATTGGTTAAAGTTGGAGATCTTTTTTCTGTAGTACTTATATTTTACTATTTTTTAAATATAGGGCGAAAGCATTTTTACAAGCCTTATATTCAGCTTTTCAAACTATTTGTGTTCTATTTTATAAGTTCTATAATTGTCATGATTTGGGTGAAAATTTATTTGCCTAGTAGTGATTTAAGTATTTTAAGGCAGCCTGGTTGGATTAGTATTTCAAGATTAATTCAGCTATTGGGTTGTGTTTGTTTTGGATTAATAATACATGATATCTTAGTAACTAATTCAAAAAGATTTAATGATAAATTTCTGAAGCAAATTGATCAATTTGTTTTTTTGTTTTTTTGTTTTTTTATTTTGATGTATGTATTGAGTTTTATCGGTGTTGATAGTCCATTTGTATATGGGGGTGGCCGATTAAGAGGGGGGTATGTTGAAGGCGGGCCATTTGGTTTATTCGTTGTTTTTTATTTTATAGTCCGAAATTTTTTATTTGGAAGAAATTTAAAATGGTTGGTGCTTGTTATAATCCTAATAGCAGCAACACAATCTAAAGCATCGGTCCTTTTTTTTATTGTTGCACTTATTTTACAACAGCTGTATAAACAAAAAATATCAATTCCAAAAGTCATTGGAACTTTATCGGTTCTATTACTTTTTACCGTAATAATAAACAGTTATTTTGACTTTGTAGATAGAATAGAAGGTTATATTTCCGATTATAATGAAATTGAGCTTCAAATTGCTAAAAGGCCTGATGATGCTAATTTAATTATGGGCAGAATAGCAGCAACTGTAATTGCCCCTAAAATGATAGAAGATAATTTTTTACTCGGAGTAGGACTGGGTAATTATTCTTTAACTCGTAATAACCCTAATTATTTGGGGGTTTTGCCTAGTGTGAAAGAATGGGATTTAACAGGTTTGGGTGGTATTACTAATTTATTAATAGAAACAGGCGTTATTGGAATTTTTTTATTTTTTAGAATATTATACATTTTATATCGTAAAACTAAATATAAGGTTTTGAAATATTTAATTCTGATTTTTATTATTGTCCAGTTCTTCGGGGTCCAGACATATTTTCAATACATATGGTATTTATTCGGAATCATTACGGCAATATTTTACTGTAAAGAGCGATATCTAGAAGAACCACTTACTATGAATTTAACTATTAAATGATATTACGACATATTTGTATATACATAATTTTTGTTTTTTTTACTAATTCTTATTCTCAAGTGAAGGGAGAGAAAGACGATGTGCAGATATCTCTTTTATCAAAATTGAAAAATTATTCACGTGAAATATCTAGTCTCAAAGGCCAAATAAAGAAAGGACCTAGAGTAACTGTTAATTATAAAAACGTAATTGTTTGTAGCTCTTTTGAAGAGCTTGAAGCAATAAAAACTGATGAACTTGTATTTGTAGAAAACGGTATTTCTTCTGGATTGTTTAAATTAATATCTAAGTCAAATTCAACTAATTTAGACCGTGGTGTATACTTTAAATCGTCAATTACAAATTTTATATGGAAGAGGGTTTTTGATGGGGATGAGATTTTAGTCGATTGGTATCGTCATTCGATTAGCGATGATATTACTGATGAAATTAAAAGAGCAATGCGTACGGCTGCTTTTTTGAAAAAATACGTAAGTCTACCTGCAGGGGTATTTAAAATTTCAAGACCCATTATTGTACCTATGGGTTTATTAGGGGTTTATGGTAAAGGAAAACTTGCTACGATTTTAATACCTCGTAGTGGTTTAGAAGTTACGTTTCATATAAAATATTCTGGTAATTATAGTGATTTTACTATTGGTGAGTATAGACCTTTAAATAATCGTATTAATAGTAATGGGATTTTAATAGAAGGTGAATTAGCTTCAGAAGCTGTTAATAATTCTATTGTCTTATCTACATTTGAAAACATTCGTATTCTTGGTTTAAATGGTTATGGCTTTAAAATAGAAAACGTATATGACTCATACTTTAAATCTATATCAGTAGAGCTATGTGGAAACTCAGATGAATACGCTTTTAGTGTTAACTCAATTAATGGGGAAACTACCAATATGTCTACTTGGGATCAATTACAAGTGGAACAATCTGATAAAAAAGCAATATATATCGGACCTGATGTTTTTAGTTGCGTTTTTTCAAATATCCATTCTGAAAGAACTTCTGATTCTAAAGACATATTTTCTTATGTGTTAGGAGGGAATAGATGTTTATATGAGAGCATTCGTATTCATAATAGAACAGAGAAATCTTCTTTAAGAATAAGTGGCTATAATACGACTTTTATTAATTTTGGTGTTGAAAGCCCTAATACACTTTTGTTAGAAGGGGTAAATGGAAGTGACCTTAATTTTATCAATTCGTATCTTCCTTTTTCGGAATTATCAACTGTTCGAAATCAAATAGGTAACATTTATTTCAATTCTGGAACTTTTAGAAAAGGTATTAATAATAATCAAAATTTGCATTTCGAATATGGATTATTTAAATAAATTTAAATGCAAAACATTCTAGTTGTAGATTGTAGAATGTATCAATCATCTGGTATTGGAAGGTATTTACAAAATATTGTACCTGGTTTAATTAGATACTACAAAACCAGAAGTACTACAATAATCTTATTAGGGAATCTGAAAGAATTACAATTCTTAGAAACCTGTGTAGAAGTAATAGAATTTGCAGAACCAATCTACTCAATTCGCGAACAATTTGTTTTTCGGAAACTTATATCCAAATGTGATATTTTTTGGTCGCCCCATTATAACATACCAGTTTTTTCAGTGCCAGCAAAACATTTAGTTGTCACTATTCACGATGTTTTTCATTTAGCTCACGCAAAAAGTTTAAATTTAAAACAACGGGTTTATGCACATCTGCTTATAAATTTAGCTACCCATAAAGCTGAGGATGTTATTACTGTTTCTGAATTTTCAAAATCTGAAATACAAGCACGTACATTTATTAAGCCGAAGCGTATTACTCGTATTTACAATGGTGTCAATTGTTTATCAGAAAATTTGGTCAGTATACCTGATGATAATTATTTTTTATATGTTGGAAACGTCAAGCCTCATAAAAATTTAAAAAATGCTATTCTGGCTTATAAGAAATTTTTAGAGTTTGAACCGGTAAATAGGGCAACAAAAAAGTTTGTTATTGTAGGAAAAAGAGAGGGCTTTATAACAGGAGATGAAAATTTAATAAACTTGATAGAAACTGATCTTTTGTTGAAAGATAATGTTCTGTTTACGGGTTATGTTGATGATGATCATTTAGCAGGTTATTATAAAAATGCATTTTGTTTAGTGTTTCCCTCTATTTATGAAGGTTTCGGCCTTCCTCCTTTGGAGGCTATGCTATATGATACGCCCTGTATAGTGTCAAATACGGCAAGTATGCCTGAAATATGTGGTGATGCGGTATTGTACTTTGATCCATTTGATTTTGAATCCATTTTTAATCAAATGCGACAAATTTCTAATGAGGATGGAGTTCGAATTGAATTAATTGAGAAGGGGCGTAGACGCATTGATGAATTCACGTGGGAACACTGCTTAAGAGAACACATTCAACTATTTAATTCTTTGTTGACTTCATGAAAGTAGCTCTTGTACAAGATTGGTTAACAGAAATGGGTGGAGCTGAGCAAGTCTTTAAAGCCATTTACCAGCTTTATCCTCAAGCCGATGTCTATACGTTGGTATATACACCGCAAATTCTGGAGAAATTGGATATACCTGCAGAGCAGGTAACCGCCTCGTTTATTCAAAAATTTCCGTTTGCGAAAACCCAATACCGAAATTACCTACCTTTTTTTAGCCTAGCCATTGAGAGTTTTGATCTTTCTGAATATAATTTGATTATCAGTTCTTCGTACGCCGTAGCGAAAGGGGTTATGACCAACAGTAAGCAATTGCATATTTGTTATTGTCATTCTCCAGTACGTTATGCCTGGGATCTGCATCATCAGTATATAGCGGAAGCGGGTTTGCAGAACGGGATAAAGGGTTTTGTGGTAAAATATTTTTTACATAAACTGCGTATCTGGGAT
The DNA here is from genome assembly GCF_004104075.1 of Leeuwenhoekiella polynyae. Lineage (GTDB taxonomy): Bacteria > Bacteroidota > Bacteroidia > Flavobacteriales > Flavobacteriaceae > Leeuwenhoekiella > Leeuwenhoekiella polynyae. The sequence goes on along the minus strand of NZ_QOVK01000022.1, from coordinate 7,490 downwards.
GTGATCGCGTCTAATCGGGTAGACCACTTTATAGGAAACTCCAATTATATTGGCAAGCGCATCGAAAAAGTATACCGAAGAAGTGCTGAAACCATTTACCCGCCGGTTGCGTTTCAGGATTTTGAGTTTCAGGCAGAGAAAGAGGATTTTTATTTCACATGTTCCAGACTGGTGCCCTATAAAAAAATCGATTTGATCGTTGCAGCTTTTAAGGAACTCCCGGATAAAAGGCTGGTTGTGATCGGTGACGGGCCTGATATGGGGAAAATCAAAAAACTTGCAGGAACTAACGTAAAAATTTTAGGATATCAACCTTTTAGTGTTCTAAAAGATCATATGAAACGGGCTAAAGCTTTTGTGTTTGCTGCTGAAGAAGATTTTGGAATCGTTCCTTTAGAGGCTCAAGCCTGCGGGACTCCTGTGATCGCTTACGGGAAAGGAGGCGCTTTGGAAACCGTTGTCGATGGAAAAACCGGTATGTATTTTAAAGAACAAACTCCTGCTGCTCTTATTGATGCCGTAGCGCGTTTTGAGGGTGGTGGTTTTCAATTTGATCCCGCTGTAATTCGTAAACATGCTGAGTCATTTGAGGTAGCTGAATTTAAAAATAAATTGTCTCAATTTGTCCGATCAAAATATGCAGCTTTTTATAATGAGAGTCTTAGAACATCTAATACGTAAATTTTGAAAAAAATACTTGTCACTGGGGGTGCCGGATTTATCGGTTCGCATTTGTGTATGCGTTTGCTAGCCGAAGGTAATGAGGTGATCTGTCTGGATAATTATTTTACCGGGAGTAAGCAGAATATCCTTGAATTGTTAGAGAATCCGTATTTTGAACTGGTGCGGCATGATATCACCGAACCGTATTATGCGGAGGTGGATGAGATCTACAATCTGGCCTGTCCTGCCAGCCCGGTGCATTATCAGTATAACCCCATCAAGACGATCAAGACCTCGGTGATGGGTGCGATCAACATGTTGGGCTTAGCGAAGCGGGTTAAAGCGAAGATCTTACAAGCGAGCACCTCTGAGGTGTACGGGGATCCTGCGGTACATCCCCAACCCGAAATCTATTGGGGGAATGTCAACCCCATTGGCCCGCGCTCATGTTATGATGAAGGCAAGCGCTGTGCCGAGACCTTGTTTATGGATTATCATACCCAGAATGGAGTGGCCATCAAGATCGCCAGGATCTTCAATACCTACGGGCCGCATATGAATGTCAACGACGGGCGGGTGGTTTCTAATTTTATCGTACAGGCGTTGCAAGGGAAAGATTTAACGATCTTTGGAGATGGAAGTCAGACCCGTAGCTTTCAGTATGTAGCTGATTTGGTGGACGGGCTGCTAGCATTGATGCAAACCGATGCCTCAGTCACCGGACCTGTGAATCTGGGGAATCCCGATGAGGTTACGATGTTAGAATTAGCAAAAACCATCATAGATTTGACCGGGTCCTCTTCAAAATTGGTATTTCAGTCTTTACCTGAGGATGACCCCAAACAACGCCAGCCGGATATACAACTCGCAACTCAACTGATTCCCTTGTGGAGACCTCATACTGCATTGCAGCAGGGGTTGGAGCAAACCATTAACTATTTTGAGCAACAACTTGTTTATACTAATTAAAAAGGATTCAACGGTATCTCTTAATAAAAAGTTAAGTTGCATCGACATTCGTATACACTCTTAGTACCAACAACTAGCAAAAACAGCTGATGAAACGTTCTGCACTCATCGTCCCCATAAGTATCCTGATCCATTTAACGCTGTTGAATGGTTTTTTAGCATGGTTTATACCGGAGGTGTATCTCAATATCAACTCGATCCTGTTTTACAATGCTTCCTGGTTGATGAGTGCGTATGCGATAGACTATTATCCCACCTCGCGGAAGGAGCGGTTTTTTACCAATCTGCATAAGCCACTGCAATTGTATATTTTATTTACGCTCGCTTATTTTGCCTGGTTTAGTCTGAGTAAAATCCGTATGGGTTCTATTGGTTATCATACAAACGTGTTGCTGGGGTTGTTTGCATGTTTACTACTCTACCGGATTTTGTTTTATTATGCCCGGGCGCGGTATCGTGAAACCGGCGGGAATGCGGTTCATGTTGTGGTGATCGGACGAGATCGCAATTTGAAAAAGATCCGGAAGGTGTTTGATGAACCTGATCTGGGGTACCGGTATCTGGGGTATTTTGACAATAGCGACTCCAAGAGTCCTACCTATCTGGGGAAAGTAGAAGAGTGTTTTCGCTACATACGCGAGCATCAAATACAACAGATTTTTTGTATCGCCTCGCGTTTGTCTCAGGCCCAACTCTTCAATCTGATGGCATTTGCCGATAATAATCTGATCAAACTGAAGGTGGTACCCGATAATAAGGAAATCTTTACCCGGGCCATGACGATCGAATTGTATGACAATGTCCCCGTGCTCAATCTGCGGGAATTGCCCCTGGAAACACCCTATGCTAAGGTGGTGAAGCGCTGTTTTGATGTGGTGTTTGCCCTCTTGGTGATCGTCGGGGTGTTGTCATGGTTGAGTCCGTTGGTTTATATTTTGCAGCGTTTTGATTCGAATGAGCCCTTATTCTTTAAGCAAAGACGGCATGGGGTGAACCGGAAGGTGTTTTGGTGTTATAAATTCCGTTCGATGACCACAACGGCGGATGCCGATACCAAAATGATGACCAAAAACGACAAACGGGTGACGAAGCTGGGGCGTATTTTACGACGCACCAGTATTGATGAATTGCCGCAGTTTTATAACGTTTTGCTGGGGGATATGAGTGTGGTGGGTCCGAGGCCGCATATGGAACTGCATACCGAAAAGTATCAAACCTCCGTAGATAAGTATTTGGTGCGCCACTTTGTAAAACCCGGGATCACCGGCCTGGCACAAGTGCGCGGTTATCGGGGCGAGATCGTACAGCAGGCTGATATCGTCAACCGCACCCGATTGGATATTTTTTATGTGGAAAAATGGAGTTTATTGCTGGATGTCAAGATTATCATCAAAACCGTCTTAAATGCAGTTCAGGGCGAAGAAAAGGCCTACTAAATACAATTAAATGTTTGCCCTTTAAAAGATAATCTTATTTTTGACCAAAGTTTACAGATGAAGAATTATCAAAATTTTACATGTATTTTTATCATGAGTCTGCTGCTGTGCAGCTCTTGTGTTTCCCGTAAGGATACCACCTATTTTTACGAACCGGATGAATTGGCTATTCCCGCACAAATCTCAATGGAGCAGCCGGCGAAGTCCTTTTTAACCATACAACCCAATGATGAGTTAACGATAACGGTAAGTGCGATCGAGCAAGAAGCCGCACTGCCTTTCAATCCTCCTGTCACCGGCTCTAATAATGTAACCGGGGGTACTGTAAATGTGGGGGGGGCTGCTCAACTGCAAACCTACTTGGTGGATCAAAACGGGAATATTGAATTTCCGGTATTGGGTACGATTCAGGTACGCGGGTTAACGCGGGTCGCTTTAGCCGAAAAGTTAAAGAATATGATTACCGATTATGTAGCCAATCCCATCGTGAATGTCAAACTCTCTAATTTTCAGGTCTCCGTCCTAGGGGCAGTGCAACGACCGGGAACCTATACGATCTCCAATGAATATTTAACCATTCCTAAAGCCTTGGGTCTGGCCGGGGATATGCAAATTTACGGGCGTCGCGATAATGTCTTGGTCATGCGGGAAGAAAACGGAAAAGTGACCAAGGCGTATTTAGATCTAACCAATAACAGTGTTATCGACTCCGAGTATTATTACCTGAAGCAAAACGACGTATTGTATGTGGAGTTGAATGGTTCGCAGCGGCAGGCCGGGAGTTTAAACCCGAATAGTGGGTTGTTTATTTCTGTAGCTTCCGTGTTGATTTCCTTAGTAGTATTATTTGTAAGATAATTATATATAGTAGAAAGAACATATGAATGAACTGAATGAAGAGATCAACCTAAGGGAAGAACTGGATAAATACCTGAGGTATTGGCCTTGGTTTGTCTTAGGGACACTCAGTTGTTTGCTTATAGCATTTATTTATTTACGTATAAGTGTACCCGTGTATGATACGGTAGCCAGTGTAATTATTAAAGATGAAGAGAGTAAAGGCGGGGGGCTAGGCGCCGGGGCAGCGGAATTTGCAGATTTAGGTTTATTGGGCGGGATGAGTACCAATTCTATTGAAAATGAGATCGGATTGCTAAAATCCCGGCGTTTGATGATCAATACCGTGCGCGCGTTAAACTTAAATGTGAGTTACTACGATCTGAATGGCTTTAATTCTGAAGAATTGTATGCGGATACTCCCTACTTAGTTGAGGTGGTCAATTTAAATAAAGAAGAACTGACCGAAGCTGACGAAGCAGATTTGAATCAGTTTAGCATAGAACCCATACAGAGCTCTGAAAAGCTCCAGCTTAATTTTACAGAAAGTGGAGAAACTTTAGAAGTTCAACCTGATGAATTGGTTACCCTACCCTTTGCGACCATCATCATCCGTGATAATCCGGAGTCCAGTGACAAAGAATCGGTCCTGGTGAAAATCCAAGCTGTAACGGATGTTGCTGATACCTATCGGGAAGCCGTAGAGATCAATCTAATAGATGATAATGCCACGCTGCTGGAATTTAATTTAGGAAGCCCCGTCAAGCAAAAAGCGCAGGATATTCTGGATCAGCTGATCTTTGAGTATAATAAGGAGGCTATTGAAGATAAGAATGAGGTGGCGGTGAATACCGCCAAGTTTATCGATGAGCGTTTGCAGATCATCAGTGGAGAGTTGGATACGGTAGAAGTGGGCTTGGAAGATTTTAAAGAGACCAACAATCTTACGAATATTGAAGCCGAGTCTCAGCTCATTGTGGAAAATGCGAGTGATTACCGGAAGCGGGAACAAGAAATTCAAACCCAGCTTTCGGTAGCGCAGTCTATTATATCTTATTTGCAGGAAGAGGGAGCAGAATCCGGCTTGTTACCGGCGGATATCGGGTTGGAAGGGGAATCGGTGAATGCCCAGATCGCTAGTTATAATGATTTGGTGTTGGAACGCAACCGAATCTTAAGCGGAGCGACGAAGCTCAATCCCACAGTTACCCGCTTGAATCAGCAAATCGAGCAGTTGCGGCAAACCATTATGGGCGGATTGGAGCGCACTGTAAACAGTCTACAAATCGCACAACGCGGGTTGCGGCAGCAGACTAATTTAATCGGTTCAGAGATCGCTCAGGTACCCGCTAAAGAGCGGCAATTTCGGGACATTTCCCGACAGCAGGAGATCAAAGAAGCTTTGTATATCTTTCTCTTGCAAAAACGGGAAGAAAATTCCTTATCCCTTGCTGCTACTTCCCCTAAAGCTAAGATCGTAGATTCAGCATATACATTGAATACGCCACTTTCTCCCAAACCGAAGATTGTTTTAGCCGCAGCGGTGTTAATAGGGTTGGCCATACCCTTTTTAATACTCTATGTTCGTCGTTTACTCAATAACAAAATCGAGCGCCGGGAAGATCTGGAGAAAATCACCCGAGCAATTCCTATTGTCGGTGAATTACCGCGGATCGCTAAAGGGGATTCGGATCTGATCGAGGAGAATGACCGGTCGGTACTCGCAGAATCCTTTAGAATCCTCACCACTAACCTGCAGTATTTATTGGTTAATGCCAAGCATCAAGACAAAGGCTATTGTTTGTATACTACCTCTACGGTAAAAGGGGAAGGGAAAACTTTTACCAGTATCAATCTGGCGATGACTTTGGCCAATACCGGGAAAAAGGTGGTGTTGATCGGGGCAGATTTGCGGAACCCGCAACTGCAGCGCTACGATACCGAATCGAAAAGTCTGTTGGGGGTGAGTGATTACCTCGTAAATGATGATCATAAGTTGGAATCGCTGATCCATGATTCTAAGTTTCATACCAACTTAAAATTGTTTTTATCCGGTAGTATCCCACCGAATCCTTCAGAGCTCCTACGCCAATCGAAATTCGGGCGTATGCTCGACGAACTACGAGAGAAGTATGATTATGTGATCGTGGATACCGCCCCGTCGATGCTGGTGGCCGATACCTTCCTGATCAGTAAATATGCCGATCTGATCCTGTATGTTACCCGTGCCGGGTATACCGAGAAAAAACTGATCAACTTTGCGGTAGATGCACAAAACGATGGAAAGTTACACGATATCAGTTTTGTGATCAACGATGTGAAAACCGCCAATTTTGGGTATGGAAATAAATACGGGTATGCCTATGGACAAGATAAACCCTCGTTTTGGGAACGCTTTAAAAGCAGTTTATAGACTTAACCAGACTAGATACATAAGATTTTAGATACTAAAAAAAAAGGATGCTCCAAGGGGTGTCCTTTTTTTTGTTTTTCTTATTCCTTGTTCCTATTCCTTATTTTTACGGCTACTTGTATTGTTGCTCACCTTTAATGGGTCATTCTATATTAGTGAGGTGCATACCTTTCACCTCATTTATACTTTAACTCCAAACACTAAACATCAAGCAGACTATTACTGGCACTAATACAATAATTTAAATACCTCGTCTACAAGCAGTGCTAGCCTTCAGTTATTCAAAACATTACGAATTAAAAACCCTATCTAAACCGGGTTAGAAAATACTATATTTACGATTCCATAAACGACTTATAGAATTACAACATCAACGCTATTAAAATCAACAAATGAAAAATCCTAACTACTATGCAATTATTATGGCCGGGGGAGTTGGTTCCCGATTTTGGCCACTCAGTAAAGCTTATTATCCCAAGCAATTTCATGATATTTTAGGTGCAGGAGAAACGCTTATAGAGCGCACCTTTGGTCGTTTATCTCAAACGGTTCCTGCAGATAATGTTTTGGTTCTGACTAATGAGAACTACAAAGCTTTAGTAAACGAACAATTGCCACAGGTTAAAGATGAAAATATAGTTTTAGAACCCGCCATGCGAAATACTGCGCCTTGTATTTTGTTAGCAGCTTTAAAGATTTATAAGGCGAATCCAGATGGGGTGATGATCGTAGCGCCAAGTGATCATTGGATCGAGAATGAGTCGGCATTTTTAACGGATCTAGAAACGGCTTTTAAGGCTTGTGAAACGGATATTTCTGAAGAAAAATTATTGGTTACGCTAGGTATTGAACCCACATTCCCACATACGGGTTATGGATACATTCAGTATGCTTCTGGTGATTCTGCAATTAAGAACGTAAAAGCATTTAAAGAAAAGCCAGATTATGCGACTGCAAAGCAATTTTTGGCAGCAGGAAATTACTCTTGGAATGCCGGTATTTTTATCTGGAGTGCAAAAGCAATTATAGAAGCGTTTGAAAAGTATCTTCCGGAGCTGTATGCGCTTTTTAATTCAGGGTATGAAGACTTAAATACTGAAAAAGAGGAGGCTTTTATTCAGGAGCATTATGAGCAGGCTGAAAACATCAGTATTGATTATGGTATCTTAGAG
>NZ_QOVK01000021.1 GCF_004104075.1 Leeuwenhoekiella polynyae | reverse complement strand
CTTCAAGAGATTGTCCGAGGACAAACAGGATTTTACGGGCTACGAAGCTGAGATAATCTACACGGATGGAAATGATAATATTTTGGAAAAACACGGGTATCGGGCGACTGATTTTCCGCTTGATGAACTACGGTTGTTTTTTGTGAATAATACGCTGATGTTACCGAGCGAATATTAACCTCTTCAAAACCTAAAAATTATGATCTATCTAAATTTTTCAGACCTGAACGGGGATGCCCAAGAACGTCTTTTGGAAAGTTCAAAAAAAGACGTCGAGCAAAAATTTGGCGATGATATTCGGAAGTATTCAAAAAAGCATTGCACCAATTTTGATGTGATGATCGAGGAAGAAGCACTAAGGAATTTATACAGTTATACCTATGTGTTTAATATCTGAAATTGTCCAAATAGGAACGGAAAGACCTTTGAATTTTCAGAGGTCTTTTTTTGCTAAAACATATCCAGTTCAATAAAAATCCTTATCTTTATTCCGCTGAAATTCAGCATTCAATTTTACGCAGGGGTATCCATTTTTTGACTTTCGCCGATAACCCTGCCCATCGAAAAATTACATAACGGGAAATCTTTTCCCTGAAATTGGCAATTGGCTTTTAGCCAGATTGTACGAAATTTTTGTCCCGCTGGGCGGGACGAAAAGGAGTAGCAAGAGGGTAACACGCGATGCGATGTTAAGTACTCCTTTTCCTTGTTAATCAACTGATTTTTAAATACTTAAAAATAAGCCGATTATTCAGATTTCTACAATTTGCGACAAATGCCCTGTGAATGCCCATTTTCAGGGAAGGATTTGCGACAAATCGGCGAATTATGGACTCATTTATTGGTATCAGGTTCAAAAAGGAAACGGCAAAACGTTTTCAGGAATTTTCACGGACACACTTCAAATCACACACCGAAGCATTAGCTACAATGCTCGATTTTTTCTTTTACAACGAGATTTCCCCAAAGGAAAAATTGGGCCCGACCGGAAGGACGATCGAGGCCAATTTAAAGAAACGTATCAATGCGGTGATCGCCATAATGCGGGATATGGAAAAGACCCAGACCAGACCCACCGTGGCGATGATCGAATCCCTTTTTCAGACCGAAGAACCCAAGAAGAAACCCTTGATCTTAGAGAGGAAATTTGTGGAAGAAAATAAGGAAGTCCGTTTTCGCGAAAAGCAAAACCACAACAACGAACTGTAATTTTTGAACTATGTATATCACAATCACACCTCAAAAACTTGGCAGTAACTATTCCCAGAGTTCGGCAGATTTTGTAGGCTATTTGGAAAAAGAAAATCAAGGTTTGGAACAGGGAGAGATGGAACATTTTTTCAGTCAATATGGCGATAAATTTTCAGCGGAAGAAGTGGTAAAAGATATTGATGGAAACGGTGCCAAACTCAAAAAGACCGAACCTAAATTCTATTCGATCACGGTCAGTCCGTCGAAGTATGAATTAAGTAGGTTACAGAACAACAGCGAGGATCTTAAAAAATATACCCGTGAACTGATGAAGGATTATGTTGCATCGTTCAACCGGGAAATCAATGGGCGCCCTGTGACCATCGATGACATTAAATACTATGCGAAAATTGAACACCAACGAACGTTTAAGGGAACCGACAAACAGATTAAGGAAAACCAACCCTTTGCCACCAAAATATTGCAACTAAAAAACCAGATCCGAAATATTGAAAACGGTTCGATGGAAGGAAGTGTTAGGAAGCGGGAACGGGAAATCACAAAATTAGAAAAACAGGCACCCCATCAACAGGAAGGAAAAAGGATCGTTCAAGGAATGCGAAAGGCCGGAAGCCAAAGCCATATCCATATTATCGTGAGCCGCAAGGATGCGTCCAATTCGTTCAGCCTTTCGCCCGGGAGCAAATACAAGGTATCCGATGTTGAGATGAGAGGGAAACAAGTTAAACGGGGGTTTGACCGGGACCAGTTTTTTGAAAATGCCGAAAAGACCTTTGACAAGACTTTTGGCTACCAGCGGAACTTTGCGGAAATCTACAAAGCACGTAAGGATTTTATCAAAAACCCAAAAATCTATTTTGCTTCATTGATGAAATTGCCCACTAACGAAAAGGCAATCGCTTTCAAAATGATGCGGGAAACGGATATCCCGATAATGCCAAGTATTCCGAGCAATCAGGCGCAGCTTGCCCTAAAAGTTTTCAATAAGCTGCGCAAAGGTTTGGACGTGGCCGTCAAATCAAGTTCAATAGGAATTTAAAGATTTGTTATGCAATTGAATAATCTTACAACGATACTCTTAATTATTGGTGTAGCAAGTACGCTATATTATATACTGTATAGGTTGACGCGATATGCCTTTATTTTAAGCGTGATTTTGCTCATGACCCTGGTGTTCTACCTCTCGAGCGGCAACGAACTGATTTTAATTTCATTGGTTGTGGTCTGTCCGCTTATGCTTATTAATACAGGGTTCTATGTTTTTTTGCATAAAAAGGATGAGCCTAAAAATGGCGATAGTAAATATTGCGTCAACTTTGCAACGAGCAAAGGAAACTTTAAACTGGAAAATATAAAACGTGGGGCATCTATCATAGGCTCTGCGGGAAGTGGAAAGACCGAAAGTGTGGTGTATGGTTTCCTTAAACATTTTCAAAAAGAGGGCTTTTGTGGGATCATCCACGACTATAAAGATTTTGAGTTAACGGAAATGGCATATCCACTTTTTAAGGACAGGGATATCCCGTTTAAGGTCATTTCCTTTGACAAAATCATTCACAAGGTAAATCCTATTGCGCCACGCTATTTAGAGAACGAGGAAAGCGTAAATGAAGTTTCAAGGGTATTGATCGAAAACCTTTTGGAGCAAAGAGAAAGCGGAACTTCGGGAACAACTAAATTCTTTAATGATGCTGCGGAAGGTTTGATTGGTGGGCTGATCTGGAAACTAAAAACATCTTATCCTGAATTCTGCACCCTGCCACATTTGATTGCCATTTACCAATTTTTGGACACGGATAGCCTCATTCAGTTTTTGGAAACCAATACAACGTCAAGAGCAATGGCAGACGCTTTTATAAGTGGAAAGGATTCGGAACGACAGACCGCCGGGGTGAAAAGCACCTTGGCAAATGCGCTGAAGCGAATAAGTACGCAACATATTTTTATGGCACTATCCGCAGACGAAGTGCCATTGAATATCAATAGCGAGGAAAACCCTGCAATCATTTCGGTAGTGAACAATCCAAAATACGATACATCCTATTCACCTGTAATTGCAACCATCATTCACACCATTACCAAGCAAATGAGCGTGCGCAATTCCAAGCCTTCTTTTCTATTGATGGAAGAGGCGCCAACCATTCGATTACTCAATATGCACCGTATTCCGGCAACCCTGCGGAGTTATGATATTGCCACCATCTACGTAATGCAGGATAAGATACAGAATGATATGATGTATGGGGATAAGGCGAGCAAAGCAATTTTAAGCAATCTGTCCTATCAGTTTTTCGGCAAGGTCAACGATCCCGACACCGCCAAATACTACGAACGTTTTTTTGAAATTATCAAAAACCCGACTAAAAGCGTAAGCCGTGGACATAATCTTGATTTTGATACAAGGGTTACAACTGGGGAAAAGGAAATCCCAAAGATAAGGGCGGACGTTTTCTTTCGGTTGAAGCAAGGCGAGTTTATCACTTATGCAGATGGAAAGGATAAAAAGGTGCAGTTTAGATTGTCCAAAATTCAACGGCAACTTCCTGAAGAATCCAAGCAATTTTCTCAGGCAGATTTAGCGGCTAATTTTGAGCGGGTTTATGATGAAGCGAAGTCGATATTTGAATAAATAATTTAAATATCATAGTATTTATTTTAGTTTTATGCCTAAAAAACATATATTGCTCTAATAAATACTAAAGCTATGGTTGCGGAATGCATTGATAAATTATTATCGATTGAAGAATATTCTTTTTCCCTTGATGAACTGATGGAACAGACCACCAAAAGCAAAAATGCAATTTGGCAGGAACTGGCGCATCTGATTGAAAAAAACAAAGTCCTCAACTTAAGAAAGGGTTTTTATCTTATACTCACCCCCAGATATTCCAGTTTTGGAAAACTTCCCATTGACCTGTATATCGAGAAACTTTTTGAGTATTTGGGGCGTAATTATTATTTGGGGTTTTACAGCGCGGCAAAAGTATATGGTGCAAGCCATCAACAAATCCAGCGCGATTATGTAATGACATCAACTCCCAAACTTTTGGATATTAAAAAATCGGCTATTGATATCCGTTTTTTGACTACCTCTGCTTGGCCGGAAAAAAATATACTTCCCAAAAAATCGGATGCCGGAACTTATCATATTTCCAGTCCGGCTTTGACCTTGGCAGATTTGATACATTATCAAAATAAATTAGGGGGGCTTAATCGAATGCTATCTACCATTGAAGAATTGTTGGAAGAAGTTACACAAAAAGACCTTGAAGATTTATTGAGTTGGTATGGCAATAAGGCAACACTTCAGCGACTGGGATTTTTATTGGATCAAATAGATCAAGAGAACCGTTTTTCAAATTTGATTTTTCAACATTTGGAAAAACAAAAAATACATCCGGTTTTATTAAAGCCAACTATACAACAACGACCAGGTTCGGTAGATAATAAATGGAAAGTGGATGTCAACCTAAGATTAGAAACTGACCTATGATTTCAAAACCCTATATAGCACAATGGCGGGAATATGCACCTTGGAAAGAATTTGCACAGGTTGAACAGGATTTGATTATTAGCCGCGCATTGGTAGCAATTTTTTCAGATGATTTTCTAAGGGAAAAGCTTGCGTTCCGGGGCGGCACCGCTTTGCATAAACTGTATCTGAACCCTGCACCCAGATATTCCGAGGATATCGATCTTGTTCAAATTAAGGAAGGTCCTATAAAACCTATTATGAAGCGTATAGGTGAAGTGATCACGTTTTTTGAAGAAGATAGGCGCACACAGGTGCGCGGACACGGAGCAAAAGTACTGTACCGTTTTACATCGGAATATGAAAATGAGCGTCGCCGGCTCAAGTTAGAGATCAACTGCAAAGAACATTTTAAGGTGCTAAAGTGGATGGAATTCCCTTTTGATATGGTCAATCCCTGGTTTTCGGGAAGGGCGGATATTAAAACATATAAAATCAATGAACTTTTAGGAACAAAACTAAGGGCACTATATCAGCGCAGTAAAGGACGGGATCTTTTTGATCTGGATTATTCCAGGCGAAATATGAAACTCGATATTGATGAAATTATCAAGTGCTTTAAGGTTTATATGGAATTTTCCGTTGGCAAAGTTCCTTCTCAAAAAGAGTTCCTTCAAAATATAGAAGCCAAGGAAAACGATGCAGCTTTTGAGGGCGATATGGAAGGTTTGTTACGGCCGGAAGTCAAATACGATCAAAAAGCGGCTTTCCGATGGTTGAAAGAAATGGTTATTTCAAGAATGTGATTAAATATAAAAAAGCCGTTTTTTCCTCACACCTTGCGGAGCAAGAAAGAATTTTTCGAGGGCTTTTCAGTTCCTCGTAACAAAGGACTGATGCGAATTTTCAAGGATTTGGAACTGGTGGAACAATTGGGCTCTGGAATCCCTCTTATGTTGAACACTATGGCAAAGAGAGCTTTGGCTTTTCAGATAACTTCCTTAGAATGACTTTTACGGCTAAAGAAACTACTGTAGAAGAAGGTGATCAGATAGGTGGTTTAATCTCTTAGGGTTTAATTCCCCGCTGCTTGCAGCGTAAGTAATATATTTGCTTATGTCAGATAGCAAATATATACACAAATCGCATAATGTTTCGGTGTTGCTTTATCATTTTGTATATCCTGCAAAATATCGTAGAGTAGTTTTTGATAAGAATGTTGATCAGACGTTGGTGAAAATATGTATGGATATAGAAAAGCGCTATGAGGTTCATTTTTTAGAGATTGGAACAGACAAAGATCACGTTCATTTTTTGCTTCAGTCTGTTCCGATGAAAAGTCCGACTCAAATTGTTAAGATTTTGAAGAGCATCACTGCAAGAGAGATTTTTCAAAGACATCCCGAGGTTAAGAAAGTTTTATGGGGAGGAGCTTTTTGGTCGAGTGGATATTTTGTGAACACGGTAAGTAAATTTAGAGATGAAAGTACCATATCCAAATATGTTCGTGCTCAAGGAATGGAAAAAGATTATGATGTGTTACACAAGGTAAAACAATTGACACTGTTCTGATTTTTTTCCGATACCTCGTATGCTTGCATCGAGGTAGTTCATTGGGTGGTCTAAAAGGTGGTCAAAATGATACCACAATTGACGATATTAATTGACTCATAGAAAAAAAGGAAGTTTTAATTGCTTCAGATAATCGAATAAGCCGTTCAGGAATTGCCGAGGTTTTACAAATAAACGAATCTGCGATTCAGAAGCATCTAAACAATTTGAAGGATGCCAGTTTGATAGAGCGTATAGGTGGCACAAGAGGTTATTGAAATAAAATTATCAAAAATGAAAAATATATGAAAGATTTTAGAATATTAGTATTGATTTGTACAATTGTGCTAATGGGTTGCAATACAGACAAATCAAACTCAAAAGTAGAAAATCCAGAATTCACTGCTACCGAAAAGAAATCTGACACACTTACCAAACACTTGAAGCCCTTCAAATCGGAATTGCCCACAATCGGGCTTTTGATGTATAACGGTGTTTTACAAAGTGAAGTCATCGCAACATCTGATGTTTTTACAAAACCTACGGAAGATGGAAGGCAACTTTTTAACGTCGTTACCATAGCAGAAACCGAAAATCCAATTACCACGGAAGAAGGAATGCGATTTGTTCCTGATTACACATTCGATGATTGCCCAAAGCTAACAGCCCTTTTCGTTCCGAGTGCTTACGATATGTATGCACAAGTCCACAATGAGAAAATCGTAAATTTTATTAAGGAAAAAAATAAGGAAACAGAATATACCGTGAGCAATTGCGCTGGTGCACAATTAATTGGAAAATCTGGGATTGCAGACGGTCATAAAATTGTAACGTGGATTGGTGGTGGCGAACAGTTGCAAAAGGACTACCCGAACTTGAAAGTTCAGAACGATAGTTTAGTAACGTATATTAAAGACGGTAAGTTCCTTTCTTCAAACGGGAATTTAGCAAGCTACATTCCTGCATTGGAATTGGTCGAAATAATGGCAAGTACTGAGCATAGAAAGTTTGTTGAAAGTTACTTGTACCTCGATAGACTTCAAAACTGGAAGGAATAATGTTAGTATTTAAACAGTAGTTTTAAAACGGTGCTTTATCCTTTGAACCTCTTGCGGTAGCCAGCCATTTGCCGTCCCGTTTGACCAGTTTAAAAACACCAGGCGTTTTATCATAAGCTGTGGTATATTTTACCCAAGCCACGTCGCCCATTATCGTGTCCTGTAACACCTTAAAATCTGAGTCCTTCTTTTTGGTCGCATTGAACATATTTATGATGTTCATATAATTGGCATAGCCTTCCGGTGTGGAATTCGCCTTTAAAGTTTCTTCGTCTTTTTCATAAAAGCTTTCAATAACAATTTGGGCTGTGGTGCTTGGTCCCGAGATTTTAGTTTCGGAATCAGCACAAGATAGAAACAGTAATGCGAGCGAGAAAACAACAATTTTTTTCATAACAGTATTAATTTGGGTTATTAATATATCTATGTGATAGTTTCAGTTCAATATTACGTTCACCATCTTTTTCGTGTAGTTCCAAAATTGCTCTGCGATCATTGGACAATGAAAACTTTGGCAGTACATATACAAACCGTACCGTTTCATTTTCTGTGATTTTAGAAGGCAGATTATGTTTAAAAATCGGTTCTTGATACAGTCGCTGTAACGATTTCTTTTTCCCCTTCTGTCTTGTTTCAACCGAGAGTTTTAAGAAATTTAAATCATAATCCAACGTAGAATTATTCTTAATCTGGATGACAAAGTAAAGTTCTTCCGTATCAAAAACAATGTTCTCAACGCTCAAAACTATACCTTCGGTTCGCTTTTTAATCCTACCTACACGCTGCTTTCTTTCAAGAAGATAGGAACTGAATTTCTGGTAATAATAATTCCTGTTATCAACATTGCTTTCAGCAGTAACAACCGAAATAGAATCATTCAATATTGGTCTTTCATTCCCGATACTACTTGACTTCGGAATAAAATAATTGAATTTTGATAGCTGCGTTTTATATCTTACAATATACGAAAAAATCGCACCATCTCTATTGACTATCAGAAGATTGCTTTCTTTCCCAGGTTTGGCTTGAAGCAAGCCAAAATACTGCTCTTTTTCACGGTTGTAGGTAAATACAAAATTATCTGAACCGGTTATGCCTTGGCGAATAGGTTCTGGAAAAAACAACGCTACATTTTTGGTGTCGTTGGCATAAATAGTATCGAGTGCGTTTGTTGTTTGCGCTTTTGTGAAAGCGGAAATTAACACCGTCAGTATTAGAGTAAATGTTCTCATAGTTTAGGTTTTAGAATTAATCTATAATTATTTAATACCATAACTTTTACATTACGGTTGCTTCGTCTTAGCACCTTTGTAATACCACCTACTTGCGGAACAGTAGGTATGTTGATGTCGCCAATAATATCGTCCAGGACTTCGGTGGTCGCTTCTGCCCGAAAATTGTTTTGCACATAAATACCTTCACTACCATCAGATAAATCAAAAGCTTTGAGTTTGGTAGGATGATGCTTTATGTTTTCAATTTCAATTAAAGCCCGATTAGTCTGAAAGCTTATAAATCCAAAGACAGGTGTGTTCTTAGACATTTTTTTACCATTGATGGTAGCCGCTTTAGTCAAGCGCATTCGCAATCTGGTATTTGCTTTTACAACTTGGTCGCCATCTACTACCACGTAAATAGTTTCATCTGTATTCCCTATGGTTGAAATTTCATTGGGTTTGGGGGAAGCAGCAAAAAACAATTGATGTTCCAAGCCCAATTCTTTCGCTTCAATTTTTTGTTCTCTTTTTACTTCAGCAGAATCAATTTTTGAAACTACTTTGCGAACAGTTCTTTTCTGTCCCAAATTTTGGTATCGCTTTTCTGAATACTGAATCTTGCTTACCTCATAGATGCTATCTACGATACGTTCTTTTTCGCGTTCCGGTAAATCTGGGTCATAAAATCCCAAGGAATCAATTAGTTTTTCATCGTATATGCTTGGCGCATTATTTTCCCTAACTTTTTTCAAGTCGTTAATTGCATCCAGTTTGGAATCGTACTCTTTTTGGTCCTCTTCCAAATCTGGCACTAAGGTCTGTTTAAGGTTTTCAGTTTCACTTTTATCATCGCCCATTACCATTACAGAATAGGAAATCAGGAATATGAAAATCACGGCCAATACCGCTGCAAATACTATCTTGTTTTTTTCTACTTTCATAAGAGTGAGTTTTTAAGTGCCGATTATCGGCTTTCAACTTTCATCGTTCAGTTTTTTTAAAGTGTTCTCGAAATAGTTGGTAATCAATAATCCGTGCGGATTGTTCGGGAAGTTTCGGTCAACCATAATCAAGTTTCCGGTGGAAACCAATTCATAGGTGTCGATGATTGAACCTCTATTGATTTCAAAAATCGTTGTCGTCGTAAAACTGTTAGCGCCATCATTTTCAGATATTCTTGAATCGATGCTCAATACTTTTTGAACCAATGAATATTGAAGCAACCTGTTGTAAACACCATCAGCCTTTTTCTGGCGGTAGAGATTGTCCACGGAACTATTGCCCAACCACAACGCCTTTTCCAAGTTGCGTTCGTAATTGCTGGCATCGATGTTATAGAAGTAGTTATGGAACAGATCCAAATGTGCTAAAGCTTCAACCCGAAAATTTTCCTTTTGGGTCACGAGCTTCAGCGGAATGATACTGCCATCTGTATTAATGGCAAAGGCACTATTGAGCGCTTTTTGATTGGTGTTGAATACCATCCAAACTGAAAATGTGCTGGAAAGCAACGCACAGACAACAACCGCCAAAACGATAAATCGATTCAGTTTTAGGACGTTGTAAATATTCTTATATGGTGTTTTCATATTTTTGTTTTTAACCTGCCTTATGCAGTAAATAGTCTGAGAGTGAATGACGTGGCACGCTTATACAGTTTGAATTTCAAGAAAACGATAAATCCAACCGAACCTAACTGAACAACAGGCGCAAAAAAGCCTTGACCTGTATCGGTTCCAAAAAGGTTGACCCAAAAATTGGTGTTGATTTCCGTATAAATGGAATTGATAAATACATTGACCAAAAAGAACGCTGGCACGAGCATATACACGGCTGCATATAATTTGAAGAACGTGTAAGCGAGCGAACGGAACTTTTCAAATACGGCAAGACTAATAACCAGAGGAAAAAATGCTTGCATTATGCCTAAAAGGAAGAATCGTTCTGCCAAGAATAGCGGATAGATGAATAGATCCAGTATCCAAAGTATGGTGCTCAGTATGAAAGCCAATATCTTAAAACCGTACAATGGTGTAACCAAGGCTTCATATAATAGTGTCATTGCGGAACTCGCGGCATCAAAGAGACTTACATCTTCCTCTAAAGGAATATCCTGCATTTGCAAAGGCAATAATGCTGGTGCTGTACCTCGATATTGCCCTTCAATAGCGACTAAAATGCCATCGAAAAAGCCTAAGACCTGTGTTGAGAAAATGACCAAAATGACGATGGCAAAATTCTTGACCAGTTCACCAGGACTCAATCCCCAAGTGTAACCGTCCTTATCTGCAACGCCTTCGTTGTACTTTTTAAGAATGTTGACCAAAAAGAACAGAACAGCGAGCGTCTTCATTCCGGCAATGGTGTATTGCGAAAAGTCGCTGGCCTGTATGGTCTGGAAGACGGTATCGATATATTCCAGCCCGATTCCTAAGAGAATGGTCGCGGTCATTTTTAGTATTCAGTTTCTCGGTTATTGACTTTATCCTGCATTTTTCTGAAGGAAATAATGTCGCGATAGCGTTTTGTTTTTGTTGTGATGGTGGAAACCATTTGTTTTGATTCCAGCTCTTTTGCCTTTAGAATTTCAGCACGTTCCGCATCGCTCATTTTTAGGTAATCGCTGGATAAGATTTCATCAATAAAATCTACCGTGTCCAAAGAGTTTTGAACTATGGCATCGAACGATTCCACGACCCTGCTAACTTCATCTGGTTTGATGTAGGACGAGTTAAGAATATCCTGTAAATCATTTTGCATTACGTTGATAAGGCGCTGATTGTTTTGTCCAATTTCCTGAACCGCTCTGAGTTGTTGTACCACGCTTGATACTTTCTCAATGCTCTCTTTTGCATCTTTTAAGAATTTTACAGACTTAATCATCTGAGCTGTCTGTTTACCCGATTCTATCAGTTGTTTTACCAAGCTGATAAAATTGGTATTGTCATAAGTGGGCATTCCCTGACACGCAGCGCGTGCGGGCAATAAAAAGATGAATGCCGTTGCGATAATTAAGATTTTTGTCTTCATAATATTATGTTTTAGATGTGAATTGAATTATTGCTTTTTGCATATCCTGATGCTCGTTGTAGAGCTTCATTATTTCCTCATTTTCCTGTCCATCGGTCAAGTAAGCTGCATAGACTTGCTTCGGAACTTCAAGCCGGAAGATGTTACTTTCCCTACCTATCTTGATAAACATCTCGGTGTACTTGCGTGGACCGGATAGATTGTTTTTAATGGATTTTAATTGGTTCAGGTCGTGGCTCGATAGGTTGAGACGTTTGACCAATTCGTCATAGCCTTTTTCATTGTTTAGGCTATAAATGACTTGGGTATTTTCAAGAATACTTGCTGAAGTCGAATTGTTCGGAAGCTGGTTGATGGATTGTAGAATAATCCCAATCGCACCGTTTTGTTTACGGATAGCTTGATAGTAGAATTCTACACTTTCCAATACATTTTCAAACTTCAATTGCTTGGCAAACTCATCAAAAAGGATGATTCCTTTTTCAGCTCTATTTTTCCAAATAGTTCTTTGGATAGCTGACTTAATGAGCTTTAACATTACGGACAGGATTTCCTTGTTATCCTTGACTTCATCCAGTTCAAAAACAATCAATCGCTTATCTTCGATTTTATAAGTTTGGTCTTCGCTCACTTCAAACAGGAAACTATATAGACCATCGCCGACATATTCGGACATTACGTGCAAAAAGCCGGTAACATTGAAGTAGTCGGGATGGATTTTTAGGGTATTCAGCAGGTCTTTCTGATTCCTTTCTATAAAACTGTAAAAACCATCCAATGAGTGATTTTCTGAAGTGCTATCGTAATAATGGCGCAGAATCTTTTTAACCGATACTGATTGTGCTTTGGTAACTTTTAAATCTGAAGCAAAAAGTTCAAATAAGAAAACTGATAAGTCTTCCAATCGTTCGGGTGTAAGGTCGTTTACATCACTTATATAAAAAGGATTGATGCCCAAGTTCTTTCCACTTTCGTAACGAAGCACGGTATATTTTTCGGGATAGAGTTTAGCGAATTTGGTGTATGAACCACCTAAATCAATGATGACCAAGCGAATACCACTTTCAAAATATTGACGTAAGATGTTATTGGCGAGAAAGGACTTTCCTTCGCCTGTTGGTGCGAAAATGGCAAAGTTTCTTGCCTTAATGCGCTTCTTGCGTTCATCCCAGACATCTTTGAGAACAGGAATATTATGTTCGCGGTCGTTAAAGATGATTCCGGTGGCATCCGATTTATAATTCGTGTTGTTTATGAACAAGCAAAGCGCGTGCTTTAAATCCGTCACATATAAATCGTTGTTTGAAAAATTGGAAGAGAAACAGCAGTAACTATTTAGGAGGTAATTTTTACGTTCTTCGCCTCTTGGGTAATACGGGATGATATCCAATTCCTTAAATTCTGTCTTGATTTTTGAGGTAATTTTATCAAGCTCTTTGGCTTCCTTTGCCCAATAGACAATATTCAAATGCCCACGAATAATCCGGGCATTATCATCGGCATTGATTTGGTCAAGGATGTGCTGGATTTTGCCAAGAACCACTTTGTTCTGCGAACCGAAATTTGAACTCTTGTTGAGCTCTTCAACCTTCTTATCGAGCAACTTTCGCCACTTTTGTTTGTCATCTAAATAGAGAATTTGATTGACAATATGGTTTTCGTTAAGCGTAAGCCCTAGACCATCAATAAAACCTTGATGAAACACAAAATCGTCAGAAGTGAATTTCTCATTGGTTTTGCTACTCTGTACACTTTCGCCAAAGCACAGTTCGCTGTTGATGGCCAGGGCATCAAAATGGTTTTCGCCAATATTGACGCTTTTTTTGTCCAGTAAAATATCGGTATCATAGCCTTCATTAAAACCGTTGAAGTAATTGTTTGTCATTTGCTGAATGTCGCCCGCTTTAAGCGAAACAAAATCCATCTTTCGGCTATTGTTGATGAAGGAAACTGAATCACTTACCGAGTTGGCGAAATTCTTAATATTGTCATCCAGTTCCTGTACGATTCCCTTTGAAATTTTTCTGAATGGGTTGACATATTTAGGATTGTTTAGAGCCTTATTCTTGGTCAGGATGAAAAACAAATAGCAGCTGTGCTCGATATGTCCACGACCTTTAAAATGTTCGTGGGTAGCCTTTTCCAAAAAAGTTGTATTCGGAAGTTGTTCTGAAGTATATGATTTCTTGAGATAGATATCCTGTTTATGAACTACAGTGCCAACTGGCAATGACTTTAATGCCTGAAACCAAGCACCGTGCATATCCTCAAAATCCTTTTCAGATAAGGAATAGATTTCTGGTAGATTACCTTTGTAGCACAGAATAACATTGCCATTATTGGCAAATACGATATTGTCCTGAATATCTACAATGGGTTGATATGCCGAAAGGTTAATCTTGTTCATAATCGAAGCCAGAAATTCTTTTGTTACTAATGATTTGCGGAAAGGCTTTTGCCATTTGAAATAGCTGTGGATTGTGGGTTATTCTTGTCAAAGCCACATATAGGGAAGCGTTGAATACCAGTACACCAATGATTATCCCAAAGCTGAAAGAGAAGATGATGATTAATAGCGAAGCCAAAATGGAAACCATCATTAGGGCAAACAGGGAAATGGGCAGCCCAAAAATGACTGCCCGTTTTCTAATGTTTCTATAGACCTCGAACTTCTTCATTGTTATACAACAATTCCTATGAGATAAGTAAATATGCCTACGACGGCACCTGCTATGAGTACAAATACAAGTACGCGTGTGATACCTTTTTTCAGGTCTGCATTTTCACCAAAGAAGTGTCCTGCATTAAAAAGGAAGCCAACCAAGAAGATGACACCTAATAAAATTGGAAATATGGTTCTGATGGTATCGCCTACATCGTTAACGGAATCTTCGATGCCACCAATTTGAGCAAAAAGCGAAGTGGATAAGAGCGAAAGAATGGATGCTAAATAGTGTGATTTTTTCATAACGGAACGGATTAAATTTTTGGTTCATTTTCGTTATTGGAAATTTACATATATTTGAATATAAATAACTGAAAATCAAATATTTGTGAATAAAATATTATTTGATATTGTTTGAATTCCGTTGTTATTATTTGGCATCAAATCCTATGGATTTTTGAAGGGAACTTGTTGATAACCTGAAAATTGAAAATGAAAAATCTGCTCAAAAACGTCAGTTTTGTGATTTTACTCTTCAAAATGTGCTTCATTTTTGGACAAGAAACGAGTGCTCAAAAACGAATTGTGATTGACGTTGGACACGGTGGAAAAGATGCTGGTGCAATTGGCATAAATGGCATCCAAGAAAAGGATGTGGTTTTGTCTATTGCAAATGAGATTTTAAGGTTAAATAACGACTTGGAAAAACCACTCGATATTTATTTGACCAGGTATAGTGATACGCTCATTTCACTATCTGATAGAACCAAGCTGGCAAAAGCTTTAGATGCTGATTTATTTGTGTCTTTACATAGTAATCACTCAGACAATCCCAATGCAAGAGGGATAGAGGTCTATGCTTCAAGAAAACAAGAGAAATTCTCTAAAGCATCTGTTTTTATAGGCTATCAAATTGAACGAGTACTTTGCAAAACAATTGGGTATAAAAGTAGAGGCCTGAAGTTTGCTAACTTTCAGGTGCTACAGGAAACAGTTGGTCATTGCCCTTCTGTGCTGTTGGAATTGGGTTTTTTGAGCAATATAGATGAAGGCACCTATATTTCAGATAACAACAATATTGATCGCATAGCACTATCGATATTATTATTCATTCAAGAACCATTAAAATTATGAAAGATATTTTTTTAGAGTTAACAAAGAGCTTGAAGGACATTATAGCGCAATTTATTTCAGAAGTGATTTTGTTATATAAATCTTTCAGAAATTAACCTACTTCCTCTTATCCCCAGCCGCCTTATTAAATGCAATCAAATTAAACAATTCCCGCATCCGGCTACGAACGCGGTTGCCATAGCGTTCTTCCAGTTCTTCCGCATTCAGGTTCGTGGTGGCGTGGGTCTTGATTTTATGCTTGGTTTGGAGGTAAAGTTCATACCGCGATAAAAGGACTTCGCCCATCACATTGAGATCCTTGCCGTAAAACCTTCCGGCAGGTTCCACGCCCAGATCGTCAAAACAGTAAAATTTTGTATTGCCATATTCTTCAACAGTTTTAAAACCTAAATGGTTAAAACTGAAGGTTACATTCCGGCAGGGAATCATTTCGTAAGGACGTTGCAACGGAACCAAATGACGTAACAATTTCATTAGGCTTGTTTTTCCGCAACCCACTGGTCCAGAAAGTAAAATCCCCTTATCAATGTCGATTCCATAGGTTTTGCAATTGTCTTTATCCTTGATGAAATAAGAGCAGAGTTTTCTTAATATATCCCTATCCTCATCATAAATCCGAAACTTTTCGCCGAACAAGAGTTTGCCTTTGGCATTGAGGTAAATCAAGATTTTTGGAAAATCGTAGAGTACGCTTTTCCCATCAAATTTTCCCAGCGAATATTCCACGCCGCCTTCGGTTATTTTAGAGGGGTTGTCCATAATCCTTGGTTTTAGTGGTTCGCAGGTTGTCCCGATTTTGGGACGCTCCCTTTTTGTTTGGTTTGTTTTCTTTGGCAAATAATTCGGTTCTATCCATCCAATTCACGGCTAAAGCCTGCCAATCCCGTATGGCTTTCCCATCGCTAGTCTTCCAATCATTTGCTTCATAATGTGCAAAGAATTTTTTTCCTTCATCAGCAGAAAAACTTTTTTCAATAAAAAAATCTAAAACGACCTGCCTGCCCTTTGGTTGTTTATTAATGTTTACTTGTTTGGTATTGTTTATATTAGATACCAATGCTTGTCCACTCACGGGACGGTGCGGGTACACGGCTTGTCCATTAGTGGGATGGTGCTGGTACACTACCGGTTCACATATGGGATGGTACCGTTCCGCAAGCTGTTCCAATTCGGGATTGTACTGTCCCATATCCGGTTCATCACTTGTCCCGATAATGGCCATCTTGATCTTACTGCCTTTATATGGATTATTGGATGGAAAATAGGATAGATAATCCCACGAATCGAGATCGGTCACGCACCGATGGTATGTAGATTTAGAACCTATTTTGGCCACGCGCATCAGCTCGCGCCGGTTCACAAAAAACTCATCGGCAAAGCGGCTGCTGTTCCATTCCTGGAACAAGGCCATATAAAGACTTATGTGCGTTGGATTGAGGCGGTCGTCGAAGAAGAATCTTTCAAAAGCCGCGTTGAGGAGCTTTATATAATTCATCGCCTAAGAATTTAATCCGTGCTGCACACGATTTGCGGTCATTACATTCTGGATTTCCTCGGCATCGTAGTAAATGATACCGCCCACTTTCGTGTAGGGCAATGTGCCATTGACGCGAAGGTTTTGAAGTGTACCCGGACTGACCTGAAGTAATTCCATCACTTCGGAAGATTTAAGGTATTTTTTGAGCTTTCCTTTAGACTGATTGGAAAGCAATTTTTTAATGTCATCGAGCAATTCCATTTTGAATTCCCGAAGATCTTCTGTGGTAATGATACTTGTTGGCATAATAAAACGGTTTTAAATGAAAAGGGCTAACAAATTGCTTTAAGCTAATTTAATAGCCCCTCGCAGGATTTGACTTTCGTTCTACAAAATTGGGCCAGTTTATTGGATTTTATTCCCCATTAGAACCGTAGTATGGTCAAAATTTAACATTTTGAAATTTGATTGATTATGATAGGTTTTGAGCCTTGTCTTGTGGGAACTACAAGATTAAAATACATCAAATTAAATGGATAATCTTAAAAAGCAGGATTTCGGTAGGTCGACCGTAGTACGGTCTTTTTTTAACAGTTTTTAGAATTATTCTTCACTCTTGTTCATCTCAGAAATTAGGGAGGTACTTAGGGAGTCCAAAAATAATGTTCTGCTGTGTTTTCTATTTTTTATGTCTTGGTAGGTATTGTAGATTTTTCCGGTAGGTTTAAAATCAAAAATCTCTTGAAGCTTATTGGAGAGTTTGATGATACTTAAATCATTTTGATTTGCAATTCCGGCAAAACTTAAAGCATAAACTAGCTCCACCCAATCGGTATTGGTAAATGGCCAGGGGATTTTTTCAGTAGTATTCGATTTAACACTTTTCCCATTTAGCTTATTTTTAAGCTTAAATAATCGTTCATCCAAATAGACAACCAATAAATTGTATGCTTTGAATTTACCTAAGAGCATATCCCTTGGGGTGCAAAACTCGGGATCCTGAAAGTAGAATTTTGAAGTGGTTATATGATAGGTGTCCAAATAATCACGGGTATAATATTCCTTATCAAAATGGGTAGCTTTGGAATTGACATACTGCCCGAAATCAATATTATACAGAAAGAAACGGTTAAGCTTGCCAATTTTCTTTTTAATGAATTTAAATTGGGCTTTTTTATCGGCTTTTGGAAATTGAATTTCTAAAGAATGGATTTCTGAGAAATAAATAAGCTGTACCAACGGGATTTGTTTTATGTTCTTAAAAAAGTCTATTTCTTGTTTTAGGGAAACAAATTCATTTGCAATGATTTCCTTTTTGAACAAACTAAGGAGATTACGGCACACTTCAATTGAACGAAAAGCCCTATTTAAAATATCGTTGTTTTTAAGCTTAATTTCGTTCAGTTTTTCCAGTAGTATTTCTGCTTGTAACTGTAAATCCATCACCAACCATTTTACGGATCATTTTTGAAAAGTTTAATTGAATTCTTTAAAGATAAATTCAAAACAATAAAATACAAGTGAATTACAGCGTATTTGGCTACGCAAAAACCGTATTTTCCTACGGAAATCTATTAAACCCAAGCATTTCTAAGGAAATAATAGGATGCCATCCTAACTTATTTTTTGAATTTTTTACGAAAGCGGGATAAGAATTGTCGCCTATTTTTTACCCCTGTTTTCTTGAAGATGTTAGATGCGTGCTTAGATACAGTGTTTTTGGCGATAAATAAATCTTTGGCAATTTCTTTATAAGTTAAGTTACTTAAAATAGATAAACCGACTTCAATTTCCCGTCTAGTTAAATTTTCATAAATTATTTTGTCCTTAGCCGGGTATTTACTTTGTTTCTCGTTCCAAGCAAAAACTTTATACATTTTGGTTTTATTTTCTAAAAAGTAAAGATGACTATCTATTTTAATAGCGGTTACGGCATAAAAGGCAATGTTCATTGTAGTAAAAGTTAACCATTGATAATCACCAATAACGGTTAAAATTGGCAACAGTGCTATACAACTTATACTTAAGACTGAAAATTTGTTTCTTCTAAGGAAAAAGCGGTTTGGATTTTCGAGGTTTGAGATTCTTTTGTAAAAGAACCACAGAAATATAAAGGCCATTATAGATATGGGAATTGTAAAAAGGACTCTAGCCCAATAGAGGGAACTGGTAAGGAAGTAAGGAATTAGAAATAACATAATAAAGCTGCTACTTGCCAGAATTACCAGATTTTGGATTGAAAAATGCATCCTAACAACAAGAATATCATATTCTTTATACAGGTAGTATATTAAATAAATACAGAGGGTTATGGCCACACCGTAGGTAATAACATATTGAAGGATAAAGGGACCTGGGAAGTTTTCAAAGGGTAGAAATCCGCCAGTAGCGTTATAAGTTATGAAAAGTAATCCAAGCTTTAGAAACCTAGAATGATTGCTTAGGATTTTTTTAGTTGAATGATGGTAAAATATCAATAGAACTATAAACGTATCTACGAGAAGATAAAAAAATGTCGTCCAATGGATTGATGTGCCAAACATATTTATTGTTCATTCTTATACTCAAATTTGCTGACCTCTATATTTTTAGTTACATCATTCCAAGGAAAAATAGTCCCATTCATTGCTACATATACTCCTGGATTCAAAAATTGAGCAGAGCACATTGCAAAACCCAAATTGAAGTGTGCATCCGTATTTTTAGAGTTTCCCATTATAAATGAGCCTACAAGGACAATAGTCTTTTTAATTTCTTCCTTTCCAAGATAAATGGCGGTATCTTCCATCGTAAAAGTCCCGTGAGTTATTAAAATTTTTTCTGCATTGGAAGCTTTTATTTTTTTTAACAAAAAATTCCTGTCTTCATCGGTAATTGATCGGCTATCCTTAGAAAATGCCCTTTCGATAATATAGGGAAACGAGACATTGGCCAGGTCAAGAAATTCTCTAATCGCTATTTCGCTTTGCTCTGTTTTATTTTCTTGGTTTTCATAATCCAAGCCTTCAATGGTTCCTCCTGTTGTAATAATATGTATCATAATTTTATTTTTTATAGAAATTAATGTTTATGGATATTCCCTTTTAACACAAAATAATAAAGCAGAAATGAAGCAATAAACAGAAGAATAAGGACAATAATTGCCTTGACCTTTTCCTTTTTTGTGAATTGTTTTTTAGATGGGTTTTGATTTTTTTTCTTTCTTCTGTTTCTTCTACTTAGAGACATCCTGTTGTACTATTTTTAATTTATTTTCTATAAACGGATTGCTTTGAGAACGGCCAAGAAAGCTACGCCCACATTGGCAAATACGGTTTTAAAAAACCACCTAAGACTTAAAGCCGAATGGCAGAGTTATATTGTACCAAAAGCCACCTAGTTTTTCTGAAAAGATCCACTTTTAGAAATTTGCTAATTTTTCAGAAAATAACGTTCCAGGGTATTAATAAAATCTAGTATATTTCATTAAAAGTTATCTCTACCATTATTTTAAAATAAGTACAGGAACTTCTGATTTGAAAATCATTTTTCTTCTCAGCCCCAGTTCAGTTAGTTTTTCTATAAAGTCATGTTTTCTGTAAAGTAGCGCCAAAATATCTATGGTATTATCTTTCAAAAAACCGGTTATTTTATCTTCGGTTTTCCCTTCGGAAAAAAGGTGAACAGAAATATTCTGCAGATTAAAAAACTCCTCATAATAGTTTTTTATCTCCTGTTCTTTAATAACTTCATCTTTACTTTTAGCAAAATGAAATATAAAAAGGCGTGCGTTAAATGCCTTTAGTAGATCAGCCAGAACCTTTAGTTCCCTATCAGGTTTCAGATTATCTGAATCCAGCGCCAGACAAATTCTTTTTAAACCAAAAGTTTCTAAATCTTCAGGTACAACCAGCACAGGGCAGGGTACATCCTTGCTCACTTTTTCACTGGTAGTTCCTGCAAGGTAACCTTCTACCTCACCTGCACCTTCTGTCCCCATAATTATCAAACTTGCTTTTTCTTCTGTTGCTAATTGATAAATTATATCTGAAGGTCTTCCTGGGGCTACCATACTCTTATATTTTATTGTCGCCAGACGTGGAAAATTTTCGAGAAATTCCAGCATTTTTTCTTTGTACAATTTCTGATAAGAACTAAAGTTGTCGGGAACCGGATAAACTATAGCCCCGTATCCGGCATATTGATAACCTTCAGAATAGGCATGAACAAAGATAATTTCTGAATTTAAAGATTCGGCCACCTTTATGGCATACTCAACTCCAATTTTGGAACTTTGACTAAAATCAATCGGAACTATTATTTTCATGGTTTTTTAATTTTAATTATACATTCAGTTTTTCAATTAATTGTTTAAATAAAAGCTTTATTGTTTAATCCACTTTTTGGCAATCTCCTTTTCCTCTAAGTCAAAATATTTTACTTCAGCATTGGTAAAAGGTTTCATGAACTTTGTAATCCAGTCCTGCCATTTTTTATCACCTACCATGGCGATTTTTTCATAATCTTTTGCGTGGGCAGTATCCATTTTTAGATCTTCCCACAGGCCTGGAAAATCCCAGCCGGTAAAATTCTCCATTTCAAAATACCAGCGTACGTTTAATCCTTTGTCCAAAATAGCATGAATAATGGGATGTACCTTCTCAATATCCATTTCGGATAAATCTCCCGATGCTCTGGTTGCAATAATATTATCTCCTGAAATCTCTATAATTTGTAACATATCTATTTTTATTAATTATTAACCGCCTAAATCGTAAAACCATTCTTCAGCTTTCATAATTCCTTCTTTTATGGCATTTCCCTTAGTATAATTCTTTTCTATAACCAGACTTTTAGCAATTTCCAGGGCTTTTTGCTTCACTGCAGGATGGAGGCCATCCAAACTGGTTTTAAATTCTTCAAAGGTCCATTCCATAGCTTCATTTTAATGGTTGAACAGTTCTTTTTCTTTTCGGGATCCATCTCATTCTTTGACTTTTTGTCCAAAAAATAATCCAGCACGATGCCCACTATAATTGCTCCCACAAAAGCAACATACACCTGCCAGTTAAACTGAACTACCAGAGACAGGCTAATAATTATGGCCAAAATGGGTAGGATAGGTACTTTCCCTATGGAAAGGGGAACTTTAAAAGGTCTTTCTTTGTCAGGTGCTTTATAACGCAAAACGATGAGTGCAATATTCACAGCTACAAAAACGAGTAACGCCCCTAAAGAGGACATTCCTGCGACAATTTTAATATCTCCCAATAACAAAAATGCCGCTACCGCAGCCATAACCACCAGTGTAGTTACCCAGGGTACTTTCTGTGCATTGGTCTTGGTCATAAATTTTGGAAGCTCGCCCACGCTTGCCATACCGAAAAGCAACCTGCTAATGGAAATAATGCCACTAAAAGCCGCATTGGCCGTAGCAAAAAGTGCCGCAACTGCCAGGGCTACGGGCAACCAGGAATTTAAATTTGAAGCGGCCAGCGACAATGGGGAATTTACCTTTGCTATTTCTGCGGGGTCACTTATATTGAGTACCGTAAAAGATATTAGTAGGTATATAATTGTGGTAAACACCATTGTCAATAAAAATGCCCTCGGAATCGTCTTGCCCGGATTTTTTACCTCGGAACCCAATGCTGCCATATGCTCAAAGCCGGTATAAACAAAAAATAAGGTAGCAGTCGCTGCCAGGGTGCCGGAAAAGGACTCCACTTTAAAAAATTCTGATTTTGGTGGTCCTGTTTCCAAAAGTCCGACCGCAATAAGAATAAACAATCCCAATAGCTGAATACTGACCATAATGATATTGGCGGTAGATGATTTTTTGATGCCCGTAATGCTTATAAATGCAAGAATCAGTAGCACAGCATAGCTAACCAGTAAGGAAGGGATGTTAAAAAACGTATTGAAATACCCTGAAAAAGCAAGTAGCACCGCGGCGATGGTGGCCGAACTGTGAAATGCAATCGTCCAACCTGTTAGAAAAGATGGAATGTCGATTTTTGGAAAAGCTTTCCGTACAAAAATGAATTCCGCACCGGCATTAGGATAGGTAGAGGACAACTCTGCATAGGACATTGCCGAGACACTGGCCGCAATGGCTGCAAAAATAAAGCTCAACCAAAGGTCTGTTCCCGCCTGTCCAGCGGCTGCACCAATTACAGTATATATTCCAGCACCAACAATGGTACCTACACCATAAAAAGTAAGGCGAAGAGTACCCAGAGATTTTTTTAATTCTGCCATAGTAATATTAGTGGTTTATTATCCATTTCTATCTAAATTCCTTTTTTCCATCTCTGCCTTTACGATTCCACGCTCAATCGCCTCTTCTTTTGAACAATTTTTGTTCAAATAGAAATCCGTCGCATATTTTAATGCTACTGCTCTAATATTTTCATCCAGCACATTTAGCCTCTCCTGGTAATCCTTAAATAAGTCCTCCTTCATTTTTTAAAATAGTTTTAGTACAAAAAACACCATAGTTAAGAGATATACAATATACGCTGCATCGAAAACGAATATCTGCCATCTGCTGAACCCGTGAAGTTCCTTGCTTTGATGGACAAATACCGAATATAAAAGTGGCATCAGTCCTACAAAAGCCAGGTTGACCCAGAACAACTGAAAATCTTCGATCGGAGTCGTCACCAGTGCCAAGGGGAAAAATGCCACCGTCATGGTAACAGCATTATCGGCAATCACGCTCGTGGTTCCCGCGGTCACTTCGCCACCCTTTACCACACTCCATGTTTTAAATATTTCGGGGGCGGTGGTCATTATTCCGGTAATAAACAGCCCTCCAACAATTTCGGAAATGTTCAACACCGAAACAATATTTTCCGTAGCCTTAACAATAAAAAAAGCACCCACGGCTATAGCCATAGCTCCGGCCACTGATAACCACACTTTCTTCTTATCCCACTCCACACTTTCCCCTTTTTTCCTGCCTTTTATAATGGCATGCGTTAAAAAAGCCGCATAGGCCGCCAGCATAATCCACCCATCAATGGGTTGTAACCCACGCCAGGCTTTTGGAAGGGTTAATATAGCTACCAAAGAAATGATTGCCAGATAGGGGATGGACAATACCGAGACAGAACGCTTGTTCAGGGCCAATAGGTTAGCATCTAAATGTTTTTGATGTTCCTTATTGTTTTTAAATTGCTTTCTGGAAGCGAAATAGGCGATGGTCACCATGAGTGGGATGGAAATTATATTGGAACCCAGCAAATTTCCTAATCCAATATCAGATACTCCCCGGGCGGCGCTGGTGATATTTATCGCCACTTCAGGACTCGCCGTTACAATAGCAAGGAAAGCCGCTCCTGCAGAAGCGGTAAGCCCCCATTGCTTACGCAGCATTTTTAAAGGTGTTAGGAGTTGATCAGCACCCCAATGAGCAGCCCAAGCTGCCAATCCCAATACTACTACCCAGAGCCAAACGTTCATAACTAATCGATTTTTATAATTGTCCTGTTACTTTCAGTATATTTCAACTTTTTCTTATCCGATATTTTCTGGTCTTTTTTTGTTGGCTTTGAAAGATCAGGAGTAAAATCACTCCCGTGCTAATCCAAACATCTGCGGTATTGAATACAGGGTCGAAAAAAGTAAATTCATTGCCTCCCCATAATGGCAGCCATTCCGGAAGCCTTGTATCAATAATAGGGAAGTACCACATATCCACCACATTGCCATTTAAAAATCCCGCATAACCACCGCCTGAGGGGAATATTTCTGCAATGTTGCGAAGTGCGGGATCACTTTTTTCAAAGATCAGTCCGTAAAATGCACCGTCCATCAAATTGCCCAATGCACCTGCGTATATAAATGCGGCACAGATTATAAAGACTTTTGCATATCCTTCACGTATCATTTTTTTGATATAAAAGGTCCCCCAAATAACGGCTACGAAGCGAAATAGTATTAAAACAAATTTGGCCAGATATCCCTCGCCAAATTTAAAGCCCCAGGCCATGCCGGGATTCTCCAAAAAATGTAAGCGAAACCAATCCAGACCAAACACAAAATATTCCTCGCCATAATAAAAATGGGTCTTCACATAAATCTTTATGGCCTGGTCTATTACCAACAACAGTAAAATCAATAATGCTACACTACTTTTATTCATAATTTCCTTATTGTTGCCCAACGTCTTGTGCAACATATATTTGCATTATTTAGATAATTTTAAAATTCTTATGGCACCCCGCATTACAAACGTGAAAACGATGCCGCCAATTACCAAATCGGGCCATTTGCTATCCAGAAAATAGACCAGCACCCCGGCCAGTATCACCCCGCCGTTTACGATGATATCATTCGACGTAAAAATAGCACTGGCCTGCATATGCGCCTCCTTACTTTTGGCCTTATTTATCAACCAAAGCGAAATAAGGTTACCCAGAAGGGCGAAAATGGAAACAATGATCATCAATTGGAAAATTGGTGTTTCACTACTGGTAAAAAACCTTCTTAATACCTCTGCAAAACCAAGTGTTGCCAAGGCCATCTGAAAATATCCGCTGAATTTTGCCACCTTCTTTTTTCTGGAAATGGCACCACCTACTGCAAATAAACTTAGCGCATATACTATCGAATCTGCCAGCATATCCAACGAATCTGCAATAAGGCCCATAGAAGAAGAGATCCACCCCGTGGTCATTTCGATAATGAAAAAGCCGAAATTTATCCCAAAGACCCACCAAAGGATTGTTTTCTGTTTGGATTGGTCTTCTATTACGGGAGGATCGGCTTCTTCGGTCCCTTGGAAGGAATCCCCAAGGTTTAAACCGGCTATTGATATTTGTATATCTTCGATTCCATTCACATGATATACTTCCAATTTCCTGTTGGGAATATCAAAATCCAAATATTTCACTTGTGTATAAGCCTCCAACTTCATCCGGATCATCTGTTCTTCTGAAGGACAGTCCATTTGACTTACTATAAAAGTACTTTTGTTCATTTCTCCCATATCACTTAACTATATTTTTCTTTCCTTTATTGGAAGTTAATAAGAGAATTACCGCACCGCCAATAGCTGCAAGTAATGAAGCTATCAAAATGCTTATTTTCGAAATTTTAATCAATTCCTGATCATTAAATGTGAGATTGGTAATAAAAAGGGACATGGTAAAGCCAATTCCCGCAATCATACCAATTCCAATTATATGTTTCCAGTTTAGTGTAATATGTAATTCGGAAACTCCAAGTTTTTGCCCAATCAATGTAAAAATACCAATCCCTGTTACTTTGCCAATTGCTAATCCCAAAAGGATCCCCAGCCCTAAAGAACCGGAAACAACCTCAATTAAATTTACATCGAGCTTTACTCCCGCATTCGCGACTGCAAAAATTGGAATGATAAAGAAAGCATTGAAATCAACAAGGGAATTTTCCAGTTTGAGCAAAGGAGGCCTTGAATTCTCAGTATCTGTTTTAATGGCTTTTAAAATTATTTGTTGTTTTTTATCCTGAAGAGGATTTAATTTTTCCAGCTCTGTTTTCTCAAGATTAGTAACGTTTGTGGCAGTCCTTTCTTTTAATATTTTACTGTCTAATTTGGGCACTATTGGAATGGTAATGGCAAAAAGTACTCCCGCAATAGTTGGATGGATCCCCGAATTAAGGAAGCAATACCATAAGATGATCCCAATAATAATATACCAAATCAAATTTTTGATCCCAGTCCAATTCATTAATAATAATAACCCAAATGCCCCCATGCCCGATCCAAGGTATATCCAGCTCAACTCGTTGCTATAAAACAATGCTATCACCAATATGGCACCTATATCGTCAGCAATAGCGAGGGCTATTAAAAATGTTTTTAACTGCCTGGGGACATTTTTTCCCAGTAGGCCAATAATCCCTAGTGAATATGCGATATCGGTAGCCATAGGGATGCCCCAACCCTTTATATTTTCAGTGCCTAAATTTAGGCTAATAAAAATGAGGGCCGGAACTGCCATACCACCTAAAGCTGCCAACAAGGGGGCTGAGGCTTTTTTAATTGAAGATAATTCCCCCACCATAACCTCCCTCTTCAATTCAAGGCCGGCAACCAAAAAGAAAATTGCCATTAGGCCATCATTGATCCATTCTTCAATTGTTAGCCCAAAACTAAGATGCTCGGAAAATTCAAAAAGCAATTCATCGCCAAGAAAATGATGATAGGCACCTGCCCACTGTGAATTAGCTAAAAGAAGGGCAACTATAGTAGCAATTATTAAAAAAATCCCCCCAGCTGTTTCCCTGTCGAGGAACTTTGTTGCCGTTTCCCTGATATACCCAATAGTGGATTGATTTCGAACTGATTGCCCCATTTTATCTTATCTGTTTTTTGAGTTAATTACTTAAACCTTAATATTTCAAAAAGCTTAGTAGCGTCTTAATTTTTAAGAACTTACTGTTAGGTCAACTTTAAATATGCAACGCCCTGTCTTCGGTAGCTGCCAGACAGGCCTCCTTAAAGGTCTCGGAAAATGTGGGGTGACCGTGTGACATTCTTGCAATATCCTCGGCAGCTGCCCTAAATTCCATCGCTACCACCGCTTCGGTATAACTGTCTGCTATGCGTGGGCCTATCATATGAACCCCCAATATCTCATCGGTCTGTTTATCTGCGATTACCTTGATAAAACCGTCAGTGTCCATACTTATCTTTGCCCGTGCGTTTGCCTTAAAAGGGAAAGAGCCTGTTTTTATACTTTTATTGGCCTTTTTCAGTTCTTCTTCCGTCAAGCCTACACCGGCGACCTCAGGCTGGGTGTACACGATATTTGGGATAAGCGAATAATTGATATGGGGCTTTTGGCCAACAATCCGTTCGGCTACAAAAACGCCTTCTTCACTGGCTTTATGGGCAAGCATTGCCCCCCGGATTACATCCCCAATGGCATACACACCCTTGACGTTGGTTTCAAGGTTTTTATCTACCGTTATCTGTCCTTTCTCATTGGTTTCCACTCCTATATTTTCAAGCCCTAAACTGGCGGTGTATGGTTTTCGGCCAATGGCCATAAGACAGTAATCGCCATCTAAACTCATTTCTTCTTTATCGGAAAGATTTTCCGCTTTCAATTCTACTTTATCCTCAGTTGCCGTTGCGTTTGTCACCTTATGTTCCAAATAAAAATCAATTCCCTGTTTTCTAAGGGAACGGTGCAATTGATGTCCCAGTGCGCCGTCCATAGTGGCGATAAGGCTATCAAAATATTCTACTATGGAAACCTTTGAACCCAGGCGGGCGAATACGGAACCTATCTCAACACCGATAACGCCACCCCCAACGACCATTAAGTGCTTGGGGATTTCCTGTAGGGCAAGGGCTTCGGTAGAAGAGATGATACGCTTTTTGTCTATTTTAATATTGGGCAATGAAGCGGGTTTGGACCCTGTGGCAATGATGATTTTATCGGTTGCTATGGTTTCCGTTTTATCTTCTCCCTTAATTTCAATCGTGTTTTTGTCCTTGATGGTGCCATGACCTTCATAAACGGTAACCTTGTTCTTTTTCATCAGATAATCAACGCCATTGATGATTTCCTGTACCACATCCTGAACCCTTTGGCTCATTTTCAGGATATCGACATTGGCCTCTTTAACATCAATCCCAAATTTTTCGAATTGATGCTTGAGTTTGTAATAATGCTCAGAGGCTTCCAACCAGGCTTTTGACGGGATACAGCCCACGTTTAGACAGGTGCCGCCCAGGGTGCTGTATCTTTCTACAATGGCTACTTTTAATCCTAATTGGGCGCAACGGATCGCACTTACATACCCGCCCGGGCCAGATCCTATTATAGTTACATCAAATTTTTCCATATTCACATTTTTTTAAGTTCGTTACGGTGGAAAAAACCTTAAGCTTGACCATTGGGGGCTGGGATTCAGGCTTAAGGCACTCCCACCTATTATTTTTTACTACAATTTTTACATATCCCTTTTAATACCAGGTTCACATCGTTCACCTCATACTGGTCTGGCAAACTCTCTTCCGATATTTTATTTGGTAAACAGATTGTTTTCTTACAATCGGTACAATGAAAGTGCATATGTAAACCTGTACTGAGTTTAACATTGGTGTTTTCATCAGAAAGCGCATATTTTGCAAAAGCAGTTCCATCGTCAATTTGGTGCACCATGCTTTTTTTCTCAAAGAGCTTTATCGTCCTATAGAAAGTGGTCTTATTGGCTGTTTTGATATTTTTATGGATAAAGACTTTTTGCATTTCATTTAAACTTACCGCATAAGTTTTCCTTTTGAGGTATTTGTAAATTTTCAACCTCATTTCAGTGGAACGTATCCCTTTTGACGATAATTTTTTTTCCGTTTTTGTCATTTTATATTCTTTCGAAAAACAGTCTAAGTCCGGATTTTCTATTCTTTTTTATAAGCCAAAAGCCTTAACGCATTAAAAACCACCAGTAGTGTGGAACCTTCATGGATTACAACCGCCATTCCAATATTTGCCAAGCCGAATATGGTTGAAGGTATAAGTAGGGCAACAATACCAAGGCTTACCCAAAGGTTCTGCCTGATAATCGCCTTTGCCTTCCTGCTTAAGCCTATGGCAAAGGGCAGGGTTTCCAACTTGTCGGCCATTAGCGCAATATCCGCCGTTTCTAGGGCCACATCACTTCCAGCAGCACCCATAGCTATTCCTACAGTGCTGTTTGCCATGGCAGGGGCATCATTAACGCCATCGCCCACCATTGCCACCTTGGATTCCTTTTCTTTTAATTCTTTTATAGCATCCACTTTTTCTTCCGGCAATAGGCTCCCCCAGGCATCGGTCAATCCTATTTCTTCTGCTACTGCGTCTGCTACCTTCTGGTTATCACCAGTAAGCATGATCATTCGTTTAATTCCTATTTCTTTTAATTTTTTAAGGGTTCCCTTGGCGGCTTCACGAGGGGTATCCATTAATGCAATGATGCCTATATATTCTTCATTTTTTCGTATAAGCATTGTTGTATTTCCACCACCTTCAAGACCACGCACTTTCGTAGCTATTTTTTCGGAAGGTGTACTCTCATCAAGCCCTTCGTACAGGTCGAGGTTACCTATATAGATTTTATCATTGCCAAATGATGCTTTAATCCCTTTACCCAGAACTGCCTCTAAATTAGAGGCATTTGGGATTTCCTCGCCTTCCAGACGCTCTTTTCCATCACGAACTACAGCTTTGGCCAGGGGGTGATCACTAAGACCTTCCACGGCTACTGCTATTTTGAGAAGTTCATTGTCTGAAATATCCCCAAGTGGCACCACTTGGGTAAGTTTTGGCTTTCCTTCCGTTAGAGTTCCGGTTTTATCAAAGGCTAGGGCGGTAATAACCCCCAGGTCCTCCAGAGGGCGCCCTCCTTTAATTAATACCCCGCCACGGGCAGCTCTGGCCACTCCACTTAATACAGCACTTGGGGTCGAGATTGCCAACGCACAGGGACTTGCAGCTACTAATACGGCCATCGCCCTGTAAAAGCTGGCGCTAAAGGGTTCGTCAATAACTAAAAAAGCAAACAAAAGAATCCCGACCAAAATAAGGACGGACGGCACAAAATATTTTTCAAATTTATCGGTGAGCAACTGGGTAGGCGATTTTTGAGTCTGAGCTTCGTTAACCAGTTTCACCAATCGGGAAAGCGTTGAATCTTTGGCTGCTTTGATAACTTTAATCTCCAAAGTATTGTTCCCATTGATCGTTCCGGCAAAAACGCGGTTTTCATCTTTAATATCATCTACCTCTGAGTAATCCTTCTCAACATCTTCTACGGGAACTTTATCTACCGGTACACTCTCCCCGGTTATTGGAGCCTGGTTAACACTACTCTGCCCATCTACCACTACGCCATCTGCAGATATTTTACTATTTGGTTTCACCACAATGATATCCCCAATATTGAGTTTTTCGATACCAACTTCTTCCGTTTTACCATTTTTCTTAACCAAAGCTGTTTTTGGCGCCAGTTCTGCCAGTGCAGCTATAGATTTTCGTGCTTTGTTCATTGCATAATGCTCCAAGGCATGCCCCAGGCTAAAGAGAAATAATAACAAAGCTCCTTCAGCCCATTCCCCAAGAATAGCTGCTCCTATAGCTGCGACCAACATGAGAAAATCAATTTCAAATCCACCTTTGGCTACGGTCTGTATGGCTTCTTTTGCTGTAAAGTAACCTCCAAAAAAGTAGGCACCTATGTATAGGGATAAGCTGACCCATTCCGGTATTGATGTTACGTAGGACAAACCAAAACCAATACCCAAAAGAGCACCACAAATAATAGCAAAAATAAGTTCGGTGTTTTTCCCAAAAATACCTCCGTGGGCGTGGGAATGTTCTTCCCCGGCCCCGTGGCTATCCGCTTCTCTATGATTCTGGAGATCAGTATCTTTATGCTTTTGTTCTTCTATATCCCTTACCTTTTCTTTATTTAAATTTTGAGGATTCTTTTCGGCAGATTTAAAGCCCTTATTCTCAGCAGAGGAGCTTTTTTTAACTTGTAGGTTTTCTTTTTCGAGCTTTGTAGTTATCTCATCAAAACTTGTTTCCCGTTTATCATATTCTAAACGGATCATTCCTCCGGCATTGGCGGAAGCTTCCAAAACGCCTTTGATATTCAGCAGACTCTTTTCTAAAGTCCTTGCATGCCGGGTATGTCTAATCCCCTCAACCTCTATAAGCAAATGTCCATATTTCGCGGTAATTTCAGCCCCGGTTCTTTCTGCCAATGATTGAATGCGGTCAATAGAAATTATATCCGGATCGTAATGAAAGCACAATTGTGGCACCGTATCTTCCTGATCGTCTTTTATATGCACTTTATCAAGACCTTCTTTGGCTTCTAATTCTTCAATGAGCCTTTGCACACAAGTGTCTTTTTCATTTGGCACCTGAGGTAACAGTACCGGAATTTTCAGTTGTAATTTTTTCATTTTAGGTGTTGTTTATTTTATGTTTTTTCAAAAAAGGGAAATGATGTGAAACCAATAATAGAATAAGAAAAGCGGATGTAACACTTCCAATGAGGTACATACCAAACCCAATTGATATACCAACCGCGGCAGTGGCCCAAATTGTAGCTGCGGTAGTCAAACCGGAAATTAAATTTTTCGCGCTATCCCTAAAAATAATTCCTGCACCAAGGAACCCAATACCGGAAACAATATTGGCGACAATGCGGGTTTGGTCAGTTACTTCAATATGAGTATTGATTATTGTAATTAATGCGGCCCCAAGGCAAACGGCTGCATACGTTCTAATTCCTGCCGCATTTCCGTCAATTTCCCTATCGAGTCCTATCAGGACACCTAGTAAAAGAGCGACAAATAATCTCGGTATCAGTGTTATTTCAGTTTGAAAATCCATTGTATTCATCTTGTATTATAAAATATAATAATCTGTTGGCTCTTTCTTTACAGGAACATCTGTTTCACCTATCATTTGTTTAATGTTTATTTCTATCGTTTCGGCCAAATCAGTCATGGGTGTATCCAAAGGGTCGTTTTCAAAGGGATCCTGCATGAGTATGGATGTTTTTTCAATGGCAATGAAAATGACTGGTATAATAAATGTTATAGCGATTTCAACTGCTATATTTTTATCGTCCAATCCAAAAGGCAACATTGTAGCAAAAACGTAGATGATCAAATGAATCAATAAGCTGTGTGCTTTGGGGAAGACAGTATTTTTTATACGTTCGCATTTGCCCATTGAATCACATAACCTGGCTATAGTACTGTCTATCTGTACCTGCTGAAAATCATTGACCATACCAATTTCTTTTGCCTTTAACAAAGTTTCAGAGTGTTGTGACAATAAAGCATTAGGAATATTAAATGCTTTAATCCCATAGGATTCTGAGTATACCTTAACCCGAGTGGAAAAGGGTAGTTTCCTCAACGATTCCCCTAGGGCATAGCACCAGATTACCTGACGATCGGTCATCTCTTTCACCATCTTTTGATAGCCTCCTTGATCCCTTGCAAAAAAAGACACACACTGCCTGACCAGTGTTCTGGAATCATTGACAATAGCCCCCCAAATAATACGGGCTTCCCACCACCGTTCATAGGCTTGATTGGTTCGAAAACCCAAAAGTAGAGCCACCGCAGTACCAAAAACGCCGGTTATTGCAATTGGAATAGAGATTTTTGACAAAAAACCATATTGGTCCATATAGCCAACCAGAATTGAATAACTACCGATAAATATCAGGTCAAATTTTATGGTTTTCAAGAAGTCAAAAATTGATATCCGCTTATTTAAGAGCATATTTAAAAATTATTTAAGTCCGTTCAATAAGTTGTTTGCTTATTCTCATAATGTAAACTATACTTCATTGCCACATTTAGAACAAAATTTTGCATCCATAGGTATTGGTTCTTGACAACTTATGCATTTTACTTTACCTAAAGGCTCGCCATAATGTTGACAAAAAGAAGCATTTTCAGGATTGTCTTTGCCGCATTTTGTACATCTCACAACAACCTTGGGTTCATTAAATCTTGGGTCATTATTTTTACGTTGATGCTTGTTGGAATGATGACCATAATTTCCTCTTAATAAATGTTTTAAAAATCCCATATTGTTTAGTTTAAGTATGTTTCCATATATTCCAACGCCTCGGGCATATCCAACTCGCGGGTTCCGTTCCCTGTTCTGATAAAGAAATGCGAACGATCGCCCAAATTCAAATACACAGGTTTTTGTGATTTGTGAACCCTTACATAACAGATATCCTTTTCTTCAAATTGGTGAAAAGACACTTTAACCAAAGTGCAAAAATGGGTACCCAACTTGAGGGACACCAATTGCATTATATATTGCTCAAACCCGTCCTTGCCAGGTTTTTTTAAAGTACCATAATCCTGTTCCAGCCCCAGAATACTACCTTCATCATCAATTCCGATAATTAAATGCCCTCCTTGGGTGTTCATAAACCCGGCAATTGTTTTTGCTATTACGTCTTCCAAAGCCTTATTCGGTTTAAACTGCCTCAAATCCCATCTCAAGGTAGATTTAAATTCTACTTGCTGGTTTTCTCCTGCCGCAATCAGCTCTCTGATCTCCTCCAGCTTATCTCTTCTTCCGGTCAATTGAAATATTCTTTGCCTGACCATAAACATAAGCGACAAGGCAATGCCCAGCAGTCCAAATAGCAATTTGATTATGGCTTGATCCAAATCCCATACTCTAAATTCCTGCTGATATGAAGCAAGCAGGTATTTCCACCATTCGCCATTATCTCCCTGCATGTCATACATGTGGAGTGAAATAGCCAGGGGCTGTATTATAAATAAGCCAAGGGCTAATCCAATGAATATAAAAACAAATACTTTCCGTTTTTTCATTTTTACCTTCTTTTATATGCCATAGGTGCCATCGCCTTCGATACCTGTGGCCTTATAACTACTTCTTCTTATCCTGAAGGACTTTCTTCTTTTGTTCAAATTCCTCATCGCTTATCTCGTCCCGGGCGTATCGATCTCTCAGGGCTTCCATAGCCTTATCCTTCCGTCTGTTTTGTCCCGGGGTGGGATAAGGAATTAAGAATATCCAAAAGATAAGGATTATCCAAAGCCCCCACCATATCCAGTGCATTCCCCCAAAATATCAGTCGTCCATCATAATCTTTCTGTTTAAATTTATTTAACTTTTTTAATGATTTCCTTTCTCCATCCATTCCTTGGCCAAATCTTTTTCTTCAGGGCTAAAGAATTTAATATGTGCCCTTGTAAAGGGAATCAAAACTTCCGTAAACTGTTCCTTCCATTTTGTATTTCCCACCAATGCAACCTTTTTAACGCGTTCTTCGTTCGGAAGTTTCAGTTCAATGCTCTTCCAATACGCACTTGCGGTCCACCCCTCAAAATTTTCCATTATTAGTAATAAGCGAAAAATGATAAGACGGAAATATTTATATATCACATCTATGTCCCTAATTGCGGTACAAATTTTGTACGGCAGGAGGATATTTTATTTACACTTATTACATCTCCCCAGCGCTATTTTAATAAGGCACTACTGGAAGAGGATGGGATTCTATTTATACTTTTTCATCTTTCTATGTTATTTTGAATTAAATGGCATTCACTCTTTCTTTAAAATAAGCTGGGCAAATTTTATTTCTATGGATCCTTCAAGTCCAGGAACCACTTGATTTAAGCTTGGGCTTATAGTTTTCTCTATAAATCCACCGGCACTTAAAAGACAGGAAAATGTAGGACCTTGGGGGATGTGGGTCAATGTCGCTTTAAAGTAGTTTTGCACTTCTTTATTAGGAAGCCTGATCGTTACCAACCAATTAAAATCAATTGGTTCATGTGGGCGCAAAAGGAAATCCTCAACCGGGACCTTCCCGGAAAATCTTATCCATATAGGTGCTTGAGTACTTTTAAGATAGGTGGCTAGCTGTGGATTATTTGTGTCTATAGTTCTCAAATCTATGGAACCCGTAATTTCTTTACTTGTGTAATCAAAAAACATGGAAAGTTGATGGCTTTCCGCCTTAAATGCATTGCCATCTATATTAGCTTTTATAAGGATATGCCCCTCCCGTGTACTGTATATAGTTTGGGTATGCAGGATAGGAGCCAGCATTAAAAAAAATATAGTTAGTTGTCCTTTTCCCATTATTTTTCCTGCCTAATTTTTTTCTGGTCCTTTGGTTCATTTTTATTTTGAAGTATATTTACCCGGTGTTTATATTCTTCCTCGCTTATTTCGCCCCGTGCAAAACGCTCCCT
Source organism: Leeuwenhoekiella polynyae (assembly GCF_004104075.1). Classification (GTDB taxonomy): domain Bacteria; phylum Bacteroidota; class Bacteroidia; order Flavobacteriales; family Flavobacteriaceae; genus Leeuwenhoekiella; species Leeuwenhoekiella polynyae. The sequence goes on along the minus strand of NZ_QOVK01000021.1, from coordinate 47,242 downwards.
TAGAATTTCCATTGCTCCGTCTTTTTTCCGTTTTTGTCCCGGGGTGGGGTAAGGAATTAAAAATATCCAAAAGATAAGAATTATCCAAAGTCCCCACCATATCCAGTGCATTCCCCCAAAATTCCAGTTGTCCATCATAATCTTTCTGTTTAAATTTACTTAACTTTTTTAATGATTTCCTTTCTCCATCCATTCCTTGGCCAAATGTTTTTCTTCAGGGCTAAAGAATTTAATATGTGCCTTTGTAAAGGGTATCAAAACTTCGGTAAACTGTTCCTGCCATTTTGTAATTCCCACCAATGCAACCTTTTTAACGCGTTCTTCATTCGGAAGTTTCAGTTCAATGCCTTTCCAATACGCACTTGCAGTCCACCCCTCAAAATTTTCCATTTCAATATACCAGTATACTTTATGGTTTGCCTGTATATGGTTTTTTAATTGAGATATCAAATTGTCATAATCGGTAGCATCCAATCTATTTTGAGCTACCATATATACCTTGTTTTCTTTTTTATAAATTTTCATCATTGTTCCAATTTTTTAAATCAAAAAACTTAATCCAAGTCATTGCTACATTTCTCACAGACTCCCTTGGCCACCAGATTGATATCCTCTGCCACATAGCCGTCGGGCAGGTTTATCTGAGGGATTTTGTGCTCTGTAAGGCACACGGTTTCCCCGCAACTATTGCAATGAAAATGTAAGTGAAGGTCGTTTCCCACCTCACATTCACAATTGTCTTCGCACAGGGCATATTTAATGATGCCGGTGCCATCCTCAATTTGATGCACGATTCCTTTTTCTTCAAATGTCTTCATAGTACGGAAAAGCGTACTCCTTTCCGAGCTTTCGAAATCCTTTCCAAGGTCGCCTAAGCTAACGGCCACATTCAGTTGTGCCAGCCGTCTATAGGTCATCAAGCGCATTGCCGTAGGGCGGATGCCTTTGCTTTCCAACTTTTTTACTATTTTTTCCATTTGCTATAAAAGTATTTAGGGGTCGTAACGCTTTATGGATTCCCCGGTTTTTATCTGGAAGGCATCTTCAATATCGGAAAGATAAATTATTCCGTCACCGGGTTCAGTTGTTTTTGCATTCTCAAGGATAATATCTATTGCTGATTGTGCTTCTTCGTTTTGACATACCAGTTCTAACTTTACAACCGGACTGTCTGTTACACGGAAATCTAAAGAAGGTGATGCGCCTTTTGCTTTAAAAGCCCCCGTTCCTTCTCCCTGGGAAAGGGTCATACTTTTAAATCCGCTTTCACTAAGAGCTTCAATTACATTTTGAACTCGTTTCGGTTTTATAAATGCTTTTATTTCTTTCATTGCTGTAATATTAATTTTAGTATTAAGGATGAACCCTCTGGAATTTTAATTAAGACAAACATTTAACAGAGAGTCCATCCATCTAATTTTTTTAATTTAATGACCATGGGAAGTCTGGCTTTTCTGCATTTCAGAAACCAGATAATAGGCATTATTATAGGCAACCAACGTACCTTCAGGCAGAGGCTCCAGCAGTTTAATTTCAACCCAACCATCTTCATTTATTCCCGTTCTAACCTGCACTGGTTTCAATTCCCATTCGGTTTCACCATCTTCCTGGTGTTTTTGGGCCGTAAAGATGTAGGGATTTCCTTCTTCTTCAATTATTGCTTCTTCCGGTAAGGCAGGAACAGCTTCTTCACCGGTCCTGATTTTTCCGTTTATATACATCCCCGGAATTAGAAAATCTTCTTTATTATCGATTTCTGCATGCACATGTACCGCTTTGGGGTTTTGTTCAAATTGTTTCCCCACTGAATAAATTTCCCCGGTTAAATTACTGCCTGGAACCGATTCCAGTGTAAACGCAATCTTTTGGCCTTCTTTCACCTTATAAATATCTTTTTCAAAAACCATTAGATCGGCATGAACATGTTCATTATCAACTACCATAAACATACTGGTCTGAGGGTCTACATATTGTCCTACCTGTACCAGTACTTTTTCAATATAACCTCCAATTGGGCTTACTACCGGAATATATTCATATAATTCACCGTCTCTAACCTGGGAAGCATTTAGGTTTAACTGGCGCAATTGCGATTCGTACCCCCGCACTTCACCTTGTACAGACTGGTAATCTGATTGGGTTTGTTGAAAAGATTTTCCAGATCCTACCTCTGCTTCATATAAACGTTTCTGTCTTTCAAATTCCTTTTCCAAAAATTGCATCCTACTATATGCATTAATATAATCAGACTGCATTCTGGTTAAATTTGGGTGAGAAAGATAAGCCAACACCTGACCTTTATTTACCTTATCCCCCTCAATAACCTTTATAGAAGTTATATTACCGCCTAAAATTGCCGTAACGGTAGCTTCATATTGTGGCGGCACTTCTAACTGGCCATTGGCTTCCACAATACCCGACAAAGCTTTTTTAGGCAAGGTATCTACTTTAATCCCCAGACTATTGAATTTCATTTCTGAAAGATGTACCGAACGCATCCCACCTTCTTCTTCACCGTGTTCTTCATCTCCTTCCTCACCGTGATTTTCACCTTCTTCGGTATTAGTAGTTGCAGTTTCACTGGAAGCATCTTCCCCTGCCGCAGGATTTTCTTTACATCCAAAGAATATGCTGAGCGTTAAGGCAAGCATTAGAATATTTATTGATCTTGTATTCATATCGATTTTCTTATTTTAATTTTTAATTTGAATTCTTAAGGTAATATTCCAGTTGGTAGCGGCTGTCGAGATAATCGTTAAAAGCACTCCAGGCATTTACCTCGATTCTAATGGCATCTCTTATATTTTGGAGAAATGTCACATAATCGATAGCGCCTTCCTTAAAGGCCAGCACTGATCCACCTTGTTGCTCTTTGGCCAGCGGAAGTGCTTCATCCCTATAATAATTCCATGAGTTTCTCCATTTGATGTAGTCTTCACGCATATTTTTATAGGCGGTTTCCAGTTCGATTTTATCCTGATAAAAGTTTTGCTCTGCAATCTGTCTATTTACTTGTGCTTCCTGTGTACGGCCTAATTCCGGCCCAAAAAACAGCGGAATTTGAATTCCTATTTGATATTGGAAGAAACCCGATTGCCCGGCTATTTCCTGCCTACCGTACTGACCCTGAAATTTGGGCAAAAATTCAGATTTTCGTTCTCTGGTAACCGCTTTGGCAACATCTATCCTTTGTTCCGAAACCTGCAGCAACGGATGATTTTCAAGCGACTCTACCAGAAAGTTTAAAGGTTCGTCTAAAGTTTCAACAGGCAAATCTGGTACATCATAGATCGTATCACTAACAAACCATAAATTTAGACGCTGTAATGATTTCAGGTAATCTCGGTACGATTGTTCCAGCTGTATTTTAACCTCATTCCCCTGATTTGAAGTAGCAAGATACTCCAGTTTAGAGGTAGCTTCTGTTTCATACCTGATTCGTGCTGCTCTTTCAATGTCTTCAAAAATTGAATCCATTTTCTTATATACCCGATACCTCTTTTTACTTGTATAAACTGAAGCCCAGGCCCTGCTTACTTCACGTTCCACTTCTAAGGTATTTAGTTCTAAAGCATTTTCAGCAAGGGCCACCCTTTCTTTCTGTAATTTCAAACGGGGAGCTATTCCAAAAACATCTATGCCTTGTTGTTGAACACCAATTTGGGTATAGATCCCATCAGAGCCATTTCCTACCTCTTCTTTTCCTGTAAAGATTTGGGTATTCCCAAAATCATAGGCGGTTTTACGCAATACTTCCTCACTTTCAATTTCAAGTTGGGCAGCTTTTAATTGTGGAAAGTTTTGGATTGCCATTTCTTTAGCCTCTTCCAAACTAATAGTTTGTAAAGAATCCTGTATTGGATTTTCCGATGACATTTCATCAGATTGTGCATTTACGGAAAAGGTTCCGCCTAACATCAAGCCAATTATCAAAATTGTGGCTAAAGATCGTGAATTGGAAGAACCAAGCTTGTTCTGTTCCTTTTTCTCTCGTCTCTTCTCTACAAATGTATAAAGGACAGGAAGAACAACCAGCGTAAGTAAGGTAGCTGTAAGCATGCCACCAATAACAACCGTAGCAAGGGGTCGTTGTACTTCAGCTCCTGCTGACGATGAAAAAGCCATCGGCAGAAATCCAAAAATATCTGTTGTTGCTGTTAACATAATGGGACGTATTCGTTCTTTGGTTCCTGTAAAAATTCTATCTTTTATACTGGTTACCCCTTCTTCTTTTAAGGAATTAAACCTGTTAATAAGCACCAGCCCGTTTAAAACGGCAACCCCAAACAATACAATGAAGCCTACACCAGCTGAAATACTAAACGGCATATCTCTTAACCAAAGAGCAAATATTCCTCCAATAGCCGCCAGTGGAATGGCTATATAGATCATAATTGATTGGGAAAAAGATTGGAGTGCAAAGTACAGAAGCACGAATATCAGAAATAGAGCGATGGGCACTACTATTTGTAAACGCCCTTTTGCTCTTTGAAGGTTTTCAAACTCCCCACCATAAGTAATGTAATATCCTGGAGGTAAATCTAACTCTTCATCCAATTTTTGCTGGATGTCATTTACCACAGATTCCACATCCCTCCCGCGGGCATTAACTCCCACATAGGTTCTTCTAAAGGTGTTATCCCTGGAAATTTGCATAGGACCCGGTACATAACTAATATCAGCTACTTCCTTAATCGGAACCTGGGTTCCATCCGGCAGATCTATATAGAGGGTACGTAAATCATCAATGCTTTGGCGGTGCGCCTCATCAAAACGTATTACCATATCAAACCGCTTTTCCCCTTCAAAGATCACTCCGGCCGTTCCTCCGGCAAAAGCTGCACTTATATAATCGTTAATCTTTTCAATGTCCAATCCATATTGCGCAATTTTTTTACGATTAAACCGCACCGTCATTTGTGGAAGACCAGATGTTCGTTCAGGGTTCACATCTCCTACGCCCGGTATAGTCTGTATTATTTCAGCCATTTTATCAGCTTTTTCAGCAAGAAGGTCTAAATCTTCGCCATATAATTTTACCGCAACATCTTCCCTGACCCCGGTAAGCAGTTCATTAAAACGAAGCTCTACAGGCTGGCTAAAAACCAGGTTGACTCCCGTAAGTTCTTCATTAAGTTTCTCTTTGATCTTTTCTATCAATTCCTCTTTAGAACTTGCCGAAGTCCAATTATCCATATCCTTCTCTAATACAATAAACATATCGGCAATATCCATAGGCATTGGATCAGTAGGGATATCGGCAACCCCAATCCTCGCTACGGCGGTTTCTACTTCCGGGAAATTCTCAAGAAGGATATCTTCTATTTTTGTGGAAACATCGATTGTTTCACTCAACCCACTTCCAGGCCTGATTAACGCCTGCATGGCGATATCCCCTTCATCAAGTTGAGGGACAAATTCCCCTCCCATTCTGGAAAAGATAAAACCGGCTACTATAAGTGAGACAACCGCAGACCCCAATACTATGAACTTCAATCTTAAAGCTCCTTTTAATAAAGGCATGTATCCTTTTTGAATCCCTCCAATAATTTTATCACTAACTTTTTCCAGCCAGCGTTCAAACTTTCCAAACCAGTTCTTTTTATTCTGAATTGGTTTCATAAATAAAGCAGACATCATAGGGACATAGGTAAGGCATAAGAAAATAGCACCTATCATGGCAAAACCAAAAGTAAATGCCATTGGCCGAAACATTTTCCCTTCTACCCCCGTTAGAAAAAGAATGGGCGCAAATACGATAAGAATGATAATTTGTCCAAAAAAGGCGGAACCCATCATCGTACTTCCGGCATCATAGGCTACTTCATCCATTTTAGCCTTATTAAATTTTATTTTGCCGGAACGCATCCGTTTTTGTATTTCATATACCGTACCCTCAATGATGATCACAGCACCGTCTATAATAATTCCAAAGTCAATAGCTCCCAAACTCATTAGATTGGCCCAGACATTAAATTGCTTCATTAATATAAAAGCAAAAAGAAGTGATAAAGGAATGGTAGTCGCTGTTATAAGTCCACCTCTTAAGCTACCTAATAGTATCACCAGGGCAAAAATCACGATTAAAGCACCTTCCAGAAGATTCTGGGTCACGGTACTCGTAGTTCTTTCAATTAAAACACTTCTGTCAAGGAAGGGTTCTATTGATAAACCTTCAGGCAAAGATTGTTCTACCGTCTCCATACGATCCTGAACATTTGCAATTACTTTATTAGGATTTGCACCTTTCAACATGAGCACCATACCGCCAACAGCTTCACGGCCGTCCTGGGTAAAAGCACCATAGCGTACCTGGCTACCAAACTGGACCTCTTCAGCTGCATCTCCAATTGTTACAGGCACTCCATTTTCATTCTTGATAACAATAGATTTTATATCATCTAGTGACCTGATTAAACCCTCACCACGGATAAAATTGGCCATATTATTTTTTTCTATATATGCACCGCCTGTATTAACATTATTTTTTTGCAGGGCATCGAAGACTTGGGAAATAGAAACGTTTAACGCATTCAGTTTTTCGGGATTAATGGCAATTTCATATTGTTTTATAGAGCCCCCAAATGAATTTACCTCTACTACACCTTCGACGAGGGTCATTTGACGCTTTACGATCCAATCCTGGATGGTACGCAATTCCGTAGGGGAATAAACAGTGTCATACTCTTTTTGGGGCTTTATCGTATATTGATAAATCTCACCCAAACCTGTAGTAATGGGCCCCATAGCGGGACTTCCAAATTTTTCAGGTATTTGGTCCCTGACTTCGTTCAGTTTTTCCTGAACCAGTTGACGGGGTTTGTAAATGCCCATATCGTCCTCAAAAACAATTGTAACCACGGAAAGGCCAAACCGGGAAACAGATCGTATTTCCGTAACCCCGGGCAGGTTCCCCATTGAGAGTTCTACAGGATAGGTTACAAATTGTTCAATATCTTCTGTTGCAAGATTAGGTGATTGGGTGATCACCTGAACCTGGTTGTTAGTAATATCTGGCACCGATCCCAGGTTGACGGTCATCATGGACCAAATACCCGTCCCTATTAGTGCTAAGGTAAGTAGTCCAATAATAAATTTATTATTAATGGAAAATGCGATTATCTTATTAATCATATAAATAAAAATTTAATTCAGTTAAAATTCTTGATAATAATTTTGTGCCTAACAAAATCTATCAATAGGACCAAGGATCTAGTATGAGAACCAGGATTTGGTCAAAAAAGGACATAGCTATCCTTCTAAAAACTGAATTAAACTTTAGGGGGATCTAAAAAGGAAAGAATAGGTTCTTCCACTGAGCTGTCAAAATGGACAAAGGCTTTTGATGGAATTTCAATAATCAAAGCCTTGAAATTTGAAGAACCGAAATCTACTGTATGCACATGGCAGCAATGACAACTACAAAAAGGAGGGCATAAATCTGCTACTTTATCATGTGAATGGTCGATATCTAAATCCTGGGTAGCAACCATTGTTACTTCTGAATCAGAAATCACTTGTGAAGTATCACTATCATTACAGGCTAATAAGTTAAGCCCGAATATATATAGAGATAATATGATAGCGATCATTTTCACACTACAAAGATAAAAAAAAATCAATGCACAGATTGTGCAATGATATAATGAGTACGTTTTTAAAGTATATTCAATTATTTCAAATCTTGAAATAATCGCGAAAATCTATACCACAATGAACAGCCAAAATACAATAATTATGTTCCCGATCATCCAATTGTTATTTTTGTTCCATTAGTAGTTCTTTGCTTTTATCAAACACTCCGCTTTTACATCTTCAGGAACAAGCCTTCCGATGAAATAAATCCCAATCGGTATTAAGATTAGGCTGTCAAGATATCCAATTATCGGGATGAAGTCAGGAATAATGTCAATTGGACTTAACGCATAACCGATAATTATAAAAATCGAAAGTTCGGCTTACCAGAGAGTTCGCTTTTCTTTCGAAGTCAAATGGAGCATCACTATTCGCTGCTTTAGGTTCTTCCCCAGGTTTTTAGATTTTCAATAATACATTAGGCCTGTTCAAAATACTTAAGAATTGTTGCACAAAGGGGGAGCCAAATAGAATTTGATTCTATTTATTGTCTTTTAGTTTAAGATAATCATATATCTTTGCATTTACGAATAAAATCGGTGCAAAGGTTACCTATCCGGTTACCTGATTTTATTGAAACAGTGTAAGTGTCTGGTTATTAAAATATTGTCTAGTGGTAATTTAGTTCTGCCACCCCGACTTTTTAACATATTAAAATATGTTATTCAAAAGGGTAATTATATGATAAACATATAGTTACCCTTTTTTTGTGCTTCAATTTAACACAATTAACCATATTTAAATCGTGAGCTCATCGTGAGTTTTAGATACAAATCGTGAGTTAATCGTGAGTTCTTTTTTGTATATTACGTATTGAATTTGCTTTTCAGCAAATAAGGTAGTTTGACTTTCGTATTTAATCATTGTTTCATTTAAACAGTATACTACGATGCGTACTACTCAAACATTCTCTATCTCTTTTTTCATTCGAAAAAAGAAAAACCAGCCAGATCAAGCCCTTATTTACACTCGTATTACCGTAAATGGTAAATCAAAAGAAGTTAGCCTAAAACGAGCCCTACATACAGAAAAGTGGAATCAGACTGCTTGCAAAATGATAGGAACGAGTATTGAATCACAACAGGTAAATCGTAAAATCGATGATGTTCGTTCTAAATTGTATAATATCTATGAAGAGCTATTACGGGATGAGCAAATTATAGATGCTGAAATCATAAAGAATAGATTTCTAGGTATTGACAAAACTCATAATACCCTCATTTCTCTCTTGGATTATCATAATCTTAATATGAAGAGCGTATTAAAGTATGGGACTCTTAAAAATTATAACACTACAGAAAGTTACTTAAAGGAATATTTAAAAAGTAGTCTGAAAGTTTCAGACTTATATCTAAAACATATCGATTATGAATTTACACTAGGCTTTGAAAGGTTCTTAAGAGCTAAAGCTTCTTTAAATAATAATGGAGTAATGAAGCATATGGAGCGTTTTAAAAAAGTAATGCGGTTAGCTGTAGATTTGGATTGGATTGAAAAGAATCCGACTTTACGGTTTAAACTTCGCTTTGATAAGGTAGATATGATTTATCTCAACAAGCAAGACTTGAGTAAGTTGAAAAATGCAACTTTTAATAAAGTAACACACACCACCACTAGAGACATTTTTGTATTTGCTTGCTACACAGGTTTAGCCTTTGCAGATACAAAATCATTAAAAAAGGATAATTTACAAATAGGTATAGATGGTAAAAAGTGGATTTATACCCGACGATTAAAAACCAATACTCAAGTAAGAATACCGCTCTTGAATGAGGCTGAGATCATTTTAGATTTCTATAAAAATCATCCAAGAGTTATTAATAGTGATTTACTATTACCCGTCTATTCTAATCAGAAAATAAATCAATATTTGAAAGAGATAGCTATTAAACTGAAAATCAAAAAGAAACTAAGTTTTCATACGGCCAGGCACACTTTTGCAACGACAGTAACTCTGGCAAATGGAGTTCCAATAGAAACTGTTTCTAAAATCTTAGGGCATCACAAAATAGCTACAACACAGATTTATGCCAGAGTCATAGATTCTAAAATTTCAAATGATATAGATGTATTGAGGGAAAAGTTGGGATAATAAGATTTTAAATTTCGTTTTTAGTTCAATTAGATCTGAAATTCAGGAATAATAGTTTTTAAGGAATTTAATGCATTAGATTAAAACCTATTAATTTAAATTCCTATAAGCGCTAGGTGTATATCCGGTATTTTTCTTAAATAACCTATTAAAATGCTGTGGATATTTAAACCCCAGTTCATAAGCGACTTGACTTATAGATTTATCACCATCAAAAATGCGGTCTTTTGCGAGGTCAATTAATTTTAAGTGAATGTGATCTATAGCAGATTTTCCGGTTTCTTTTTTGATGAGATCACCCAGATAATTTGCAGATAAATTCAATTCTTCAGCAAAATAAGATACTGAAGGAAGTCCGATTTTTTGTGGCTTTTCAGAATTGAAGTAAGCATGAAGCATGCGTTCAAAGTTTGAAACAACACCTTGGCTTAAAACTTCTCGGGTGATAAACTGGCGCTCATAAAAGCGCTCACAATAATTTAGAAGTAACTCTATGGTATTACATACGATCTGTTTACTGTGTTTATCTATAGACTGTTCTAGTTCATAATCTATTTTAGAAAAGAGATCCTTTACGATATGTTGCTCTTTTTCAGAAATGTGAAGTGCTTCGTTAAGTTCGTAGGAAAAAAATGTAAAGGAATGAATTTTAGAGGCAAGGGGAGTTCCTTTAATAAAATCAGCGTGAAAGAGTAAGGCATTACCTTTAGGATTGTAATCCTTTTGAGTTTTGATTTCAACCGCTTGTCCCGGCCCCATAAAGACTAAAGTGCCCGCTTCATAATCATAGGTATTGCGCCCGTATTGTAATTTTCCACAGTTTACACCCTTTAGAAAAATAGCATAAAAACCAAAGTTGAATTTTCCGCTTTTTAAGGGTTTTGCATCGGCACTATCAAAACATGTAATTAACGGGTGCCTGTTAGGAATATCCTTTAATGCATTATACTGTGATATCGTTTCTACTTTCAGAATGTCTTTCATAACCAAATGCCATTGTTTACCCGCAAATATACCGAACTGGTTTTAAGAATTTTGGAACTCACGCTGCAAACGGTAAAAATGGTAATAAAGGAAGTAATTTATATACAACCAAGAGCGGTAAAGTAATTGAACTTTGTAAGGAACAAAATAAAAAGCTATGAAAAATCGAGAATTGGGAAAAAGTGGTCTAGAAGTTTCGGCTTTAGGATTGGGATGTATGGGGCTTAGTTTTGGTTACGGCCCTGCCACTGAAAAAAGTCTTGCTCTAAAATTGATACGAGATGCTTATGATAAAGGTGTTACGTTTTTTGATACAGCAGAAGCCTATGGGCCATTTGAAAATGAAAAGCTCTTAGGTGAAGCATTAGAGCCTTTCCGTAAAAAGGTGGTGATCGCGACTAAATTTGGTTTTAAAGAAGGTATTCCTGGTAAGGGTTTAGATAGCCGGCCAGAGCGCATACGTGAAGTTGCAGAGGCTTCTTTAAAAAGATTGAATACAGATGTGATAGATCTGTTTTATCAGCATCGTGTAGATCCTAATGTGCCCATCGAAGAGGTGGCTGGTACTGTTAAAGATCTTATTGCAGAAGGAAAAGTAAAACATTTTGGTTTGTCTGAAGCGGGAGCAAGCACCATCAGAAAGGCACACGCTGTTCAACCCGTTGCTGCTTTACAAAGTGAATATTCGCTTTGGTGGCGAGAACCCGAACAAGAAATTATTCCTACCTTAGAAGAATTGGGTATTGGTTTAGTTCCCTTTAGTCCTCTAGGAAAGGGTTTTCTAACCGGAAAAATTGATGATAAAACGAAGTTTAGTGAAAACGACTTTAGAAATAGTGTTCCGCGGTTTAATGAAGAAAATAGAAAAGCCAATCAGGCTTTAGTAGAATTATTAGGAAAAATTGCAAAAGAAAAAGAAGCTACTTCTGCACAAATAGCTCTTGCCTGGCTGCTTGAGCAAAAACCTTGGATCGTACCCATTCCCGGTACGACAAAATTGCACCGCTTAAAAGAAAATATAGGGAGTGAAGCCATTAAATTAGAAACAGCGCATTTAGAAAAAATTGAAAATGTGCTGAATACAATTGATATTCAAGGTGCACGCTACCCAGAGCAAATGCAAAAAATGATAGAAAATTAATTGACTTTAAAAATAGAATAGAATAGAATGAAAAACACATATAAAATAGTAGGATTTTTTATGTTCCTCTTTACTCAGGTAGGCATTTCACAGGATAGTGATGTAGCAAAACAGGTTAAAGAACTTTCCATGAATAAATGGCAGTGGATGGCAGCTAAGAATGTAAGTGAGCTTAAAGATCTTTTTCATCCTCAAGCCCAATTTGTGCATATGGGCGGTAGTTGGGGTACAGATCGCGAATTAGCAATTATAGGTAGTGGAGGAATCTGGTATAAAAAAGCAGACGTTCATAGTGTATCAGTTGATGTAATCGGTGATACGGCAATTCTTTTGAATCAAATTACACTTTTAGCTGAAGTAGGAGGTAATGAAGTAACTAATCCTTTTATGGTAACTGAGGTTTATGTAAAAGAAGAAAGTGGCTGGAAGCTGGCGAACTTGTCGTTTGTGAAACTGTTAACAAGAAAACCCGGAGAATAAAAAAATAATGAGATATATAGTTTTACTAACAATTATATTATCTGTTTCCTGTATGGGCCAGGCAGATAATCCTTTGGGAAAACCTATAGAAAATAAAGCACAGCATATTTTGATTGTTTATTTGTCGCGAACAAATAATACCCGGGCGGTAGCTCAAATGATACAGAAAAAAACCGGTGGTGAAATGACTGCTATAGAACTACAAGACCCTTACCCTGAGAACTATCAGGAAATTGTAGCTCAGGTAGCAGAAGAAAACGAAACCGGTTTTTTACCTCCTTTACAAACTAAAATTAATAATCTGGATCATTATGATACGGTTTTTATAGGGTTTCCCACCTGGGGAATGCAACTCCCACCACCTATAAAAAGTTTTTTGACTACAAATAACCTTAGCGGTAAAACCGTAATACCTTTTAACACCAATGCAGGTTATGGTTTGGGAAGCACGATTAAAACAATCAATAAATTGTGTTCTGATTCTAAAGTACTTGAAGCATTTTCAGTTGAAGGCGGTATAGAACGGGACGGGATCCTCTTTGTTATGGAAGGAGAAAAAGCAGAACAAGTAGAAGAAAAGTTAGATGATTGGCTGACTAAAATCGACTTCTAAAAAAAAATCATGAAAAAAATTAATGTAAAACAGTCAACCCTTTTAGTTGTAATAAGTATGCTAACCTTTTACAGCTTATCATTTGGTTCTGCATATGCACAATCTAAAGATGAACTTAGTCCTGTTGAACAAGGGATTGCCTCAATAGCAATCGCTACAGCAAAGGGTGATACTCCATTGCTTAATAAAGCATTACATAGAGGTCTTGATTTTGGGATGACCATAAATCAGGTAAAGGAAGAGTTAGTACACCTCTACGCTTATTGTGGTTTTCCCAGAAGCCTTATGGCCATAAATACATTGACTGAAGTTCTTCAAGAGCGAAAAGATAAAGGTATTCAGGATCAAGAGGGGCCGGCAGCAACTGATATAGATGCTGTTAATAAATACGAAGTTGGAAAAGAAGTTCTGGCTGATTTAACAGGAGTTACGGATAGGCCAAAGGCGGGTTACGCGGAAACTGTTCCCATTATTGAGATTTTTTTAAAAGAGCATCTTTTTGCAGATATTTTTAAGCGAGGAGTACTTAACTATAAAGAGCGTGAGATTGCAACTGTAGGTGCATTACTACGTATGGGAGATCTTGATCCAATGGCACGTGGACATATGGCAATTGCGATGCACCAGGGAGTTACTGAAGCTCAAATGAAACAAATTATTGAGATGGTAGAAACTCAAGCAGGACCGGAAAAGGCTTATATAGGTAAATTGCTTCTAGCAGCACTTACCGATAGCAAGGAGCCGACGCCTTCTTCCGCATTAAGCGAAATCGAAAATTTAATATTCCTCAGAGGAGAAAAATTAGACAATCCTGTATTTACAGGTAATGCATATCTCACTTCACTAATAACAGCAGATGAGGTGAATACAACTGCTGTAGGCGTAGTGACTTTTGAGCCCGGTGCACGAACTTTTTGGCACCAGCATCCTACGGGTCAGATCATTATTTCAATTTCTGGTACGGGTTTTTATCAGGAAAAAGGAAGTCCTAAACGCATCTTGAAAAAAGGGGATGCCGTGAAATGCCCTCCAAATACGCCGCATTGGCACGGCGCAAGTGATACCGAAGCTTTTGTTCAGATTGCAATTACGGATAGGTCAGAAGGGCCTACTCAGTGGTTTGATGTGGTTACAAAAGAAACCTATTTATCAAAAAAATAATATATATAGGTATTTAGTATCTTTAATAGAATTGAACAGCTTAAAATATACACTATGATTTCACTAAACGTTAATGAAAAAGATTTGCAGGTAGATGTTGATCCCGAAACACCTCTTCTATGGGTATTGCGAGAACATTTAGATCTGCCGGGTACAAAGTATGGATGTGGTGTGGCACAGTGTGGGGCGTGTGTTGTACATCTTGAGGGCGAAGCCGTGCGCTCTTGTGTTACAAAAGTTAAGCGCGCTGAAAACAAAAAGGTAGTCACGATCGAAGGTCTGGCAGAAAATAACGATCATCCCGTACAACAAGCCTGGACGGAAGTAGACGTACCACAATGTGGGTATTGTCATAGCGGTCAGATTATGTCTGCAGCAGTATTGTTAAAGGAGAATCCCAATCCAACCGATGAGGATATAGATCTGGCGATGGCAGGTAATATTTGCCGTTGTGGAACCTATTCCAGAATTCGTAAGGCGATTCATGTTGCCGCAGAAATTAATAAAAGCAGTACTTAATAATCGTTCAATTAGAAATTATGAATCCATTTAAACCTAAAAATCAAGGAAAAATTTTAAGTACTGTAGGAGGGGTTTTTCTAATTCTTTTGGTAGTAGGCATTTCAGTAGGAATGTCTGAAAAGAATTTTTCAACTGAAGACTATATAGAACTTTCAAGCCTTAAAAAAGATAGTGTAGTTTCTAAGGAAGCCTTTAAGAAAGTCTACTCTGTATTGATGCATCCACGCTGTATGAATTGCCATCCTTCGGGAGATATTCCGCTACAGGGTGATGACAGTCATTTACATGGCATGTCACCACAACGCGGTGAAGACGGAAAAGGGGTGTATGCGATGAAATGTGCCAATTGCCATCAAAATGAAAATACACCCGGTAAACATGCTCCCCCGGGAAATCCCGAATGGCATTTGCCACCCGCGGATATGAAAATGATCTTTCAAGGAAGAACCGCTAATGAATTGGCTAAACAATTAATTGACAAATCTAAAAATGGAAATAAATCCATTAAAGATTTAATTGCACATGCTGAAGATACTTTAGTAAAGGCTGGTTGGCATCCCGCTGAAGGGCTATCCTTGCCGCCAATGAGTCATAAAGAATTTAAAGAAGCTTGGGTAACCTGGCTTAAAGCCGGTGCTTACGCTCCTGATAATTCTGAATAACCCAATTAGAAGAACTGCACCTGAATAAAGTAAGTCTCATTTTAGTTACCCTTCTAAGTATTTCCTGTAGAAAAGAGGTTGGACATAGTCAAAATCTTGACGTGGATAAAATGATGATTCGAATGGCTGAAATTGAGATTGAACCTGCCTTTCTAGATGATTATAAATCAATACTTAAGGAAGAGTCTAAAGTCTCCGTCATATTGTAACCCGGTGTGATTTCAATTTATCCTAGGTATCAAAAAAGAAAACCCACTGAAATTGAACTATTATTAGATATCTATGCAGGTAGTAACGCATACAAAGCACATTGGGAAACACCACATTTTAAAAAGTATAAAACGCAAACCTTAAAAAGGATGAGGTCTTTAAAATTAATTGATTTGAATGGGATTGATGAAGAAACGATGCCCATAATTTTTAAGAAAATGAACTAAAAAGATCCGCCAACGGGTCAGTAAGGGTCGGGTCTGTAAATTAAACTGGGTCTGAGTTTCTAAAACCCTTATGTTTTGCTGGAGATGGCTCATTGGTTTACGCCGCAATAATAGTAAAAAGCAGCGGTTCTATAATTATCATTTTAATGTAAACCATTACGTATATCAAATAATATTCTAAATCTTTATTATTTGCCTAGAAACTAATTTTTTCTGATTGGTTTCTCAAAGAATTTACCGCTTTATTTCTTCCAACCGCTATTATTTCGCTAATAATGGCATTTGCAATTTCTTGTGGTGTTATTGCAGAAATATCTAATCCCGCTGGACCATATAATTTATCAATAATACGGTCTGCCTTTTCAGAATGAACTTCTATGAGTTCATTTATTAACTTTTCTCTTCTTTTGACAGAACCGAGTAGCCCAATATAAAGGGGGTTGGTTTCTGCTAGATTATAAAGAAAATTTAAGTCTGTAGCATAATTATGATTCATCAGTACTACTGCAGAATTATCATCTATTTCTAATATTTTAGTATCAATGGGATTTAGATGTTTTACAGACTCAACACCGGGAAAGTGACTCTTATTTCTTGGATCTTTTGGTGATGCGATAAGAGTGACCTTCCATCCCATATAAGAACCGATTAATGCCAGTTGGACGGCGTCATGTTCCGAACCTATTATGAACAGCTGGAAAAGCGGCGACAACTCCTGAATAAACATTTTCAATATTGGGGATTGCCCGTTAATAGAAGCTTCTGAAATAGAGTTTCTGTCTTTTAGTGTGAATATTGATCCTAATTCATTGGAGTAGGTTTCTGTATCTAAGGTGTAGGTAACATAAATCTTGATGATGACTCTATTATTTATAGCCGATAGGATTTTCTTAAATTGAGCTTCATCTGTAAAAAAGGGCTCAATCAGAATATACAAAATCCCCTCGCAACCTAATCGATAACGTCCGTCATAAGTCATCATCTTTGCCTTACCGGTTCTAAAAACAGTTGCAGCTTGAAAATAAATTTCCTTTTCTACACAACCACCGCTGACAGCACCGGTCATTTCTCCTTTTTCAGAGATTAACATTCTAACTCCTGGTTTGCGGTAAGAAGATCCCTCTAAATGAACTACTGTAGCTAGAACAGCAGCCTTATTCTGCTTGAAATATTGATAAGAGGTTTCAATAATTTTTTTAAACTCGTGAGTCATTAATAACTTTTCTAAAGGAGTTTACAACATTTCTTCCTCGAAAGGATGGTTGTAGTGCCGTTTATTTTTTGCCCGGGACAATGCATTAGTATACGCGGCAAAAATAGGAGGGAACGGGGGCTCTCCTAAACCAGTAGGGTTTTTACCATTTTCAACAAAATGCACTTCAATATCTTTAGGAGCTTCCGGCATACGTATCAATCTGTAATTGTAAAAATTACTTTTCTGTGGCACACCGTCTTTAAAAGTCATTTTGCCAAACATCGCATTTCCCAAACCATCGGTAACCGCGCCTTCCACCATATTTCGTGCAGCATCCTTATTGATAACAATGCCGCAGTCTACAGCACTATACACTTTATCAAAAACTAATTTTTCATTTTCGTTTTTTAAATCAACTACGTGACCTACGTAACTGTTGTGGCAGTAGTAGGCCGCAACACCCCGATGAACACCGGGTTTTGAAATTTCCCAGTTTGATTTATCACGTAACAATTCAAGTAGCACTATAAAGCGATCTGCTTCGTAATCATTGTCTTTGCCTACCGGACCTGTTTTTGCTTTTTCAAACAATTCTAGTCTAAATGCAATAGGATCCTTACCGGCGGCAACAGCAACCTCGTCCAGAAACGCCTGTTCAGAACCGCCCATAAAATTAGAACGCGGAGCTCTAAAAGCTCCGATGGTAATGTTTGAATTAATTTGCCAGCTTTCAGCTAGATAATTGTCAACCGCTCCTGCCGGGAAACGGTTTGCATGCAGCGGACTCTCAGGTATACCGCCTGTTTTTATGTGGTAGGCAACCATTTTATTATTTTCATCCAAAGCTGCTCTAAAAGTAGCGTGGTAGGCAGGACGGTAAATGCCGTAAGTCATATCGTCCTCGCGGGTATACACCAACTTGACCGGATTTTTTATTTTTTGAGAAATTACAGCAGCTTCAACGACCTCGTGAGAATATGCCCGTCTGCCAAAACCACCACCCATACGGGTCATAATAATTTCAATTTGATCTTTACTCATTCCTAGCCGTGCGGCAACCGTAGGCTCTGTAAGTTCGGGAGCCTGTAAAGGACCGGCTAATATTGCTTTATCTTCAGTAACGTGAGCAAAAAAGTTTACCGGTTCCATGGCATTATGTGCTAAAAAAGGAGCGGTATACGTACTTTCAATAACCTTAGCGGCATTTTTAAATGCTGTTTCAGGATCACCATCTTTGCGTACTACAGTACCAGGTTCTTTAGATTTAGCATCCATCTGTTCCAAGTGATCTTCAGAACTCTCCAATCCTGCCGGAACTACCTGAGTCGATTTATTGCCAAAGACATTGAGTTTAAGCGTATGTTCTTCAAAGGGTTCCCACTCCAGTTTTAATGCTTTTTTTGCTTGCATAACTTGCCAGGTAGAATCGCCTACCACTACCACTAGATTGGGAAAGGTAGCGGTGTCAAAGATGTTTAACTCATAGCCTTCATTGTAAATGTCAATATCAAAAATATCAGTTATTCCAGGCATTTTTAAAGCTTCCGTACCGTCGTAAGATTTCAATTTAAGTCCAAATGCAGGAGGATGTGCTATGGTAGCATACTTCATTCCTGGAACCTTATAATCCATTCCAAATAAGGGTTTTCCGCTTACAATGTCTGGTAAAGCAACATTCTTTTTAGAGCTGCTTATAATCGTAAAATCTTCGGTATTTTTTAATTCTACAGACTCTGGAACTTTTTCTTGCGATGCTGCTTCAGCCATTTCGCCATAAGTACTTGTTTTACCGGATGTATGCTTTAAAATGCCTTTTTTGATTGTAATTTCTGAAGCTGAAACATTCCAGACTTTGGCAGTGGCATTAATTAGCATCTGGCGTGCTGTTGCTCCCGCTGTACGTAAGGCATTATAGCCTTGCCTTACAGATTGACTGCCGCCAGCAAATTGTCTCGTATATAAATCGGTACGAAAAGAGGCTTGCTTTACAACAACTTGATCCCAGTCGACGTCTAATTCCTCAGCAACAATCATAGGTAAGGATGTTAATACATTTTGACCAAATTCTGGATTGGGAGCCATTATTGTTACTGTCCCATCTGTAGCTATTTTTAAATAGGCATTCATTTCAAACCATCCTTCAGGAATTTGTTCTTCAGTAATCGCATTGGTGTTAGAATGCAAGAGCCAATTGAAACTTAATAGCATTCCGCCACTGGCTAAAGCTGAGATTTTAAGAAAAGAACGACGATTTACGGAAGTTTTTATTGTACTCATAATTTTCGGTTTAAATTTCTGAAGTTCAGAAATGCTAACCAATTTAGTGAATTAAAATACTATCTGAAACCTCTTGATATGCAAACCAGTAAAAAGGGTTAGCAATGCCGTAGAATAATTAAGTTAATTGTTTAAGTTTAATATATTAGGACAGGATCTTAACTATAGATACTTCAAGTCTAAACTCATAAGCGGTTTCTTATAAAATAGACAACCCATAATAAAGCTTTGAGCCGATTAGAAGTGCTAATCGGCTCAAATTTTTACTATACTTGAGCCAATTAATTAGTTTAATCAGCTCATCATGTATAATTGGCAATACGAAGACTGGCCAAATTTTAAGTATACAACAACTGAAATTGAAGAGAAGCTCTTTAAATTCAGCCAAAGGGCTGGTCGCGTTAATGGTATATTGGAAGGACTTTCAGATACGATGCAAATGGAAGCTATCTTATCGCTAATGGTTGCTGAGGCAGTGAAAACTTCAGAAATTGAGGGAGAGTATCTGAGCCAGGAAGATGTGATGTCTCCATACGGAACAATTTGGGCTACGGTAACTCAAAATCCGTTAAAGATCCAATGGCGCGGGGTGTGGGGGATTTAATGGTGCAGGTTAGGCAAAATTTTGCAGAACCATTGACTTTTTATAAGTCTATAAATTAACTCAGGTAATTGAAGCATAATCCAGTTAAAAAGTAATCTTCACTTATATCAGATTAAAAAAACATATTAAAATACTATTTGAAGAAAATCTAAAACCTCTTTTTATTAATTTTTTAAGTTTGAATAAATATTATTAACAGGAATCAGTACTCGGGATATGTACAATATTTAATCATTAATTACATCTAACAAAAAAATCTCAGACTTGATATTAGTCTGAGATTTTAAATATTTAATTGAATTTTACAATTTATTTATTTCTTCAGTTAATTTTCTGAAACTTTTTTAATACTAATCGCTAGACCGCCACCGGGGGCTATATATTGTTTTAAACGGCTTTTAGAATTTACTATGATGCTTTTGATCGTATAATTTTGAGGGTTTACATCATAACTTGCATCTTTCGCGTCAGCATACACCGTAGCAACGTATTTCTCATTTTTTGGTAGAAAACTAAATTCAATAATAGCAGTTCTTGAGTTTTCATCTGTAATACTGCCTACAAACCAATTTTCTTTGCCTTTTTCTTTTCTAGCAATGGTTACATAATCACCAGGTTCAGCTTCTAAATACCAACTGTTATCCCAATCTACAGCTACATCTTTGATGAATTGAAAAGCATCAGGAAAACGTTTGTAATTTTCAGGTAAATCTGCAGCCATTTGCAAGGGACTATACATAGTCACATAGTAGGCTAATTGTTTGACCAACGTAGTATTTACACGTTGCTTATTCTTTCCGTAATGCGACAAATCTGTCTGAAAAATACCTGGTGTATAATCCATCGGCCCCCCAATTAACCGTGTAAATGCCAAAATACTAGCGTGTTCTGGAGCAAGCCCGCCCATTGCTTCAAATTCTGTTCCCCGAGCAGATTCTTGAGCTATCCAGTTTGGATAAGTGCGGTGCAACCCTGTAGGTCTAACAGCTTCATGGCTATTAACCATTATTTTATAATCAGCAGCTCTTTTCGCTACGTGTGAATAGTGGTTAACCATCCACTGACTATCGTGGTGTTCTCCACGTGGAATAATTTGGCCAACATATCCAGTTTTTACCGATGTATATCCGTTTTTATTCATAAAATCGAAAGCACGGTCTAATCTTCTTTCATAATTTGTAGCAGAAGCTGATGTTTCATGATGCATCATAATTTTAACACCTTTAGACTCGGCATATGTACCTACTTCTTTAACATCAAAATCTGGATAGGGAGTTGTGAAATCAAAAACGTTTTCTTTCCAATGACCAATCCAATCTTCCCAACCAATGTTCCAGCCTTCTACCAATACCGCATCAAAACCATTTTCAGATGCAAAATCAACGTAATCTTTTACATGTTTTGTTGTTGCTCCATGGCGGCCGTTAGGAGTTAATTCTCTAAAATTATCGTTAAGTTTTACGTTAGTTTCTGTACCGTAGGCCCAAGTGCTTTTACCTTCTACAAAATACTCCCACCAAACCCCTATATATTTTGTTGGTTTAATCCACGAGGTATCTTCATATTCAGTCGGTGCATTAAGATTTACTATCATATTTGATGCTAGAATATCCCGTGCATCATCACTTACAATTATAGTCCTCCAAGGAGATTGTGTATTAGTTTGCATAAAACCTTTGTTACCCAAAGCATCAGGAACTAAATGGGAACTCATTATTTTATTTGCAACATCAACATTTAACTCCATAGCAGCATAATTTTGAAGTGCAGCTTCATGAATATTGATGTATAAACCATCGTCAGATTTCATCATTGATGGTGTTTGTACAGCTAATTCTTGAATAGGTGTCTGTGAATTAATAAAAATAGTAGCTTCTTCTATTTTACTTGGTATCTCTGAGATTTTTGAAGTTGTATACGCATACTCATTGGTATCATAATCCCCTGGAATCCAAAATATTTTATGATCACCATTAAGCGAAAACTCTGTATGTTCTTCTTTAATAACAAAATAATTTAGCGTGGCTTGCTTAGGAAACTCGTATCTAAATGCTAGCCCATCATTAAATAATCTAAAGCGTAAGAAAATATGTCTATTGTCTAATTCTGGTTGAATTAATTTGATTACCAGTTCGTTATAATTATTACGAATTGTTTTTTGTTTACCCCAAACTGGACTCCAGTTTTCATCAATTTCATCAGTATTAATTTCGTCAATTTTAAAACCATCTATTAGAGATGGAATATCTTTAAGTTCAATCCCTAACTTACTAGGTAGAATTGCTGATATGTTTTTGTAGTTTAATGAATATAGTGGAGTTCCCTCTTCATTTAATTTTATCTTTAATTCTAAATTACCGTTAGGAGATTTTAAATTTTGAGCATTTAATAAGCTTATATTCAGGCATAAAAACCCAATAAAAATTATAAGTTCAATACGTAGGTTATTCATTGTTAACTTCCTATTTTGTTAATATCAAATATTTATATGACTCTAAATTTAATTCAGTGTTTAGAGAAACGCTTTCGCCTGTAAAGGCATTAGTCCACGTTGAGTTTTGAAAACCTGCAGGAAGAATATACTTCACGTCTCTATTTCTTAAATTAGAAAGAACAAGCACTTGCTCTTCTCCCGCCGTCATTGTAAAAGTTGCAATATCATCACTGCTATACGAAGCCAGTTTTCCTCTTCGTATCGCGGTACTTTCATTTCTAAAAGCGATAATTGCTTTGTATTCTGCAAGAAGGTCTTCGTTTACGTTAGACCAGTCTATAGGGTCTTTTGTGAAAAACTCTAGACGTTCGTTAAGGCCTATTGCCTGCCCATTATAAATCATAGGTACAGATTGCATATAGGCATCTACCACAAATGCTGCAATCGAACCTTTTACACCGCCAAACAATTCAATAGGCGTGCCATCACTTAAGTTCACATCGTGGTTTGTTGTGTATTTTACAACACGCTTGCTATCATCATAGACATCTGCATACATCGTAGCATTTGAATCTTGTAGTAAGGTTACGGGCTCGCCTTCAAAAACGCGCTCCATTGTACCGAAGAAATCAAAACCAAAGGTGTAATCAAACCCCGAATTAAAATGATCAGTTCTAGTACCTTCAGCAAGCATTAATAAGTTTTCATCACTTTTTATATTTTCTAAAGTTGTGATTGCCTCACTCCAGAATGTGTAGGGCACGTAATCTGCTGCATCCATTCTATACCCGTCTACATTAGCTGTGTATAACCAGTACGTCAAAGCATCAATAATTGCTGATCTCAACTCTTGATTATCATAGTTAAGCTGCGCTACATCGTTCCAACCTGTTCCTGGTGGTACAATAATATTTCCGTCAGCGTCTTGCTGGTAGTACTCAGGGTGCTCGGTTATCCAAGCATTGTCCCAAGCCGTATGGTTCGCCACAAAATCTAAAACTACTGCCATTCCTTTTTCGTGCGCAGCACTTACTAAAGTTCTTAAATCTTCTAGCGTACCAAATTCTGGATTTACGGCTTTATAGTCTTGCACGGCATACGGTGAACCTAACCCACCTGCAGAGCGCTCTACACCAACGGGATAAATAGGCATTAAATACAACACATTTACACCTAGTGATTGAATGTAGTCTAAACGATCTGTAACACCTTGAAAATTTCCGGCTTCGCTAAATGCTCTAATGTTTACCTGATAAATAGAAGCATCTTCACTTACGGGAACATTAGCATACGGCATGCTATACTGCTTGTATAAATTTGCTGTAGCTGTTGCATCGTCATCATTCTGACAGCAAAAAAGCGTACCAGTGAATAAAAAGAGAATTAAAATATTTATATAATTTTTCATTGTTATGTCTTTAAGCATTAGTAATCACTAATTAGTTTAGTTTCTCAATGGTATAATTTGCCATTTCAGGGTTTGTAGCATCTACCGTAAAGGTTATGTAATAGGTACCCGCCTCGTTAACCCCGTGTGCACCAGGATCATCGTAATACAAAATACCGTCTGTACTATTTCGTGGTCCGTAGTTGTTAGGCCACGAATCATCGCGTCTAAACTTTAACGCACCAGGAACTAAATCTGCTGTGATTTCCCAAAACCCTCCCGTAGAGTTAAACGTCATATCTGTATCTGCATCCCAACCTGCTGGTGTTGCATCGCCTATAATTCCCCAGTTAACTGTATTAATGCTATACGTCGCTGTTGCAGGATCTTCATTTACTTTAAAAGTAACTTCATAAACACTAGAAGCAGTAACTGTATACGCACCCGGATCATCTAAATACGCAATACCGTCATCATTATTTTGCGGCCCATAATTAGTTGCCCAATCGTCATTAAGTCTCCATTTCATCGCACCGGTTTGTAGGTAGCCTACGTATTTCCAAACCTGATTTGTTGTATCATAAAACATGTCTGTATCTGCACCCCAACCTTGTGGTGTTGCAGGACCAATAATTCCCCAAGAATATGGGGTTGCAGACCATTTTAAAGTATTTAGATCTACGTTTATTTGGTACGTTCCTGCTGCAGGTAGCTTAAGATTTGCACCATCTAGCACAAGGTTTCCGTTATCATCGCCGCCATAAACCGTTTCAGAATCTAGATCTAAAGCAATTTTAAATTCTAATTTATCTGCATCGCTCAACGTGAATACCCCTTTAAAAACTCCAGATGTAGCAGTTGCCGAAATAGTATTTGCTGTGTCCGCATTCCAATCTGAATAACTTCCCGGTAGGTATAAACTAGTATTTGGGATTATCGTAGTATAGGGTGTAACCTGCATTCCAATCGCACTAGAGAAAATTGTACGGTCTAAATAGGCTTGTACGCGTAATAATACCGTACTTTCTACACCTGCCTCTAGTCCCAAATCTTTTGCAATATCATTTATTTCTGAACCAATAAATGATTTACTAAATACCTCAGACCCTGCTACTACAGTTACGCCATTAGCCCAGGCTTGATCACCTATCGTATCTGTAGCCACGTCAAATTGTAGGCTATATATTACTGGAGCTTCTATAGGAAAAGTAATTGCATCCCAAGATACTGTTACTGCTGCTTGAATAGCTTCTTCTTGAGTTAACAGTATTGCATCTGGAGTTGCTAAGGGATTTTCCGTGAAATTTACGGTTGCCAGTTTTGTTAATTCTGCATCGTCTTCACAAGCTGCAAAAAGGAAAACCACAGCAAGAAGAAATAAAAATTTATTCATATAATTTTTCATAGTACGGTGTTTTTAATATCCAGGATTTTGTTCAAGATTTTGATTTGCATCTAATGCAGAAGTAGGAATAGGAAATAAGGTTCTATATGCTTCTGATACTCCTCTATAATCATTAGCATCTAAGAAGGTCCCAAAACGTATCATGTCTTGTCTGCGGTGGCCTTCCCAGTTAAGCTCAAAAGCACGCTCGTTATAAATATCTTCTAAGGTAGGTGCTACAGCTAGAGCCGCTAAACCAGCTCTAACGCGTACCGCATCTACCAAAGGCTTTGCAGCTGCAGCATTATTTAAGCGAACATAACACTCTGCTTTCATCAACATAAAATCTGCATATCTAAAGATTGGAAAATCATTAGAGGCGCCAGCTCCGTCTAGTGGTGCTACGGGGTAAAACTTCATATTGCGCACACCAGCATAGGGTGCAGCGCCAGGATTGTCTAATGAAGAGACTTCAAGAGAGTAACTAATATTTCCTGGTTGCTCGCCTACTTTAAACTGTGCTTTACGTATATCATTATCTGCATACGCATTATAATAAGCGGTTGGTACGATAGTCCCGTTCCACCCGCTAAAGCCAAATACTTCTTGTGCATGAGGGCCGCTTAAACTGCGTACAGTATATATATTACGCGAAACGATATTTTCGGTAACGTACATCGCAAGTATGGTTTCATCCTCTGGCATTACATCACCAAATAGTTCGTAATACTCATACCCTAAAGGGTTAGTGTCACTTGTCGCACCAGAATGTAACGAGAAGCCACCTTCTTCTAGTTTTGTAATCGCATCTAGACTTTTTTGCCATTGTGCAGTTCCTTTATAAACCTCTGCATTTAAGTATACTTTAGCCAGCAAAGCATAACCTGCCCACTTATTAAAACGGCCATAGTACGTACCGCCTTTAGTAGTAGCAAGTGTTTCGACATTATCTTCTAATTCTGTAATTACAAAATCATACAATTCTGCTCTGCTTATTTGGGGCAACTCGTCTACCGTAATGTTGTTTTCGGTATAAAATGGTACATTGCCATAATCATCCATCAATAAGTAATAAAAAAATGCGCGTAAAACTTTGGCTTCTGCTATCTTAGAATCCTCTGCGTTAGCATTTTGCAATTGCTCTACGGCTAGGTTTGCACTAAAAACAGCACTGTATAACCAGTTCCACGTATTGTTTACAATTAAATCTGTAGGCAACCACGAGTGTAAGTACAAACGAGCAAAATCTAATTGCCAATCGCCTGTGTTACGGTGTGGAATTACCTGCTCATCTGCACTCATCGAGTTGAGGTCATACCAGCCGTTATCTGCCCCAGCATAACCTACGCCATCCCAGTTACCACCTACTCTTGCGTAAACACCTGCCAAAGCCACATCCGCGCCTTCTGGCGAGCCGTAAAATTCGTTAGCTGGGTATTTATCATAAACTTGCTCTTCTATATCTGTACAGCTTGCAAAGCTTGCAGCTATAAGTCCTACTACTACTAGTATATTTTTTAGTTTCATGTGTGTTTATTTTAATTTTACGCTTAGACCTAAAGCTATTGTGCGTGTTCTTGGGTAAATTCCGTTATCTGAACCAAAACCGTTACCTCCGCTTAAGTTAAGTTCTGGATCTATGCCTGAGTAATTTGTGATTAATAACAGGTTAGAACCCGTTAAAGAAACCCGTACAGACTCTACGAACTTAGCATCTTCAAAAGAAAATCTATATCCCGCAGTTAAGTTTTCTAGACGTATAAAATCGCCATTTTCTAACCATAAATCTGAACCGTATTGCGAGGTATAAATCCCTAGCGGAATTGCACTTTGCAATACATTAGACTTTCCTAAATTTTCTAAATAGCTCAAACTCGATTTAATTCCGTTGTAAATTTTGTTTCCGCCAGAACCTCTCCAAACCATAGATAAATCAAAACCTTTGTATCTAAAGGAAGGGTTAAATGCAAAATTATATGTTGGCAAAGCCGAACCTTCTAGCACACGATCTGGACTTCTCACGCCCTGGTCTATAACACCATCTCCATTTTGATCTACAACCGTTTCTGCGCTAGAATCATCTTTACCTAAATGCTGAAGAATATTAAACGTCCCTATAGGTTTACCTTCAATTAAGAAAGAATTAGAACCCCAAGACACATAATCTGTATTTAAAGGAACACCGTTAATGCTTCCGCTTAAATTCAACACCTCGTTATCTAGTAAAGAAGCATTTCCGCCTAGGGTTAAGGTCACATCATCTGTGCTAATTAAATCATAGCTAAGCGATAATTCTAAGCCTCTGTTGCGTATACTTCCCACGTTTGCAGCAATAGTGCCGTAAGGAAATGGTGGTTGAGGCACGGTATAATTAAACAGTAAATTATCTGTAGTTGCTGTAAAAGCATCAAATGAACCAGAGAATCTACGATCCCATAGCGCAAAGTCAATACCTGCGTTAAACTGCTTTTTAGTCTCCCAACGCAAATCTTCATTTACGTTTTGCGTAATGTTGAAGTTGGTAATCTGCGATCCGCCAAAATAGGTTACACCAGCCGCACTAACCAGCGACAGGGAGTTTTGCGGATATAACCCTTGCTGATTACCTGTAACCCCATAACCTGCTCTTAATTTTAACTGGTCAAAAAGATCCTGGTTTTTCATAAACCCTTCTTCATCTATAATCCAAGCAGCACCAATAGCTGGGAAATTTCCCCATTTATTATTTGCACCAAAAACAGAAGAACCATCACGTCTATAACTTAAGGTTAATAAATAGCGTTCTAAATACGAGTAGTTTATTCTACCTAAGAAAGAAGCGAGTGTACGGTCATTTTTATACGAAGAAATATCTCCAGGACGCACATCAGACAGGTCTCCTAACTGCAAAGCATTGTAAGTCGCCAGGTCATTAAAAAAGCCTCTTGCCTGCGCATAATTACCTTGATAAGTTTGACTTTGATATTCATACAATGCTAATGCATCTACAGTATGATCACCAAATGTGTTTTTATATTTCAAGCTTACATTCATCAATTTTTCATCTTGACGATTATTATTAATATTAGCAAACCCATTTTGATCTATTGCTGCTGCTACAGTTGATTTTACAGGTAGAAAAAAACCGTTTACATTATCGGTTTTTCTCCAGCTACCAAAACCAGTTATAGAGAATCCTTTGACCAATTTTAAATCTGTGTTAAGACTCCCAAATAAACTGTTATTTTGCCCTTCATTAACCACGGTTTCTGCAACTGCATACGGGTTGATGTATTGAAAAACATTAGGATCCATATAATAATTACCAGCAGTATCATAAACAGGATCAGTTGGTCTCATTACATAAGCATTAGAGATTAAATTGGAGGTGAAGGCTGCACGACCTATGCTTTGCACGCTGCTGGTAGTATTGTTAATCCCACTGTTTAAATTCATGGTAAGCGTAAGATGATCATCTAATGCTTTTTGAGTAGCAGTAATTCGACCTATAAACTTTTTATTGCTAGAATTAATTACAATTCCTTCTTGTAAAATAGCACTTACCGAAGCTCGGTAATTAAAATTATGTGTCCCTCCTCCAAAAGAAATGGTGTGGTTTTGCGTATATCCTGTACGGGTTAAAATATTAAACCAGTCTGTATTTGCACCGTGATTTGTAGATGCAGGCACACTATTATTACGTGCTTGCTTCCACCACTCCTCTGCATTAAGCATATCTAGTTGCTTAGGGATAAAATCTATAGAAGCCGTACTGGTGTACT
This sequence comes from Leeuwenhoekiella polynyae, assembly GCF_004104075.1. Classification (GTDB taxonomy): domain Bacteria; phylum Bacteroidota; class Bacteroidia; order Flavobacteriales; family Flavobacteriaceae; genus Leeuwenhoekiella; species Leeuwenhoekiella polynyae. The sequence continues at coordinate 18,473 of NZ_QOVK01000021.1, read as the reverse complement.
CTAAAGATGAAGTCCCTGCGCGATTCTTTTTAGTAGTAATAATGATAACACCCGGCGCACCACGAGAACCATATATGGCAGTCGCCGAAGCATCTTTTAAAATATCTATAGACGCGATTTCGCTAGGCGGAACCTGATTAAGCAAATCCATATTACCTTGTATCCCATCTACCACCACAAGCGGATCGTTGCCTCCTATTAGTGAAGTTATACCGCGTATCCGCACACTAGGAGAAGATCCCGGCTCGCTACCCGTCTGGGTGATGTTTACACCGGCAGCTTTACCTGTTAATTGCTGAAGCGGATTTGTAATCGCCCCTTGATTTAGATCTTTTTCTGAAACCGAAGAAACAGCACCTGTAATATCTTTCTTGGTAGTTGTACCATAACCTATTACTACAACTTCATCTAGTGCAGCTACCGATGTTTTTAAGGTTGCATTAATACTCGTTTGATTGTTTACAACAATTTCTAAACTCTCAAACCCTATACTAGAAAAAACCAGCACAACATCAGGGCTAGAAACGCTAAGGCTGTAATTTCCGTCAAAGTCAGTCATTGTGCCGTTAGTAGTTCCTTTTTCTAAAACATTTACACCAGGCATAGGTGTACCTGCATCGTCATACACAATACCTGTAACGGTTTGTTGAGTCGTTAAACTTGTAAAAATTGGAGCAATCCTTTCTTTATTTGCTGAAAAACCAGAAAAGGAAATAAGAAGAGCTGCAACTAGCATGCAGCACGTTTTTAGCATCACCTCTGTTTTAGCTACGCTAAAGGAAGAGACACGCTTCATTGTTAAATAATTATTTTCCATACTTGAGATTAAAATGATCTACTTGAATTATGTGAATGCCCTACTCGTTTTATAAAGTGCCGCCTAATAAAAAAATATACGCTCACAACTTTAAACGTTTGCGGACTCAAAAATTTATAGAGGACTCAAAACTATATTAAACTCATATTGTTAAAAATATTTATATGAAAAATCAAGATTAATCAAGACATCAAATCAACATAAACAACTATAAAACAAGTATTTAAATTATTTAAGTTTTTATGAAAATCAATGTTTTATTGAGATAAATATTAACGTATATTTAGAGTAATCTTTAAAAACAACCTCTTATTAACCTCTTTTTTAATGTGTCAATAAAAATTGTTTGTATAAATTACCAACCTTGCATTTGCCTAACTTTATTAATAAGCACTGCCCTTTGAAAGATTTTACGATATCGTTTTTTATTCTGTTGTGCCTTAGCTCAAGTCTTTTTGCTCAAAAAAACGACAGAATACTAGGTGTTTTAGATCGCGAACTTCAACATCAAAACACCTATTTACTCGAGAAATACGACCGCATTCATAAGTTGCAGGCAACACTAGAGCGCAAACGCCTCACAAGTGATAAAAAGGCGTTATACATATCCTACATAAACCTCTTTAATGAGTACAAATCGTTTAAATATGATTCGGCTTATTATTATGTAGAACAAGCAAAACGTACCGCGCTTAGCATTAATGATTCTACTTTACTGGCAAGTGCAAAAATTCACGAAGGTTTTGTTCTTATTTCGGCAGGTCTTTTTAAAGAAGCGATAGATACCTTAGGTAGTATTAAAAAAAACACCCTTCTAGATCAAGATGTTTTTGATTACTATTTTACGCGGGCACGATCTTATTTTGACATTGCTAATTACAATCAAGATCAACGTTTTCTTATAGATTATATTAGAAAAGGAAATAAACTATTAACTACTGCAATGGCTCAAGCCACCCCTAAAACTTCAGAATACTGGGCAGCAAAAGGCCTATTATTACTCAAACAACAAGACTGGGATGGGGCTAAAGATGCTTACTTGTATTGGATTACAAACTTCGATCTTCCGGCAGATCAATATGGGGTCGCGACCTCTAGTTTAAGTTATGTTTATACGTTTTTGGGCGATCAAGAAAAATCTATAGAATACCTAGCAAAGGCCGCTATTTCTGACATACGTAATGCCACCAAAGAAAATATAGCCTTGCGCAACCTCGCCAACGAACTTTACCAAATGGGGGAATTAGAGCGGGCAAACACCTACGTTCACCTCGCGATGGATGATGCTACTTTTTACAATGCCCGCCATCGTAAAGTAGAAATTTCGAGCATTTTACCTATCATAGAAAGTGCCCAATTGTATAATGTAGAACAGAAAAATGATGCGCTAGAAAAGACCGTCATATTACTCGCCATTCTTGCAATTATTGTGTTGATTTTTGTGGGAATAATTTTTAAGCAGCTTAAAGAAAAAAATGCGGCTAGAAAAGCTTTAAACGAGTACAACTTACGCCTAGAAGAAGTTAACCTCAGCTTGCTAGAAGCAGATGCGATTAAACAAGATTACATCACCTATTTCTTAAAAGCTACTTCAGATTTAATTAATAAAATAGGTACGATTCAAAAAAGTACAATTCATAAAATCAAAACCAAAAACCCAGAAGAAGTCTTAAATGTACTTAAAAAATATAGCGTAAAAAGCGAGCGCAGTGAGCTCTTTCACCGGTTTGATATGGTGTTTATTAAACTCTTTCCTTCGTTTACAAAATCGTACAACAAATTGTTTCCTATAGACGAGCCCCGCACTTTAAAGAAAGGAGAGTTATTAAATACCGAACTGCGCATTTTTGCACTCTACAGATTAGGAATACAAGACAGTCAGCAAGTGGCAGATTTTCTTGATATTTCGGTGGCTACGGTTTATACATACAAAACCCGAGTAAAAAGTAAATCACTATACAAAGATATTTTTGAAGAAAAAATAATGGATATTAAACGACTCTAGAATTAATAGAGCTTTAATCTTTATCTGTTATTTAGAAATTAAGTTTAATTAGTGTCTGAGTTAAAAAATAAAATCTATAATTTATTCTAACTAATCAGAGCTTCTAAAATATTCGAGAAATATAGCTTTTATAGCATTTGATATTAAACATTTGCCCCCCACTTCTTACGTTTTAGAACTTCCTATACTTCCTTTTTGAATTCCCTTTAGCAGCATCGCTGTACATCTCTTTTTTTTGAAAGCAAAATACCAATAGTTTGAAGTTAGCCGGACAGCATAACCGCTTGTGCCGCGCTTTTATATGTCCTTACTAATTCAAACTCTTGAAAATGTATCAGCAACAAAAAAAGGGAACAGCGATAGGCACTAAGGGAAGTAAATCAAAAACAAGCATTATGAAATCAGTTCAAAACATACAAAAAGAAGCGGGATCAAAACAAACAAAAACAAAAAAGGAAAACGCTCAGGATAAAATAAGTAAATCAATTTTTCAAGATACAAACGCAAACTGTCTGAATAGTTTAGGCAGCATTTTAATTAATCTTTAAATACTACTGTTATGAGTACGATCAGAAATCAAGTTCAATTAATCGGAAATGTAGGACAAGAACCTACGTTAACTACACTGGAAAGCGGAAAAAAAGTAGCTCGCTTTTCACTGGCTACTAATGAATTTTATAAAAATTCTAAAGGAGAAAAGGTACAGGATACCCAATGGCACACCGTAGTTGCCTGGGGAAAGACCGCAGAGCTTATTGAAAATTACGCTCCCAAAGGCAAGGAATTAACCCTGACCGGGAAACTTAAATCCCGAAGCTATGAGGATAAAGACGGCTTTAAACGCTATGTAACCGAAGTAGAAGCCTTTGAAATTCTTCTACTGGGATCTAAAGCTTAAATCTAAAAAGAGGGCGTTCCCGATCAAAGTTTCGCCCTCTAATTAAACACTTTAAACCTATTAAAATGAGTATACAAAGTAAACAAATACAAGAACACTTGCAACGATTTTGCGGTAGTGAAACCTGCTACACGATTCCGATGCTTAAAACCCGATACACCGAAGGGGTGAAGTACCTAGTCGAAGCTGCCAACTGCTATTGGCTGATAACTGATGCAGCTGTAATTACTAAAAGCCTAAAACACAAAAGCTATTTTTTAGTGATTCATTTCAAACGCTTTTCTAAAGAAGTACAAGCGCGTTTGCATAAAGAAGCACAAATCACCTATGCTGATGGAAATGGAACAATTCTGTTTCAACAAGATTATGAGCTAACAGACTTGCCTCTGGATGAACTGCGCCTATTCTTTGTAGATGATATGCTGATGCTGCCTAATGAATATTAAACCTTTTAGTTATGGAAACACGTATCAATGAAATAAGGGTAAGTTACCGCCCAAAACTAAAAGCGGAACACTGGCCTAAAATTAGCTCCTCCTCACTCGCCGCTCAGGTGGTTTTTGAAAACTGGGACCAAAACACCATTGCGGTATATGAATCCTTTAAAATCCTGTTGCTAAACAACAGCAATAAAGTCAAAGGAATCTACCAAATATCGCACGGAGGAATAACCGGAACTTTAGTGGATTTACGCCTGCTTTTTGCAGTGGCTTTAAAGTCGTTATCGGTTGCTTTAATATTAGTCCATAACCACCCCAGTGGAACCCTAAGGCCCAGTGAAGCCGATAAAAACTTAACCAGAAAAATCAAGTCGGCTGCTGATTTCTTAGACATCAAAATTCTAGATCATTTAATTTTAATTCCAACAGGGGAGTATTACAGTTTTGCAGATGAAGGCATTTTATAACTACCGAAACTTTAAAAGTTGAAGGCCTCTAAAAAGAGGTCTTTTTTTATGCTACTAATTCAATTTTAATACAAAAGTTGTATATTTAAACGGCTGTACTTCAGCAATTAATTATTTATAGGGCTATCCTTTTTTTGACTTTCGCCGATAGCGCTAAATATCGAATATAAACATATCGGAAAATCATTTTCCCTGAGAATGGCAATCGGTCCCGATACCTATCGGGATTGACCGGATTGTATGGAATTTTGTTCGCCACGGGCGAACGAAAAGGAATAGCAAGAGGATAACACGCTGCGCGATGTTTTGGATTCCTTTTTTATTTTAAATCACTGATTACCAGTAATTTGAATAATTTATAATTTTTTTACAATCAACGATTTGCGACAAACGGGCTGTGAACGCCCAATTTTAGGGAAGATTTTGCGACAAATCGGCGAAATATGGACTCATTTACCGGAATTAGATTTAAAAAGGAAACCGCAAAACGTTTCCAAACATTCTCACGCAAGTACTTCAAATCGCACACCGAGGCAATGGCTACGATGCTCGACTTTTTCTTCTACAATGAAATATCTCCAAAGGAACAATTAGGCCCCACCGGGCGTACCATCGAAGCCAAAATTTTAAAAAGAATCAATGCGGTTATTGCCATCATACGTGATGTGGAAAAGACCCAAACCAAACCTACAATGGCGATGATTCAATCCCTGTTTGAAACAGAGGAACCAACCCAAAAACCACAGCTTATAGAAAAGAAATATGCGGAAGAAAAAAAGGAAGTCCGCTTTCGCGAGAAGAAAAACCAAAGCAACCAACTTTAAATCATTGAGCTATGTACATCACCATCACACCTCAAAAATTAGGAACCAACTTTTCCCAAAGCTCCGCTGATTTTGTGGACTATCTGGAGAAGGAAAATCAAGGTTTGGAAACACAGGATATGGAGCACTTTTTCAATCAATATAGCGATCAAATACCTGCGGAAGAAGTGATCCAAGAAATTGATGGAAACACTGCAAAATTGAAAAAGGTAGAACCTAAGTTTTATTCCATTACAGTCAGTCCTTCACAATATGAATTGCGAAAACTTCAAAACAGTAGTGAAGATTTAAAGAGGTATACCCGTGAACTGATGAAGGATTATGTTTCCAGCTTCAATCGGGAAATCAACGGACGACCAGTCCATATTGATGACATAAAATACTATGCTAAAATCGAACATCAGCGAAGTTTTAAAGGAACAGATTGGCAGGTTAAAGAAAATCAGCCTTATGCTACAAAAATTCTTGCACTTAAAAATGAAATCAGAAATGTTCAAGAAGGACGAACTGAAGGAAATATTAGCAAAATAAAAAAAGAAATTGCCAAACTGGAACGCCAAGCACCCCATCAACAAAACGGAAAGCGGATTGTTCAGGGAATGGTAAAAGATGGAAATCAAAGTCATATTCACATCATTGTAAGTAGAAAGGATGCTTCCAATTCGGTCAGTCTTTCCCCAGGAAGTAAACACAAAGCTTCAGAAGTTGAAATGCACGGTAAAAGGGTAAAGCGTGGTTTTGATCGGGATCAATTTTTTGAAAAAGCTGAAAAGACGTTTGATAAGACTTTTGCCTATAACCGCAATTTTGCCGAAACCTATAAAGCGCGAAAGGATTTTGTGAAGGATACTAACCGCTATTTTGCAGCCTTGATGAAATTACCTGCAAACGAAAAAGCATTGGCGTTTAAAATCATGAGCAAAACAGGCTTGCCCGTTGTCCCCAGCATTCCAGTTAGTCAGGCACAAGTCGCACTTCGGGTTTTTAAACGCTTAAGACGTGGGGCGGAAGTAGTTCTCAAATCAAGTTCTATAGGAATCTAAGCGTATGGAAATCGATCAGTTACATTCTTTGGTTTATTTCGGGGTTGGTGCAAGCGTCTGCTTTGTGGTGCTCTTTAAGCTCACCAGATATGCTTTCAGCATCAATTGTTTCTTAGTACTACCCTTACTGTATTTCTTGTCCCTAGAAACGCCTTGGATTCCGCTGATACTGTATTTGGGATGTCCACTGCTGCTGATCAATAGTGTTTTGTATGTTTATCTGGATGCCTCAGAAGTGTCCCACGGGATAGATCCGCGCTATACCGTCAATTTTAAAACGAATCAGGGTAAACTACAGCTTCATAATATCAAACGGGGCGCTTCGGTCATCGGAGCCGCAGGAAGCGGAAAAACAGAAAGTGTGGTCTATGGATTTTTACAGCATTTTCAAAGTAATGGGTTTTGTGGTGTGATTCACGACTATAAAGATTTTGAACTTACCGAAATGGCTTATCCACTTTTTAAGGATAGTGTGATCCCATTTAAGGTTATTTCCTTCGATAAAATCATACATAGGGTAAACCCTATTGCACCACGCTATTTAGAGAATGAGGAAAGCGTAAACGAGGTATCCCGGGTGTTAATTGAAAATCTTTTAGAACAACGAGAGAGTGGGGTGTCAGGTACTACTAAATTCTTTAATGATGCAGCTGAAGGCTTAATTGGTGGATTGATTTGGAAATTGAAAACCGATTATCCCAAATATTGCACACTGCCACACCTAATTGCAATTTATCAAATGCTGGATACCGATAGTCTCATTCAATTTTTGGAAACCAATACCACCTCCAGAGCAATGGCAGATGCTTTTATCAGTGGTAAAGATTCAGAACGACAAACCGCAGGGGTGAAAAGCACCTTGGCCAATGCCCTTAAACGCATCAGTACGCAAAGTATTTTTATGGCTTTATGTGCTGATGAAGTTTCCTTAAAGATCAACAGCAAAGCGTCACCCTGTGTGATCTCAATAGTCAATAATCCTAAATATGAAGCTGCCTATGCACCGGTGATCGCTACGATCATCCATACAATTACCAAACAAATGAGCGTGCGCGGACAGCTTCCCTCATTTTTAATGATGGAGGAAGCCCCGACCATACGTTTATTAAATATGCACCGAATTCCCGCAACCCTGCGCAGCTATGATATAGCAACCGTCTATGTCATGCAGGATAAAATCCAGAACGATATGATGTATGGCGATAAGGCGAGTAGGGCGATTCTGAGTAACCTTTCCTATCAGTTTTTTGGGAAGGTAAATGATCCGGATACGGCAAAGTATTATGAGCGCTTTTTTGAAATTGTAAAAGACCCTACAAAAAGTATAAGTAAGGCTGCAAATATCTTTAAATCTGATACGCGCATAACCAAAGGAGAACGGGAGGTTTCTAAACGTAGAGCAGCAATCTTTTTTAAGCTTAAACCGGGGGAGTTTATAAGCTTCGCTGATGGAGTTGATAAGAAGGTGCGTTTTAAACTACCTGAAATTTCTAGAGAATTACCCACAGAAACACAACCCTATTCCCTTAATGATCTAAAAGCGAATTTTGAGCGTATCTATCAAGAGGCACGGTCGATCTTCAATCATACATGAGAATTTCTGTTTGTTTCAAATATGAAACAAAATGGATTTTAAGAAAGCTATTCTTTTGTCTAAATATCAAATGACCTTTGAACACCTGAGAGAAAATATAAAGCTGCCCAGAAAAAGAAGAAAACGTACTATGGAGCCGGTCTTAACGTGTAGCTCAAAATTTAGGGATTAAAAACAATGAAATTCAAATAATGGAAGCAGCTTTTAGATGGGAATAGGTTCCTTACTTTCACCATCCTCCTTAAAAGTAAAGCATCTTGATAATCAATTCGGATCATTGATAAACCGATGCGAGATTTTTAATTCCAAATCGCGTTCTCCATTTTTTTCTTGGAGTTTTACTATTACCCGGCTGTTGTTATTGAGCGAAAACTTCGATAACACATAAACAAATTGGGCGCGTTCTCCCTTTTTAACTTTGCAAGGTAACTTATGTTTGTACAGCGGCTGTTTTACAATGCGTTGGGAGGATTTACGTTTTCCCTTGGCGCGTGATTGCACAGCGATCTCTAAAAATTCAACATCATAATCCAATCCGGATTTATTCTCAACCTCAAAAACGAAATACAACTGCTCCTGATCAAACACGATATTTTCGGTGTTTAGTTTTATTCCATATTTACGCTTAGACAAATGGCCTAGATGCTGTTTGCGCTTCAATAGGGTGGTGCTAAAAGCTTTAAAATGGGATAACGTGATAGCCGCTGCAGGTTTTAAATTAATTGATGTTAGTGTGTCTCGTTTGGAAGCTTCTTGACCGATACTGTGCTGCTTTTCAATAAAGTAATTGACATTGCTAATCTGTGCTTTGTATTTGATGATATAGGAGTACACCAGGCCATCTGTTGTTATAACCAATAGGTTACTTTCCCTGCCGGGTTTGGCTTGTAAAAGTCCAAAGTATTGTGGGACATCCCGATTGAAACTAAAGACAAAGCTTTCGGATCCTACAACACCTTGCCGGATAGGGCTCGGAAAAAACAGGGCTACGTTTTTATGCTCATTTGCATAAATAGTATCGAGTTTAATTGGGGTTGATTGGGAGCGTGTCCCGGCTTGTGATGAAACACTTGAAATCAATATGAAGCTTAATATCATAAGGAATTGATGGGTTTTCATAGGACTTGGTTTAGTGTGCTTTTAAAAGCAGTTTATAATTGTTAAGTACGGTAACTTTTACATTTCGATTATCGCGACGCAAGAGTTGAGAAATACCACCCACTTGGGGCAGGCTGGGGATATTGACATCCTGTAGTACATCATCAAATACTTCGCGACTGGCCTGCGCTCGAAAGTTATTCTCGACATAAATACCTTCGAGTCCATCCTGAAAATCATAGGCCTTAAGCGGGACACGTTGGTGATTGATTTGCTCGATGCTGATTAGTGCCCGATTGGGCTGAAAACTCACGGTTCCAAATACCAAGGTGTTTTTTGGAAAAGTAACTCCGTTGATCGTGGATTCGCTCGTCAATCGTAAGCGAATTCTGGAATTGGCTTTGACCACCTGGTCTCCATCTACAACCGCGTGAAGGCCATCGTTAGTGGTAGCATCAACCGGATTCTTCTTAAGACTGGTAGAAGTAGCTGCAGCAAAAAAGAGCTGGTGTTGTAATCCCAATTCTTGGGTAGCAACTTCAAGTTCTTGCCGCAGTGCAGCGGAATCGAGTACCGGATGAGGGGCTACGTATGTTGTTGATTTTCCCAATTCAGCGTACAGCCGTGGTTCATATTGAATTTGATTGGCTTGATAGATACTATCTACAATACGCTGCTTTTCTTTTTCGGCAAACAGCGGATCAAAATACCCCAAAGAGTCCAAAAGGCTTTCGTCATAAATACTGGGCGCCGTATTTTTGCGAACTTCCTTAAGATCATTTAAGGCGTCAAGTTTGGACTGATACTCTTTGGAGTCACTCTCTAATTTAGGGACGGTGGTTTGTTCTAGCTCATGGTTATCTGAATCCTCATCATTGAGCATAATCGTATAGCAGATCAAAAAAAGGATCACCACCGCCAATACAGCAACAAAAACGATTTTGTTTTTTTCTATTTTCATAATTCTAAATTTTAGTGTCGTTTAATAACTTTCATCGGTTAGTTTTCGAAGACTCTTTTCAAAATAATCGGTGATCAGTAGCCCGTGGGGATTGTTGGGAAAATTGCGATCCACAGTTATTAGATTACCTGTAGTTACCAATTCATAAATATCTGTTATAGCCCCGCGGTTGATTTCAAAATGAGTGGTGGTTTTAAAAGAAACGGGATCGGTATCCAGATTTACTTCCGATTCGATACTTTGGATACGCTGTATCAGAGAGTATTGAATTAACCGATTGTACACCCCATCAGCTTTCTTTTGTCGATAGACCGCATCTACAGAGCTGTTGCCCAACCACAAGGCCTTTTCCAGATTCTCTTTGTAATTACTGGCATCGATATTATAAAAGTGTTTATGGAAAAGCTCCAGATGCGCAAGGGCTTCTACTTCCTGATTTTCTTTTTGAGCGATGAGTTTTAAAGGAATGACTTCTCCTTCCGTGCTGATGGCAAATGCGGAGTCTAGGGCTTTTTGATAGGTCGTGTAAACCATCCATCCCGAGAATAGCATCGAGAGTGTTGCACCAATGACCACACTGATTACAATGAGGCGATTGATCTTGAGCACGGCATAAATAGAGGTGTAGGGTGTTTTCATAAAACGTTTTTTAAGCGGTAAATAATCGTAAGGTGAACGAGGTCGCGCGCCGGTAGAGCTTAAATTTGAGAAAGACTATAAAGCCTACAGAGCCCAGTTGAACCACAGGAGCAAAGAAGCCTTCCCCATAATCGGTTCCAAAGAGATTGGTCCAGAAATTATCAGTGATTTCGGTGTAGATGGCATTGACAAATACATTAACCAGGAAAAAAGCGGGTACCAGCATGTAAACCGCTGCATAGAGTTTAAAAAAGGTATAGGCCAAGCTGCGAAACTTTTCAAATACAGCCAGACTGATAATCAGTGGAAAAAAGGCTTGCAGTATACCCAGTAAAAAGAAACGCTCCGCTAGAAATAACGGATAGATGAACAAATCCAAAATCCAAAGGAGGATACTGGTGATAAAAGCGAAGATTTTAAAGCCAAATAACGGAGTAATCAAGGCTTCATACAACAAAGCCATCGCGGCTTTAGCCGCTTCAAACATTCCGACTTCTTCCTCAATAGGAATATCTTGCATCTGCAAAGGGAGCAGGGCAGGGGCGGTATTGCGATATTGTGATTCTACAGCGATCAGGATTCCATCAAAAAAGCCCAATACCTGAGTGGAAAAGATAGCCAGTAAAACCACCGCAACGTTTTTGGCCAGTTCCTGCGGAGAAAGCCCCCAGGTATATCCGCTCTGATCGGCAATGCCCTCGTTGTATTTTTTAAGAATATTGATCAGAAAAAATAAAACGGCCAGACTTTTCATCCCTGTGATGGTATACCGGGAGAATTCACTGTTTTTGATCGTTTCAAAAATAGTGTCCACATACTCCAAACCGATTCCTAAAAGTACCAGCGCGCTCATCCCTAAAAACTTGTTTGTCGGTTATTGATCTTATCCTGCAGTTTGCGAAAGGAGATGATCTCCTTATACCGCTTGGTTTTGAGATTGATCTCCGAGACCATCTCCTTAGATTGCTCTTCCTTTTCTTTAAGGATACGCGCTCGCTCGGCATCAGACATTTTCAAGTAATTACTCGAGAGAATCTGATCGATAAAGTCCATTGTTTCTATGGAATTTTCCACTATGTTGTTAAAAGACTCACTCACCCGGGTGATTTCATTGGGCTTGATATATGGAGAGTTTAAAATCCCACGCAATTCGTTTTGCATCACTTGGATTAGCCGCGTATTGTTGCGGCTGATCTCCCGTACAGCCTTGAGCTGTTTGACTACGGTATTAACCTTTTCCAAATTCTCCTTTTGCTGCTTTAAAAACTCCACGGTCTTGAGCAACTGGGTGGTCTGCTTGGCAGATTCCACTAAGGTTTTGACAAGACTCACAAAATTGGTATTGTCATAAACCGGCATCCCCTGGCAGGCAGCGCCTGCAGGCATTAAAAGGCTCATTGTTATCGGTAAAGCAAAGAATACTTTTCGAATTGTTGTTTTCATAAGTTTCGATTTTGATTGATGAATAGATTAATGGCCTGCTGCATATCTTGGGTTTGCTCGTAGAAGGCCATAATGGCCTCGTTTTCGGCTCCATCGGTGAGGTAGGCTGCAAAGACTTCAGGAGGTACTTCGAGTCTGAAAATATTACTGGCTTTCCCGATTTTGATAAAGATCTCAGTGTATTTACGCGAGCCGCTCAGGTTGTTTTTGATGGAGCGTAGTTGATTGAGGTCATGACTGGAGAGTTTGAGGCGTCGCACCAAAGCGTCATAGCCTTTTTCATTATTCAGGCTGTAAATAACCTGAGTGTTCTCTAAAATGCTAGCGGAAGTAGCATTCTCGGGTAACTGATTGATGGATTGTAAAATGATGCCTATTGCTCCGTTTTGCTTACGGATCGCCTGATAGTAAAACTCTACACTTTCCAATACATTTTCAAACTTCAACTGCTTGGCAAACTCATCAAAAAGAATGATCCCTTTTTCGGCCTTGTTGCTCCAAATGCTGCGTTGAATTGCCGTTTTGATCAGCTTGAGCATTACCGATAGGATCTCCTTATTATCCTTGACTTCATCGAGTTCAAAAATAATCAGGCGCATGTCTTCAATTTTATAGGTCTGATCTTCTGATACTTCAAAGAGGTAACTGTAAATTCCATCTCCCACATATTCTGACATGACATGCAAAAAGCTGTTCCTATTAAAATAATCTGAATGGATTTTAAGGTCTTGTAAAAGCTGCGCTCCTCCCGTTTCAATAAAGTGGTAAAACCCGGAGAGGGAATGCGCCGTAGTAGTGCTCTTATAATAAGCTGTCAGGAGTTTTTTAAGCGATACGCCTTGAGATTTTGTGCTAGAGGATCCAGAAGCATACAACTCAAAGAGAAAGGCACAAAGATCTTCTAGACGCTCTGAGGTAAGGTCTGTGATCCGTTCTACATAGAACGGATTAATCCCTAGATTCTTTCCAGATTCATACCGTAAGACCAGATGCTCATCTGGATAAAGTTTGGCAAATTTGGTATAGGAGCCTCCCAGATCGATAATGACCAAACGCACCCCACTTTCAAAATACTGACGCAGGATATTATTAGCTAAGAAGGATTTGCCTTCACCCGTAGGTGCAAAAATGGCAAAGTTGCGGGCTTTAATGCGCTTCTTTTTTTCATCCCAGACATCTTTTACGACCGGAATGTTATGCTGTCGATCGTTGAATACAATACCGGTAGCATCCGATTGATAATTGGTGGTGTTGAGCAACATACACAAGGCGTGTTTGAGATCGGTGACATATAGGTCGCTATCGGAAAAATGAGATGAAAATCCGAAGTAACTGTTCAAGAAATACTGCTTTAAAGCCTCCCCTTTAGGGTAATAGGGAAGGATGTCTAGTTCTTTAAATTCGGTTTTTAGTTTAGCCGTGATACACTCCAAGGTTTTGGGCTCTTTAGTCCAGTAGATGACATTAAGCTGTCCGCGTATTACCCGGGAACCTTCATCGGTATTGATTTGATTCAGGATATGCTGAATCTTGCCTAAGACTATTTTATTTTGAGAGCCAAAATTGGAACTCTTGCTGAGCTCTTCTACTTTTTTATCCAGGATTTTACGCCACTTGTGTTTATCATCCAGATAGAGGATTTGATTAACGATGTGATTTTCGTCTAACGCCAATCCTAATCCATCAATATATCCCTGATGAAATATGAAATCATCAGAGGTGAACCGCTGATTGGTTTTGCTGGTTTGAACAGATTCTCCAAAGCACAATTCACTATTAATGGCGAGGGCATCAAAGAGATGATCCCCGATTTGAATCCGGTTTTTATCCAATAGGATATCGGTAGTAAGATTCTCATTAAATCCATTGAAATAGTTTGTTGTTAGCGTTTCAACAGTAGCCGGAGTAAGCGGTTTAAAAACCATCTTACGTGTATTATTGATAAATGATACAGCATCTTCCACAGCTGACTTAAAAGAGTGAACAGCCTCATCCAAAGTAACTGGTAGGGTCTTGCTGATTTTTTTAAACGGGTTGGTGTAGTTTGCATACGAACGATTTTTAGTGGGAGGGAGTATGAAAAAAAGGTAACAGGAGTGCGATAGATAATCCCGTCCTTTAAAATACTTATGCGTAGCTTTTTCTAAAAAAGAAGTGTTGGGCAGTTGCCCTGCGCTAAATTCTTTTTTAAGATAGCTATCTTGTTTGTGTACCACTGTTCCTACCGGTAAACTTTTTAAAGCCTGAAACCAGCAGGCGTGCAGGTCTTCATAATCTTTTTCCGATAGCGAATAGATCTCCGGTAAAAAACCTTGATAACACAATACCACAGACCCGTCACTGCTGAAGAGGATGTGGTCTTCCAATGCAGCAATAGGATTTCTTTGAGATAGCTTAATGGTTTTCATAGTCCAGACCGGAGTTTTGCTGATTACTGATATGCTTGGGAAATAGGCTTTTGAGGGTAAGAAGCGCTTTTGCCTTTGTGAAGCGGGTCAGTGTGATGAATAAAATCACATTGAACAGCATTACGCCTACAACCAGTATAAAACTGAAGGAGAAAATGATCACCAGCAGAGAGGCAATAATGCTACACATCATTAGAGCAAACAAGGGAAGGGGAAGTCCAAAAATAACCGCCCGCTTCCTGATGTTTTTATAGATCTCATACTTTTTCATAAGCTTAAGTATTCAGTGGTCAAGTGAGCTAAGCACTAGACTACAATTCCTATGAGATACGAGAAGATGCCCACGACACCTCCGGCTATCAGTACAAAGACCAGTACCCGGGTAATACCTTTTTTGAGATCTGCATTCTCTCCAAAAAAATGACCTGCGTTAAATAAGAATCCTACTAAGAAAATAACGCCCAGAATTATAGGAAATACGGCTCTGATGGTATCGGAAACATCATTTACAGAATCTTCAATTCCTCCAATTTGAGCAAAGAGGGGAATGGTGACCAGCGATAGGATCGTTGTGAAGTAGCTTGATTTTTTCATAAGAGTTCGTTTTAAATTAGTGTTTGATTGAACTACCTGAAAAGTATATATTTAAGTATTCAAAATATTGATAATCAGTAATTTGTGAATAAAATAAAATTTGGATTCATTTGATTTTAAATGATTTCAAATCCCTTCAAATTTTAGGAAATACAGCTATTCACCTGTTGATAACTCAAAAATCAAAACTTGAAATGAAGCTTCAAAACGTCATTTTTCTCTATTTGCTCCTCAAAACTTGTCTCTTTTTTGGTCAGGATGTCGATCGACCTTTACGTATTGTGATCGATCCTGGACATGGAGGAATTGATTCGGGATCGCGCGGTGAAGATGGTATTCAGGAGAAGGATTTGGTTTTGGACATAGCCAAAAGATTGATTGCTCAACATCCAGAGTTTGATGGGAAACCCGCTGAATATTTTCTAACCCGATATACAGATACTTTAATCAGTCTTGAAGATCGGACAAAACTGGCTAGGATACTTCAAGCAGATTTGTTTATCTCCCTGCATTTTAATGATGCACCTGCTAAAAAAGCAAGCGGAGTAGAGGTATATGCGTATAACCAAGAAAACCCGTATTTAAAACAATCCATTTGGCTGGGTCACCTATTGGAACAGCGAATAGTTTCTTTAACCCATCAAAAAAGTAGAGGTGTCAAATTTGCGAACTTTCAGGTACTGGGAGATCTAAAAGATTTTTGTAAGGCAGTTTTAGTTGAGGTTTATCAACACTATAGCAGATTAAATAAGGCAATAAGTAACGTGTTAAATATGTGCTTGTTTTGCTAGATCTAATTATTTATCATAAGTATGAAACTATTTTCTTAAGAATCTCTTTAGAAAGAAGTATTAACTTTGATATTAAAGTTTAGGTTTATGAAATTTCTTATCGCTGAAGACGAGATTGAATTGCAACAGTCTATAGCAAAATATCTTAGTCAGGAATCTAATATATGCGAAGTAGCTGCAGATTACATAGAGACCTCTGAAAAGCTTGATTTATATGAGTATGATCTCGTGGTTCTTGATATAAACCTAGTTACTGGTAGTGGACTTGAATTACTGAAAAAGCTTAAAAATCAAAACAAAAAATGTGGCGTGATTATTATATCGGCTAATAATTCTTTGGAAAACAAATTGGAAGGATTGGATGTTGGCGCAGATGATTATATTACAAAACCCTTTCATTTGGCTGAACTTAATTCTCGAATCAAAGCCGTTTTACGACGAGGCAAATTTGGTGGTGAAGATTCTCTTATTTTTGAAGAAATTCGTTTGGATACACTCTCAAGAACGGCTTATTTTAATGAAAAACCCATTACCCTTACGCGAAAAGAATATGATCTCCTGCTCTTTTTTATAACTAACAAGGGCCGCGTGCTCAGCAAATCTATTATTGCAGAGCATCTCTGGGGAGATGACAGCGATATGCTAGACAGCTTTGATTTTATCTATGTTCACATAAATAATCTTCGAAAAAAATTAACTTCCGAAGGAGCTAAATACATACATACCGCGTACGGTTCGGGGTACCTATTTACCGCTGAATAAATGGCTGATCAAAAAAAAATACATCTATTGCAAAAGGCATCTAAAACCTTTTTGACAACAAGTAGTATCATTATGATATTTTCTGGGATTGCACTTTATCTATCCCTAAAAGCACTACTTGAAAGTGAGATTGAAGAAGAATTGTATTCTAATAAAGATCGAGTGGAACGTCTACTTCTTTCAAAACCCGACTTAAAAGGAATTCCTCCTATAATGGTTGTTGAAAAAGTAAAAGATCCTCAACCTACAGTTCTAAACGATACTTTAATTTATGATCCTTTACAAGATGAAATCGAATTATTCAGGCAATTAGCCGGAACTAAGGAAATAAATGGTCAGGAATATAAAATTACAGTGAGAGCCATGGTAATTGAATCTGAAAATATCCTTTTTGCCATTGTTTTCACCTTTCTCGCTATCATTCTTGTTGCTTTTGTGTTCTTATTTTACCTCAATAAAAGCCGTAATGCCACATTATGGAAGCCCTTTTTCTTGAATCTGGCTAAGATTAAGGCATTCTCTATAAAATCTGAAACACCTCTGACCTTAACGGAATCTGACATTATAGAGTTTGGCGATCTTAATAGAGAAATTATTTCACTCACCACAAAGGTTCAAGCAGATTATCACAACTTAAAGCAGTTTACCGAAGATGTATCGCACGAGATGCAAACTCCGCTTGCCATTATGCAGGCTAAGATCGAAACCCTTTTTAATGGGGTTAAAATTGATGATTCTCAATATGAGCAACTTGATTCTTTACAAAACGATATACGCAGGTTAAAAAATTTGAATAAGCGTCTAATTATATTGGCAAAAATAGATAACAACCAGTTTACAGACTCTCAATTCGTTTCAATAAATGAGTCGTTTCAGGAGGTGCTTCTCAATTTTAAAGAACTAGCTTCTATTGATTATAAAATTGAGCATAGCGAAGAACTTACCGTAAAAATGGATCGCTCTTTGGCGCAAGTATTAGCCAACAATTTAATTTCAAATGCAGTAAAACATAATTTAGAAAATCAGCCTATCAAAGTTGATTTTTATAAAAACAGCGTGCAGATCGTTAATAGTGGAAACAGCGAACTCGCAAATCCCGAGCAGGTTTTTGACCGGTTTTACAAAGAAAGTACCAAGAGAGATTCAAGCGGTCTGGGCCTTTCGATCGTTAAGAAAATCTGCGATTATTATGGTTTCACCCCATCATATAGTTTTAGTAAATCGCCAGAATCGACTACCGGCTTTCATAAATTTGAAATTCGATTTACACATTGATTTAAAGCCAACTTTAAATTCTCTTTAGAAAGCGGTACTATTTTGGTAAAAATTTCTAATTATGAAAGTACTAGCACGTCTCAAATTATTTATCTTAATACTCTTAGCTCCATTTTCTGGAGAAGCCCAAGAAACCGTTTTGATAGAAGGAAGTGTGACCGAAGAATCAGCACAACCTTTACCCTTTGTCAATGTTATTTTAAAAAAGCCGCAAGGCGAAAGCATCATCAGCGGTACCATAACTGACGAGCTTGGGGCTTTTAGCTTAAGCGGAATCCCAAAAGGAAATTATATTGTCGAAATTTCATTTATAGGCTATGAGACCATTCAGAAAAAAATTACTGCTGGCGGTCTCAATCCCATTTTTGACTTAGGAAAAATCCAGATGATGCCTTCGGCAGAAGCATTAACTGA
>NZ_QOVK01000020.1 GCF_004104075.1 Leeuwenhoekiella polynyae | reverse complement strand
GACAACCTGAAGCTTAAAAGAAAGCGAGTAGTCTTTTTGGGTTCTTTTTGCATAACCACTCTTTGAGGGTGTTTTCATTACACTAAGGTTTTAGTGTATCGCTATTTCAGGACGGGACATATTTTATAATAAAAAAGCCCCAATCATAATGATTGAGGCTTTAAATTTCCGCTTTGCGGAAACACTATACTTTAAAATTACGCAAGAACTTGCTGAACTTTATCTGCTGCTTCTTGAAACTGAATCGCACTTTGAACATCAAGACCACTATTATCTATTAGTTCTTTTGCTATATCAGCATTCGTACCTTGAAGTCTTACAATAATAGGCACATTGATAGTTCCCATGTTTTTATAAGCATCTACGATACCTTGCGCAACGCGATCACAACGTACAATACCACCAAAGATATTTACTAAGATTGCTTTTACATTAGGGTCTTTAAGAATAAGGTTAAATGCCGTTTCTACACGCTCTGCATCTGCAGTACCACCTACATCTAAAAAGTTAGCCGGCTCACCACCTGCTTGTTTAATTAGGTCCATAGTTGCCATTGCAAGACCAGCACCATTTACCATACAACCTACGTTACCGTCAAGATCAACATAGTTAAGACCTACTTCTTTAGCCTCTACCTCTACTGGATTTTCTTCACGCTTATCACGCATTGCTGCATAATCTTTATGACGGTATAATGCATTGTCATCTAAAGATACTTTTGCATCTACAGCCATTATTTTATCATCACTTGTTTTTAAAACCGGATTGATCTCAAATAAAGAAGAATCTGAAGCTGAATATGCCTTATACAATGCTGCAACAAACTTGGTCATTTCTTTAAAAGCTGTACCACTCAAACCTAAGTTAAAAGCTATACGTCTTGCCTGAAATCCTAATAATCCTGTTGCAGGATCTATTTCTTCTGTAAAAATCAAATGTGGAGTTTTCTCAGCCACTTCTTCGATATCCATCCCACCTTCGGTAGAATACATAATCATATTTTTACCGGTACCTCTGTTTAATAATACAGACATATAATATTCTTCCGGCTCACTATCTCCAGGGTAATACACATCTTCAGCAACCAATACCTGATGTACTTTTTTACCTTCTGCAGAAGTCTGAGGAGTTACCAGATTCATCCCGATGATTTGTCCTGCGATTTCTTCTACTTCCTGAAGGTTTTTTGCCAACTTCACTCCGCCACCTTTTCCTCTACCTCCAGCGTGTACCTGAGCTTTGATCACGTGCCAGCCTGTTCCAGTTTCTTCAGTAAGTTTTTTTGCAGCTTCTACTGCTTCAGCTGGAGTAGTAGCTACTTTACCGCGCTGTATACGCACTCCAAAACTGCTAAGTATTTCTTTTCCTTGATATTCGTGTAGATTCATAATCAGGCGTTTCTATTTATTTGAAATTTGCAAAGCAAAAATAAGTATTTAGCCCAAACTCTGCTAGTAATTTACTCGGGATTTACAGGCGCTGGTTTATTAGAGCTCATCCAGTTTATAGTCTGTAAAATCTAACGGATCAAAATTTTTAAAATGTCCGTTAAGTTGAATCAGCTCGCGAGTCCGGTTCATTTGCTCTACTACTGGCAAGGTCACGGTTAAGTGGTCTATTAAATATACATAGCGTGCAGATTCACTAGAAAGTTTTAATAAGTCTAATTCCTGCTTTAAGCTTAAGCCTAATTTATGCGGAAAACTATAGGAGTCGATTGCCTTACCTGTAGTCAAACCAGGATCTGCTCCTAAAAGCATATAAAATCGTTTTGCCAGATTGAAAAACAAATCACGCTGGGAGACCGTACCATCTTCAGTTGTTTCTAAAAAAGTAACTTCTGCCCCAGAATACAATTTATCATTATATACAGGATAAAATTCTTCGATCTTAAAAACCCGAAGTCCTCTGCATACTACATCACTTGCTCCTCCGGGATAACGCTTTTCAATACGCTCTAAGCGAACTTCTGTTCCATAAGAAAGCTTTCTGTTAATATAAACCGGTATACCGAATGTTATATCCTGCAATTCACAATCTGTTATTAATTGCTGGTATCTATTTTCAAAAATATGAAGTGCAAGACGCTCACCGGGAAATACCACAAGTTCAAGCGGAAACATCGGCAAATTTTGAGTCATAATCTATTTTTTCTTTCTGTTTACTTGGGCAACAGTATGCATTTTAAACCCCTGTGAAAATACAGAAATGTTTCTCAAAACCATTCATTTTTGAACTTCTCGAAGAATATGTCTTATTTTTTAACGCTATCCGGTGTATAAGTAGATATTCTATATTAGATTTGTACGCTTAAAGTTTAAAGATTATGACTAACCAAGACCTTATAGCAATAGCTAAAGAATACGGCAGCCCGGTATATGTTTATGACGCGGCTAAAATAGAATCACAATACAACCGCTTAACGTCTGCTTTTAAAAAGGTTAAGAATTTACGAGTGAACTATGCTGTAAAGGCCTTGTCTAATCTAGCTGTTTTACAGTTGATTAATAGTTTTGGTGCCGGGATGGATACCGTGAGTATTCAAGAAGTAAGACTTGCTCTTGCCGCCGGAATAGAGCCGGCTAAAATTATGTTTACTCCTAATGGCGTGTCTCTAAACGAACTTGAAGAGGTTGCAAAAATGGGGGTTCAGATCAATATTGACAACCTTTCAATCCTAGAGCAATTTGGCACAAAACATCCTAAAACTCCGGTTTGTGTGCGTATTAACCCACACGTGATGGCTGGTGGAAATACCAACATTTCTGTAGGGCATATCGATAGTAAATTTGGTATCAGTATACATCAGATACCCCATTTATTGCGCATTGTAAAAAATACAGGAATGAACATCAACGGTATTCATATGCATACCGGCAGCGATATTCTGGATATAGATGTGTTTTTACACGCAGCAGAAATTCTTTTTGATACCGCAAAAGACTTTAAAGATTTAGAGTTTTTAGACTTTGGTAGTGGTTTTAAAGTTCCTTATAAAGAAGGTGATATCGAGACTAATATTGAAGAGCTGGGCGATAAATTGAGTTCAAGATTTAATGAATTTGAAAAGAACTACGGAAAGGATTTAACACTGGTTTTTGAACCAGGAAAATTTTTAGTTAGTGAAGCTGGAAAATTCTTAGCAAATGTAAATGTGATCAAGCAAACGACATCTACAGTTTTTGCACAGATAGATAGCGGTTTTAATCACCTTATACGGCCTATGTTTTACGGTAGCCGCCACGAGATAACAAACATCAGCAACCCTAAAGGAAGAGAGCGTTTTTATTCTGTAGTAGGTTATATCTGTGAAACTGATACGTTTGCTACAAACCGTCGCATCGCAGAAATTGCAGAAGGAAACATCCTTGCTTTTAGTAATGCCGGCGCATATTGCTTCAGTATGGCGAGTAACTACAATTCCAGATTACGCCCAGCTGAAGTATTATTTATTGATGGCGAAGCACAACTAATTAGAGAGCGGGAAACCTTTGAAGATTTGCTTAAACATCAAATCCCATTAAAGCAAACTGTAAAAGTTTAGTCCTATTACAAGGGATGGTAAAAAATCAAACCATTCTTATACGGATCGTAAAAAGCAAATTCTAGAGTGCCCCACGGCTTTTCCTCAAGAGAGGTATGGTTGTGAAACACACCCATAAGCTGGTATTCTTTATAAAGGGCTTCAATTCCCTGTACTTGAATTCTAAGCATTGGTCTGTCTTTACTAATTTCCCACTCTGAAGCATCGTGCCATTGTAAATGTAAGGCGATATTGTTTCGGCGTATCCCGGCATATTTAGGATTGCGCTCTTCATCTATAAAAACCAATTTAAACTTGAGTTTTTTGATATAAAACTCTAATGCATTTAAAACATTTTTAACTGGTAAAATAGGTGTGATTTGGGCCAGATATGCTTCATTGGGCGAACTCATAATAACAGTAATTTTTCAGCATTAAACGTTTTGATTATTATTTTCAAAAATAATTAAAACAATACATAATGAACTACTTAAAAAATAGGGTGTTGACTAGAAAATAAGTAATTTCGTTTTTCAATTTATAAAAGAAATAGTAAGTGTATCGGTTTATACTTAGTGCTTTATTAACAGTTCTATTAACCGCTTCAATCGAGGCGCAGCAAATTGCTGTTCTTCAATATGAAGGTGGTGGTGACTGGTATGGCAATCCTACATCTCTGCCTAACCTTGTTAAGTTTTGCAATACTACAATACACACGGCATTAGATAATGATGTAGCAACAGTAACATCTACAGATCCTTCAATTATGCAATACCCTTTTGTGCATATGACAGGCCATGGCAATGTTTTTTTCTCAGATGAAGCGCTTCAAAATTTGAGAAATTATCTTAATAGTGGTGGTTTTTTGCATATTGACGACAATTATGGAATTGACAAATATTTAAGACCGCAGCTTAAAAAATTATATCCACAAGAAGAATTAATAGAATTACCAGCAGATCACCCTATTTTTTCCACGGCATTTGAATTTAAAGAAGGTTTACCTAAAATTCACGAACACGATGGTTTAAGACCCCAGGCTTTCGGTTTATTCAAAGAAGGTAGAATGGTAATTTTATACACATTAGAAAGTGACCTGGGTGATGGCTGGGAAAGTCAGGAAGTTCATAACGATCCTCCGGCTGTTAGAGAGAAAGCATTAAAAATGGGTGCAAATATTATAAAATACGCCTTTGAAAACTGAGCAATTATCCCATGAGACTACACAAACCGAAGCTCCCCTACTTCCGTTTGTTTTGGTTTGTGACGGGTTAAGCAGCCCGGCTAATGCAGGGAGTTTATTCCGGTTAGCAGATGCGTTAGGGATAGCTCATCTCTATTTTTGTAATAGTTCTATAAATTTTGAAAGCACACGTCTAAAACGCACTGCGCGTTCTAGCGAAAAGTCTATTGCATTTTCTGAAGTTGAAGATCTTGCAGCACTTCTTTCAACTCTTAAGACTGAAGGTTATGTAATTTTGGGATTAGAATTGACAACAACCAGCCAGCCTTTAAGTGAATTTGCAACACATAATTTTGAAAAAATAGCTTTAGTTTTAGGCAATGAACGCCACGGAATTTCTGATGCTATATTGAATTTAACTAACCACAGCATATACATACCTATGCGTGGTAAAAATAGCAGTATGAATGTTTCTCAAGCTGCAGCAATCGCAGCGTATCAGCTAATAAACAGCCCTAAATATGGAAAATAAGTCTAAAATAATAGCTTACGGAATTTTAAGAGCCATTGGTATTATTGGGGGTATTATACTTGCTATTTGGTTCTTATATAAGATACAGGCGGTTATTATGTTCATTTGTATTGCTGCAGTAATCTCATTGATAGGAAGACCTATTGTAAATCTTTTAAAAGATAAATGCGGCTTCAACTCTGTAGCCGCTGCCATCACAACCTTATTGATGGTTATCGTTTTGATATCAGGTATTTTGGCGTTGTTTATCCCTATTTTAATTGACCAGAGCGAACATATTAGTAAAATAAATTTTGAAGAAGTAAAACACAACATCAGTCGCCTGAATATAGAATTTAGCCGTTCTATGGGAGTTGATCAGGTAACGCTAATTGAAGGGTTTAAGCAATCAGATTTTATTAAAAACTTTGACATCTCAGTAATACCAACATTTATAAACAGTATTCTGGGGAATTTCAGTTCATTAATAGTAGGCTTATTGTCAGTGATTTTCATTTCCTTTTTCTTTTTAAAAGACAGTCAGTTGCTTTTAGACAGCTTTTTGGTATTTGCCAATCAAGGTGAAGAACGTCGTTTTAGACACGTATTTCACAAGACTAAACAATTGCTTTCCAGATACTTTTTAGGTATTTTATTACAGTTGATGATCCTGTTTTTCATCTATGCTATTCTTTTAGTGAGCTTTCAGATTCCTAATGCATTTGCAATTGCGCTCTTTTGTGCGATGCTCAATGTCGTACCCTATATAGGTCCGGTTGTTGGTGGTGTTGTAATGATGCTTTTAGTTATTAGCGGATATTTTACAGCAGACTTTCAAGCAGTTATTTTACCAAAAATGATCTATATTTTTATTGGGTATTGTATTGCACAACTCATTGACAACTTTGTAAACCAGCCGCTCATATTCGGTAATAGCGTTAAGTCACATCCACTTGAAATCTTTTTAGTAATTATCATCGCAGGATTGATTTTTGGGATCTTTGGGATGGTGGTTGCTATACCTGCCTACACAGCGATAAAAGTGGTCGCTAAAGAGTTTTTATCAGAATATAAGATTGTACAAAAGCTTACCAAAAACCTGTATGAATAAACGCTTACTAGATCCAGATGTTGTTGCGTTTATAAAGGAGCATTATAAAGAAGATGTTTCCAGAATTATCCTCAACAAATCACCTTTTGCTGATGTAAGCACCCAAGAATTGGCGCAGCAAATAAGTGGACGACAAAAGGCCGAAAAGAAATTACCTACCTGGTTTACAACTCCACAAATATATTTCCCACCAAAATTAAATCTAGAGCAAACTTCTTCAGAGATAACAGCTTTATACAAAGCTGGTTTATTTAAAGGAAAAAACTGTATCGATCTAACAGGAGGTTTTGGGATAGATGATTATTATTTCAGTAAACGATTTGAGCACATAACGCATTGCGAACTCAACACAGATTTAGCCGAAATTGCACAGCATAATTATAAATCTTTAGGTATAGAAAATGTAACTGTGATCTCAAAGAATAGCCTTTCGTATCTTAAAGATTCCACAGAAAAATACGACCTGATTTACACAGATCCTTCGCGCCGGCACGACAGCAAAGGAAAGGTTTTTATGTTGAAAGATTGCGAACCCAACATTCCTGAAAATTTAGATTTTTTATTAGAAAAAGCTGATACAATACTGATTAAGACCAGTCCATTATTAGATATTACTGCTGCGTTGAGCGAACTGGATAACGTAGTTGCTATTCACAGTGTCGCCGTAAAAAATGAGGTCAAAGAATTGTTGTGGATTATTGATAAAAAGCAAAATTCTGAACCTATAGATTATGTCGCTGTAAATTTAGATAGCACTTTTGATGAGCCTGTTGTGATCGCTAACAACAACCTCAATCTGGCAGAAGCGGTTTATGGAGTGCCAAACTCTTACCTATATGAACCCAACGCAGCACTTCTTAAACTAGGTGCTTTCAATTGGATCAGTGAACATTATGAGCTCGATAAGCTTTCTGCAAACGCACATTTATACACTTCAGAAAAACTTATCCCATTTCCCGGAAGGAGATTTCAGATTGATTCGGTTATAAACTATTCTAAGAAAGAAGTTTCCAAATTGTTTAAAAACACCCAGGCGAATATAACCACCCGAAACTTTAAAGAATCAGTTTCCGCACTTCGGAAAAAATTTAAGATTAAAGATGGTGGTAAAACCTACCTGTTTTTTACGACATTATCCAACAATTCTAAAGTTGTTATAACGTGTAACAAAGTTTAGACTTCGTAGGTATTCTTAAATATCAAAAACGCATAATTTGCTCCATTGACAGCTGCATCCATTTCAGTTTCTGAATAATCCTGAGACTCAACCACCGCGGCAAAAGACTTCCACCTATTCAATACTTCAGGCGGATTTTTACCGAAAAAATGATGTTTTTGAATAGCATCTAAATTTGAACAGGATTCTAAGTTTTTTCTAATGAGTAACCCACCCATCATAGAACCTTCTACAACATACAACATTCCTAAAATTTGAGCAGGAGACAGCGTTTTAGAAGTATCAAAAGTAATTTCCGGAATTACCGCTTCCATCTGACTTAAGTCTAACTCAAGATCTTTTACCTTTTTGTTATCTGCAAAATGCTGCAAATTTACCGGTATGTTTTTCTCATGTTGTTTTAGGAGACTATCAAGTGTAGCATAAGCCTTGTAATTTTGCTTTAGCAAGGCTTTATATTGTGCTGTCGTGATGCTATGATCTAATATATATTTAGCCAGATTATCCTGCTCAGTCTCTTGATGGAGGCTTGCTGTCTGCTTCTTTAAGTGTTTTAAAATCATATCCAGATTTGAGGCGTTTTAAGTCTTCTTGTATTTTTAACATTCCTTCACGATGAGACATATTCTCTCTTGAAAAATTTTCTAAGAAAACCTCGATGTCTTTTACAAGCTTCTTACTCTCCACTATTTTTTTACGTACCGGATGCATCATCGGACCGTTTTTAGCAATTGCGTTGAGATACGGCTCCAGTTTTTTATGCAAAAGACTTATGTTCTTTTTTAAAATATAGCCCGAAGCTCCATTTAAAATAGTATCTGCTGCAAGCTCTTCATCGTTAATGGTTCCCGTTATAAAAATAAACGTAACCGAAGGCACTAGTCGTTGAGCCGTTTCTAAAATCTCTAAACCAGAACTTGTGGGCAAATTATAGTCTGAAATGATCAGATCTGGAGGGTCACCCACAAGATTATTTTTATACTCGCTGTGGTTATTGCAAACTGTGATCTGAGCATTTTCTGCCACCTTAAAAACCTCCCGCCTTATCAAAGTGACATCGGTAGGATTATCCTCAACCATTAAAATCTTTAACGCTTCTGTTATCATCTTTACTTTTAAATAATCCAGTTATTAATTAGGTTAGGTAAGGTTTCACACAGTTCAAGAAAGGTTTTTGGCTTTGCCATAAAACTGTTTGCTCCTAATAAATATGCTTTTTCTTTGTCTTCATTAAGGTCTGATGAACTCATCATCACAACCGGAATTGTTTTATACTCTCTGTGTTTTCTAAATTGTCTTAGAACTTCAAGGCCATCAAGTTTAGGAACTTTTATATCTAACAATATCAACTTAGGAGACTGCTTCTTAAAAGCATCACTCTCTATAAAATCAACAGCTGTTTCACCATCAGAAATATGCCTTATTGCATAGTCAGGTATTCGTCTTTCAAAAATACGAGTCATCAGCGCAATGTCTGTGGTGTTATCTTCTATGGATAAGATGTAATTTTCAGATTTCAATTATAAAACTATTATCCCAAATTAAATAAAAAAGTACTCCCTTTACCAGCCTCACTTATGACTTTTATTTCGCCATTATGCTTTTTAACAATACGCTGACTAATGGTTAGCCCTATACCAGAACCGACATACTCATCTCCTACCAGTCTACTGAATAATTTAAAAATGCGGCGCTCATGCTTTTGATCAAAACCAATACCATTATCTTTTACAAAAAAGTAATCCATTTGATCTCTAACAGTATGACCGATTTCAATTAAAGGAGCTTGCTCGTTTTTTGTATATTTTAAAGCATTCGTCAATAAGTTTTGCATAAGCTGTAAAACCATTTTTCGATCTCCGTAAGCTTGAGGCATAGATTTGTCAATCGTGATTTTTGTATTCGGAAAATCTTGTTCAATATGCAGAAAACCTACAGTTTCCTGAACCAGTTCAGCCATTGAAAAGTTATCTTTTCTAATTTCTGACTGAGACACTTTAGAGAATTCTAAAATATCATCAATAAGCTGATTCATCTTAACAGATGAATTGATGATTGTTGCTATAGAAGACTTGCCAAAATCATCTAACTGCTCAAAATAATCCTCTTTTAATATCTGTGCAAAACCATCAATCCCACGTAGTGGGGCTCTTAAATCGTGAGCGACACTGTAACTAAATGTCTCTAAGTCTTCATAGGCATTGCGCAATAATGTATTGAGTTCTTTTACCTCTTCATATTTTTCAAGAATGATTTCAGATATATTTTCTTTCAAGGCCTTTGCTGCTGCTATCTCATAATCATACCAAGGATCTGACTTTCCTGATTGCTCTACAGACCATTTATCAAAAGATTTTCTTGGAGAAATACGTTGGTTTTCATCAACGGCAACAGGTTTTTCAGGATTACCTGCCCAAGTCACAGTCTCTATCTTTTCTGGTTTAAACCAAATAAGTGCACTCTTTTTTGCTGCGGAAAGAAATAAGCACAAAACACCTGAGGCATAAGACTTCAATGAATCTGAAACCTTATGACTCTCACATAAATTGGCTGTGACAATCCAGTCTTCTTTATCTTGCTTTAGCAGCTCTACCAGCCCACAAATATCTTCTTCTGAAGGAGCTTTACCCACAGTAGCGATACGATCGTCAAGCATCACTGCTGCGCCTGTAGCCTCTGTTATATCTAGCATCGTGGCTTCTCCTTTAGTTAGCCCTTTATGAATATTCCAGTCTTTACTTATTTTTTCCAGCAGCTTGCTTCTCAATACAGCTGCTCTATTTACTTTCCGAAGTAACACATTTGCTTTAGAAAGCACCAACTGACTCGAGAATACCTGAGTTAAAAACTTACAAGACTGGCGCTGGTAATAATTAACTAACTTAGGACTATAATGGTGACACGCGATAAGTCCCCATAAATTACCCTTAGAAATTATAGCAGCGGTAAGCGTAGCTCCCACGTTCATATTCTCTAAATACTCGATATGAACGGGTGACGATGCACGCGTTTCACTTATAGAAAGATCTATCGGATTGTCGCGCTCATCCCCAGACAAAGCCTGTATAGATACAGGTTCACTCTTGACATCTGCAATGATACGAACCCCTTGTCTTAAAAATAATTTACGCGCCTGTTGTGGGATATCTGAAGCAGGATAGCGCAAACCTAACCAACTTTCTAAATGTTCTTCCCGAGCTTCTGAAACAACAACGCCGTCCCAGTTTTCATCAAAACGATAGATCATCACCCGGTCATAATCAAAAAAATCTTTGATGAGATCTGCGGTGATATCACACATCTTCTGCTCATCTGTTACCGAATTTAATTTAGCAACGACTTCAGATAATTGATCCTGATATTTAAATGGGTCACTTGGGTTTTCAAAAGGCTCTAGCTCTACAACAAGGTTGCCTTCA
Source organism: Leeuwenhoekiella polynyae (assembly GCF_004104075.1). GTDB lineage: Bacteria > Bacteroidota > Bacteroidia > Flavobacteriales > Flavobacteriaceae > Leeuwenhoekiella > Leeuwenhoekiella polynyae. Next base: position 77,247 of record NZ_QOVK01000020.1, on the reverse strand, counting down.
TTAATATGCGCAATTAACAAATAAGAAATTCCATTAATTTCTAACTGCACAGGACTCATCTTTTCTGAAGAATCAACGGCTTTTAAAATTTCAGCAGTAGGATTTGTAAGTAAATCTGTTATCTGAGATCCTAGAATTTCCTCAACATTCTTATCAAAAAGCTGGTCTATATTTTCACTACAATACGTGATTTTATAACTGCCAGGATCACAAGCCAGCAAATAACCATGGCTTTGTATCTTACCAAGAATGTGTATGGGTTCTTTATCACAATTAGTTAATGAAACCTCCTGAGGATATAATGAAGAGGGGCCTTCAGACATACTAGCGCTTAATTTTAAAATAAAATGTACTACCTTGACCAAATTGTGAATCTACCCAGATTGTACCTTCATGTAATTTTACAATCTTTTTACAGTGTGCCAGACCTACACCGGTACCTTCGTATTTTTCTTCCGTAGGAACACGACCAAAGATCTTAAAAATCGCTTCAAGATCATCTTCTTTAATACCAATACCATTATCTGCAATTGCAAAGGTCTGATACTCATCATCTCCAAAAGAAGAAATACGTATACTAGGCTTAACACCTTTTTGACGGTACTTCAACGCGTTACTTATCAAGTTCTGAAACAATAAACGCAATTCAGTTTCATAAGCCATTAATACAGGCATTTTACCCACACTCACGGTTGCATTTGCTTCTCTGATACTTCTGTTTAAGTCATATTTTACAATCTCAATAAGTTCAGTCACATCTACTTTTGTCTTCTTGAGATCTTCCCCAATTCTACTATGCTCTAGCAAAGCCTTGATTTGCTCCGCCATTCTTCCTGACGCTTCGTGAATGTAGCCCAGATATTCTTTTCCTTTCTCAGACATTTCATCACTGAATTTCTTAGAAAGAAAATCACTACTGAATCTAATTGTAGAAAGGGGTTCTTGTAAATCGTGCGAACAAATAGAAACAAACTGCTCTAAATCGGTATTTATGCGCTCCAGATCATCCTTTTGTTTCTGCAATTCCTGTTGAGCTATTTTGAGATCTGTAATTTCCATTAAAGTACAACGCCATTGATTGGTGTCTCCCGCAGCATTAAGCATCAATTCTGCATTAAAAAGAACATCTAACCGATCGCCATTAACACATTCTAATTTTAATTCTTCATTAGAAATACTACCTGTTTTCTCTAATTCATCGAGCAAAGCGATTGCTTTAACTTTGGTTTGCTTCGGGTAAAATTCAAATATAGATTTACCTACCACTTCAGTTTTAGTTACAAAACCAAGGGTTTCTACAAACAGACCATTACATTCAGAGATCAAACCAGTATGCGAATTAATGGTAACATGCATAACCGGATCATCTTCATAAAAAGCCTTAAACTTCTCTTCACTCTTACGTAAACGTTCCTGTGATTGTTCTACTTTATGAATATCTATAAAGGTTATAACAACACCCTCTATAGTATCCTGACCGGTATGAAATGGCGAAATGCGTTGGAGAAAATAACGCCCGGATTTACTCTTAATTCGTTTTTCGAAAACCTGACCGGTATTCATAACTTTTTTAGAGTTATCAACAATTGTCGTACGCTTACGAATCCCAAAGTTTGCAACAAAATTTTCTATAGAACGCCCTATATCTTGTTTTACTAAGTGAAAATGCTCTCTAATTGCTGGCGTAAACTTTCTAATAATAAGATTCTTATCCAGGAAGACGGTACCAATACGCGTACTATCAAGCAGATTATCCATATCTGCGTTGAGCATGGCAAGATCTTCCATCTTTTCTATATGCTCTGCGTTTACAGTATGTAACTCTTCGTTTACGCTTTGCAGCTCTTCATTAGTACTCTGCAATTCTTCATTAGAAGCTAATAACTCTTCATTAGATGCTTGTAATTCTTCATTACTCGTTTCTGCTTCTTCAAGAGCATTGCTCAGTTCGTATTGGGTTTCTTTAAGTTCGTCTTCAAGATCTTTTATACGTTCCTGAGCAGATTTATGAATATCTGCACGCTCTATTATAACAGATTTATTTTCATTCTTATCAATCTCAATAAGCGTAATTATATAGTGAAAATCACCTTCTAAATTACTGCTCTTAAGAGGTTTAACCAGAATATCAACCCGCTTTTTCAATTCATTGTTCTCATCAAAAATCTCAACATCTTTATAGAGAATTTGAGACTTTCTGCGTCGTGCTTTGTTTACCGTGTTTTTAATCGCCTCAGAAAGCTCTTCTGAAAGCATATCTATAAGATTTGTTGTAAAACCTTCTTCTGGAAACTGAACATATTTTTTGAAAGCACCTAATGCTTCCAAAATATGAAAGTTTTCATCTATATAAACACTTGCAGCTCCATATTGCTGCATAATCGCTTTACTAATCTCCTCTTTCAAACGACTGGTATTACTTATACTTTGCACTGATCCTTTCTTTGTTCCTATCGTATTCCGTTTTAAAGTTTGACGCTCTGCTGTTGAGCTAAGTATTTCAGTTTTTAAACGCTCTGAATTTTCTATATTTCGATAAATGTTCCACTTTCTGTTTATTTCCTCAAAAGAATTTTTATGAACCCCGAGAGACTCACTGGATCCCAATGTAAGAATACCATCTTGTATAAGTGCGTAATGCAGTAAGTGTATAACTTTTGATTGCACTTCATTCTGAAGATAAATGAGTAGGTTACGACACATAACCATATCCATATTCTTAAACGGAGGATCATTTGTTATGTCGTGATTAGAAAATATGATGCACTTTCTAATATTTTCCTTTACAATAAAATTATCTCCGTTTTTTCTGAAATAAGTACTAATGCGATCACTAGAAAGATCACTTAACACATTTTCTGAATACGAACCTTTGCTAGCTATATCCAGATGATCCTGAGAGATGTCTGTCGCAAATATCTTAAGCGCTATATCTTTACCCTGCTTTTTGATTTCATCAAGAAATAAAATACCCAAAGAATAAGGTTCTTCTCCGGTACTACAGCCTACATCCCAAATTTTAATAATTGCGCCATCTTGCTTCTCACTAACGATTTCTGGGATAATGTCATTTTCTAATATTTCCCATACTTTAAAATCTCTAAAAAACTTGGTAACTCCTATTAAAAATTCTTTATAAAGGGTTTGTACTTCTTCAATATTATTTTTTAAATAATTGAAATAGGATTCTAATGAGTCTAGTTTTAATACGCGAACTCTCCTGCCAATTCTTCGAAGTAACGTGGGTCTTTTATATAAACTAAAATCTAATGCTGTATTATTCTTTAAAACCTTTAAAATATCGGTTAAGAGTTTTTCGTCATATTGAAACAACTCCGCATCAAAACCAATGCTACTCTGAGCCTCAAAATAGTTTGAAAGTTCATCACTTATACGCTCAACAGGCACGATAAAATCAGCAAGACCAGTTTTTATAGAATTACGAGGCATTCCATCAAATTTTGCCTGCTCAGGTTGCTGCACCATAACAACACCACCTTTTTCTTTAATAGCACGTATTCCTCTAGAACCATCACTACCTGTTCCGCTAAGAATAATACCAGCACAATGCTCTTTAGCATGATTTGCTAAAGATTCAAAAAACATATCAATAGGAAGATTTAAGGATTTATCCTTAGGCTTTTCGAGCAACTTGAACTTCCCTTCTTCAATAACAAGATTGTTTGTAGGTGGAATCAGATAGATACAGTTGGCCTTAATTTCACCACCGTCTTTGATTACCTCAATTGGAATTTTTGTGTTTTTAGCCAGAAGTTCTGCCATCAAGCTTTTGTGATCCGGCGAAAGATGCTGAACCACAATATAACTATACAATGACGCTGTAGGTACATTATCAAAAAAGTCGTTAAGAGCTTGTAAACCTCCAGCACTTGCTCCTATCCCTACAACAACGTGAGTAGCTTTTTTAAAAGAAGTATTTGTAGTCACAAAGTATATTTAATGGTTAGAGGGGGTACCAACTACAAGGATTATTATTTAAAATAATAAGAGCTGTAGTAACTTATCAAAAATACTTTTTTATATTAGATTAATAAAAGAAAGTGTTAATATTTAAGACAATATTAAGACTTATATTATTTAAAATAATAACAGACAACCATTTCAGGACACTAAACTTAAAACAAACTGAATATCAATATCTTAAAACTGATAAACTGCCGCATTAATATTCATTCCTGCTCCTACCGAAGCAAAAACGACCAAGTCTCCGGTTTTAATTTCTTGATTTTCTACTGCTCCTTTTAATATAAGATCTAAAAGTGTAGGAACAGTCGCTACCGAAGAATTCCCAATCCAGGATATAATCATTGGCATTACCCCTTCAGGTACTTCATCTATCTCATAGAGCTTGTATAGACGCTCTATAATAGCATCATCCATTTTACCGTTAGCTTGATGGATAAGTACTTTATTTACATGCTGAATGTCTTTACCGGCTTTATCTAAGCAAGCTTTAATAGACAAGGGAACAGTTTCTAACGCATACTGATATAACCTGCGACCGTTCATTTTTAAATAAAGGTCATTTTTGTTTGCTTCTGTAACATTGTACGAGCAGCCCATAGTGAGCATTTCTGCATAACGGTACGTGTCTGAACGGGTCTTGTGAGCTAGCATACCTATAGGCGAAGAACTTTCTTTTCCTTCTAAAATAGTAGCTCCAGCTCCGTCAGCATAAATCATACTGTCCCTATCGTGAAGATCTATAACACGAGAGATTGTTTCAGCACCAATAACCAGAATCTTCTTAGCATCACCAGACTTTATAAAATAATCTGCCTGAATCATACCTTGTAACCAACCTGGACAACCAAATGGTACGTCATACGCTACACAATCTGGATTTTTAATCTTGAGCTTATGCTTTACTCGGGCAGCTAATGCCGGAACCATATCGCTGCGGTTAGAACCAAATTTTACATCTCCGAAGTTATGCGCGACAATTATATAATCTAACGTCTCAGGATCTATAGCTGCATCTTCAATAGCCTTTTTTGCAGCAAAAAACCCGATGTCTGACGCAACAAGATCATCAGCCACATAACGACGCTCTTGTATAGTTGTAATTTCCTGAAATTTATCTACGATATATTCATTAGGTCGCTCTACCGGTTTCCCATTAGATTCAAAGAATTTAAAATCTAAAAAAGCTTCATTTTTCACCTTTTTCTTAGGTAAATAAATTCCGGTGCCGGTAATTACACTATATATTTTTGAACTCATATATGCTCCTGTTTAGCTTCAGCTAAGCCATTTATTGTTGTTTATTAAACTAATTTCTGTACGAAAAGGGGTAAAATACAATCTTATTCTGATAAAATGATCAAACTCTTTAGTAGAATACTAAATCCAAATGTGAAATCAAATTTATAAATATTTGTTTTTCAATACTTTAAACCTTAAAAATACGCAATAATTAAAGTTGTCTTCCATTTAGAATGTGGTGATCACACTCCCGCAATTCTCCATGGCTTCCCCATAATACGGATTTTTAATTTCTTGAGATTCACTCAACCATACCGCGCCCTTAGAGTCATTAGCCATAGGGCATCGCTGCAAATATAATGTGGGATTCAAGTCTTGTATTGCTCTCACTACTGCTACCATATTCTCATTAAGTACAACAAATTCCTCTCGCTTTTGATTGAGTGTTTCTGCTTCAACAATCTGTTGAAGCTTCTGCTTAATTATAGAAAAATGAGAACGCTCCATAGTTTTAAGTTCTGAAACGTCTATGTCTGAAAGTCCGCTCAACAATTCTGAAGCAGCAGATGAAACTTGCTTATCATCAGAATTTACAAACGCATCTTTGAGTGTTAAATACTGTTTCATTTCATCTTTAATGGTCTTCTGAAAGTTTAGCGGTAACTGCATACTCATAGATTCTACACCTTTTGAAGTATTACTATCTCTATTCATCATGGATTTTTTACCGCTCAATTGCGCTGCAGCATCTACAGTAAAAGTCCCATTTGTTACCAACTCTTCTCCGCGCGATAGTCCGCTGCTTATTTGATAAAACTCATCTTGCTTTGGTCCAAGATCAACTTCTCGCATTTCAAAAACAGGCTGAGCCGGATTGGGTTTTACATAAACCAGCGAGCGTTTACCGGTCCACATAACCGCAGAAGCAGGAATAATAAGTTGATTTGAAAAGTTCTTTTGTGCACCTGCTACCGCAGCTTTCACAAACATCCCCGGTTTTAATAAATCCTCTTTGTTTAATAAAGTTGCCCGTACGATCACAGTGCGTGTCTCATTATTTAAAATGGGATCTATAAATGATATGCTTCCAGAGAACGTCTTATCAGGATACGCATTTACCGCAATGTCTAGTTGTTGCCCATTTTGCAAACTGCTTATTTGATTTTCATAAGCATCAAATTCTGCCCAAACTGTACTTAAATTATTCACTTTAAAAATAGGTTTGCCATCCATGACGTGAGCTCCTTCATTTACATCAATTTCAGAAACAATACCAGAAACATGCGAGTAAATAGGAAAACGCGTAATCGGCTCTCCACGCTGTTCTACTTGGTCTAAAATAGAGGAGTGTATCTTCCAGTTCTTAAATTTATTGTGTACAGCCTCGTACAATCTGGGTTGAGATTCTTTCAATTTTGAAGCAGTTATTAACTCTTGCTGTGCAGCTATTAATGCAGGGGAGTAAACGGTCGCCACTTGCTGCCCCATACGTATATGCTGCCCAACAGAGGTAACCGACAACGATTCTATACGCCCATCAAAATGCGCAGGTTGTGTCGCAGTCTCATCTGCATTGATCACGATTTTCCCGGAGAGATTAAGATCCTCTGTGACTTCTGTAGTACCGGCACCTATAACTGTTGTTTGAATACCTGCTAAGGCCAGCGCATTATCAGTCATTCTAAATTGATTTGCAGACAATCCGCTTGCATCTGTCTCTGCCGGAATCAGATCCATCCCGCAAATGGGACAATCTCCAGCCTGCTCCCGCATAATTTGTGGATGCATAGCGCAGGTCCACAAATTAGGGTCTTCTGAGTGATCGTGAATAGCTGAATCTTCGGTTACTTGCTTTTTGTTTTCTCCAAAAATTAAATAACCAGCTCCCAGTCCTACAACCGCAGCAATAAATAAGTATAGAATTGATTTATTCATGTTTTTAAATTTTAGTTCTGCAAAAGCAGTAAACTGGACGAGATAAGTTTCAGTCCCTTTAAATCTCGATTATCGAGTAAAACCATTATTTCTTCTTCCATTTCCTAAGCGTTGGCGAACTTACATACCACAATACAAAACCGCTCAAAACCGTAACAAGACCAAGAATTGAAAATGCTCGAAGCAGCCCGTTATTAATATCGTCACGCCCCTCATAATCCATCGTATGGGTCATCCACAAAAAATCAAACCAGCGCCAGTCTCTGTGTCTAACGGTTTGAAATGCTCCATCTGTTACCGAAACATAAGCTTTAATAGCATTTTGCCCTTTATAACTCACCACATATGCCGGCACTAATTTTTTCCGGTATTCGTGATGCGCATCAGCAGTTACTATTTTTTCTATTCCGGAAACTTTTAACGTTGAAATCATATTTTTAGCTGCAATAGCTAGCGCTTCTTCTTTTGTAATGCCTTTCTTATACTCACCTGTTTTTGCGTTGTATAACTGGCTATTATTAATCCAATAATACGGTTCATTATTAATTTCGCGCAGCGCAATACTTTTAATTTTTAAGATGGAATCTAAAGCTGTCGGACTTAATAGATTTTCAAAAGCTATAGGCTCAACTGACTTTCGCAAGTGATCACCGTGAATTTCATCAAGATCTGTCCAACTGAAATAGAGCCCGCTCACCGTCCACAGTATAAACTGAAGACCTATAAACAAGCCCAGATACCTGTGCGTTTTCCTAATTTTCTTTCGGATGCGTAATTTCCCCATTGGTTAAAGTAAAAGCATCAGCACCGCCATCACAATCATAATCGCATTCTCTATAAATGTCGCTTCGGTCATAGGTAGTTTCAAAGCCGTTCCCAAACACGCACACTGTATTGCCTTTTTATCGAGCAAGGTTCGGGTTACTCCTAGTGTCGTTATTCCTAAAATCACCAGCGTAATCACCAACGCCGCAGTCATTTGAAAGCGCATTAAAAAACACAGTCCAAGTGCTAATTCTATAAATGGATAAACCTTACCATAAACCGGTAATGCTTTAGCCAAAGGATCATACATACTGAAACTCTGCGGAAAACCTCTAAGATCTAAAAGCTTGAAAAAACTAAATACGATGTAGAAAAGTCCCATAAAATCAAGCATCATCTCGCGCAAATTCCAGTCATCTTTATGCAACAAAACCGCAGCGCCACTTATAAAAGCAAAAATTAAAAAAAGGGGTTTGAGTTGTTCTAATTTCGATTTTTCTGATGCTGCAGTTGTGAATACGTTTTGCGGTTGCGCTTGCTGAGAACCTTGTTGTTCACGTATGGTGTATTTAGCAGGCAAGGCCTCCTGAAATGCTTCGGTTGCAATATGCTTGTTCATAGTGATCACCGCTTGTTCACGTTCGAGGTTTACTTCAGCTTTTTCCACCCCGGCAACAGCGTTGAGCTTCTGTTCAACTCCGGTTCTGCAACCGTTACAGGTCATTCCTGTTACTTTATAAGTATGTGTCATTTAAATAAATTTTAATAGTAGGTTTAGTACTTTTAATAAACTCCCTAAACAAAGAACTTCACGATCAATCCGCCGGCTAGCCAGATATAGCAACTAAAAGCGGCATATTTTAATACGTTCTCAAGTGTTTTACTTTTAGGAGCCATCTCTTTCATATGCATAATATCTTTCCGCTTAAAAAAACCCAGATAGATCAAATAACCTGAAATAGCTAAAAAGGCAAGGTTTAAAAAGAACGTATAATTGATTTTAAAATAGTCGGAGTCCTGCACCGTTACTTCCGAAGAATCTGGCAAAATACTCATAAAATCAAAAGCGTAATGCAGAATCAATGAAGTTCCTACCAATGCGGTAAATAATAGAAAAAGAATAAATAAAGACATCTTCCAACCGTAGTATTTAGCATTGATTCTAAGAATAGGAAAAACTACCAAATCACTAAAGATAAAGGCCATCACACCGGCAAAACTCACTCCTTTGCCAAACAATAATGCTGCAAGCGGAATATTCCCCATAGAACCGATAAAGGTGATAAAAGCAGCGACAGGCCCCACAAGGATGTGCTCTAGAATTTCAAAAAACGTAAAATCTGTATTTCCATTTCCTGTACCTATAAACAAGGTTTGAAACCAGGAATCAGGTACAAAAGCGGCAACAATACCCGCGATGGTAAAGCCGACGGTTACGTCTTTCCAAACCATTTTCCACTCCATCCCGTATTGCTTGGCAACTTTAGCCCAGCTTTCTTCAAACTTTATTTTTTGTTTCCATGACTGGTCACTTTCATTCGTATCCTCCTCGTTCTCGCCCAGATTCTTTCGGGCATTTTCAATAAGCTTTTTAGGATTGATCAATCGTATTAACAACCAACTGATTCCGATTAGCAAAATTCCTCCTGCATATTCTCCCACTACAAATTGCCAACCTAAAAAGATTGAAATAATGATTCCCAGCTCGATCACAAGATTTGTAGAGGCCAGTAAAAATGCAATACTAGAGACAAAGCTTGCTCCTTTTTTAAACAAAGATTTTGTAGAAGCCAAAGCTGCAAAACTGCACGAACTGCTAATGAATCCAAAAAAAGTTCCCAACAAAACTCCTTTAGACTCTTTCCCGCCCATTGTTTGTTCCATTTTCTTTTCGGTAACAAAAATCTGAATCATACTACTTATGACATATCCCAACACAAATGCCCAGAGTGCCATCCAGAAAAATCCTGCAGTTGTAAAGGCCGCGTCGCCCCATTGTTTTAAAAAATCACTCATAAGCTAAATTTTAATTGGTTATCGTCGCGGTGACCAAACCACAATTCAACATTTTATCTCCAAAATATGGATTCTTAATTGTCGACTCGTTAGAAAACCAATCAGCTCCTTTTCCATCAAAAGCCATCGGACAATGCTGTTTATAAAGTGTACCGGTACTCAGACTTCCTTTAAAATAATTAGTAATGGCGTTAGAAAACTTTGAAAAAGCTTTACGTTGCGCCTCAAGATCTTCTGCAGTTGCAATACCCTCTGCCATTGCTTTTAGCTTGGCTGTATCTTCGCTGAAAATCATCGCCAGATTTGCAGCTTCTTGCTTGGCAATTTCACTATCGCTAGCTACCAATGCATTTTTGACACGAGTATAAGCATCCCAAACTGCAGCCGCGGTATCATCGTTAAAACTCAAAGGCGCGTCATCAATATTCAGTTCTGACGGTTCCGTTTTGCTTTTTTCAGGTGCTGAATGGGGCTCTTTCCCCTGCTGCTGCTCGTTCATTTCCATGGGTTGCTCGACTACCTGTTCGTCTTCGTTAGCTTTCGTATCAGATTTCTTGTCGTTTCCACAAGCATTTAACAGGACCGCCAATACAGTCAGACTCATAAATTTTACAGTGTTTTTCATAATTAAAATGTTGTTAGATAATTGATTAATGCAGCCTGCTCGTAGTAGTTTTGAACAGCCTGTATTTGATTGATTTGAATTGTTAATTGCATTTCTTGAATGTCTAGCACATCGTTAAAATCTATTGTACCCGTCTCATAACTTCTAAGTAAAATGTCTTCTGCATCTTTTGTTTGTTCTAAGCTTTTACTTTGAGCATCATAATTTATTCGAGCGGTATTTCTGTTTTTTACCGCCTCCGCAAAAAGACTTTTCAACCTATTAAAACGTTGATTGCGTTGCGCCTGAAGCTCTTCGTGCTTTAGCATATTTTGCTTACTTACCGATTTATATTTTGTATTGAAAATAGGCACCGAAAGAGAAACCATAGGCATCACAATATCTTTCCCATTATCTAAAATATTCATATCAGTTCGCTCAGAAACCGGGAGGTAATCTAAACCAACCCCTAGTTTTGGAGCAGCTTCACGCTGGTTGAGTGCTTCTGCCTGTGTGATGCTCTCGTAAAGTTTATCATACCTAAGCAACTCAGGATTTTGATCAAGTGTACTCCACACTACTTCAACATCATGTAGCGGAATTACTAAACTATCTGCTATAAAAACCGGTGCTTCATCATCTGTATTCAAAACAGCATTAAACTGAATTTTTGCCGCATTGAGCTTTTCCTCTAAAACAGCTTGTTGAGCTTTTAGATCATTCTGCCTAATCTGAAGTTTCAACACATCAACTGCTGAAGCTTTATCAATAGAAACTGCATTCAGCGCCAGCTCTTCATAACTTTTAAGCAATTGAATATTTTGCTCTACAACTAGCATTTGCGCCTGTGTAGCATATAGACTGTAATAGTTTTGAGCGACCTCAAGCCCCAGTTTTCGCTTTGCGATCAAATAATCTATATAACTTGCATCAGCAATTGCATGTTGATAATCAGATCGCGCAGTAAGGGTACCAAACCAAGGCAACATTTGTTTCACCGAAAAGCGAGCCCGCTGAGCGCCCACACGCGTTTCTGGTGTACGCACAAAATAGCCCACGCTAAAATCAGTATCCGGCAACGTGTTTGATTCATTTATCTTTTCCTGAGCGATCTCATAACGCAATTCATAGGCTCTGAGATCTGCATTGTTCGCAGTTGCCTGCTCTATATAACTATTTAAATCCTGACTCATACTTTGCTGAAAAACCAACAGCAAGCCAAGACTCAACAGCCAATAAGAACTCGTATGTATGTTATTAATTTTCATCTATCCTAAACTTCTAGTCTGTTTTTAGGTTCATCATTTTCTTCAACTCCAATTCCTTTTTCCAGCTGTATAAAACCGGCACTATAAAATAAGAAGTGACATCGATGAGCATCCCTCCAAAAACAGGAATGGCCATCGGAATCATAATATCGCTACCTCTCCCGGTCGATGTCAATATCGGTAACAAGGCGAGTATTGTAGTCACTGTCGTCATCAGACAAGGACGAATTCGTTTGCCCGCCGCAAGCAGTGTAGCTTTTCTAATTGCTCCTTTATTTTCAGGGGTTTCCCGGTTAAAGGTTTGGGTTAAATAAGTCGCCATAACCACACCATCGTCTGTAGCGATCCCAAAAAGGGCGATAAAACCAACCCAAACAGCTACACTTAGATTTACTGTTTTCATATTAAACAGATCGCGCACATTCTCGCCAAGAAAACTGAAGTTTAAAAACCATTCCTGACCATAGAGCCAGATCATAATAAAACCGCCTGCAAACGCAACTGATATTCCTGTAAAAACCATCAGTGAGGTGGTAACTGACTTAAATTGAAAATATAAAATCAGAAAAATGATCAGCAATGCCAGAGGAACAACCACAGATAAAGTCTTCTCTGCCCGAAGCTGATTTTCATACGTCCCGGTAAATTGATAACTAATTCCTTGCGGAACCACTAATGCTCCACGTTCTATTTTCTGTTGAAGTAAATCTTGAGCATGTTCTACAACATCAACTTCGGCGTAACCATCTTGCTTGTCAAAAAGTACGTAACCCACTAGAAATGTATCTTCACTTTTGATAACCTGCGGTCCTTGCTCATACCGAATGTCTACCAACTCCCCTAACGGAACCGGACTTCCCTTTGCTACCGGAACATAAATCGACTTTATATCGTCTGCATTTGCACGCAATTCCCGTGGATAACGCACCCGCACATTATAACGCTCCCGGCCTTCTACCGTTTGTGTAATGGGCATTCCGCCCACCGCAACCTCCAGTACTTGCTGCACATCTTGTATAGAAATACCATACCGCACCAGACGCTCGCGATCAATATCAATCAATAGATAAGGCTTGCCTACAATACGGTCTGCAAAAACAGCCTCTTCTTTTACGCCTTCAGATTGTTTTAAAATGCGTTCCAGTTCAAGCCCAAAAGCTTCAATTTGTTTAAGGTCTGAACCTTTTACTTTTATTCCCATTGGAGCACGCATTCCGGTTTGTAACATTACAAGACGCGTTTCTATAGGCTGAAGCTTAGGAGCCGATGTAACACCGGGAAGTTTAGAAACGCTTGCGATCTCATTCCAAATATCATCTGAGGATTGAATGGAAGGACGCCAATTTCGATAATATTCACCGGCTGCATCTTCTACCAATTTTTCAGCAGAAACCGGAAAAGGAATTACGTGTTCAGTCATAGAATTTTCATTGACCTCTATATTTGGGTTTCGTGTTTTACCACCATCCTTTAATGTAAAATAGCCATTTTCATCTACTTGATAACGTTGCCGTTTTCCGGAAGCATTCCGCAGAAACTCTGACTTATACTGAATGATGTTTTCGTACATCGACAGGGGCGCAGGATCCAATGCAGACTCTGTTCGCCCCGCTTTTCCCACCACAGTCTCCACCTCAGGAATGCTGGCAACCGCCATATCTAATTGCTGTAAAACACGCTTATTTTCTTCAACACCTGCGTGTGGCAACGATGTAGGCATCAATAAAAATGTACCTTCATTAAGAGCAGGCATAAACTCTTTACCTGTATTGAAAAGTATTACACCGCCGCAGATCAGGAGAAATGTAGGTATACTTAAAAACAAGATTCTGTTTACCAATACCCAGCGTAAAATGCGCTCATAAAAGTGACGCAATATCCAGAATGCTCCAAAAAACACGGCGCATAAAAACGTTACAAAAAGCAAGTTTACAAGAATGCTTCGGTTAAAGCCTAACGGTCGCCAATAGCTCGCTAGTAAAAAAACGATGCCAATTACTACGAGTATTCCTTCCGCTTGCGGAAAACCATTAAATGGTAACTTTTCCGCTTTGCGTAACAAGTTAAGAACGCCAAAACCCACCAAAATCAAGCCCAACCAAAATCCGTATACACAAGCAAGAATTCCTAAAAGGATAAGTAGTATTTGAAAAACACGAGCAACAGATTCTTTAACCGATTTTTTACGGAAAATAAGTGCTGCAAAAGGCGGAATCATAAACAACGCAATCAACAATGAAGCTGCCAACGCTGCCGTTTTTGTAAAAGCCAGCGGCCGGAATAGTTTACCTTCTGCACCCATCAATGTAAATACCGGAATAAAACTTATGATTGTCGTAAGCACAGCCGTTACAATAGCTCCCGAAACTTCTGCAGTTGCATTGTAAACCAATGTATTTAAAGGAATGTTTTTATGCGCTTTTTTTGCCTCATCAAAATGCCGGATCATATTTTCGGTGAGAATAACACCGACGTCAACCATAGTACCAATCGCTATGGCAATACCGGAAAGGGCTACTATATTGGCATCTACAGCAAACAATTTCATAGCGATGAAAACCATTAGCACTGCAACCGGTAATAGACCTGAAATAAGAACCGAAGCTCTCAAATTAAAAACCATCACAATAATCACAAGTATGGTAATGAGAATTTCCATTGTGAGGGCTTCATCAAGGGTACCTAAAGTTTCTGCTATCAATTGTGTACGGTCGTAAAATGGAACTATAGTCAATTGAGATTTTCTTCCGTCTGCTAGAGTTTTAACGGGCAGACCACCACTGATCTCTTTAATTTTTTCTTTTACATTGTTGATGACTTCCATGGGATTTGCACCATAACGTGCCACCACAACACCTCCTACAACCTCAGCACCCTCTTTATCTAAAATCCCTCGGCGTGGGGCAGGTCCCAGTGTCACCTTTGCAAGGTCTTTAACCCGAATTGCTGTGTAATCCTCAGCAGTAACCACAGCATTCTCGATATCTGAAATAGACTTTACATAACCTAAACCGCGCACCAGATATTCGGCTTTGTTGATCTCTAAAGTCTGAGCACCAATATCCTGATTGCTTTCTTTAACCGCTTTTACCAGCTCATCAAGTCCTAAATTATATTGGCGAGCCAACTCCGGATTTACATCTATCTGATATTCCTGCACGTAACCGCCTATAGAAGCAACTTCTGAAACGCCGCTAGCAGCAGCCAAACCGTACTTCACATAATAATCCTGAATACTGCGCAACTCTTGCAAATCCCAACCGCCCGTAACCTTTCCTTCAGGATCACGACCTTCTAAGGTGTACCAATAGATTTGTCCGAGGCCGGTAGCATCTGGTCCTAAAGTAGGACTCACTCCTTGTGGCAAGAGATTAGCGGGAAGTGAATTCAATTTTTCGAGAATACGACTACGGCTCCAGTAGAATTCTACATCCTCTTCAAAAATGATATAGATACTAGAAAAGCCAAACATAGACGAACTGCGTATGGTCCTGACACCGGGAATCCCCAACAAGGCAGAAGTAAGCGGATAACTGATCTGATCTTCTATATCCTGAGGAGAACGACCTTCCCACTTTGTGAAAACGATTTGCTGATTCTCCCCAATATCTGGAATCGCGTCAACCGCAACCGGATCACGCGGCATCCCGACAGCTGTCGGGACTGTATCCCAATTAAAAGGAGCAGTCGCAATCCCCCAGACCACAAACAAAGCCAGTATGAGAAAAGCTATTAGCTTATTTTCGATAAAAAATTTAATGCTTTTATTAAGCATAAGAAAAGAGGTATTGAATTATATACTTTGATCTTTTCAGCATAAAACTGAAGCACAAAAGAGTTCTTCCGCATCCGCGAAAAAACAATCATAAAGCAACGCAATGCTTTACATTCAATACGATATCAAATCAAGAAAACCTGATCTAAGGTCTGTATATCCCTTATGATCAGCGGAGGAGCATAGTCCTCAAAAGAAGTATTTTCGACCGTTTTAGGCTCAAATAGCGCACTGTAACTGAAGAAAAAAGAAGTAATAAATACGTCCTGTTCAAAATTTAAATTATGAAAAGTAGGTTTAAGATCATCGTGACCATCTGCAGTAAGCTGCTTGTTTTGACAACAGGATGTTTTAGCCACTTGGGTCTCACAAGAGTTTGATTTCTGTAGCGCTTCCATCCCACAAGATGTAGCTTCTTTTACTAAAGAATAATCTACAAGCATACCTCCACAATAGTGCATATTTACCGTAAATGACATCGTGGTCATAAGAACCACAAAAGCCATCAGGACTGCTACTAGTTGTTGAGAATATTTTTTCATATTACTGCAAAGATAGGTAAAATCTGCTTTTTAATAACACTATTAAAAAAACAGGTTAGGCAGATAAAAGACCATTTTTAACGCTGGTGGTTAAGCGTAACGGACTAAACGGCTTTGATATAAAGTCTGAAACGCCCATTAAAAATGTATGTGTAATAATAGTTTCTTCCTCAATAGAAGAAATTACGATTACCGGTAAAGTGGAATGCTCTGTTTTGATCCATCTAATAATGTTCATCCCTGAAATGTAAGGCAAAATCAAATCGATTAAAACCAAATCAAAATGGTCTGTTTTTAATTTATTCATCGCTGCAGTCCCATCAAAGCAAACAACAACAGAGTATCCTTCTTTACTAAGGCGATACTCCAATGCTTCAGCCACCTGCCTGTTATCTTCTATAACGAGAATACGTTTTTCCATATCATAAATACAATTAAGAATGTGAAAAATCAATCGTTAGGGCAGGTTAAATCTTCACGTATTACAAATTAAAAAAAATATTTAGAACAAATACCTATCTTAAGGTTAATTCTGTTACCATAAAATGCTTTTTACTTCATAAATTGAGTACCTTATTTCTGAATCTCTTTAAGATAGAAAAACCCTAGCGTTATGTCCCCAGATAACAACACGATGAACACAAAAAAAGCTAACTTAATTTACAAACTAAAACAAGGCTTAGTTGAGTTTTCGGGCTATGCCATCTTCTTACTTATTGGGATTTTATTTTGTAGAATACTAGAGCTTATTCTATTTCAAACCGCTCAAAGCTTACCCTTCAGTTTCATCGAATTGCTATCTAAAGGTTTTTTGACAGATTTACTCTTCTGGCTATACCTATTGATTCCCAATGCTTTGCTATTTCTCGTTTTTAGTATTATCAGTATAAAAGCTGCAAAAGGCATATTCAATGTGCTTTTTATCCTCTTCTTTCTCCTTAACCTCCAATTCATCTATTATTATAAAACCTCCTTGGTTCTTTTAGGTTCTGACCTTTTTGGGTATTCTATAAATGACATCACACAAACTATAGGAGCATCTGGAGTTTTAGCGTTTGGAACGGTAGTCTTATTCATCATCTTTATTGCTTTTATTAGTTTAGGTCTATTTTTTTTAAAACCAAAGCTGAAACTGAATTTTGCTTTTTCGGCAGTTTTAGTATTGATTGGACTTCCAGTTTTTCTATCAGGAGGCTTACCTGATCTCAAGCCAAAATATGACCAGGACTTTGCCAATAACCTCATCACAAACAAATCACAGCATTTTTATAATGCTGCGATTGACTATGTAACGCAAACCACATATAAACCAGATATCTACGCGGACAACTATTTAAGTCAATTAGAACGCCGCGTCGCCCAGCAAGGTAAATTTGATTATAAATACCCTGATTATCCCTTTTTACATGATGCTGAAACCAGCGATGTCTTGAGTCCTTTTTTTGAAAAGCGAGAAAAAAAACCAAATCTGGTTTTCATAGTTGTTGAAGGTCTCGGGCGCGCATTTACTAATGACGAAGCGTATCTAGGGAATTTTACTCCCTTCTTAGACAGCCTTTCTAAACAAAGTCTGTATTTCAAAAACTTTTTGAGCAATGGTGGTCGTACGTTTGCTGTTTTACCTTCTTTGCTAGGTTCTGAGCCTTTTGCTCAAAATGGATTTTTAGCCCTTCAGGAAAATATGCCAGAGCAATTATCTATGCTGAATATCCTGCAAAAAAACGGATATACAAGCGCATTTTATTATGGCGGTGATGCCACTTTTGATAATATGAGCGGATATCTTAAGTTGAATAACACTACAACTATTTTTGACGAAAAAAGCTTCCCCGGTAGCTACAGTAAGCTTCCGGAATCTGGTGGGTTCTCCTGGGGTTACAGTGATGCTGATTTATATGATTATTATCTCCATAAAAGTACAGATGATACGCTTGCAGCGCCTCGACTAGACATTTTATTAACCGTCACCACGCACAGTCCGTTTAAACTAAAAAATCAAAATAGATACAACAGCTTATTTGAAGATCGCTTAAAAGTCTTAAATCTTAATCAACAGGAAACCGTTCAAAGACAAAACTTCAAAGAAGAATTTGCGACAGTTATGTACGCCGATGAATCGCTAAAAAACTTATTTAAAAATTACAGTAAGCGTGCGGATTTTGATAATACCATCTTTTTTATAACAGGAGATCATCGTATTCCGGAAATACCATTGAGTACAAAAATAGACCGGTATCACGTGCCGCTTATCGTATACTCTCCTTTGCTTACAAAAGCTAAGACTGTAAATGCAATTTCTTCTCACTTTGATGTTGCTCCTAGCGTATTGCGGTATCTGAACAAATCTTACGGAATACCCTTACCTCAACAAACGAGTTTTTTAAGTAAAGGGCTGGATACGGTTGCTAGCTTTAGAAATACACATCAAATTCCCCTGATGCAAACCAAAACAGATTTGATAGATTTTGTATCAGAAACGTATCATTTAAATGGGAATCAACTCTATCAACTCTACCCAAATTTATACGAAGAGCCCATTACAGACGATGTTAAAAAGGAAGAATTACTTACTGCGTTTGCCGACTTTAAAAGACGTAATCAACAAATCGCTGAAGGAAAACCTTTAGTACCAGATAGTCTGGTTACTAAATATGCTCAATGATCTATTTTTAAAGATTAACCTTATCATTGGCTTCTTCCAGAATCTGAGTAAGTAGTGGCTTATAAAAATTGAAGAAAAAACCGCCACGATCTGAAGGTTCTTTGGCGTTGTAGAAAAAGCCTTTTAGCAGGCCTATGCCTTTAAAATACGAAGCATCAAAACCGATAGGATTATCGCTAAAATCTCCCGCCAAATAATAAAAATCGTAATCTGTACCCGTATGGCTCATCACTGCAGGAAAGCTTTTAGGGATTCCATATTTTGCTAATTCCTGATTGCCTTGTTCAGTTGTAGCTAATTGATACCTGGCGTAGGTTTTATTCACTGCAGCATCTGTTTCCATAATTTCAAACCAAAAGGGATACTTTTCCTTTTCCGGAAGGTTATAATGCTCCTGCCCTTCTGCAGTTGCATAAATAAAAGGCAAAGGGTTATCGAGATGCGTCCCATGCTCCAGGATCACAACAGTCCCGGAATCATCATTAACTAATACAACCCCATCTTTTGTGAAAGACCAATCGCCATTATGATTCTTTTTGTAATTTTTCATAATCCAGCCCGGCAATTCAAGATTTTTAGTTTCATCAAGAGAATCAAAATACCTCCCGGTCCATCCCGAAAATTTAACTTTATAAAGAGATTCAAACTCGACTCTCAGTATCTTTGGCGTTGGGCTGGCCAAACAATTAAATTCTGCAATAACAAGCTTCTTCTTGTTTTTCATCTGCTTGATGAAATCCATATCTTCAACACTCAGACCTCCATACAACTTTCCTTTATTTGCTTCGGTATATTTCGCATACCATTCCTGCTTATAAATACCGTAGGTATCTGTGATATACAACAGATCTGTATCATCACTCAGCAGGCTTAAGCTTTCTTTAGAAAAACGCTCCAGACCTTTAATGTCATAAACAGTGTCCTCTTTTGGAAAAAAACCAAAATAGTCTGTACTTACCTTATAACCAGAAGTACTGTTCTTAAGATAACGGTTGTGATTTAAAACCCAATGAAAAGAGATGTGCTCTTGGCCATCTGCTTTCATCACTGTTTTATCTATAATAGCAGCTGTAAGGTATTTTTTTGGAGTAAAATACCAAGCCAGGAACGATAGTAACGGAGTTAATACAAGTAGGATAACAACAATTCTAATGACCTTTTTTAGCATAATTAGAATCGTTTAATAAAACCAACACTTATAGAGAATTGAAGTCCTCTTGTTCCTGCGGCATATTCCTGATCTTCAAGCGCTGTCTGTGCCGTTAAAACATGAGTGGACCCCAATAGTTTTCTATAGTATAATGCTATATTGTTAGACCGCAAACGGGTAATGTTTGCTCCGTCAAAAAGCACGCTGTTTGCACTATCATCCGGAGAAATCCCTGTTCCTATTTTTGCTCCTACAAAATCATCTGCCCCGCCAAAGTAGTAGCGCACTGTTAACGCATAAGACTGAGACAACGCGCTGTCTGAAGGAGTTAAATACG
Source organism: Leeuwenhoekiella polynyae (assembly GCF_004104075.1). Taxonomy (GTDB): domain Bacteria; phylum Bacteroidota; class Bacteroidia; order Flavobacteriales; family Flavobacteriaceae; genus Leeuwenhoekiella; species Leeuwenhoekiella polynyae. The sequence goes on along the minus strand of NZ_QOVK01000020.1, from coordinate 56,967 downwards.
TCCTGAAGTTAAACCAGTAATTCTTGTAGTATTTACCCAAACCTAAAGTGTAAATAAAAGTATCTTCATTAAATGCCAAATACCTAAAACCAGCATCTGCCTCAAAAGAAGCAGGCAAATTTGCAAATAATGAAAACCCCGCTCTGTACTGCGGAAAGATTCCGCTATCGCTGGAAATCCCCAGATTCACATAGGTATAAAACAAGTCTGAAATACGTGGATAAGCATCTACTTCAAACTGTAGCGCATCCGTTTTAAAACGGTTTGCAAAATTGACTCGGGCAGCCATAGAGCCCAACTTGGTCTGCCGCGTATAATCTAACATCGCTAAATGCCACGGATCGTCAAAACGCGCATCAAAATACACAAACTCATAGTTGACACCCAGTTCATTCTTTGCTGTAGAACTGTTTATACCGCTTAGCATACTACGCGCTTGCGTAAGTTTAGGATTTTGTTCTAAAAGCTTCTGAAGCGTGGCAGTTGCTTCTTCATAATGTTCTAGGTCTTTTAAAATCTTAGCTTTTAAAATTCCAAGGTTTTCAGATTCAGGATGTACTTCTAAACCGGTATTTACCACTTTTAAAGCAGCTTCAGAATTGTTATTCCAAAATTCAAGGTTTCCGTAAGCAAAACTGGCATCCTCGTGGCCTTTCTCTTTTGCCAAAACTTCTTCAAAAGCCATTCGTGCTTTAGGCAAGCTATCAGAATACGTGTAAATTCGACCTAAAAAAACACGAACTCCCAAATAGTCCGGACTTTTTGCCAATGCAGCTTTTAAGAGTTTTACCGCTTTAGGATAATCATCTTCATCAAAAGCTGCATTTCGAGCCTGAGTGTAGAGTTCGTCTGTAGTGTATTCCTGTTCTTGCGCAAAAGAGCCACAAGTCACGAATAACACGGCTATTAAAAAGACCTTAAAAGATTTGTATAAATGGGGCATAGTATAGGTTTTTAAGTTTTACCGGTATTTCCTAATCCTGCTCTGGACATTTCTCCCCAGGATTTTTTTCCTTGTATTAGATCTATATTTCCTTTAACAGCAGCCCACATGACAATGGGATGGTATATTATGGGTTCTAGTAAAGCGGTGAGTATGAGCATAAACATAAACTTAGGCTTCTTGTATTGCTGAAAGGAGTACTCTTCAAAGAATATAGCCGTGATCGAAAATAGAATTGAAAACGTATAGATCACTAAAAAGAAAATTCCAAAAACCTGAAAATTCACCTTTCCTAAGAGGACTAAAATTATAAAAAATAAGATACCTGTAAACTCTATTATGGGTGCAAACCACTCAAAAAACATCCAGTATGGAGTACTCAGCAAACCCAGAACACCATACCTGGGATTGAACAACATCTTTTTATGCAGCATTAAAGTTTCTACGGTACCTCGTGCCCAGCGATTTCGTTGACGGGTTAGAATCTCTCTACTTTCAGGGACTTCGGTCCAGCATAAGGGATCTGGTACAAAACCTACCGTATAGGGGATATTTTGCTCTCGCATAACCCTACGCATACGCACCAATAATTCCATATCTTCACCCACCGTATGGTGATTGTAACCCCCAGCTTCAATAACTGTTTGCTTATCAAACATTCCAAAAGCTCCAGAGATCAACAACAAACCGTCTACTCTTGACCAGGCCATTCTTCCCATTAAGAATGCTCTAAAGTATTCTAATATCTGTGCCTTTCCCAGAAAAGTACGTGGTAAACGAACTTCGATAATCCTACCGTCTTCAATGATACAATTATTAGCAACTCTAATGATTCCGCCACTGGCAATCACTCTTTTTGTATTGTTTAAAAAGGGTCTTATAAGCTTTAAAAGAGAGTTACGCTCCAATATACAATCTACATCTATACAACAGATTAAATCATAGATACAGCAATTAATCCCGGTATTTAAGGCATCTGCCTTACCACCGTTTTCTTTATCTATTACTCGGAGATTTTTATAAGCTTTTATTCTAGACTTATAAATTCCTCTAACTTTTTTTGTTTGAACGTGATGGTAATGAATCAGCTCTTGCTTTTCAAGCTCAAAGGTTTCGATGAGCTTTTGAAGCGACTTGTCTTTACTTCCGTCATTGATGATCACAATCTCAAATGATGGATAGTTCAGGGTTAACAGCGATCGAATATTTTCAACCACATTAGCTTCTTCATTATAAGCCGGAGCCAATACTGAAATCGCAGGTAGATTAGCAGACTGTAACAATGCAGCATCATCCTGAAAGTTGTTTCGCCGTTTATAATCTCTTATTTCAAAAATTGAAAAAAAGGCAGAAAAAATATATCCTGATATTATGATTAAACCATAAATTAGGAATAAGACACTAAAAACTTCTATAACTGAAATGGAGTAGAGCTGCAAGTCGTTCAATTTTGATAAAAGATAAGCAACTTTCAACTAAAAACACCGTCCTTAAGCACCGATACTGCTATTAATTGAATACTCTTGAAAATCTTCCCAATCTTTTGTAATAGTTTCAATGTTTAAAAGCTTTTTAACGGGAATTTCATCTCCAAATAAACCCGATATTTTATAAAAGTCTATTTGCAGATTTTCCTCTTCTTTATGAATAAATGGCACTAGTGTTTGCAAATCTTTATAGGTTCCTATCTTGCTGATAGCATACAGAATACTGCGCTTATTTGCTGCTGTCTCTTCTGGAAAATGAGCAACCATTAACTGCAGTGCTTCTGGGACTTCCATAGCTTGCAGAACTTGAATTGCCTGATGTCTTACATTTTCTGAAGTATGATCTAAACAATCTATTAGAAAAGGAATGTTCTGAAACTGATTAAAACTCAAAATCATTTTTATACAAAACACCACAATACTATCTTCTTTATGATTGAGCCAACGTGCAAAATCCGGGATTTCTACTTCAAAGCTTTTGAGGCTATTCTCAATCAATACTTGTTGCCAAAGCGTTAGACGCCCTTCAAGATTATCTAAAAACACTAATGGATCTGTCTTAGAGGTATTTAAAAAATACAATATGCCATGCTGCTTTAACTCAACACGTTTAGATTGTAATAAAGGCATTATGAGTTGATCTGGCACAGCAATACCTAATTTTGAAAATGCAAAGAGTGCACGAGCTTTATTAAACCATTCCTTACGGTTTAAATCTTTCAATAAAAATCGATACAAGCCCAACCCATAAAAAATCTCTTTTATAAGTGCAGTGGACTCTCCCTTTAAATTTTCATCAAAAATCAATACTTGCTTGATCAGAATTTTATAATCGTACGAAGATTTAATATTAGTAAACTTGAAATTAGCCAACTCCTTACTCTTGTTTATAGAATCATCAAATAGAAAGGTATTGGCAAAATCTATAAACTTAGTTTCCTGTTTTTTTCTATGGGCTTCTTTGAAGTTTTTTTGAATACGTAAATACAGAACCAGCCCCACAAAAAGAAGGGTAAGTATTAAAAAGAATATACTGAGTAATAGATTAACCTTCAAAATAAAAGGCCATTCATCTAACTCTAGAAGAGCTATTAACATAATGATAAATTCAATTGCGACTTGGGGAGTCTGAGTTACTTAACTACTATTTGTTCGTATACGATACTGATTTTTGTTATTGTTTCGCTAATGTTCTTTTAACCCTTAGCGATAATTCGCTTGGGCTAAAAGGTTTTGTTATAAAATCATCTACCCCCATCTTAAACGCATCGGTTATGATATCCTCTTGCGTAGAAGTAGATAATACGATAACCGGTATATTGGGATATGTTTTCTTTATATGTTCTATAATTTGGGTTCCTGTAACAAAAGGGAGCATTAGATCTGTTAAAATCAAATCAAAAGTTTCTTCAAGGAGCAACTTCATGGCTTGCCTGCCTTCTTCTGCTACCACAACCTCATAACCCTCTTTCTTTAGTTTAAATTCTAAAGAGCGAACGACCATAGGATTATCTTCTATAATTAGAATTCTTTGCATCAAACCGTTTTAAATAAATCAGGAAAGTCTTCTTTAAGACACTCCTGTATTTTGAGGTATTCCTTTTTTAAGAGGTCTACCTGCTCCGCTTTAGAGGAGTCAACTTGAGTATGAGCCAACTCATCACAGATTGTACTCCCTAAATTATTTTCTAACATTTCAAAAGAAGGTTTTATATTATGAGCAAGATTACTTACCTCTTTATAATGCTCTTTGCCAAATAATTCTTCTATTTCACTAATATTTTTACCTACAGATTCATTAAATATTTTTAAGCTTTCAAAAATAAAAGCTTCATCACCATCAGATAAGTCGCTCAAATACGACAACGAATAGGGTTTTGAATTCAATTCAACACGCTGCTCTTTATTTTCTGAAAGCAGACTTAATACCCAATCAAGATCAGGCTTATCAAATCCCTTTTTCAATACTTCAAAAGCTCCTTCGTCAGTTTGTATCTCGCTTACACCAGAATCTGATAAAATTAAAATTGAACCACTATAATTCATATTATCTATAAGGTAATGAATGGTTTGCACAGCACCAAGTGGTTTTATGTTTTCTTCAAGAATGAGCAAATCTGCCTCTCCTATTTGTTTTATATATTGAATGGCTCCCATACCCGAAGCAAAATTACTTAACGTTACCGCATTAGGATTAAGATAGGTATTGAATGCAGCCACAGCATCTGAATCTGTGGTTACCAGTATTATATGTTTTAAAGCTTCGTTCACTTTACTGCAGGGGGTTAAATAGGGGTTCGTTTTATTTTATTACTCTCTCATTTTCGGCACTAAACAAATAGCGTTTCAAAGCTTGCCTAAGATCTTCTAAAACAATAGGCTTAGCTATATAATCGTCCATTCCATGTTCTATACAGCGCTCCCGCTCTCCCTTTATTGCTCGTGCAGTAAGGGCTATTATAGGAACTCTTGAGCTATTCAATTCAATTTCCCGGATGGCTTTTGTTGCTTCAAAACCACTCAAAACCGGCATTTGAATATCCATCAGTACAAAATCTATTTTTGTGTGCTTGTAAGCATCTATAGCTTCCTGACCATTATCTACCTCAACGAGTATAGCATTAGGAACTATTTTATTAATAATCGTTCGCGTCAAAAATTTATTGACCTGATTATCTTCAGCAATAAGAATTGTAGGTGTTTTGTCTTGAAGATTGAAAAGTTCTGAAACAGTTGTAATTTCTTTAGTATCAATTGTAGGACTTTCTAAATTATCAAAGAATTCATAAAGTTCATTTCTTAGAACAGGTTTTACCATTTTACCTGAAACACCTAGCTTTTGACTTCTGCTATTTAACGCTTGGTCATCTCCAGAACTGTGCATCAAAAGTATCGGGAGTTCTTCTTCAGATATTTTTAAATCATCTCGAAGGTGCTCTACAAAATCAAGACCGTTTAAATAGGGCATGTGGTAATCTACGATAGCTAAATCATAGTCCTTTTCTTTCTCTAAGATTTCAATCGCATCAACGCCATTACTCACTAATGTTGTTTCTATATTCCGTTCGCGCAACATCCCATCTATGATGTAGCGATTGTTTAAATTATCTTCAACAATAAGTACCTTTTTTAAAGAACGCTCAATTTTAGTTTCTATTAACTGTGAATCTACAGTTGTAAAATCTACAGTAAAGGAAAAAGTGGTCCCCAATCCCAGCTCGCTAGTTACTTCAAGCTTACTATTCATCAACTCCAAAAGACGGTTACTAATAGTCAACCCCAAACCTGTTCCTCCATATTTGCGGGTCGTTGAAGCATCTGCCTGATCAAAAGCTCTGAATATTTTCTTCAGATTTTGAGGTGCAATACCAATACCTGTATCTCGTATTGAAAAGGTATATCGTTTTTTCTGATTGTCCTCGATCAAACCTTTAGACGCTACTTTTACCTCTATCTCTCCCTTATGCGTAAATTTAAGAGCGTTACTTAACAGATTGATCAAAATCTGACGCAATCTGAGACCATCTGCCATGATGTTAGCATCAATACTGTTAGGGATATTAAGCAATACTTCGAGTTCTTTTTGATGCGCCTGTTGCTTAATCATTTCTACAGATCTACCACAGATTTCTGAAATATTTACGCGCTCTTCACTAAGCTCAAGCTTTCCTGCTTCAATTTTAGAAAAGTCTAGAATATCATTGATTAAATCTAATAGCGAAACTGCAGAAGCAAAAACAGTTTCCATATATTTTTGCTGATTAGCGTCTAGTTTTGTTTTAAGTAACAGGTCACTAAAACCAATCACCCCATTTAAAGGGGTTCTAATTTCATGACTCATGTTTGCTAAAAATTCTGACTTTGATTTATTTGCAGCTTCAGCTTTAAGCTTCGCCTTAAGTAACGAATGCTCCATAGCTTTTAAGGCAGAAATATCAGCAGACACTCCCAGATATCCTTTTGTGTTTCCATTTTCATCTTGAATAGCAGTCACCACTAATTGAACCGGAAAGGTAGAGCCGTCTTTTCTAAGATAGGTCCAGTCACTCGTCTCAAGTTCTCCTCTCTTTATTTTATACGTGAATATATCATGCTTATCTACCTTCTCACCATACTGTTGCTCCAGTTCTAAAGCATAATTCTGAACTTCTTCTTTTTTATGAAATAAACTTGGTTTTTCTTTATCTACCACCTCTTCTGCAGAATACCCCAATAGGTTTTCTGCTCCTTTATTAAATTTACGTATTATGTGATTGAGGTCAGTTTCTACTATAATTACTTGTGTTGTAGAATCTAGAATAACCCGCATATCGTTTAAACTAGCCTCAAGAGCCCTTTTGGCATTAACCTCATCGGTCATGTCTACCACCTGACCTATCAAAGAACGCACCTCACCATGCTCATCTAGTAAACCCGAAACCGTTAGAAAACAGCTAACTATAGAACCATCTTTATGTAGATAACGCTTCTCTATCTGATAGCTAGGTGATTCTCTAGATATAACTTTAGCAAAAAGATGCTTATCATTATCGCGATCCTCTGGATGGGTGATTTCGTCTAAAGACTTTCTAAGCAACTCTTCTTTAGTATAGCCTATCATCTGGGCCAAATTGAGATTTACACTACGCCATTTACCATGTAAATCTACAAGTGCCATCCCGTTAGGAGAATATTCAAAAATACGTTTAAAACGCGTTGCATTTTCTAATGCTTTACGCTCCAAATTTTTTCTAAGTGTAATATCTTCTACCTGAGTTATGACCAGATCAGAGTCTAAATTAGCGTTAGAGATTAAGGAGCAATTGATATTGCACCAGATAGTTTTGCCTGTATGGTGATAACATTCTACTTCAATATTATAGCTCTCTATTTCACCAGCTAGTAACGCGGTACGCTTCTCTACAGCAAGCTCTATATATTCTGGTTTTATAACATCTTTAAATGTATAGTTTAAAATTTCTTCATCTGACAATGAATCTAAACCAAAAATTCTTCTAGCAGCAGGATTGGCCATTTCTAATTCATTCTGATTGTTTACCAGAATAATACCTATTGCAGAATTTTCAAATACTTTAGAAAACCGAAGCTCTGCTTTTTTATGAGCTTCCTGATGATGTTTTCTTTTGCTTATATCTTGAAATGCACCATAAACTCTTACGCAGGTGCCATTTTTAAGTTCGGGTTTCCCCATACTCCTAACCCACTTTTCTGTTCCGTCATAGGTTACAATTATAAACTCTTCGTCAAAGTTTTTACCCTCTTCAATACAATCAGAAAAAAATTTTAGTATACGCTCTTTATGTTCTCCTTCTTTATAAAAATTTATAGCGGTTTCAATACCTGGTTCATAATCTGGCGGTACACCATGTATTTCTTTGGTTACCCGGGTCCAGGTTATTGTATTTTCTATTAAATCGACTTCCCATCCCCCAACACAAGCCAGATCGTTCGTTTCTTCGTATATCTCATTGAATTTACGAAGCTTCTTAATTTTCTTCAAATACCTATTTGATGAAAACTCATTATCAATTTCTTGTATAAATTTTAGGATTAAATGCCGTGATCCATTAGAGTCCACATGCACAAGATGAGAAGACTTAGCTGTAAGTATTTTCTTTCTTTTAGATAGAAGTGAGAAATAATTGTCTTTTTTTGCAGAACCCTTGTTAGTTATCGCACTAATTAAATCTTCTATAGATTTTTTACCAGCAGCTCCTAAAATTGACCACCACAAGTCTAACGCTGCATCCTTTTCGGGTTCTGAATATTCTAAAATGGACCAGAAAGATTGTGTTATAAAATATCTATTTGGAAAATCAAGATTTACATAGTAAACACCAAGCGTAGCCTCATTGGTAATCCAAGAAAATATATGAGGATTCTCGCACAGAATACGGTGAAAATCTTCCTTGAAAAAATCTCTTTTAGACATCGTCTATTACTTTAAGTTGGGTTGCAAAATTTAAAACAAGCGTCTCAAATTTATAGTGGGTATTCAAATGTATGTTTTTAAACTAATTTTTTATGCATTTTAACGGTAAAATTGTTCTTAGAAAGATAATTAATTCTAAACACTTAGTAGTAATAGCTAGTTAAATTGCTTTAATTTCATTTAAATAATGCTCTTGAACCGGTTTGAGAAGGCTCTAATTCTAGTGTATGTTTAAAATTTAATCCATCCTCTTCCCGATGAGATACATAAAGCATTGCGGTTTCACGAGCTGCAGCTATTCTATTTACCAATTGAACTAACAACTGTGCGCCTCGCGTATCTAAACCAGAAGTAGGCTCATCTAAAATAAGCAATGGCGGATGTTTAATCATTGCACGCGCGATCAAAACAAGTCGTTTTTGCACTTCATTCAACCTTCTAAAAGTATATTCTTTTTTATCGCTTAGGCCTATTAGCTCAAGCCATTCTTCAGCCTTAGTCACTTCTAATGATGTAGGTCTTTGGTATAACCCCACACTATCATACAAACCGGAAATTACCATTTCTAAAACGCTATGCATCCCATCAAAACGCTCTGTAAGCGTCGCCGTAATATATCCTATCTTCTTCTTAATTTCCCACACACTTTCTCCGCTGCCTTTTTTTCTTCCGAAGATGTATAACTCTTTACCATAGCCTTTTGTACTGTCTCCGGTAATCATAGATAGTATCGTGGTCTTCCCCGAGCCATTGGGACCTTTCAAATGCCAGGCCTCTCCTTGTTTAATCTCCCAAGAAATACTATCTATAACTGGTTTATTCCCAAAAGAAACCGAAACATCATTAAAAGCCACAAGTGTTTCCGGTAAGTTTTCATAACGCGCTATAGGAGTTGGAATTTGATGCTTTGTATTAAAAGCATCAATCATTTCCAGATAATGCTTTTTCAGTTTTGATTCTGAAAAGCCCTTATAGGTATAGACTAAAGCCGAATTGTAAAATGGCAAGATATCCTCTCGCCTCCTAAAAAGCTGAATCAACAATGTTGTTTGAGAAAGAGCCTCTAGTTTCTTTTTAAACCAAGTTACTTTTTCTTGATCTAGGGAATCAAATGGATTATCAAGAATTAAAAACTTCGGACTTTTTTCTAGTAAATAATCGAGTAAAAGCTTTTTTCGTTCTCCACTAGATTTTGTTTTTAAAAGTCCACTTCCTGCTGTTAGTATGGTTTTTCCGTGCCTATATTCTTCGTCCAAATAATACTCTAAAACATGGTTTGAAAAGATAAGGCCTTCTCCGCCTGCCCTATTTATTAACCAGTCTTCATTTTTAAGGTCTTCTAATTGTTTTTTAGTTATGCCCTTTTCTGAAACATCTATTACAAAATGTTTCTGGGGTTTCTCTATTGTTTGTAAACGCATAACCTAAATATGAGAAAAATTATGCTACCTCTAAAATAATTTTGCCAATATGCTTACTGCTTTCCATGAGTTGATGAGCTTTAGAAGCATCATCAAGTGTAAATGTTTTATAAATAAAAGGTTTAATCATTTTACTATTTAGCAAAGGCCAAATTTCTTTATATATTTCTGAAGCTATACCTTGTTTAATAGCTATAGGCTCGGGTTTTAAAAGGCTTCCGGTAAGGGTGAGTTGCTTACTCATAATCGTCCATAAATTAATTTCCGGAGTCAAACCATTCATTCCATTGATATGGACCAGACGCCCCTTTTTATTGAGAATATTCAGGTTTTTCTGGGTATAGCCTCCACCCACCATATCTAAAATCACATCAATTTTCTTATCGGCAAATATCAATTCAAAATCGGTCTCTTTATAGTTTATTACTTCGGCTAAATCATACTTTTCTACAAAATCTATTTTCTCCTGAGAACCAACTGTTGTATACGTTTTTAATCCCAAAGCTTTTGCCATCTGTAACCCCATAATACCAATACCACTGGTACCGCCGTGAATCAACAGCTTCTCTCCTTTTTTTGCTTTTGCTTGCTGAAATACATTAAACCATACTGTAAACATAACTTCGGGTAAAGCTGCTGCTTCAACAAAACTAAAATCCTTAGGTACCGGAAGACACAAGCGCGCATCCACGACAATTTCTGTAGCATACCCCCCACCGGCAACCAAAGCACAAACCGCATCGCCTACCTTAAAAGATTCAACATCTTCATCCCTTTCTATAATTTCTCCGGCTACTTCGAGTCCGGGAATTTGAGCTGCCGGCGTATCATCACCATATGCATCCGGATTTTTACGCGTAAGTATATCACTACGGTTAACACCCGCTGCTTTTACTGCAATACGCACGTGATGCGCTGCTAAAGGCTGGCTCCCAACAGTTTTTAATTTTAGAACTTCAGGACCTCCTGCTTCGGTTATTACAATTGCTTTCATAAGATTTTTTGAATTGAAAGTTCATCAAGAATACAGACATAACCTATCAAATAAATCATAAAAAAAGCCCTTTTCGACTAGAAAAGGGCTTTTAAGTAATTCTTAAGATCTTAAATATGTAAAGCTCTGTCTTCCGTTGCAGCAAGCGCTGCTTCTTTAACCGCTTCTGCATACGTAGGATGTGCATGGGACATAATCGCAATATCTTCTGCACTCGCACGAAATTCCATCGCAGTTACTCCTTCAGCAATTAAATCTGCTACACGAGCTCCCACCATATGAACGCCTAGAACTTCATCAGTCTCTTTATCTGCTAGAATTTTCACAAACCCATCTACATCACCAGAAGCTCTCGAACGCCCTAACGCACGCATAGGAAACTGACCCGATTTATACACCACACCGTCTTCTTTAAGTTGCTCTTCGGTCTTACCTACAGAAGCAACTTCTGGCCATGTATACACCACACCCGGAATCAGATTATAATTAATATGCGGTTTTTGACCGGCAAGGGTTTCGGCAACAAACACCCCTTCTTCTTCAGCTTTATGTGCAAGCATTGCACCGCGAACCACATCCCCAATAGCATAAATATTAGAAACTGAAGTTTGCAAATGCTCATTGACCTCAACACGACCCCGATCATCGGTCTTCAATCCGGCAGCTTCCAGGTTCAGTCCGTCTGTGTATGCTTTACGGCCTACAGAAACTAAAACATAATCTCCTGTAAACGCAACTTCGTTATCTTTTTTATCAGTAGCCGTAACCACCACCTCATCTCCTTTACGCTCCACGGCGCTTACCTTATGTGACGTGTTGATTTTAACCTTAGCTTTTTTAAGAACCTTAGTCAGTTCTTTACTTTGAGCCCCATCCATCGTTGGGATGATTCGGTCTAAATATTCTACAACAGTTACTTCAGACCCCAGACGCTTATATACCTGACCTAATTCTAAGCCGATCACACCACCACCTATAACAATAAGGTGCTTCGGGATTTCTTTAAGTTTTAAGGCTTCTGTAGAAGTAATGATGCGTTCTTTATCTATGTTGATAAACGGAAGACTTGCAGGCTTGCTTCCGGTAGCGATAATGGTGTTTTTTGCTTCTATTTCTACGTCATCCCCCTCAGCAACAGCGATGTGAATGTGTGTTTTATCTTTAAAGCTACCCACCCCCTGAAAAGTATCGATCTTATTTTTGCTCATTAAAAACTCGATCCCCTTTGTGGTTTGTTCTACCACAGCAGCTTTGCGCGCCATCATCTTCTCCAGATTGATTTTGATCTCTCCGGGAATTTCGATACCGTGCTCTTCAAAATGTTGAATGGCATCATCATAATGATGTGAAGAATCTAATAGGGCTTTAGAAGGAATACAACCTACATTAAGGCAAGTACCGCCCATAGTTGCATATTTCTCAATGATTGCTGTTTTAAGACCCAACTGGGCGCAGCGAATAGCAGCCACATAACCTCCGGGACCGGAACCGATGACTGCAACGTCGTATGTACTCATAATGTTACGTTCAAAATTTGGACATCAAAGGTACGACTATCACTTAGGCTTTGCAATCAGACTTTTTAGAAATCTAACGCTAAGTAGGTATGCCTTCACAGATATCCCCGCTATACTTGTCTATGACCTATTTGACCTATTCGATTGTAAATTGATTTGCCTGAATCACCCCACTATTACCATCTGGATTAGTTTCCCAGGAAAACGAAAATTCCTGATCTCCAGCATCTTCATAATACCAAAATTCAAATTTGTGCTTTCCTTGTGCAAGCTGCACAGGGTTAGAGGTTGTAGTATTGGAGCCACTATCCGCCCAATCATTTAGTATTAAAGAACCGTCAATATATATCCTAGCCCCATCATCAGAACGCTGAGAAAAAGTAAAATTACCAGTATTTCTTACCAAATAAGTACCTACAATTTTAATTACAAAGCCTTCACCGTCTGTAGTAGGATTTAAAACTGAAGAGCCGGAAGCGGGCAGACTCAATGCACCATTATAAACTCCAGCTTTGGTTACCAGCGTATTTCGTTCCAGGTTATTTAAATCTGGTGAAGTGGAGCTTGCAATATCATAGGAATAGAACTGCATCCCACTGGGAGTAGCAAGTTTCATAGGGGTCTCAATTATTCTTCCCGTTGCATCTACGGCTAAATTATAAGTAGGTGTTCCTGTTCTTGCTCCACTGCCATAAAGGGGTAATACAATATCTCTATTAGATTCAATCTCAAGTGCTGTATTACCATCAACATCAAATCGAAACGCATTGAGTGTTGTAAATTTAAAGGGATCATCATTGTCACTTACATCTCCTCCAATAATTTCCATGAATCGATTAATTCCATTATCAAAGCGCAGCACATTCCCATTTAGGTTTATAGTTCTTTGCGCAGTTAACGTTCCATCGTTAGAATAAATATTACCATCCCCGGCAGCAGCTTGCCAACTTGCATTCCCTGTAGCATCTGAAGTCAATACCCGTCCTGCAGTTTGATTTCCATCAACATACCTGAGACTTCCGTTTATCTGAAGCTTAGCAGACGGCGTATTTGTTCCAATTCCTACTCGAACATTCGCATTGGTATGATTCCCTAATATAATTGAATTATCTTGAGGAGCTCTACTGCCTGTACCTAAAGCGATAGCATCTAAACCAGTACTTTCAGCATTATTTCCAATAGCGACAGCCCCATCCTGATTGGTATAGGTATCGTAACCCAACGCGATGGAATTTTGTCCCTGAGCATCAGATTGCCTACCTAGGGCTGTAGCATTAAGTTGATTGGTATAGCTGTCGGGACCAATTGCAACAGAATAATCTCCCTGCGCATCAGCTGAATAACCTATAGCAAGTCCAAATGCCTTATTGCTGTAAGCATCGTCACCTATAGCTAAAGCATTTGTTGCAAGAGCTGCAGATGAATAGCCTATTGCTATGGTATTGAGTGCATTTCCCTCTGCGCGATCACCTATTGCGACAGATGAAATACCCGTAGCTTTGGTTTCATACCCTACAGCAGTAGCATTATCTGCCGTTGCATCAGAATTATAACCTAACGAAGTGGTATTGATCGCTGAGGCATTGGCCTGACTTCCTAATGCTGTACTATTAGATTGGTTTGCAGTAGTTCCAGAACCAACGGCAGTTGCAGCATCACCGGTTGCCCGTGCCCCATTACCTATAGCCGTAGCATTTTGAGCTGTGGCTTGAGTTCCTGTTCCTAAAGCAGATGACCTCAAACCAGAAGAGGTAGAATTTTGACCAAAAGCTAAAGCTGAAGAATTGCTTGCAGTCGCATTACTTCCTAATGCGGCAGCATTTTGAGCACTTGTAAGAGCCCCTACCCCAATTGAAACCGAATTATTTCCATTTGCATCTGCGCCAACTCCAAAAGCAAGTGAGCTCTGGTTTCTGGCAATCGCATTCAAACCTATTGCCGCTGAAGAGTTTCCTCGGGCACTCGCATTGGTACCTAAAGCCAAACTACTTGCAGAACTTGCAATAGCCCCACTACCAAAAGCATTGGCATCAGTATTGGACGCCAATGCATTATACCCCGTCGCCGTAGCCCGGGCAGCACTGGCATCGGCATTACGACCTAAGGCTGTAGCATCATCTGCTGTGGCCGTAGTTTCAAAACCTATTGCAGTGGACCGTGCAGAACTGGCAGTTGCTCCGCGCCCATAGGCAGCACTCTCTTCAGCCTGAGCCTTACTTTGAAAGCCTGTTGCAGTTGATCTGGCTCCTGAAGCCTCAGTTGCTCTACCTAAAGCGGTTGATTCCTCACTTGAAGCTGCTGCTTGAAAACCTATAGCTGTTGATCTGGCTCCTGATGCAATCGATGCTCTTCCAAATGCAGCAGATTCTTCTCCCGAAGAGTTTGCCTGATAGCCTACAGCCACAGACCGTGCTCCATTACTAGAGGCATCTCTACCTATATAAAATGAATTATCAGTTTTTATACTCCCGACATCAAAGTTATTGACCCTAAAATTTAACGATTGGTTATCTGTTGTTCCTAAAAAATCAGTTGAAGGATTTGTACCGGTATTACCTGTCAATGCCCAACTTGTCGATGCACCACCCGAAATACCTTTTAGCGCAACCCATTTATTTTGTGAAGAACTGTATACATATAAGCCTTCAGTAGTAACATCTGCAGTTTGACCTGTAGGTGTGGTTGTAGGTAGCGTTACATAAATCATAGTACCATTCTGGGCAGCTGTGTAGGTTTTAGCCTGAAGTTGGTTACCGGTTAATCGTGGAGGTGCAATTCCATCTAAAGATGTTACATCTGATGGATTCCCTATCACATCCAAGGAGCTTTTAGGGTTGGTAGTACCAATTCCTACCTGAGCTGAACTTGAATAAAATGCTACTAAAAAAAATAATGAGAGTAGTTGTTGTTTCATACAATGATTGATTTAAGGCACCTCAAAAATAAATGTTAAAATGATATAGAATATTGATAAATAGTTATTTAACACAAGTAAAAAATACTTTCCTACAAATAGGTATTTTATCTGACTTAAAGTAAATTTTACCGACACTTACGGTAAAAACAGTCAGGTGGTTTTTGAATTTTACAATTCATTGTAAAACAATTAATCCATCGTTTTATGTTAAGACTGCTTCGTCTTATAACGGACTTTGAATGCATCACCTCGAGGTGATTCCGCACAAGGCATTATGATGAAAAAGTTTTGACTTCAAGGAAAACCTTGTAGCATTTAAATCCTGAGCAGGCCTTAAAACAAGGACTCTTAAGGTTAAAACGGCAATACCAACAGCCTTTTTTACACAAATATTAAGTTATTAAGTATGCGCTGGTACCGTATTGCTTTATTTCATAACTTACTCTTGATTAACGTGCTACCACACTGAGTCCACACTAAGTCCACACTGTAACCACACTTTGCCACACAATTTGTGGTGGACTTTGGATGAAGTCTTGTAGTACTCTGGCAGAATCTTTAACTTAATAACTCGTTACTATGGCATATTTAGACGCTAAAGGAAATATTGTAGGCAGTATAGGCCAACTGGTTTTTAGAAATGTAAATGGGAAAACCCTTGTACAAGCCAAGCCTGAAAAAACCGGGAAATATCCCTCGGAACGTTCCAAACAGTCCGCAACCGATTTTGGTCGAGCCTCGCGAACGACCAGTGCGCTGGTAAGAGGATTGCGTCCGTTTATAGGTACAAATTATGATTCGCAATGGTTCAACCGCTTTCGGAAAACGGTGTATCAGGGAATGAAAACCAACACCTCGTTGCCTCAGGGTAATCTCGATTTGGCACAAGGAAGCCCTGAGGTTTTAGAAGGTTTGGAATTCAACTTGCAAACGCCTTATCCCGAATATGTACAACTTCCGGGCTTAGAACTTCGTCTGGATGCCGGAAAACTACTTGTCACATTGCCCGAATTTAAAACCGGTAGCCAACTCTACTGGCCCAAGGAAGCCGGTACTGCCGAGCTGTGTTACTGGATCAGTGCCTATGCACCAAGCGATTATCAAACCCTGCATCAGGAACTCTTTACTATTCCCATCCCGCACCGTACCGCAACCATCCCCGCGTCACGCTACACCACTGCCGAACTGCCTCAGGACAGCCTGAATCTGGTGACAGCCGGTATTTTGTTTTATACAAGCCATACGCTGCGGAGCCAACAAACACTCAACAGCAAAGCTTTTAATCCGGCGCAGGTGATGAAGGTTTTTAAGGCTTAACTTCCATAACCGGCTCTTATCTTTGTGCTGTTTCTGTTGCAGCATTCACAAGAACGCTTTTTATGAGAATTAAAAAACCTCCCTTCAAAGGGAGGTTTACATGCATTCGTATTCTTGCTCGCTCCAAACATTTGAAAGTTTCAGCACCCTAACAGGGTTTGGGTTGTTATTGGTTTTGGAGTGTACGAAGCTCCGTGTTTGGGGTATTCTATATATCCGGTGTTATCTGATCATCAAGATTGAGCAAAAAAAAAGTCCCTTTTTCAAAAAAGGGACTTTAAGAAGTTTATAACTAAATTAATCGATCGGTTGGGCTCCGTCATTTGCTTTTAAGGTCCACCCCGGGTTTTGATAGATGGGTGATGTGCTTAAATCGGCACCTTCTGCTGTAATTAAAAAGTGCTGTATAGCAATAGGATCAAGATAATGAGCCATTGCCCAGCTATATCCGTCATATACAAGCTCACCACCGGTTTTTTCATAAGGTCTTAAATACGTACTTCGGTTGGGTGACGATACTGTTGCTGTACCTGTTTCATAGGTTAACTCACCGCTATCGTACCAGTTTTGCATAGGCCCCCATAATTTGAAGCCTTCAATGTGGTAGTTTTGGGTCATAAGTTGATCTATCGCTCTCCATCTTTTCAAGTCCATCCACCGCAATCCCTCAGCAAAGAGTTCGTTTCTTCGTTCGCGACGAATGTTGTACAACGTAGGTTCAACCAGTTGACCAGCAGTATAAGCGCCCCAATCTCCCGCTGCCTCAAGAGCCATACTCGTCGCTGCAATGGTTTTGTTGAAGTCCGTATCCACACCTGCACGCTCCCGTATTGCTATCCAGTATGATGATGCAGTACCGTTGATGCTACCGGTTTTTAAATACGAGGCTTCTATATAATTTAAATAAGCCTCTGTTGCTCTAAATACAATACTTCCTGTATATCCTTGTCCGTTATTAGCCTGAGCTCCATCGTAATTTAAACCTTTTCGAATTGCATAACCCGTAGCATATATACGGTTTATGATCTCAGGTATGGGTTCAACCGGTGTGACGTGTGTACCGGCATTTACATTATAGAGCACATTGATCTGTTCGGGTTGTTTCAGAAAAAGCCATAACCTACCGTCTCTGTTCGATCTAACGTCAGCAATATAATCATCACCTACATATCCAGAGCCCGATGCGTAAATAGGAAGTCCGTTTTCCATCACAAATGAATCAACCAAACCTTTAGTCAGTCCAACAGTAGCATTGCCTCGCATAGCTTCTACAGGTACATTGTGTACAACTCCCAGCCCCTGATCATAATCCCTCCAAAGTAAGACTTCGTCATATCCAGACATATCGGTGTCACTAAACATGTCAAAATACGGATTTTGAGAATCGGTAACGGTTTGCTGTAATACGCCGTTATTAGGTGTTAATGAAAAAGCGTCAGCAACTTCTTTTGAAGCCTCCATTGCCTGATCTAAAAGCCAGTCTATTTCAGCATCAATGCTACCGGCTTCATAGTTCCATCCCTGATTGTAGTTTTTAGCTGCTCCCGGCCAGCCCGATCCATTGGGTACAAAAGCGGTCCCTTTAAAGTTTTTAAGCCATGAAGCTTCATAAAGTGCTACCCGAGACTTCACTAAAAGTGCTGAATATTTAGACAACCTGTTTTTATTTCCGTCAGGTGAAGTATTCTGCATCATCGCCGCGGCAGAGTCTAAATCTGAAATGATAAAGCGAACCACCTCAGATCTGGGTGTTCTTTTACTTACATCGATAAGCACTTCTTTGTCATCAGCATAGTTTTTCTTCACGATTGGGAAATCACCTAAAGCCTGCACTTTATTAAAGTACTCAAAGGCTCTGAAAAAATAAGCTTCACCAATATACTGTTCAATCATGTTTTCACTCCCTGTGATTTCACCATTTTTCCAGCGTGGTAAAACTGTATTTAAGAAGTAGTTGATGTTGTATATATTCGTAAAACTCCAGCTGCCATCTGTTTGCGGCACCCTCCATTGTCCGGGAACATACTTATTATCATAACTTAAATCTGCCATATTATCGGTATCGCTATCAATACCAAATGTGCCAAAACTCCAGTTCCCATGAGAAGGGAGTATCCCATATAGGTTTATGGTATATGCAGCCAGCTGAGATTCTTCATACAAATAGTCTTCAGGAATGATCTGAGATTGTGGAGGTCTGTCTAAGAAATCATCGCTACAACTCACTGTTAAAACAAACAGCGAAAATAGTACTAGGGTATTTATATATCTTTTCATCATGTTTTTTTTAAAAGTTAATGTTTAAGCCAAAAGCAAAAGTTGTGGAAAGCGGGTATACATTACCGCCCGATCCACCGTCTATGGTTTCCGGGTCAAATACTTTTGACATTGCTGTTGCTGTCCATAAATTTTCACCGGCAACGTAAATTCTAAAACTTTTTATCCCTAAATCTTCATAAACCTGTGAAGGTATGGTATACCCCAGTTGTACATTTTTAAGGCGTATGTAAGAAGCGTCTTGTAAGTATTTAGATTGAGTTTGCTTATTCTTGGTGTTGAATAATGGGCGTGGATAATACGCATCTGTATTTTGCCCTAAAGGATGGTTTTCATCAGCTCTGAAGTAATCCTCGTGCTGTACAAATCCTGTAGACCACCACTGCGAATCGGAAACTCCCCAGAAATAATAGCTTCCTTGAAAATAATCTTGTTTTAAAACTCCCTGAAAGAAGGCTCTAAAATCAAAGCCTTTCCAGTCTGCATTCAGCGTAACGGCAAAAGGATATCGTGCCGTACTGTTTCCGATTACTTTACGGTCACCCGGTTCATCTGAGGTCCAGGAACCTGAATCGATCTTTCCATCTCCGTTAAGGTCTTTGTACATAATATCACCTGCCGCCCACTGGTTCCCCAGTGCGTCCTGTCCCCCATTGGGTAAGGAATTGAGATGCGCTTGCATTTCTTCTTCAGTCTTAGCAATACCCAACGTCTCATAGCCCCATATTTCGCCAACTTTTTGACCAGTTCTATAGGTATTTAAGGAATTAGTCTGATTGGGATATTTGGTGATTTCGGCCTGAGAGTCTGACAACAGTACATCTATGCCATAACCCAATCCATTGCTCAGCCTGTCTTTCCAGGACAGACTCAACTCAAATCCGTAAGTTTTTAGATCGGTATTGTTTGTTTGGGGAACTGCTGTTCCTAAAACTACCGGAAGTTCTGGTGCCGGTCCCACCATATCTAAGGTATATCTGGTGAAATAATCGAAAGATCCTGTTAGTCTGTTTTTAAACAGTGCAAGATCAAGACCTACATTCCAGCTTTGAACCTTTTCCCATGTTAATGACTGACTAACCAGTCCGGGGGCACTACTGGTATTAGGTCGCTGGCCGTTTACGAGCCATCCTCCGTTTGCAGTGCCTATAGGCATGGTTAGGTAAGTAGGGTACCAATCATCAGTATTCTGGTTGCCCAATTCTCCCCAGGAGCCTCTAAACTTAAAGGTGCTTATGGTTTCATATAAATTGCCCCAGAATTCTTCTTTTGCAACATTCCATCCTGCAGAAACCGATGGAAACCACTGCCAGCGTTTATCACTTTGAAAACGGGAAGTTCCATCATAGCGTATGTTTGCTTCTAAAAGGTAACGTTCTTTAAAATTATAATTGAGTCTGGCAAAATACCCGGCAGTAGCCCAGTTCTGATATTCTCCACTGATCGCAGGTGCCACGACATTTCCATTTGCATCCACTCCTGATGTCAGATCCAGAACCGGTAAAGCTGGTAAAATAACTCCAGTACGATCTGCACTCAGACTCCTGTATTTATTAAGTTCAGATTGAAAACCTGCAGTAACACTGAAGTTGTGTTTTTCTTCAATATCAAAATTATAGGTACTGTAGATATTGGTATTGAAGTAATTTTCGCGGAACGCATATTCATACACACTAGAATTTCTATTGTACAGATACGGGTCTCCGTTTACATCGTGGTTAAAGGTCTGCAACACATCCCAGTGTCTAAAATCATTTCTAATTCTATAATTAAATTCTGCAAATACTTCCAGTCCTTCGGTAGGCTTTATCACAAATTGAGCTTGCTGATACAACCAGTCTTTTTGACTCACATCGCGTCCACCGTCTCGCAAACCCAGTGCAGGAGAGGGAGAAGAATATAGATATCCGTTCGCATCATAAAGCGGTAAAACCGGCCATCCCTGTCTGGCTAGATCCTGAAATAAATTATCATTTAAGGCAGAAGGTCTCCCATAGTCTTCTCTGATGAATCGCATAGAAACATTAAGGGTTAGCCAATCTGTAAGGTCAGAACCTACTTTAGCTGTGGTGGTATATCTTTTAAATTTATCCCGGTTGAATTCCATCAGACCATTTTGATCCAAGTAATTTCCAGAAACATAATATCTAACGCGATCCCCACCTCCACGCACACTAAAGTTGTGTTCTTGGGAGTAAGACTGTTTTCTGTATATCGCATCATACCAGTTAACGTTGGCGTTACCAAAAGCATAACCATCAGCCCATCGCGATGGATTGCTTGGATTTGCAACTATAGGATCGCTGATCACACCATTTTGATAATCTTTAATACGTTGCAGGCGTTCTTCACTAAAAATAGGTCCATTATTACCATTAATATTCGCATCGTTAAAAAAGGTCGCAAACGTATAAGAATCCATCATTTCCGGCATGTTTAAAGGCGTACTCAATCTGAAATTGGTACTGTATTGCACGCTGGGGATGCCTTTCTTTCCGGTCTTTGTGGTTACCAGAATAACCCCAAATGCAGCCCGAGAGCCATAGATAGAAGCCGCTGCGGCATCTTTTAAAACCGAGACGCTTTCTATATCCTGTGGGTTAATAGCATTGATATCCCCTTGCATCCCATCGATGAGCACCAAAGGGCTTCCTGTAGAGCCGCTACCAATTGTGGTAGTTCCGCGTATATTTATAGAAGGTCTGCTCTCTAAACTGCCCCCACTACTTTGATTGATATTGAGTCCGCCTACAACACCTTGAAGCATTTGTGTTGCATTTTGTACAGGCCTTGATTTAAAGGTTTCCGAGTCAACAGATGCTACAGCTCCTGTGAGATTGACTTTCTTTTTTTTACCAAAACCTACAACCACCACCTCTCCAAGCTCGGCTGCATTTTCCTTAAGGGTGATATTTACAGAAGTTTGATCATCAAGTGTAACTTCCTGATTCGCAAAACCTAAAAAGGAGAATACTAAAACATCTTGGTTTGCTGCAGCTATTGTGTAAAGACCATCAAAATCAGATACGGTGCCTTTTGCTTTATCTTTGATTTTTATGGTTACACCCGGTAACGGCATCCCCGTCTCGTCTACAATTTTTCCAGTTACGGTTAGCTCTTGCGCCTGGATAAGAGTGCATGAGAGCAAGACTAGGATACTGGTAAAATATAATTTAAGGTAACTAATTCTCATATTTTATTGTGTTTATTAAAGTTTAGACATACAGTTATATTTGGATATATTGGGAATTCTAGTCTTAATCTTATTATAGCTTTTAAAGAAAATCACCAAGGATGATAGGTTTTACAGAGACTCTATTGTAGCAGATGGCACAGCTCAAATTTTAGTTATCACCCAATTCCAAAGACCTATAATCAAAGGATAAGCCCTTTAATTTTCTTCATAATACTGTATAGGTGATTTCATTCTTCAAATAAACGTATATTATACACTTATTATTGATAGGATATTACCCTACCTTAATAGGATTTACACTTTAACAGGTTTTTGCTGAAAAGTAGTTACTTGACAGCCAATCTGAATGTTCTAAAAGTTGGGGATACTCCCTTGCTCAAGAAGCTTTAAGAAGAGAAGTTACAGGTGAAGAAGAAGGTCGTAATACTGCACCTATTATACCTTCCGCAGCATTAAGGAGCTGGAAGTTTCAACATCACATCAATATGTTGATTGTCATACTGAAGAAAAAAGTAGTTTAAGGGTAAACGGGATTATCAGCTCTGCGTGTGTATCACATCTGTTCTTTAAAACGGTCTGCGCTTACTCTCAACCCAAGGATCAAAATTTATTTTAGCCTTTGGGTATCCATGCGACTACTGTTGAATTTAAAAACTCATAAGATGGATGAGAGTTTGAGATACGTATCAACTGCTAAAAGGCGTATACAGTAGCATGAGTTTCGGCTTACTGCCCAACGCATTTATTTAAGTTGCAGACTAATGGCTTCAATTCCCTTAAGGAGTGCTTTATAATAGTTTTCTTGTTTAAACTCCGGAATCATGAGTTCTTCGATAATGCGTTTTGCTTCTGAGTCGGTTAAACGTTGCTGGATCCCCATACTGTTTTCAATGCGAATCTGTTTCAATTCTTTTCCCAGCGCAATTACAATTCCCTTGTCTTTTTCTTCCATTCCAACTCCCCAGTCGTTCGCTAAATCAAATGCATAACTTTCAATAGTTAAATAGGGTTTTATCGAAACTAAAGTCACAACAACTATTTGATCTGAAGTTGCAGATTCAAGTTCTTGAATTTTTCTGGTGAGTTCCGCTTCTTCTGATTCGCTAAGAATATTCTCAAAATCATTCACGGATCCTTTTTGTTTAGGAAAAACACTACTTGCTTTAGGGGGAGGAGAAGGCATATCTGCAGGTGCTGTTTTTATCGAACTGCAAGACGTATACGCGATCAACATAAAAATGAATGTAGTAAATTTGAAGGAAAGTCGATTCATTTGCCTGTTGATTGACCAGATTTTTCAATCTGCTTGTTTATTCGTGTTCGAAAATACACATTGAACGAGAATTGGCTTCTGCTTTCTTGCTTTTTTTAGTTCAGAAGCGTCAGGAAGATGCAGGTTGCACGGGGCTGTTAGTACAGTACTGATCCTAAGAAAGTCCCTAACAACACCTTTTTGGAAGGATAACTATTTTTAAATCAAAAACATATAGCCTAAACAACGTTCTGCCAATACTCTTCTTACCCATTTTTTAATCTCCCTATCTTTAAACCTTAATAGTTTATGACTTTATGAACGTACTTGGAACCGGTAAAAACGATTTAAAATTCATACTGCATCAATCCTTTAGCAGCCCATTATTCTCCCCGATAAGCAACTATGTTTCCTGGAAACTCGAAAACAATTGGGATGATTATAATGAGCTTTATCATGCCGTAAATTACATAGAAAACTTAAAGCAGACAGCAGGTGTTTGGTTTGATATACATACTCTGGAAAGAAAGGGCTCCATCATCGGTGTTTTAACGGTTGTAGGGGGTGAATTGGAAAAGCTTGGTGTAGAAGGCCAAGCCGATCTAAAGGAGACCGTATTGCTCAAATACTTCCATATCGTAGAAAAAGGAATGGGGCATGGAAGCTATTGGCTTAACACTATTATTTTCCCTTACTACCGCTCTAAAGACTACGCTAAAATGCTAATTAGCAGCAGTCACCCCAAATCTTTTAATTTTTATAATAAGCTGGGTAAAGAGGTTAAACACTACACCAAAAGGAGTGATAACAATTTGCACGAACGGATCTGCAAGACCTTTTTAATAAACCTATACTAAATTTCAGGTAATGCTTTACCTCTTAAGATTTTTTGTTAATAGCGTCAAGCTCATTTTAATATAGCATCGCAAGAAGCTTTTAGTTTCTATAGTATGCTCTGTTCATTTTCTTTACGCAACAGACTCCTACGTCATTAAAGGCTTTAGGTTCTCTAGAACAGTGCATTCCTCTCCCTACGGTCGTCGGATGCAGAAAAGAAAATACACCTTTTGGATAGGTACTAAAAAAAGGCTTAAATGCTTATTCTAAAGCAAAGGGATGTAATTTATTTAATCTTCCGGGTTAGTACGACTGTCGCTTCGAACGTGCCAAACTGAGCGCCGTCGAAATACAGTCGAGAAGCGAGATGCAGCAGGGCTGAGGATTAGGAGAAACGCTTCAAAAAACACGTCATGCTGAACTTGTTTCAGCATCGCATCAGATTCTAGTTTCTCTTCGATGTTCTGTTCCTTTTTAGCTCACTATATTATTTTACGAGAGCTCGTAAATGGCTTAAGGTCGGTTGGCAGGGTCCAGCCTTCGACTGTGCTCTTATGTAAGTGAACTATGACTTATTATTGGTGATCTCTTATAGCGGTTTATCAACCTTAGGATTGATCGTACCCGTGTAGTTTTAGTGTTTTAGGGCTGGCTATTTATAATAATAGCTTTAAAGCAAAAAACTCGAGAGCTTTTGGCTCCCGAGTTTTCACTTGGCTAACATCAAACTTAACTGTCTAAATCAAGTTGCTTTTCAATTCTTTTTGCAAGCTCTGTTAAATGCGTTTTTGTGGTTTCGTCTAACCGGGAGCTTTTGCTTAATTTTTCAAACAATTCTTTTTGCTTTCTCAGTTCATTCAGGATAAGGGTTTGAATATCTGAATTTATGGTGGTGTACTGAAAGTTGCTAGTAATCAGGTTTAGTGGTTCTTCTAAGGCTATTTGTTGTAAGAGTCTGTTTACATAAATCTTCTGAAGATTTCTTCGGTAGAAATCAACAGATTCTTTTTCATGCAATTCTCTAAAAATCGATTGGTTTAAATCGTCAAATAGATTTTGAAGCGTATACGCATCCTCTTCGTGTTCATATTGAGCATTAAGGAGATTACTCATTCTCACCCTAGTAATCAATCTTTCTATGTTCATTTTTTGAATCTCGCTCAATTCTATTCCAAATGAAAAATCTAATTTATTGAAAATCGATTTTTCATTTAGCCAGTAAGGGGTATCAAATAATTGATCTGAAATAAATTGAAAAGCTCTTTGCTGCCTTTCTTTTTCTACAGGCTGGTAAATAGGAGAATCATCTGAAGCTAAATGTACATCGTTATACACCCCACCAATATTCTTTAAGGCATGACCTAGATATCTGTTATACTGAGCAAAAACAGCTCCCAAAGCATCCTTAACTGCATCGTAGCCTTTGTATTCAACACTATTCCATGCTATTAAGTGCGGTACAATCCTTTTTAAATTTTTGATACCATAGGTGCCGGCCAGTACGGCATCATCTCCTAAATCTTCATTTTGGCTTCTAGGATCAAAAGGTTCAACTTCTGTCCCAAACCAGAGTCGGTGATTTGCGGCTAAGCTATCGGTAACTATTTTAGTTAAGGCTTTTTGTTCTTCAAATTCGTCCTCAAATTCCGGATGCCAACGATACCCCCAGCTAATAGCCCACTTATCGTAATCGTTGATTTTGGGATAGATACCTGCAGAACCAATATTATCTTCGGGTTGTGCTACGTAATTGAACCTCGCATAATCCATAATCGATGGTGTATGCCCATTTTTTTCTACCCATTCCTTATCTCTAAGTTTCTCGACAGGTACAGTAGAACTCGAACCAAAATTGTGTAATAACCCTATGGCATGACCAATTTCGTGAGAAGAAACAAAGCGAATAAGCTCTCCCATTAATTCGTCGTCTAATTCTGGTTTTCTGGCTCTAGGATCGATGGCTCCTGCCTGAATCATGTACCATTCTTTAAGCACTTTCATTACGTTATGAAACCAGAATACATGACTTTCTATAATCTCTCCACTTCTAGGATCAGAAATACTGGGTCCCATTGCATTAGCGATTTCAGAAGGTCTGTAGATAATAGCCGAGTAATTTGCATTCTCTAAACTCCACGTGCTATCTGCTTTTTTGGTGGGTGCTCTTTTGCCGAAAATCGCATTTTTAAAGCCCGCTTTTTCGAAAGCTTCCTGCCAATCATTAACTCCCTGAATTAAATAAGGCACCCATTTCTCTGGAGTTGCGGGATCGATATAAAATACGATTGGTTTTTGAGGTTCCACCAATTCTCCTCTTAGGTATTTTTCTTCATCTTCAGGTTTTGGTTCTAAGCGCCAACGCTTCACCATCATCTTGGCCGTAACGCCTTGCGGATTGGTATTAAAGTCTCTGTGGCCTACGCTAAAATAACCTACGCGCTCATCTACCAATCGTGGCTGCATAGATTTTTCTGGTAATAGAATAAAAGATGAATTCAATTCTAAGGTATAATTAGGTGCCGAAGGATTTTTTCCTTTCGCATAGGTTTTAACCGCTCTTATTTCTAAATTGTTATCATAAGATCGCATATACTTCACATAACTTTTATCGTTTTGCTGGGCGGCGACCCCAGATCGATCTTTCATCATTTGATTGGCGAAATAAAGAATATCATTGTCGCTATCTAAAAAATTAGTAACATCGATAACTACCGCGGTAGAGTCTTTATTATAGGCTTCTATAGGAAAAGCTTCAGCAATAGCCTGTACGTTGTTTAATTTGATGCCCTCATACAGGGTTTGTGTGCTGTCTTTAGCATATTCTGTAAAAGAGATCCGCCTCAGGAATAATTTCTTTCGCGGGCCTTCTTGAAATTTATATACAGCTTCTCCTATTTTATCACCAACAAGACCAAAAGACCCATTTCTCATGTCGGTTGATGCTTTGGCTATACGGTTTACTACCAAAATGTCTTTATTGAAAACATCTTGCGGGATTTCCATAAAGAATTTAAAATCCGTAGTATCTGTATACGTTGTTATAAACCCCTCATACTTAATCATTTCTGGCTTTATAACATCCTCATACTTTTTTAGCTTAACTTTTTCCTCTTTTTGAGCATTAGAAGTAGAATCTTTTTGTTCTGTTTTATTCTTTTCTTCGTTTTTATGCTGCTGAGCAAAAACGAAACTTTGACTACCGACAAAAATGGCGGCTATCAATAACTTTTTTAAATTAATCATCTATTATTTTTTGTGATATTACCTTGGGTTACTTTCGATTTCAGGATTTTTCTGAATGTAGATCGGATTGATCTGGAAGACATATGCATTACTATTGGGCTCTAACGTGTACGTGTCTCCTCTAAATGTTCTGGTAATAGTTTTAAACTCAGGTTCTTTGTTAAGCCGTTTTAGATCTAACCATCTTAATCCTGTACCAAAGGTTTCTCTTCTTCGTTCATCAAGAACTTCCTGAAGAACATTAGCCTGGGTTTCTAATTCTTGATAATCCGCTGCTTTAAAACGATAACTTCTTAAGGTGTTAAGAACGCTTATCGCTTCATCAGGATTATTGGTTCTGGCAAGACATTCTGCTTGTATAAGCATCATTTCCGGAACCGATGGCCCTATGTAAATTCCCTGAGATCGCAATCTGGGTTTCCAGTACCCTCTACCTTCAAAAGGACTCCATGGGTAATTAGTACCCGGGGCTGTAAATAACTCGTATCTTAAATCCTTTTCGTCAAATAGATCAAGTAATTCCTGGCTTAAAGGAAAATCTAAAACCGTATTCCCTAACGTTTTGAGTAAGATGATTTCCTGGTCTTCGTATCTTCCCGGATACGAAGTAGGAGTCTCGATATAATTTTCTAAATTATTTACACCACTTTGTCTTGATAAAGCTTCTTCTGCCAGACTAAGCGCTTTTTCATAATCCCCTATTTGTAATTGAACTCGTGCCAATAACGCAATAGCTCCTGTGCTTGAGGGTAAAAAACTATTTTTCTGGGTTTCTGGAAGAAAATCTACCGCTTCTTCAAGATCTGTTATAATCTGCTCATAAACACGGGCTACACTTGCACGTTCTAGAGCAACAAATAGATCAGGAGTCAATAAAAGGGGAACTCCTAAATCTGTACTTGCCGTAGCAGCATCATATTGTTTGGCATATACGTTCACTAAAGAGAAGTATGCAAATGCACGATGAACCTTTGCCTGAGCTAAGGCCTCTTCTTTTTCAGCTTCTGTGCCGCCTTCACTTTCCAGAACACCGTTTATAACTTCGTTAGCGGTATAGATTTGCTGGTAAAGTGTATTCCAGTCGGTATCTTCAGAATCTCCGTAGATATTTTCGGCCCAGATATACACATTAGCATTTTTTTCTGTTACATTATTTGCAAATGTTTCATCGGTTATCTCTATATCATCTGAGGCCAGTTCCGGATAAAAATAAGATTTTTCCAAACGGGACACATAGTTTAATAAATACTGGTAATCGCCTGTGTAGGTTAGCGTTCTTTGCATAGGTTGATCTATTTCAACATACTCCTGGCATTTAAAACTGATGAATGAACCAACTAGTAATAGGATATATAGTATACTTTTTTTCATGATCTTCTATATTTAAAAAGAAAGGTTAACACTGAGGGAGTAATTCTCTGAAGGAGCCAGGGAATTATACGTTCCTGCAAAAACATATTGCGGATCGATCCCCTCGTCATTTTTTACCCAGATTGGCCCTAAATTGTTAGCCGATATCGACAAAGACATTGATCTTAAAAAGTTGGTCTTAGAAACCACGCTGTTAGGCAGGGTATAACTAAGCGAAATCTGGTTAAGCCTGATGTTATCTCCACTTAATACATTTAAATCTGAATACGCATAGCGTTGTACACTATTAAAACTACTCCCAACAATACCGGGAACATTCGTACTGTTTTCATCGCCTGGATTTTGCCATCTGTTTACCAAGGTTTTACTGGTCCCCAAGAAGCCTGAAAAATAACTGCTCGTTGGATAAAATGACGTTTGTATGTCATTCTTCAAGACTTTATGACCAAACTCATAGGTGATCCTTGTGGTTAATTTTAAATTCTTGTAACGCAACGAGTTCACAAAACCTCCAAAATATTTGGGTGTTGTACGACCCACATATTTTAAGTCTTCAGGTTCAAGATCCATTGCACTTTGTGAAGGCGCAATAATTTCTCCTTCTTCTGTATAAATTTGAGATTGACCTGTTTCATCCAGACCGGCCCAACGGTATACAAATAAGTTATCTACCGGGTAACCTGTAATGATGCGCGTAGCGCCCATATTTGGCGAGTTGGTATTATTTGGGAATCGATTATCTGTTACCTCATTGGTATTGTAAGAAATATTGAAGCTGTTATGCAAGGTCCAATCTTCATTACGAACAGGATAAACATTCAGGTCTACTTCATACCCTTTACTTTCCAGGTTTCCTGTGTTGTAGTAAAGTGTAGTCCATCCATACGTAGCGTTATAGGGTACGCTTACCAAAATACCTTCAGACCATTTTTTATATACATCTACAATAAGTCCTATACGCTGATTGAAAAATCCAATATCTAAACCTGCGTTTACTATTTTAGTAGTTTCCCAACCCAATTTCTGATTTCCCGGGCTACTAATATACCCGTAGGGCAAGCCACTTAGGTAATCAGATCCGCCCAAAGCAATGGTGGAAACCGAACTTCCACTGGTGGGAACACTTCCTCCAGAACCGTAGGTTAATCTTAAATTTAAGCTGCTAAGCCACTCTTTTTCAATTAAGAAGTTTTCATTCTTAGCATTCCATTTAGCGCCAGCAGACCAGAGTGGAATAGCACGATCTCTTCTTGAAACTCCAACTATATTAGCATCGTCATAACGAATACTTCCAGATACGGTATACGTGCTTAAGAAGGAATAATTGGCATTACTGTAGTAAGAAAGATATCTTCTTCTCGTTTTAAACAACGCCCCATCTGTATTTCCTAAAGTCATCCCATACCCATAAATGGTTTGGTAGGGCGTAGTAGGGTTTACCGTAGCCGTTGTAGATGCATCCTTGTCATAACCGTATCGTGTATGATTATAGCCTTCGGCTTTAGATTCCCTACGTTCTGTACCCGCGATAAAATCGAAATGATGGATGTCGTTCCAGTCTTTATTAATATCGAGTTGACCTCTAAAAGAATAATCCTCACTCACTGTATTGCCTAATTGTATAACACCACCCATTGGCACCCCGTAGATGAGTTGCCCGTTATCGGGATTTACGGTAGTTCCTATATTAATAAGATTGCGAACATTGTAACTCGCTACATCTTTGTAATCTACTTTTTCGTTGGTGCCACGCTGCCAACTTCCCGATACAGCTAAATTGGCCCAAGAGGTTAACTTCGCATTGATTTTAGAATTTACTCGGGTAGCCCCCTTGTTATACCCCGTATTTGACAGGCTTAAATCGTCTATGGCATTATACCGCCATGGTAAATATCCCTGGCTTTCATAATCATCTGTTACATCTGGTGTAAAAGAAATAGCCCGGTTTATGTGATTTCCATCTTCATCGATAAGAAGATCATACGGTCTTAAACCAAACTGCCCAGGGGTTAAGGCCTGTATAGCTGCACTGTTTACCTTTCGTTTCGAGTAGGTGTGGTTAACTCCTAAATTAAAAGTTACCCGGTCATTTAAAATATCAGAGCTTACATTTGCTGTAACTGAATATTGTTCAGACTCGTTACCTCTAAAGACCGGAGTATCTTTAGAATAGTTTCCTGAAACAAAATAAGAACTTCTATCACCACCCCCGCTTACAGAAAGGTTATATTGGTTGGTTACCTGAGCGCGTAATAAATGCTCGTTAATTTGCCCAACATTACTTTGATTTCTCAATTGCTCTAATCTGGCATCTCTTTCAGCTTCGGTAATAGTCCCATTTTGCGCTAAGAACATGGTATTGGTAGCTTCACTACCGTTTTGGTATCTCCAATAGGAAAAAGGATCGGTTAAAAAGTTTTTATCAAAAAGCTCCTGCTCAAAATCGATATATTCGCTACTATTCATAGCGTTTAGTTCGGTTAAATCTGAAGCCGCAGAAATACTGGTGATTGACGATAGGTTGAAAATAGGTTTTGAGTTTTTCCTTCCTCTTTTGGTTTCAATAACGATTACTCCGTTTGCAGCTCTAGAACCCCATATAGAAGCAGCCGCTGCATCTTTTAAGAACGAAATACTTTCAATATCGTTCATATTGAAGGTGCTTAGAATTGAATTGTTAGTTTCTCCAGAGGTTCCGGTAAGGGCTGTTCCTGGAGCATTCGCCAAATTTTGGTCGATCGCCGGGAAACCATCTATAACTATTAAAGGTGCATTGTTTCCATAAAATGTATTGGTTCCTCGAATAGAAATACTGTTGTTAGCCACATCAAAACGGACCCCTGGTACAATGCCCTGAAGACGCTCCATAATGTTAATTGAAGGATTTTCCTGAATGTCTCTTGCGGTAATTATTTCATAGGCACCTGTAGCGGAAGATTTTTTCAGCTTTTGGTAACCTGTTGAAACTACGGTAACTTCTTCAAGCGAATTCAGATCCAGCTGAAGGGATATATTCATTTCCGCTTTTTCAGTAACTTCTATTTCCTGAGTTTTATACCCTACATATTGAAATACTACAATTTCACCTTCACTTGCATAAATTTTATACCTCCCGTCTTCATCTGTAGTAATCCCTCTCCCGGTATTTTTAATATATACGGTAACCCCTAATAGCGGTACTTTATTTTCATCGGTAACAATCCCCTGTATCAGTTGAGATTGTATAGCGGTAGGCGTTTTTTTTCTAATAGAAATTGTTCGGGTGTCTTTAGAAAATGAAAACGAAAAATTAGGGTTCAGACTTTTCTTTAAAAGGTTTCCCGCCTGGATAATGCCCTTCTTCAATGCTACTTTAGGCTGATCTTTAAAGATATCTTCCTGATAGATAAAATTATAATCTGTTTGCTCTTTAATAAGGGTAAAAATTTCGTCAATCGAAAATTCGTTATTTTCTAAAATCTGAATTTTTGAGTTCTGGGAGAATACGCTGCCTGTATTGAAACTAAATACAGTAGAACAAAATAAAAGTATAAATGTTCTCATAAGCAAAAGTAGTAGGGCCTTACTCCTTATGGGTAAGGTACTTTCTAAATTAATTTCCATAAATTTGTTAGTGAATTAGGATTAGTTTTTAATTAATTCTAAGAATAGAGGGGTAGGGTCTGTAAACTGTAGGAGGTGAAAGACCTTTCCCTTTTTCTTTTTGGTGTTGTTATTTTACGATTATCTGTCTTTCTTTTATCTCATAGGCATTTATAAAATTTGTTTCTTTAATTGTTTTTAAGAGTTGTTCCAGGTTTTGCTCTTTACTAAAAGCCCCGGTAAATCGTATCGTTTCCAGTGCTCTATTTTCAAAAATTACATGTACATCGTACCATCTGGATATCACTGTCATAATGTGTTTTAAATCAGCTCCTTTAAAACTAAAAACACCTTTTTTCCATGAAATCGCGTCGTACACATGAACCTTGTTAATCTGAGTTTCTTTCGTGCTTTTATTAAAGCTTAGCTGTTCTGAAGGTGCTAATAAAAAAGTATCTTCCTGCAGGTTTAATCGTACCTTTCCTTCTACAAGCGTGGTCGTGATTACCGGCTCTTCGGGGTAAGCTTTAATATTAAATTCAGTACCCAAAACCTTTACCGTTTGTTGACCTGTTTTTACTTGAAACCCATTCCCGTTATTTTCTGCACTGGAAGTAACCGCCAGATAGGCTTCCCCATAAATTAATTTTACTTCACGAGGTTTATTTTTACTGAATTGAACAGGATATTTTATTTTAGAATCTGAGTTCAACCAGACTTCAGATCCGTCTGAAAGTTTTATATGAAACTGCCCCCCTCTGGGCACAGCAAGGGTATTAAACTCGACGGAATCTGTATCTGAAGATTCTGTATAGACGAGATCTTTCCCGTTACTCGAGCTGTTTGATGACGTATATCCCGACTCAGGATTTAAATAAATTTTCTCCCCATTATTCAATATTAAAACTGCTTTGCTAGAACCTTTAGGAATTACAGGTTGAGAAACACTTACTGCGGGAGCCTGACCAAAATCAACATTCTGAAAAACCAAGAAACTGGCAATACATAAAATAGCAATTGAAGCCGCTGCATATCCTATCCAGTTTTTACGCGGGAAAACGGCTACTCGTTTGGATTTTTGATCTATCTTTTTTGAAATCTTTCTCCAGGCTGCATTAGAGTCTATCAGCGAATAGTGGTGGGTACGTTTTAATAAGGTCTGAGTTTTTAGATTTTTATAAAAACCATATTCTTCCTGTAAGCTCGACAAAATCATTTTATCCTCTTTTGTTAAGAGATTCAATCTTTTTTTGATGAAAAGCTTAGATAAAAGAAAGATATCCTTCATTTAGTTTGGGTTTATTGTTAAAACAACCCAAAACCTAAAGTGTAGTATAAAATTTAAGATTTTTTTACAGAAAAAATATAAGTCACTTATCTGTAAGTTAGTACAAAGTTAAGAAAGTATCCTAAAGCGTTAATTTTTTCTTTAATGATCTTATAAGCCTGTGTTCTGATGGCTCGAACGGTCTGTGCTTCAATCTTTAACTTTGTGGCAATTTCAGGTCCTTTCATCCCTTTTAAACTCAGCAAGATAATTTCACGTTTCCTGCCTTTTAAGGTATTGATTATTTTATATAATTGCCTGGTAATTTCTTCCTCTAAAACCTGTTTCTGAAAAAGGGAATCTTCTACAGGGTCTATATTCTGAGAAATCTGGAAGTCGCTTTTTACTTTATTATGCTTAATAACATTTAAGCATCTGTTTCTAACTGTAGTATACAAGTAAGCTTTGAGAGCTGCTTCATTGGGAAATTCCAGCTGTTGTTTCCACAGGTACACAAAAATGTCCTGTACGATATCTTCTCTTTCATCCAGATTGATACTGAAGTTGCTCGCGTAATTTACAAGTGCTTTGTAGTATGCGTGAAACACTACATCCAGTTCATCTTTATTTTTTAATTCAATCAAAAAGTTAAGTTAAGAGAAGGTTAAATTACCTTAACAAAGAAAATTAAAACCTAGTAGATATTAAAATTAAAACGGGTAATATTTTAGCAAAAGCGGGCCTATACGGTAATTTGATGGTGCGAAGTACCCGGCTCGATGTGCCCGATAGCGTACGATACCATACCGAACAGCCCCCTTTTGGCCCTATCCGTATTAACGCTCTGTGCGTTTGGACACCGGTATCTCTCTAAGGGGTACCCGCTCTGCACTTGGGTATGAGCACTGCTGTAACATACGATGCCCATATAGTGGTGAAGCGCTACAACCGGTTTAACAGTACTACAATGAGGCTGGTTTTGTTCATTTTTTAGCTCGCGCACACTATTTTATTGGAACTCGTGAAGCTCCTACTATCTATTTGCATTGCCCAGTCTTCAGCACCATAAGGCAGACAAAAAAATAGAAATACGAATAAAAGTTGGAGCATCCTTATCAGGTTCTATTTTCCTTCAGGAGCAGAACTGAAGTGGGATATAAAGTTCTTGCAAAGCTTTTCCTTACATTTTTTAATCTCCCTATCTTTACACCTTAATAGTTGATCACATTATGAACGTACTTGGAACCGGTAAAAACGATTTAAAATTCATACTGCATCAATCCTTTAGCAGCCCATTATTCTCCCCGATAAGCAACTACGTTTCCTGGAAACTCGAAAACAATTGGGATGATTATAATGAGCTTTATCATGCCGTAAATTACATAGAAAACTTAAAGCAGACAGCAGGTGTTTGGTTTGATATACATACTCTGGAAAGAAAGGGCTCCATCATCGGTGTTTTAACGGTTGTAGGGGGTGAACTAGAAAAGCTTGGTATAGAAGGCGAAGCCGATCTAAAGGAGACCGTATTGCTCAAATACTTCCATATCGTAGAAAAAGGAATGGGGCACGGAAGCTATTGGCTTAACACTATTATTTTCCCTTACTACAGCTCTAAAGACTACGCTAAAATGCTAATTAGCAGCAGTCATCCCAAATCCTTTAACTTTTATAATAAGCTGGGTAAAGAGGTTAAACACTACACCAAAAGGAGTGATAACAATTTGCACGAACGGATCTGCAAGACCTTTTTAATAAACCTATAATCTCAGGCAAAGGAAAAGGTATTCAAGTAGTGGTTAGGATGTTTGTTTTATGCATCTCATTAAATCATTGATTTGAAATACAAGAACTTAGAAAAGACAGTTTTATGCTATTCGTTTCTATAACATCTTTTCTTTACTCGCGCGATTTCTATTTTAACGGAAGTTCGTGAATCTCTCCTCATCGATTTGCCTTGTTCAAAAAAAGAACCAATAGAAAAAACAGAGCCAAAAATAACAGGTATTCTTAATAGCGTATTTGCACCACCTATCCATTAAAGCTATATCCCGAAGATTGTTTATTATTGTAAGCATCTTAAAATACACCTATGAGCAATCAGGATCAGGATCCAAAAAATCAGGAAATCGTTGAGAACAGAGCATTAAACATTTGGGAAGCATTGATTCCTATTATTGCTCTTGTAGGGATGCTGGCTTATAATGTTTTTGTCTTTGGTGATGACGCCCTCAGTGGATCTAACCAATTCATTTTGCTATTGGGTGCTGCAGTTGCAGCCATTGTAGGCTTTTTTAATAAAACTTCTTTTGACACCATGATGGAAGAAGTTGCTCAAAATATCAAATCTACATCGGGTGCCATTATCATTTTATTAATGGTAGGCGCTCTCGCCGGAACCTGGTTGATAAGCGGTATCATCCCCACCATGATTTATTACGGATTACAGATTTTAAATCCGTCTATTTTCCTTGCTGCTTGTGTAGTTATCTGTGCTATTATCTCTGTTGCTACTGGAAGTAGCTGGACGACCTCTGCCACTGTAGGCATCGCTTTGATAGGAATCGCAAATGCGCTAGATATTTCACTCGGGATGACCGCAGGAGCAATATTATCCGGGGCTTACTTTGGAGACAAACTGTCCCCACTTAGTGATACCACAAATCTCGCCCCGGCAATGGCAGGGACCGACTTGTTTACGCATATTCAATATATGCTCTATACCACGGTTCCTACGATTACCATAACCCTTATCGTATTTATAATTATCGGTTTAAATATTGAAACAACAGGTACTGCAGACACTTCGGCAATATTAGCTTCTATAGATGATGCTTTCAACATTAGTCCGTGGTTATTTTTAGTTCCCGCTATTGTCATTTTTTTAATAATCAAAAAAACTTCTCCGTTAATCGCTTTATTAATAGGAACCCTCCTCGGTGGAATCGCAGCGCTTATTTTTCAGCCTGAAATCGTAGCCGGACTTGGAGGTAGCGACACGCTTACCTTTAAAAGTGGTTATATGGGTGTGATGAATGCGATAACGGTAGATACAGCTATTGAAACTACCAATGAAAACCTGAATGATCTTTTTGCCGCAAGCGGAATGTCTGGTATGTTAGGTACCATCTGGTTAATCATCTGTGCAATGACCTTTGGCGGTATTATGGATGCCATAGGTGCACTCTCCCGCATTAGCGCGTTTATGCTCAATTTATTTGATAGTACTTTTGGTTTATTTGCCAGTACGGTTGCTACCTGTATCGGTCTAAACGCTACAGCTAGTGATCAATATTTAGCCATTGTGGTTCCCGGTAAAATGTATGCTAAGGCCTATCGTGATAAAGGTCTAGCTCCCGAAAACCTGAGTAGAACTTTAGAAGACAGCGGTACGGTAACTTCGGTATTGGTACCCTATAATACATGTGGTGCGTATCAAAGTGGTGTTTTAGGAGTTTCTGTAGCAGACTATTTTGTCTACGCGATATTCAACTGGTTGAGCCCCTTTATGACATTGATATTTGCTGCATTCAGCATAAAAATCAGAACGCTGAAAGAAACCAAAACAGTCTGATTTTTTATATAATTCACGTTTTATCATTACCTTAAAAATTAACCGATAAATTTACGGGTATCCTATTTTTACACCTGTATTCTTAAGGGTCTACTAAAAGAACATGCTTTTTTGACAAGGCATAGATAAAGCTTATATC
The DNA here is from genome assembly GCF_004104075.1 of Leeuwenhoekiella polynyae. Classification (GTDB taxonomy): domain Bacteria; phylum Bacteroidota; class Bacteroidia; order Flavobacteriales; family Flavobacteriaceae; genus Leeuwenhoekiella; species Leeuwenhoekiella polynyae. The sequence continues at coordinate 19,701 of NZ_QOVK01000020.1, read as the reverse complement.
AAAATAATTTGTTTGCATTTTCTATGCTGTCATTAATCGATTTAGCGAGCTATCTTTGCCTTGTAAAATTTAAAAAACTAATTAATGACATCAGTAGGTAAACAATTTCCAAACTTAGCTGTAGACGCTATGAATGAAATGGGAGATACATTTAAATTAAATGTATTGGAAGAAGCAAAAAAGAACGGTAAGAAAGTTTTGCTTTTTTGGTATCCAAAAGATTTCACATTCGTATGTCCTACAGAACTTCACGCTTTTCAAGCAGCAATGAGTGAGTTTGAAAAACGTAATACTTTAGTTATAGGTGCATCTTGTGATACACCAGAAGTACATTTCGCATGGTTGAATACGCCTAAAGACAATGGTGGTATTGAAGGCGTGACTTACCCAATCTTAGCAGATACGAATCGTAACCTTGCTAATCGTCTAGGGATTTTAGATGTTACTAACGAACGTTATGATGAAGAGACCGGTATCTTAACTGTAGATGGTGATAACGTAACCTACAGAGCTACGTATTTGATCGACGAAGAAGGAACAGTATTTCACGAAGGTGTAAACCACATGCCGGTGGGTCGTAACGTTAAAGAATTTTTACGTTTAATCGACGCCTATGCTCACGTTCAGAAAAACGGTGAAGTATGTCCTGCAAACTGGGAAGAAGGTAAAGATGCAATGAATGCTAACCGTGATGGTGTTGCTTCTTACTTAGCTTCAAATTAATTTCTTTCACCCAACTTCATTTTTTTAAAGAAATTAACCCTAAAAAAGCAATTCATGATTCAAGAACTTGATCAAGACAATCTTTCAGAATTAGTTAGTGATAACGAAACTGTGATTGTTCAATATATGGCAAGCTGGTGTGGTAACTGCAGATTGATGAAGCCTAAGTTTAAGAAACTTGCTTCTGAAAACGACAATGCTAAATTTTATTTAGTAGATGCAGAAAAATATCCAGAGAGCCGAAAAATGGCTACTGTAGATAACCTGCCAACTTTTGCTACGTTTAAAAATGGAACTTTTGTTAACCAGGTACAAACCAACAAGTTTGAAAACCTAAAAGAACTCGTAGATGAAGTTACCAGTAATTAAGCATTTGCAAAAAAACAACAGTGTTGAGGCGTTACAAAACACCATTGATGTATTAGAATCTTTTACAGAGCATCGCTCTGTAACCGACACCGATATGGATGTTGTAGGCGAGTTGATCACCAATCTTTGTGGCGCTGTTGAAATGCACCAAATGATCTCAGAAGGAATGTCAGAACGTGATGCAGCAAATGGATTTGCTCAAAAGGTTCTGGGTTCTATAGACCGATAAATGTAGGTTAGATTTTTTAATCAAAAAGTCCTCAGTTTCCCTAGCTGAGGGCTTTTTTTTATATAAAACAAACGCTTAATATTTTAGCAAAGCTTTAATTGGAGGTCCTTTTACTATTAACTACTTTTACGTTATTATTGAGACTTAAAGCTTTGAGGTTTACCTTAAGAACAGAAATCATCTCATTTTAACGTGTTCTGGGCTTGCCCTAAACGTATTTACTTAAACCAATTTAAAAATTATGGCTACAATCACCCTTGGTGGAAACCCTACACATACTAATGGAGCGCTTCCTAAAGTAGGCACCCCTGCCCCAGACTTCAAACTCGCTGCTACAGATTTAACTCAAGTAAGCCTTAAAGATTACAAAGGAAAACGCGTTGTTATGAATATCTTCCCTAGTGTTGACACGGGTGTATGTGCAGCTTCGGTAAGACATTTTAACAAAGAGGCTTCTGCTTTAGAAGATACTGCAGTATTATGCATCTCAAGAGATTTACCTTTTGCGCAAGCACGCTTTTGCGGTGCAGAAGGTCTAGATAACGTGGCAACGCTTTCAGATTTTAAAGATGGTTCTTTTGGTAAAGAATACGGTTTAGAAATTGCTGATGGTGCTTTTGAAGGATTACATTCTCGTGTTGTGCTTGTTTTAGATGCTGACCATACCCTAATTTATAGTGAGCAAGTACCTGAAATTGGTCAGGAGCCAGACTATGAAGCTGCATTGAGTTCCTTAAATTAAACGATGACGCAACCGCCTAAAGACAATTTTGTAGTAAATAGAATCAAAGCCTTTAAATATGCTTTTAAAGGTGCGTGGTTATTGCGCAAAGAAGCGAGCATACAAGTGCAACTGGGCTGCGCCTTAGTTGTTACTATCCTGGGGTTTGTAGCAGATTTATCTACAACCGAGTGGTGTATTCAACTCTTGGCAATAGGTCTGGTTTTAGCTACAGAAGGACTCAACACAGCGATTGAACGAATAGCAGATTTTATTCATCCTGAGTATCATGAAAAAATAGGGATTATAAAAGATGTTTCTGCAGGAGCGGTGACCTTTGCAGCCGTTATTGCTGCAATCATTGGCTTTATTATTTATATACCTAAACTCTTCTAAAATTTTATAAGTTTAGTACCGTTTGATATTTGTATTTTTACCCGCTAATGGTTGAAACCATCGGAAATCAAACCGCAAATAATTGAACGATTTTTTCAGATTTGTAGGGGTGTAACACGTTATTACCTAAAATCTACTTAGTCTAAGCTTAGAATGGCCAGAAAAAAAACCAAAACAAAACCTAAATCTACCAAGCAGCCCAAAAAGATCTCTTTCAAGCTGTCTAAACAACAAAAAATAGTTCTGGGGAGTTTTTTGTTCCTTTTAGGACTGGCCTTGTTGTTTTCGTTTATTTCATACTTTTTCACTTGGCAGGCAGATCAAAGCACACTTCATAACTTAAGCGACCGCAGTGTGGAGTCTCAAAACTGGCTTAATAAATTTGGTGCCGGTATTGGGGACTTTTTCATTTATCAAGGTTTTGGCTTGTCTGCATTTACTATTGCTGTACTGGTAACACTTACCGGCTTTTATTACTTTTTTGATAAGCCTAAAAAAAGCCTGCAGTCATTTTGGTTTTGGGGTATTATTGTGATGCTTTGGTTCTCTGTATTTTTTGGATTTTTTGCTGATAAAAATCCGTTATTAGGAGGTATGGTAGGTTTTGAACTCAATGATTTCCTTCAGGATTTTATAGGGATGATCGGTACAATTCTCGTACTTGTGTTTGTCGCCATTGTTTATTTCGCCGTAAGGCTAAAAATCACTCCGGAACTTATAGGTCAATATCTTAAATCGAAAAAACAAGCGATTTCTTCAGAATTCAATACCGAAGATTCAGACGAAAGTGAATTTGTAGATACTGCTTTTGATAAAGATAATATTGAACTCCCTGTTGAAGAAAACACCGAAGAAATTGAAGAACCGGTTTTAAAAACAAAACCAGCTCCAGAGCCTGAACCCACTCCTGCCCCACTCGAGGTTAATAAACCTGAAGATGACGAGAATTTTGAAATAGAAATTGAAGAAACTGTTGAGGAGGAAGAAGTTGATGAAAATCTGAGCACAAAGCTGGTTCAGGATTTTGGCGAATTTGACCCTACTCTGGAACTCAGTAATTATAAATTTCCTTCTATTGAACTGCTGAAAGATTATACAAAAGGACAAAGCATCACGATTGATCAGGAAGAGCTCGAGGAAAACAAAAATCGTATTGTAGATACGCTTAAGAACTACAAAATTGATATCGCACATATTAAAGCGACAGTAGGTCCTACTGTTACTTTATATGAGATTGTACCCGAAGCAGGTGTGCGCATCTCTAAAATTAAGAATCTTGAAGATGATATTGCCCTTTCGCTTTCTGCATTGGGTATCCGTATCATTGCTCCAATTCCAGGGAAAGGAACAATAGGTATAGAAGTGCCTAACAAAAATGCACGCATTGTTTCTATGCGCTCAGCGATCGCTTCGCCACGTTTTCAAAATGCAGAAATGGAGTTACCGCTTACTTTAGGTAAAACCATATCTAATGAGACTTTTGTGGTAGATCTCGCTAAAATGCCTCACTTGCTTATGGCAGGTGCTACCGGTCAGGGTAAATCAGTAGGTTTGAATGCGATCTTAACTTCGTTGTTGTATAAAAAGCATCCTGCTGAAGTAAAGTTTGTTTTGGTCGATCCTAAAAAGGTTGAACTTACTTTATTTAATAAAATAGAACGTCATTATCTCGCAAAACTTCCAGATTCTGAAGAAGCAATAATTACCGATAATGCAAAAGTAATCAATACCTTAAACTCCCTCTGTATTGAAATGGATCAGCGTTACGACTTGCTTAAAAATGCAATGGCCCGTAACATTAAAGAATATAACGCCAAGTTTAAAAAACGCAAATTAAATCCCAACGACGGTCATAAATTTTTACCGTATATCGTTCTGGTAATTGATGAGTTTGCTGATTTGATTATGACCGCGGGTAAAGAGGTTGAAACTCCGATTGCACGTCTGGCGCAGCTTGCACGAGCGATAGGTATTCATCTTATCGTAGCCACACAACGTCCTTCTGTAAACGTTATTACAGGTATTATAAAAGCCAACTTCCCGGCGCGTATTGCTTTTAGAGTAACTTCAAAAATAGATTCAAGAACCATTTTAGACAGTCAGGGTGCAGACCAGTTAATCGGTCGTGGGGATATGTTATTTACTCAAGGTAATTCACTCGTACGCATACAGTGTGCGTTTGTAGACACCCCGGAAGTTGAAAAAATAACTGATTTCATCGGTGCACAAAAAGCCTATCCTGACGCTCATTTACTGCCTGAATATGTAGGAGAAGAAGGTGGCACAAGTCTTGATATAGATGCCAGTGACCGAGATGCATTGTTTATGGATGCTGCAGAAGTTATTGTCACAGCGCAACAAGGAAGTGCGTCTTTGCTACAACGGAAGCTTAAATTAGGCTACAACCGCGCAGGCCGAATTATAGATCAACTAGAAGCTGCAGGTGTTGTAGGACCTTTTGAAGGCAGTAAAGCCAGACAAGTTCTCGTGAATGATATGAATGGATTACACCAATTATTAAACAATGAATAATATGAATTTTTCAAAAATAAAAGTATTTACCCTGATGCTGATCGCATTTACCGGAGCTTCTACCCTATTTGCTCAGGATGCTAAAGCAAAAAAACTATTAGACGAAGTCTCTGCCAAAGTAAAAACCTATGACAATATGTACATAGATTTTAAGTATGGCTTGTCTAATGATGCCGCAGGTATAAATCAAGAAACCCGTGGTGATGTTACTCTAGACGGTGATAAATACAAACTCAATTTAATGGGTACAACCCAGATGTATGATGGCAAAAAGTTATACACCGTCATCCCTGAAGATGAAGAGATTACCATCTCTACTCAGGATCCGGGAGATGATGATGCCATTACGCCCTCTAAGATGCTAACCTTTTTTAATAAAGGCTACACGTATAAATGGGATATTGAGCAAAATGTAAATGGTCGTAAAATTCAATATGTAAAGCTCACTCCTATGGATTCTAACAGTGAATTAAAGTCAGCTTTATTAGGTGTTGATGCACAAACCAAACATATTTACCGTTTGATAATGACTCAAAATAACGGTAGTAAAATAACCATTACCGTTAACACATTTAAAACTGACAAGCCTTTACCTGCTAATATGTTTGTTTTTGACGAAAGCAAATATGGAGACTACTATATAAACCGACTAGACTAGGTTCTTTTGAAAATACTAGACCGTTATATTCTCACCACATTTATCAAGAACTTTCTCAGCACGTTCATCATCTTGATGTTCATCTTTGTGTTACAAACTGTATGGTTGTACATCAAAGAATTAGCGGGGAAAGATCTTGATTTTATGATTATTGTAAAATTTTTGATGTACTTCTCTCCCCGATTAGTAACACTGGTTTTACCACTAACGGTCTTGCTTACCAGTATCATGACCTTTGGTAATTTTGCAGAAAACTATGAGTTTGCTGCAATGAAATCTACCGGTATTTCCTTACAACGCGCAATGCGCAGTCTTACTATTTTTATTCTGGCACTTGCCGCAACCTCTTTTTTGTTTGCTAATTATGTGATTCCGGCAGCGGAATTTGAATCGTTAAACTTACGTAGAAATATTGCTCAGGTTAAGCCCGCGATGGCCATCACAAAAGGACAATATACCACTATAGGTGAAGACTACGTGATGAAAGTGGCCGACAAACAAGGTGAAAAAGGTCAGTTTTTGAAAGATGTTATCATTTATCAAAAAGATCCTTCAAGAGTGGGAAATTATACGGTGATTAAAGCCCGAGAAGGCGAGTTGATAAGTGCCGAAGGAGACAATGTACTTTCTTTAAAATTAATTGACGGTAATTATTATGACGAGGTTGAGCAAAAAGATTTTAGAAAGCAAAAGCGCGAACCGTATGTAAAAAGCTATTTTGAGACCTATACCATAAACATAGATCTTTCAGAACTTAGTAATGTAGATATGGATGAAAAAAGCATCGACAATGCGTATACCATGCTTACCGTTACCCAGCTTAATGATACGCTTGCAGACATCTCCAAAAATTACAATCAGTATTTAACCTCTCTGGGCAAAGGGCAGGTAAGAGAAATGCAATTGCGCCCATTAGACTCTTCCTACTTAAAGAATATCAAAAAAGATACCACGCGAGTTTTAAAAGAAAATCTCATTGATAATTTTGATTTTTCAGAACAAATTCAGGTTTTAGATTATGCTAAAACCACAGTAAAAAATAACATCACCTCGATTAAAAACCGAAAAACAGACAACAGTATTAAGGTCAAGACATTGAGTAAATATGAAATTGCTTTACACGAGAAGTTTGTTTTGGCTTTTGGCTGTGTAATTCTGTTTTTTGTGGGCGCACCACTTGGAGCAATTATAAGAAAAGGTGGTTTAGGTCTACCTATAGTGATTGGCGTTGTGCTCTTTTTAACCTATCATTTCATTGGTATTTTTGCAAAAAACAGTGCAGAAGACGGTACCGTTGCAGCGTGGTTAGCCAGCTGGCTGAGCACCCTTATCTTATTTCCGTTAGGTGTTTATTTAACTTATCGTGCTACAACTGATCAGGGCTTATTTGACCTTGACGGATTTCTGGATCCAATAAAAAAATTATTTAAAAAGAGAAAGGATTCCAAAATTGATCCCGAGCAACCTTTGATAGATTTTGATTTATCTAATTCTGAAAAGGCAATTCTAAAGACCAAAACCAAAAGAGAACTTCAGGATATTATAAAAAACTACCAAGTTTATGGATATTCTGAGAAATTCAAAGAAGCTGCAGAAACCTTACTGAAGACACTCTAGAAGGTTTTAAAAGTTTTGATAATTCTACCTCAAGGTTAAGAGCAACCTAAATCGTACCTTTATATCCGCTTAAAAAAGAAAGATTATGGCTACGCAAACGCGAACCAAAAAGACAAAACTCAATACCATCCCTGAAGCTATTGAGGATATAAAACAAGGTAAAGTGATCATTGTTGTAGATGATGAGGATCGCGAGAATGAAGGCGACTTTCTAGCCGCTTCAGAGCTTGTTACTGCAGAAACTATAAATTTTATGGCTACACACGGTCGTGGTCTTATTTGTGCTCCTATTACTGAAGAACGCTGCAAAGAGCTCAAGCTGGAAATGATGGTAGGTACAAACAGCGATCCCATGGAAACTGCATTTACTGTTTCTGTTGATTTAAAAGGTCACGGGGTAACTACTGGCATCAGTGCATTAGATCGCGCTAAAGCTGTAAAAGGTCTTACTGACCCCGACATGAATTCGTGGGATTTTACAAGACCAGGACACATTTTCCCACTTAAAGCAAAAGAAGGTGGCGTTTTAAGGAGAACAGGGCATACCGAAGCCGCTATTGATTTTGCTCGTCTTGCAGGTTTTGCTCCAGCAGGAGTTATCGTTGAAGTGATGAATGAAGACGGTACGATGGCTCGATTACCGCAACTCTTTGAGATCGCAGAAAAATTTGATCTAAAAATTGTTTCTATAGCTGATCTTGTTGCTTACCGCATGCAACACGATTCGCTAATTGTAAAAAAAGAGGATTTTGAAATCAATACGCTTTTTGGCACTTTCAGACTACGCGCCTACCAGCAAACTACCAATGACCAAATACATATTGCACTTTCAAAAGGTACTTGGGTAAACGATGAGCCGGTTCTCGTTCGTGTGAACTCAAGTTTTGTAAATAATGATATTTTAAGTACACTAACCGAACAAGCTGACACCAAACTCAATCAGATTTTTGAAAAAATAAATTCTGAAGGAAAAGGAGCTGTAGTCTTTATAAATCAAGAGAATTTTGCAAGTAAGTTACTCTTCCGCCTAGCGGAATTAAAAGAACGCCAGGAAACCGGACGCAAGCTTACAAACAATTCTAAAATGGACCTTAAAGATTTTGGTATAGGCGCTCAAATTTTGCACGATCTGGGAATCTCAAAAATACGTTTACTCTCAAATAGTGAAGATCAAAAACGTGTGGGTATGATAGGCTACGGCCTTGAGATTACTGATAAAGTAAATTACTAGAGCGTTAAATTATTGCGCATTTGCCACATAATGAAATTAAATTCGTATTTATATGGAACAAAAGCCATAAATATGAATTCAAAATTTTACTTTTCTATCCTATTTATTTTAGGTTTCGGGAGTTTTTTAATTGCGCAAGTCCCATCAAAAATGCGTTTAACTCCGGCAGACTCCTTATTCCAAAAATTCAATTTAAATCCTCAAGACTTTTCAAATCTGGATTTATTAAAGAATAAAAATCCACTGAGTGAATATACACCACCTGTTGAAAAACCAAATGGATTTAAAAATCTGATGCCTATTATAGTGCCAAACGATAGGTTTGATTATAAACTGAAAATCTACAAACCAGACGGAATATACGAACATAACATGCCTATTTTAGAACCTATTATGATCGAGAAGTATTACCGATCATAAATGAATGATAGTCTCTTTTTGAGGTCTGCGAACCTTTTTAAAGTCGGCAAACATATCATCTTCGGCGCGGTAACCTACTGGTAATATTAATGCAGATGCCAGATTGTGTTTTTTAAGATCGAGAATTTTATCAAATTTTTCAGGCTCAAAACCTTCCATTGGGCAGGCATCAATTTTTTCCAGCGCGCAAACAGTAAGTAAATTTCCCATCGCTAAATACGCCTGGCGTATGGCCCACTCGCGAGTTTCTGAAGAAGACTGTTTGTCAAATTTATTGGCAAGCATTTCTTTAAAAGGTTTCAATATTGGTTCTGGAGTTTCGCGTATTTTCTGAACCCTATCAAAATAATTAGTCACAAAAGGTGCTTGTACCTTTCGCTCGACGCAGATAACTAAAAGATGTGATGCATCTAAAACCTGACGTTGATTCAAAGAAGCTTCTACCAATTCTGCTTGCTTTTCTTTATTAGAAATCACGACAAGACGTAAGGGCTGTAAACCATATGAAGTCGCGGTAAGATTAAAAGCTTCTTGCAAAACCATTAATTGCTCTTCTTCTAAAAACCGGTTCTCATCAAACTTTTTTGTCGCATAACGCCATTTAAGGCTTTGAACTACATCCATCTTAAAATTTTAGGCAAATATAAACAGCTAAAATTGCTAATCGCCTTTATAATGCTAACTAATTCTTATATAATCATTATTAAAAACCATAACGGCATTCAATATTCTCAATACGTTATTGCTTAATTTTTGCGTTAGCATCAAAACAAATTATAAGTTTACACTACCTAATTGCCAGCCGGTTTTATGTTTATAAAAAAAATACTCGCTTTGCGCATTCTGCGTTATCTTATTCTTGCTGCTTTACTTGTTCTTATTTTAACAAGTTACTTGTCTTATCATATTAGAAATGAAACGGAGCAATTTATCTATGATGATATTAATACTATTCCTAAAACTTATACTGCACTAGTCTTAGGGGCCAGTGTAAAAAGCAACGGCGAACTATCTACTATGCTGAGGGATCGTGTAGAGTCTGCCCTATTGTTGTATCATCGCGGAAAGGTAAACCGGTTTTTAGTTTCTGGAGATAACCGCACCACTAATTATAACGAACCGGTAGCCATGAAAAAGTATTTGCAAGAACGCGGTGTTCCTGAAGAAGATATTTTTATGGACTTTGCAGGCTTTGACACCTACGATTCTGTCTACCGGGCATCTTATATTTTTGAAGTGGATAATGCAATTGTAGTATCGCAGCGCTTTCACTTACCTCGTGCTGTATATATAGCCCGTTCTATGGGTCTCAATTTTTACGGTTATAATGGAGATCGGCGTGAGTATGAACTCGAAAGTCGCAATAGATTTAGAGAAGTTGCTGCAAATGTAAAGGCTTGGTTAGAACTTTTGATCAACAAAGAACCTCATTTTAAGGGAGATAAAATTCCCATTACCGGAAAAAACAATTAAGTCAAAAATTCCTCAAAAAAGTGTGTTGCCAATCAGAAAAAACTTTCTATATTTGCACCCGCAATCAGCAAATAGCTGATGAGACACTCAGGAAAAATGGCAGTCCCGATAGCTATCGGGAGGTCAATGCGGGAAAACTGCTTCCTTATTTGGAGAAATGGCAGAGTGGTCGAATGCGGCAGTCTTGAAAACTGTTGAGGGTCACACCTCCGGGGGTTCGAATCCCTCTTTCTCCGCAATGTCAGCTGATATTCAGTTAGTTACGAAGTTGACACCCAAAATTACACCCAATTCTGTAAAGGATTGGGTGTTTTTTTTACTTGAATCTCATTTTTTAAGAAAAATCAATGAGATCGTGTTTTGTATGTAACTAGTTTCTGGAATCAAATATAACTTATCAATTTTAGCCTTACTTTATATTAGCTTAATCTGGGCGTACTTGAATCCGGCTTTATAATAGGTTCGTCAAACTTCATTATGATTGGCATTGGAAAATCTACTCCTGTCAAAATGGCTTCGCCTTCTCCAAGAATAGGCAAAAAGTCTAATGTGTTTTTATTGGCTGTACTACAAGCATTGCTTACTGCTTCTTTGTCAAAATGATTGATCAATCGATGTGCTATGAATGTTCCCATTTGACTTAGTGTGCCTTGTGGAATGTCTCGTGGCATTTGGGTCGCAATACAAAGAAACAAACCGTGCTTTCTACATTCTTTGGCTATGGAATCGAAAGCGTCTAAGGGTTTACTGTCAAAATACTCGTCTTTAATAGACTTGTTTAGAAACTGGTGGGCTTCATCAATAAAAACCACAACTGGTGAATCTTTGAATGAACCACTTCTTGCTTTTGCTAAAAGAAATTTGCCGATTGCATTTACTAATGTTTCTCTGACTTGAAAATCATATTTTACGTTTTCTAAGTTTAAGCGCAATAATTTGTTATCGGTGTTTTCGATAGAAATAAATTCATTGAGAACATCCGTTATGTCATTTTCTGTTTTCCCCTGTTGGAAACCAAATATTTGGTTCAATTCAGGTGTATTGGCAAGATTGGTAACTCTTGATATCAAACTCACACAATATGAAACATCATTTGGAGCCACACCTCCCCATGTAGTTCCATTGTCATAGACACATTCAGCACTTAATTGATGGGACAATTTCATAAAATCAAAATCTGCCATTCCGTTTTCAATAGCTGATATGTTTCGGTAGTATAAAACATCATATGGTTTCTTAGGCTTTCCGTTTTTTTTCAATAAACCATCTTCAATCGGAATAGCATCTCCGTTATGTTCAATTTGTGTAGCTTCTCCAACAATTTTCACCATTTTTAGAGACCTTATAGCTTCCATTAGCTTAGGCGTTTGAGTTCTTGGTGATGGCTTCAACAAGAAAAACATATCATCTATTGTTAGTTGAGAATAATGAAATATGTTTTCGCCATTACCAATATCTATAGATTTTATCTTATCATAACTGCCACGATACTCTCCAGTTGCATCAATCAATATAGCTTTATTACCTGTTGCTATTAATGATTCTACCAATTTGCTTACCGTATAGCTTTTCCCTCCTCCTGTAGTTCCAACAATCGCACAATGGCGTCCAAAAATAGATTGCAAATTTATTTTGACCTTGGTATTAGGGCTTGAAACTAAACTTCCTATTGAAATTGTGTTTGCGATTTCGCCACTTCTCACGCCAAACCTTGACATATATTCTTGCACTAGTTCTCCTGAACTTACAAATACTTTTGCTCCAATGTTTGGATAAGCTGTTAATCCTTTTTTGACATCAAAAGGATTGTATAAATCAAAAGATAAAAGAATTTCAATTTTTCCCGTAGGATGAAAATCACTGGTTTGAAATGCTTTTTCATTCAAAGAAAGTCGTTCTGATTCTGGTAACGATAATTCTGTAATTCTACCTAAAAAACCATATTTATCGCCTTCAATGACGACAAAACTACCCACCAAACCACCATTAAACTCTTTGCCAAAATGAGTGAAACCATTCAATAACACAGATGATGGGAAATGTACTTTCACAAATTGCGGTAACACCTGATTGATATAACCAAGAAAGTATTCGTGCTTGAAAGGATTTATCTTTTGGTTACTCATTTTTCAAGTTTATGGTTACTTGCTGGGTGTTTTCATATGTTTTTATCTCGGGAAAATAATTAGCAAAGTCTGTAAATGTTTCTGAAACCATTAAAATTCTTTCAGTTTGCAATGCCGTTTCTTTTATGGTTTTTAGTGATTTTGAAGCGGCATCATTGTCAAATCCTGGATCAATTATTGCCAATCTAAAACCTGGGTTTTGATTCAATGCTTCTTCTATTGCTGCATTAATATGCTTATCATTAAAACTGTAACCTATGCAAACCAATAAAGTATCATCATTTAACCTAAGGTTTCTTTGAAAACGTGCCATCATTTCAAAAAATGGCTGTTCGTATGAATCTTCATATTTGGCTTCCCTAGGATACACCATCAAAGCTTTTTTAGGTTTTTCATTAATTACTACGCTGCCAGTTTCTTCAATTCTTTCCCAGTTGATAGAGCCGTGTAATTTGTGTAAATGAAAAACACGCTGTACAAAATTATCTTCTTCTTTTAGTTTGCTTCCTTCTCTTTGTACAATATCATAATCAAAATACCTACCGCTGAATGTTCTTGGAAATGTATATGAAAAACCATCAATAACAATAGCGTTTACAGCCGTTGCGGCATCTTCAAAGAGTAAGTCATAATTTAAGGTGAATATTTTAACTCTTGGGCTTGTTAGTTTGCGTTGCAACACTTTTTCAAGTAAAACTTTGTGTGGAAATGCATCATTTGAAGGCGTTGGAATTGTACATTTTTCTTGTATGAGTTTGAAAAGCAATTCTTTTAACTTTGATAGTTTTTTCCTTCCATCTTTAGAATCAACCTCAATATCATCTGAAAATCTTACGAAGCCTTCAATTTGACTCAATAAGGCTTCAATATCCTTTTTGTCTTTTTTCTCATTAGGAAATTTTACAGCCTCAATAATGTTGTTTAAACCATCAACTTTTTCTGATTTAAATTCTTTTTCAGATTCATCCCATAATTGATTCATTGAAAGACCCTTAACATCCATAGAAGACCCCGCTCCCGTAAGAAGTACTAAATTCTTAAATGGTTTCTGGAAAAACGTAGTGTAAACTTTTCGTTTTTCCTTATTGGCAAGTTCGACAGTTGGCGATATTTCTTTACCTTCCGAATCATTTTTATTAAATGGTCTAATATCAGTTAGATTCGTGAGTTTTCCTTTGTCAAATTCCGAATCCTTAACTTCTAGTGTTTTAGATTTTCCATTAATTAAAAGGTATTTCCAATTTTCTTTTATTTTCTCTGCCATATCTAAAACTTTTCAAACTATTATTTAGCACTATCTCAACTTATTTACAAATGACTGAAGCGCGTTTTCAAATTTAGGAAGCGTCTCAATTAAAAAGGAAGTCATTTGAGACCAATCCTCTTCATTGAAAAGATTCACGTTCTGTAATTCTATTTTAATGCGAGACATTTTATTTTCTGGTAATTCATCCCAAACCAATTCAGATCCAAAGCTAGTTTCAATAGCTTCTTTAGACTTATAGAGCTTAGAGAAATACGCTTTATTTTTTTCTTTTGATGAACTTATAAAGCCCAATTCTACCCGAGCATAGGAACCTGTAATAACAAAAGAATACATAACACCGCTTGTACCTGCGCCAGAACTTAACCAATGATCGCGAGTAGGATTAACATTTGAAAAAAGTTTAGTTTCTCTAATTTGAGGTAAAAGCTGCTTCCAGAATTCCCTGCGTATTGAAAATCGTTTCGCAGTATTAGATGTGGCTTGAGAACTTTCAAATTTTACAAATAAGTCATCTTCGGCATCAAAAACAGATAGTATCTTTTTAAGATTCCTAAACTTACTATTACTGTCTATATTAGATTCTATATAATACCCATTAACCAACTCCTGCGGAGCTCTAAAATCTTCTGTGTTTCTGGAAAGTTGAATGATATCTTTACTATCCAGTAAAAGTTGTGGGTTCTTTGAGTACAATTCACTTAAAACTGTAAAGTACATTTGAGCAATATGTGTTTCCTCATATTTAGTTTCTTCAAAAATAAAGTACTCCAATTTTTTACCTGTAGGCTTATCAGCATTGTAAATATTGATTTCTATAGTATCGTCTTCCTCGACTTCCACAACAACATCAGGAAATTCCCATATTTTTAAAAATCGTTCATAGATCAATTCAAAACGCTCGGTGTAATTTATAAGGTTCCAGGTGTCAATATTTTTAAGGTAATTATTAAGCCAGAGCCTGCTGTATATATAACCTTGTTCAAGACCTTCTTTATTCATTGTTTTTTTATCCTGAAAAGACCTATTTCCTAATGCGCCATTATTGCCTGAAAGTGTAAGGTTTGACAGCGTATTAAGGTGTTTTTCCTTGAACATAAAAAAACTCTCTGCAGGCAAGTCTTGTTCCCATTCTTTTGCAGGTGTCTGCGGAAAAATATGCTCTATAGTTATTTGCTCGTTTGAAGTATCTACAAACTCCCGGTTGTTATAATTTTCCAGCATCTCAAACATATAATTCCTGTTCTTAGACTGAATGTTATACAGGTCTTTGTCTAAAAGAGCCGTTTTGATTTCAGAATCTCCGGGAAATTTAGCTGTACCGCGTTTCTTAACAAGTGCCTGAGCAAGCGTATTGTAATAGTCTTCTATATCTATTTCAGAATACAGAGACATAAATATTTTATTCAGAGCGTTGGTGGGCAAACCCACAATAAAGCGTCGCCATACATAAGACTGAATAAGTTTTAATATTTGAATAAGGGTCGCTGAATCGAGTAGTCCATTTTCGGCATCTTCAAAAACCTGAAGCAGAAAAGGATAAGCTACATTTATTTCTAATCTTGAAATGTACTTAAGTTCTCTCCGTATTTTATCATCTTTTACTGTTGAAGGATTGATAAACTTCTTATAGTGTACCGAAAGGGACTTTATATTCTCTAAATCTTGCTGATAGTCATCTCCTTTTTTATTGGGATATAACTTTTTAAACTCCTCGTAAACCTTACTTTTATTGGGTATTTTATTATTTCGCAACGTTAGATAATCTCTAATGTATGCCGAAACCATAGATTTTTGATGCGTTAAATCAAGTGCATTATCTTCAATAGGGTTCCAGATCTGTTCAAAAACCCGTTGCTGATCTTTAGGTTCTAAATCCATCAAAATAAAATTCCTGATAAGATCTGATTGGGATAATTCTAATCCTGTAGAATTTAAACTTTCAAAGATACGCTGGGGATCATCTTTATCGCGTTCTAATGAGATTTCAACAAAGATCAAACGGTTTAAACCGCGTTGAATCGTTTCAAAATTTTCTTCTGTAATCTGAGATTTAAAATAGGTGTAATTTTCAATTACATTAGAATATTGATTAAACTCTTTCTCTGTACCTATCATAATGGCGTGAAATGCAGCAGAATTGGTATCGGTTTGTTTTAGTTTAAGCTTACTGGATTCCTGTTTTACATATTGATTGGTTAAAAACAGATTATACAGTCTGTCGCGGTCTTGTTCTAAACCATTTTCTTTGGCAAAACGATACAAGGCAACATATAAAATATTAATGGTTGTCAAACGCTGCTGCCCGTCAATGATAACCAGTTCCTTTACCTCACTGGTACTATAAATACCCTCGTGAATAAAAACAATACTCCCTATAAAATGAGTCCCTCTAGAATCTTCTTCAACAGCTACAATGTCTTTTAAAAGCTCTTTACATTCTTTTGACGTCCAGTCATAATTACGCTGATATACCGGTATAACAAATTGTACATTGGCAGCCTGTAAAAAGGCATTAATAGGTAGTTCTGTTGCTTTCATTATTTTTTATTTTTACTTTAATTTAGCCTGTTCCAATTCGTGAGTGTCTATAGAACTTTTTCTATAGTAGATTTCTAGACTAATATTTCCTTATCAGTTATTTAGTTATCTTGATTTAGCTGCATAAATGATGGTATTGACTGTAATGAGAAAAGTCAATAAACCACATAAACAAGCAATAAAATTAAAAGTGTTTAGTCTAACAATGTTTACTATAAAATAAACATCAAAAATGATGGGACCAAGAATCACAAAAGATTGTAAAATAGTACCAGGCCATTTCATCCATCTTTTCAAATCCTTCTTTTCTGTCTGATAATCTAATCCGTGAAAGAGTATACTAAAAGGGCGTATCGCATTTAAAGTGTCACTTATTGAACCAATTTTATAAAGGTCTTTAGCCAGCTCGTCAAACTTTATTCTAAGGTCAATATTATTATACCAACGTATTATATTAGCCATATATAGATAACTGAATAATACAGCAATACCATTTAATAGTATATTTTTATCAGTTAACTGAAAACTTAGTACGTTTACTTCATTGATATAACCTAATAAAACAAGAGTATAAATTGCAAGGCTCGACACAAGCACTAAAGAATTGCGCTGAATTGCTCTATTATTAGATCTAATATTCTCAGTGAGAAGATTGAGGTAATTTTGTTTGCTCGATTCTGAATCAATTTCTTTATCTTCTTTTGGGTCGGTTATTACAGGCATCTTGATTTCTGAGGCTACCTCTTTTAAATAGTCGTTTTCTGCTTCTGTCATCTTTACTTTCCACTAAATTTTCTAAAGGCTCTAATAATTTGAAATATAAAAACGCCTAAGACCAATCGATGAAAAAGGTCTAGGAAATAAAGAGAAGCACTTCTACCTGAGCCATACACAGCTTCAAACTTTCTAGCTGGATTGAACATTTGCCAATAAACATTAAAATGCCCAAAACATTCCGACCAAGTTATTTTTACCTCTTCCCAAGAAGTTGCAAGACTATACTCTAGCTTATCAGAAAAGAAAGGTAACTCTACAAAATAAAAACCAAGAGTTATCAAGGATACTATCCAAAAAGGTTTAAACCAATCTAACCCGTAATTATTTGTCATATTTACGGTCATAATCAGTCTATCATTATACCCGTAAATCTTTGAACTTTTTAGTTCCGCTCTATGCGCTCGCATCTCTCTTGCTTGAAACAAAAGACTATCTATTTGATTGCCCTGCGATTTTAATGCATGTTTTATTTGCCTATATATTTCCCTGCGTGTTCTATATGCCTTTGGAGTGTTGTTATTAGGAAACCCCATAACCAACTGGCTATCATCGAACCAATTCACATTAGAGCATTTTATCCCATCAAATGAGGTGTTTTCAACATTTATCGTGATGAAACTTCTAAAATCCATCTCGATGAATTTAGTCGCTCCGAGATCATTATGCGCCATTACGATAGCGCTTGAATTGACCAACTTAGTTTTTAAGAGTTCATTCTCTGCTTGGCACCTTTCAAATGTAACATCGGCATAATTTGTAAACTCGATCATTTTAAGCGTACGAATGTACATCTGACACAGAAGGAGTTTTAGGTTTTGATTAATACCTGAAATATCTAATTCTGCTACATGCCAATTCTGAATACGCAATACCCCTTTTAAATCTGAGGTAATAGGTAAGGTTATCTTATCAATAGTTAGACCTCTACCTCTAATATCAGCCCCTTCAATAAACTTAGCCTGACTGATATAAAGCCCATTTAAGTAACATTCTTTAATTTGACCTCCACGATCAAAATTCTCGTATTTAATTTCCTTTTGAAACACATCGCCTATAATGCTCCAGCTTGCAATACGAGAGGCCGTAACCTTTACAGTATCTTCAAAAGTGTTATCATTAAATATTAATTGTCTAGAACTAAGATTCCATATTTGAATCGATTTTTTAAATACTGATTTTACTAAACTTATCTCACCTGCGTGAGATTCAAAACGGACCATATCTTCGAAAGTTGAATTAGATATTTTGAAACTTCCAATAAAACCTTCTAACTGAAAAAATTTAATTGACTTACTCCTATCAAAGTAAAATCCTGTCTCCTCAACTTTAGATTGAAATAACTTTAAAAGTTCAACTTCTGAATTATTTTCTATCCTTACATTTCTTTTAAAGTGACAATTCTCAGACATTGTAAAATGCTGCATTTGACAATTAGAAAAATACAAGCTACATTTTGCTTTACTCTTTTCTACATCAAACTCAAGACAAGTGACACCCCTAAATATTATACCTCCTTCAAAATTGCAATTGTAAAATGCTAATCCCGACTTAATGTCAACATTGCTAACAACAACAGGTTGTATAAAATTTACATTAGAAATTGCTGCTGATTCCCAGGTAAGATTTTTTGAATTGATTAAAACTTGGTCAGCAACATGGTATTTTTTATCAGAAAATGCCTGAGTATCTGTGTATTCAAAAAATGTCTTAATATCTAGGTAAGTACCTTTATCCATTCTCTATTGATATTAACTAATAACTTATTAGTTCAATTTACTCGCCACTTTATTATTTTCCGGGAACTCGTGAATCGCTATATTTAAATTCTACTAACTATGAACTTTCAACTTTAGCGATTTCCTCCTCCGTCAACCCATACAACTCATAAACTATCTGGTCGATTTCGCGCTCGGTTTGATTGATCTGGCTTTGCAGAGCCTGGGCTTTTTTCTTGTTTTCTTCAAAAAGGGACATCCACTCAAACTCGTCTTTTTTGGTTAGGGTTGGCACCTCGATAGGCTTCTCGACTGCGCTCGAAGTGACAGCAGCTTTTTGACGGAGTTTGTTATTGGCTTTGATGCTTTTATTGAGCTCTTTGATAAACTCCCCAAACTCCAACTCGTGCCAGTTTTCTAGCTTACGGGAGAGTTTAATACCATTAAAAGAATAATTTAACATCCTGACATATTTCTCAATTATAGTATTCATACTCTCATTTTGTTCCTGAATTTGTTTTGATAGAAAAATAATTTTAGCAAATTTTACATCATCTGATGTAGATGGTACAGGAAATTCTTTAACATACTGAGGCTTATATCTGTAGTAACCACCTCGTACAGTATTACTATTTGTCTTTATGAAATAATAAAATAAATTTGAATTAAATATTGGCAGAAGTAAATCGAGACTAATACCTATTTCTTTACCCTTCGTATTTAATTCTAAGCTACAAACGGTACGAACGTGCCAGTTTTTTGTTTTATCTATCGCGAACTGTGGTTTAATTGGATGAGCCGGTCAAAGTGAACCACGTTCGCCGGATGAAAGTGAGCATAGCAAACTAAGTACTGGAAGTCGATTCCTTTGTTGTTAAATTTACTCTTTATTTTTCAGTTTTTTTCTCA
>NZ_QOVK01000019.1 GCF_004104075.1 Leeuwenhoekiella polynyae | reverse complement strand
GATAAAACCAAAACGGTATAAATCAAAAAAGCTTGACGATAATAGAATCGTCAAGCTTTAAATTATAAATTTAATCCATCAATAATCTGTATCGTTTATTTAGGACTAGACATAAGAATTTGAATCTTATTTCAATTTCTTCTTAACAGCTACTTCATGATAGGATTCTACGATATCACCTTCTCGAATATCATTGTAGTTTTTGATTTGCATACCACAATCATAACCTTTAGCAACTTCACGCACATCATCTTTAAAGCGCTTCAGAGATGCTAGCTCTCCGGTATAAACCACCACTCCATCTCTAATTAAACGAACTCCATTATTACGAAATATTTTACCAGAAGTAACCATACAACCCGCAATGGTCCCAATTTTAGATATTTTAAATGTTTCTCTAATTTCAGCATTACCGGTAATTTCCTCCTTCATAACAGGAGAAAGCATTCCCTCCATTGCATCTTTAAGATCATTTATCGCATCGTAAATAATCGAATAAGTACGGATGTCGATTTCTTCTTTATCAGCAACTTGCCTTGCATTACCTGCAGGACGCACATTAAATCCAATGATAATAGCATCTGATGCCGAAGCAAGCAGCACATCACTTTCAGTGATTGCACCAACTCCTTTATGTATGATATTTACAACAATCTCTTCAGTAGACAATTTACCAAAACTATCTATCAAGGCTTCTACAGAACCATCAACATCACCTTTCAAAATAATATTAAGTTCTTTAAAGTCACCAAGCGCGATACGTCTACCGATCTCATCAAGCGTAATATGCTTCTGAGTTCTAACAGATTGCTCCCGTTGCAGCTGTGTACGTTTATTTGCAATATCTTTAGCCTCACGCTCATCTAACATCACATTAAACTTATCACCCGCCTGAGGAGCACCGTCGAGACCTAAAATAGAAACTGGAGTCGAAGGACCCGCTTCTTTAATTTCTTTCCCACGCTCATCGTGCATCGCTTTTACTTTACCGCTATTTGTACCGGCAAGAACATAATCTCCGATTCTTAGCGTACCACCTTCAACTAGTATCGTAGACACATACCCACGACCTTTATCTAAGAAAGCTTCAACTACAGTACCGTTAGCACGTTTATCAGGATTTGCTTTAAGCTCTAATATTTCTGCTTCAAGCAATACTTTTTCTAATAATTCAGGAACACCAATTCCTGTTTTTGCTGAAATATCGTGAGATTGTATTTTACCCCCCCAATCTTCAACCAGTAAATTCATACCTGCCAGCTGCTCTTTTATCTTTTCAGGATTTGCCGTTGGCTTATCTACTTTGTTTATCGCAAAAACAATAGGCACCCCAGCGGCTTGAGCATGAGATATCGCTTCTTTAGTTTGCGGCATCACATCATCATCTGCTGCGATTACAATAATCGCAATATCTGTAACCTGAGCACCACGCGCACGCATCGCCGTGAAGGCCTCGTGACCCGGAGTATCTAAAAATGCAATTTTCTGACCGTCTTTTAAAGTAACACCATACGCACCTATGTGCTGTGTTATCCCACCACTTTCACCTGCAATAACATTTTCTTCACGTATATAATCCAGAAGTGAAGTTTTACCGTGGTCAACATGTCCCATTACCGTAACAATAGGGGCTCTTGCCTTAAGATCTTCTTCTGCATCTTCTTCTACAGCTACAGATTCTTCTATATCTGCATTCACAAAGTCTACCTCGTAACCAAATTCGTCTGCTACAATTGAAAGTGTTTCTGCATCGAGACGCTGATTCATCGTCACCATCATACCCAGCGACATACACGCAGATATAATTTGAGTTACTGAAACATCCATCATCGTTGCAACTTCACTTACCGTTACAAACTCTGTTACTTTTAATACTTTGTTATCTGCTTCTTGCTGAGCTTGCTCAGTTTCATTCTTCTGACGATGCTGATCCCTTTTATCTCTACGATATTTAGCACCTTTACCTTTACTAGATTTACCTTGAAGTTTTTCAAGTGTTTCACGCACTTGTTTTTGTACTTCTTCCTCTGTAGGCTCTTCTTTAACAACAGGAGCATTTCTACGGCTTCCGCCTCTTTGATTTCTACCTCTGTTATTATTGTTATTATTCCCTCCAGAACTAGGATTAGCTCCAGGAGATTTACTTATACGCTTACGTTTACGCTTTTTATCGTCTTTGTTAGCTACAGGCTTTTTCTTTTTCTCTGGTTTTTTAAACTGAGAAAGATCAATTTTCTGACCAGTAAAGTTAGGCCCGTCTAATTTCTTATAGTCGGTTTTTAAAACATCATCACCTAATTTTGGCTCTTCTGCCTTAGCTTCAGGAGATTTCTCTTCCTGTTCAACTTTTTTCGGTTCAGCTGTAGCAGCTTCTTTTTGCTCCTGCACAGGAGTTTTCTCAACTGATTCCGCTTTTGGAGCCGGCTTTTCTTCAACCTTCTGCTCCTTTACTGATTCAACAGCCTTTTCTGCTTTAACCACTTCCTTCTCAACCTCTGCAACAGGCTCCTCCTTTTTAACAGGAGTTTCTTTTGCTTTAGGTTTTTCAGCTTCAGGATCTTTTAGCTTTCCAGACTTATCTAAATCAATTTTACCAACCTGCTTAAATCCTTGAAGATTTGACTTAGCACGAATAACCTCCTGCTGAGGCTCACGTTCCTGACGTTTTTCTTCAATCTCTTCTTCGCGGGCTTGGCGTATAGCTTCTTTCTCCTTCTGTTTCTCCTGAGCAGCCTCTTTTGAAGCTACTTTTTTACTAGCATCAGTCTGAAATTGATCAGACAACACTCCGTAGATTTCGGCAGAGATTTTTGTGGTAGGGCGCGCCTCTATATCATGCCCCTTTTCCTTAAGAAAATCAACAGCACGATCTAGTGAAATATTAAGTTCACGCAATACCTTATTTAACCTCATGTTCTTTACTTCTGCCATAAAATGCTTTAATTCGCTATAAAATTAACCTAAAAAACCTGTACAGTCCTAGAATTATTCAAACTCTTCACGAAGAATTCTCATTACATCTGCAATGGTTTCTTCTTCAAGGTCTGTTCTTCTAACCAGATCTTCTACGTCTTGTTCTAAAATACTTTTTGCGGTATCTAAACCTATTTTTGAAAATTCGGCAATTACCCAATCTTCTATTTCATCAGAGAATTCAGAAAGTTCAACATCTTCCTCTACACCTTCTCTGTACACATCAATCTCATAACCTGTAAGCTGACCTGCCAGCCTGATGTTATGACCACCACGCCCTATAGCTTTAGAAACTTCTTCAGGCTTTAACATCACCTCTGCAGTTTTATTCTCATCATTTATTTTAATAGATGTGATTTTCGCAGGACTCAAAGCTCTAGTTATATACAGCTGCAGGTTATTAGTAAAATTGATTACATCAATATTCTCGTTACCTAACTCACGAACTATACCATGAATTCTTGAACCTTTCATACCAACGCATGCTCCTACAGGATCAATACGGTCATCATAAGAATCAACAGCAACTTTTGCCTTTTCTCCCGGTATACGAACTACTTTTTTAACTGTAATTAAACCGTCAAAAACCTCCGGAATTTCAGATTCAAACAACTTCTCTAAAAACAACGGCGAGGTACGAGACATAATAATAGCAGGCTTATTTCCTTTAAGCTCTACACTCTCTATGATACCACGTACATTTTCTCCTTTTCTAAAAAAATCTGATGGAATCTGCTTATCTTTAGGCATGATGATCTCATTACCCTCATCGTCAAGTAAAATAATTGCACGATGCCTAATGTGATGCACTTCTGCATTGTAAAGCTCTCCTTCAAGATCTTTAAACTGCTTATAGATATTCGTATTATCGTGCTCGTGGATTTTACTAATTAAATTCTGACGTAAAGCTAATATAGAGCGACGCCCTAAGTCTATCAACTTAACTTCTTCAGAAACATCTTCCCCAACTTCAAAGTCAGGCTCTATTCTACGCGCCTCTTCAAGACTAATTTCTGAATTCTCATCTTCTACTTCCCCATCTGCAACAACAACACGATTACGCCAAATCTCTAAATCCCCCTTATCAGGATTAATAATAATATCAAAATTATCATCACTTCCAAAACGTTTTTTCAACGTACTTCTAAAAACTTCCTCGAGTATTGCCATTAGCATTACTCTATCTATGAGTTTATCATCTTTAAACTCAGAAAATGATTCGATTAACGCAATATTTTCCATTGTGTGTACTTAAAATTTTATCTTAACTTTTGCTTGCTTGATGGCGTCGTATGCGACCACCTCTTCACGCTCTACAGTAACCTTACCCTTACCCACCTCTTTAGGTACGCGCTCTTTCCAAGCAAGTGTAACAGTATCATCTGCAACATTAGTAAGTTGACCAGTTATTTTTGAGCCGTCTTGAAGCTTTACCTCAAGATCTCTACCTTCATTTTTTTTGTATTGTCTTTGATTTACCAAAGGCTCTGTAGCTCCCGCAGACATTACCTCCAGAGAAAAATCTTCTTCCTCTCTATCTAAGTTATGCTCTACCTTACGACTTACATTAATGCAGTCTTGCACGGTCACACCTTCGTCACCATCAATAATAACAACAATCTCGTTATTACCTTTAATGGTCATATCTATCAAAAATAAAGAGCTGTACTCTTCAAATGCCTCCTCTAAAAGAGCTTTTACGCGTTCCTTCAACATGTTCCTATAAAAAGAGGGGACTCAATGTGTCCCCTCAATTAATTTTCTTAATTCAACACTGCAAATATAATAATATTTATCAACATATAAAATAGAACAACCTCTCTATTAAATGCTTAACTTTAATAAGCCCATTTCAAACCATATCCCTTTTAAAAACAGTTTGTTATGACAAAAAAATTACTAGTACCCACAGATTTTTCCAAGCAGGCCAATCAAGCCTTTGAAGTTGCATGCCAGCTCTCTAAACGCTATAACGCTCAATTACACCTGCTTCATTTAGTTGAATTTCCTCATACGATTTTAGAATCTGTTACCGGATCTCAAAATTTTGAACCACCAGAAGCCTTATTTTTCCTCAAGATGGCACAGAAGAATTTTCAGGAATTAAAATCGCAAGCCTTTGCCACAGGCATTGAAATTATAGATGTGGTAAAATTTAACTCTATTCATCAAGGCATCTTAGACTACGCTAAACATGAATCTATAGATACAATCATTATGGGTTCTCACGGAACCAGTGGTTTTGAAGAACTTTTTATAGGTTCTAATACTGAAAAAATTGTTAGAAATGCATCTCGCCCGGTTTTAGTGATCAAAAAGCAACACACTGATTTTAAAGTAAAAACATTAGTATTTGCCACAGACCTTGAAGATGACAATATAGAACCTCTCAAAAAAGCTATTGAATTTGCAAAGGCCGAAGACGCAAATCTTAAAGTAGTTTATATAAACACTCCTGATCGTTTTGAAACTACTGAGAAAATCACAGAACTCTTCAAAAAATTCACTGCAAAAATCAATAAAACGATTAGCAATTTTGAAATCTACAACGATCTTAAAGTAGAACGAGGTATCATGAATTATGCAAAAAATACAAATGCAGATCTAATAGCTATTGGCACTCATGGAAGAAAAGGGCTTGCTCATTTTTTTAACGGTTCCTTAAGCGAAGACCTCGTAAATCATGCAAAAAGGCCAGTGCTTACTTTTAGAATTTGATTTTATTGCAATCATCAAGAAAAGGTTAATAAATCTCTAAATAACATTCTTTTAGAATATACCAATTAAAAATAAAAGTAGCTTCAAGTCGTCAAGTTAATTCAAGACTAAGAAACATGATTGTGAGCAAAAATTGAGCTCAACAAAATACTCTAACTGTTTAAATCTGATTATTGAGCAAATAAATAAGAAGCTATGCAAACCGAAAGCAAAAACATCATCGCAAACCTATTTCAATTAATAGACCAAAATTGCAAAGACAATTCTGCCAGATCCAGAATTATTCAAAAAGCGATATTAAAAAAATTCTTTAAAGCTTCTGAAGTATTAATTACTCAAACAGAAGACATACTTCACATTACAATGAAGCCTATATTATCTAGTGCACCAGAAGCTGAATTAACTCTGGAAGTACCTCAAAAACAGATCGCTTCCTTTTTGCAAAACTGTATAAAAAACGATCCTAAAGGCTCTAGCTTTTATACAAATATGACCTATTATCTGGTATCACATTAAGAAAAAAATTTAAAACAAAAAACCCGCACTCCAACCACAAAATCTGTGGATGATTATGGTTCGACTACGGACTAACTTTAGGGTTACCTATAAGCACTCCTATCTTATCAATAGCGTATTTAGTTATGTACTAAGCCCCTAAAAGGATGCTGTAGCCAGATTCTAACCTAAAACTATTTAGTATGAAGAAATTTATTTATTTTTTACCACAATAAGACCCTTGCATAATCCAACAAGAGTCAGTCGTCTTATTTTTTTTCATTTAGACCTGAGACTTTAATTTTTTCATTTAGATTTTGGTGTTTTTGGGTCAACCCACTATTTTTCACTGTTGGACACAATATCCCTAGAATTCAGTATAAATTGTAGAAAATTGCTTCCATCAAGTTTTGTATATGCATTTTTTGCAATACTCCTATATTTTGCCACACCGCCCAGAAACCATCTTTAATACCTCCAAATGTCCGTTCTACCTTAAATCTTGTCCTGCCTATCAATTTGTTGAATTTTTTCTCCTATTGGGTCAAGGGTTTGTTTTTCTTTGCTTTTTTTTCAAGATGTGGTTTTTAGCCCAGGATCATGATTAGAATAAACAAAAGAAGGGCTTGAATTTTTAATTTACGCAAAGATTCCATCCAAGGTTTTTTTTGTTGTTGGCAGAGCGATCTTTAGCAGCTTTTTATAAGCCCCAATCTACCCTGTCATGCGCCTCATACGAAGTTTTTGGTCACACCTAGACCAATCACAATGTACATAACAGGAAATCCCTGTCCAGATCCATAGCCGGAAGTTCTATAAGGTACTCGAGGGAATAGCCTCGATGGAATCAGGTTGGGGTAAATTCAGCTCCTGTAAATAAGCTCGTATTCCGGCTTGGTCTACAAATCTTTTCATTAAGCGCATCCCGCCACGCGCCAAAGGGAGTCACCTGCTTGTTAGAATACTCAATAAGAAGATTAACCCTAATGGTAAAAGAAAACCTCCAATAAATCTAGTGAATTCCGAGAAATACCTAATACATCTAGCTTCTATTGCATAGCAGATTTAATACAAAAGGCGAGGCAAATTCAAGCCAAAAGTAGGGCAACTCCCAGGCAAAGCCTAGGCATCCCCTAGGATAGTGTATGAAGAGTGTATGAAAACCGCTTTTTAAAAGTGTAAAATTAAGATTTTATTAACAACACAGCGACTGGTTTTTTGCGGGTACATTCGGCCACACAAAAGATAATAAAAAACCCGCACTCTCTTGAGATGCGGGTTTTTAATGTAGTTGGCCTACTAGGGCTCGAACCTAGACTCTTCTGGACCAAAACCAGACGTGTTGCCAGTTACACCATAGGCCATTAACCTTTCCTTTAAAAAAAAGAATACATTCACCTGACTTGCGAATGCGGCTGCAAATTTAATATAAAGTTTTTGTTCAGCAAATATTTTTTCAGGAAAAATTTATCTGAAAAATAATTATCCAACCTAAGCGTTTAATAGCCCGTAGAATCTCGCTAAAAATCAATCAAAATCAACGCTTCACCATTTCAACGGTTTAGTTAGTCAATAAAACAGAATCCATTATCGTATTAATTCTTAAATTCGCCCGAATAGAAGCCCAAGGTTCAACCTTAGGTTTTTGCGATTAAACCAATAGTTATCGAGGCCAGCCTCGAAGCGTTAAAACCTCACTTGTGAGTTAAATTTGCCTTATGACAAACTTCAATTCCCCGAAGTATAATAAAATAGTAGGATGGTGTGCTTTTGCCATTGCACTCATCTCTTACAGTTTAACGGTAGAACCTACCGCTAGTTTTTGGGATGCAGGGGAATATATTTCTACCTCATCTAAATTAGAAATTGGTCACCCCCCAGGAGCCCCATTATACCAAATGCTGGGAGCTTTCTTCTCCATTTTTGCACCAGACAGCACTTATGTGGCACTTTGCGTAAACTTTATGTCGTGTTTAGCTTCAGCATTTACCATTTTATTTATGTGCTGGTCTATATCTTTATTACTACGCAAATTACTTAAACGCAATAAAGAAGTACTTACCTCCTCTGATGAAATGGCCGTATTGGCCGCATCATTTATTGGCGCTACAGCTTTTGCATTCACAGATAGTTTTTGGTTTAATGCAGTAGAAGCAGAAGTGTATGCCATGGCAATGTTTATGCTTTCGGCTTTATTTTATGTTGCTCTGCTTTGGGAACGCGATATGTTTAAACCACGCGGAAACCGCTGGCTAATGCTTATCTGTTTCATCATTGGTCTATCTTTTGGGGTTCACTTTATGGCATTGCTTACTATTCCCGCAATTGGCTTTCTCTATTTCTTTAAAAACTATAAAAAGATTACTATAAAAAATTTCATCATAGCAAATGTTATTGTTGTTGCTGTATTGATGTTCATTTTCAAATTCCTTTTACCTTACACACTAAGCTTTTTTGGCTACGCCGAAGTTTTCTTTGTCAACACATTTGGACTACCATTCAATAGCGGAACCATAATCGCAGGTCTTGTATTCATTGGCGTATTCTATTATTTGCTAAGCTTTACCAGAAAGAAATCATATTACCAGTTAAACACCTTAATCCTATCAATCCTATTTATATTTATTGGCTTTTCGAGCTGGCTGATGCTTCCTATTCGAGCTAATGCAGGAACGACCATTAACGAAAACAACCCGAATAACGCCCGCGAATTATTAGCCTATTACAACCGGGAACAATATCCAGAAACCCACTTGTTTTACGGACCTCAGTTTACCGAAATCTTTGGAGGCCTAGACGCTCAGAATCCATATATAGACGGAAAACCCAATTATGAAAAAGACGAAGAAAGTGGCAAATATATAATTGTAAACGAATGGAAAAACTCCGTTCAAAATTCTGAAGACCGCCACAAAGTATTTTTACCCAGAATGTGGAGTACAGATCACATCGCTAATTATATGCAATTTACCGGTCCGCTTGATTTTCAGGTAAAGCCAGAATATGCAGACAATCAAGAATTGCAACAAGCTGTAGCAAAATTCAAGTCTGATTATGCACAAGGCAGAATAGACAATGAAGGCTTTCAGTCTTTTCTTATGCGAATCAGACAGTATGTAAATGTAAATCCACCTTCTTTTGCAGACAACCTTGCATATATGTTCGATTTTCAATTCGGCTATATGTACTGGCGTTATTTTATGTGGAATTTCACCGGCCGTCAAGATGATATTCAAGGAAAATACGATGACATTCACGGGAATTGGCTAAGCGGAATCCCATTTATTGATGACGCACGTCTGGGACCACAAGAAAATCTTCCTACCGATGCATTAGACAACAAGGCCAGAAACACCTATTTCTTCCTACCGCTTATACTTGGGTTATTAGGCCTGGTTTTTCAAGCTAGTAAAGACAAAAAGAGTTTTTGGGTATTGCTGGTACTTTTTCTTTTTACGGGTATTGCCTTAAAAATCTATTTAAATGAACGTGCATTTGAACCACGCGAAAGAGATTATGCATTGGTAGGTTCATTCTATGTTTTTGCAATGTGGATAGGCTTTGGAGTATATGCTTTATATGATATGCTCAAAGAAAAGCTTAGTTCTAAAGTTGTTTTACCCGTTGTTACGGTAGTTTGTTTATTAGCTGCACCGGTAATTCTGGCTGCTCAAAACTGGGATGATCATGATCGCTCTAATAGAAAAACTGCTCTTGCAATGGCAAAAATGTACTTAGACAGCTGTGATGAAAATGCCATACTCTTTACCATAGGGGACAATGACACTTTTGCACTGTGGTATGCTCAGGAGATTGAAGGCTATCGCCGTGATGTACGCATTGTAAATACCAGTTTATTTCAAACTGCCTGGTATATAGATGATATGAAACGTAAAGCATATGAAAGCGACCCAATACCTTCTCAACTTACCCACGACAAGTATGTTGCCGGTAACAGGGATGCCGTTTTTTATAATGAATTACGTCCTAATGATACACTAGATATTAAAACCTGGATGAACTGGATTGCCAGTGATGACCCAAGAACCATGGAAGAATTGCAAAGTGGTAGCATGGTACACTCCTTCCCTACGCAGCATATTAGTATCCCTGTAGATAAGCAAAGTGTTCTAGCTAATGGAATAGTACCTCAAAAGGATGCTGACGAAATTGTACCTGAAATTGTAATCAACCTAAAAGAAAGTGTTATTTACAAAAACAGACTGCTTATGCTAGATGTTATTGCAAACAACAATTGGGAGCGTCCTATTTATTTTACCGGCGGAAGCTTTGGTGATGATGACTATCTGTGGATGAAAGACTACCTGCAACTTGATGGAGTTTGCTACAAGCTAGTACCTATTAAAACCCCTATAGATCCTAAGGCTCCTTACGACATGGGCCGAATAGATACTGACAAGTTTTATGATATTGCTACCAAGTGGTATTGGGGCAACAGTGGTGATCCTGACATTTATCACGACACCGAAACGCGCCGTAATGGGATCACCTATAGAGGAAACCTCGCACGTCTGACCGAAAAATTAATTCAGGAGCAAAAATTTGATAAAGCAAAAAATATTCTAGACTTGGCAATGGAAAAAATGCCTGTGGATATTTTTGAATACTATACGCTTCTAGAACCCTACATAAGTGGTTATTATGAAGTGGGCGAACAAGCAAAAGCCCGTAAATTATGGAACGACGTTGCAACTAAATACCAAGAAAAATTAGAGTATTGGAGTACGTTAAGCCTGGAGAAACAATACAAATATGCTCAAGACATAATTACTGATATAGAACGCTACCGAAGCCTTGTTGATCTACTCATCATCAATCAAGATCAGGAGATTATACCTGAAAAAGCCAGAGAATTCAATTCGTACTTGCGCAAATTCAGTCAATTTTATGGCGAAGATGAGACCGAGCCAGAAACCGTTGAACCTACCGAGCAGACTTTAGACTCCTCAATTGCGATACCTGCCAGCTCAGACACCACAGAGTAATGCCATTAAAAATCAACTTACCCGTAAAGACGCCTAAGCTACTTAAGCGTCTTTATTCTGGGTACGTATGGGACAAAATTAAAGACTGCCAAAGCCAAAAGAAACTTTACCTGACTTTTGATGACGGCCCCATCCCCGAAGTTACACCCTGGGTGCTAGATACACTAAGACAGTACCGTGCGCAAGCAACTTTTTTTTGCATTGGCGAAAACATCACAAAACATCCTCATATATTTCAGAAACTTATAGATAGCAAGCATAGCATAGGCAATCACACCTACAATCACTTAAAAGGCTGGGAGTACGGCAAAACTATTTATATTGAAAATATGGTGAAAGCTGAAGCCGAAATTGAGATTCACACAAAGACACAAAAGCTCTTTAGACCTCCTTACGGAAAAATCAAACGCAACCAGGCAAAAGCAATACAGAAAAGAGGTTATGAGATCATTATGTATGATGTTATTGCTTACGATTGGGAGCAAGGAATTAGTGGAGAGTCTTGCGCAGCCAATATCGTTAAAAATGCTGAATCAGGAAGTATTATCGTTTTTCATGACAGTCTCAAAGCTGAAAAAAACATGAAATACGCATTGCCTAAAGTATTAGATCACTTTAGTAAGCTAGGTTACACCTTTGAAAAACTTTAGATAAATTTTTGAACAACGTTAATGAGTGCCTGAGCATTCTGCTCACCGCTTTGACGCCATTTCATCTCACCTTTCTTGTAGATTACCAAAGTGGGTAATCCTTTTATTCGAAGTGCTTCAGCCAAGTCAGGATTTTTATCAACATCTATCTTGATGACTTTTACCTGATCTCCTAATGCTGCCGCAACATCGAGCAATATAGGCTGCATAACGACAGATCGCTTATCAGATTCAGTATAAAAACCCAACAATACCGGAATGTCCTGATCTATGAGTACTCCAAATTTTGACATAGCCCACGTTCTTTAGTTATCTAAATATAAGGTTTAAAGCGAAATAAAATCAAAAAGGATATTAAAATCTAGCGTTATTTAATATTCACATTTAAAGAAAAGACAGCTATATTAGTATCTGTACTACTATTCCCTGAAGCAGTAAGCAGCCTTTGCCCCCAAATTTCAATATAATCATTAGGTGCTAACTCCACAGTACCCGATATTGAATTGCTAACTATGTCTGAGGTCGTATTAACCCTCATAACAGTATTCGTCTCCGTTAACGTTGTAGTACCATTTTTACGTATAAAAAAAGCATAGAAACTACCTACATTATCACTTCCTCTTACAGAGAGTGCAGCGTTAACCTGAAATGTTCTGTTCTTTTTACCTAAATAGGTCAACCTGTTGTTTTGAGGAGAAGACATTCTAAATAAATTTACAGCACTAGTTGAATTAGTATTTGAATTGCCTTGTAGATTAAATGCTGTTTGATCTGTTACAGTCTGCACAAAACCCGTAGTTAAAGTTCCATTGTAATACAAGTTACCCGTGGCAACATTATCAGACTCTACCGGAATACCAGGGCAATTAACCGTCCAATTATTAGTGAAATTATATCCAGTAAAACTACCTGTAGTATACCTATTAATGTAAGCATTGCTTGAAGTCCCTGAAAAAACCGTACTCAGCAATACCCCGTTACTTACTGTAGGATTTGCGCTAACGTCAAAAGCAATAGCTGAACCAGCTACTGTACTAAAGCCACTTACTTTCTGAACTAAACTAAAAGATCCGGTTAATTTTTCATAAGTACCTGTATTTGTACTCAACCAGGCTTGATTATTAAGCAATAAGTTCCCGATATTTGAGTAAGTAATACCATTTGCATTATTCACAAACTGTACGATATTGCCGAAGAACAAACCGATACCAGAAACAGAACCCACACTAGTGGTCGTACTGGCTATTACAGTATTTTGTACTAATAAAGATTCAGAAGCCGTACCAGCTATCTCAAAAGCCTTAGAACCAGTAATTGTCACATTACGAACACTCCCCCCGCTTGCGCCTTTAAAAACAACCCCTCCAGAGAAACTTAAAACATCTTCAGTGGCATCTAGGCCAGAAACATAAGCTCCGTTCAAATCTATTGAAGCAGTTAATGCAATCACTCCGTTAATTTCATAGTACGTATTTTCATCTAATGTAATTGTAGCACCAGAAGGGGTAGGTAAATCAGCCTGACTTTTTACCAAAACATAATTATTACGCGTCTCAGCACCTTTTAATTGAGACCAAGAACCTGTTTCACAATAGTAAAATGCAGATTCGTCGGTATCATAAACTAAAAGACCCTCAGCAGGGTCACTTATTGCCAAGCGCTGAGTGGTAGTCATTCTGGGTGTAAGCATACCTTGAGTAGTAGAGTTTACATCAAGCAATGAAGAAGCATCAGGACTGGTAGTTCCAATACCTATCTGAGCAAAACCAGTTATACTCAACAGGAACATAACACAAAAGAGAAATCTTCTCAAATACATAAATCAATAGTTATTATTTTCTATTAAATTATGTATTTAAACGATTAAAATAAACATTTTAAATCCTTTTAACAGATAAAAATGAAATTTAAGTAAGAAATACCTTTCATTAATCGATTTAGTATTAAATCTTCTTTTTAAGCTTAATCACGGTAACTTCTGGCCAAATACCTACTCTTCCGGGGTAGCCTAAATAGCCAAAACCTCGATTTACATTTAAAATACGATTATTTTCTTTGTAAATACCGGCCCAATTCTCATACCTGTATTGCACCGGACTCCATCTTATAAACCCGGGAATTTCGATACCAAATTGCATCCCGTGCGTGTGGCCGCTCAATGTTAATTGATAATTTTTAGGGTCTTTTTTCAAACGCTCTGCCCAATAAGACGGATCGTGACTCATCAACACTTTAAAATCTTTTTCAGTCAAACCCTCTGAAGCCTTATCTATATCACCAGCTTGTTTAAAACCTGCACCCCAGTTTTCTACACCTACTAAGGCCATGCGCGAGTCACCCTTCTCTAACCAGATATGTTGATTCAACAAAAGTTTCCAACCCATTTTACGTTGTAAATCTTTTAGATTCTCTAGGTTTTGAGCTTTAGCTTGTTGCGATTCCCAGTCTGCATAATCCCCATAATCGTGATTTCCCAAAACAGAATAAACACCATCTTTTGCCCTTAAGGTTGAAAATAGGTTAGTCCACCCCTGCATTTCTTTAGCAAAATTATTTACCAGATCTCCCGTAAATAAAATAACGTCGCTTTCTTGTTGGTTTATCAAATCAATCCCATAAGCTATTTTTTCCTCATCATCAAAACTACCACTGTGTATGTCGCTAATTTGAGTAATGGTGTACCCATCAAAAGCTTCTGGTAAATCCTCAAATTCTAAATCATAAGAAAGCACACGATACCGGTATTTTCCCTTATACATTCCGTAGATTAAAGAAACAAAAGGAATCGCTGCAACACCAAGAGCTAGAGCACTAACAAACTTTCGCCTAGATGGAAAATGAAATGAAGATTGACTACTAAAAAGCCTAGAAAAAATTGCTATTAAAAATCGTATCACATCTTCACCAAACATAAATACGACTAAAATTAACTTAGGCACAAAGAACACCAGAAACCACCCAAAGACATACATCTCTTTAGTTGTGATTCCTTCAGAACGATTTATTGTAGAAAGTGTATAGATAAGTACTGCTAAAACGACAATAGAAGTTATTATATAAGTAGAATTAAACAACAAGCCCTTTGACAAGCTTTTAAAAGCTTGAAAAGCATAAACATCTACTAGAATATAAAAGACTATAAAGAACAACCAACGCATAATTCAATTTTAAGAATAGTAATATTAGCAAAGCCTAGTGTAGAAAATTCAAATATTATCCTATTTTTTTGAGAATAAAAGCTCCTAGATTATTCAACCCTTTAGTAACTTCCGTTTTTTAATTACTACATACATGAAACGCCGTAATTTTATAACTAAAACCAGCCTAAACACTCTTGCTTTAGGATTAGGAATTAACAGCCTGGCCAATGCTAACTTTAAGCAAAACCAACTAAAATTGAAAACATCAGAAAAACTTGCGAGTGATCCCGTTGCGATCTGCACCTGGGAGTTTACAAAAGCAAATGCCACTGCAGGCGCGTTACTCGACCAGGGATTACCTGCTCTTGATGCTGTTATAAAAGGTGTTGCTGTTGAGGAAGAAAACATCAAGAATACCACTGTAGGCAAAGGCGGCTCACCAGACCGTGAAGGAAATGTCACGCTTGATGCCTGTGTGATGGACCACACTGGTAACTGCGGTTCTGTAATGGCAGTAGAAAACATCACCAATGTTGCAGCTTTAGCTCGTAAAGTGATGGAAGATACACCACACGTAATTCTTGTCGGCAAAGGAGCAGAAGAGTTTGCTGTCCAAAGCGGTTTTACATCCGAAAATCTTTTAACTCCTGAAACAGAAAAACTTTGGAAAGAATGGCTAAAAACTTCTGATTATAAGCCTGTAATCAATATTGAAGACCATGACACCATTGGTATGCTGGGGCTTGATAAGGATGGTAATATCTCGGGAGCTTGCACAACTTCTGGTCTTGCCTATAAGATGAAAGGTCGCGTAGGTGATAGTCCCGTTATAGGAAGTGGTCTTTTTATTGACAATACTGTTGGTGGAGCTGCAGCAACCGGGATGGGAGAAGAGGTGATCAAAACTGTGGGTAGTTTTCTCATTGTAGAATTAATGCGCAACGGCATGTCTCCACAAGAAGCTTGCGAAGAAGCTGTAAGTCGAATTGTATCTACAAATCCTAACCATACAAATTTTCAAGTAGCTTATATCGCTATTAATAAACAAGGTGAGACGGGATGCTATTGCATTCATCCAGGCTTCAAAATGATGAAATACAGTAACGGAGAAAACATCCCAGTAGTTGCCGGTAGTCATCTAAAATAATAGGACGCATTATTTTATTTTAAGGCTTTTTATATTTTACCTTTTTTTAAAACGAAAAAAATAACTTAGTTTTGTTTTGTGCCCTTTGGCAGAAAATATTTAAGACTGTTGTAATTGACTTGTAATAATCAATTATGATTTGGGGTGAAAGCCAGCTCTTGTAGCTGGCTTTCTTTATTTTACAAACTGAAGTTTTAAGAGGTGTTGAGCGAGGGGTTGAAGCATTATTCTCTTAGTACAATTATTCGAACGTGAAGCGAAACGTTTCACAACAACATCCTTGTAGCTGGATTTCTTTATTTTACAAATTGAAGTTTTAAGGGGTGTTGAGCGAGGGGTTGAAGCATTATTCTCTTAGTACAATTATTCAAACGCGAAGCGAAACGTTTCACAACAACATCCTTGTAGCTGGCTTTCTTTATGTTACAAAACTAACAAATAAAAGGGGTGTATTGAGTAAGTGTTGAATCCTTTATTTTTTAGTAAAACAATACAATACGTTTCTTTAATCTGTCCTACTTACTTAAGATATAAGCAATTATATTGATAATCAATAACCGCCTTTCCGATTTTAAGAATATCTGCTCCTATGATTCCACTAACTGGTTCGGCCTCGTGATTGATCAATGCTTGATTCACATGAGAAAGATCAAACAGAACAATTGAGATTTCTTTAGTAGACCAACTCTCTATTTCGATAAGATTATCTTGAGAAATTTGCGTCAACATGTCAATCGCTCCTGCTCCTGCAGCTTTAACTTCGCTATCTTCAGCAAAAAGTTTAAACCGCTCCAGATCTTCAAAACCTATGCACGTATTTGAAGCTCCAGTATCTAAAATAAATTCACCTTCAACGCCATTAATTCTAGCATTAAATTTTAAATGCCCAGTACCTACTGGCTTTAAAACTATTCTTTTATACTTTTTTTTGGTAAGATGTTGTCGTAAAGAAGTCATAATCTGTTTTACACTCCTCAAACTTAAGTCAAATTATATTGTACGATTTTAAATATTCTCTAAAGTTTCTTCTGCTGAGCAAATGCTAAATTTTAAATTTGCAACATTATGTATATAGACACTCACACGCATTTATATAGCGAATCATTTAAAGAAGATCGCGATGAAACAATAGACCGCGCTCTCAATCAATCTATTAACCAATTTGTTCTGCCTGCAATAGACTCTACCTACACAGAGTCTATGTGGAATCTGAAACAAAAATACCCGGATTCTATGCACATCATGGCTGGCTTACACCCTACGCATGTAGATTCTGAAACAGTAAAAAGTGAGCTTCAACATGTTAAAGAACAATTAGATTCTAAATCGCTATGCGCCATTGGCGAAATAGGTGTTGATCTTTATTGGGACTCTTCAACAAAAGAAATACAAAAAGAAGCTTTTGCTCAACAGATAAGATGGGCTAAAGAATACGATTTGCCAATCGCAATACATTGTCGTGATGCTTTTGCAGAGGTTTTTGAAGTACTCGAAGCTGAAAAAAGCGAAAAATTACGCGGTATATTTCACTGCTTTACCGGTACAATAGAAGATGCTCATAAAGCCATCAGTTATAATTTAAAGTTAGGAATAGGTGGAGTTGTTACTTTTAAAAATGGAAAAATCGATAAGTTTCTGAAAGAGATCGACTTAAAACACATTGTTTTAGAGACAGACTCCCCCTACCTTGCTCCCGTTCCCTATAGAGGCAAGCGTAACGAAAGTAGCTACCTCATTAATGTTGCCGAAAAACTAGCTGAAATTTACGGTGTATCAATAGAAACTGTTGAAGAAATCACCACTAAAAATGCTAAAAACATATTTAGACTTGATTGATCTTTAAAATATTTCGTTCTTTACGCTTCAACAAAATTAGAATCTGTGTCAAAATTTGACTCCATAAGACCCTATCACGATTCTGAAGTGCACGAAGCACTACAGACGTATTACAGGCACCCTATGTTTCAGGCGCTTTTACAATTTACGTTTCCAGATAAATCGCATCGGGAAATTAAAGAAATTATTGACTCGTGTCAATCAATCTATGATTTTCAAAGCAAAGTAATTTATCGTTCTGTACATAAGGTTATGGAGAAAAGCACCAATGGCTTTTCTACTTCTGGTTTTGATGATTTACAAAAAGGAAGACCTTATTTTTATTTATCCAATCACCGGGATATCATATTAGACACTTCTTTTATAAATGTTGCTCTTTATGATCACGACTTGGTTATGACCGCTTCAGCAATTGGTGACAATCTTGTGCAAAAACCTTTTTTATTGGCATTAGCACGATTAAACCGAAGTTTTATGGTTCAGCGCAGCTTGACTCCACGTGAGATGTTGATGAGTTCTAAAAATCTTTCAGAATACTTGCAATTTCTCCTTTACAAAAATCAATCTATTTGGATGGCGCAACGGGAAGGCCGTACAAAAGACGGGAGCGACAAAACACAGCAGGGTGTTTTAAAAATGGCGGCGATGGCTCGTGGTAATAAACCAGTTTTAACCTACTTAAAAGAGCTCAATATAAGACCAGTTGCAATATCATATGAATTTGACCCTACCGATATTTTAAAAATGCCGGAGCTTATTGCAAAAAGCGAAGACATAGCTTATGTAAAAAGCAATAATGAAGACTTCAACAGTATTTTACGTGGTGCTTTAGGAACAAAAAAGCGCATTCATATTGCTGCAGGTAAATTAGAATCTTCCGTATTTGATGAGATTGACGCATCTGAACTTTCTGACAATGATAAATTACAGGAATTAGCTAAACGAATAGATCACGAAATTTACCGCATCTATAAATTATGGCCTTCTAATTATGTCGCATACGACTTATACCACAATACAGATCAATTTGCGCACACGTATACTGAGCGTGACAAACGAAGCTTTGAGCGCAGACTGGAACGTCGTGTAGATCCGGAAAGTGAAGTTGCCAAAGAGAATTTTTTATTGATGTATGCAAACCCGGTGATTAACAAACTCAAAAGTCTTGAGCAAACAACCTAAAATCCTACTGATTTATACCGGTGGAACCATCGGTATGATTAAAGATTTTGAAACCGGAGCCCTAAAAGCTTTCGATTTTAAAGATTTGCTAGAAAAAATACCTGAGCTTCGCTTACTTGAATGTGAGATTGAAACGACAAGTTTTGAGCAACCTATAGATAGTTCTAATATGAACCCAGATCTTTGGGTGGATTTATGCAACATCATAGAGTCTAATTATGATCGCTGTGATGGTTTTGTTATTTTACATGGTAGCGACACGATGAGCTACACCGCTTCTGCATTAAGCTTTATGTTAGAAAACCTATCTAAACCTGTTATTTTCACGGGCTCACAATTACCTATAGGTGATTTACGTACAGATGCTAAAGAAAATCTAATCACAGCAATACAAATAGCTGCGCTACGCAAACGCAATCGCTCCTACATAACTGAAGTGGGTTTATATTTTGAATATAAACTTTATCGCGGTAATCGCAGCTCTAAAATTAGCGCAGAGCATTTTGAAGCTTTTAAATCGCCCAATTATCCGCCACTGGTAACCTCTGGCGTGCACCTAACTATTGAAGATGAAAAACTACTACCTTACAAAAGAAAGAAGCTAATTGTACACCGTGAATTAAAAACAGATATTATGGTGGTTCATTTGTATCCTGGTATCAGCCAAAAGATGCTAACTTCTTTGTTAAATAATCACGAATTTAGCGGGGTTATTTTATTAACATTTGGTTCTGGAAACAGCACAACATCCCCTTGGTTTATTGAATTACTGAAAAAAAATATACAAATAGGAATACCGGTAGTTAACATAACACAGTGTACATGGGGTAGCGTTCAAATGGGTAATTATGAGACGAGTACAGGCCTCAAGAACCTGGGTGTAATCTCAGGAAAAGACCTAACAATTGAAGCCGCAATAACAAAAATGATGTATCTAAACAGTCAAAATTTGTCTCCGAAGGTCTTTAAGACTATATTTGAAACATCGCTAAGAGGTGAAATGAGTTAATGCGAAGAATCACATCAACCCAGCAAACCTTTTGGAAATCGATATTTTTTTTGTTAATTGGCAATCATTCTAAAGAATGTATTCGGCCTTAAAAAGAGAGGTGGCCGAGTGGTCGAAGGCGCACGCCTGGAAAGTGTGTATACGTCAAAAGCGTATCGAGGGTTCGAATCCCTTCCTCTCTGCTAATTTTTAATATTTGAATAATTAATTTTATATCTTTATCCCTTTACTAACTAAATTTTTAAGATCAAAAGCAATGAAAAGAGTATTTTCTATTCTAGTAATCACAGCTGTAATCGCGTTAGGCAATCTTACGGCTCAAGCAAATACTGCACCTTTAATGACTGCTAACACAGTTATTGCAGCAGCAGTTCAAGACGAAGCAGCAGATGAGGCAGTAGCCGATACTGACGAAGAGTCTTTATCATTCACTCAAGAGTTAAAAAAGCGTTTTATAGAAGGTGGTCCTGGCTTTATGGGTATCGTTCTTTTATGTTTAATTTTAGGTCTTGCTATTGCAATTGAGCGTATTATTTACTTAAACCTTGCAACTACAAACTCAGCTAAATTAGCTCAAGATGTAGAAGATGCACTTAACAGTGGTGGTATTGAAGCTGCCAAAGAAGTATGTCGTAATACAAGAGGTCCAGTAGCATCTATTTACTACCAAGGTCTCGACCGTGTTGATGAAGGTGTTGACGCTGCAGAAAAAGCTGTTGTAGCTTACGGTGGTGTTCAGATGGGTCTTCTTGAGAAAAACGTTTCTTGGGTTTCTCTATTTATCGCTCTTGCACCAATGCTTGGTTTCATGGGTACGGTAATTGGTATGATTCAGGCGTTTGATAAAATTGAAGCTGCGGGTGACATGCAACCTTCTCTTGTTGCAGGTGGTATTAAAGTAGCACTTTTGACAACTGTATTTGGTCTTATCGTTGCGATTATACTTCAAATTTTCTATAACTACATTGTTGCTAAAATTGACAGCATTGTAAATGATATGGAAGATGCTTCTATCACTTTGATAGATATGCTTGTTCGTTACAAGAAGTAATAATCCCTCTTTAAATACATAGTATATTATGTTACATAAAATATTAAAAATTGTTGCACTCATTCTGTCTGTTCTTGGAGCCATTTGGCTTGTAAGAATCATCATGGCAGGTGATTCAGCAATCACAGATTCAGCAGATTTACAAGACGGTCTTGTAACACCATTTATCTATATTGCTTATCTAACTATAGCTATAGCAATAGTTTTTGTACTGGTATTCGTTCTGAAAAATTTATTCAGCAGCGGATCTTCCTTAAAAAGTACATTGATTGGATTGGGTGCGTTTCTAGCCGTTGTAGTAATTTCATATGTTTTGGCTTCTGGAGAAGAAGTGCAATTACGTGATGGAGATGTACTATCTGCAAGCGCTTCAAGATGGGTAGAAGCTGGTATATATGCTTTCTACATTCTTGCAATAGTTGCCATTGGTGCAATGGTATTCTCAGGCGTGAAGAAATTAGCTAAATAACTATAAAGAAGTAATTATGGCAAAAAGATCAGCACCAGAAGTTAATGCAGGTTCGATGGCAGACATTGCCTTCTTACTACTCATTTTCTTTCTGGTTACCACAACAATTGAGACAGATAGCGGTATTAGCCGTAAATTACCCCCGGAACAAGAGGAAAATCAACCTCCACCACCGGTTATTAAAGAACGTAATTTATTTACAGTTATCGTAAACAGTAACGATGAATTACTTGTAGAAGACAAGGTAATGGAGCTTAAGGATTTAAGAGCTGCAGCGGTAGCATTCTTAGACAATGGAGCTGAAGATTGCTCGTATTGTCAGGGAGCTAAAGATCCCAGCTCATCAGTAAATCCTACAAAAGCTATTATTTCATTAGTAAATAATCGCGGTACTTCCTACAAACGTTATATTGCAGTACAAAATGAACTTGTTGCTGCTTATAATGAATTGAGAGACCGTGTAGCTACGAGTCAATACGGCGAATCCTTTACCAGTTTAGAAGCTCGTTATAATGATCCTCGTACAACACAGGAGAACAAGGATAAGCTTAAGCCTAAGATTGAAGCAATACAGGAATTATATCCTGAAAAGCTTTCTGAAGCTGAGCCTAAGAAAAGTTAAGAACCTATAACATTAAAATTTATGTCTAAGTTTAATAAGAAAAAAAGTGGTGATTTGCCAGCTATTTCTACGGCATCACTTCCAGATATTGTTTTCATGTTACTGTTCTTCTTTATGGTTGCAACAACAATGCGTGAAACAACCTTGATGGTAAAAAATAATTTGCCTACAGCAAACCAAGTTGAAAAACTCGACAAAAAAGACCTTATTATGTATATCTACGCTGGGAAACCTGTAGATCGCTATCAAGGTACTTATGGGACTTCTGCAAAAATTCAATTAAATGATAAATTTGCAGATGTTGGAGAGATTCAAGATTTTATTTATCAAGAACGTGCGAGTAAGAGAGAGGAGTTAGTACCCTTTCTTACTACAGCTCTTAAAGTAGACGGAGATAGTAAAATGGGCCTTATTTCTGATATTAAGCAGGAATTGAGAAAAGCAAATGCACTTAAGATTAACTACGTTACCAAATCTGGTGATGCAGTTAAGATGAACTGATACTCTTTTGCAAGAGTTGATTCACATCTCTTAAAATTTATATTTAAAACGTTCTGTATTTTCAGGACGTTTTTTTTTGTTTCTTTAATATCTCAGAACACCAAAATACTTATGCGTTTAAAATCATCATTTAAGTTGATTATTTTTTTACTTATGAGCTTTTCAGTATTGGCTCAAGATAGCCTTGTACAAGTTATTGATACCGCTGAAGTTTATAAGAAATACAGAGAAGATCAATTTTACCTTGGAGTTACATTCAACCTGCTTACGAATAAGCCTAAAGAAATGGAGCAGAATGGCTTTAGTGGTGGAATTCACTTTGGTTTCATACGCGATATGCCGATCAATAAACAAAGAAATCTTTCTATAGGTATAGGCGGAGGTCTTTCTATGAATACCTACAATCAAAATTTATTCGTTGGAGAAACAACTTCAGAAGAAAGCATTTTTGATATTATAGATTCTTCTACTGATTATGATAAGAATTGGCTTTCAACTTACATTGTAGAAGCACCCATACAATTACGCTGGCGCACTTCTACAGCTACTAATTATAAATTCTGGAGAATATACACAGGACTGCAATTAGGATACGTCTACGCTTATAAATTTCACTTTGAAGAAACAGGTAATCAAGTTACACAAACTGATGTCCCTGAATTTAATAAATATCGAATGGGCCTGACATTCTCTTTTGGCTACGACACCTTCAACTTTTATTTCTATTATAATCTCAATCCATTTTTCAATGGTGATGCACAAATAAATGATAGCCCTATTGAAATAAACAGCTTGAAGTTAGGACTCATGTTTTACATCTTATAAAGATAAAACACCAAGAATTGCGGCAAGCCTCCTACTACAAGACCTACAAGTAGCTCAAGCATTGTATGTGCTTTTAATTGAATTCTGGAAGCTGCTGTAAAACCGATTGCCAGAATTAATAGACTTATTACAATCAAATAGTTTGCATTATACACCAGACTCAACCCCATTACAAACAACAACACTCCGCCAATACCCGTCATATGCAAACTAGTCTTAAAACCAAATAAAGCAAGTAAAAAAGCCGTAGCAGCTGTAATTAATATACCTAAAAAAAAGATATAAAGTTCCGGGAATTCATATCCATTGATAATGATACGTATGATAAGTAATGTAATGCCAACTTGAATTAACAAAGGCAACCTGCGTTCTTTGACCTGTTTCAACTCTATAGAAGAAACCAGTTTCACACTTTCTAATAAAAAGTAAAATAGGATAGGAACAACAACCGTAAGAATACTTATCGCAAATAATTTTGCATACATAAAAGACTGCGGAACAAACTTAGGGGTTACTGAAAAATAAATCCCAACACCTAACATCGGCATCAAAAGTGGATGCATTAAATAAGAAAAAAACCGGAGAACGTATTTCATTAAATTTCTTTACGTAAGCGTGCCACCGGCACATCTAATTGTTCACGGTATTTCGCAACGGTACGACGAGCTATAGGATAACCTTTTTCTTTTAAAATTTTGGCCAGTTTATCATCAGTGAGTGGTTTGCGCTTGTTCTCTTCCTGAATTGTGATTTCAAGGATTTTTTTGATCTCTCGCGTTGAAACCTCCTCCCCTTGATCATTTGT
The DNA here is from genome assembly GCF_004104075.1 of Leeuwenhoekiella polynyae. Taxonomy (GTDB): domain Bacteria; phylum Bacteroidota; class Bacteroidia; order Flavobacteriales; family Flavobacteriaceae; genus Leeuwenhoekiella; species Leeuwenhoekiella polynyae. The sequence continues at coordinate 65,198 of NZ_QOVK01000019.1, read as the reverse complement.
CATACTTTCACTAAAAAATTCTTTGATGAGCTTGGTTCCATATGGGGTATCTACGTATTTACTATTTGCAACACGCGATACAGTTGAGACATCCATCTCGATCTCGTCTGCAATATCTTTAAGAATCATTGGACGTAAATTACGCTCATCACCGGTTAAAAAGTATTCCTGTTGATAATTCATTATAGAACTCATCGTTACAAAAAGTGTTTGCTGGCGTTGTTTTATAGCTTCTATAAACCATTTTGCAGCATCAAGTTTTTGTTTGATAAACATCACAGCATCTTTCTGTGATTTACTCTTTTGCTTGGCGTCTTTATAGCCTTTAAGCATATTGGTATATTCTCTCGAAACATGCATCTCTGGTGCATTACGACCATTTAAAGTTAATTCAAGATCTCCATCATTTATTGTTATCGTAAAATCTGGAATAACATGCTCAACAACTTTTGTATTTCCGGCGTAAGAGCCGCCTGGTTTTGGATTGAGATGTTCAATTTCTTCAATAGCATCCCGAAGCTGATCTTCAGTAATGTCAAATTTTGAAAGTAACTTTTGATAATGTTTCTTACTGAAATGATCAAAAGCATCAGCCAGGATATCCTGAGCTAGAGCCACAGCTTCGGTTTCTTCTTTACGTTTCAGCTGAATCAATAAACATTCTTCAAGACTACGTGCTCCCACTCCTGCTGGATCTAGATTTTGAACGATTTGTAAGATCTTCTCTAGATTATCTTCTGTAGTATAAATATTCTGAGTAAAAGCCAGATCGTCCATCAAGTCGATAAGACTTCTTCTCAAGTAACCACTTTCGTCTACACTACCTATTAAAAATTCTGCAATCTCCATCTGCTCATCATCCAGACGATAGGTATGCAACTGCCCCATCAAATGTTGCGTAAATGAAGTTCCTGATGCATAAGGAACCTGACGCTCTTCATCATCAGAACTGTAGTTATTAGCATTCAAGCGGTAACTGGGAATTTCATCATCAGATAGATAGTCATCGACATTGATATCTGTTTCAATTTTTTCTGAATCATATTCCTCTTCCCCACTGTTATCAAACTCCTCAAAATCATCTTTCACTTCATCCTTGCCACTGTCTAACGCAGGGTTCTCTTCGAGCTCCTGTTTTACGCGCTGCTCAAAAGCCTGCGTAGGCAATTGTATAAGCTTCATCAACTGTATTTGTTGAGGTGAAAGCTTTTGAGAAAGTTTAAAATTAAGTTGTTGTTTGAGCATAGAGATTATTGAATCTGTTCTTACAAAAATAGAAAAATGCACCTAGCGACGCATCAGAATGTTTTGTTAAGAAGCATCTCTAAGTTAGTGCAAAAAACAGATTAACCATGCACTATGGGGTGAAGATATTGTTTTTAATGGCATATATAACAAGACCAGTCCTGTTTTTTAAACCGAGCTTTTGAAAAACAGACTCCCGATAGCCTTCTATAGTTTTTGGACTTAAGAACATTTTTTCGGCGATCTGCTTATAGGTCATTTCAGTACAGGCGTGCTTTATAAACTCAATTTCCCGGTCTTTTAAAACTACTTCGTCTTCATGCAAGTTCTCGGTTTGCTTGACAATACGCTCTACCGTATTGGTATAATAAAAACCATAATTAATAACCTCAAGAAGAGCTTGTTCTAAAATAGACTTACGGGTATCTTTCAACAAGTACCCTTTAGCTCCCGAGCGAATCATCTGCATCACAACACTCTCATCTTCTTCAACAGAAAGCGCCAAAACTTTAATATCAGGATAGTGTTTAGAAAGGTACTTTGTCGTTTCGACACCACCCATAACGGGCATTTTCACATCCATCAAAACCACATCTGGCTTATCACTGTTCGCCGTTTCGAGATAGCGAATAAACTCTTTTCCGTTTACCGAAATATTGACTACTTCAAAATTTATAAATTCACGCACCAGACCACCTATGGCTTCTGATAAAAGAATATGATCGTCTACAAGAGCAACTTTATACATAGTTTTATTCTAATGGGTAAATTAATTTCAATTGAGTACCAATACCGGGAATTGAACTGATTTTAGCATCAGCACCTATTAACTCAGCCCGTTTATCAATATTACTCAGCCCAATACCTTTCTCCAATAGTTTTTCTGAGTCAAAACCTACTCCGTCATCCAGAGCCGTGATCTCTAAGGCATCTGCTTTAAACTGAACTTTGACTTCTAACTTAGAAGCTTTAGAATGTTTCATTGTATTGGCCATAAATTCCTGAACAATCCGAAACAATACAATCTCTACTTTTGAATCGATTGTAACAGCATCTCCCAGCAACTCATAATCTGCAGAAAGAAACTTTAAGCGATTAAAACGGCTTATCTCCTGCTCCAGAGAGTAAATAAGGGATTGTTCATTTATAGCCTCAGGATTTATAGATTTTGAAAGTGCACGCAGCTCATTTAAGCCCGTTCCTATTGTTTCTGCAACTTCTAGCATTTCTTCCCCACCTTCTACATTTTGTGCCTTTATTTTGGCTAAGGTGAGTAACTGACCAATATTATCGTGTAATTCCCAACTGATGTTACGCAGGGTTTCTTCCCTGATTTCTATCTGAGTTTCTGCAATAGCACGCTCGTATCGCTTCTCAGTTTCAATCTGCTCGCGTAGTAAACTGTTTTTACGCTTCATAAATACCGAAAACAATACAAATACAATTACTGCTAGTAAAAACAGTACTAGCAGAACTACTAATATGAGTAACAATTGCGTGCTCTGGTCCATAAATTAAGTTGCTGTTATCTTTGGTCTTTTTGCTCTATACAAACCATAGGCAAAAATGAGATACATAATGCAAGAAATTCCAAAACTGGTATTTCTAATAATACTGAAAAATGTATTTCTAGTATCAGATGAGTCGGTTACCTGAGTCCATCCTAACTGAGTAATAATATAAACCGGAAGTTGAATAACCAAGTTTAACAAAAGACCTACACTTATATAAAATAAAATTGAATCCTGAATCTTACTCAAATCTGAATCATTTATGGTTTCAATAAGAAAAAAGAGAATAACAATGAAAACTAAAAAGCCCCCAATTATAAATGATGAAACGGCCATTTCATATAAGAAATATTTGAAAACAATGAAATAAACATAGGTCAAAAGCCAACAGAAGTAAAATATGATTGTAGCTTTTTTAAAAGCTGATCTTTTTAAAAACCTATGAAACAACCAGAAGTACATTGAAAAGTAAAAAAGAAATCTAATATTATAAAAAACGTAATTTCGATCAACCAATTCAACGACATAAACAAATGCAGCTACTATTTCATTTAAAAAATTATATCCTAAAAATAGTATGAACCATAAAATAGGTGTTCCTGTAAATTTTTTCCAATAGATCAAGCCTATAATAAATGGTAATAATTCTAACAAATCCATTATAACTAGAGAGGAGTTGCTTAAAATATTATCTAATTTTTCAAGATTAATTTCAACAGTCAATAGCAAATTCTTACATTATTTCTGTTAATTAAAAATCACCGCTACTTACAGGTGGTGGAGGTGCAGAATGCCCAATATTCCCTGACATAGACTCTATATCCTCAGCGTTGATTACCTCACCCTCTATAAGTGTATTATTTAAAATGGAACCAACAGGAACAGCCTTTTTACCTCCAGCAGTATTCACAATTGCAAAACTTACAGTATCCATCGTACCATCTGCTTGTTCTAGTGCAGCTGCAGGATTAAAAAATACAGTTCCTTTGTTCTTTTCATCTTTCTTTTTTACGTTATCGCCATACTTACCAAAATACACCCGCAATTCTAATACATCTACATCTGCAGAATCTGCCTGCTGCTCAATATATGCCATATACTTTTGCATTTTTGAAAACGAAAAACTCACATAACGCGTAGCCTTCTTATATCGAGCATCGCCTTCTACGATTGTGTCCCCCTCATCAGTGATATTTTCAGCAAGCTCTATGAGCGATACCCGGCTGTTGCCATAATTTTTATATAAGGTATCTGCTGCGGCAACCGGTATAATATTTCCGGGAGCACTTAAAACCGGAGTTTCAGCTTCTTCACAGTCGCAATTTTGATTTTCACAAGAAGAGAATAAAAAAGTAGCAGTTAGGGAAACTGCTAAAAGCATAGTTTTTTTCATGATTTAGAAATTTGTTAGTTGGGTGTAAAATAAACATCTTTTCTCTAGCAGAGAAAACAACCTTTAAAAAAGGGGATTTTCCCCCTAAGTAAACTACATCGCGGCAAGTCCACAAAGCATTCGTTGAAAAAAAATTTAAATTTCGAAGCAAGCCTCCGGGAATTAAACCCTTTGGCGGTTCCAATTAAAATTTCAGCTAAAGCTTTTCACTAAAAAAGGCTGCTTAGAATCGCAATCTAAACAGCCTTTAAGTACTTTAAAATATATTTTTAAAATTCTGCATTTTGAGGAAAACGTGGGTAAGGTATCACGTCTCTAATGTTTGTCATACCGGTAGCAAACAAAACCAAACGTTCAAAACCAAGACCAAAACCACTATGTACACAGCTTCCAAAACGGCGGGTATCTAAATACCACCACAATTCTTCTTCGGGGATATCTAGCGCAGCCATTTTTTCTTGCAATACTTCCAGACGCTCCTCCCGTTGTGAGCCACCTACAATCTCTCCAATTCCCGGGAAGAGAATATCCATAGCGCGTACGGTTTTACCATCTTCATTTAAGCGCATATAGAACGCTTTAATATTTGCAGGATAGTCAAATAAAATCACAGGGCACTTAAAGTGTTTTTCTACCAAGAAACGCTCATGTTCGCTTTGCAAATCTGCACCCCATTCTTCTATAGGATATTTAAATTTCTTCTTTTTATTCGGTTTAGAATTCTTAAGAATTTCTATAGCCTCCGTATAACTCACCCGCTTAAAGTTGTTCTCTAAAACAAACTTCAGTTTCTCACGTAACGGCATAGCTGCACGTTCTGCTTCAGGCTTACTTTTATCTTCTTGAATGAGTCTGTTTTCTAAAAACTCCAGATCATCCTGACCGTTATCCATCACAAACTGTATTACGTATTTGATGAAATCTTCAGCCAGATCCATATTCATATCCAGATCACAGAAAGCAACTTCCGGTTCGATCATCCAGAACTCTGCAAGATGACGGCTGGTATTTGAATTTTCAGCTCTAAAGGTTGGTCCAAAAGTATAAATCTGGCCAAGTCCCATAGCATAAGTCTCTCCTTCTAACTGACCAGAAACCGTCAAATTGGTTTCCTTTCCGAAGAAATCTTTTTTATAATCTATATTTCCGTCTTCATCCTTTGGCGGATTTTTCATGTCTAAAGCGGTTACTTTAAACATCTCTCCTGCTCCTTCTGCATCACTACCCGTAACAATAGGCGTATTCACATAGTAAAAACCTTCTTTCTGAAAATACTGATGCACTGCAAAACTCAACTGAGAGCGCAAACGCATTACTGCTCCAAACGTGTTTGTGCGCACGCGTAAATGTGCTTGCTCGCGTAATTTTTCTAAAGTATGACGCTTAGGCTGTAAAATGGTTTTCTTTACTTCTTCAGGATCAGCATCACCCAGAACTTTAACCGCTTTAACTTCTACTTCAACAGCCTGACCACCACCCTGACTTTCTACAAGATTACCGGTTACTGCAATTGCAGCACCAACTGTAATACGCTTTAAAAGCTCTGGATCTGTATTTTCAAAATCAACTACACATTGTAAATTATTTATCGTAGAACCGTCATTTAATGCAATAAAGCGATTGGCTCTAAACGATCTCACCCAACCTTTAACGGTAAGTTCGTGCCCTTTGGGCTCCTCTTTTAAAATGTGTACAATTGTTTTTCTCATAATCTATATAATCAAAACGCTTAAAGCGTGTATTGAAATTTTAGTTTCTACTCTCTGACAAAGGACAAAGATAAATTTTTAGCAGTGTTCTTCACAAAGCTTAAAGCCGGAATAACACTTAATTAATTGTCTAATTTATCAAGCTCATCATCGTCATCGGCTTCATCCAGGATCTGAATGGCAGGCTTTTTAAAATCTTCTTTGTTAGCGATATTTTTTTCTAGCGAAAGCAACAATGATGGCAACAACAATAAGTTAGAAAGCATCGCAAAAATAAGAGTTACCGAAACCAAGCCTCCAAGCGCAACGGTACCACCGAAGCTACTGATCATAAATACCGAAAACCCGAAGAACAACACGATCGAAGTGTAAAACATACTCACACCAGCTTCTTTTACGGAAGCATAAACCGAACGCTTGATCTTCCAGCCACTACTGCGTAATTCTTGACGGTATTTTGCTAAGAAGTGAATCGTATCATCAACTGAAATACCAAAAGCTATACTAAACACCAAAATGGTTGAAGGTTTAATAGGCACACCTAAAAAGCCCATCAACCCTGCTGTGATTAATAACGGTAATAAATTAGGGATCAGAGAGACCAAGATCATTTTTACCGAACGGAACATAAAAGCCATAAAAACCGCGATCAATAAAATTGCCAGAGACAGACTGATAATCAGGTTATTAATAAGATAGTTTGTTCCTTTCTGAAAGACTAGAGCTTTACCAGTAAGCGTCACATCAAATTTCTCTTTTGGGAAAAGAATATTTATTTTATTGTATAAATTATCCTCTACGATTTCCATACGATCTGTACCGATGTCTTGCATAAAGGTAGTCATACGAGCGTATTGCCCGGTAGAATCTACATAACTATCCAGCAAGCCGGATTCGTTAGAAAAACTTTGCGCATAAGGCAAAATGAAGTTACGTTCATTAGAAGTAGGTAATTGATAATACTGCGGATCTCCATTATAAAAAGCCTGCTTCCCATACTTTACCAAATTCACAATAGAAAGTGGTTTTGATAACTCTGGAGTTTCAGAAATAGTAGTAGCCAACTCATCCATGCGTTTAAGCGTTGGTAATTTCATGACACCTTTTGGTCGCTTAGTATCTATTAAAACTTCCAGGGGCATAATACCGTCAAATTCGGTTTCAAAGAATTTTATATCCCGGTAGAAACCGGTATTCTTAGGCATATCTTCAATTAAACTACCAGAAACCTTGATCTTATAAATACCTATCATACTTACGATAAGCAATACTACTGTACTGATGTAAATCGTGATACGGCGATCGCGCACCATACGCTCAATCCATTTTACAAAACCTTCAATCCAGGTTTTACCTAAATGCTTCAGGTGACGCTCTTTTGGCGGCGACATGTAACTGTAAATGATCGGGATGATCAATAAGCTCAATAAAAAAATCGCCAGTATGTTTATAGAAGCGACAATACCAAATTCTTTCAGCAGTGAACTTTGCGTCAAAATAAACGTTGCAAACCCGGATGCAGTGGTAATATTTGTCATCAAGGTTGCGTTACCAACTTTGGTAATTACCCGTTGCAAAGCCTTAATTTTATTACCGTGATTTTTATATTCTTGTTGGTATTTATTAATCAAAAAGATACAGTTAGGAATCCCGATCACAATAATTAATGGCGGAATTAATGCAGTTAACACAGTAATCTCGTAACCCAACAATCCTAAAAAGCCAAATGCCCACATAACCCCAATCACCACCGTGATCATAGAGATAAACGTAGCTCTGTAAGAACGGAAAAAGAAAAAGAAAATTAATGAAGTTACGACAAGCGCACCACCAACAAACCAGCCTATTTCACTGATTATAGTCGCACTGTTTAAAGTACGTATATACGGCATGCCACTGGTATGAACCTTTACACCGGTTTCTGCCTCAAAACTTTCAATTAGTGGTATTAAGTCATCTACTATAAAATCTTTTCTAGCTGCAGTATTAACAATGTCTTTTTTAAGGTAGACAGCACTGCGAACGGTTCCGGTTTCCTTGTTATAAATAAGACCTTCATAAAACGGCAAATCTGTAAACAACTTTTTCTTCAGTGAATCTGCCTGAATCTTTGTATTTACATTTCCGAAAATAAAAGGTTTGAGGTCAAAACGTTTTGGATCTTCTTCCTTTTCTAAGAGTTTGAGATCTTTTAAAGAAACTGAAAGCGCAACAGCATCAAAACTATTGATGCTATCCGAAAGCGCATTCCATTTGTTAAGAATTTCCGGAGTAAAAAGTGTAGAATCTTTAATACCAAAAACCACCAGATTTCCTTCTTCGCCAAACTGGTCTAAAAACTTGTTATATTCCAGATTTACCTCGTGATCGTCAGGTAGTAAATTGGCTTCTGTATAGGTAAAACGCATGTATTTCCACTGCGTACCCAGAAATACCGTAAAACCGGCAACCAGAAAAAGTATAAAGAGTCTGTTGCGTAAAATGAGGCGTGCTACACCGTTCCAAAATCCGTAACCCAATAGCTTGGTCATCGTCCTAATTTAAGAGGCGCAAAGGTACTCATTTGTATGCGAAAAGTCTTTGCCTTATATCAAAAACAAAATTAACACTTCGGCTTTGCTCACTTTAGAAATTTTATTCGGAAAAAATAACCTTAACTGAAACCCTACAGTTGCAGATTAAAAGTGAATTTAAACGCAATATTATCTGCGAAACTAGGCAAATGATACGCTCCGTAGCGATAGGTGAGACTCGTACCAAAACCAAATAAAATTTTATTGATCTCAAAACCACTTTCCATAAAACCTTTGTTCAATTTTCCAAAAGTCACATCCTGATGTCTGTCAATATTTGAAATATCACCAATGGCATAACGCGAAATAAACACCATTTCAGGTTTAAATTTTTCGCCCAAATTAAACGGCCTTAAGCGATGTTTAACTTGAAGTGTAGCAAGCTTATCTGAAAAGAATTCACCAAAATACATAGTTTCAAAACTATTTACACCTGCCACCGAAAACCGCTGCATAATGGTTTGTTTAGTAGGCGCATTAGGATACGCGTGAAACAAATGTGTAAGTGGCACATCTCCAAAAGCCATTTTACCTTCGATCAGGAACTCGGTAGTAGATTTATTGAGACGCTCTACCTGATAATAGAATTTAGCGCCTACACGGGTAAAATCAAAATCCCCGTTAAACAATCCTGATATTCCCTTTGAAATCTGCGCGGTAACTTTTGGATACCCATCATAAATCTCAACCGTTCCTTTTTCTGAACGCATAAATTTACTTGACGGACTCCATCGAACTCCAAAAGTCGCTTCGGTGATATCATATTCACTGTACGACTCATCACCTAGCACAAACCGGTAAGCTTCCGTTTGTAAGACATTCGTTTTTGCAAATTGAAATTCTGAAAGAATTTTAGGTGTGATCTGGTATTCTTGATTCAGTCTAAAGGTTTTGTAATCAAAAAACTGGGTGATATTTACCAAACGCGGTTCAAAAAGCGAGTACACGCGGCGGTCTGTCAAATAATTAAAACTTCCGGTTTCTTGCAAGTCATCACTATAACTCAGGCTTAGCCAGGCTCCATGAGACTCATTCAACAAAACACCACCACCAAAACCATATTTTAAAACCTTGTCTTTAAAACCATATGCGGTATAACCTTCAATCCTAAAATCTTTTGAAAAATCAGCATTGGTAACACCACCAAGACCAAGACGTAAACCTTCATAATTATTATATTTTAAGGGATACGTCAAATCAAAATCGAAGAAGTCCACGGTATAATAACCTATTCCAAAATTATTGATCACCGCTAATCGACGTTCAATATTTTCGGTTTTTACAATATTATTCAGATAATCAAAACTGTTCAGATCACGTTCCGTAAGTGCTTGATTACGATACCGCGTCCAGAAATCTTCAGATTTTTGATCGGCGCCTTCCATAACTTCAATCGCAAGATTGGGATGCTCCAGTTTTTCTCCCTCGGAAAGATTAAAGTTTGCATTATAGGAGGTCAACAACAAATAGCGCCCCTCAATAGCTTCTTTAACCGGATTATTTTGTATTGTTCCCACCGAAACTTTTCCTCTAAAGAGCGAAAGGCGTTTTGAAGTCTCCCCTTTTTCAATATAAAGCTTACTGGTTCTAGGCATATAAACTCCAACGTCCGGCAGAAATTCATAGTGTTGCTCAATACGTGCAACGAGCTCATCATTTATAGCAATATGCACTTTTTGAATCGCTAAGCTCTGAGCATCTAAATAAAGTATACCTTCTAAACCGGGTATGGTTTTAGGACGCTTAGGGGAAAAAGCAACAGCATAACCTTTCCGATCCAACACCGTTGTATCTCCAATAAATTTGTAATCATAATTTTTCAAACCCCGGGAAGAAAGCGGCCCGGCATAACGATAATTAAAAATCACAAAATCTTCATCGTAAAAAGACCGCGATTGTAAAGTGATGCCTAAAACTTCATAACGCGGCTCTTTAAAACCGGCCATATTAAAAGCTAACACTTCTTCTTTAAATCCGTGATACGTATTGAAATTATTCTTCGAGACTTTTTCTGTAAAAAAAGAATGCGCGTTGTTTTCCCGCTCCAGCGAATCGGTGATGATTGTTTTCTCGTATGTAGTATAGCTAAAATGATCTAGCACCTTTTGCGGGTTATTCTGATCTGCACGATTGATGGCGAGTTGCATCAAGGAGTCTACATCTATGCTTTTTTGCTGTGCTATTGCAGCATTTTGCATCAAAAAAAGTAAAAACAAACAGAAAACAAATGGTTTAGTCATTATTACAGAAGGACTTAAGTGTCTAAAAATACTATAAAAAAAGCGACCCATGGGTCGCTCTTAGCATGAGTTTAACGTGAATTAAACGGTAAGTATTTCTTTTTCTTTAACTGTAAGAATATCATCTATTTTCTTGATGTGTGCGTCAGTTAAATCTTGAACGTCTACTTCTGCATTACGACATAAATCTTCCGCAAGACCATCTTTTTCTAACTTCTTAATTTCGTTGTTGGCGTTCTTACGATCGTTACGTACACCTACTTTTGCATCTTCTGCTTCTGCTTTTGCTTGCTTAACCAAGTCTTTACGACGCTCTTCTGTAAGTGGCGGAACGTTAATGATAACGCTCTCTCCATTATTCATAGGATTAAAACCAAGATTAGCATTCATAATAGCCTTCTCAATCTCATGAATCATCGCTTTTTCCCAGGGCTGAATAGAAATGGTTCTACCATCTGGAGTATTTACATTCGCTACCTGAGCTAAAGGAGTTAAACTTCCGTAATAATCAACCATAACACTGCCTAGCATTGCAGGACTCGCTTTACCGGCACGTATGTTTGCAAATTGTTTTTTAAGATGGGTAAGTGCATTTTGCATTGCCTCTTCTGTCCCGTCTAATATAAATTGAATGTCTTCGTTCATAGCTTTATTAAATTCTAAGATTTCTGGAAACCAGTCAAAAATAGTAAATTCTCTTTGGGAAAGCTCAACAGAAATTAAAATGAAGCGATTTTTAATTTCTTAAAAAAGCCTCTGAGCCATTAAGTCCACTAATCGGTGATTTATAAATTTACCGTAGTACCTATATTTTCACCCGCAACAACCTTAAGTAAATTCCCCTGCTTGTTCATATCAAAAACAATAATAGGCAATTCATTCTCCTGGCTTAGTGTGAAAGCAGTTGTATCCATTACTTTCAAACCTTTCTGAAGCACATCTTCAAAACTGATGAAATCAAACTTCACCGCTTTACTGTCTTTTTCCGGATCACTGGTATAAATACCATCTACACGAGTTCCTTTTAGTATAACATCTGCGTGAATTTCTATAGCACGCAAGACAGCAGCAGAATCTGTAGTAAAATAGGGATTACCAGTGCCACCACCGAAAATTACTACACGTCCTTTTTCAAGGTGCCTGATTGCTCTTCTACGGATAAAGGGCTCTGCAACTTCATTGATCTTGACAGCGCTCTGCAATCTGGTTTGAATTCCCGCCTCCTCTAATGCGCTTTGTAATGCCAGACCGTTAATAACCGTTGCCAACATCCCCATATGATCACCCTGAACGCGATCCATACCACGACTAGCTCCTGCAACGCCTCTAAAAATGTTACCACCACCAATTACTATGGCAACTTCTACGCCTTTATCAAGTACTTCTTTTATTTCCTCTGCATATTCTGCGAGCCTATCGGGATCAATACCATACTGGCGTTTACCCATTAATGCCTCTCCTGATAATTTAAGTAGAATACGTTTGTATTGCATGGTGTAGAAAAATTTTTGACAAATATAAGCTTAAATGGCATTTGAGAAAAAGAAAGAAATACAACAATAAAAAAGGCTGCCAATTGGCAGCCTTTTTCTATTCTAAAATAGAATTATAAGATTAAGCTAGGCTTACTCTTTTAAATCCTACAACTTCAAAATCACCTTTACTAGCAACATATTTTGCAACGTTGGTGCTTTCGTCCATAATAAATACTTGATCTAATAATGCTTTCTCATTATCAAGAGTAGTATTATCTGCAACAAAACGCTCTAGTTTACCAGGAACAATACGATCCCATATTTTTTCAGGCTTGCCTTCAGCTTTCAACTCTTCTTTGATAGCTGCTTCTGCCTGAGTCATAACTTCTGGAGTTAACTGAGACATAGAGATAAATTGAGGCACATTCTTTTGAGTTTTACCTAAACGACCTAACTCAATATTCTCTTTTTCTATAGCTGCAATACGTGCTTCAGTTTCCGAAGCTACGAACTCAGGATCAAAATCTTTGTAAGACAATGTAGTCGCACCCATTGAAGCAACCTGCATAGAAACAGCTTTAGCAACTTCTTCTGAAGCATCTTCTGCTTTAGATAAACCAGTTAATGCACCAATTTTGTTACCATGAACATAAGCGCCTACAAATGCAGCTTCTAATACTTCAAAACCACCTATTTCTAACTTCTCACCAATAACACCAGTTTGCTCGATCAATTTTTCTTCTACAGTCATCCCTTTAAAGTCTGCTGCTAAGAAGGCTTCTTTAGCATCAAAGTTGATCGCGATATCACCAAGTTCATTTGCTAACTCTACGTAAGAATCGTTTTTAGCAACGAAATCGGTCTCACAGTTCAATGAAAACACAACACCTCTGGTGTTAGCATCATTGATTTTTGCAACTACAACTCCTTCGCTTGAATCGCGGTCTGCTCTTTTTTCAGCAACTTTTTGTCCTTTTTTACGAAGAACAGCGATTGCTTCATCAAAATCACCATCAGCTTCTACAAGTGCATTTTTACAATCCATCATACCAGCACCGGTAGCCTTCCTAAGTTTATTTACTTCTGCGGCTGTTATTTTTGCCATTTTAAATACGTTTTATGAGTTAAAAGAAAAGTCGTTTAGTTTAGTGCAAAATTGCAGTATACTAAACGACTTTAATAATTATCAAATTGTTAAATACTATTCTTCTTCGTCGTTAGCTACAGCTTTTTTAGCTTTTGCCTTTGCAGGCTTAGCAGCTTTGTCAGCTTTTTTAGCGTCTCCAGACTTTTCTTTCCCAGCTTTACGCTCAGAAAGACCTCCTACTATAGCATCAGCAACGTTAGAAATGATTTTCTCAATAGATTTAGAAGCATCATCATTAGATGGGATAGCATAATCAACCTGACGTGGATCAGAGTTGGTATCAACCATCGCAAAGATTGGAATGTTTAATTTTTGAGCTTCTTTAATCGCAATGTGTTCACGCTTAATATCAACTACAAACAAAGCTCCTGGTAGACGTGTCATATCTTCGATAGAACCTAAGTTCTTCTCTAATTTGTCACGCATACGGTTCATTTGCAATTGTTCTTTTTTAGACAAGCTATCAAAACGACCGTCTTGTTTCATACGATCTACAGTTTGCATTTTCTTAACCGCCTTACGTATAGTTACGAAGTTAGTCAACATACCTCCAGGCCATCTTTCTGTGATGTAAGGCATTTTTGCACGACCTGCGTGATCTGCAACTATTTCTTTAGCTTGTTTTTTGGTAGCTACAAAAAGTATTTTTCTACCCGAAGCTGCAATTTTAGCCAGAGCTTCTGAAGCTTCGCCTAATTTAGCAGCAGTTTTGTATAGATTGATGATGTGAATACCATTACGCTCCATATAGATATATGGTGCCATGTTTGGATCCCATCTTCTGGTAAGGTGACCAAAGTGTACACCTGCATCCAGTAAATCCTTTACATTTTCTGTTTTTGCCATTTTTAAATTTAGTTTACGTTCCCGTTCTAGTAGCAATATGCAAGTGGTCTTCTAATGAATCGCCAAGCACATTTAGATGCTAAACTAATTTCCCAACGTATTGGGACAAGGACATTATTTTAAAATTAATTTCTTTTCGCTTTCAAAAATCTGATGCAATATAAATTGCAAAAGAATTGAAACACGATTGCTGTTAACGTTTTGAGAATTGGAATTTCTTACGCGCTTTCTTCTGACCGAATTTCTTACGCTCTACCATTCTTGGATCTCTCGTCAACAAACCTTCAGGCTTAAGAATAAGTCTGTTTTCTGCATCTAGCTCGCACATTGCTCTAGAAAGAGCAAGACGTACAGCCTCTGCCTGACCTGTGATACCTCCACCGTATACATTTACTTTAATGTCAAAGTTTTTATCATTTTCAGTCATTACTAATGGCTGATTAACTTTGTACTGTAAAGTACCTGTAGTAAAGTAGTTGTTAAGCTCACGTTTGTTGATCGTGATGTTACCAGAACCAGGAGCTAAATAAACACGAGCAACAGCCGTTTTTCTACGGCCAATTTTGTGAATTACTTCCATTTACTTAAGTTCGTTAATATTAATTGCTTTAGGTTTTTGCGCTTCCTGCCCGTGATCTGCACCGGCATAAACCTTTAAATTGCGATAAATCGCACTACCTAATTTGTTTTTAGGTAACATTCCTTTTACTGCATTTTCTACGAGACGCGCAGGGTCTTTACCGTACAATTCTTTTGCAGTTAGGCTTCTTTGACCACCAGGATAGCCCGTATGACGGATGTAAGATTTAGAATCCCACTTCTTTCCTGTTAAGTTGATTTTAGAGGCATTGATAACAATCACATTGTCTCCGCAATCAACGTGTGGTGTGTAGTTAGGCTTGTACTTTCCGCGCAAGAATTTTGCAACGATAGTAGACATGCGACCCAACGTTTGTCCTTCAGCATCAATAACAACCCACTCCTTATTTACGGTGTTCTTGTTGGCAGATACTGTTTTGTAACTTAATGTGTCCACACTGTTAATTTTAATTATTAAACATTCCATTTCCCGCTTCCACACTCACGCGCGAAAACAGGGCTGCAAATGTACAATTATATATTGATTTGACAAACGAGCTTTTGATTAATATTTAGAGTTCTGAAAATCTGATTTTCAAACTTCTAACCTTCCCCGTGAAAAACACGCTTCGTTAATTAAATACCCCAAAAGAAAAACCCGGTTCTCGTTACCGTAAATGATCTGTAAAAAAACAGCTGTTGTCTAGAAAAATTTAAAAATCAATAAACCTATTGAAAAATCCCATAATTAGAACAGAAAATCTTAACAAAATGATAATGTTTTGATCCTATTTAAGCTGTTTTATAAAAAAAATAAGCTTTCTATAAAATACCTGTATTCCGTACACATTAACTATTTATTAATTTTTATTCACCTAAAACACATTTTACGTGAGTTATCAGCAATAAAACAGAATAACGCATACGTTTTTTATGATGAATCAACAAAAACAGTGTGTCTTGTATTTTCAATATTCATTTAACCTAAATTTCATCATATAACTAAAATATATGTTAAATGATAAGAAAATTATTCTTTATGATTATGCTGGGGCTATTAGGGTTATCCACTCATGCTCAGCAGAAAACAGTGACTGGTACCGTAGCAGACCCTAACGGCATGCCTTTACCAGGCGTGAATGTGGTAGTGAAAAATGCCGCTAACCGTGGAGCTCAAACTGATTTTGACGGGAAATTCTCAATTGCAGCGTTCCCGGAAGAAACTTTAGTGTTCTCATTCTTAGGTTTTGAATCGACTGAACGTGTGGTAGGACAAAGCTCTGTAATAAACATTACTTTAAACCCAAGCACCGAATCTCTTGACGAAGTGGTGGTCGTAGGGTATGGCGTTCAGCGAAAATCAGATTTAACGGCATCTGTGTCTCAGGTAAAAGGAGAGGCCATTGCAGACCTTGTTACTCCAAGTTTTGAATCGCAACTTGCAGGACGTGCCGCAGGTGTACAAATAACAACTCAAACAGGTATCATAGGTGACACTCCTCGTTTTAGAATACGAGGTATTGCTTCTATTGATTCTGGCACATACCCATTAGTTGTTGTGGATGGTATCCCCATTGCAACAGGAGGCCAAGGAGGTTATGCCTCTTCAAATGCTCTGGGTGACATAAACCCTGCAGATATCGAATCGATTGATATTTTAAAAGACGGTTCTGCTACTGCAATTTATGGATCGCGTGCTGCTAATGGCGTTGTATTAATTACTACCAAAAAAGGAAAAGTTGGTAAGATCAGCACCAATTATAATGTAACTGTTGGTTTCGCGAGACCAGTAAGTCAATTTGACCTACTAGGCGCAGCCGACTTTGTAACCATCAGTAATGAAAAAAGATCAAACCGAAACCAATCAGATTGGGCAGCCGGTACTGAAGTAAATACAAACTGGCAGGATTTAGTTCTTAATGATAATGCATTTCAACAAGATCACAACCTTTCCTTTTCTGGTGGGACTGAAAATTTAAAATATTACCTGTCTTTAGGATTCACAGAACAAGAAAGCGTTGCTAAGCCCAATGAATTTACACGATTCACATACCGTGCAAATGCCGAGCAGAAAATCAAAGACTGGGTATCTATAGGCGCTAATGCTGGTATTACACAATCTGAATATTTTGGATTGAACGTGGGGACCAACTCTCTTTCCGGAAACGTTTTTAACGCTACCCGTCAACATCCTAACGTATCGCCTTATGACGCCAATGACCCTACTGGTTACAATTTGGATGATACTTTTCCGGATCGCATGGGACGCGGCACCAACTTGGAGACCGTAGGAGACAACATTCCTAACATTATTTTTGTAATAGAAAATAACAAATATGCCACAAAAATAAACAGATTGATCGGCAATACCTATCTTGACATTAAGCCAGTTTCTACCTTAAACTTCAGAACACAAATCAGTGTAGACAAGGCATTATCAAATGGCTATCTTTTCTGGAGCCCGATACACGGAGATGGTCGAGGTTCAAACGGGCGGGTTCAAAATAACAGTTTGGACGAAACTACTTGGAACTGGCAAAACGTTTTAAGCTATAATGAAACCTATGCGGATGCTCATAATATAAGCGTTACTCTTGTAAACGAATATCAAAAAACCAGAAGTCAAAGCTTCTTTGGTACCGGAACCGATTTAAGTAACGAATTCTTCGGCACCAACCTTATTACAGACTCTTACGGTGTTCAAGGTTCTGGCGGGGGTATTACCGAAAATGGTCTTATCTCCTATGCTGCTCGTCTTTCTTATAATTTTAAGGAACGCTACTATCTTCAAGGGACTATACGTCGTGACGGCCTCTCAAGACTAAGCTCAGATACCCGCTATGGTAATTTCCCGGGAGCTTCGGTTGGCTGGAGAATAAGCGAAGAACCTTTTATGGAAGGTATTAAACATGTGGTCTCTGAATTAAAATTAAGAGGTTCTTATGGAAAAGTAGGCAACACAGATATTGGAAATTATCCTTATCTAGGTCTTTACGCTCCAGCGCCCTATGCAGCAAATAATGGAATTGGTTATTCACAGTTTGGAAACAACACCTTACAATGGGAAACTAGCGCTAAATATGATGCCGGTTTTGACCTATCACTGTTGAGAAACAAAATAAACTTTAGTTTTGATTACTTTCTTAACGATATTGATGGCCTAATACTTGACGTGGAAACACCTCAATCTTTTGGTGTTCCTAACAACAGCTATAGAGCTAACATTGGTCAGATTGAAAACAGTGGTTTAGAGTTTACCGTAGATGCGCGTATTATTGATTCAGATTTCACATGGAATGTAGGCGCTAACATCTCATTTATTGAGAATGAGATCATAAGTCTTGTTAATGGCGCAGATCGTATCTCCAGTACTAATAACACGATAAACCGCGAAGGTGAGTCCATAAATTCAATTTACGGATACCGTTATTATGGTGTCAACCCTTCAAACGGGAATCCTGTTTACTATAAAGCAGACGGAAGTCTTGTACAGGGGAATCTGCCCGGAGCCAGTTATTCAGTTTTTGACCCGGCAAATCCGGCAGATGTATCAACTGCAGCAGCATTAAGCGCCACTGACGACCGCTCCATTATAGGAAGATCACAGCCTAAGTATTTTGGAGGATTTAATTCTAATATGACGTTCAAGAATTTTGATTTAGGTTTCCTATTCCGTTTTAGCGGCGGAAATCAGATTTTCAATGCAACCCGCAGAGATTTATTAAATCAAAACTTTACAAACAATAGCACAGAGATTTTAGGAAGATGGCAAAGTGTGGAGAATCCAGGCGATGGATGGACCCCAAGATTATATGCTTCTACAAACACAACCACTAACTTAACGTCAACGCCTACAACTCGTTTTGTGGAAGACGCAGATTTCATTAAGCTTGACAATATTACTTTAGGATACTCCCTACCTATGTCTGAAGCAGAAAAACTTGGTTTAACTAAGCTACGCATTTTCTTACAAGGTCAAAATCTTTGGACGATCACAGATTATAGCGGAGTAGATCCTGAGATGGAAACCGCAGGGGTAGATTTAAATTTAACGCCCAGATCTAGTGTGTTCTCATTCGGTATTAACGTAGGATTTTAATTAGAAACAAATGAAATTAAATATCAAAACAAATTTTAGAAGTAAAGCAGCATTTGTTTTACTATCAGTATCGAGCTTCAGTTTCACATTAAACTCTTGTAATGAGGGCAATGTGTTGGATCTAGAACCTTATAACTCTATTTCAGAAAATGCAGCATTTTCTACAGCAGATCTAGTAAAGCTATCTGTAACTGGTCTTTATAATGCAGCAGAGATTGGCGTATACACAGGTGCTGGGAGAGGATATCCATTTGGAGCAGCATTTGTACAACAAGGCGATAATCGTGGTGAAGACGTAGTAAACGTTGCTACTTTTTACCAACTTACGTATACAGCAACATACGACCCTACAACTGCCAATAACGTATACTACTGGAGCGACACATATCGTCTCATTAATCGCGCTAACATTGTTATTGAAGGCGTACAGGCAGCTTTAGATAATGGTATTATAACCAGTGAAGTTGCTACAGATTATATAGCTCAAGCTAAATTCTTTAGAGCCGCAGCGCATTTAGAACTATTATTCCATTTTGCAAGACCCTATAATGATACTCCTGATGCAAGCCACCTTGGAGTGCCTTATAGAGATTTTGCTATTCAAACCGCAGAATCTTTGGATTTAGCACAAGCACAAGGTCGAAATACAGTTGCTGAGTGTTATCAAAGAATAATTCAGGATTTTGATGATGCCGAAGATGATTTACTAAGCAAAGCAGACCGGGCAAGTGAAGAGGGCTCTATACGAGGAGGTATTGTTCGTGCTACAAAAGAAGCCGCAATAGCCTTTAAAACAAGAGCTTATTTACATATGAGAAACTGGCAGATGGTAATTACAGAAGGAATGAAACTGAATACAGTTTATACGCTACCTGCCGATCCCAATACTACGTTCTCTTCCGGTTATGACAACACAGAATCTGTATTCTCGATGGAACATTCTGAAAACAACAATCCAGGTGTGAATGCTGCTTTAGCTTCTCAATACAACAGAAGAGGTCTGGTAGTAGTTAGCCCTATTATCTGGAGAAACCCAGCTTGGCTTACAGATGATGAGCGCAGAACCGAAGGCGGTTTAATAAGCACAACTTCAGGAGTGATTTACACAAACAAGTATAAAGATGCTACAAATTATACTGATCCTGCTCCCGTTATACGTTATGCTGAAGTTCTTTTGAATATGGCTGAGGCTTATACAAGATTGAGTCCTGCAAATACAAGTGCAGCTCTCAGTTCACTTAATGCTGTTAGAAATCGTTCACTTGCAAATCCTGAAACTCAGGCATATGTCGCCGCAGATTTCACCACACCTGCCTCTTTGGTTAACGCTATTATAACAGAACGTAGAATCGAATTTGTAATGGAAGGAAGACGCTGGCCAGACATTCACCGTTTACAAAACGACAACTTAGCTCCTGTAAGTGGTATTCCTGCAAAAGTTGCAAACGGAACTCCTGCAGAAGCGCTTTACACTCTAGGAACTGCATATGACGGTCCTTTAGGAGTTGACGCAGTGCCTTACAACGATTTTAGATTTTTGTGGCCTATCCCTCAACAAGAAACAAATAACAACCCTACCCTTGCTGCTCAACAGAATCCTGGATGGTAAAAATTCCGATTTTGATTTTATAGATTTTTTAAACTAGCCAAAAAAACCCGTTTAGCAAATGCTAAACGGGTTTTTACTTTAGTGAAGTTTTTAATTAATGCGCCTCTAGCCAGTTTTCCCCTACTCCTAACTCAACATCTAACGGAACATCCATTTTAAAGGCATTTTCCATTTCTGATTTGATCATTTTTTTGACGTCTTCCAGTTCGGGTTTGTAGACATCAAAGACCAATTCATCATGCACCTGAAGCAACATTTTAGTCTTCAGTTTTTCAGCCTTCAGTTTTTTGTGAATGTTGATCATCGCGATCTTGATGATATCTGCAGCACTACCCTGTATAGGTGCGTTTACCGCATTCCGCTCTGCGGCACCCCGCACCACAGCATTGCCACTATTAATGTCTTTTAAATACCGGCGACGTCCTAAAACGGTAGAAACATACCCGTTATCACGGGCAAAATCTACCTGCTCACTCATGTAGTTACGCAGTTTCGGATAGGTTTTATAATAGGTATCGATCAGATCTTTTGATTCGCCTCGGGACAAATCGGTTTGATTGCTGAGTCCAAAAGCCGAAACCCCGTAAATAATCCCAAAATTCACGGTCTTGGCATTACTACGCTGCTCGCGGGTCACTTCATCAAGCGGCACATTAAACACTTTGGCCGCTGTTGACGCGTGAATATCCTCACCATCCTTAAAGGCCTGCATCATCGTTTCCTCCTGACTCAACGCCGCGATGATACGCAGTTCAATCTGCGAATAATCGGCAGCGAGTAAGACATAGTCTTCATTGCGCGGAACAAACGCTTTACGCACCTGCCGACCCCGCTCGGTACGAATGGGTATATTCTGCAAATTCGGATTGTTTGAACTCAACCGCCCGGTAGCCGCGACTGTTTGCATATAATCGGTATGCACGCGACCCGTGTTGGGATCAACCTGAGTAGGCAACGCATCTACATAAGTGCTTTTTAATTTTGACAGTCCACGATAATCCAAAACATGCTGAATGATCTCGTGATCGGGAGCCAGATAAGACAACACATCTTCTGCAGTTGAATACTGCCCGGTACGGGTTTTCTTGGGTTTATTGACCAGTTTTAATTTGTCAAACAGGATTTCTCCCAACTGTTTCGGCGAACCGATATTAAATTCTTCTCCTGCTTCTTTATAAATTTTTTCTTCCAGCGAAAGAATATCACTATTAAGGGCTTCTGCGAGACTCCCTAAAAATTCCTGATCCAGATTAATGCCTTCAAGCTCCATATCGGCCAGAACCTGCACCAACGGAATTTCAATCTCATCAAACAATTTTTGCGTATTAGCATCTCCCATTTCTTTTTCAAAATGCTTCTTAAGCTGAAGGGTCACATCGGCATCTTCTACGGCATATTCGGTTTGCTCTTCAACCGGCACATCGGCCATTGATTTTTGGTTCTTGCCTTTTTTACCAATAAGCTCTTCAATGGAAACCGGCGTGTAATTCAGATAGGTTTCGGCTAGCACATCCATATTGTGACGCATATCGGGGTTGATCAGGTAATGCGCAATCATCGTATCAAAGAGTTTGCCTTTCACGGCAACACCGTACTTAGCCAAAACTTTGATGTCGTACTTTAAGTTTTGCCCTATTTTCTCAATATTTTCATCCTCAAAAAAGGGACGCAGCTCTTCAATCAATTTTTGTGCTTCTTCTTGTTCCGACGGAAACGGAATGTAAAAGCCTTTAGTCTTTTCCCAACTAAATGCAATTCCTACCAAGTTTGCTTTCAAAGGATCCAGATCAGTTGTTTCCGTATCAAAACAAACCGAAGTTTGCTTCATCAGGTTTTTGATAAAAAGCTTCATCGCCATTCCGGGAGCAACACTTTGGTAAAAATGCTCGGTATCTTTAATGGTTTTTCGCGTGTTACGTTCTTCAATCTCGGTGTCGTCTCCTCCAAAAAGATTGTATTGCCCTGCTCCTGCATTTGCCGCTTTTTCAGATGAACTTACTAACTTTTTAGCCGTTTCTGTTCCGCTTACCGCAGCGCCAGTGTCGCTATCAGCTTCACCAGAAAATATTTTGATAAATTGATCTTTCAATCTTCTAAACTCCAACTCATCAAAGATCTCCTGTACTTTATCTGCGTCAGGCTGAGAAAGCTCATAAGACTCTGCGTGAAATTCTACATCACAGTCGGTCATAATCGTTGCCAGCTTTCGGGAAAGTCTTCCTAGCTCAGCATTCTCAATCACCTTCTCCTTCATCTTGCCTTTCAGCTCATCGGTATGCGCCAGTAAACCTTCTAAACCACCATATTGCTTGATGAATTTTTTAGCCGTTTTATCCCCCACTCCCGGAAGCCCCGGAATATTATCTGAAGCATCACCCATCATCCCCAGGTAGTCAATCACCTGTTCCGGGCGTTCCACCTCAAAACGTTTTTGCACTTCAGGAATTCCCCAGATCTCAATGCCGTTACCCATTCGGGCCGGTTTGTACATAAAAATATTTTCAGAAACCAACTGCGCATAATCTTTATCTGGCGTTACCATAAAAACCTGATAACCTTCTTTTTCAGCTTGTTTTGCCAATGTACCAATCAAATCATCAGCTTCTACTCCTTCAATCTCTATACAGGGCACATGCATTGCCTTCAAGATTTGCTGAATAATAGGCACGGCTATACGGATAGCCTCTGGGGTTTCATCACGATTGGCTTTATACTCCTCGTATAGTTCCACGCGTTCTGAGCTTCCGCCCTTATCAAAAGCCACGGCAAGATGATCGGGTTTCTCCCGTTTGATCACATCAAAAAGTGAATTCACAAAGCCCATTACCGCAGAGGTGTCCTGCCCTTTTGAATTTACTCTCGGATTTTTAATTAGGGCATAATAGCCTCGAAAAATTAAAGCATAAGCGTCTAAAAGAAATAAGCGTTTTTGAGTCGACATATCGGGAATGTGTTTGATTCTGGAATTGAATTCCAAAAATAGGAATTAGTCTTTTGATATGCGTTTTTAAATCTCAGACATTTTTGCTTTACACCAAGAACAAAAAAAGCAGCCTTATTCAGGTTGAATAAGGCTGCTTTACATAAAGTTTTAAGATGTTTAATCAATTAAAATACAAGACATAAACACGCTGAGACGGATTGTCTAAGCTTGTAAAAGTCCCTGACTCATTGGTATAATTAACTAAATTACTTGAAAAAGACCCTTCTAGAGTTGACACAAGACCTTTTTCACTGGCAAAAAAGTTCAACAAAGGCATTACGTCAGCTTCAATATAAGCTGCATTCCCCGATGCTGCTCCTTCGTATTCCATGAATATAACTTTATCAACAACGGTTGCCTCCGAAAAACAAAAATCAGCTCTGAATACTCCCCCATCAGACAATCTTCTAAAGAATAATAGCAAATAAGATTCACAACCCCCATCTTCAACATTACTCATATTAAACTGAAAATCCTCCAACATAAAGCCACCTCCCAAATTAGCCAAGTTAGCATCAACTTGATTCCAAAGCGCATTAAATCCTGAAGAGGTAAGTGCGTTATCACCCCAGCTATAAGGACGATATCCAAATATCGGAAAACCACCATCCTTATCCAGGATATCTTTATAATCATCTGTAATAAACCCAGGCCTATCAGCTTTACCTATAATTGCGGTATTGCCATTCACTTCAGATTTAAAATTATCTTCTTCTTCATCATACGTAAACTCCTTAAATTCAATCCCGCCATAACTAACGGCTGGACTCACGATCAACCCCTCTTCTGTAAATGCAATACCAAACTCGTCGTAACTACCTCCAAATGGACTTTCCTCAGTAACACCAAATGGCTCAGCAAATTGCTTCAAAATGTCAAAATTAAGATCGTACTCTGCTTCATCACCGTCCACTTCAAATTTTAATGTTTGAAAAACTGAGCTTTTCTCACTACTTGCTAATTTTGATCTATTCTCCCTAGAAGCTGCTATTAAATCTATTGCATTATCAATTACATCTTGCCCAACAGGCTCAAAAACCAAACTGCCTTCACTACGCAAATCACTAAATACCAAAGAATCACCTTCTCCTACGGTATTGAATTGAAAATGTGAATGACCTTCATAACCAGTTCCTATTAAACCAGAAGTACGATTATCACTTAGTTTATGAATAGAATTAGGTGTTGTAAAAACCAACTCAGTAGCAGATACCGAACGTACTTCATATTGGCTTGTTCCAAATGAATCCTCATCATCTATATTCGAAATCATCTCTACATTACCACTTTCATCAAAAGCCATATAAAATAGGAACCCTCCATATTCAGAATCTTTAGGAAAGTAAATAACCTTAAATCCATCAGATGCCTGTAATAAATTTTCTAATTCTGCTCTACTTGCATTCTTTCTTTCAGTAGGGGTTTGATCAAAGACAGTATCATCATCATTTTCACAAGATGCTACAACAACGAGCATCACAAAAATGAAAATTATTTTATATAATGTATTTTTTAGTTTCATGTGATTTCTAATTTAATTAACTAAAGACTGAGACTTTTCATGAGCTACCTCTTGTAATTCATAAATATCTATACCAAAACTTTTCTGATAATAGTCAGCTATATACGTTTCCTTCAATCTAATAATAGCTCTTGCCTGAGGGTTAATAATACCCTCCACTAAAGCATCAAACTCATCTCGTGTACGCGTTAACATCTCAGCTATCATTTCCACAAAATCTTCATCTGAATTACTGGATGCATACGCTGTTATATATCCTAATTCACGAGCTTCAGCATCTGAACGATTAAACCATTGGGCAGTATAATTTCCAGGATTAATTTCTTTATAAGATGGATCAATAGGTCTTGTCTGATTTAAAATATGACCATATTCATGTTGAACAGTTCTCAACGGCTGATTGATACTGTTCAAATCAGTAAAATCGAGATAATCAATATTAAAAAGTGTAATCTTTGCTCCTGCTTCAGCAAGCCCTAAAGTAATTGTTCCTGAAGGATTTGTATTATAACTGCCTATTAAAGTAAATTCTCTTGGAGCTATTTTTTTTATAAAATCTGCACCTGCAACTTCACTGTAAGGAGCGATCCAAGCCGTTAATAAAATATTCAAGGCAGGCTTTACACTTTCTAATCGAGGTGGGTTTAGAAAACGTTCTTGAGCAACCTCATTCTCATCAAAAACATATTGAACCCTTATATTATAAGGCTTTACAAATTCTTCTCTGATGTATTTATCCAACTCACTAAGATCAGGAGTAGAAGTATCAAGTTGACTAGGCAATAAGGGGTCTGCATCCTCTCCACACGAAGTGATAAGAAGCAGAGTCAGTAATAAAAGTGTACTAATTTTTTTCATAATAAGATGTTTATTTTTAAAATCTACTATCTTGGATTAGGCTCTAATCCAAATGAAACCGCTTCGTTAGGAATTTGTAAAGAATACCTCAAATCACCACTCTCCAAAGTAAATGTCTCTCTGTTTTCTGTATCTAAATGATTGATAGCCAAATGGAATCTTCTAATATCAAACCATCTAAGACCTTCTTCATAAAATTCTCTTCTACGTAACTCCTGCAAACCATGTATAAATGGAATTTGCTCAGGATTAAGATTATAAAAAGGCTTATATTCAAAATTTGTATTGCTATAATAGTCTGAAAAATTTTGTGGAGATAAAATAAAACCAGCATTATAATTCCTTGTTTTTTTACTTAAGTATAAATTAATATAATCCAAAGCTTCAAACTCTTTTCCTAGCATCACTTTAGCCTCTGCTAAATTCAGTAGAACTTCATCAGTAGATAATAACACATATTGCACATATGCATTACCAATATTCGCACTTGCATTTGTTACTCTAAAATATTCTGAAAACTTAGGAATATTATAAGCAAGATCAGTTCCGTATAATGGATAAGCCCACGCCCCTCCTGTAGGGTTACCATTAGAAAAAAGCTCATTACTAAGACCTGGAGCTAATTGATAACGAGCACTAAAGAAATTTCTAGCATATAATGAACCTGCAGAAACCACCAACAAATTAGCAGGCTCATCAGATGAGCTGTATAAAGCTGAAATTTGACTATAGGTCAAACTACGATAATACACCCAATCTCTAAGTTGATTAGATATATTATCACTTGACAGTACGAAATTTGAAAATTGTTCTACTTTATCCCACTGACCTAAATGTAAATAAACTCTAGAAGCGAAAGCAGCTGCTGCTTCTTTTGTAAAATGAAAACTTTCTTTCTCATAATCATCTTCAATTAGTAAAAAACCACGCTCTAAATCAGCTACAATATTTCTATAAACCTCTGCCACAGAAGCTCTCTCATACTCTTTAATAAGTACTGTTTCTGGCTCTTCAACATAAGGTATTCCTAAATCACTTTCTGCTGTCGCACTGTCATAAGGCTTAGCCCAAATATTTAACAACATAAAATGCGCATAAGAACGTGCTAACAAGGCCTCTCCTTCGTATTTATCAAGATTATCTTCCATTCCAGAACTCCTTAATTCTTCAATAGAAACTAAGGCTTGATTAGCTTGAGCAATCGCAGAATAAGCAGAGTTCCAATAATTCAAAGGATAATCGTTATCTGGATCAAAAACATCATTCCAAAAAAATGATTCTCTGTTTATACGCTCATCTCCTCCTGCTCGACCTTTATCTTCAGCGTTATCTGTTCTTGGCTCTAAAAAAGGAATATATGCTCCTTCTGGATAAGCTCCAGTTAGCAATTCACCAATTTTTTCAGCTGAATCTATTTCTGTTCTATTATCTGGAACTTCATCAAGTACATCATTACAGGAGACACATAGAAATACACTACTGAAGAACACACTCTTTAAAATTTTATTTGTATTAATAGTCATAGTGTTGTTTTTAAAATGCAAGATTTAGTGAAACTGTATACTGTTTTGGTACAGGTTGAGCGACTCCTCCAGATCTTATAAATTCTGGATCCTGACCATTTAATTTACTATCTGAATAGATTAAAAATGGGTTTGTAGCTTGTGCAGACACGCGTAGCTGACTTAAGTTTAGTCTACTCAAAACGTTTGAAGTAAAACTATATCCTAAACTTATATTACGCATCCGTATAAAACTACCATCTGCAACACGTTGTGTTGAATAATTATAAGCATTATAAGCTCTTGTTAAGGTATTCTGTCCGTAAGCAGATAACTGAGCTCCTGATGGGATAGTAGGAACAGAAGTAACATTTTCATCCCCTGAAATTAACCACCTGTCATTAAAATCTCTGCTAAATACAGATAAGTCATTATAAACGGCACTAAATGTAGGTGCCAGTCTAATTTTATTACCTTGAGCAAATGTTACAAAGAAACTGAAATCAACATTCTTATACTTAAAACTATTAGATAGTCCTCCTGTGAAGTTAGCCTGCGTAGGGCCTTCATAAACTAAATAATCTGTGATATCTTCGATATCCTGAAAATCGATATCTCTTAGTGGATCTTCACCATCCCCCAGGTTAAAAGTAGGGAAACCTTGATCACTAAGCCCAGCGAAATCAAATGACCATAAGCCATTTACTGGCTTACCTACAACATTGCCTCCAGTATCATCTACAAGATCTAAAACATTAGGGCGTTGAGCAATCTTAGATATCTCTTGATCAAAGTAAGAAGCATTTAACGTTGTATCCCAAGAAAAATCATCCGTCTTAATATTATGAGTTGTCAATTGAGCTTCAATACCTTTAGTCAGCAATTCTGAATTGTTACCTAACTTTAAGAATTCTCCACCAATACCAGATGTTCTTACAAAGTCTATTAAATCTGCTCCTTTACGAGTATATAAATCTAAATCTAAAGAGATTCTATTATTGAGAAAACCTGCATTCATACCAATATTAAGCTCTCTAGTTTGTTCCCAAGTAAGATCACTATTCTGTAAATCTTCTATCGTAATGTAATTCTCTCTATCATCAGAAAATAATCTATTAGTTAATGCATTTCTAAAAACAGGAAGGTTGTTACTAACATTATCAGCAAGCAAGGCTATTAAGCCGTATCCAGCTCTAAAAGACAACTTAGAAATCCATCCTGATTTCTTTATAAAATCCTCTTGACCTGCATTCCATCTTGCACTAGCATTATAAGTTGGTAACCAACGTGAAGAGTTAGATCTACCAGCTCTGTTAGAACCTTCATAATTTCCTGAAATATTGAATATATATTTACTGTCATAATCATAAGAAAGCTTTGCCAAAAAAGTCACCTCTCGCTGACGCGTTTCAAAAACCGAATAATAATCAACACCTTCACCAATGAGCTTATCAAATAAATCAGGATCTAAAAAGGGTACATTTCCTTTACCAAACTGAACTCCATAATTTCTATTACGATGCTCATACCTATCATTATATCTATATTCTTGAGCAGCATATAAGCCTACTGTATGAAGATCGTTTATAGTTTTATCAAAATTCAAGGAGTTTCTAACTGTATAAGTCGTTATAGAGTTGTCTGTTCGCTCTAAAATACCTCCGTAAGGCATTACTACTCTAGGATCTTCATTTGGCCTACTTGGATCCGAATACAGAAAAATATTTTGATTTCTAACAATAGAAGTTTCAGCAGATCTATATGCTTCTGCTCCATTTGAACCTTCACGTACTTTATGATTTCTGGTAGAATTAGCATATCTAACAGTTCCTAAAAAATTATATTTTAAGTCTTTAGAAAGCTTATATTCTAAATCTGCCTGCAAACGAATATCATACACATTAATTTTTAATGTATTCTTTTCAAGTTCGTTGATAATATTAAATGGAGCCCAATTAAATCGCACATATTCTAAATCCCCATTATTATCATAGGGTCTAATAGCTCTACTCGTATTTAATGCATAACTAAAGGGGTTTATATCAAAATCTCTTGTAAATGTGCCATTTACAGGGTCATTTTGCCTATTGAATGTTCCAGGAGCATTTTGATCTCTATAGGATGCTTGAATATTAGTCCCTACAATCAGCTTATCATCAGCTAAGAAGAATCTATTTCTCATATTGCCAGTTAGTCTACGTACGCGATCAGCAACTGTCCAGCCCGGATCTGTATAATAACTTATTGAAGAGTAAGATGTACTGTTTTCACCTCCTCCGGTAAAACTTAAGGAATGCGTCTGTGTAAGACTTGGTCTAAAAAGAGTTTTAAACCAATCTGTATTAGCCAACTCATATTGTTGTAAAAAACGATTACGCGCTTCCGGAGTATTACTTACTCCAAAAGCCCCAGAAGTTTCATTATAAGTATTTATATTCCTTGCTAATATATGATATACCCCACCATATCTACCTTGCAAACTTAAGGGGTAGTTAAGTCTCCCCTTATCAGACAATTCTTCATAGACACCTATAGTTCTCTGAGAGTTTAAAAGATCAAACTGCCCGTAATTAGGAACAACACGCACCGCGTTTTCAACAGAATAATTTACACGTGTTTTTTGATTACGCTTACCGCTTTTAGTTGTTATAACTATCACACCATTTAACGCCCTTGCCCCATACAGTGCAGATGCTGAAGCATCTTTTAATATTTCAATACTTTCAATATCAGCAGCACTGATACCTGCAACCGCAGAACCTAATAAAGTATTTGCATCTCCCGAAGCTAAGTCGTTAACATTGACATTGACGATATTTTCTTGTATCGCCCCATCGATAATCCATAAAGGCTTGGTGTCACCCAATATAGAGGAAGACCCTCTTATGGTAATCTTAGGTGTTGCCCCAAAGGTACCAGACACATTCTGTACCGTAACCCCTGCTGCTCTACCTTCAAGAAGACGAGAAACCTGAGGCACCCCTGCTATTTCAATATCTTCTGCCTTCAATGTCTGGGCAGCACCCGTAAAAACTTGCTCTTTAATATTCTGAAATCCAGTAATAATAACATCATCTAGTGATTCTACAGAGGCTTGCAATGAGACATTGATAACAGAATCATCTGCAACTGTAATTCTCTTCTTCTCAAAGCCTATATACGAATAGACAAGAACCTCACCCATCTGCGCAGAAATTGTATATTTACCGTCAAAATCTGTGCTTGTTCCCTTTGAAGCTCCTTCAACCAAGACAGTCACCCCAGGCAAAGGCATTCCTGACTCATCTTTAACGATTCCCTGGATCTGCCTTTGTATAAGACCTAGATTTTGATTTTTTGAAAAAACAATAGTTTTTTCTCCTTCAACTTCAAAATCAATAGCTGAAGTTTCTAAAACCTTCTTTAATAAATTTTCGAGCAAAAAATCACCTTTAGATAATTCAATATTTTGCATACCTGCAAACATATCTGCTGGGTAAACAAAATTATAATCTGTTTGATTTTTTACAATCTTCAACACATCATCAACACTGATAGTCATATCCTTTTCAAAAGATACTCTAGATTTTTGTGATACAGATTTACCCGGTGTTAAAGCCAGCACTGATGTACAGAATAGGAGAATAAAGATCTTCATAGTAGTTTGGAATATAACCCGAGGAGGGGTATAAAATTTGTTAGTAATGTTTTCTTTCATAAAAACTGGGTTAGAATTATTTAAATTGAAAAGGTTTGAGAATTAGTAAATTTCAATGTGATTTCCACTACGTGAATATTTTAGAGAGATAGATTTTGAAAGAATATTGAGTATCTGACCTAAATTTTGATTTTTCCTAAGAACGCCATTAAACTTCTTCTGCTTTAAATCATTCCGAGTAATATTAATTTCAACATCATACCAACGCATTAGCACATTTCCAATATCCTCTAATGTATAATCACTAAATGCAAATACCCCAGACTTCCACAAGACATCATCATCAACTGTCGCATTCTCTACATTTACGATGCCTGAATTTTTAAATATAACTGCCCGTTGATTGGGCTTAAGAAAATGTTCTGCACCTAAATAAGTCAACTTCACACTTCCTTCTAAAAGACTTGTAACATGCTTATCGTCATTAGCATAAGCCTTAACATTAAAATGGGTTCCCAAAACCTCTATTTGTTGCTTATTAACCTCCACAACAAAGCGATTTCCATTATTCTCTGAGCTAGGACTCACTTCAAAGTAAGCCTCACCAGTAATCAATTCAACTGTTCTTGGTTGGCTATCAATAAATTTGACGGGATATCGTAGTTGTGAATCAGAGTTTACCCAAACCTTAGTATTATCACTCAAAATCAATTCAAAAAAACCACCTTTAGGAACAAATAGGGTATTGAATCTAAGTTCAGAAACTACAGGTGAAGTATCTTTAGTATACAAGATTTTATCTTCAACAACCTCAACATCTTTGTGTTTAAATTTGCTCTTAGTGTCAATTTTGATACTTCTCCCATTAGCCAAAATCAAAGTTGCTTTGGTCTTAGATGGAGTTATAGGATTCTCAAATTGTACTTCATCTACTAATACTGGTTCAGAAATACTAGTGGAACTAAAAAAGACATACGTTGAAACACTAAGAAAAACTATAAATACAGCTGCACTCCATTTTAAAGAAAAATATGTCTTCATAATTTTCTTAGGAGTTAAAGATTTCTCTTCCTCTAACTGATTCTTAACTTTATAGTAGTATTCTCTATGAGAAGAGCTTTCATTAAACCATGCTTGAAAAGCCTGTTCCTCAGACTCTGAAAGGTTTTTATTTATCTTCTTGTAAATTAACTTAAAATCAATCACTATATATACAATTATATAGAGAAGACAATTTATTCTAATAAAAGGGTGACAAAAAAAGAGAAAATTTTAAAATTAACTTAAAATAGTAGTAGTACAAAGAGCTAAAAAGCCTACTATCCTTAAGCCTGTATCAGAAACAAGCTTCTCAGACATTTTTAACTTAGCTCGTTTCAGCTGAGTTTTAACTGTATTAACTGATATATTAAGCTCATCTGCAATTTCTTTATAAGAATACTCTTTAAAATATTTCATAGTGAC
The DNA here is from genome assembly GCF_004104075.1 of Leeuwenhoekiella polynyae. GTDB lineage: Bacteria > Bacteroidota > Bacteroidia > Flavobacteriales > Flavobacteriaceae > Leeuwenhoekiella > Leeuwenhoekiella polynyae. The sequence continues at coordinate 32,806 of NZ_QOVK01000019.1, read as the reverse complement.
TATTTCCCTCATTTTCTTCGGAAGCTCTTTTACAGCTCTTTTAATCACATGAACTTTATAAGTGTTCTGCTCAGCATCCACCTCTTCATAAAAATCTGAATTCACTTTAGACATGAAATCTAACAAACCACTACTATCTACAATTTTTAACCGCTTAAGCTCATTTAAGCACCTATTTCTCACCGTTGCATACAAGTAATTCTTCAATGAATGATTAATAGATATATTTTCTGAGTTCTCCCATAAATAAACAAATGCTTCTTGAACAATATCTTTCGCCAAATCCCTATCATACAAATAAGTATTAGCAAAAGAAACTAGATCCTGATTGTAGTTCGCATACAAGTCACCGTACGCAGAATCCTCTTTCCTTCTCAAAGAATCTATTATAGTAATTGTATTCATATTTTAAAATTACTAGTTTATGCTTCATTACTTAACAATTATTAACAACAAAATAATATATAACAAGCAATTTTACTAAAATTAAAAAACAAGATCATTATATTTTCAATATCCTATTTTTTAATAGTTTATATTATCATTCACACAAACTAAAAGTATTTTAAACTGTCAACAACATACTAGATAATGTCATCTCTACAATCTTAGACAGACTTCAAGAAAATTCTTGATGTAATAATACCTCCAGAAAATTGGAGTAAAAAGCCCAAATCAGTCTAGGATCAAACAAAAGGAGACTGGGATAAATCGCACGGTAATGCTCAGGACATCAACAGCCCGATGGGCAGCCCATTCACGCCCACCTGCACCGCGCTGAAGGCGACGACTGGAATGCCAAATACTGGTATCGCCAGGCGGGCAGAACGTTTCCCAATATTTCTTTAGATGCAGAACTCAAGCAGCTTGTAGAAGAAGTTTTAATTGAGAAAAAATAAAAAAAGCTCACAGATTTTAAAACCTGTGAGCTTTGTTATTTAAGAGTATTTCGCAGTTGCGAAATTTCTACATTTCTAAAGCTTTAAGAACATTATTATCCATCAATAACTCTTCTGGATTTTCTATAGCTTCTTTTATAGCCACTAAAAATCCTACAGATTCTTTTCCGTCAATAATACGGTGATCGTAAGAAAGTGCCACATACATAATTGGCGCAATTGCAATCGCTCCATCACGTGCGATAGGACGCTCAACAATATTGTGCATTCCTAAAATCGCAGATTGTGGAGGGTTGATAATAGGCGTTGAAAGCATACTGCCAAAAACACCACCATTTGTTATAGTAAACGTTCCGCCGGTCATTTCATCTACTGTGATTTGACCATCACGTGCTCTAAGAGCCAGACGTTTTACTTCAGACTCCACACCGCGGAAACTTAGATTTTCAGCATTTCTAATTACCGGTACCATCAATCCTTTTGGACCAGAAACTGCAATAGAAATATCTTTATAGTCATAGGTCAACATTTCCTTACCGTCTATCATAGAATTTACAGAAGGGTACATTTCTAATGCACGCACACAAGCTAATGTAAAGAATGACATAAAACCAAGACCTACACCGTGCTTGGATTTAAAATCTTCTTTGTATTTGCTACGTAACTCAAAAATAGCACTCATATCTACCTCGTTGAAAGTAGTAAGCATCGCAGTTTCGTTTTTAACTGAAACTAAACGCTCTGCAACTTTACGACGCAACATAGACATTTTAGAACGGCTTTCTCCACGGCTTCCGGTTCCCGGAGTACCCATAGAAGGTTGTGCGTTTACCGCATCGTCTTTTGTAATACGACCGTCACGACCTGAACCTTTTACATCTTTTGCATCAACACCTTTTTCATCTAAAGTCTTTTTAGCTGCAGGAGAAGGTGTTCCTGAAGCATACGATTTCTTATCCTGAGACTGGCTAGGTGTACTTGATTTAGAAGGTTCTTCTTTTTTAGCATCACCTTTCTCATTAGTATCTGGTGTTTTCTCGTCCTTTTTATCAAGATCTTTCGCAGCATCACCCCCACTACCTTCATCTCCTGACGCTTTTTTATCGTCTCCATCAGGTTTTGGAGCATCTGTATCTATAAGGCAAACCACCTCACCTACGGCAACAGCATCACCTTCTTCGGCTTTTAATGTGATTATCCCACTCGCTTCAGCAGGTAATTCTAAGGTTGCTTTATCGCTATCAACTTCAGCAATTGCCTGATCTTTTTCTACATAATCTCCATCTTCAACAAGCCATTGTGCGATTTCAACTTCGGTGATCGATTCTCCCGGTGAAGGGACTTTCATTTCTAAAGCCATAATTCTCTTGTATTAACTTTTATTCTATCGCTTTCGCGAAATTTTCTTTTATTGGTTATTTGAATTTTTATCAAACACGTCATCAATTACGCGCTGATGTCTTCTCTTAAAACGTACAGAACTACCCGCTGCTGGTGCACCATAAAACTTACGGCTGCAAATTCTGAATTTTTGCGCTTCAGGTAAATGCATCAATAAGTGACCATAAGCTCCCATATTACGTGGCTCTTCTTGAGCCCACACAACATCGTCTGCATTTTTATATTTTTCTATAGCCGCTCTAATTTCATTTTTAGGAAGTGGAAACAACTGTTCTACTCTAACTAAAGCAACATCATCACGCCCCAACTCTTCGCGTTGTGCCAGCAGATCATAATAGAATTTACCGGTTACAAATACGAGTGTTTTTACTTGATCTGCTTTTACTTCCGAATCATCTATAGTCATTTGAAAACTTCCGTTAGCCAACTCTTCTTTTGTAGAGATCACTTTAGGATGTCTCAACAAACTTTTTGGAGTAAAAACAATAAGCGGCTTTCTAAAGTTAGTCTTTAATTGACGACGTAGTAAGTGGTAGAAGTTTGCGGGTGTAGTACAATCTGCAACATACATATTATCTACTGCACACAGCTGTAAGTAACGCTCCATACGTGCCGAAGAGTGTTCTGCCCCCTGACCTTCATAGCCATGCGGTAATAACATGACCAGACCGTTTTGAAGTTTCCATTTATCTTCTGCAGCAGAAATGTATTGATCTAACATAATCTGTGCTCCGTTGCTAAAATCACCAAACTGTGCTTCCCAGATAGGGAGTGTTTTTGGACTCGCCATGGCATACCCGTAATCAAAACCTACAACGCCATACTCAGAAAGTAGCGAGTTGAAAATATACATATGCCCTTGCTCTCCTTCAAGATTATTAAGCAATACAATTTCTTCTTCGCTATCTTCTACTTTAGTTACTGCGTGACGGTGTGAGAACGTACCACGCTCTACATCCTGCCCGGTCATCCGCACATCAAAACCCTCTTTGAGCAACACCCCATAAGCCAGCAATTCCGCAAGACCCCAATCTATTTTATTATCATCAAAGTACATCGCGCGACGCCCTTCAATAATCTTATTTATTTTACGTAAGAACTTTTTATCTTCTGGAAGCTTTGTGATTGACTTTGCAACTTCTGTAAGACCCTCAAGATCAAAAGTGGTATCTACCGGCTTCATCATCTCATCTTCAGTAGCAGGCTCAAAACCTTCCCACTCATCCTGCATAATAGCCGTTATACGTGTAGTATCTTCCTCTCGAGATTTTTCTAACTTCTCTTCAAGCTTATCTTTATATTCTTCTTCTAACTGTTTAACATAACTTTCATCAATTACGCCTTCAGACTTTAAACGATCTGCATATATATCCCGAGCATTACCATGTTTAGCAATCGCTTTGTATAATTTAGGCTGTGTAAAACGCGGCTCATCACCTTCGTTATGTCCGTATTTACGATATCCCAAAAGATCAATAAATACATCACGGCCAAATGTCATTCTAAAATCGAGCGCAAAAAGCGCTGCGTGCACTACCGCTTCTGCATCATCTGCATTCACATGAAGTACTGGTGACAAGGTCGTTTTAGCAACATCTGTACAATAGGTTGAAGAACGTGCATCCAGATAATTTGTGGTAAAACCTATCTGGTTATTGATCACAATATGAATAGTACCTTTTGTAGTATACCCATCTAATTGTGCCATTTGTATTACTTCATAAACAATTCCCTGGCCTGCAATTGCAGCATCACCGTGCACAACAATAGGTAGAACCTCTTGCGGATTGTCAAAGTGATGACGGTCTTGCTTTGCCCTAGAAATACCCTCAACCACCGCACCCACGGTCTCTAAGTGAGACGGGTTTGGCGCAATATTGATGTTGATTTCTTTTCCACTATCAGTAAGGCGACTTGAAGTCCAACCTAAGTGATATTTCACATCTCCGTCAAAAACTTCCTGATCGTAATCTTTACCATCAAACTCACTAAAGATGTCTTTAGCATTTTTACCGAAGATATTTGTTAAGGTATTTAAACGCCCCCGGTGAGCCATACCCATCACAAACTCTTTTACACCAAGATCTGCAGCAGCTTCAATAATCGCATCTACAGCCGGAATAAAACTTTCCCCTCCTTCTAAAGAGAAACGCTTTTGACCTACATATTTCGTATGCAAAAAGGTTTCAAAAGAAACAGCTTCATTTAATTTTTTTAGAATCTTCTTCTTAGTCTCAGCAGAAAAATCAGGATGATTATCATTGATATTGAGTTTATCCTGAATCCACTGAATCTCTTCAGGTTTTCTGATAAACATATATTCTACACCAATAGATTCACAATAAATCTTCTCAAGATGTATAATAATTTCCCGAAGCGTAGTAGTCCCAATACCCAGAATTTCACCAGCCGTAAAAGTGGTATCTAAGTCATTCTGACTCAATCCAAAATTCCCCAACTCTAATGAAGGAGTATATTGTCTACGATCACGCACGGGATTTGTTTTAGTAAACAAATGCCCACGAGTTCGATAACCATCAATTAGTTTTACAACCTGAAATTCTTTCTGAAGGTTTTCAGGAACACCCGAACTGGTAGGTTGAGGAGCAACATCTGGCGCTAAACCACGCTCTTCCATTCCGAAGTCAAATCCTTGAAAAAAAGCTCTCCAACTGGGTTCTACACTATCAGGATGCTGTAAATATTTATCGTATAATTCTGCGAAGTATGCAGTATTTGCTGCATTTAGAAATGAAAATCTATCCATTTTATAAGTTAAATCTGTCGATTTTTTAAGCAATAATTTGTCAAAAATACAATATTTACGCTCCACAAGACGTGTCCTTATCTATTTTTATGCCTATCATTAACATTTTAAAATCAGGATTTAACATCTATATAACAGATCTGCAAATTCTATAAAGACTACTTTATGAAATCGATTGCTACGTTAATAATTACGATACTTTTTGTAACGCTATTTTCAATTGAATCAACAGCTCAGTTTGCGCGATCTGATTTTTGGGATCGGGTAGCTATTGGAGGGGGTCTTGGTTTAAATTTTGGTCAGGATTATTTTGCTGCAAATATTTCGCCAAGCGCCGTTTATAATTTCAATCCGTATTTTGCTGCAGGGCCAGGCTTGAGCTATTCGTATATAAAAAATGGCAGGTACAAATCGTCAATTGTGGGAGGTAGCATTATCGCATTAGCAAACCCGCTGCCTATAATTCAGCTTTCTGCAGAGTTTGAAGAGCTTTATGTTACACAAATACAAGAATTGGATGGAGGAAACCGAAACAGAGATTTTTGGAATTCCGCTCTTTTCCTGGGGGCTGGTTATCGTTCTGGACCTGTTACAATAGGCGCTCGTTACAATGTTTTATTTAAAGATGATAACCTCATCTACACCAGCGCCATACAACCGTTTATTCGTTTCTATTTTTAAAAGAAACCTTCACAAACTCTCGTTCTAAGATCAATGCTGAAACAGCAAGGGCAAATTCGTGAACTTCTTGCTGCGGTAACTTTTTAATTTTTGATTCTGAAACATCAATGACGTAAAGCAAATTGAGATAAGCCTCAAAATCTGAAACGATAGTAGTGTACAAAGTTGCCGTTAAGTTACGCACCAAAGCTTCAGGGGTCAATTTTTCACCAAACTGGTCAGCTATTCCGGCACGCAAAAAGTCTTTATTAAGCTGAATGATCAGATCTTTATACAATTTAGCAGCTTCTGCTTTCTGTAAAATCTGAATTCCTGCTTCCATCTTTTGCAAATTGTTAAACCGATCTATACATCAAAGCTTGTGCAAACTCGCGTAAGTTCTCTTTATTTTCTTCTTTCACGTCTAACTCATCAAGTACTTTAAGCGCCTGATGGGTATAACTTTCTATCTCTTTCTGTATTGCTTCAGAAGCTCCCGATTCAACAAAAAGCTGTTTTACTGTTTCAACCTTTTCTGATGGATCTTGTGGGTTTATTGTAAATAAATGTTGCAGTTGAATGCTTTGCGCAGGATCTAGTTTTTCTAATGCAGTAAGATACAGAAAGGTCTTTTTATTTTCGATTATATCTCCACCTACCTGCTTACCAAAGGTTTTAGGATCACCAAAAGCGTCTAAATAATCATCCTGTAATTGAAATGCAATCCCTAAATCACGCCCAAACTCATAAATACGGTCACAGTTGATCTTTGTGGTTTCTGCAACAATTGCTCCCATTTTTAAAGCAGCCCCTACTAACACAGCGGTCTTATATTCAATCATTTTTAAATATTCAGGAAGCGTAACATCATCGCGCGTTTCAAAATCTACATCATACTGCTGTCCCTCACAAACCTCTATCGCTGTTTTACTAAAAAGCTTTGCCAACTCTCTGAAAATTTCCCCTTCATAATTTTCAAATAATTGGTACGCATTAATAAGCATAGCATCTCCAGAAAGAATACCGGTATTTACATCCCATTTTTCATGTACAGTATCCTGACCACGACGCAAGGGAGCATCATCCATAATATCATCATGAACCAGCGAAAAATTGTGAAAAACCTCTACTGCTAGTGCAGCATCTAACGCTTTTTTATGATCAGATTCAAAAATATCAGTTGCCATTAAGATCAAAACCGGTCGCAAGCGCTTCCCTCCTAACTGTAGAATATAATTGATGGGGTCGTACAAATTCTTAGGCTCTCGCTCTGTAATTTTACTATTTAAGTACTCAACAAACACTTCTGTGTATTGATCAATGCGCAGCATACTCATTAAATTTTCAGCTAAAATAAGACACTAAATCTGAACTCAACTCTCAAAGTCTTATGAAGCTGCACGAATACCATATTGTTACCTCATCATTAAATAAATAAAAAACTTTGGAAACTTATTAAGTTTTTAAAGTTTCCGTTATATATTTGCGCTCGATTATGAAGACTGAAATTTTAAAAAATGCATCGCAATTATTTTTAAATCAAGGATTTAAAAGCGTTACTATGGATGATATCGCCACACATATGGGGATATCTAAAAAGACGATTTATGCAAATTATGCTCATAAAATAGAGTTAGTACATGCCGTAGGTTATGAATTACTAAACAATGTTCAATGTGGCGTACAAAATTTATTAACAGAACATATGAATCCTATTGAGGAGCTCTATGAGATTAAAAAATACGTCATACAGCACCTTCAGGGAGAAAAAACCTCTTCTATACAGCAGCTCATCAAATATTACCCTAAAATTTTTGAAGAATTACGCAGCAAACAATATGAATTTATGCGTGGGTGTATGGAACGTAATATCACGCGTGGAATTGAACAGGGTCTATTTAGAGAAAATCTGGATGTAGAATTTATTTCCCGCATGTATCAAATAGGAATTACCAATATTAAAGACCAAACAATTTTTCCAACTGAAAAATTTCCTCATGCGGGTTTATATGAAATGTATCTGGAATATCATTTACGTGGAATTGTAACCCCGGAAGGACGAAAAATTCTCAATCATTTAATTCATTCAAATCAAGACTAATGCGAAAATCACTCCTCCTTTTTACTTGTGCTCTGGGTCTATATTTCCCAGCAAAAGCTCAGGATTCAACAGAGGTACAATCTTATGCACTCAGTTTACAAGAAGCTATTACTTATGGCCTTGAAAACAGTTATACTGCAAAAAATGCTCAAACAGACGTGGAGATTGCTTTAAAACAGAAATGGGAAATCATCGCTCAGGGATTGCCTCAAATCTCTGGTGAAATCACCTATCAAAATCAGTTGATACAGCCAACCTCTTTTATACCTGCTCAATTTTTTGATCCAGACGCTCAACCCGGCACTTTTACTCCGGTGCAGTTTAGCCCTAAACAAAGTGCCTCTGCAACAGCTACCTGGAACCAATTGATATTTGACGGCTCCTATATCGTAGGCGTTCAGTCTGCAAAAACACTTTTACAGATTTCTGAAAATGCTAAAGTAAAAACAGATCTCGAGGTTAAACAAAGTGTAATTGAAGCTTATGGTAATGTTCTACTTGCTCAAGAAAGCATTTCAATTTTTCAGAAGAACTTAAAAACCATAAATAAAAATCTAAACGATACCCGTAAGATTTTTGAAAATGGTCTTGGTGAAGAAGAAGATGTAGAGCAATTACAAATCACAGCCTTAGGCCTAGAGACTCAGCTTAATAATACAGTACGTCAACTGGCAATCGCATACGATATGCTCAAACTTACTTTAGGAATACCTATAGACAGTAAACTTGAAGTTACTGATAATTTAGAAGATGTAACGATGCAGTATTATGACCTTAACCTACTTACGCAAGACATACAAGCTGAAAAAAATATTGATTTTCGTATTGCTCAGGATCAAACCAATTTGGCAGAGACCGAAGTTAAGCTTGAGAAAAGTAAAGCGCTTCCCCGCTTGAGTGCTTATGTAAATTATGGAGCTTCAGGAGCGAGTAATGAGTTTACGTTTCTAAGTGAGGAACAACGTTATTTTGAGCAATCTGTTCTAGGCGTATCACTTAGCGTACCCATTTTTAGCAGCGGGATGCGTGCAGCTAAAACCGCTCAAAAAGAATTGGCTTACAAGCAAAGTCTCGAAGATCTGGAACAAACCCGCAATCAAGTCAAACTTCAGATTGCAACAGCTCGTAATGACTACCAATTTGCATTGGATAATTATGCTACCCAAGAAAAAAATCTTGCACTTGCAGAACGTATAGAAAACAAAAACTCTATTAAATTTTTTGAAGGCATTGCCAGTAGCTTTGAACTAAGCGAAGCACAATCTCAACTCTATCAGGCACAGCAAGATTATTTACAAGCTATGTACGATGTTATTGCCAATAAAGCAGCATTAGAAAAAGTTTTAGACACTACTATTTACGAACCAAAAGAAGACTAACCTCAGACACCTTATATCTATGAAAAATATATTCACCCTAGCATTTTTAACACTGTTACTTGTTTCCTGTGGAGGCAAAGAAGAATCTGTTGATGCAATTATTGAAAAAGGAGATTTGAGTGCGATGCGCGCAAAAAAGACCGAATTACTTGCTCAACAAAATGAGTTGAAAGCTAATATTGACTCGCTTAATACAGCTATTGAGAAACAAGACGTTAAAAAGAAAGCTGCGCTGGTTACAACCACAACGCTTAAAGACACATTGTTCAAACATTATTTTGAAGTTCAGGGTAATGTGAATACAGACCAAAACATCATTTTATACGCTGAATATACCGGTGTACTCACACAAGTGTATGTAAAAGAAGGACAACGCGTTTCTAAAGGACAACGTTTAGCACGTATAGACGATGGTGGCTTGAGTAGTGAATTGGCACGCCAAGAGGCACAAGCTTCTTTAGCAAAAACGACCTACGAACGTCAAAAAAGACTTTGGGATCAACAAATAGGTTCAGAAATCAGCTATTTAGAAGCAAAATCTAATTATGATGCTATGCAAGCCGCAACAGATCAATTGCGCTCTAGAGTTTCTAAAACAGTAATTACTGCTCCGTTTGCTGGAGTTGTTGACAACACCTTAGCAGATCAGGGACAGGTTGTAAATGCGGGGCAGACCGGTGTTTTACGTCTGGTAAATCTTAGCGATATGTATGTGGAAGCTTCAATTCCGGAATCTTTTTTAGGTAAAGTTGAAGAAGGTACCGAAGTAAAAATCAGACTGGCTTCAATAGGCAAAACCTACGACGGAAAGATCAGACAGGTAGGAAACTTTGTGAGCCCAGATAACCGAACATTTGATGTGAAAATTTCAATACCAAATCCTGATAATGCGGTAAAGCCCAACCTGATTGCGACGGTTATGGTTAATGACTATTCTGTAGAAAGTGCCATAGTCATCCCAGAAAATGTAATTCAGCAAAATGCAATGGGTAACAGCATCACTTATGTATTTGATGAGCAGGCAGATGGTACTGCTGTTGCTAAACAGGTTCAGATAGAAGAAGGCTACAGTGATGATCAATATGTAGAAATCACATCTGGTCTTGAGCCCGGTGACCAACTTATAATAGAGGGTGTACGCTCGTTGAGAGATGGCCAGCATGTAGAACTAAAAGACAAATCTTCAAACAACCAGTAAGATGGCAAAAAACACCTATAAAGAATTTGGTATATCATCCTGGGCAATAGACAATAAGATGACGGTATATGTTATTACCGCAATCATCTTATTGAGCGGTCTTGCTGCCTATTACAGTATGCCTCGAGAAGCGTTCCCTGAGATTATAGAAACCAAGATTTATGTGAGTTCTGTAAACCCGGGTAACGCCGCAGAAGATGTAGAAAAATTCATCACAGAACCGCTTGAAGAAGAGTTTAATGATATTGCCGGTGTAAAAGAAATAACCTCTACTACCCTGCAGGATTACAGTATCATCATCGTCGAATTTGAAGAAGATGTTGATGTAAACGTTGCCAAAACCAAGGTTAAAGATAAAGTTGACCTTGTAAAAGCAGAGACTACCTGGCCTACCTTAGACAACGGCGCCAAGGTAGAACCTAATATATTTGATCTCAATATTTCTGAAGAGCAGCCTATTTTAAACATCAATCTTACGGGAGATTTTCAGGTGCAGCAATTAAAGGATTATGCAGAGCATCTTCAGGATAAGATCGAATTGCTTCCGCAGATTAAAGAAGCAACCATTCGTGGCGCAGAAGATCAGGAAGTTGAAGTAGCTGTTGACATTTATAAAATGACCGCTTCTAAAGTAAGCTTTGATAATATTTTAAATGCAATTAGATCAGAAAACAATACTATCTCTGCGGGTAACGTAATTTCAGACGGACTGCGTAAAAACATTAGGGTTCTGGGAGAAATTAAAAATCCCAGAGAGCTTAACAACATTGTGGTTAAGCGCGATGGCGGAAACATTTTCTTAAAAGATATTGCTACCGTTCGCTTTAAAGAAAAAGATGCAACCACTTTTGCTCGTGAATACGGTCAACCGGTTGTTATGCTTGATGTTAAAAAGCGTGCCGGTAAGAATATGATCGAGGCTGTAGAGTCTATCAAAAAAATCGTAGCAGAAGAAAGTGATACCTATTACCCGGAGTCTTTGCACATAAGTCTTACAAATGATCAGTCTATCAAAACTGAAAACCAGGTTGATGATCTGGTAAACAACATCATTTTTGGTGTGATCCTCGTGGTAGTGGTTCTGATGTTTTTCTTAGGTTTTAGAAACGCATTGTTTGTAGGTTTTGCGATTCCGCTTTCTATGTTTATGTCACTTACCATCCTTTCGGCATTAGGCTTTACATTAAATACCATGGTGCTTTTTGGTCTGGTTATGGGACTGGGTATGCTGGTGGATAACGGTATTGTGGTGGTAGAAAACGTATACTCCTTGATGGATCAGGGAATGTCGCGTATCAAAGCTGCAAAACAGGGTGTTGGTGAGATTGCCTGGCCTATTATCGCTTCTACGGCAACTACACTTGCAGCGTTTTTCCCCTTAGGGTTATGGCCGGGAACTATAGGTAAGTTTATGATTTACTTCCCCATCACTCTTTCTATTGTATTGAGTTCGTCGCTTTTTGTAGCCTTGATTATCAACTCGATGTTGACTTCTCGCTTTATGAAATTAGAAGAAGAAGAACTTACTAAGAAAAAGCTGGTACGCTACAGCCTGGTTTTAGCAGGTGTAGGAGTTATTTTATTGATTGCCGGTTTTGTTATGGACTCTGGTGGTTTCCGTGGAATAGGAAATCTGATGCTATTAGCTGCTATTTTGCTTTGGGCATACAAGTACTTCCTTGCCGGTGCTGTGCGCTACTTTCAGTTTAAATCCCTTAGAGACCTTGAGAATCTTTATGAGCGCTTCTTAAAATATGCGCTTCGCGGAAAGAAAGCTTACGTGTTTTTCTTCGGAACTTTTGCGATGTTGATCCTATCTTTTATTCTTATCGGGTTAGTTCAACCTAATGTGTTGTTTTTCCCCGAAAACGAACCGAATCAGATCATTACGTATATAGAATATCCTGAAGGAACAGCTATAGAAAAAACAAATGAGCTTACCAAAAAAGTTGAAGAACGCATTTTTGAAGCTATCAAAAAATATGAGGATAAAGACGGGTACAACTATATGGTTGAATCTGCTATTTCTCAGGTAGGTCAAGGTGCCGGTAACCCACAAACCGATGGTGGCCAGAGTAACGAAATGCCACATAAAGGTAAAGTTACACTCTCTATGCGTGATTTTAAATTGCGCCGTGGTGTCAAGAGTAGTACCGTTTTATCTGAAGTGCGCGATGCTGTTAAAGGCTTCCCGGGTGCATCCGTAACGGTTGAGAAAGATGCTGCAGGACCTCCGGTAGGATACCCTGTAAATATCGAAATCAGCGGTGAAGACTATGAAGAAATGCTTATAGCTGCAGAAAATATGCGCTCCTATATAGAAGATCTGGGCATTGGCGGTATCGAAGAATTGAAGCTTGATATAAACCGCTCTAAAGCAGAATTAGGCGTTACGGTTAACCGTGAGAAAGCAGGGCAATTAGGTATTTCCACAGTAGCTATTGGCCAAACATTAAGACGTTCTGTTTATGGGGAAGAAGCTTCAACCTATAAGGAAGGGGATGATGATTATGAAATCAATGTGCGTTTTAATAAAGAATACCGTTATGATGAGAATGCGTTGTTCAATCAGCCGGTAACCTTTAGAAACAATCAAGGTGAAATCATACAGGTTCCGATCTCTGCATTAGTTGACACTAAAGCTACTTCTGCTTTTAGCGCAATAAAACGTAAAGACCTCAAGCGGGTAATCACGTTGTATTCTAACGTATTACAAGGGTATAATGCTACTGAAATTGTAAACCAGCTCAAGCAAGAGCTTTCGGGTTATGATTTACCTACCGGTACTTCATTCAGTTTTACGGGTGAGCAAGAAGAACAAGCTGACAACATGAGCTTCTTATTGATGGCTTTAGGTATCGCGATGGGCTCAATTTTATTAATCCTGGTAGCTCAGTTTAACTCCCTTTCAAAACCGATTATCATCTTGATGGCAGTTATATTGAGTTTAGTAGGGGTATTCTTAGGTCTGATCATTTTTAATATGGACTTTGTAATCCTGATGACAATGATGGGTATTATTTCACTCGCAGGTATTGTTGTGAATAACGCCATCGTATTGATCGATTACACCCAGATTCTCATCGATCGTAAAAAAGAAGAATTGGGTTATGAAGAAGACGATTTATTAACTCGTGAAGAATACTTTAAACTTACGGTTGCCGGTGGTAAATCGCGTTTAAGACCGGTATTACTTACCGCAATCACAACCGTACTGGGTTTGATTCCGCTCGCGGTAGGTCTTAACATTGATTTCTTTGGTCTATTTACAGATTATGATCCCGGAATCTATATTGGTGGAGATAACGTGATCTTCTGGGGGCCACTGGCGTGGACGGTTATTTTTGGTTTGGTTTTCGCAACCTTCCTGACTTTAGTAATTGTACCGGTGATGTTCTACTTAACAAACCGAGCGAAAGTTAGATTCAACGATAAGAAAAAAGCACGTGAAGAGAAAAAGCAACAAGCAAAGCTTGAAGCGGCTAATAATAATACGAGTGAAAATTAATTTTAAGTTTTAGTTAGATTTGAAAAAGCAGGAGCTCTATGGCTTCTGCTTTTTTGTTTTCAGCAGGATTCAGAGCTATAGATTTAATGACTTTATACAAGATCAATCAACAATTTTAGGTAGAAAATTCAAATCTCAACGTTCAAGAAAAATAAACCTAAAAACAATAGGCTTTGACTTGCTTTAACTTCTTAAATTTGCACCTCAAATAATCAAGCATGTACAGAACGCACAATAACGGAGCTTTACGCGCCGAACATATAAATGAAACGGTAACGCTTGCCGGATGGGTACAAAAATCCCGTGATAAAGGCTTTATGATCTGGCTGGATTTACGCGATCGCTACGGCATCACCCAACTTATTTTTGACGAGGAGCGTACCCCTAAAGACGTGATGGATCTCGCTAAAACCTTAGGTCGTGAGTTTGTGATTCAGGTAACGGGTAAAGTGATTGAGCGTGAGTCTAAAAATGCGAAGATGGCTACGGGCGATGTTGAACTTTTGGTTGAAAAATTAGAAGTTTTAAACGAAGCAAAAACACCCCCATTTACGATTGAAGATACAACTGATGGCGGAGAAGATTTACGGATGAAATACCGCTATCTCGACATCCGTCGCAATCCGGTAAAAGAGAAACTCATCTTTAGACACAAAGTGAGTATCGCCGTGCGTAATTACTTATCTGAACAAGGCTTTATAGAGGTTGAAACGCCCTATTTGATCAAATCTACTCCGGAAGGTGCGCGCGATTTTGTCGTGCCCAGCCGTATGAATGAAGGGCAATTCTACGCCCTTCCGCAGTCACCACAAACCTTTAAACAATTGCTTATGGTAGGTGGTATGGATAAGTATTTTCAGATTGTAAAATGCTTTAGAGACGAAGACCTACGGGCAGACCGCCAGCCGGAATTCACACAGATTGACTGTGAGATGGCCTTTGTAGAACAAGAAGATATCCTGAATATTTTTGAAGGCTTAACCAAGCATCTTTTAAAAGAGGTCGTAGGTTTTGAGATCGAAAACTTCCCGAGAATGACTTATGATGAGGCGATGGCAAAATACGGTAACGATAAGCCGGACATTCGTTTTGGGATGGAGTTTTGCCCCCTAACCCCCAAAGGGGGAACTGACTTCGGCTTTGGGGTCTTTGACAATGCCGAATTAGTCAATGCCATAAACGTTGAAGGTTGTGCCGATTATTCGCGTAAGCAAATTGACGAACTCATCAACTGGGTCAAACGACCACAAATAGGTGCTACCGGGTTAATCTGGGTTAAATACAATAGTGATGGAAGCTTAAGTTCATCGGTTAATAAGTTTTTTGACGAAGAATACTTAAAACATTTCGCAGAAGCTACACAATCTAAACCGGGAGACCTCATCTTAATCATGGCTGGTGAAACCTATAAAACCCGTACGCAATTGAGCGCGCTACGAATGGAACTGGCTACCAGATTGGGTTTACGTAAATCAGATGAGTTTGCTCCGCTTTGGGTGGTAGATTTTCCACTCTTAGAATGGGACGAAGAGACTGAACGCTATCACGCGATGCACCATCCCTTCACCTCTCCCAAGCCCGGCCAAATGGAATTGCTGAACACCAATCCCGGTGACGTAAAAGCAAATGCTTACGACCTTGTTTTAAATGGAAACGAAATTGGCGGTGGGTCTATACGGATTCACGATAAAGAAACCCAGTCTAAAATGTTTGACTACCTCGGCTTTTCTAAAGAAGAAGCACAAGCACAGTTTGGCTTCTTGATGGACGCTTTTCAATACGGTGCACCACCTCACGGTGGTTTAGCGTTTGGTTTAGACAGACTGGTAGCCATTCTGGGTGGTCAAGAAACCATACGCGACTTTATTGCATTCCCTAAAAACAATGCCGGCCGTGATGTAATGATCGATGCCCCTGCAACAATTGATGCAGCTCAATTAGAAGAATTAAATTTGAAGGTAACAATATAAGTAAATCACTTATACTAATAAAAAATCAAAAGCTGCTAGAACATATCAGCTTTTGATTTTATTGAAATATTAAGACGACTATTCTTTATTTAGCGATCTTCTCTGAGGATCCGTCTTCATGTTTAAAAATATACATACCACTTGGAAGATTTTCGATTAAACTTTTTCTGTCTGATTCAGAATAAAGCTTTTTCTCTTCTATCAAATTACCTGAAAAATCAAATATATGTATAGTCTCGACCTTAAACTCAACTGTATCGGCAAATCCCTCACCTTGTACAAGGGACTTTTCTAACCGTGGTGATCTATATGAAGTGAACTGAACATTATTGATTGAAATTGTATTATCGCTAAAGTTTTCATCATTATATACTAGATCAATACTCAAGAACAAATAATAGTTGTTCAAAGGAACATTGGAAGGTATATCTACAGCTTGAATATCTTGAATGTTTGAAACGGTTCTTGATGCTCCAGGCTGAATATTATATAAAGTGATTGCATTTTCAGGTAATCTTGGATCTAACTCTCGATTAAGTTCATCATCAGTTGATAAATAAAGATTGATTGAAGTGTTAGGAGATATTTGCCCTCCAACATTTTTAACTGTAATATTTCTTAAATAAATACCTGAACTGTTGCCGATTTCGAAATAATCATTTGAAGTAAGATTATCCAATTTAATATAGCCTTTATTGGGTACATATACCTCAGTTTTATTTGTATCAAATTTTAAATCGTAAGTTGAGGGCAAAGGACAACCATTATTACTACTTGGTCCAGCTTGGTTAGGGCAATTATCTTGCGAGTCAGGGACACCATCTCCATCGGTGTCGCAAGAAATAGAAATAGGGCTATTGTTAAAGCTAGAACTAAAAACTTCATAATCTGGATCCCCTTTTGTATAACTCCGTAAATCCACATAATAATATTGAACCACACCATCCCCAATATCCAATCGGTAAACCTTATTCTTAATCAAAGGCTCTTCAATATATATATTTACCTTAAATTGTAAACCCGTAATGTTACCTGAGCATATTTTACTTTTAGCTGAAGTTATTGATCCTAAACGTATTAGTTTATGATACTTCCAAGATAGGCTTGAGCAAGATAAATTAACTTGTGTTATTGTTCCTGGACTAAAAACTTCATCACCAGAATCATTATTATCATCCCAAGCTAATATAACTTTATAATAAGTGAGGCCGTACCCCAAATCTGCCAAGTATACTTTACCCACTTCTAATTTTACTCCATTAAGATTAGTCCTCAAAGTTCCTAGATCAGAACCTGTACAATAATAGTGTGTCGCGTTTTCTAGATCAGAACCTAAATCTAAAAGTTTATGATATTTTAAATCCTGAGAATAAGTATAGATAGAAAAAAACATAATAAAGAAAAGCGTAAAAATTCTCATATTTTTATTTTTAAATGAGAACTAAAATATGACTAAAAAAAAATCCTAATATTAATTGTGCATCAATAAATCATTTCTACAAAATTAACAAAGACGAATTGAAACCGGCGAGTATTACTTTGACTCACCTCCAAGAAACAATATCAGAGCCAAAGATTTGTTGTAACAATAAAGTCTCCTTAACTTCACAAATAGTTCCTAATTTTCACCAATATTGTATGTTTTCTAATAAGTAGATAAAAGTTAATGGAATATCGGTTGTTTAATTTCAATACCTGGAAGGAAACCCAGTCTAAAATGTTTGACTATTTAGGCTTTACCAAAGAAGAGGCTCAGGCGCAGTTTGGCTTCCTGATGGATGCTTTTCAATACGGCGCTCCGCCACACGGAGGTTTGGCCTTTGGATTAGACAGGTTGGTTGCTATTCTCGGCGGACAAGAAACGATACGCGACTTCATCGCCTTCCCTAAAAACAATGCAGGGCGCGATGTGATGATCGACGCTCCGGCAAAAATTGATGAGGAGCAATTGAAAGAATTGAATCTAAAAATCACCTTGTAAGTGCACATCAAAGTGTTTTAAGGCTTAGAGAATTATATACATATAAGATCTCAACTATTTAAAGTAAACTACCTCAGGGCAAGCCGGTCTGCCGACAAAGGCAGGCCCATGAAACATTGCTTGGAAACGAATTTTCAATTTCTTCAAGGCAAGCCTTAGAATAGTAAACCCTTTGGCGGTGCCAATAAAAAAGAGGCTTTCTTAAGTTTAAGACAGCCTATTTTTTTATGCTACGTCAAGTTATTAGGGATAATTGTTGTGTTTAAGCAAAAATTGGAGTTAATCTGTACAGAATAGATGTGGCATTTTTCACTCCTCTAATCCTCCTAATCCTCCTAATCCTAAGCTATTCAACAATCCCTATAATTCCATACAAACATTATAGATAAGACAGGAATACATATAGGTAACCCAAAAGTCAGTCCACATTCCAACTATATTCACCCACAGATTTTGTGGTAAAGTGTGGTTGGAGTGTGGTTGCACTGTGGTATCAGTGTGGTATCATTATGCTTTTACCTGGAAAAAGTTAGCCTTCTTTTTAAAGTATGGAGTTTCTAACTCAGGCTAAATCACAACTCCACTAGTACACCTTATCAAAACCCAATGTACCACAGAAACCGTAGAGAAGTGTGCCCAGTGTAGTCTCTGTTTGAATTCGCTGTGAAATCATTCGCAGCAATCAAAATTCAACCCTAAAGTAGGGCAACTCCCAAGCAAAGGCATAGCAAAGCCTAGGATAGTGTATGAAGAGTGTATGAAAACCACTTTAAAAACGTATAAAATTAAGATTTTATTAACAATAGAGCTAATTGCTAAAATCTGTCCAAGAGGCTCTTAAACTTTAAAGAAATCCAGTTCTTTTTAATCAATCCTTCTAAATAAGACAGCTTATCTCGCTCCGCTTGAACAAGTCGCTCATATAATTTCTTATTTTCTTCGTAAGCTTCAACAAGTTTGTCTAAAGGATTGAATGTTGCATACATACCTTGATTGAAGCTATTACCTTGAGAAGCACTATTATCATTAAAATAATTGATGCCATTTTCCTCTGAAAAATTTTTAATAGTTTCCGAAGTAACACCAAGGACTTTCGCTACCTCTTCTAATTTTTTATTTTCTAAGGTTTCACTCTTTTCGATGTGGGACACACTTTGCTGGCTAATACCTAATTCTTCCGCCAGGGTTTCTTGCTTCACCTCGAAGCTCTCTGATACGCGCGATTTTACGTCCTATAGGATTGGTTTTAGTAACGCTCTAAACTAATACAATAAGATCACGCTTACATTTAAATAAAGCCTTCGCATAGCCTGTTCCTTGAATAGTCTTATCGGTTTAGTTATAATGTTGAACAAAAAAATAGCTAAATAAAAAAGGTCCGAACAATGTCCGGACCTTTCGTCTATAGCTAATTCAAATAAATTTATTCAACAGTCCATCCTGCTTTCCAAGTATCATAATCAGTACCGGTAGCATCACCTTCATTAGTAATGAAATCATTTTCAGTAAAAGTAAAACCTGTATCATTTTTCATTTTCACAGAAATGTCTTCAAAGTTTACAGTGTCTACAAATAATAATCCGTCTACAACACCTTGCCCTGTTGGACTATCTCCAGAATCACCATCTAAATCAAAAGCTTCCTCATACCCTTGAATGATAACATTGTTAAATTCACCTTGAGTACCTGCTCTTAAACGTACAGCTTCTGTATCTGTAGTATTACCTTGACCAATGATTAAAAGATTGTTAACCGTTGGAGCAGAGAAATAAAGTGGGTTAGAGTTATTTCCTATATCTGTATTGAATCCATCAGCTTCAATAGCTTTATCGTGCGACACACCATGCTTGATATAAACATTTGACAAGGTACCAGAATACCCTTCAGTCCAGTCTACAGAATCATCCTGAGCATTTACCACAGAAACATAGCTTGCGTTAACAGTACCACCAAAAAACTCAACCCCGTCATCTTTACCTTCAAATGCTTGGATGTGGTCTACCGTAGTACCATTACCTACACCGTAAAAAGAAAAACCATTGTTTTCAGATTGACCATCAGCTGCTCCTCCAGAGTACTCAACACGCACGTAACGAATAACTCCTGAGAAATCTGATACATCGCTACCCCCGTAAGGAAGACCCCCAATTTCTGAAGTTGAAGTTGCAGAACCACCAGCAGTAGAGTTTATAGGTGCACGTCCTAATAAGATAAGACCACCCCAGTCACCAGCCGCAGGAGAAGTAGAAGCAGAAGTAAGTACAATAGGACGTGTAGCAGTACCTTGCGCGTCAATCACAGCATCCTGTGAGATCGCTATATAAACGTTTGCTCCACTCGCTGCTTTTATAGTCATACCGGCAGGAATAGTCAATTTTGTATTAGGAGCCATTACCAGAGGTCCGGTTAAGGTATATGTATTATTGATATCGAGCGTTAAATCACTAGTCTTGGTACCCTCTAAATCAATCGCTTCACCGGTACTAGGCTCTTCAGGGGTTGAACCACCATTATTGTTTGTAACACTATTGTCTGTATTGTTAATTACAATCTCTGCAGTATCATCAGCTTCACAAGAGGCAAAAATAAGTGCCGCTGCGGTTAAGCCAGTAAGTAAATAATTTGTCTTCATTGCATTTAAAGTATTTAATTAATTGTCTATCGTTTTTATTAAAATTTGTATTTCACACTGATACCTGCGTTGATTCCTCTGCGGTATATTGATGTAGTATAATCTCCAAAAGAAGTACCTTCTCTTACGTATTCAATGTCTGGATCAAGTAAGTTTTTTGCGCTAGCATTTACTTCCCAGTTTTCTCCTATTTCATTACGCCATACAAAATCAAGTGTGCCGTATCCTTTCTCTACTATGTTTCCTAATTGACCAGAACCTAAAGCATCGATACGATCTGCAAAATAAGAGTACACTAAATTGGCTACAGGTCTGTAATTTTCAAATGACGTAGGACTGTAGCTAATGTCTGCATTAATAAGAAATGGAGATGCTCCTTGAAGCTCATCATCACGATCTAGTGTTGAAGAAAACAAACCGTTTGAACTTCTAAGATCTTGCTTAGTGTGCATATACGTACCGTTTACACCAGCAGAAACAACAGCATTATCATTAGCATCCTGCACAAGGTTCTTACGAACTTCTACTTCTATACCATAAACATTTGCTTTCTCACCAGTTCTAAAATAACGTCTGGTTCCTGTTGCGTCATTGGCAATAACAAGGTTTACAGGATTTCTAATTTCTTTTGCAAAACCAGCTATAGATAACAATTCTGATTTACCAAAAAACCACTCATACTTAAGGTCTAGATTATAAACATCAGATACTGCCGGGTCATTTAATAAATCTGGATTACCACCCACACGCTTCGTAACATCTTCATAAACAAATGGTGCTACCTCTTTAAATTCTGGGAAAGAGACTGTTTTTGAAAAAGAGAATCTTAAGTTAGAGTCATCATTAAGCGCATACCGTACGTTTAAACTAGGTAAATAGAAATTCTCATAACTTTCAGCATATCCTGAAGCATCAGGAGGAAGGTTAATAACGTCATAAGAAATTGATTGATTGAATGACTCTACTCTAAAGCCAGGTACAAATAGCCATTTTCCTGTTGTAATTTCAGCATTAACATAACCTGCGTGAATATCTAGATTACCAGTATACTTGTTTTCATCAAGACCTGGAAAATTACGGTTGTCAATTCCTAATTCAGGAGCAATTGATCTAAAAACAAACGTGTCATAAACACTACCTAGGTTAGGTACATTAAACACACTATCTAAATTATTAATATCAGTAACCGGAGTGTTTGGTTCTATTAAATCATAACCATACCTGATGTTTTTAAAGAAACGCTCTTTAGATCTACCGTTATAACCAAAATTTAATTTGAAATTATCTGAAACAGTATATTCAAGATTTAAACGACTATTAAGCTCTTCGTCTTCAATACTCTGAAAATACCGTTGATTATCAAAGTTTGTGTTGTTGTAGAAAGAAGGATTGGTGTCAGGATCGTTATCTAAAGCACGATCGTAATTTTCTAAAGCAAAACGTTTACGGTCTGGTTGATTAGAAAACACCTTATTATAACCTACACCCCAGGTTAGTTCTAATTTATCATCAAAAGTATGTAGGCCAGACAATTGATTTACAAAGATCATATCTTGATTAAACTGAATATTCTTAGTAAAAAAGCCTTTGTCTGTATTTAAAATAGCATCTCTATTTCTACCATTACCATCAATCCCGAAGTTTCCTACCTCATCAGATGAACTATTCAAGAATAAAGAGTTAAAGGTAATTTTATGACCAGAACTTAAGCTGTAAATAGCATTAAGCATCGCTGTTGTTGTTGTAGAATATTCAAACTCTTCTACATCATCATACACTTGCTTTTCTACGGTTGTAAAATCTGCAGCAGAACCTCTTCTGTATTCATAATCATTTGCAAAAGAAGCTGTAGCAAAAAGGCTCAATCTACCTCCTTCACCCATTTCAAAAGATTTTCCACCAGATATAGATCCGTTAATATTAATAGGCTCACCCCCATTAACCGGATCAACAGGGTGCGAAAGAATTACTGCGAATGGGTTATTATCATATCTGTTATAGAAACCAAAATAACCTGTACCTTCACTTCTAACAAAGTTTTTACCTATTGCTCTACTATTGATACTTGACCCTAGTTGAATATCTAAAAATCCTTTTCCTTTATAGTCTTTTGAAATAACGTCGATATTACTTGCAGCAAAATCTCCGTAGAATTTTGTAGAGTATGCTTTACTTACCGCAACGTTCTGTATGATATCAGAAGGAAATAAATCAAGATCCATATTCTTCTTTTCAATATCATTTGAAGGAAGCGTTAACCCGTTATAGGTCGTATTTAAATAACGGTCCCCTAAACCACGCACATATACATTACCTGTACCCCCAGATTGTTTAGAAACTCCAGAGATCTTTGCAATTGCTGCTGCTGCATCACTTACCCCTTTTCGAGCCAGTTCATCAGCACCTATACTTTGTTGAATGCTTACTGCTTTCTTTTGCTCTAATAATAGTGCAACTTCAGATTCTCTTGAGACTGTTGTGGTGATTACCACCTCATCAAGAGCTGCAGCGGTAGCACCAAGGCCTGTATTAACGGTGGTCACTTTACCAGCTTCTACAACTACATTTGGAATTTCAACCGTTTCATATCCTACAAAACTAAAAACCAAGGTATAAGTTCCTGCTTCAACATTGGCAATTTCATACAATCCATCAAAATCAGTGGTGGTTCCTTTGGTTGTATTTTTTATTTGAACAGTAGCAAAAGGTAATGGTTCATTGTTAACCTCTTTATCACTTAAAACTCCAACAACACTCCCTGTCCCTTGCGCCCAGACTGATGTTGAAAATATAATACCTATTAATAACAGATAAAATTGTCTCATTACTTGTTTTATTTTGTGCTGCAAAGATGTCGCGAAAGAACTGCTGGGTGGTTAATCCAATGTTATGAATTCGTAATGCCAGGGTTACATCATGGTTACCTTAATGTTAAGCGATTTGAGAGCCAACGCTAAATCATTAGATTAAAATTTGGCAATACTGTATCTTGCCGAAAATTGCCTATTATGATGAACTGGGAACATTTGCTCTCGCTAAAGAGACAGGGAGACACCGCAAAAAGACTGCGTATAGAACAGGACGACACCCGTCTTGGATTTGAAGTAGATTATGACCGGATTATATTTTCTACGCCCTTTAGAAGCCTCCAGGATAAAACGCAAGTCATCCCACTTTCTAAAACAGATTTTGTTCATACACGCTTAACACACAGTATGGAAGTTTCGGTTGTGGGACGTTCACTAGGTAGAATGGTGGGCAAACAACTCCTTGAAAAATACCCGCATCTGGAACAGGTTTACGGCTATCGCTTTAATGATTTTGGAGCTATTGTTGCCGCTGCGGCGCTGGCTCACGATATCGGTAACCCACCTTTTGGGCATTCGGGAGAGAAGGCGATTGGGGAGTTTTTCAAATCGGGTTATGGTAAACGTTATCAAGACCGCTTAACCGAAAAAGAATATCAGGACCTGATCAAGTTTGAAGGTAATGCTAATGGCTTTAAAGTACTCTCCCAAAGCAAACCGGGAGCTCAGGGTGGCTTGAGACTTTCGTATGCAACTCTGGGTGCTTTTATGAAATATCCAAAAGAGTCGCTTCCGTACAAACCCACAGATCATATTGCAGATAAAAAATACGGCTTCTTTCAGTCTGAAAAAGAGCTTTTTGCTGATGTTGCTCAAGAACTGGGCTTGTTGAACAGAAGCGAGACCGATGATTTAAGTTGGTCACGCCACCCGCTTGCTTATCTCGTTGAAGCGGCAGATGATATTTGCTACACCATTATTGATTTTGAAGACGGTATAAACCTGGGACTTATCCCTGAAGAGTATGCGTTGGAGTATATGGTAAAACTCGTTGGCAACACCATAGACCGTAACAAATACAATGCCTTGCAGGAAACTTCAGATCGAGTGAGCTACTTACGCGCACTTGCGATAGGCACCCTGATTACTGAAAGCGTGGAGACCTTTATGAAGTATGAAGAAGAGATTCTCGCCGGCACCTTCAATCAGTCTTTAATAGACAAAAGCAGTTACCAGGCACAAATCACCGATATCATCAACCTCAGCATCGACCGCATCTACAACAGCCGCGAAGTGATCGAAAAGGAAATCGCCGGATATGAAATCTTATCCACACTTCTTGAAGCACGTTGCAAGGCACTAGACAATACAGACACGCATTACAACCAACTCATTCAGCAGCTTCTGGCTCCGGTAAATAAATCTGAAAATACGTTGTATGAAAACCTCATTCAGATTTGTGCCGAAGTATCAACAATGACAGACGGTAAAGCCTTACGCAATTACAAAAAAATAAAAGGATTGGACATTAAGTAAATTACCTTGGGGCATTTAAAGAAAACAGTTTTTGACTTCGAGACAAGTCTCTGAGCATGTAAAGCTCGATTATCGAATAACTAATCCAGAAGCGACTGAATATTTTCTTTTAAACTTTCAAAATCCAGACCTAAAGCCTGTTGCAATTCTTCCGTGGTACCCTGTTCTATAAACTGATCAGGTATTCCGAAGATTTCCAACTTGCCTGTATAGCTTTGACGTGCAGCTTCTTCGGCAATAGCGCTCCCAAAACCACCGGATTGTACCCCGTCTTCTAAGGTTATGATTGTGTTATACTTTTTAAAAACCCGCTTGAGCATCACAAAATCTAGCGGCTTTACAAAACCAAAATAATACACAGAGACGTTCCCCTTAAATACCGCTGCAAGTTGCAGGGCTGTTTCAGTAAAATTACCGGTAGCTAAAATGGCGAGTTGAGAGCCTTTAATCAAGTGCTCAGCTTTTCCGAGTTCCAGTTGCTCAAAAGGATTCTGCCAGTCCAATTCCAATCCGCGCCCTCTGGGATACCGAATTGCAATGGGTGACTCGAGACCCAATTGCGCCGTATACATAATATTCCGTAAGCTTGCTTCATTCCGCGGAGCGAAAATTATAAGATTGGGAATACAGCGTAAATACGCCAGATCAAAGACGCCATGATGCGTTGCACCATCGGCACCTACTAATCCCGCCCGATCCACACAGAAAATAACCGGAAGCTTTTGCAAAGCCACATCGTGAATCAATTGATCGTAAGCGCGTTGCAAAAACGTAGAATAGATTGCGCAAAACACAACACCTCCTGAGGCGGCTATCCCGGCTGATAAGGTCACTGCGTGTTGCTCTGCAATCCCCACATCAAAAGCACGCTCTGGAAATTGCTGCATCATATATTTTAAAGAACTACCCGTTGGCATTGCCGGAGTAATCCCAATAATTTGCTTGTTCTTTTTTGCCAGTTCAACTAACGTCAAACCAAAAACATCCTGATACTTGGGTGGCTGCGGATGGGTATTCTTAGGTTTCAACTCCCCTGTTAGGGCATCAAACTTTCCAGGGGCATGGTACACAACCTGATCAGCTTCGGCTTGCTTAAGCCCTTTTCCTTTTGTAGTAATTACATGCAAAAACTTAGGCCCCTTTATTTTTTTAAGCGTCTTGAAGATCTCAAGCAACTTCTCCAGATCGTGCCCGTCTACAGGACCAAAATAATTAAAGTTCAAAGCCTCAAATATATTCTCTTGTCGCTGACTGCCCGTTTTTACATTCGTGAGGTAATTCTTAAGTGCCCCCACACTGGGGTCGATCCCAATAGCATTATCATTAAGAATCACCAGCAAATTCGCATCACTATCCCCCGCGTGATTCAAAGCCTCAAAAGCCATCCCGCTGGCAATAGAAGCGTCTCCTATTACAGCGATGTGATGGCGTGCTGTATTCCCTTGAATTTTTGAAGCAATCGCCATACCCAGCGCTGCAGAGATTGAAGTACTCGAGTGCCCGGTACCAAAAGCATCGTATACACTTTCCTGCATTTTGGGGAAACCACTCAAACCGTTAAACTCGCGGTTGGTCTCAAAATTATCCCGCCTTCCGGTAATGATTTTATGGCCGTATGCCTGATGCCCCACATCCCAGATCAATTTATCATCGGGAGTACTAAAAGCATAATGCAAAGCCAGCGTAAGCTCAACAACTCCCAGACTGGCACCCAGATGTCCTTCTTTAGTTGCCACAATATCAATGATAAAACGACGCAATTCTACAGCGATTACGCTCAACTGTTCAACAGAAAGTTCACGTAAATCAGCCGGATCATCTATCGTTTCTAAAAGCGGATAACTCATAAAACAAAGGTAGCCGAACTTACAGAAATAATAAGTTGGTCTTTTAAAAATGATACTGCAAAAAACTTTTTATCTTCATCACTTAAAAGCAAGACTATGGCTCTGATAGAACCCTTTGATGATGCGTATTTTATGAAAAAAGCACTGCTGGAAGCGGAGACCGCTTTTGATCTGGGAGAAATCCCCGTGGGAGCTGTTATCACCGTCAACAATACCATAATAGCCCGTGCGCACAACCTTACGGAACGCCTTAATGATGTAACGGCGCACGCAGAAATGCAAGCCATCACGGCGGCGGCTAATTATTTAGGCGGGAAATACCTAAAAGATTGCACCTTGTATGTCACGCTAGAACCTTGTCAAATGTGTGGAGGGGCTTTGTATTGGAGTCAGCTTTCACGCATGGTATATGCAGCAGCTGACCCCAATAGAGGGTACAAAAATCTGGGAACCCAACTGCACCCTAAAACCCAGGTCACAAGCGGTATTCTGGAAGCGGATGCCAGTGCTTTACTGAAACGCTTTTTTATACAACGCCGTAACCTGAATTAAAACCTTCGTATGAAAAACACCATCGCAGAACGTGTTGCCGATTTTTTAAAACGGTACCCTCCTTTTCAGTTTTTAGAACCGGATAGCTTGTTACAGATAGCCGGACAGGTTCAGGTGCTTTATTTTGAGAAAGACAAACCCATTTTTAAAGAAAAAGACACCAATCATACCATGTTCTATGTGGTAAAAGATGGTGCAGTTCGCTTGTTTAGAACCGT
This sequence comes from Leeuwenhoekiella polynyae, assembly GCF_004104075.1. Taxonomy (GTDB): domain Bacteria; phylum Bacteroidota; class Bacteroidia; order Flavobacteriales; family Flavobacteriaceae; genus Leeuwenhoekiella; species Leeuwenhoekiella polynyae. The sequence goes on along the minus strand of NZ_QOVK01000019.1, from coordinate 5,350 downwards.
AGATAACGAACCTAAGATTGCAGATATCTGTGATGAAGGAGACCTTTTTGGACTGCGCCCGTTGATCACAAAAGAAGACTACGAACTTTCTGCTTCTGCAAATGAAGAGTCCATTCTCTATGGAATTCCCATAGACCTGTTTTTACCCATCGCATTAGAGCATAAAGAGGTGAGTAATTTTCTCATCGCCACCTTTGCTTCTAATGTGAGCGACCCCTACTCGCTGGAAGAAAGCGGTAAATTGTTTACGGAATATTCGGTGGAGCGTAATAGTGAGATTTTTGATCTTCAAAAAGCACGCTATTCTAAAAACATTCTCACGTGTAGTCCAGATACGACAATACAAGTTGCTGCAAAAAAGATGAGCCACCGCAATGTGGGTTCGATCGTAGTAATTGACGCTGAAAAGCCCGTAGGTATCATTACAAACCGAGACTTCCGGGACCGTATCGCTACAGGAGCACACAGCATTACAGATCCTGTAACCAAAATTATGAGTACTCCGGTACGCTGTTTTCAGAAAGATCCTACCGTTGCGCAGGCACAATTGATCATGCTTAAAAATGAAGTCAATCACCTGTGTATCACCGAAGATGGAACGCCAGATTCTAAACTACTCGGTTTGATCACCGAACACGACATCATGGTTTCTTTTGCAAATAACCCGGTCGTACTGTTAAAAGAAGTAAAGCTCGCAAAACGTACTAAAAGATTGCGTGATGTACGCTTGAAGGTATCCCGATTACTAAAAAAGTATTTAGATCAAAACCTTCCGTTATCGCAAATTCTCAATATTCTTAACGAGATCAATTATGCGATTGCAGTACGCGCTTTAGAGCTTTCTCTCAAGAAGATGGAAACCCCGCCTCCGTGTAAATTCGCCTGGTTGGCGTTGGGAAGTCAGGGGCGAAAAGAACAGTTATTGTTTACCGATCAAGATAATGCAATCGTTTTTGATAACGTACCGGAAGAAGAATACGAAGCCACCCAAGCCTATTTCATCAAGTTAGCCCGTATCGCCACGCGTGCGATGCATAAAGTGGGCTATGCCTATTGCCCGGCAGATATGATGGCGAGCAATCCCAGATGGTGCCAGTCGCTCTCCGAATGGAAAAAACAATACGATATCTGGATTACAGATCCTTCCCCGGAAACCCAATTGCTATCTGCTATTTTCTTTGATTACAGTTATGTATTTGGTGATACCCAACTGGTAACCAACCTGTCAGACAACATTCTACTTACCTTAGATAAAAACCCCATGTTTTACCGGGTAATGGCAAAAGATGCCATCCGCAGTCCGTCTCCGCTTGGGTTTTTTAGGCAGTTCTTAGTTGAGGAAAGCGGGGATCACAAAGACTTTTTTGATGTAAAAGCCCGTGCGTTGATGCCGTTAATTGATGCCGCCCGTGTCTTGAGCCTCAACCACAAGTTACGCAACATCAACAATACCGCAGGTCGGTTTGAGCGCCTTGCCGAACTCGAAGCTAATAATAAAGAGATCTACGAGAACTGCTCCTATGCCTTTAAAGCCTTACTGAAATTCAGAACCAAACAAGGGATTCTGCATGATGATTCCGGGAGGTTTATAGAACTCGCAACCTTAAGCAAAGCCGAAAAACTCAAATTGAAGCGCTGTTTCAAATCCATTCATGATATCCAGGAGTTGCTCACGCTTCGCTATAATCTCAAGTAATTATGTACATCCCCTTTTTCAGCAAAAAGCAAGATCCGCCAGAATTCTATAAAGCATATGCTGCACAATTTTCGAAGACAAATACCGCAGACTTTGATACCGCGCGGTTTATAATCTTTGATACCGAAACCACAGGGACCAATGCCCGGGAAGACCGGATGTTGAGCATTGGTGCATTAGCGTTGACCGGCAACCAGATCAATCTTGCCAGTAGTTTTGAACTCTATGTGAAACAAGATATGTTTAGCGAAGAAGCCGCTGCTATACACGGAATCTTAAGAGAAAACAGAAAATACAAGAAGGTAACTGAAGAAGAAGCTGTAAAAGCGTTTTTAAAATTTATAGGTACCGATATTTTAGTAGGCCATCACGTGGGTTTTGATGTAGGCATTATCAATTATGCCCTCAAGCGGCTAGGAGCACCTAAACTAAAGAATAAATTTACAGATACCGGCGTCCTTTACAAACGCACGGTTCATCTGGTAAACATCACAAATCCAGATAAAGTATACACGCTGGACGATTTGTGTGAAGAACTCAATATTTCGCGTACTGACCGGCATAAAGCAATGGGAGATGCCTACATTACTGCTTTAGCATTTTTAAAAATTCTATCCCGACTGAAGGGAAACAAGAAATTAAAATTGAAGAATATCCTTCTTAATTGAAACGAATCGCGCTAGTAGATTGTTTAGAAAGACTTGTAAAATTATCGATCAATGTATACTGATAAAGCTGAGACTCAAGCAATAATTTTTTAATCTTGGCTGCATAGGGAGTTTTCTCGTCTGTGATCAGCTTTTGTAAGTGGGATTCAAAAGTAGCATACAAAAGCTCTATCATTCGGGTTTTCGTGTTTGAATCTTTATAATGCTGTAAAAACTTTTTACAGCAAGATAAGAATAACTGCGGATGATGGATCAAGGTATCAATAACCGTATTGAGATAATGCAACACCGCCTCGCCTTCTTGCTCTTCAACCTGAAGTTCAGCGTGCTCTGACGAAAGATTATCTTTAAAAAGCCACAGGTTGTTTTTGATAAAATCGGTATGATTGCGGGTGCTTTTGTAATAGACATCAAGACCCAATGCCGTAGTCATCACAAATACATTCTGACCAATTGTATTGATAAGAAATCGTTTGAAACTTTTCTCAGCAGCAGCATACAGCACAGGAGTTCGCTTAAAACCACTGTTTCTAAATCTTACCGAATACAATTCTTCTACTACTTCAGGGTGTAGCATGCTTTAAAATATTTTCTATTTGAGAGAGCCCCTGCATCCGGGCGTGATCTTCTGCAATAAGATCTCTGGAATCTTTAAGCAAAGGATCTGCTCCTTTTTCAAGCAACAATTCTACCAGTTCTTTTTGATTAAAGGTAGCTGCATAAATAAGCGCAGTCGCACCATTAAAATTTTGCACATTCACATCTGCTCCTTTATTGATCAAAAGTCTGGCCACCTCAACATATCCCTTAAAGCAAACTCCCATCAATGCGGTGTTTCCGGATGCATCCTTAGCATTTATATCGGCACCACTGTCTATAATAAGTTCACTTACGTCAATAAACCCATAATAGCTCGATAAAAGCAAAGGGGTTGACCCGCGTTGATCTTTAGTATTGATGAGTTGAGGGTTTTCAGACAATAATTCTTTAATCGTGGTTGTATCTTCAGAACGTATCGCATTAAATAAAGAATCCTGTTTCATATTGTTAAAATAATATATTTTTTTCAAAAAAATACGTGGTAAATTCACAATATTTCACCACGCCGTGATTAATTTTCATCGATTAAGTCTTCTCGAAGCTTATCCAGTTACGTTACTTAAGCACTAATAGTCCTACTAGTTCTTTAAGCTCTTGGATACAATCACCAACTGCTAATTTAGTATCGATCATAGAATGATTGCTTCCCTACCTATCAAAGTTAGCTATAGATTCTTCTGATTTTGTTAGAAAATGATTAAAAGATTAGATTTATACATCAACAGAAACTATTAGCTTTTTATTTTTACTACTAAACCTATTGTATGAACTATTTCCGGTTACTGCTTCTTTCCGTTATTTGGTGTTGCAGCTGGCTTTCTTTTGAAGTGGCTGCTCAGGAAGTTTATTTCCCTGCATTTGGAGCCCGGTGGGAAACGCCTACCAAAACTGACAACGCCTTTTCTGAAGAGTCTTTACAAAAAGCTGTTGATTTTGCATTAGCGCATGAATATTCAGGATCCCGTGATTTGAGACAGGCCATTCTAAAAGGCTTTGAACGCGAACCTTATCACGAAATTCTGGGACCGACAAAAAAACGTGGCGGTCCTGCCGGAATGATTCTTAAAAACGGCTATCTCGTGACCAGCTGGGGAGATACCCAACGGGTGGATATAACCTTTAGTGTTACCAAAAGCTTCCTCTCTACGACCGCAGGTCTTGCGGTAGCTGCAGGCATCATCCCTGATGTGAATGATCCCGTTAGTCGTACCATCTGGGACGGAACTTTTGAAGGAGACCACAACAGCAAAATAACCTGGAAACACCTACTGGAACAGAATTCTGACTGGAGTGGCCAACTCTGGGGCGGTAAGGACTGGGCAGATCGCCCGCCACGCGAAGGTAATATTGACGCCTGGAAAAACCGCGAACTGCAAGAGCCCGGAACTTTCTTTGAATACAACGATGTGCGGGTCAACGTTCTTGCCTATGCACTTACACAAACCTGGCGCAAACCGCTTCCTCAGGTTTTAAAAGAACAGATTATGGACCCCATAGGCGCTTCTACCACATGGCGGTGGTTTGGTTATGACCAAGCTTGGACGACTATAGACGGACTACACATGCAGTCCGTAACAGGTGGTGGTCACTCCGGCGGCGGGATGTTTATCAGTGCAGAAGACATGGCGCGTTTTGGATTGCTGTTTCTCAATAACGGTATTTGGAACGGCAAACGCTTGCTATCCGAAAATTGGGTCAACGCGGTGCAACAACCGTCTGCACCAAATCCCAATTACGGATATATGTGGTGGCTGAATCAACCCGGACCCCGACATTGGGAGAACCTACCGGAACATTTGTATTATGCTGCAGGCTTTGGCGGAAATTTTATTGTTATTGATCAAGAGAACGACTTGGTACTTGTTTTACGCTGGTTAGAGCCCGGTCAAATTGAGGCGTTTTTAGAGTTGGTTTATGGGGTGAAGTGATCTGAAGACAGTAGATCTTAGAAGTAAGACAAGAGATAATAGAAGAAAGAGGTTTTTAACCACCGTCCTCGCGCTGCCGGTGCCAATGCATATTGGGAATTGTATTGGGTGTGGGTTGAATCTTAAGCTTAAAGATTTTTCTCTTTAGAATAGCATGATTTTATTTTCAATTAATGTTCTGTTCATTTTTTCCATCGATGAAAAAACGAACCAAAAAAATCTAGGCTTACATGAGCTTCTCTAAATTTATTGCTCACTGCACTGCATGCGCTTAACTCGGGCGGCACACCACCCTCAAACAGAACCGCCTGCTACGTTCCGCTCCCTGCAAATTTTACGAGAACCTCATGATAGGCCGGTACTGACGTGGCTATTTCGGAGTAATGGTGCCAGCTGTTTCGGTCAAACAGTGCCACTTTAAAAGATACTGCAATTATATATAAAATTAATGTTACTCG
>NZ_QOVK01000018.1 GCF_004104075.1 Leeuwenhoekiella polynyae | reverse complement strand
ATGAGAAAAAAACTGAAAAATAAAGAGTAAATTTAACAACAAAGGAATCGACTTCCAGTACTTAGTTTGCTATGCTCACTTTCATCCGGCGAACGTGGTTCACTTTGACCGGCTCATCCAGTAAATCAGCGTTTGCACGTATACAGCAGAAAACTCATTGATTTTTGCGTAAAGCATCAAGCCGGAACGCTGATGCTGCTTGATCAAGAAGCTAAAATCGAAGCAGCGAAAGAGCAACATTTCGTTCTGAGGAATTGGTCGTACTATGAATTAACCCAAAAGATAGCATACAAAGCTGAAAAAGCAGGCATAGAACTGGTTGTGGGCTAATTTAATATCCATCTCAAATCCTTCTTTCAAATGAAGGACAACGATAAGAATTGAAAATAAAAACGAGGGTGCTTGTACACCCGTGAGGTGAGATTACGATACTCACTAAGTGCTACAAAGCATATACAACGGTGGGAAACGCTTGCTAAAATAGTATTATTCATATATGAGAACTGCAAATGAAAGAAAAAAAACTGCGATAAGTCGCTGACTAGTTTATCATAGCGCCTATGTAATAGTTGAGTGCTTCTGTATTCTTATTACTGCTGAAGCATATCGTTTTTTCTAAAAAGCGTATTGCTTTTGTAGGGGTTAACCTATTTGTTATAACGAATAATAGCCTTCGATTAGTTGCTATAATGGTGTAAAACCCTTTATTTATAGGAGCCAAATTATCCTCTTATCTAAATCCCTTCCCATTATTTTTTCTTTCGAAAAGGCCTTCACAGCGGCTAGGTTTTTTTGAAAGAAAAAATTAATCCCCGTTTTTCATATCAGCGTAGCAGCAGATAAATGAGAGCAAATGCTTGTGAGATAAAAATAAGCAGGACTAGCACTAATAACCAATTCGGAATTGTTCGAGAGTGCTTAATAAGTTTTAAGATTTCTTCCCGATTTTCCTGTTGAGTTGTTTGCTCAAGATGTAGTTTTCTAAGATGTACCTCAATTAACTTTTCAATTTTGGTACTGTCGGCTTTAATGCTCGTCTTCTTGAGATTCTTTTCAATCCGTTCTAAACGATTCACTTCTTGCTTAAAAGAATGTAATTCTTCAACTAGTAGTTCTGAGATTAGTTCAAGCTTTGTCATATTCCAATTCCTTTATCGATTACAATTTTTAGGACCTTTTTGACTACAGCTTTAGCCAGGCTTGGTGCAATGGGCACGCTTGTTCCTGATAAAACAACACTTTTTGCACGGCTGATGGATTTGAGCAAATTACTGGCAGACATCGAGCGATGTACTTTACTTCCTTTTATACTTTGCCCTTGGTACTCAAACCGAAAACCCTGAAGTTGTTTGGATTTATTGATTACCGGTATAACACCAATATGTCGCTCTTGCATTCGATTGATGTAAGTCTGAAGATCTTTGGAGGAGCCTTGAATGGCTTGCTGATGCGCCTTATGGATTTCACCTCTCGCATTGGCCAACTCTTTATTTTTTTCAAATTGCACGTCTTGCACGGTTTGTATGCCCATTTGCTTTGCAGTTCGCTCAGCGGATAGCTGACTTTGCTTTCCGATAAAACTGTCATTGTATGCCCTGCCATTTAGATCGATACGATTGACGTAAAGATGCACGTGGGTATGCGCTTTATCTCGATGAACAAAAGAGACCGCCTGGCGTTCTGTTAACTTCATTTGTTCAAGAAAAACTTTAGTAAGTTCCGCAAGATCCTCTTTACTCATATTGTCACCGTCTTTTATTGTTGGGCTTAGAATAAAGCTTAAGGTGTTGCGCTCACAGTTTTGATTGAGTTGCTGTACAGCTCTAAACTCCTGTGTGATTTCTTCCGGAGTTTCACCAACGATTAAATGACTGTATACCTGCTCAGCTTCTTTCTCTGGGTTATTCCCGTAGCGAATGGCTCCCAGGGTGCTGGATATGGAACTTCCTTTTCCGATCATGGTATGATACTTTTTAGGTGTGTCTTGATTTCTTCAGCAACCAGATTGACTTCTTCACTAAGCTTTGGATTACCTTTTTTATACATATTGCCAATACGTTTAAAATTATTGTGATACTTCACCAGCATTTTATAGGTATTGATATGCTCTTCGCTCATCCGCGCAGTAATCTGTTGTTCCATAAGGCTATTTCGGCAAAAAGCACTCAGGCTCAAGCCTGCAGCTTTTGCTTTAACCTGTAGCAGTTTTTTCTCATACACGCTGCATCTGAATTTGATAAGTGCTCTTTTCATCGTTTGTTTTTTTCTTTGCAACCACCGGGAGCAAAGCAAGATTGTGGCCACAGCCACACATCTTGCCCTGCTTTCCAGAAATCAGTTTTACTTCGTTTTCATCAGCCAGGCATTAAGATCTTTTTCAGCAGTATAGAATTCCGATTTATCAATACATTTTGAAGTTGAATTCAAGAAGAAAGCTGTGGTTTTTCTTCCGGCTTCATCCTGATCTAAGTAGAGTTCAACAATTTTATAATGATCAAAATAGGGGAGTGCCCTATCCGCAAAAGCAACGGAGTTTAAAACAAGAAAATCAGCTTCTCTTTTTAAATTTGGATATACTGTAATAAGCGATAATAGGTCAAACATTCCTTCTAGAATAATTAAATATGAAAATCCATTTTTAACCAAAGTCAGATCTTTTGGAGAACTAGACGATTTATAGTGGCGATTTCTAAATTCCCATCCTCCGGAATTGTTCTTCAGTGCAATTGAGAAATAGTATTTATTTCCAATAGTATAATGAACTTCCCTACAGAATCGCTTTGCAGCAATCAGACTAATTTTTCGCTCACTCAAATATTCTAGTAGAGCTGGATGTTGAATCGTTTTTATGTGCTTGATTTCAATTCTAGATTCCTTAAAATTGGTTTCCTGCTGTTTGGGTAGATCATAATCAACCGTTTTAAGCTGAGCTAGAATCGCTAATGCATCGCTCACGGATACTTTTGAAAGGGCACAAACCAGATCGATACAGTTCCCGCCTATACCTAGTCCGTGATCGTACCAGCAGTTTAATTTTTTAGAAACTTTAAAGGATGCTTGGGTTTCTGACCGCAGGGGACTCAGAAACCAAGCTTCCTTTTCCTTATTGCGAGTGGGAATGTGCCCGAAAAATTCCAGCGCCTTAACGATGGATATTTTTCGGGCTTGTTCACACGATAATTTTTCTTTTTTCATCTGCACTCTATTTTTAGAAAAAAAATGATGATTTGATGACAAATCCTCTTAGACTCTATAAAAACTGGCTTTACCGTGTCATCAAAAATTCATCGTTTCATCATTTTTAATTTTTTAAGCTTCATCTTTGTCATCATTTATTTTTTTGATGACAGTTTGATGACAAAATGATGACAGCTTCAGCTCTTGTAAACAGTGGGATTGTCCTCACCTGTCATCGTCTCATCAAAATTTTGGGTAATGAATTCCTTTTTTACGGTAAAATAGCGGCCTTTAGCCTCTATCAAATTGATAGATCCATCTGACCAAATAATGAATTTTCGGTATTGATTGGAGTTAGGTTGATTGGTCAATTTCCAGTCTACCTTCAATAATTTGCGAAGTTGTGTAAGATCCGTTTTGACTCTGGTTTTATTCAGCGCATTTAAAGCGTCTAAGGGACAAAAATCTACTTCCTCTAAATCAAACTTCTCAAAGACCCCCATAAGAATACTGGCCAATTCTTTTTCTACCCGGTTTCTATTGTTTTTTACGAGTTTGGAAAGTGCAGCTGTTTTAATTTGCTGTGGCGTAAACCACATCCGGGTTTGGTGGGTAGTACTTAGCTTTCGATTTGATAGATAGTATAAGAATGCAGGGATTTCAGAAATGAGTTGTTCTAAAAAACCAGTTTGCTCTTTCTTGATGGAGGGAACTTTTAAGACCCAAAATCGAGTTTCGTTAGCATCTATCTTAATGAAGTTGTCTTCGTTGTTACTGCAAAGAATAAACTTGCCAAAAAATTCTACTTCCCGTTTGTCCTTTCCTTTAGCTTCAAGCTTGTTGATGTTTGTGGTGCTTAGGTATTTAATACGCTCGGTTAATTCTTCTTTATTGAAAAGAACTTCATCAATACAGATCAGGAGCTTGTTTGCCCAGTCGGAATTGAACTGACTACTGAAACTGTCATTAGTCAAATACGTGAGGTTGTTCTCAAAAATGGATTTAAGCCATTTTAAAAAAGTGCTTTTACCTGTTGAACGTTCTTTAGATACCAGGCAGAGAATAGGTAGGACCTGTACTGGCTTTGTATAAAGCAACTGCAGGTAATCCAACCCAAGTTCTTGCTGGTTACCGAATATGTGACTAAGAAATTTAGAAGTAGTTTCAAAAGATCCTGCATTGGGTTGCTTACTCAGAGGAGAGTAGATGTTATAAAACCCTTTGTACTCCTGTTGGAAGTTAATATGATTGGGAATACATGTGAAGCCATCGTATTTGGGGATTTTAGTCAGATAGGCTTTTCCGTGATCTTGTTTTATGGTATCTATATTCCAATGAACTAGAAACTCGTTGAAATGACCGGCAATAGTAGGAGCGGCAACCAGCTTGTAATAGGTGGTGCCGACCCTTTTATAGGGTATAGCTTTCATAATAAATGATTTTAATAGTGAAGAGAAACCCTGATTCAAAAAGAATCAGGGTTTGAAGGTGAGTTATCGCTTTTTCAAGGTGTAACTCAATGCTTCCTGTTCAATCTGCGAATGAGATTTACGCTGATTTTCTAAAAGCCATTTGTTCAACAGATCGATGTCGAAGTAAATAAGTTTACCACCAGGCTTGCTGTGCGGAATGCTTCCAGTAGAGGTTAATTTGTATAAATAGCTTCGAGAGATACCTGTATAATCACAAGCTTCTTCAAGCGTAAGTACCTTTTTGTTGGCTAGTAATAGCGATTCAATGCGTTCTAGCCTTTCGTCTAAATTAATCGTGTTCATCGTATTCGATTTTTAAAGTGAATAGTGAACAAAGCGCTTTGTTGTATTTTTTTAGAATTCTTGAGATAAAAGTAAAGCTATGATTAATTAAAGCCTCGTTTTCAACTCAGTACTTATGCACAAATATCTGAAAAATAGGTATTTATATTAAATGATTTCAAATGATATCAAACCATAACAAAAAGAATTTTTGCACATTCTTGCGCATAACAAATACCACTAAAAATTATGCGTGAAACGGGAGTTTTTGTAAGTTATCAACAGGTAAAACCTTAGATTTCCAATTTTGGTATTAGATAAGCCGCTTCTTTTTTCTTTTTGTCTACAATTTTAGCGTAGATCTGCGTGGTTCGAATTTCTTTATGTCCAAGAATTTTAGAAACCGTGTATATATCAGCTCCGTTTTCTAGTAGCAGTACAGCGTGCGTATGTCTGGCACTATGAAAAGTAATATGTTTGGTTATTCCGGCACGCATACACCACCGGAGTAATTCTGCATTAAAATGGGCACCGTATTTCAAACCTTGAAATACACGAGCGCTGTCTTCCTTTCGAGTACCTAAAATACTCCGCGCTTGTTCAGATAGGTATTGGTATTCCTGAACGGCAGTTTTTTTCTGTTGGAATATAAGTCGGGATCCGTCTTCTTCATCACGCACTTCAGACCAGGTAAGTTTATTTATATCGCTCCACCGTAAACCGGTAAGACAGCTAAAAATAAACGCATTCTTCAACATTTGATGTTTACATTCAGCTTTCACTAAGTTTTGTAATTCTTCGTGCGTTAGATATTCGCGCATAGTTTCACCCATAGCAAACCCTTTCACGGCTGTAGCATAATTGCGACTGGTATACCCATCATCAAAAGCTTGTCTTAATGCTGCTTTGAATTTATTAAAATAAGAGTATTTAGAATTCTGTGATAATAGTGTATTCGATTTAGTTTTCGCTTTTTTGTTCAGATATTTTTTATAGCCTAGTACAAATTCTTCATCTACATCTTCAAAGGTAATGTGCTTGTTTTTACAGTAGTTCTCAAGGTGATTTTGAGCGGCATCCCAATTATCATAATTACCTTTGGTCTCATAGCGCTCTTCCTTGAGCTTTTCATAATAATTCAGAAATAGTAATTTGTCTTTACTACGATCTTTAATTCCATATTTGCCTTGAGCATATTCTGCTCGGCGAATGGATAGGATTTGTTCAGCCCTTAGGAGTGTTTCTTCATTTTCTCTCTTTTCAAGAGCGTTTTTAGGACTCATATAGAGATACTGTTTGAGGTACTCAAATTCTCTTGAATGAATTTGTTTACCATTGGCATCTCTGGTCTTGCCTTTATAATATTCAATATATAGACTGTACTTTCCCGAAGTGAGTTTTTTCTTTTTGAGCTTAATTACCATAATATGAGCTTTTTGTAAAATTAATTCAAAAAAGCTAAATGAGGTGTACTTTGGTACACCTCATGTTTAAATTTTAACGTTGAGGTGTACCAGAGGTGTAACAAAAGAACAATTATAGAAGAATTAAGAGAAAATACTGTTGAATAATTAAGCGTCTTAAAGCATTGATTTTGTTAGGTTTTGTATTAATTTGATGTCAAATGATATCAAATTAAATTTCAAATTTATTTACCGATACAAAAATTCGCAAAGATATTGCCCAAGAGTTCATCGTTGGTCACCTGCCCGGTGATCTCTCCAAAGTGATATAACGCCTCGCGAATATCAATGGCGAGAAGGTCACCGCTTAGTCCGGCATCAATACCCACCTGTACTTTTTCGATTTCTTCGAGGGCTTTGAGCAGCGAATCGTAGTGACGCGAATTGGTCACCAGGGTTTCATTGTTGCGAAGCGCACCCGTATTTACAAATTGCAGGAGTTGCTCTTTAAGTTCGTCTACACCCGTACCGGTTTTGGCCGAAATGAGTAAAACGGTAGATTTTGAATCTTCAGGAATCAGTTCAGAAAGTTGGTTGTGGATGGTATGCTGTTCTTCCGCGTTGAGGTGATCCATTTTATTAGCAACCAGTACTAAAGGCTTATCCGGGAAGCGATTTTTAATTTTTTCTATTTCTAATTGGAGGTCAGCAAATGCTCTCCCTTTGGGGGAGCTACCGGAGGCTGACGGGGCTTGAGAGTTGATTAGATACAATACTACTTGCGCCTGACTGATCTTTTCAAAGGTTTTTTTGATGCCCAGACCTTCGATCACATCCACTGTTTCTCGAATTCCTGCGGTATCTATAAACCGGAAACCAATACCACCAATAGCGATTTCATCTTCTATAGTATCACGCGTGGTTCCTGCGATATCGCTTACAATGGCACGCTCTTCATTAAGCAAGGCATTGAGCAAGGTAGATTTTCCCACATTGGGTTCGCCTACAATCGCTACGGGAATTCCGTTTTTAATGACGTTTCCGGTAGCAAACGAATCGATCAGGCGTTTGAGTACGCGGGTAATTTTTGAGATGAGACTCTGAAATTCTTCACGGTTGGCAAACTCTACATCTTCTTCGGCAAAGTCGAGTTCGAGTTCGATCAACGAAGCAAAGTTGAGCAACTCCTGACGCAGTTGGGCAATTTCGTTAGAAAACCCACCCCGCATTTGTTGCATGGCGATCTGGTGAGACCCGGCATTGTCACTGGCAATAAGATCGGCCACAGCTTCCGCCTGACTCAAGTCCATCTTCCCGTTGATAAATGCACGCAAGGTAAATTCGCCAGCCTTTGCAGCCCGGCATCCTTTTCTAAACAGCAGTTGTAAAATCTCCTGTTGTATATACGAACTTCCGTGGCACGAGATCTCTACCGTAGGTTCCCCCGTGTACGAGCGTTTTCCTTTAAAAATAGAAACCAGTGCTTCATCAATAATACGGTTTCCGTCCACAATATTCCCCAGATGCAGGGTGTGAGATTGCTGCTCTTTGAGAATCTTTCCGCTTTTAGCTTTAAAAACAGAGGAGACTAGGTCTAAAGCATTGGCTCCTGAAACGCGTATGACAGCAATTGCTCCGGCTCCGGGAGCAGTGGCTAGTGCAGCGATGGTATCTTGAATGTGCATAGCCGCAAAATTACAAAATATTGCATTGGGGAGCGCTCCTAAAAAATCCCCGGACAAATTTACTTGCCGGGGATTTCCAACTAACTAACCAACCAAAAAAATCAAACTATAACTCGTTAATCAGACGAGTCTTAATCGTTAAGATCTGCGACTGCGATCCCCATACACGGTGTTGATCTGCAGAGCTTCTTTCTTATATTTTTTTCCTTTATAAATGCTTCCGGTCTGCTTATACATGCGACCGCTACGGTCGTAATGCATCTTTAAGTTTCCTACTTTATCTAAAACACCTTTTTTATAGTTTACAGGAATGTCACCTATGCGGTTCACCTGCCCGTTGTGTAAATACCCTATGGTAATACCGCCTATTTGTACTATCTGTCCACTTCGGTTGTATTTCACATAACCTCTGCGGTAATTAGCGCCTGTGCCGTATACATCTCTGGGATTATAATATACTGGACGTACATGATTTCCATTGAGGCGTATAGATGCTGGTGTTGCATTAAAATCAAGAGTTCCATCCGGGTAGATCAAAAACTCAATACCTTGTTCAATAAAAACCACAGGCTGCATGTAGTTACGCACGCTATTGCTTTCATTTTGCTCAGCCGTTGTCATGTGTTCTGATGCCTGCGCAGTAGCTCCGATTAGGAAACTTGCTGCTACTAAAAATAAAGTGCGTTTCATGTTCTTAAGGTTTATAGATCAGGACTTAATCGCTGTTCTAATCTGATTACGCTTAATACAATTCAAACCGCGTGCCAAAAATGAATTTTGCTGTTTTATTTGCTTATTCGTAAGGGGGGATTAGGGTTTATTGTGTTGGTTTTTAAGGGTTTATTAGTTTAGGTGATTGCAGAGTTTTTTTTTTTTTTTGAGTTGTAACAACCCCGAAGATTTTCGTCTTTAGAATATTAAAACAAACTCTTTCTCTTTCTTTTTTGCATTGCCCCAAAACGAACCAAAATCCTCATCCCCAACCCTTCTCCCATAGAGAAGGGAGTTTGATTCCTTACAGCATCCCTCGTGAGATCCAAAACCCGTTCAGTATGAGGCTTTAATCAACCGGAAGGGGGGTAAGCAAATTAATAGCTTTTTTAGGATTCAATAAGCTTTTTTCTTTTTTGCATTGCCCCAAAACGAACCAAAATCCTCATCCCCAACCCTTCTCCCATAGAGAAGGGAGTTTGATTCCTTACAGCATTTCTCGTGAGATCCAAAACACATTCAGTATGAGGCTTTAACCAACCGGAAGGGTGTAAGCGAATTAATAGCTCTTGATTCGGAATAAACATAGGAAGTTACGAAGGAGCGGAGCGATAGCGACGTGGAACTGGCAATAGCATACATGAATAGCTTTTTTAGGATTCAATAAGCTTTTTTCTTTTTTGCATCGCCCCAAAACGAACCAAAATCCTCATCCCCAGCCCTTCTCCCATAGAGAAGGGAGTTTGATTCCTTACAGCATTTCTCGTGAGATCCAAAACACGTTCAGCATGAGGCTTTAACCAACCGGAAGGGAGTAAGCGAATTAATAGCTCTTGGTTCGGAATACGTATAGGAAGTTACGAAGCAGCGGAGCGATAGCGATGTGGAGCTGGCAATAGTATACATGAATAGCTTTTTTAGGATTCAATAAGCTTTTTTCTTTTTTGCATTGTCCCAAAACGAACCAAAATCCTCATCCCCAACCCTTCTCCCATAGAGAAGGGAGTTTGATTCCTGACAGCATCCCTCGTGAGATCCAAAACCCGTTCAGTATGAGGCTTTAACCAACGGGAAGGGGGTAAGCGAATTAATAGCTCTTGATTCGGAATAAACATAGGAATTTACGAAGCAGCGGAGCGATAGCGACGTGGAACGGACAAAAACATACATGAATAGCTTTTTTCTTTTTTGCATTGCCCCAAAACGAACCAAAATCCTCATCCCCAACCCTTCTCCCATAGAGAAGGGAGTTTGATTCCTTACAGCATCCCTCGTGAGATCCAAAACCCGTTCAGTATGAGGCTTTAATCAACCGGAAGGGGGTAAGCGAATTAATAGCTCTTGGTTCGGAATATGCATAGGAAGTTACGAAGCAGCGGAGCGATAGCGATGTGGAACGGACAATAGCATAGATGAATAGCTTTTTTAGGATTCAATAAGCTTTTTTCTTTTTTGCATTGCCCCAAAACGAACCAAAATCCTCATCCCCAACCCTTCTCCCATAGAGAAGGGAGTTTGATTCCTTACAGCATTTCTCGTGAGATCCAAAACACGTTCAGTATGAGGCTTTAATCAACCGGAAGGGGGTAAGCGAATTAATAGCTCTTGGTTCGGAATAAACATAGGAATTTACGAAGCAGCGGAGCGATAGCGATGTGGAGCTGGCAATAGCATACATGAATAGCTTTTTTCTTTTTTGCATCGCCCCAAAACGAACCAAAATCCTCATCCCTAACCCTTCTCCCATAGAGAAGGGAGTTTGAATCCTGACAGCATTTCTCGTGAGATCCAAAACCCGTTCAGTATGAGGCTTTAACCAACCGGAAGGGGGTAAGCAAATTAATAGCTCTTGGTTCGGAATACGTATAGGAAGTTACGAAGCAGCGGAGCGATAGCGATGTGGATCTGGCAATAGCATACATGAATAGCTTTTTTCTTTTTTGCATTGTCCCGAAACGAACCAAAATCCTCATCCCCAACCCTTCTTCCATAGAGAAGGGAGTTTGATTCCTGACAGCATCCCTCGTGAGATCCAAAACCCGTTCAGTATGAGGCTTTAACCAACCTGAAGGAGGGAAGCGAATTAATAGCTCTTGGTTCGGAATACGTATAGGAAGTTACGAAGCAGCGGAGCGATAGCGATGTGGAGCTGGCAATAGCATAGATGAATAGCTTTTTTAGGATTCAATAAGCTTTTTTCTTTTTTGCATTGTCCCAAAAAGAACCAAAATCCTCATCCCCAAGCCTTCTCCCATAGAGAAGGGAGTTTGATTCCTGACAGCATCCCTCGTGAGATCCAAAATACGTTCAGCATGAGGCTTTAACCAACCGGAAGGGGGTAAGCGAATTAATAGCTCTTGATTCGGAATACGCATAGGAAGTTACGAAGCAGCGGAGCGATAGCGATGTGGAGCTGACAATAGTATACATGAATAGCTTTTTTCTTTTTTGCATTGTCCCGAAACGAACCAAAATCCTCATCCCCAACCCTTCTCCCATAGAGAAGGGAGCTTGATTCCTTACAGCATTTCTCGTGAGATCCAAAACATGTTCAGCATGAGGCTTTAACCAACCGGAAGGGGGGAAGCGAATTAATAGCTCTTGGTTCGGAATAAACATAGGAAGTTACGAAGCAGCGGAGCGATAGCGATGTGGAGCTGACAATAGTATACATGAATAGCTTCTCTAAATTTATTGCTCGCTGCGCTGTATGCGCTTAACTCGGCCGCTGGCCTCAGACAGAACCGCCTGCTACGCTGCGCTCCCTGCAAATTTGACGAGAACCTCCTAGTAGTCCGGTACTGGAGTTTTAATAAACCTTTTTTTAAACTTATACTAAAGCTCCCTTCTCTCCCGAAGCGTCGGGAAGGAGAAAGACGAAGGTTACTTGGGTTCACTGCTCCTGGCATCGCAATACTCAGCAATCAAAGGTTACCGCTTTTAAATAATGAATAACAAATAATAATTAAAGCTTCTCCTTTAAATACTGGGCAGTAAACGACTTTTTGTTTTTAGCAACTTCCTCAGGTGTACCGGAAGCAATTAGATGGCCGCCGTTCTCGCCGCCTTCAAGTCCCAGATCGATCACGTGGTCTGCACATTTGATCAGATCCAGATTGTGTTCTACTACCAATATAGCATGTCCTTTTTTGATCAATGCCTGAAACGAAGTAAGCAATTTCTGAATATCGTGAAAATGTAAACCGGTTGTTGGTTCGTCAAAGATGAAGAGGTTTTTTTCTTTGGTGGTACCTTTTACTAAAAATGAGGCCAGTTTGATACGCTGTGCTTCCCCGCCCGAAAGGGTAGAGGAGCTTTGTCCCAGCGTTACATAGCCCAGACCAACATCTTGAAGTGGTTTGAGCTTGCGCGTTATTTTATCTTGTTTATGCTCTTTAAAGAATGCAATCGCATCATCAATGGTCAGGTTAAGTATGTCGTCTATATTCTTGCCTTCAAAAGTGACTTCGAGTACTTCTTTTTTAAAGCGCTTTCCTTTACAGACTTCACACTCTAAATGTACATCGGCCATAAACTGCATTTCGATTGTTACTTCGCCTTCGCCTTTACAGTTCTCACAACGTCCACCATCTACGTTAAACGAGAAATGCTTGGTCTGAAAATTACGGATTTTACTCAGTTTTTGACCTGCATATAAAGATCGGATATCGTCATAGGCTTTTATATATGTTACCGGGTTAGAGCGCGAAGAACGCCCTATAGGATTCTGATCTACAAACTCTATATGGTTGATGTTGTCGTAATTGCCTTCGATACCGGTCATTTGCCCCACTTTCTCTCCGTACCCGCCCGTTTCTTTAAGCATAGCAGGGTATAAGAGTTTTTTTACCAGTGTACTTTTACCGCTTCCGGAAACTCCGGTCACCGCAACAAAAACACCTAATGGAAAACGAACATTTATATTTTTCAGATTATTCTCCCGCGCCCCGATGATATCTACATAATACTTAGAAGTCCGGCGGGTTTCGGGGACTTTGATCTCCATCTCTCCGTTGAGGTATTTCGCAGTAAGTGAATCACTTTTAAGGATCTCATCGTACGCGCCTACTGCGACCACATCACCTCCAAAGGTTCCGGCTTCCGGACCGATATCGATGATCTCATCGGCAGCTTTCATAATGTCTTCATCGTGTTCTACCACGATCACCGTATTCCCCAGATCGCGCAGGTTTTTTAAAACCTCAATCAAACGCTCGGTATCTTTGGGATGTAAGCCAATACTGGGTTCGTCTAAGATATACATAGATCCTACCAAACTACTTCCCAAAGAAGTTGCCAGATTGATACGCTGCGATTCTCCCCCGGAAAGGGTGTTGGATTTTCGGTTTAACGTGAGGTAATTCAACCCCACTTTTGAAAGAAATTCTAATCTGCTTTCAATCTCGGTCAACAGGCGTTTTGCGATTTTGGTATCGTGTTCGCTCAGCTCTAACTGTTTGAAGAAATCAGCCACTTTGTTAAGTGGTAAGCCTACCAGATCTGTGATCGTAGCACCACCCACTTTGACGTAATTGGCTTCTTTTCGCAGGCGTTTGCCCCCACAGGTTTTACAACGGGTTTTTCCGCGATAGCGCGAAAGCATTACCCGATTTTGAATCTTATAAGCTTTAGATTCTAAAAATTCGAAGAATGAATGTAAGCCTTCAAAGTGGTTGTTTCCGTTCCAGATCAAATCTTTTTGATCATCAGAAAGTTCGAAATACGGTTTATGTATCGGGAAATCAAATTTATACGCGTTATTCACGAGTTGGTCTCTATAATAACTCATACTATCCCCACGCCATGGAAAAATCGCATTTTCATAAACTGAAAGTGCTGTATTAGGAATTACCAGATCTTCATCGATACCTATAACATCACCATAACCCTCACAAGTAGGACAAGCCCCATACGGATTGTTAAAACTGAATAAGTGTACATTAGGCTCGAGAAAACTCATCCCGTCTAACTCAAAACTGTTGCTAAAATGCCGTTGTTTATGCGTAGCAAGGTCCTCTACAAAAGCTTCGCCTTTGCCTTCAAAAAATGCCGTTTGTACGGCATCAGCCAGCCGGTTGTAAAAGTCTTCATCCTCTTTTTTAATGATTCGGTCAACAACCAAAAAGAGTTTATCTGTTTTTTGGATGCTTCCGGATTCTTCAATACGCACCACTGCGTCATTCACTTTAATACGTGCATACCCTTGTTGCTGGAGGATATTGAGCTTTTCTTCAATCTTTCGCCCTTCTTCAACAATAAATGGAGCCAGCAGCAATAATTTACTGCGCTCTTCAAAAGCACGTACATATTCAACAACATCCGTGACTGTATCTTTTTTGACTTCGTCTCCAGAAACAGGAGAGTAGGTTTTTCCGATACGTGCAAAAAGTAATTTGAGGTAATCATAAATCTCAGTAGAAGTTCCCACGGTCGAACGCGGGTTGGTACTGTTAACCTTTTGCTCAATAGCGATAGCAGGTGCAATTCCTTTTATATAGTCAACTTTGGGTTTGTTTAAACGCCCTAAAAACTGGCGGGCATACGAAGACAAACTCTCCACATAGCGGCGTTGTCCTTCGGCATAAAGCGTATCAAAGGCAAGGCTAGATTTACCTGAACCCGATAAACCGGTAATTACTACCAGTTTATTGCGGGGGATTATGGTATTTATATTTTTTAAGTTGTGAAGCTTAGCCCCTTTAATGATGATATTCTGTTTAGGGTCCGCTTTAGAAACGTCAATGATCATAGCAATAAGTATAGGTATGCAAAGATAATTTATAGTATGGATAACCCATCAAAGATTTGCCCAACGTCCTGTTAATGTTAAAATTGTAGAACGGGTGTTGTTTATTTGGAATGAAAGTTGTTATATTTGATTCACTATTAACAAATAAGCGAAACGCCTATATCTGAAAATTACTTTTTAAAATTTTGACCGGTCCTTACAGGATCAACTTTAACCTACAAAAGTAATTTTATGGAAGATATGTTAATAACTGACGCAGTCCTGGTCAGCAACTACATACAGGGCGATGAAGCGGCACTTTCTGTTTTAATATCGAGACATCAACAACGCATATATAGTTTTATTTATTCTAAGGTTTACGACCGGGATGTAACTGAAGACATTTTTCAGGATACCTTTATCAAAGTAATTCGCACGTTAAAACGCGGCGGATATAATGAAGAGGGCAAGTTTTTACCCTGGGTGATGCGTATCGCGCACAACCTGGTGATTGATTATTTTAGAAAGAACAAGCGCATGCCGAAGTTTGATAATACCGGCGATTTCAATATTTTTTCTGTTTTGGGAGATCCTGATCTAAATGCTGAAAAGCGTATTATTAAAGATCAGGTAGAAGAAGATGTGCGTAAACTCATTGAGGAATTGCCTGAGGATCAACGCGATGTTCTGTTGATGCGTATCTATAAAGATATGAGTTTTAAAGAAATTGCAGAGCGTACCGATGTAAGCATCAACACGGCATTGGGGCGTATGCGTTATGCGCTGATCAACCTGAGAAAGGTGATTGAAAAAAACAATATAATTTTAACAAATTGAGATAAACTAAATCTAAAAAGTGTGCGTTATAGGTAAACTATTAACCAAACGTCATTTGATGGAAAACATTTACTCCAAGAAATCGTGTGATCACGATAAAAATTTACAACCCTCTAAAGAGACGGTTAACCGCATTTTAAATTATTCTAAGGCTTTAAGTGTTATGAATACCAAATTTGGGAAGATTGAGAACCTTCTCAATTAAAACTGAAAAGCCCCGCTAAACAGCGGGGCTTTTTGATTTAAGGTTATTAAGATCATTTTTTAAGACCGAGGCAATTTAAAACGACTTAAAACTTTATATACATTTTCAGGGTCTTCTTGAGCGTGATAGTTAAAATGAATTTGTTCAATATTTACTTCATAGGTTTCGCCCGAATATGGATATTCTGGCATGCAAATCAATTTGGGTTTGAATTTCGTTTCTTGAGTGAGAATAGCTATAGGATTTTCAATAGCTACACTCCAAGTTGCTTTGCCACCGCTTATTAAGGGGAGGTAGTTATTAAGAATAATGTGTTTGATGATATCTGATATTTTCTAATTGGATTGAATTGTGATCTCTTGTAAATGGGAATTTATATCATCTCCTGCAGCTACACTGTCTCTATTAATTTTTATAGTTTTCACCCTATTTCTTCTTATAATATTCCTTTAAAACACTTGTACGTCCTATGGTTGCGGTGATGATATCTTTATTCAGGTCCCATCCGCGGGCCGGACTGTATTGCCGTCCGTACCAAATGATTTGCAGGTGTAGTTCGTTCCAAAGATCTTTAGGAAAAAGCCGCTTGGCATCTTTTTCGGTTTGAACTACGTTTTTACCGTTGGTTAAATTCCAGCGGTACATGAGCCGGTGAATGTGCGTATCTACCGGAAATGCCGGTATATTAAAGGCCTGTGCCACCACAACACTTGCTGTTTTATGGCCTACCGCCGGCAACTGCTCCAGTTCTTCAATACTTTCAGGAACCCTTCCGTTATACTTATCAATTAAAATATGGGAGAGTCCGTATATACCTTTTGCTTTCATCGGCGACAAGCCCACCGGTTTGATGATCTCCCGTATTTCTTCCACAGAAAGCTTTATCATATCATATGGGTTGTCGGCAACTTCAAATAATAATGGTGTGATTTGATTCACCTTGACATCGGTACTTTGCGCACTCATCAAAACAGCGATGAGCAATGTATATGGATCTTTATGATCTAACGGGATGGGAATTTGTGGATACAACCGCTTTAACGTATCTATAACAAAGGTTACCTTATCGGCTTTAGTCATTATCTGTAATTTTAGGGTCTGAATGCAAAAGAAGCAATTGCTTCACTATAATTAAAGTAATAATAAGAATAATAAAAATAAACCGACATGAACATGCTTAAAGAAGGAGATCAAGTACCAGAATTTACAACAACAGATCAGGACGGTAACGCAGTAAGATGGAGTGATTATGCAACTAAAAAAGTTGTGGTGTTCTTTTATCCTAAGGCTTCTACACCGGGTTGTACAGCTGAAGCGTGTAACCTGAGAGATCATTATAAAGAGCTACAAGCTGCAGGTTACGAGCTGTTGGGAGTAAGTGCAGATTCAGAAAAACGCCAAAGTAATTTTAAGACTAAATATGAGTTTCCATTTCCGTTATTAGCAGATGAAGATAAAACCGTCATTAATGCTTTTGGGGTATGGGGACCTAAGAAATTTATGGGGAAAGAATACGACGGGATTCACCGCACCACCTTTATTGTAGAGAATGGAACGGTAACCCGTGTCATCGGAAAAGTAAAAACTAAAGATCACGCTGCACAGATTTTGAGCGGGGGTTAGATTTTTAATATAAAGTAAAAAGAGGTTTATTTATTAGACAAACCTCTTTTTAGACTACTTAAATAAAGTCACAAATTTAATTTCAAATCAAGATTCTTAGTCAACAAACATGTTGAAATTTACTTCAAAGAAATTATTTGGATTGTCAATTGAAGATATTCTTAGTCTAAAATCTCCATCATTATCATTGTTCCCAGCACCAAATTTTCCGCTTGGATAGTTCCAAATACCATCATTCTTTACATTTTCATTAATTCTTAAAACTTCATTGCCAGAACTAAATTGATCAAAATAGACTTTTATATTAACATAATCTTCTTGACAAAAATAATGAGGTATCCAAGAGGTAGACCAATCTCCACTTCCAGAAACTAGTTCATCACCTTCTTTAGGGTATTTTATAGCGATATCATCATAAAGCCAAAGAGTTGCTTTTTCGTCATAAATAGAGAAATCATTCCAGGAATTTAAAGCTGTACCTCCGTTCATAACAGAGTTTGAATCTGTATCAGGTGTACCAACAATTTTTTGTAAATACCAAGCATTTGGAGAGTTTGTATGACCGAAACCAATATTATGTCCTATTTCGTGAACCATATTATAAACTTTTTTTGAATGAGGCACATTATAATTGTTATAAAAATCTAAGTTTAAAATAATTGTTGAACCAACGTTACATCCAAATGGAACTGATCCCATAGCTATGGTACCATTTTGTAACTGACCATAATCAGATCTTACGATAATATCAGAATTAGGACTATTAGAGTATGTTATATCTATTTGAGATGATGTTCCTTGATATTTTAAACTATTCCAAAGATTAGCTGCTTCTTGAACAGCAATTCTCCAATTATCTGCACCCGATGATGGGATCGAATTGTCAACATAAATAGTTATGTTCTTTATATTTTCTTTAGAAACTAATGAATCATTTTTCCAACTAAATTGTTTTGACTGATTTTTTGAAAATTTCTCTTTAGGTATCATTATGTCTCCCTCTATAACTATATAGCTTTCAAAATCAAAGGTATCTATGGGAATAGGAGTGTTTGATTTGATTACATCCAGATATTTTATATTTTCTGAATTAGATAGCGTGTTATCTTGATCTGTTGAACATCCTTGTATCAAGATAGAAGTAGTAAATAAAATTAATAGGTAGTAATTTTTCATAATAAAAGATTTAAAAGATTTCGTGAGCTAAATTATCAATGTTTTGTAAGTGTCTTATTTCCAAATAATTAATTTTTTTATTGTTGTGTTACTTTAGCGTTAATATTACTTCAATCCCATAACGCGCAGTTGGGTTGCTATTCGCAAAACTTCCGGTTTATGGGAGCCGGTGTTGCATAAGCCCTTCAATTTTGATGCCCCTACCTTCTTTGAAGAAGATTCTTTTAATGTTGAATACTTCAGGGCGATCACCAATCGCAATCCTTCTGAAGCTAAAATTGCATTGGGCAAACGCTTGTTCTTTGATAAGAATTTATCTCAGGCTAAGGATATGGCTTGCGTGACCTGTCACAATCCGAAGTTGGCTTATACAGACGGACTCGTAACCAATCTGAATAACTCGGGTAATCCGTTAAAACGCAATTCACCTACCTTGATCAATGCTATCTTTCAACGTGGTTTTTTCTGGGATGGCAGAGCCGAAACGTTACTGGCGCAAATTTCTGGCGTGTTCACCAATAAAGAGGAATTCAACAGCAGTGTTCATGAATTTTCTGATGAGGTTCTGAAAGATTCTACGTATTATGAGGCTTTTAAAGAAGTCTTTGGTACGCGCCGTAAATGGAGTAATGACGAAACCATAAAAGCGCTTTCGGCTTATATTTCTACGCTTAACGGTTTCAGTTCTAAATTTGATAAAAATATCAGAGGTGAAGTAGACACGTTCACAGCGTCTGAAAAACTGGGTATGAACTTGTTTATGGGAAAAGCTTTGTGCGCGACATGTCACTTTATGCCTTTGACCAGCGGAACCGTTCCGCCATTTTTTACCGATACAGAAAAAGAAGTTATAGGAGTCCCGGAGACTGCAGCTAATAAACACCTTGATGATGATCTGGGGTTTTATTTTATGTATACTGAGCCTATACAATTAGGGATGTTTAAAACCCCTACGGTGCGTAATGTGGCGCTTACCGCGCCGTATATGCATAATGGAGTATATCAAACGCTTGAAGAAGTTGTAGACTTTTACAATACTGGGGGAGGTGCCGGTTTGGGCTTTGACCTGCCGCACCAGACTTTGCCCTTTGATGATCTCAATCTTACTGATACTGAGCAAACAGCTCTGGTGGATTTCTTAAAAACCCTTACAGCTGTCCCTCAGGAAACCGAATATTAGCTTTCTTTAAAGCGCGTTTGAAGCTCATAACTATTTAAATCTCGGTGACTGCGTAAAATAGTTCAAACTTTAGCAACAACTTAACAGGTAGCTGTTTTAACTTTGTGCCTGTAATGAAGGCATTTATCTATTCTGTATGTATGTTCGTGTTCCTGCTTTTTGGAGTAGGGCAGACGACGTATGGGTTTTCTTCAGAAACGACTTCTTTACAAAAACACAATACCTCAAACCATACAGCGGTTATTGAGCATGCCAATGATAAAGCGGTTACCGTTGAGCAACTCACGCTTGAAGCGCCTGAAGTTTCGGTGAGTGTTGAACTCCAACAACCGCAGACGGATCGCTTCAGTAGTTTTAGCGGTTCAGGAAAGTATCCTTACCCGTTTGCATTATCGGATGATTCCAAGTATTTGGAGCGATCCCTGTTCATCAATCCGTCGTGTGCCAGGCTGGTGCTTATATTTCCATTCCATTTATTTCCGTAATCCGTATTCTTTTTTAAAGCATACGTATGCAGGTTATTAATCTGTAATACGTCTATGTGATGCTTTGCATCCCTTCACTATTTTAAAAACAGCATACCTTATTATTATGAAAATAGATATGATTTTGGTTTTCGCCCTTGTGGTGGGAATCGTTGCAGTACCTTATATGTTCTTTATTTTTTTTGGATCAAACACGACCAAAAAGATCCATGCTAAATTTAAAGAAGAAGCCTCTAAAAATGATTTGTCTTTCGCGCAAAGCGAAAAGTGGAACGGTCGTCAAATAGCTATTGATACGACTAAAAATGTTTTATTGTATGGCCAAATCATACAAGAGAAACTCATTTTTGAATACCTGGACCTTACTCAATTCAGTCAGGTGAATATCCTTGAAGATTTAAAAACCAAACGCATTGACGGAAAGGTATCCACAACTTTAGAGCATCTTGCTTTAACCTTGACTCCTCAAGGAACTGGAACTCCTGTAACACTTAATTTTTACGATTCGCTTTTTGATGCGTCTCAAAACTTTGAACAGAAACGCGCTCAGCAGTGGAAAAATACCATTGCTCAGCAACTCCATATTAAATCAGCTCACCATGTAGCTGCTTAATGTGCCTTTTTCCCCTATAGGCAAAAACCTCGGTCTTCTAAGAAGCCGAGGTTTTTTTATTGGCACCGCCAAAGGGTTTTACTATCCCAAGGCTTGCCTCGAAATTGAACATTTGTTTCTAATGAATGTTTCGTGGTCTTGCCCCCGAGGTTTTTTATTGGCACCGCCAAAGGGTTTTACTATCCCAAGGCTTGTTTCGAAATTGGACATTTGTTTCTAATGAATGTTTCGTGGTCTTGCCCCCGAGGTTTTTTATTGGCACCGCCAAAGGGTTTAAATATTCCCAGGCTTGCCTCGAAATTGGACATTTGTTTCTAATGAATGTTTCGTGGTCTTGCCCCCGAGTTTTTTTATTGGCACCGCCAAAGGGTTTTACTATCCCAAGGCTTGCCTTCAAACTAATTTATTTCCCGTTATGACTGAATAAATAATTAGTCAGTAACGTATATAAATGTCTTCGGGTATTTTCGCCTTCGTAAATACCATGTGAACGGTTGGGGTAGGCCATCATCGTAAACTGCTTGTTGTTTTTGATGAGTTCGTTGACCAGATACTCCATATTTTGATAATGTACATTATCATCACCGGTACCGTGAACCACCAGTAAATTTCCTTCTAGATCTTTTGCATAGGTTGCAGGCGAGCCTTCAATGAAGTCTTCTTTGTTTTCCTGCGGAAGTCCCATATAACGCTCCTGATAAATGTTATCGTAGAACATTTGATTCGCTACTGCAGCTACCGCCATTCCGGTTTGATAAAGTTCAGGATATCTAAACATCAAGTTTAATGTCATGGAGCCCCCGCCGCTCCAGCCCCATACCGAAACGCGGTCTTTATCTAAGAAAGTCCATTTTTTCAAAAGAGCTTTTGTTGCCATCGCCTGGTCGCGAGAATTGACCACACCTACTTTGCGGTAGATTGACTTACGCCAGTCGCTTCCTTTTAGAGAAGGCGTACCGCGGTTATCCATATTGATTATCACAAAGCCATTTTGCGCTAAAAAGATGTCGTATAGACCTATGAAATTATCGGTGGCCATTTGCCCCCAAGGTTCACCGTATACGTGAAACAGCACCGGGTATTCTTTAGAAGCATCAAAATCTGTTGGCTTAGTGATACGGCCTTCAACTACAATACCGTCTTCGGTCTCTATCTGAAAGAACTCAGTTTCGGGTATAGCTAGAGTTGCCAGTTTATCCTTCAGTGCTTGATTGTCAACTAAGGTTTTAATGGTTGCATGCTTGGGTAAACTTATCAAACGTGTTGTAGTGGGGGTAGTCACATCGGTGTGATTGTGAATAGCATATTTTCCATTAGGAGCGATTTGATACGTATTGATTCCTTCAAATGTTGCCGGAGTCAAACGCTGGGGTGTTCCTTTTCCGCTTAGTGATGCTTTAAATAAATAGCGTTGTGCAGGGCTTTCGGGCGAAGCCGAAAAGAATACTTCTTTATCTGTTGCAGTATAAAAAGCCGCTACATCATAAGCACCGGGCGTCAACAACGTCTTTTTACCATCTTTAAGACGCACTTTATAAATGTGTCTCCACGCGTCATTTTCGGTCATTCTTAAAAAAGCCGACTGATCATCGGTAAGTAACAAGTCGTTTTTACCCCATTGATTGGCGGAAACATCAGGATAGCCCAGATCAACCCAGGTATCTTCTGTTTCGGTATATACGTTTTTAATCGCGTCTGTAGAAGGCGTATAGGTAAAGATCTTAAGTGTGTTTTGCTTGCGGTTTAATTGCTGAATCAATAAGAGGTCTTCATGAATCCATTGTATAGCAGGAATGTAATGTTGCACGGCATCTCCGGGTACAGCGATCCAATGGGTCTTTTGAGTTTCGGTATTTACAATACCTACTTTAGCCGAAGACGGATCGTAACCGGTTTTAGGATACTGTAAGGGAATAGGCTTAGCATATACCGAATCTGTATTGTTTATCATATAAAACGTGCCTATTTCTGAAGCATCCAGTTGCCAATACGCGATGTGCTTTCCGTCAGGATTCCAACGAAAGCCATCACGAGCCCCAAATTCTTCTTCATAAACCCAGTCAAAAGTTCCGTTGATGATATCGCCGGTTCCGTCTGTGGTGAGCTGCGTTACTTCACCGGTTTTGAAGTCTTCTTCGTATAAATTGAAGCCTGAAACATAAGCTACCTTTTTATTAGCATCCGAAAACTTGGCAAACATCAGCGAAGAGGAGGGAAGCTCGGTTCCCAGTTGCTTCAGCTTTTTAGTATCCAAATCATAAACCCAGTAATCGCCTTTTGTATTAGAACGCCATACCCGACTGGTATTGGTAAAGATCAATACTTTGCTTTCATCCTTAGAAAGGCTGAAATCTGCTACACGTAAAGCTTGACTAGCTCCGGCAGGCGTAAGCGCATCAGCACTTAAAAAGACTTCCTGATCGTTAGATTTACTCTCATATTTGATCAATTGGTCCTCTCCAGAATCCGTACGCTCTATGGTTACAAAAGCCTCGCCATTGTTAATCCAGCTGATGGAGCGGGCATTGTCACCATTAAATTCAGATGAGTAAATTCGATCTAAAGTCAGTTTAGCAGGATCTTGCTCCTGAGCGGTGGCCGTAAGCCCAATATGGGCTACCACTAATACAACGAATAGGTGTTTTAAAATTCTCATGATTTAGTTGTTTCTTAGTTTTTCGATATCTGCTACGGTTTTTGCAAGTGGTTCTCCCAGGAGATCGCTGCCTTCTTTTGTAATCACAAAATCTTCTTCAACGCGGATACCGCCAAAGTTTTTGAACTTTTCAACTTCATCATAATTCACAAAATCCATATACTTATTTTGAGCTCTGCGCTCGTCAATCAAAAACGGATTGAAATATAGACCCGGTTCTACAGTAAGCACAAAATCTTCTTGGAGTTCTTTACCCAGACGTAAGGATTTTAAACCGAATTCTGTACTCTTTTCAAGTTCTGGCGTGTAGCCTACATACTGCTCGCCCATATTTTCCATATCATGAATATCAAGCCCCATCATATGGCCCAATCCACACTGAAAGAACAAGGTGTGCGCTCCTGCAGCAACAGCATTGTCTGCATTGCCTTTCATCAAACCTAAATCAGTAAGGCCTTCTACTAGTTTTTTAGAAGCTAAGAGATGCACCTCTTTAAACCGAATACCGGGTTTTAAAACTTCAATTGCCGTATTATGCGCGTTGAGCACAATATTATAGACGTCTTTTTGAAGTGGGGTAAAGGTTTTGCCTGCAGGGAAGGTACGGGTCATATCCCCCCCATAACCCATTTTATTATAGGCCCCACTATCACATAAAACCAGATCCCCTTCATTCAATGTTGCTGTTGTCGCGTGGTTGTGCAGGTATTGCCCGTTTTTAGTTAAAATAATGGGAAAGGCAAGACCACCACCGCCACTTACTGCAATACCATTTAAAGCACCGGCAACTTCCATTTCGGTCATACCGGGTTTTGTATTTCTAATGGCATATTCATGCATTTTGCGGGTGATGTTTACCGCTTCGTTTAGCTCTACGAGTTCTTCCGCAGATTTGCGTTCGCGCTGTGCTACAATAGCTTGAATGAGTGCAGTTGATTTGTTCGCTTCCACTTCCGCAAGCGGAATATTTAATAAGTTACTAATTGCAATCTTTTGAGCTCCACGATACGGGGGTAAGTAATGTACGTGTAGGCCTTTATCTAACTGGGTTTTTAAATAAGAAGCAACCTGATCCAGGGGCTTAACAGTACTGAAGCCTGACTTTTCAGCGAAGCTTTCCAGTTTTTCCGGAGCGCCGATCCATACCTTTTCTTCGGGAGTCGCATTGTTTCCAAAAAGGATTTCTTCGCCGGTATCTATATTGATCAGAAAATAAAGGTCTGGAATGTGATCAATTCCGGTATAGTATAAAAAGCTGCTGTCTTGCTTAAAAGGGTACCAGTTATCGGCATAGTTCATCGAACTTTCTCCGTTACCGGGTAACAATACGATGCCACTTTTCAGCGTTTGTTTTAAGATGTTTCGTCTGTTGACGTATGTGTTTTTAGGGAACATAAAGATGTAAAAGTTTTAAAAATTTATTGGCACCGCCAAAAGGTTTAATATTCCGTCCCGATAGGTATCGGGATGCCTCGAAATTGAAAATTTGTTTCTAACAAATGCCTCGTGGGCCTGCCTTTGTCGGCAAACAGGCTTGCCCCGAGGTAGTTTACGTCACCGGTTTGAAGATTTCTGTGTATATAGAGCGCCAAAAACCGGGCATGGGCTGCTAAATTATCAAAATGCATCGGGACTGAATAAACAGCAATTGCCCTATTGTATGCATTTATTAGCATGTAAAGACAATAAGAGGCTAAAATTGCCTCCTTTTATGCGAACTATAGAACTTGACTCGATAATCGGGAGGTAACTACTTTGAGGCTTGACTCGAAGTCAAAAACTGTTTCATTGGCACCGCCAAAGGGGTTAATATTACAAGGCTTGTCTTCAAGTAATTTTAGGGGTGCTCCAGCCTGTTTTTTACATATTCAATTTGGGTTTTACCGTGGGGTTTGGCGTTTCCGTTTTCATCCAGACCCACCATTACGATTTTATCAATGGTGATGATGGTTTCCCGAGTCATTTTATTACGGACTTCACATTTTAACGTTAATGAAGCCGTACCAAATTTCACGGGTTCAAGACCTATTTCTACAATGTCCCCTTCGCGGGCGCTGGCTTTAAAATCTATTTCGCTGATATACTTAGTCACTGTACGTGGATTCTCTAATTGAATGATTGCATATAAAGCAGCTTCTTCGTCAATCCACTCTAACAGCCGACCTCCAAAAAGGGAGCGGTTGGGATTTAAGTCCTGTGGTTTGATCCATTTTCGGGTGTGGAAATTCATGGTATTTGTCTTTAAAATTTCTACTGTAAAGTTAGGATTTATACCTTCTAAATCTGGCTAATCACAGCTTGTTTCCTCTATGGGATAATAGATATTTTAGATGATATTAAACTACGTTAAGTGTGCTGTATCCCTGTCCGTTTTGGGTTAACTGAATTTGCGTTGCGATGCGTTCTTTTAGACTGTCTACGTGGCTGATGACGCCGATCATCTTAGCCGATTCCGCTTGAAGGACCTCGAGGGTATCCAGGGTTTGATCTAGCGTTTCGGGATCCAGTGTACCAAAACCTTCGTCGATGAAGAGGCTGTTGATTTCAATATTTCGCGAAGCGAGATCTGATAGGGCCAGTGCAAGCGCCAGACTCAGGATAAAGGTCTCCCCGCCGCTTAAGGTTTTAATAGATCGGCGTTGCCCGCCCATATGCTCGTCTATAGCCACCAGAGAATCGTCTTCTTCATCTCCCGGCTGATCAATGCGGTAGCGGTCTGTAAGCTGTTCCAAGCGTTTATTAGCGAGTTGCAAGAGTTGTGTAAGGGTTAAATCCTGCGCAAAATCATTGAATTTATCACCTTTAGAATCGCCAATGAGATCTTTAAGAATAAGCCAATGTTCTGCGTTTTTTAACTCTGTATCAATTTGTGTTTTTAAATCAGAAATCCACTTTAAATATTGCTTTTGATTTAAAAGAATGCGAGAGACTTCTCCCGCTAGTTTTTCATTTTCTGTGAGTGCATTTGTTTTTATCTGCTGCTGTTCTAGCAACTTTTCTAGAGGAATCTCATCTGTAGCATCGGTTAAGGTTTTAACCTCTTCAAGAAGTTTATTTCGCAGGGTTTTTAAACGCAAGAGTTCGTTTTCAAGTTCCTGATTTTCTTGCGCCCAGGCCTGTGCCTGAGTTGCGTTGAGCCGATTAGCTATTGCAGCTTCTATAGCATCGTAACCTTTTGGTTTCAGTTTGTTGAGTACGTCAGAATTTAGTGTTTCGTGCTCTTTTTCAAGTTTTTGCAAGGTTTCTTGGGCAGCTTTTAAAAGTTGATTTTGTTGAGCATTAGCTTGCTCGTTGCGATTCCAGGAAGTTTCAGCTTCACTGATTTCTTGTTCAAATTTGTCCCCTTTAAATAAGTTTGCGATTGCTTTTTTCTTCTCGATACCGGAATCAATAAGCTTTTGAAGTTCCTGGGTTTGAGCTTTTAGATTTGCATAAAGACTGCGTGTTTCTTGCAACTTTTTAGCCGTTGCCAATTCTTGTTCTTGTTTTTCTAAAATGTTTTCTATTGCTGTAAAATCGTTGTCCTGAATTTCTTCAAGCACTGTTTTAAATTGTGTTTTGAAGTCATTTTGAACCTTTTGAAAATCTGCTGTACCGGTATGTATGCGCTGTTGCAAATCGGTGCTTTGTTGTGTGAATTGCTTTAAAGCTGTTTGGTGTTCGGCAAAGGATTTGTTTAAGGCTTTAAGCTCTTGTTCCAACTGGTTTACCGCTTTTTTCAAACCATTTTCTTCCTGCGGAATGTGTTTTGCAAATGGATGATGTACCGATCCACATAAGGGACAGGCTTCATCGGGTTTTAAATCTCTACGGAAATCTTCTAATTGTTTTTGCAGTTGTTCAACTTCAAGTTTGTGTTGTTTGGCTTCCAGTCGGGCTTCTTTCAGCTCAATCTCACTTTTGAGTTTAGAAAGTTTTTCAGGTAAATTGGTCGATTGGCTTTCCAGCTTTTTCAACTCGTTTTGTTGCTCCTGAAGTCTTGATTTTTGGTTCTCCAGATCCCGATGTGCTTTTTCAGCCTGGCGGATGAGCCGCAGTTTTTGCTGCAGTTTTTCTTGTTGGTCTTCAACCGAATGGTTTGTCAAATCAAATTGTTGCTCCAATTTTTGATAAGCAGCAGAATTCTCCCGTTCCTGGGTTTCTAATTCTTTCTGAAAAGCAATCAAATTTGAAACAGAAGCGGTAAGGTTTAAAGGTCTTGCTGAAGTTTCAATATGCGATTTAGTCGTTTTATACGTGGCAGCAATCGTACTGCGCTCTGCAATCAGTGTACGTACGTGGTCTTTATATGCTGCTACTTTATTGGAGAAATCATCAGGAGTGACTGCTAATTGAAACGTATCTTTAAAGCGTTCGGTTAAATAATCGCGTTGTTTTTTAGTTTGTTGAATCGCTTCACCGGCAACTGTTATTTCCTGCTTTTTATCTTTTAGTTTGTTTTGTAAACTTTGCCACTGATTGAGTTCTTCACCAAACAATTGTATCTCTTGATGCCGTTTTAAAGCCTCGCCTTTTTTGGTGTCAAATTCTTCTTTTTGAAGCGCAACACGTTCCAGTTGTTGCCTAGTTTGCTTCAGTTGATTTTGTTCTTTTTGAAGCTTATTTTTAAGATCAAGTTCTTTAGCGAGCCGTTCTAATTCTTGTTGAAATTGTTTCTTTTCTGCAGCTAATTTTTCAGCTTGCTGTTGCTTTTCAGCAAATATCGATTCTTCTAATAATTGCTCTTTATAGGTTTCAATTTTAGTGCGTTTAGTATCTATATCTTTGGCGTGCTCTTTATGTTTCAGAAAAACTTCTTGTCCGATACGGCGGTAGATTTCGGTACCCGTAATTTTTTCTAGCAATGCGCCGCGTTCCTTTTTAGGCACTTGTAAAAACTTAGCAAATTCACCTTGAGCGAGAACAACCGACTTGATAAACTGGTCGTAATTGAGACCGATGAGCTCCTCATTTTTAGTAGGCACATCAGACTTTTTTAAGTCTAAAAGCGTGTTGCCGGTAACATTGGCAATCTCCATATGATAGTCGCGCAGGTTTCCGTTTCTATTGGTAGAGATTTCCCATTTTGATGCGAAAATTCCGTCTTTACATTGGTAGGTGATTTCTGCAAATGCATCACTCTGATTGCGGGTAAGAATGGCTCCTTTTTTTAAAACCTCAGTGGTGCTCATTTTACCAAGTCGCGGCACCTGATTAAACAGCGCTAAGGAAATCACATCGAGAATGGTGGTCTTACCACTGCCGGTGGGACCGGTGATGGCAAACAAACTGTTTTGTAAAAAGGGTTCTTTAGTAAAATCGATCTTATGCTCGCCGCGTAGCGAGTTGATATTTTTAAATGCGATCTTTAATATTTTCATAGCTTAAGCCTGATCTGCTGTATGTATTTCCTCTAGAATTTCTTGAAAAGCCTGAATTACCCGTGCTTTAATTTCGGTATCGTAACTGTTTTGCTCCAGCATTTTTTGAAACACTTCTTGTGGCTTGAGATCTTCCAGGTGGATATGGGATTCAAAGAGTTTCCCGGTTTCCTGAAGTCGGTTTTTAAAGCTAGCCCGATGCTTTACTATTTCTAGTCCGGGTGTATCAAAGTTGGTGACGCTTTCATCTAATTGAGCCAGTACATGCGCATCAAAATCATCTTCAATAAGTTCGACTTCAATCAGATCTGTGAGTTCACCTTGTGGAGTAAGATTGCTCAGTTTCGCTTTTATATTTTCTAAAGTACCGCTAATCTTATGCAGTTTTCTAAAATTGGGTATCGAAAGACTCTGCGGTTCAAAACCGGTTGTAGTATCTAAAATCAGCACTCGTTTTTCATCACTGCGCTCACTAAACGAAAGGGGTAGCGGCGAACCGCTGTAAAACGTAGGAATGGCAGCACTCACGCGTTGGGGTTTATGAATATGTCCCAGCGCCACATAACTGAAATAATCCCCAAACTGACTCGCCTGAAAAGCGGCCTGATTCCCGATTTGTATATCGCGTTCGCTGTCTGAGGATTCAATTCCTGCTGCATACACATGTCCCATTGCTATCACGGGCAGACCGGGATAGTTTTGGTTACACAGGTCTGCTGCTTGTGCAAACGTGGCTTCAATCCCTTTGCGAATGGCTTCAATGCGGTTATCATAGGTAACGCCGGTTTCGACACTGCGTATGTCGCTGTCCCGCAAAAACGGAATTGCAGCGATCACAAGTTCGGTTTCACCGGCTTTGTTGGGCACCGGGATGAGACAGTCCGCAAGATTCTGGGGCAACCCCCCAATGATGTGAACATTGAGGGCTTCCAGGATTTCACGGGGTGCGTCTAACATCGTGGGCGAATCATGATTCCCTCCGGTAATGATGATTTTACAGTTGAGCGAACTCAATTTCTTAAGTGCAAGGTAATATTGCCGGCGGGCTTCTGCAGATGGATTGGCCAGATCAAAGACATCCCCTGAAATCAAGAGCAATTCTATTTCTTCTTCACGCATAAGGGGAATGAGCCAATTGATAAACAGCTCAAAATCTGCGTGTAAATAATGCTTGTGTAATTTTTTTCCGATGTGCCAATCGGCGGTATGCAGGATTTTCATGTGCCCGTTTTTAATCGCGTAGGAGGAAAGTCGAAGTTACAAAAATTGATAAGTAGAACGGGAGGGTTATTTAAGGTAAAATAGGTAATAATTGAAAGGTTAAGCTTTATTGATTGGGCTGAAACTCACTTTTACATGACTATCAAAACCAATAGAACTTTTTGCAGTAATTTTAAGCTACTAGTAAATTAGGTTTCATGGGATTATTTGATAGGTTTTTGGGTAAGGCGAACACTAAAAAGATAGAAATGAACCAGCACGCTGTAATCGTGAGTTTTCAATATGCTCTGGATGATTTACAGCCACTCTATAACCTGGAGGACAAACTTGAAAAATTGATAGAAAATGAGGGTGTAGGGGAGTTTGACGGTCATGAAATAGCTTTAGATTTAAGTGATGGATTCTTGTATATGTATGGACCTAATGCAGAGTTGCTTTACAAAGTAGTTCGTCCTTTACTGCAACAAACTGCGTTTATGAACGAAGCAACCGCATTACTAAGGTTTGGGCCACCGGAAGATGGAGTGCAAGAAATAAGAGTTGATATAAACGATTAATCTTAGGGTTTATAAAATATCACTTATACTGCGACATAATAATCTTTTCATAAATCCCATCTCCTAGCCATTTGCGTAAGGCCATCGCAGGTTTTGCCATAAAACCTTTTGCATATCGGCGTTTTGGATTTTTTACTGTTGCGGCTTTAGCAATGGTTTTTCCTAAAATTGATACATCGGTTAAGCGATCACTGGTGTAGGCATCGTGCATACTGTCTGCTGCAGCATTGGCAAAATCAGCATAAGCACCAGACCCTGAATTTTCTTTCAGGTTTTTTGCCGCAATGGTTCCCCAATCGGTTTTTATGGCTCCCGGTTGTATGATCACCACATCTATATCAAAAGCTTTCAATTCAAGGCGTAAACAATCGCTCCAGCCCTCAAGTGCGTGTTTTGTAGCGTGGTACCAAGCACCAAAAGGGGTGTATATTTTTCCTGCCATTGAGGAGATATTTACAATCCTACCCTGTTTATTTTTTCGCATACCTGGGAGAACCAATTGTGTGATGCGCGCCAGACCGAAAAGATTCACTTCAAACTGCCGTTTTGCTTCTTCAATAGCAACATCTTCTACGGCTCCGTAAGATCCGTAACCGGCATTGTTGATCAGCACGTCAATACGTCCTTCTTGTTCAAGAACAGCATTTACACAAGTTTTTATAGATTCCTCATCGGTCAGGTCGAGAAACTGCGTATGCATACCTACTTTTTCGAGATCTTGCATTTCTTCAATTCTGCGTGCTGCCCCATAAACGGTGTGACCTTTTTCAAGTAAATTTTTGGCAGTAGACTTTCCTATACCTGAACTCGCTCCGGTGATTAAAATAACTTTTTGCATAGTAGCTTTATTTTTTTCTTTTGAAGGTACTCAATAATGCAGCACTTTCGGTTTTAGGGTATACTTTAAATTGAATAACCTTAAATACTGAATGTGTTTGTTTCAGATTGAGGTGAGATTTGACAGCTAACTTTACGCGATAATCGAGATTAAATACACCGAGGCTTTTCCTGTTCTAAAAATGTAGTGTTCCGTTTCATGCTTTGTGGGCCTGACTGGCTTGACCTGAAGTAGTTTGCTTAAAAAGCTTCACCGATACTTAAATAGAAATTATTTCCGTCTGGAGTAAACGCATAGTCAAAGCGTAAGTAAATATCCTTTTTCTGAAAGAGTAAAAAACGGGCACCGGCACCGGCAGACCATTTTAGATTGTTCATTTTGATTTCATCAAACCCATCAAAAACTTCGCCTACACCGGTAAATACCGTTGCGCCAATACGATTCGTAAACCCTAATTTGAGCGGTAAGAAACGGTATTCAATTTGAGCAGCAAGCTGATTTCGGTCTCTAAATCTTCCTTTAAAATAACCGCGCATCATGCTTTCTCCACCCATATAGGAGAGTTGATTAAACGGGACATCGCCTCCAAAATTAAACTCACCCAAAAGCTGTGCAGCAAGCACATCGTTTTTGCCTATTTTTTTGAAAAACCGGTTGTCAGTCGTGATGATTTGATATTTCACATCGCTTTTCCAGAACGGATTGTAGTTGATATAGGCAAACTCACTGAAAAATGCATCGCGCTCATTCAATACATTATGCCGCTCGTCATAAACCAATCCTAATCCCATACCAAAGCTGGTCGTGCCTTCGGCTCCGAATGGTAAATCAAAATCAACTAAAGGTTCTTCTTCATCCGGACTTTTAAAGGTTATGTTACTCAGACTTCTAAAATCGGTTTCTAAACCGATGTAAAAGTTTTTTGCCACGTTTCTTAAAACCCGTTCTTTGATCCGTATTTGAGTGGCATCAACCAGAGCAATATTTTCTTTTGGAACCTCATTACCTATCCCGTAATATTTAAGCGGAAATTGTTCAAAATCTAAATCACCCAGAAAAAACCACTTATCCTGATCAGCATATACAGCGTGATTGATGCGAAGACCGTATTGCCCATTAAAGGTGAAAAAGGCATAGGCGTTTATTTCGCTAAGCCTGTTGTTGATATCTTCATTGGCATAAAAGACATAAAGCGGTACTACTCCAAATTCAACGCCAGTTTCCGGGCGGTACCCCATAACGGGATAGACAAGGAATTGTGCTTTTTCTTGCGAAGTGGTATCCTTAAAGATGCTGTTGATGTAACGGGAAATGAATCCTCTTTTTGGTTTTTCAACTTTAGATTCTGTATCCTGTGCTTGCATCTTGAGACCCAGAAAGAGAACTAAGCTAAACTTTAGCACTAGGAAACATAATTTTCTCGGCATAGTATGTTTTCAGGTAAAAATAGCCTTTTACAAACTGAAAAAAATCAACTCAATATATAAGGAAATCCTAATTTTTAAGCTGAATCACCTTATATCCTGATTGATTAAATGCTGACTTGCAGTCTATTTAAAAAGTAACCACCCCAAGCGAAAGCCTAAAATTGGAGAGAAATACGCTTTATTATAATCATTAAAACCAAGACCGCCTCCTAAATTGAGATCTAACTTAAACCCGCTCTTGTAATATCGTTGCAATCCCCAGATTGGCCCAATCACGCCAAAGTAATCTTCATAATACTCCAGATTACCAATTATAGGTTTGCCAGTTTGTAATGCACCACTTAAAGCCAGGTAATTAGCGCTGTTATTTGTAGTGTTTCTGTCTTTAGTATTCCTTTTTTTAAAATTGTAATAATAGCGGTATTGTATGTTAAAAATAGGGTAAACACCATAGCCTTCTCCAAAAAAGCCCTTGCGATACGCGAAGCCAGTACCTAATCTAAGATCTAATGTGGTTGTATTGGTTAGCCCAAATTCGTATTCTAAGCCCGGAGTCAAAATGTTTACTGAAAACAGCCTTTTTTCTACACCGGTTTGTTGTTGAGCATTAACCGCAAAAAGAGTGCAAAAAGAGAAGCTTAAAAATAGAATGTACTTCATGTGTGATTGTAGTTATTCGATTGATTTGGTAAATATATAGAAGCATACCTTATTAGTTATGATTATATCTTCAATATTTTACTGCGCTTTTACTGCTTTTTTGTAGCAATAATGATTCCGGTTGACCAATTCATTTTTGTAAGGTTAAAGTCTTTTCTGTTCTCTAAATATTTAACGAGTTGATCTACAGTGTCCTGATGCCCTTCAGGCCAATTGGGTTGTGCCTTCATATCGTCAATAATATAGAAACCACCCATTTTCACAAGTTCTAAAATTTGATCTATTTCACTGTATTTTCCTGGCCAGGCATCTGCAAAAATCAGATCAAACTTTTCGCCGTTATAGTTTTTTATCCACGTTGATCCATCAGCACAAATCAATTCTACTCGTGCGTCTTGAGCAAAAAAATCTTCAGCTATTTTGATGAGCTCCGGGTTGTTATCAATCGATGTTATTTTTGATTTGGCATCCATCCCGTCTATCATCCAAGATAAGGAAAGCCCAATTCCGGTTCCCAGCTCTAGTATATTAGACTTCGGTTTAGCAGTTATCAAGGTTTTTAAAAGTGACCCGATATACAGATCTGATGGCATTGTAAAACCGATTTCTTTCGATTTTTTTTCAATTGCTGAATGCTTATCAGGAAGGTTTAAAACAGGTGAATCGTCCATAAGAATTGTTATATCAATTATTGAAAATTACTGCTTTTTAGTTTAACTGTGATTTTACCACGGAATCCTTTCAGCATTATCACTGAAAAACTTTCTGGCAGGCGTGTACACATCTAGGAAGGTTTGTTTGATGATAAAACAAGTGGAAACTTCCGTTGTTAAAATTTGTTGTGGTATATCCCGATTCTATTGCCAGTTAAATCTTTTAGATGTTTTTGGGTAGTGGTGGTTAAAACCCCTTTCATGAAAACCTTTGCTGGTCCCTGTAAGCTTTACTATCTAGATCCATAAACCTTTCTGTAAAAGCTCTAGAATACTAGATTTTTTTAAATAATTTATATAAGCCATCAATGACATACAGATAATTAATTTTTATTTATTTAGAGCATATTCATTTTTAAAATAGTGAGGTAACTTGTATTTGTAACAATCTCAATAAAAATATACCTATATTTTATGCTGAATTATTATGCTTTTAGATTTAAAGAAGGTCTCTCTAAAATAGGTTTAGGTGTAAAGAGCCGCAGTCAAACTAAACCTGAAAAAACTAAAAACACGATTAAAAAAGAGCTCTTTAATTTTGAACACATAGCACTATATTTCAGCAATAAAAAAACACATAATGCTTTTCAGGTTTTATCAGATCATACGTGTAATGATCTTGATTTTGATGAAGTGTTTCAGTTTTTAGACCGTACCCAATCCAGAGTGGGGCAGCAATACTTATATGACAAATTAAGATGCATTAAACTTGACGAAGCACAGACTCAAGAAGATGAGGTGCTTATAGAGCGACTGAGTAAAGATGCTGTATTGAGAAGTCAAATCCAAAAAGAATTAGACCGTTTAAAGCATAAAGAAGCCTACTATATTTCGAGCTTATTTCAAGAAGAACATATACAAGTACCCTCGTGGTTTTTAGCGATTAAACTGCTTTCCTTTACAAGTTTCTGCACTTTGATATTAACCTTTTTTAATCCGGTATTCTTCGCTGTTCTTTTAGGTGTTTTTTGCGTAAATTTTGTAATCCATTATTGGAATAAACGTAACTTAGTTAAGTATGTAAGCTCTATTCCACAGTTATTAAAACTCAATAAAGTAGCCAATCAATTACTTAAAATCGAATACACAAAGCCAGATGATTCAAAGATTTTAAAAGCTGTATCCCGTATAAACCAACTTAAAAACCGTACGCTTTTTTTTCAGATAGAAGCGGGAATACAAGGAGATTTTGAAATTGTACTATGGTTTCTTTTAGATATTATAAAAACCCTTTTTCTACTCGAACCTCTTTTTCTATTTGGTGCTTTAAAACGTTTAGATAGAGAACGCGTAGAAGTAGAAACTGTTTTTAAGTATGTAGGTCGTATAGATTCTTTATTGTCTGTAGCCTTACTGCGCAACGGACTCAATAGTTGGTGCACCCCTCATCTATCAGACGTAAATACAGGAGTTGTTGCAAAAGAAATTTATCATCCGCTTATTTCAGATTGTCAGGTAAATTCAATTGAAACCCGTGAGCGATCAGTCTTGTTGACCGGGTCTAATATGTCTGGTAAAACTACTTTTATTCGCACGATAGGCATCAATATTCTTTCTGGATTAACGCTTAATACTTGCTTTGCAAAACAGATGCAGTTTAGACCCATGCGTATTCTTTCAGCCATCCGTATTAGCGATGATTTGATGAATGATAAGAGTTATTATTTTGAAGAAGTACTTAGGATTAAAGCCCTTGTAGTGGCAGGAGAGGAAACTGTACCTAATCTTTTTTTACTTGATGAACTTTTTAAAGGAACCAATACAGCGGAGCGAATTGCGGCAGGAAAAGCGGTACTTTCTAATCTGGCTCAGCATGGAAATACGGTATTGGTGTCTACACACGATATAGAATTAACAGACTTACTTACTGAAACATATGAATTGTATCATTTTAGTGAATTTGTAGCGGAGGAGCGTATTATTTTTGATTACAAACTCAAAGCCGGAAAACTTAAGAACCGGAATGCAATTCGCATATTAGAGTTGAATAAATATCCTGTTACACTTATTGAAGAAGCTAAAAAGCTAGCTGCTGACTTTGATGATTTTAAGAATATTTCAGACTAAAGTCAAACTAGTTATACCATAAAATGCGACCACCCGCAGGTGATCGCATCTAAAGTCTAGAATAAAGAGCACTAAATTCTAAAACTTATAATTTAAACTGAGTCTGAAATTACGCCCCGGCTCACTTTGCCAGTATACATAAGAACCATAATCGGCTCCACTGTATAGGTATTCATTCAACACATTGTTGATGTTAAGCGCCACACGGAATTTGTTATTTTCCCAAGACAATGCGCTATCCATTCTAAAGTAGTCCGGAAGATCGGTTTCTCCATCAGCGCCCCAAGCCCAGGTTGAACGCTCTACGAGGTATTGATAACCCAACGAAACTCCAAATCCTTCTAAAGTACGTTCTTGAAACTTATAGTTGAACCACCCGTTTGTGATGTGTTTGGAGAAGCCTACCACTTTGTTTCCGTCTGCGTCTTCTACATTGGTATTCGCATAGTTCAGCACCACACCCAGACCGTTGATGATTTCTCCTCTCAGATCAAATTCGAAACCTTTTGAAGTCACATCGCTATCG
The DNA here is from genome assembly GCF_004104075.1 of Leeuwenhoekiella polynyae. GTDB lineage: Bacteria > Bacteroidota > Bacteroidia > Flavobacteriales > Flavobacteriaceae > Leeuwenhoekiella > Leeuwenhoekiella polynyae. The sequence goes on along the minus strand of NZ_QOVK01000018.1, from coordinate 56,508 downwards.
ATTTGAATGGAATAGTTAGGATCTGGTCCCGGTACTAAGATTTTATCTTTTTGAATGTTGAAATACCCTGCGGTAGCATTCCACTTTCCATCGCCAAACTCATATTTAAATCCTCCTTCAATATCTTGAGCAGTAACCGGATCAAAAGCATTTCCATCGGCATTTGCTCCCTGAGTAGGTAAAAACGACTGGTCATACATGGCATAAGCACTTAAATTATCCAGTATAGAATAAGAAGCAGCAACGCGCGGGGTAACTACTTTATCGGTTGAGGTAGAGCCATACGAGTTGGTTTTCATCTCTGTGTATCTTCCCGCCAGTGTTAGTCTTAAATCATCATTAAAAAACCCGAGCTCATCCTGAACATAATATGCCAAGTACTCGCTGCTTATAAAACCTGCGGTACGTTGTGTTAAGGGTACCGAGCGGTCAAAGACTGGTGCTATAGCAAGCGGCTGCGGATTGTAAATATTATATGGATTTTCTTCTGTATCAATATTGATCGCCTGTGACCAGTCTGCTATATATTCATTTTTACCGAAATCCAGTCCAGCTAGAACTTTGTGACTTACCGCACCGGTCTTAGCTTTACCGTTTATGAAAACCTGTCCCAATTTTTTTTCTTCTTTAGCGTCCCAGATACTTACGCTACGTATTAAATCACCATTTTCCTGAACGCCAAAAGTACTGTCAAGCCATAAACTGGAACCGCTGTGCTGGTAATTGAGATAGGCTAGTTGGGCATTTACAGTCCAGTTGAGATCTAATTGATGTTCAAAATTTATCAGTCCGTAATGTTCTTGCATAATAGCCGGACCTAACTTGGGATCAGATAGGGTGAAATCACGGTCAAGACTGGCATACTCACTGGGAGCAAAGACGTAAGCCGAACCGATTAAACGCGTTTTGTAATATTGATAGGTGTACTGAGCGGTAACCGAAGTTTTTTCATCAATTAGATATTTCACGGAAGGCGCAAGGGTGTAACGATTTTGTTCTTCAAAAGCACGATGTGCCTCCTGAGTGGTTCCTGCACCTACAAAACGGTATTGTAGTTTGTTGTTTTCAGAAAGTTTACCTTCTACATCAAGGGTGGCGCGTAAGGTGTTGTAACTTCCGGTCATCAGGCCAACTTCTCCGTGAGAAACCCCGGTTGGTTTTTTAGTCACCACATTGTAAAGTCCACCGGGTTCTCCGCTGGATAACATAAAAGCAGACGGACCTTTTACCACTTCAATACGCTCTACCAGCGCCATATCTTCGGCGAGTGGCCCCCAGGTAGAAAGTACATTTTGGCCATTTCTAAAGGGAGGAATTCTGAAACCACGCATATTGATACGGGCAAAATTCCCCCAGTGTTCGATCATCTGGGCGCCACTTACATTACGGGTAATATTTTCCATCATACTGATGGCTTGCTGATCTTCTATGACGTCAGCGCTAATAACCTGAATGTTTTGCGGCACTTTATTAAGCTCTTGCTGTAAACGCAGCGAAGATGAAGGATTGCGTTCTACATATTCGGTCTTACCGTGACCGGAAATAAGTATGTCATCTAATGCGCTCACATCTTCCTGAAGTTCTACATTAAAAGTAAGATCTCCATTTACGTTAATGTTTGCTTTTCGAAAGGTTTTAAAGCCCATTTCAGAAATGATAAGTGTATAGTTTCCCGGCTGCACATTGCTCAGTTTGTACAATCCAGAAGCATTTGTCGAAGTACCGTAATTGGTGTTTTCGAGATATACATTGGCGTTGGTGAGCGCATTGCCGTTAGCATCCAGCACCGTACCGGAGAGCGTGTGAGACTGCTGCGCAAAGAGAGCTGTTTGCAGGAGGATCAGCAGCATGAGTATGGATTTTTTCATCGTATATTGATTAGATTGATTATAAATAACGATGCGAATGTACTAAACGTTTTTATTTAGAATAAATAAAAATAAAAATATTTTATATAGGAGTTTATAACAGGCACGACCGTAGGAGGTTAATCCTAATTTTTTCGGAATGCTACAGCTGTAACACTACCGTGTATCTTTAAAATCTGACTTAATTTGAACCTTTTAAGCTTCAAATTATGGCTTCAATCCATCCACACACTTCTTTTGATGGTCATGAATAACAGGTGTTTGATTTTTAAAAATCGGTATTGGGTGAAGCATTTGCGGTGATGCGCTTTAAAGATGTGCCCGAAAATCCTGATTTACCACTTAGTTCGGAACATGCAAACCGCATGATGCCTATCACATTGCTTATTAACAGGATTATATCTTAATAGCACACGTTATTACCCTGTTAAGGTCATTAAAAATCCATTAAAACCGAAGTACAATCGCAATCAGTCTAAACCCAAAAAGAGACCGAAATTTTATTTAAAGCTCTTTTTAAAGGTGGAAGGGGATACGTGTTTGTTGATCAGGTGTTTGGGGTTCGTATTTTGAGGTGTTCCGTGATACATATGGGATGGAGGGGATGGTATTTTTTGATCCTAAATTTCAGGATAACTTATAAAAGATAGGCTTTCGGGCGATTGTTTCACACTTTAATATTAGACGTTGTTACCCAAAATCTTGGTACGACCTCTGGTCATGTGGCGGTTATCTATGAATGATCTATACGTTATCTATGCGCTATCTATGCTCTATCTATGCCTTATCCATAGGGTATGTATGGGTAAACCACGGGTGAACTACGGGTGAACTGCGGGTGAACCTCGGGTGAACGTATGTTTTTAAGGAAGTTTATAAGCACGTTGAAGGATGAAAACCTTAGTGGGCACTGAACCCGCCATACGCTGATGCGTAAGCATACGTAGTGGTTTGATTTTGAATCGTGTACGGCTAATATACTACAATTTGTGTCTTATGTCAAGAGGGAAGCATTTATCATACCGTGCTATTCATGTATTAGCAGGAGATGCAACTGTATGGCAACAAAGGAATATTTAAGTTGGCCAGAGCCTGTCTCTTTGATCATGTTGATTTTAAGCGGTAGACAACGTATTCTGACAGGGATTCTACCTCGTAATCAACTGAGGGATCATTTAATTTTATAAACTCTTTTTAATCAATTGTATACGAGTTTATGAGACTTTTTGAAATCATCCTGTTAATCACGCTTACCCTATTGCCTTTTGTCTGGAAAAGGCTTGCGCTGCGTTTTAGTCCAAAATATATACTCTTTGGTTTGCTTGCCGTGGTTGTACTTCAACTTGTGTTAGAAGGCTACCGTTGGCAACTCTTACCGGCTTATGTTTTAGCAGTACTATTAGTTATTCGTATATATACGGCAGATGCTTCTAAAGCCTTTAAAGTTTCTGTTTTAAGTGTATTACGATTTGTACTGTTTCCGGTTTTACTAATTCCTGCCTGGATCTTACCGGCTGCGCTTCCGGTTTTTGATTTGCCCGAGCCTCGGGGTGCTTATGCCGTGGGTACAGATACGGTTTATGTGAATACTAACCGTGACGAACCCATCACAGCCGATCCTAACGACACCAGAAAACTGGTTTTAAAAATTTGGTATCCCGCAGATTCGGTTGCTACAAACGCTAAACGGGATTCGTATGTGGATTCCGTAAGCCGGGTGGGTTTTGCGAACAAATACGGACTTCCTGCTTCAGCGCTCAACTATCTTGATTATGTCAAAACCTATGCGTATCCTAAAGTTGCGGTTGCCCAAGGTTCGTTTCCGGTCTTGTTATTTTCACACGGCTATGGTTCTAAAGCAACCGGTTATTATGCCTTGCTCAGTGAACTGGCCAGCCAGGGTTATGTTGTTATCAATATGAATCATACTTATGAGAGCCTGGGCACTGCCTTTCCCAATGGGGAAGCAGCCTATTTTGATTACGCCTACCAGCAGCAAATTGCAGCAGATCAGATGCAAACCATAACGCCTATTCAAGAGGCTTTTAAAGGGAAGCTTGACTTTGAGCAGCGGCATCCTATTGTGCGTGATGCGATACAAGATTATTTTGAAAACGATATTCAAAACCGCTGGGTTACAGATATGCAAAACATACTTGATTTGTTACCCGAGTGGAATACCGAAGGGTTTTTAAAAGGAAGCATGCGGCTTAATCAACTAGGCGTATTTGGACATTCGGTGGGTGGGGGTGCGGCGGGGAAGCTTGCTCTTACAGATGAGCGCATTAGGGCAGGAGTTAATTTAGACGGAATACAATGGGGCACTAAGATCGATACGGTGTTTCAAAAACCCTTTTTGTACCTATCGGCAGATTGGCCGACGGAGCACGAAGACATCAACAGTCACGTATACCGAAAAAAGAGTACCGATTATTTTTATGAGGCCAAAATATTGAATACCGGCCATCCTAATTTTATGGACATCCCGTTTATGATTCCCGTAGCATCTCTTACCGGATGCGGAAGCATTGATCCAGAACTGGGAATGGAAATCACCACTAAACTGGTCACCGCCTTTTTTGACCGGCATTTGCGACATAAAGAGGACGTTGATATTGAAGCGTTGAAAGCAGAATTTGAGTTGCTGGAATTGAAGGCTTTTAAAGGGGACAGCGTTCAGTAAGGTTTACATTAGTGTGATTCCATTACATCAGAATTTATCAGGTTAAGCGCCGTCAATTTTTTCTAGTAATTGAAAGAAGACAAATGCTTACTAACCGAAAGCGTTCTATTTATTGAGAAACTTCGATTAAACGTATCAAAATCTTAAGTATTTTAGAGTAGCAGTATTTGCTGATTTTAAGTTTAATATCAACCAATTTCTTAAACATTATGGCTTCAATCAATCCATACATTCATTTTGACGGTAATGCCGAGGAGGCATTCTATTTTTACAAATCGGTTTTTGGAGGGGAGTTTGTAATGGTGATGCGCTTTAAAGATATGCCTCCCAATCCTGATTTTCCGTTTAGCGCGGAAGATGGCGACCGCATTATGCACATCGCGCTACCCATAGGTCAAGACGATATTTTAATGGCCAGTGATATTCATCCTGCCATTGGACCTTTAAACATCAAAGAAAACCGAAGTAAAATCTCAATCAGTGCTGCCAGTAGGGAAGAAGCAGACCACCTGTATAACGGACTGTCTGAAGGCGGAGAGGTTGAAGTGCCACTTGCCGATAGTGTCTGGGATTCTTATTTTGGGATGTTTCGCGACAAATACGGTATTGAATGGATGATTGATTACGACCCGAAGTATCAGGGGAAGGGGTGATTCTTAATTAAAATACGATTAATGCCTGCGCAATTGTATCGCGCTTAGCTTATTCTATCTTTTTCGAGGTGATACCGGCGCAGCAAAAGGTGTGAAAAAATAAGCCTACACATTTCATGTAGGCTTAGCTTAAGTTCTGGTTGGCAGATAAAGAGTATCTGAGCGTTTCTTGCTACTAACTCTCTTCTTCACCAACTTCTTCGGCTTGAGTGGTTACAGATCCTGTACTGGCGTTTCCATATACCGGGGTTTCGTTTCTAAGGATATCGATAACCCGGGCGAAATTTTCTGCGGTCATATAAGGAGTTTCCTCTCTTTTTCCTTTAAATGTGGTAAAATAGAATTTACCCAAATCAATTTTAGGATCCCATAGGGCCTGATACCCTTTTAATTTTGTCCATCCTGAAGTTCCCTGTGCATAATGTGGCATAGCTTAAAAGTTTTAATGAATATTACTGTTAAGTAAACTTAATGAGGCTATGTGTTAGATAATCAGTGTAGTAAACCCTTTTTTAAAAAGGGAGTCGCTCTTATTTTTTACAGGAAATGCCCCTAAAGGTATTGGGTTTTTGGGGTAGGAGGTTGGATCTTCACACGCGATGCAATTCCCTAAATGCATTGGGACAGGTAGCGCGGCAACATGAGATTAGTTTTTTTCGTTGCTTCTGCACGATTGTAACGAGCTGAGATGATTCTAACTAGAGGTCACGCGATGCAATCGCGCACCAACGGGGGTGTTTTTAGTGTACGTTTATTCCTGCTTTTGCAAAGATGCTTTGAAGTTCGCTGTCTATGGGAAATGCTTTTAAAGGCGGGACATTAGCGCCTCCGGGATTTCCCACAGGTATTTTACCCACAAATGATTTTACACCACCAACTACTAATCGTGGGATTTGCCCAATAACTTCCTTTGTGCTTTTGATTTTAAACCCGAACTGCAGCATTTTCCAATGAACAAACGTATGTGCATATTGCAATAATAGTATTGCTTTTCTGAAAATCGTCCATGCCATAGTAATAAACATCCATTCCACAGTTCCTTATTTCCTCCCAAATTTGTATTATAACAAGAAAGAATGAAAACTATGGTTTCATTATAATTAACGCTCCTGGTTTTTTTACCGGGGTTTTCAAATCAAACATTTTAAAGCTAAAAACAAAAATATTATGAACAGTACAAAAAATGAAACAATCGGATTATTAGTAATTATGAAGGCAAAATCAGGAAAAGAGCAAGACGTCAAAAACTTTTTGCTTGATGGATTAGAACTTGTCAATCAAGAACCTCAAACAGTATCCTGGTTTGCCTTTCAGGTAGATAGTAAAACTTTTGGTATCTATGACACCTTTCAAGTTGAAGAAGGAAGGCAAGCACATTTACAAGGAGAAGTTGCCAAGGCATTATTAGCAAATGCAGGTGATTTATTGGAAGATTTTAATGCTGACACAGATATTCAAGCAATAGATGTATTGGCATCTAATCATAAGTCTGGATTACAAAACAAAGGCTTGCTTGTAATCATGAAATCTAAAGAAACAAAGACAGCAGATGTCGAAAACTTTCTTAATGCAGGAAAACAACTAGTTAGTGATGAGCCAAAAACAGTATCCTGGTATGCTCTAAAAATAGATGCAACAACTTATGCAATCTTTGATACTTTTGGAGATGATTCAGGTAGAGACGCCCACTTAACGGGTAAAGTTGCTGCAGCACTTATGGAAAATGCTCCCGTTCTTTTAGAAGGTTTTCAAGCATCGGCAATTCAGAAAATAGACATTATAGCTTCAAAGTAATTATCTTTAGAAAGGAGTGTAGTAAACACTCCTTTCTTTTTAAGGATACTAAAAAAGGAAATAGATTCTTATGGCTCAGATTATTATTGATAAGCAAAATGGTGAATTAGCCTTTAGACTAGAACGGTTTGAAAATCTTAATCAATTTGACCATTTACAGCGAAAAAATTATTATTCTATTATTTTGCTACACGGAAGCAACTATACGTTAAACGTAGATCTTTCTCATTATGAACTGCAAGGCAACCAAATGATTTTTTTGTCGCCATACCAACCCTTTATGATTTCTTCTAAAGAATCTTGTTCGGGCTGGTTATTAAATTTTCATCCTGATTTTTTTTGCACGTATCGTCATCAGAACGAAATCGAAACAGAAGGAATTTTGTTTAATAACTTTCACGGCTTACCTCATTTTAAGATTTCTGAAGAAGCCTTGTTTTTCAATCTCATAGACCAAATCTCAAAAGAGATGGATAGAGATTCTATTGCTCAACATGAAGTTCTAGTGGCTTTTTTAAAGGTGTTTTTAATAGAAGCAGTGAGACAAAAAAAGGAATTTGATAAAGATATTGTTCCCAAATTTTCTGATAGTCAATCCGAAATATTACAAAATTTGGTAGATTCTATTGAAAATAATTACTGCGAATTACATTCACCAAAAGAATACGCTGATGCTTTATGTGTTAGCACAAAAACATTAGCAAAGATTGTAAAAAAATATTTGCAGCAAACACCTAGCTTTTTGATTAGCAATAGAATAATAATAGAAGCCAAACGGGAACTTTATTTAACCTCAAAACCTTTAAAACAAATTGCAGCAAATCTAGGTTATGATGATGAATTTTATTTTAGTAGGTTTTTCAAAAAGAAAGTAGGTGTTTCTCCTGATAATTATAGAAAGACAGTTGGTTTTGCCAAATTAGAAAAACTATGATTGTATCTTATAATGAAATAGGTTGACCAGTTACCGGTTTGTTATTTTGTTTTTATTGCTGTTTTTTTAAACCATTTACTGAGCTAATTTCAGACTCACAATTGTTTTACCTAATCCAAATTCTTGTTTTAAAATTTTATCCAAAGTACTGAAATATCAGAACATCATCTAAAATCCCTTTTTCATCGTTATAATCTGCGGCACTACTGTATTTATAGTCTTCCGCGTTTTCAACAAAACCTGCTTTTACAGGATTGTTGTGAACATAATTTATTTTTTGCCAAATTACATGGTTGCTCCACAATTCAATAGGTTTGTTGTCGTGCCTCCAGAATTGATATCTGTTGACATTAGATGATTTTTCGGCTGCCTTTTTAAACTGTTGCAGTAAAAACGCTGTTCTGTTTTCTTCTGTATTTTTTTGAATGGCCTTTACCACCGCTTTGCTGGTAAAGCGTTTAAAATTTCCTAAAAGCTGTTCCGGCTTTTGTCCTGCAATACTCCTGAAAATTAAATGCACGTGATTGGTCATAATACACCAGGCAATGATTTCCATACCCTTATGGGTCTGACAATAACGAAGGCTGTCTACTAAAATATCTTTATAGTTGTCCGTGCTAAAAACATCAAGCCATTCCACCACGGCAAAGCTTACAAAGTATAAACCATCGGGATTATGAAACTTATAATTTCGGCTCATGTTACATAGGATTCTTTCAGTCAAAAAGCTGCTCTAGCATTATTGCTGTTGCTTCAGCGCGATTGTATCGCGCTGATTGATACAACTGTCTATCTAAAATACTGAAAATATAAGCGTTGCCTTAGAAATTTTCTGTCGCTTGGGTTAACGGTTTTATTTGCTTCTGTACAGTTTTATTAATTAGGAGTGAGGCTGACTGCTTACCACGCGATGCAATCGCGCGGTAACACGAGGTTAGTTTGTTTTTTAATTTGCTTTTGCGCGATTGTATCGCGCAGAGTTTATTCTAACTGTTTGCCAGGGTAATTCTAACTGCTTACCACGCGATACAATCGCGCGGCAACATGAGATTAGTTTTTTTTACGTTGCTTTTGCGCGATTGCATCGCGCATTGATTATTCAAGCTTCTTTCAAATGATATAATCGTGCGGCAGCTAAGGGCGATTGCATCGCGCGGCTTATTACATCAGTCTATCTAAAATACTGAAATTTAAGCATAGTCTTAGAAATTTTCTTGCGCTAAGATTGCCTTTTTTCTAGGCTATTGCGCGATTGCATCGCGCTTAGATGATTCTAACTGCTTACCACGCGATACAATCGCGCGGCAACCTGTGAGGCTATATAATAGAATCAGTGTAGTTAACCCTTTTTAAAAACGGAATCGCTCTTAATTTTTTACAGGAAATGCCCCTTAACGTATTGGGTTTTTAGGGTAGTTGGGTTAAGGTTAAGTTTTGGCTTGGTTAGTTTTTATCGTGCGATGCAAATGCGCGGAAACATCTTAAGGTTTCAGATTTTCTTATTAGCAGCCTTCTTGAAAAGATAAGCAATGAGAATACTAATAAAATGCATAAATAAAATAGAGCAACAAACACGTCATGTTGAAAGCATAAATCCGTTCCAGATACTTGTGAAATGCAACCCTCTGATTCGGTCTCATATTTCAGACTTACTGAAGTATTTATTCCCATCAAATAAAACAACGGAATTCCTATTAAAAACAGGATCAACAGTAAAAAGTAAATAGATTTTTTCAAGAAAATACTGTTTTGAGATTGTGCCTAATGTATGATAGCGTTGTTTCGGTTTAGATAATTGTAACTAATTACCACGCGATACAATCGCGCGGCAACTAGGGGAACTTTTTTTACTTAGTGCTCTAATTTTAATTATTTATCACAAGATACAATCGTGAGGTAATATAGGAAATCAAAGTGTCATTCTCTCCAAATTAATTTTCCATTAGAGTGTCGTTTGGGCCTGATTGTAACAAGGCAAACACAGCCTGTATTCCTTGAGCATGCTTCATAAGGAATCGTATTATTTAGTAAGGCCTATTCTTTCGTAATTAGTTTATTTGAGATTCGTTCACTTTGTTTACAATCATTTACGCCAACAATTATAAATTCAATTTCTAGTCTTGAATCTTTCATTGATTCTAAGTCAAGATTTAGTTGATTAAAGTTGTACGCTTTCTGAATCTCATTAGCTTTTTTATTTTCAACCTTTCTCCTAAATGAAAATCATTTGAGAATAAATTTTCGCATTTCGCTTGTAAAAATCTATAAGGTTGGTTGTCTGTTTGGCATTTTCATCTAGTAGAATATTGAATAAATACCATAAATAATTTTCTATACTTATGGAGCATTCTTTTTTCCAAACTTCATAATGATTGACAATGTTCTTCTCGGGCATACCAAATTCATTGAAGAAGGGCATATAATTTTTGATTAGCTAATCGAGATTTTTTTTCTTATTAGTCACGGTTTATTTATTTGAAGCCGATTTTTTTCCATTTTTAGAGTTGCTCTTAAATCGCAATACTTTACGAATCATTTAAAACTATCAATTTAACTACTCAACATTCAGGTTATCAGTGTTTTTTAATCCAAAGTTATCAACGCCACAACCCAATACTAAAAAAAGCGACCACCTATTCAGTGACCGCTTTTAAGTTATTAGACAACCAGAGCTCTTCAGTCGTTATTGACCAGATCGTTTTGATTGCGGAACACGAGTTCGTCATCAAAGGCATCCAGTAAAATGATACTGTCTGTAGTTACCTTACCACTCAGGATTTCTTTAGAAAGCTGGTTGAGCACTTCTTTCTGAATCGTACGTTTTACCGGGCGAGCCCCAAACTCCGGCTGAAAGCCTTTGTCTGCGAGATAGGTAATAGCTTCAGACGTAGCATCTAAGGTGATGCCTTGTTTGCTCAGCATTTTAGTCACGCCTTTGAGTTGTAAACCAACAACATTCTTGATGTCTTTTCGCGTAAGCGGTGTAAACATCACAATATCGTCAATACGGTTTATAAACTCTGGTCGTATGGTCTGTTTCAACATCCCCAGTACTTCTACTTTAGCACCTTCCATCGCAGTCTCGGGATCTTTGATGCTCTCAAATTTCTCCTGTATGATGTGGCTTCCCATATTAGAGGTCATAATGATGATGGTGTTTTTAAAGTCGGCTAAGCGGCCTTTGTTGTCTGTAAGTCGACCTTCATCAAGTACTTGCAATAAAATGTTAAACGTGTCGGGATGTGCTTTTTCAATTTCATCAAGTAAAATCACCGAATAAGGCTTGCGACGTACGGCTTCTGTTAATTGTCCGCCTTCATCATAACCCACATATCCCGGAGGCGCACCTACCAGACGGCTCACGCTGTGACGCTCCTGATATTCACTCATATCAATACGGGTCAGGTTGTTTTCGTCATCAAACAGGTATTCTGCCAGCGCTTTTGCAAGTTCGGTTTTACCCACACCGGTGGTCCCGAGGAATAAGAACGAACCAATAGGTCGTTTTTGATCCTGCAGGCCGGCACGGCTTCTGCGTACCGCATCACTCACTGCAACAATCGCTTCCTGTTGCCCAACCACACGTTTGTGGAGTTCGGTTTCAAGATGAAGGAGTTTCTCGCGCTCGCTTTGCAGCATTTTGGTCACCGGTATTCCGGTCCATTTTGCGACAACTTCTGCAATATCTTCACTGGTAACTTCTTCCTTGATCAAGGTATTCTCCCCCTGACCGGCCAAAGCTACCTGCAATTTCTCAAGTTCTTCCTGAGCTTGTTTGATCTTGCCGTAGCGTAATTCTGCTACCAGACCGTAGTTTCCTTCGCGCTCAGCACGCTCCGCTTCGAGCTTATAGTTTTCAATATCCTGTTTTGCATTCTGAATATTGTCAACCACATCTTTTTCACTTTTCCACTTGGCGTTGATCTCGTTGCGCTCTTCTTTTAAGTTCGCCAAATCTGCGTGAAGGGACTTGAGTTTGCTCTCGTCCTTTTCACGTTTAATCGCCTCGATCTCGATCTCTAGCTGCATAATCTTTCGGTCTAAAACATCGAGCTCTTCCGGCTTAGAGTTGATTTCCATACGCATTTTTGAAGCCGCCTCGTCCATTAGGTCAATCGCCTTATCGGGTAAAAACCGGTTGGTGATATAGCGCTGTGAAAGCTCCACAGCTGCAATGATCGCATTGTCTTTAATGCGAACTTTATGATGGGTCTCGTATTTCTCTTTAATTCCACGTAAAATGGAAATCGCAGATTCATTATCCGGTTCCATTACATTTACTTTCTGAAAACGTCTTTCTAAAGCTTTGTCTTTTTCAAAGTATTTTTGGTACTCATCAAGAGTGGTGGCACCTATCGCACGCAATTCGCCACGAGCGAGAGCAGGTTTTAAGATATTTGCCGCATCCATTGCACCCTGACCGCCACCGGCACCAACTAGCGTATGAATCTCGTCAATAAACAAGACGATATCTCCTGCACTTTCAGTCACTTCTTTGATCACGGCTTTTAAGCGCTCTTCAAATTCGCCTTTATACTTGGCTCCGGCAATCAACGCACCCATATCTAACGCCCAGATCTGTTTTTCCTGAAGGTTTTCGGGAACATCCCCGTCAACAATACGGTGGGCAAGACCTTCTGCAATTGCAGTTTTACCGGTACCGGGTTCTCCTACAAGAATCGGGTTGTTTTTGGTTCTACGCGAAAGGATCTGCAAAATTCTGCGAATCTCTTCATCGCGACCAATTACCGGATCCAGCTTTCCATCACGCGCTAACTGATTGAGGTTTTTAGCGTATTTGCTTAACGAATTATAGGTTTCTTCAGCGCTTTGCGAAGTCACGCGGTCGCCTTTACGCAATTCTTCAATCGCTGCTTTGAGGTGTTTTTCGGTAACGCCCTGATCTTTTAAGATCTGCCCTATTTTAGAACTCGATTTAAAAATCGCGAGAATAAGATGCTCCAGCGAAACATACTCATCATTCATTTTCTTGGCGATGTTACCCGCTTCGGTCACCGTTTTACCGGCTTCGCGAGACAGCATAATATCGCCACCGCTTACTTTAGGAAAGCTGGTAAGTGTGCTTTCTAATATCTGTTTGAGCAAATTGATATTCACGTCCAGTTTCTGCAATAGAAACGGAGTTACATTCTCATCAACTTCAAGAATAGCCTTAAAAATATGCTCATTCTCAATCTGCTGATGGCCATACCCCTGGGCAAGCGCCTGAGCCTGCTGTATGGCTTCTTGTGATTTGATTGTAAAATTATTAAAGTTCATCGTGTCTATATGTTTGTGCCTCTTGAGAGGATTACTGTATTGATTTCTGCTAAGCAATGGCAACTACTATACCATAGAAATTAACCGACTTTTCGTCAGTTTTTGCCTGATTTTAACCGACTTTTTGTCGGTTGGAGTGTTTGGATTTTCTTAGTAGAAAAGCCCGGTTTCTTTCTTTAAATTTGCCCGTTAATAGGGATTAAAATACTTGGAGTCTTTAATCGAAGTTACAGGCTTAACGCTTTGTTTTTTGAGATTGACCTTAAGTAAAGTTACCCACGCTTTATGATAATGAGCGTTAATGAAATTAAAAAGAATAGTGTTATGGGATTTTTTGACAAGTTTAAAAGTGCGAGAGATATCGCAAAAGAAGAACTAAAAGAAATGAACTGGATTCAGCTAGAACGTGAGCAACAGTTGGAAGAGATTGTTGAGGTTTCTAATGCTGTACCGGTTTTAATTTTTAAACACAGCACCACCTGCGGAATCAGTAAAATGGCGTTGCGTAGTTTTGAGCGTGCGTATGATTATGATAAGAAGGAAATAGAACCTTATTTCTTAGACTTAAAAGCACATCGTGATATCAGCAGTGCAATAGCAGAAAAATTTAATGTACAGCATGAGAGTCCGCAAATTTTACTTATCAAAAACGGAACAGCGGTGTATCATACTTCTCACGGAGCTATTGATGCAGAAAGCCTGCGTTCTAAACTCTAGAAATACACAGTGTATATACATGCAAAAACCCGAAGCAAGCGCTTCGGGTTTTTTATACCTATTAAATGGTTATTTATACGAAGACGGCTAAATCTAATAAACAATAACCGTAGTTTTTAACAGGTTGGTTGGTAATATTATCAAATATGGTAAAAAAAAATGATAATATAACAATTTATTTAAAATTTTGTTAAAACATTCCGTTGTCGTCTTTTACATTGTCTTCCCGGCTTTTACGTTTTTTAGCACGGAACTTACTATCGCCAAAACGGTAGTTAAACCCTACATAAACCGTATTGCTTTCCCAGTTAAATTGTCCCTGTAGTGCGTAAGGATTGGTAGCTGTAAAGCGTGCTTTCATCGTATTGAAGATGTCGTTGTAATTTAAACTTACTGTTCCTTTACCTTCAAAAATGGAGTAGCGAGCCCCTATGTTTGTCATAAACATCGACTTGTTAGAGAACTGAATACCTTTTTGTGGCCCTCTAAACATCGCAAAAGCAGTAAATGTCAATTGCTTGGTTGCGGTAAAATTGTTGATCATACGTACATTATAAACCGTATTTTCAATCTCTTTAGTGTTCTGTGTGATATCTGCAGTTGTTGGGTTTTCAATATTAGGATCTAAAGATTCTGTGATGCCCATTTGTGTTTGATTAAACAAATCAAAACTAGCATTAATACTCCACCATTCTAACGGCTTGTAATTGCTGCTTACCTCAAAACCATAGGCAGTCGTAGCATCAAAATTGTCATTGGTCAACACCATCCGATCCAGATTAAAACGGTCTACATATACTGCTTGATTGATCAGGTCGTCTATCATTCGGTAGAAAACGCCGGCTGTAATGCTACCTTTCTCTAAAGAACGGGTATAGTTTGCTTCAATGGAGTTGGTAAACTGCGGTCTTAGGTTTACGTTACCATATTCGGTAACCAAAGGCGAACTCCATTCTCTAATCGGGTTTACTTGTCCAACTCCAGGGCGGTCTATACGCCTGCTGTAACTTACCTGATATTGGTTTTTTTCCGAAGGATTAAAGGTCACATAAGCCGAAGGATACAACTCAAAATAATCATTAGTAAATGCTCTTACGCTATTGGTATCTGCGGCAACATTTACCTGCTCTGCACGCACGCCTGCCTGATAAGACCATTTTTCATAACTTTTACCATAGGTCACATAAGCCGAATAAATATCTCTGCTGTAATCAAACTGTGTATTAGGAGTAGGGATGAGGTTTCCGCTTGCGTTAAATGATTGACCCGTACTGCTGTAGCCAATATCTGTATTGAACAAGATCGCCTGAAGTCCCAATTCTAACTTTTCACTATCAGATAACGGATTTACATAATCCAGATTTAGAGTCGTTCGGTCTCTTTTAGTATCTACAAAATCTTCGTAGTCAGAAAGCTGAGTGGCTCCTGTAAAATCAAAATAAGTATCTTCATCAGCATCAAAAGTGTTGTAGTCTGCCTCAAACTCAATATTGTGACCTTCTTTTTCAAAATCCAATTTGTAGTCAAAGTTATACTGTTGAGAATAATTGTCCATATCCGCTCCAAAATCCTGAAGCAAATTACGCGTAGCATCATCAGCATACACAATGTTGATGGTTCCGCCCGGCTCGCCTTTAAAGCTGTTTTGAGAAGTAAATAACGAAATTGTGTTTTTGTCATTTAAATATACATCCAGTCCCACTTTTAATAGGTGTGAGTTTTGATCATTTAGCATATCAAAAAACTGAGTAGAATTATCACCTTCACGAAAAATAGTACCATAATTAGCGCGCTTTGCGATGGTATTACTGTAATTAGAATACAGGTTGAATTTACCGTTGCGGTAGTTTAGATTTAAACCGCTGTTGAATTGTGGATTTTTCTCGTAAGCTAATCCGGCACTCACGTCTCCGTTAAAACCTATGTTCACATTTTTGTGCAATACAATATTGATGATCCCGCTCATTCCATCAGGATTGTATTTGGCTGAAGGATTGGTGATCAATTCTATTTTTTTGATCGAATTAGAAGGCAATTGCTTCAATAATTGGTCTGGTGGAATGTTAGATAATTTACCGTCAACCATAACCTGTACATTACTGTTTCCGCGCAGCGTAAGTGCTCCGGATTGCTGATCAAGATTTACTGAGGGAATGTTATTCATAATATCTGCAGCAGAAGCTCCTGCAGTCGTGAGATCTTTTCCCACATTAATAACCTTGCGGTCAATTTTTTGCTCAATGGTAGTGCGTTCTGCAACAATATTTACCGCGTCTAGTTCTGCTGCAACCGGACTCAAATTGAGTTTGCCCATATCGTGCTCTCGGTGCTGACGGTCAATTTTTAAGTCACGTTCAAAAGCTTCATAGCCTATAAACTGAACTTTTAGCGTGTAGATCCCTTCCGGTATTTTTTTGATTTCAAATACGCCATCATCGTTGGTGATTCCACCAGTAAGCGTTTCGCCATTTGATTTACTAATGACGATAGTAGCATAAGGAATGGGCTGATTGAGGTCTGCGTCTATGACAACTCCCGTTACAGAACCGGTTACCACATCTGTGGGTTTGGGCTGTGCAAAAAGCAACGTTGTACATAAAATAAAAAGTAGGCTGAATAGCCCTTGGTTAGATTTCATAACTGTTCGATTTTGATAGATGATTTAACATAATACTTTGTAATGCATATTAGCAGAAACAAAGTATCCCGTGATTAGCGGTTTATTAAAAGACGAACATGTTCTAAATCTGTTACAGTAAAATTTAAATTTATTTGAGAATCTAAATTTTATATATGCTAATATCTTGAATTTAAAGAATTTGTGAAGGGTGTGGAATTTAAAGTTGCGTATAAAAGTACTTGGTTATAAAATAAAGAAAACCCGGGACCGCTAAATCCCGGGTTTTCAAGCCTGAACGTTAGAAATTAACACTAACCATCAAAACTAATTTTAAACGATTCAAACTTGGAAGTCGACTTCTATTACATAGACCATTTAAAAAAGATATTGTTACACCTGCTATAATCATTTAACTTTGATTTATGAAAGCAAAAAAAACGCTGGTTCTGGGTGCTTCCTTAAAACCCATTCGTTATTCTTATATGGCGATCAATCGTTTGGTACAAAAGGAACAGCCTGTAGTTGCAATAGGCTTGCGAGAAGGTACCGTTGCGGGGATAACCATTCAAACCGGAAAACCTGATCTGAAAGGTATAGATACGGTGATATTGTACCTCAATGCGCAGCGTCAAGAAGAATATTACGAGTATCTGTTAGAGCTTAAGCCCAAACGGGTGATTTTTAATCCCGGTACTGAAAACCCGGAATTTTATAAAATTTTGGAAACTGCAGGGATTGAAGCCGAGTCTGCCTGTACTTTAGTGCTTTTGAGTACGAATAGCTACTAGACCCAAAAAGGTTAGTAATCCGTTGAGGATTAAAATAAAGAAACCAAATTCAAAATTGAGATACTGCATACTCAGATCGCTGATTATGTAGCCTAGTATAGGACTGGCTATTGCGGCGAGTGGAACCCATTTGTCTTTGACATTCCATTTTGTAAAAAGACCGAAAGCGTACAACCCTAATAATGGTCCATACGTATAACCGGCAAAAACAAAGAGTTTTGCGATCACGCTTTCATCTGCAATTAAATATTTAAATCCAATAATTACCAGCACCAGAATTACTGAAGCAGCGATATGAATCTTTTTTCTGATGGCTACCTGTCTGGCCTGATCGTATTTCTTTTCGATACCTAAAATATCTATACTGAAAGATGTGGTAAGCGAGGTGAGCGCACTATCTGCACTAGAATATGCGGCAGCAATAAGCCCCAGAATGAAACAAATAGCAATCCCGAACCCAAGTCCGCTTTTTGTTGCTATAAAAGGGAAAAGATCATCTTTAGAAGCTTCAATGCCGTTTTTCTGTGCGTAAACGGTAAGCAGCACACCCAGAGCAAGAAATATAAAATTTACTACGGTGAGTACCAGTGTAAACCAGAACATGTTTTTCTGAGCATCTTTAAGGCTTCGGCAGGTGAGGTTTTTTTGCATCATATCCTGATCAAGACCGGTCATTACAATTGCAATAAAAGCTCCACTAATAAACTGTTTAAAAAAGAAATCCTGACTCTTCCAGTCGTCAAAAAAGAACATTTGACTCCTATTGCTTTCGGCAATAAAATCGAATATAGATCCGGCATTCAGCCCTAAATCAGCAGAGACAAAATAGATTGCAACTCCCAGTGCAGTAAGCATAAAAAGGGTTTGCAGCGTATCTGTCCATACAATGGTTTTAATTCCGCTTTTAAAGGTGTACAACCAGATGAGTAAAATCGTGATGGTAACCGTAACCCAAAACGGGACGCCCATACTGTCAAAAACCAACAATTGCAACACATTAGCCACGAGATATAGCCTAAAACTTGCACCAACTACCCGACTTAATAAAAAGAAGGAAGCGCCGGTTTTATAGGATGCAGTACCAAAGCGACCTTCTAAATACGTATAGATAGAGGTTAAGTTGAGTCTGTAATACAGCGGCAGCAATACTAAACTGATCACGGCATAACCCACTGTATATCCCAGGACCACCTGAAAATAGCTAAATTGTGAGGCTTCTACCCAACCCGGAACTGAAATAAACGTAACACCTGAAAGCGAAGCGCCAATCATTCCGAAAGCGACTAAATACCACGGCGATTGTTTACTTGCTTTAAAAAAGTCTTCGTTAGATCCGCCTTTACCGGTAAAATAAGAAACCAGCATTAAGGTGATAAAGTAGCCTGCAATGAGTAGTAAAATGGTTGTGGGCTGCATAAAACGTAAAAAAATAGGATTTGTAAAACTGTGGACGAAGATAAGATATAAAAACTTCATCTTATTTATTTCTGATCAAGTGAGGCAACGCTGTAAGATTTTCCTAGAATTCTAGCTTGAGATGTGGACTGATCAGTTCGTATTAAAATCTTGATTATTGGGTGAATTCTGTAAACTAAACTTACCTTTGCAGTCCCATTTCTGATTCGTGTTTTTTTATCAGGAATGGAAACGGCAACAGCAATTGAATACTTCGCTGGTCTGGCGGATTGTTTAAAAATAACAACTTAACTATGGAACTTCCTAAGTTTATACTGGGCGATAATACAGATTATCCCGAATCTATTTTTGTTTTGCACACCGATTTTCCACGATTTATAATCGATTTGAAAACCGATGATGTAGAGTGGTTTGAAGATTTTGATAAAAATGATGAGGACGAACTCGCAACAGAAGCAGAAGGATTAATTCAGGCAGCAACAGATTTTTACGACAGGGAGGTTGCACGCTACGAAGAAGAGTAGATGAACGCGTTGAAGCAACTGGACTACGAACTGTTTCTTTACCTCAATAATCTGGGGACAGAGACTTGGGATCCGTTTTGGCTTTTTCTTACCGATAAATGGTCGAGTATCCCGCTTTATGCAGTTTTATTGTTCTTGATTTTTAAACGCTTTGGCGTTAAAGGAACACTTCTTACTTTAGTAACAGTCGCTTTATTGATAACAGCTACAGATCAACTTGCTAATGTTTTTAAGCATGGTTTTGAGCGTTTGCGTCCCTGCGGTCAAGAAGGCATTATGGAGCAAGCGCGCTTTATAGCTGTTCGTTGTGGAAGTTTTGGGTATTTTTCGGCACACGCTGCAAGCTCAATGGCTTTAGCTGTTTTTGTAGGCTTGTTGCTTAAGGCAAAATACAAATGGATATTTCCCCTTTTGTTGTTTTGGGCAATTTTAGTAGGATACAGTCGTATATATGTGGGTGTGCATTATCCCGGAGATGTGTTGACGGGGATGTTGATCGGTGCGCTCATTGGCTGGTTAATGCAACTGTTGCATCGTTTTAGCTACGCTAAATTTTTAAAAGAAACGTATTAGTATGAAAGCATTAGTAACCGGTGCAGCCGGTTTTATAGGTTCGCATTGTGCCGAACGTTTAAAAAAAATGGATTTTGAAGTAGTTGGAATAGACAACTTCTCACCGTATTACAGTCCGGATTTAAAGGATCGAAATGCCAAAGATCTTAAGGAAGCAGGAATCCCAATTGTGATGGTAGATCTGCGAGAGCCTAAAGATTATAAAAAGCTGGATACTGATTTTGATTACATCTTTCACTTTGCAGCACAACCCGGTATAGCAGCGACTTCTAGTTTTGAAGATTATCTGATGAATAACCTGGTAGCGACCAAGAATTTGATAGATTTTGCATTAAAATGTGAGGGGTTAAAGCTGTTTACTAATATATCTACTTCTTCTATATACGGTTTACGTGCAACCTTAACTGAAGATGCAGCACCAGAGCCGGCTTCTTTTTATGGTGTTACCAAACTTGCTGCTGAGCAAATCGTATTGTCTAAAACGCGGGAGCAAAAGATGAAAGCCTGTTCGCTGCGTTTATTTTCAGTTTACGGTCCACGAGAACGGCCTGAGAAATTGTATACCAAGTTGATAGGCTGTGGTTTTTTTCATCAGGAATTTCCTCTATTTGAAGGAAGTGAAGCGCACGTACGTAGTTTTACTTTTGTAGATGATATTATAGACGGCGTGGTAAGTGTGATTGGTAAAGAAGATGCCATTGATGGCGAAGTGATCAATCTGGGGACAGAGCAGGAGCACACTACTGCAGAAGGTTTTACAATTGTTGAAGAATTATTAGATACCAAGATCCGTAAAGATATTGTACCTAAACGTGGTGGAGACCAGATGTTTACCAAAGCCAATATTGAGAAAGCCCGCCGTTTGCTGAATTACAATCCGTCTACCACATTGAAGGAAGGTTTAGAAAAGCAGATTGCCTGGTACCGTAAAGAATTTGTAGACTAGTTTTAAAACTAAAGAGGTTTAGTGCGTATGAGATTGAATGAAAAAGACCGAAAGTTCGTAAAAGATTGGCAAGTAAAACGCGCGTCTAAAGTATCCTTTTTCTTAGGTGTAATTCTCCAGATCGTACTGCTGACCGTGACTTATAAATTAGTTCTCACTTTTATCTTTAAGGAAATTTTTGATCTGTATATATTTTTAGAATATGCGATCTTTGGATTGGTTTTAGGACTGGTAATGGCATTTTTAAAATATCGTATGAATGAAAAACGGTATAAAAGATTGAAGTCCGGCAAATAATAATTTCATTTAGCTTTTTTCAACAATTCCTGCGCAGCCTGAAAAGCGGTAATTTTACCTGAATTCAAATCACCTAGAAGTTTTGGTAATTGATTTTGAACTTCAGCGTTTCCATAAAAATCATCTTTCAACGCATTCTCAATACTGGTTTGCAACCAGTATTTATTTTGGTTTTTTCGATTTTCAGCAAAGAACTCATTGCTTTTTACCAGGTTGAGGTATTCTTCAATAAGTTCCCAGATGCTTGTTATGCCTTGATTTTCGAGAGCGCTGCACAACGCAACGCGGGGTTGCCATTTGCTAGCTTTTGCCGGAAATAAATGCAAAGCTTTTGCAAATGCCGTTTTAGCCTTTTTAGCTGCAGCTAGGTTTTCTCCATCTGCTTTGTTAATGATAAGCGCATCTGCCATTTCTATAATACCTCGTTTGATGCCTTGCAATTCATCACCCGCTCCGGCTAATTTCAGCAGTAAAAAGAAATCGGTCATATTATGCACCGCTGTTTCACTCTGACCTACACCTACGGTTTCTATAAAAATCACCTCATAACCGGCCGCTTCACAAAGTATGATTGCTTCCCGGGTTTTGCGGGCTACACCGCCCAGAGAGTCTCCCGCAGCAGAAGGTCTGATAAAAGCTTTGGGGTTAGTAGCGAGTTGTTCCATACGGGTTTTATCGCCAAGGATACTTCCGTGCGAGATTGAGCTGCTGGGGTCTATAGCTAAGACTGCTAGTTTTTTTCCTTTATTAATACAATGTGTGCCGAGCGCTTCAATAAAGGTGCTTTTACCCACGCCGGGAACACCTGTAATTCCTATGCGTACTGAATTACCGGAATAAGGAAGACACCCTTTTAAAATGACTTGTCCTACTTGCTGATGCTTAACAGCAGTACTTTCAATAAGGGTGATTGCCTGGCTCAAAGCTGTGGTGTTTCCGTTGCTTATTTTTGAAATAAGATCTTCAGCCTGTAGTATTTTTTTACGTTTCGCTATTATCTTTTCTGCAGACGCGGAATGGATATGTTTAGTTTTTTTAGGTTTCAAGCTTGATCTGTTTTAAGCAGTATAAAGGTAGGAGAAATTTGAAAATACAAAGGTCAGAATACGATAGATAGAATGTGAATTAAAATAATCCCCTAAAAAAGAGTAAAACTTATTTTTGGGAAATCTTTAAGAATATCGCGTTGATTCCTCAAAGCAGTATTGGTATATTCAACTATTAATCCATGAAAAATTCTAAATATGAAAGCTTTATATAAAGCGAAGGCTACCGCAACCGGTGGTCGCGACAGCAGTGTTTCATCAGACGACGGAACTTTAGACTTTAATTTATCTGTGCCTAAGGGACTTGGTGGTGCAGGAGGAGAAGGAACCAATCCTGAGCAGCTTTTTGCAGCCGGCTATTCGGCTTGTTTTGGTAGTGCACTAGCACACGTAGCTCGTGAGAAAAAAGTAGATCTTGGTGATTATACTGTCACTGCAACTGTAAAAATTGGTAAAAACGAAGAAGAGATGTTTCAATTGGCCGTTGTGTTAGATTGTTACCTGCCTACCGTAAATGTAGAAGAAGGCGAAGAACTTGTAAATGAGGCTCACGAAGTTTGCCCGTATTCTCGTGCTACGATGGATAATATTGATGTGACATTAAACCTGCTTTTAGACGAGTAGTTTAAGCTTATTTTCAGAATTAAGAACCCGCTTAAAGAGCGGGTTTTTTTTATGGGTGATAATTTTTAGGAATTGGCGGTGGCGGGGGTATACTATTGGTTTTGTCAATTTCCAAGTAATAAGGAATTTGTAACCGATAGGCATCTTGATCCTCAGTCATTGTATTTGTGTAACGTGTTTTTAAAATTTTCTATTGAAGTGTTTTTGCCTGTCATTAGAATAGTGAATACTCACCAAAACACTTCTTAATTCTTCTTTACTGAAATATCTAGATTTAATTTGAGTATTTAATGTCTCTTGAACTTTTAAAATAAATAATTCAGGAGAAATATTGTTTTTGAAGGTTTCTCTTAA
This sequence comes from Leeuwenhoekiella polynyae, assembly GCF_004104075.1. Classification (GTDB taxonomy): domain Bacteria; phylum Bacteroidota; class Bacteroidia; order Flavobacteriales; family Flavobacteriaceae; genus Leeuwenhoekiella; species Leeuwenhoekiella polynyae. Next base: position 33,391 of record NZ_QOVK01000018.1, on the reverse strand, counting down.
GGAGTCATTTTGAAAATCAAAGAAATCTACATGACTGTAGCACGCCATTATACTTCGCTATGAGCATGATTTATGAATAGCGATTTTTAACTGATAATTGTTGTCTGTAAAACTTAGAATGTTGGTTTTTCCGTTACAGGAATTTTTATCCATTACTGCGGCTAGATCTTTATAGGTTTTAAAATTATCCAGATCCAGAACTATTTTTTCTTGATATAATGAATTAAAAAGTTCTTCATTAGGGAAATATAAAATTTTAGGATCTTGAGCAGCTTCGGTAATCTCTAAGGGTTAGGAGCGCATGAATTCAGTCCTAAAAGCAGTATTAAAATCACAAAATAAAGTCCTTTCATTCTATTCTATTTTCGATTTCAGAATCAAATAACCAGCCACTCATAGTTTATCTAAATTATTTAATTACAATTTTGCAACGCAGACGAAATCAGTTCGTCCTTATAAAAGGAATTAGCAACTAACCAAATACCATTTTGCAAATTACCGAAATACTTGAACGATGTAAGCAAAACGACCGGCGGGCGCAGATGCAGCTGTATAACAAATACAGCGAAGGCATGTACTACGTGGCGTTTCGGTTTTTGAAGAACTCGTTTGAAGCTGAAGAAGCGATGCAAGAAGGCTTTGTAAAGGCTTTTACAAAGATGCATCAGTACAATGGTGAAGTAACCTTTGGAGCCTGGTTAAAACGTATCGTGATCAATAAAAGTATCGATATGCTGAAGGCCAAAAAGCTAGAGCTTGTTGCTATCAACGAACAAGTATTAGGTACTGTAGATGAGTATAATGACTGGTCTGTAGATGATGGGATTACGCTAGATCAGATCAAAGAAGCTATTGAAGAATTGCCAGAACGGTATCGCTATGCTGTGATGCTTTTCTTAATAGAAGGCTATGACCATCAGGAAATATCAGAAATATTAGAAATAACCGAGGTGGCTTCACGTACGCTGGTTCACCGCGGAAAGAAAAAATTGCAGGAAAAATTAAAAACAAAATATCATGGCACAGGATATTAGAGAACTGTTTAAAAATGATTTAAGCATCCCTTCTGAAGGGCTTAAGAGAGGTCATGAAGCGCGGTTTAATGCGCGGCTTGATGCTAACTTTGGCGCACAACAAAAAGCAAAGGCAGAAGGTTATCTCTGGATGAAAATCGCAGCAGTACTTGTTGTACTCATTGCAGTAACAGGCTTATTGCTTAACAACCCGTTGTCTGGTACTACCCAAGAACCAGAACAAGTAGAAGCCAATTCTGTAGCAACTACAGAAACCACTAAAGTTCAACTGAGTGATTTTTCACCAGAATACAAGCAGATTGAAGATCGCTATTTAGCGAGTATTCATATGGAACTGGCCCAACTCAACGTAACGGAAGACAACAAAGCAATTGTAGATGCCTTTATGGGGCAGCTAGAAGAATTGAACCAAGAATACGATCGTCTCAACGCAGATTTAGTAGAGACCGGAGTAAACGACCAGAACATACAGGCTTTAATAGATAACCTGCAGTTCCGCTTGGATCTTTTGACCAAATTGAAAGAAAAATTGAATGAATTACAAGAGTCTCAATCTAGTGAGATTCAAACCAACACCCTATAATAATGAGAATCATTGTTAATTTTTATGTAACCCTTTTAGCTGCTGTTTGTGTTATTCCGCAAGGGATTGCACAGACCAAGACCACGAAGCTTGATGAGCGTTTTTCTACGAGTTCTGATGCTGCTATTATTGCAGATACACAATATGCAGATGTGGTTTTTGATGACTGGAACAAAAATGAAGTAGCAGTAGAAGCGGTTATAGAATCTGAAGATCTTTCTAAAGAAGAAATCGAACAGCTTTTAGAAAGCTGGCAAATAAGCGTTCAGGGCAATAGCTCTGGAGTACGCATCATTAGCAGGGGAGCACCTGCAGCGGTTACTGTTGCCTTAGGCAATACGCAAATGCGTGGAGTAAACGATCTCATTTCCTCTTCTATGCAAATGATGAAACCGGTGATGCAAAATATGATCAGCCCGATGCTTGAGCAGTTTTCTTCAATGCAATTACCCGCTGAATACTATAAAGGAATGAATGCGATTTCTTTTGATTACCAGGCGTACAAACGTGATGGCACCAAATATCTGGAGCAATACAAGCGTAAAGTAGAACAGACTTTTGGTGAAGACTTTGACGTGGTAATGAAGAAGTGGGAGCAAAACAACAAGAAAAAAGTAGCTGCTGGTCAAGGTATTGCAGGCAGTAGCCTTTTAGGTATGCCAAGATCTCCTTTCGGAAAAGAGATGAGTTTTGACAGCGCGCAATATAACAAGAATAAAAAAGCCTATGTAGCCGCTATGAATAAGAAATACGGTACTAACGTAAATCTTAATCAGGTAGAAAAATGGCGTAAGGATATAGAGGACTGGGGAGATGATTTTGGTGATGATATGAAAGCCTGGGGAGAACGCTTTGGTAAGCAGTTTGGTGGTTCTGCGGAAGCATTAGGAGCTAATTTCGGCCGTGCATTAGAAAGTGATATGGCCGCTATGGGTCAAAATGTAGGTAAAGCAATGCAAGGATGGAGCAATGATTTTGCTCAAAAACTGCAACAAATGGCAGAAGAGCAAGGCGGGAGTTTAAAGAAAACGGTTACCCGTGATGCTAATGGGAATGTGAGCACTCAAATGACCTATAGTTTTAGTGGTGATTCTCCGGCTGTGACAGCATCAAAACCAAAAGGTTCATACAAGCGCAAGATAATTGTGCATATGCCTAAAGAAGCACGCTTAGATCTCAATGTGCGTCACGGTAATATTCAGATTGAGTCGGCTACTAATGCACGTGTGAATCTTGCTCACGGTGATTTTATCGCAGAGACTATTTCTGGAGATAAGACTTTGATCAATGTGGCATATAGCCCGGTGGATGTAGCATCTTGGGATTACGGCACTTTACGAGCCAGTTACCTTAAAAATTGTGTGATTGAAAAAGCAAAGAGTATCAATATAGATTCTCGTGCAAGCAGTATTGTTATTAAAGAATTAGAAGATACCGCTGTGATCACAGGAAGTTTTGGAGAGTTATCTATCCCTAAATTAGGCAAGAATTTTAAGACCTTAAATATTAGTGTAGAGAATAGCGATGTGGTACTTAATCTCCCGGAAACACCGTTCCATTTTAATTTTAACGGTGTCCGCAGCCGCTTAAACTACCCTAAAAGTTTAGATGCAAAAGTGATGGAAGGCTATAACAGCAGTATGGTTAACGGTTTTTATAAATCCCGTAATACAGACAGTATAATTGCAATATCATCTAAGTACAGTGATATTGCTCTTAATTGAGTTTTAGTTTTAATTGTTTCAAAGTCCGTTCCTGCCAGAACGGACTTTTTTATGCCTTATAGTTGTGTGATAATTGTATTTTTGGCGCGATGGAACACGCAGTTTTTTTAGAACGTTTAGCTAAGTTGACTACTACATTTACTCCTGTGGTGGATGCAGCTTATAAGGCACATACCTATCGTTTTTTAGATCTTTCAGTGACCAATACAGTTTTAGCAGAAGTTGATACCACTTCTGCGGAAGCGATACAGGTTTACATCAAAACTTTTTTAGCTAAGACCGGTGGTCAGGTAGCTTACGGCGGATATTTAGAAAAAAGAAACATCTACGACCGAAGCATTTATTTTAATAATGATAATCCAGATTTGAAACGCAACATTCATCTGGGGCTTGATGTATGGTGTGGTGCCGGTACAGCAATTTTAGCAGCTTTGGAAGGCATTATACATAGTTTTAAAGATAACCGTAACTATGGTGATTATGGCCCGTGTATTGTGCTAAAACACCAATTTGAAGATTTGGTCTTTTATACCCTTTACGGACATCTATCGCGAGAATCTATAAACAACTTATCCGTTGGTCAAAAAGTAAAAGCAGGAGCTTTAATCGCTCACCTTGGGGAACCAAGTGAAAACGGTGATTACAGTCCGCATTTGCATTTTCAGATCATAAAAGATATCGAGCATTATAGGGGAGATTATCCGGGAGTTACTACTCACAACAATCTGCCTTTCTACCGGGAGAATTGTCCTGATCCTCAACTATTATTAAAGATCAATTAAGCTACATTGATACGGTAACGCGTGGGCGTAGTGTGCTTCAGCTCTTTAAATTTTCGATTAAAATTAGCTATGTTCTGAAACCCACAAAGCTCAGAAACTGCAGAAACAGAAAGCTCCCGCTCTTTGTAAAGCAACTTACAGGCATGTTCAATTCGCAATTCGATTAAAAACTGTAAAAAGGTCTTATTGGTTCGCTTTTTAAAATAACGGCAAAACGCATTCTTTGTCATATTAGCGACTTCTGCAATCGTGTCTAATGTGATGTTTTCCTGAAAATGATTTAGGGTATACTCATAGACATCATTCATTCGTTTTCCTTCGATTTCTGTATATTTTTTGTGGTATACAAAAGAAGATAGAGGCACTTTATCAGACTGTTGAATGCGGTCAAGTATCTGTAAAAAAGTGGCCAGGCGCTCAATGCGGTTTTGATTCTTTAAACGGGAGAATTTTCTTATCAGTTCATCAGAATTAGAAGAGATTTTCATACCGTATTCTGCCTCGTTGAAAAAGTTATCAATTCCGGTAAGATCAGTTAGTTTAAAGAATTCTTTACCAAAAGAATTTTTAGTAAAAAAGAGGGTATACATAATAGATTTATCGGTGGCATTGTCATCACTTTTAAAAACGTGTGGAATGTGTTCACCAATAACAAGTATGTCATTTTCGTGATATTCATTGATGGTATCACCCAGGATCAAACTTCCAGATCCTTTTGCGATATAGCTTATTTGTATTTCTTCATGTTCATGAAGTTTGTCATAAAAACGGTCTTCGTGATCTTCTTGATAGACCAGAGCTTCTTTTCCGGGCTTAGGGATTTTAAATGGGAGAACTTTCATGATATGTAACAATTATGCTATAAAGTTTGCACTAAAAATAGATACAGGTCAAGTTTAGGGGTAATATCGTATCAATATTGGTTACTTATAGACCATTAAAAGGTCACTTTAACATTTGATAAAACTTCATTTTGATTAAAACATTTTATTATAACGCTTTTTGTTTGATTTGATACATTATTAACTACAACGGAATAGTTATCGGTATTTTTTAGGTAATATATAATAACCTACAGCTAATATCAGCAAATTTTATTGTTGTAAAAATCTGTTATTTTATCAATTAGATATAATTATGATTAGAAGCAGTCAATAGATTCTCAATAAGCAATACTTAAGAAATTAATTTTTATGCAGAGGTTATTTAGAAAGATTGTTTTAGAAACAACATGTTATAAGGAATATTTAAACCCAGTAGGTACTTATTAAACTCATATTTATGCGTAAGGCTTTATTTTTTTTGCTATTCTGTTTAACATTGAGTTGTTCTAAGACAGTTGTAACAGATACTGTACAAATTCTCTCCCCAGCCACTACTCAAAACTTTAAGGAAGCCAATTGGGAAACCGAATACTGGAGTAATCAGGAGAATTACAGTGATACGAGTTTAGCCGATTCAGAGACCCGTGTTTTGATAATTACACAGGATACGCTTCAGGCAGGACGTGTATTTAAGAAGATTAACATTAAACCGTATGCACATTATAAGGTTACTGGATTTATAAAAACCGAAAATGTATTCGCAGAAAAAACGGATGCAGGAGCAGGTTTTGATTTGGGGAATTTTGAAATTGAGAACGATACGGTTTTTACGGGTACAACAGATTGGACACCTGTAACAATAGAATTTGATTCTGAAGGTGATGATAGTTTTATTATTGCCTGTATATTGGGTAAGAATGGCCCGGCAAAAGGTAAAGCCTATTTTAAGGAAATTCAGGTTGAAGAAATCTCTGCTCAAGTTTTGCAACCGGCAATTTTGATAGATTTATCAAAAGAAAAAGAGCCCATGTCTCCCTATATCTACGGACAGTTTATAGAGCATATGGGTAAATCTATCTATGGTGGTTTATGGGCTGAAATGCTATCTGATCGAAAATTTTATCATAAGCCCGGAACCAGCGATTCTCCATGGGAAACAACAGTAGATACAACCAAGATTGCTTTAGATGCTAAAAACGGGTTTTCAGAAATGGCATTACCGGTTTTTGATATCAGAGATGATTCAGTTCTTATTTATCAGGACTCCATTTCCTTATACGCTGATAAATCTTATACTGGTCGCATTGTTTATAAAGCTGAAGGCGCCATTACAGGTGTCTCTATTGATTTAGAAGCTTCTAATTCATCAACCTCATTAGACTTGATTAACTCAGAAAGTAAAAATTTTATAACTAAAGAATTTGAACTGAAACCGACTACAAATTTTGGGGATCTTGCAAAGCTGAATATTTCTTTTCAAGGTGTTGGTAAAGTCACGATTGCTGCAGTTTCATTAATGCCTAATGATAATATAGACGGCTTCCGCTCTGATGTGATCGCTTTATTAAAAGAACTGGATGCGCCTATTTATCGCTGGCCGGGTGGGAATTTTGTTTCCGGGTATGATTGGAAAGACGGTTTAGGTAATCCTGATGCAAGACCCACACGTTATGAACGTGCCTGGGATGGTTTAGAATATAACGATGTTGGGATTCACGAGTTTATGAAGCTTTGTGAAATTCTGAATGCAGAAGCTAATATAGCGGTAAATACCGGTCTGGGAGATGCAGAATTGGCCGCTAATGAAGTCGCTTATTTTAATGGCGATGCCTCGACAAAAATGGGGAACTGGCGTGCAGAAAATGGTCATGCAGAACCTTACGATGTAAAGCTTTGGGCAGTAGGAAATGAGATGTTTGGCGATTGGCAACTGGGGCATATGCCTGTTGAAGACTATGTAAAAAAGCATAATAAGGTTGCCGAAGCAATGTGGGCTGTAGATCCCCATATAGACTTGATCGCTGTAGGTTTTCCGGGGGAATGGAATGATATGATGTACTCCAATACTTCAGAAAATATGACCTATATCAGTGAGCATTTTTATCGTCAGGATTGGCACGCCGGTGGTCTATTGACGCACGTAAAACAAATACCTGATGCGATTCGAGAAATTGCAGAAGAGCACAAACGTGCCAGAAGGGAAATCTCAGAGATAGCAGATCGTGATATTAAAATAGCATTAGACGAATGGAATTATTGGTACGGTCCTCATGAGTTTGGTTTGCTGGGAACTAGATATTTTCTAAAAGATGCTCTGGGTATCGCCGCAGGATTTAATGAATTTTCACGCCAGTCAGATATGTACTATATGGCAAATTATGCGCAGACCGTAAATGTGATCGGAGCGATAAAAACTACAGATACAGATAGCTGGTTAGAAGGAACCGGGTTGGTTTTAAAAACGTATCGAAAGGAATTCGGTACAAGACCGTTAGCTATTAGTGGAGCTCCGCAACCTTTAGAAATTGCCGCAACCCTAACGGAAGATGGAAATTATTTGACACTTTCGGTAGTTAACGCAACACATCAGGAATATAGATTGAAACTGGACTTTTTAGAACAACAGATTGATGATGAAGGACACGCATTTATCATTACCGGAGAAAATGATATGGTGTATAATGATGTGGATGGTAAGGAGCGTATTTATCTTTTAGAAGAAGCATTTAAAGTCAACAATAACAGTATTTTAATCAGAAAGGAATCAGCAGGGATTTATAAGTTCAAATTAAATTAGAAATCAACATACGCATGAATAATTATAAGAACACTATAAAGGGGTTTCTCTTTGTATTTTTATGTGCTGCAAGCACAGTCAATGCTCAGGGATATTGGGATAAAATTACGGCTAAAGATTCTACTCTAGGTCTGGAGCAGGGCTTTAACACCTATGAGACCAGTCAGTTTATTTTAAAATTAGTTAGAGCGTCTCAAACAGTCGCAGCTTTATCCCCAAAAGGAAATCCGGATTTTGATTTTACACCGGGAGATCGCCTGGCTATCAGATCACGAGATAGCTTATATCAGTTAGGAGATGTGAATTTTAGAATTCGTAATTCAGATTCAGAAGCGTGGAGTTCTTATTCTACCGCATACCAGCGCAAGCCGGTTAAAGCTATAACAAAGGCAGGAACACTTGCAGCTGCAGACTTAGCGGCAACTTTGCCAGAAGATCTTCCGTTAGAAATTATTAGATATTATAAAGTAGAAGATGGAGATCTGATCTTAGCTTTTGATTTTAAAAATACAACGGACCACAAAATTGAGTTGGGAGCGCTGGGAATCCCAATGATTTTTAATAACATTTTAGAAGGAAATTCTCTGGAGCAAGCTCACGCTAAAAATGTATTTTTCGATCCGTATATCGGAGAGGATGCAGGTTATCTTGAAGTTAAAAAGTTAGACGGAAAGGGTAAAGTGCTTTTAGTACTTCCTGAAGAGAATATGCCATTTGAAGCCTACCGCCCGTTGTTAGATGATCCTACACCACGTAGTATTGTTTTTGAAGGTTACCACGAGTGGATGTCTTTGAGTAAAGCTTATGCTACTAACGAATGGGAAGGCGTAAACCAGTGGAACATTCCTACAAGTATAGTTTTAAAACCTGGAGAGACCCGTACGTCCTCCATACGATTAACCTTATCTCCAGCTATTCAGGAGGTGTCTGAGACCTTGACAGAGCAAGAGATTCCGGTTGCTGTTAGTGCTCCTGGTTATGTACTTCCGCAGGATGTAAAAGCAAAGCTGTTTTTAAAATACAACGCAGCTGTCGCTTCGGTATCAATTGAACCTACAGGATCACTTTCGGTAGAACAATTAGAGGATACCAAAACAGGTTATACAGTTTACGAAGTTACCGGAAACCAATGGGGGAGAGCCCGTTTAAGGCTAACATATACAGATGGAAAAACGCAAACCATTAATTATAAAGTAATCAAAGCAGAAGAAGAACTCGTTGCTGATTTTGGTGAGTTCTTATATGAAAAGCAATGGTTTGATGACGATACCGATGTGTTTAACAGGGCACCATCAATAATCTCTTATGATTATGAAAACAAGAGACAAGTAACTCAGGATTCTCGTGCCTGGATTGCTGGTTTGAGTGACGAAGGTGGAGCCGGAAGTTGGTTAGGAGGAGCAATGAAAGAACTCATTCAACCTGATCAGGAACAAGTAGCAAAATTAGAAGATTTTGTAAATCAAACCGTTTGGGGAGTTTTGCAAAATAATGAGGGCGAGCATAAGTACGGTGTGCGTAAAAGTGTTTTCTATTACGAGCCAGAAGAGATGCCGGCAGGTACGTATAATGATACAATTAACTGGAAAACTTGGGCTGCCTGGAATAAAGAAGGTGCAGCAGACCCTGGTAGATCTTATAACTATCCACACGTTGTAGCTGCTTACTGGACGCTGTATCGCTTATCACGATATCATCAAAATCTGGTAACGCAAAAAGACTGGAAGTGGTATCTGGAGCAAGCTTATGAAACGACTTTAGCAATGGTTAATCATGCGCCGTATTATGCGCAGTTTGGGCAGATGGAAGGCTCCGTTTTTTTATATGTTTTAGAAGATCTAAAACGAGAAAATCTTGAAGAGGAAGCGACAGTTCTAGAAGCTGAAATGAAAAAGCGTACTGATCACTGGGAGAGTTTGGCGTATCCTTTTGGTAGTGAAATGCCATGGGATTCTACCGGTCAGGAAGAGGTTTATATGTGGTCAGATTATTTTGGTTATGATGCAAAAGCAGCAGTGACTTTAAATGCCATTTTAGCCTATATGCCAACAATGCCGCACTGGGCATATAACGGTAACGCCCGTCGTTACTGGGATTTCTTGTATGGAGGTAAACTTTCTCGCGTAGAGCGACAAATACATCATTACGGTTCTGGCTTGAATGCAATTCCTGTTTTAGATGCTTATCGCGAGAATCCAGAAGATCTACATTTATTAAAAGTAGGTTATGGTGGTTTACTGGGTTCGGTTGCTAATATTACTAAAGATGGTTTTGGAGCGGCAGCTTTCCACAGTTGGCCATCTACGTTAGATATTGATTACCTTTCAGGGGATTACGGTTCTAATTTTTATGGGTATGCCGTTAATTCTTCTGCCTATTTGGTTAAGGATGAAGATTTAGGTTATTTACCCTTCGGCGGAAATCTTTCTGAATCTAAAAATGAAGTGAGCATGCACTTAACAACGGCTGCTAAAAACGCAGTATTCATTCAGCCTTTAAAATTATGGATAACCCTTGATGCCGGAAAGGTTGAAACGGTGATTTATAACACCAAAACAAAAGAGGTTAAACTGAAGCTAGCTGCAAAAGATGCTTATACTTCAGATGCGTATTTAAACCTTCCGGAAGGCTATGAGCTCAAATACAAAAAAGTAAGAGGAGCTTTTAAAATTCCATTAAAAAACAAAACGATCAGTATTACTCTAAAACCCTAAATTTTGAGAATCAGGAAATTAATAGTCATTGCAAGTCTGGGGCTCTCTTCCTTTGCAGGTTTTGCTCAGCAATTTACAAAGGCAGATACTTTACGCGGCAGCATAACACCACAACGCGCTTGGTGGGATGTAATGCGTTATGATATCGCTGTGCAACCGGTTTATAAGACCAAATATACCAGCGGGTATAATGAGATAACGTATAAAGTGGTTCAGGAAGAGCATCCGGATGTGATGCAACTAGATTTGCAAGAACCGCTTGTTATAGATCGTATTCTTTTTGACGATTCAACAGAGCTTACATTTAGGCGAGAAGGAAATGTGTATTGGGTAATTACCGAGCCACAGCAATTGAATTCTGAGCATACAGTGAAAGTTTTTTTTAGTGGGAATCCGCATGTTGCGGTTCGTCCACCGTGGGATGGTGGTTGGTCTTTTTCCGAAGATAAAGAGGGGAGACCTTTAATGACCGTTACGTGTCAAGGGCTTGGTGCATCTATCTGGTATCCTAATAAAGATCATCAGAGTGATGAACCAGACCGTGGAGCATCATTAACCATGCGTGTTCCCGGTGAGCTTACCGCAATCGCAAATGGAAGATTATTGAATAAAACCGAGCATAAAGACGGTACAACCAGTTATAAATGGGGCGTAGAGAACCCAATTAGTAATTATACACTCATACCCTATATTGGCCATTATGAGAATTTTAAAGAGGTTTACCCGGGAGTTAAGGGTGATCTGGATCTCAATTATTGGGTACTGGATTACAATCTGGAAAAAGCTAAAGACTATATGCCCAATGAAGTGCACAATATGCTCAATGCTTTTGAGTATTGGTTTGGACCGTATCCGTTTTACGAAGACGGTTATAAGCTGATAGAAGTTAATAATACCGGGATGGAGCATCAATCTGCAGTTTCTTACGGAAATTATTACGCAGGTGGTTATCGTGGTCGTGATGGGTCTGGTACTGGTCTGGGCTTGACTTGGGATTTTATAATCATACACGAGAGTGGTCACGAATGGTTTGGTAACAACATTACGACAAACGATCTGGCCGATATGTATGTACACGAAAGTTTTACCAATTACAGCGAGACACTTTTTGTGGATTACAATTACGGCCCGGAGGCTGCAAATGATTACAACTACGGTATCCGTCAGGGAATAGGTAACAAAACACCAATTATTCCAGCATATGGTGTGAATGCGCAAGGTAGTGGAGATATGTATCCAAAAGGCGGGAATATGCTGCATAGCATTCGCCACAGCATTAATAATGATCAGTTATTCCGTAATATTCTGGCAGGTTTGAATCAGACGTTTCATAACCAAACGGTTGATGGCAAACAGATACAGGACTATATTTCTAGAAAAGCCGGGTTTGATTATTCACATGTTTTTCAGCAGTATTTGACTGAAATTGAGATACCCACTTTACAACTCTATGTTGATGCAAAGAATCACGAAATGAAATACAGGTATGTAAATTCTTTGCCCGAATTTAATCTTCCGTTGAGTTTGGTTGGTACTTCAGAAGAGCTTAAAATCTATCCGGTTGCAAACAAATGGAAAAGTATAGCGATCACCAATAAAAATCAATATTTGTTTACACCGGCACGTATTGAGTATAGGTACTATTTAAACGTTGAACTGGTAACTAAGCTTGATTAGGTTTAAAAACTAACTTTAATTTGGTGGTTTATAATTTAAAGAGTCCTAAAACTGTAATAGGTTTAGGGCTTTTTTTGTTTAAACGAGGTTTTAAATTTCGTTTGTGATAATAAAAACAATCTATTTTATAAAATCTACAAAATGAGCTTGATTTAACGCATTAGAAACAGAGTCCGATTACTTTTTAGCTAACTTTAAGTAGATGAACAATTTACTATGGAAGCAATTTCTAGAAAGAATTTTTTAATTCAAATGGGACTTATGAGCACGGCAACACTACTTTTTAATGGATGTAATTTTGCAGGAGAACAAGGTGAGTCTTTAAATTCTGTAAGGCTTGATACAGCAAAAAAGGGTGAAGATATTTTCAGTTACATTCAGCGAAATCAAGGTAAATTAGATTTTGATTGGTATCGAAAAATAATTGGTGCAGCAAACGAATTTAAAGAAGGCGATCTCACTTTAGGTCTTGCAGCGGCGGATGAGGCATCCAGAAAAACGGCTCGTGGACTTTTGGGTAATACTAAAGTTAAGGCCATAGATGCACACTTAATCTACGAGGATGACTTGTATAACCTAGTGCAACAAACTACACAGATTCCTTCTTCAGCACTTCAAGAGTTCACTTTAGGAGAATTAAAAACTTTTATTTTAGAACAACCGGAAGCTGAGATCAAACGTATTATGCCGGCACTTTCTAGCGACGTAATAGGTTGTGTGGTTAAATTGATGTCTAATGAAGAATTGATTCTGGTTGGTCAAAAAGTGTTCAATCCTCTGGCCGGGAGTAAGATTGGTAGTAAAGGTTATATGAGCGCGCGTGTACAACCTAATTCACCAACAGATCACCCGGATGACATTGCGTGGCAGGTTTTTGATGCCTGGTCTTATGCGGTGGGTGATTTGGTTCTGGGTACTAATCCGGTATCAAGTGATCCGGTTTCCGTAGCAAAAATTCAAGCTACTCTTTATGATATTTTGCAAACGTTCCGTTTAGAAGAAACGCTTTCTAACTGCGTACTTTCTCATATAGATGTGCAGGCCAAAGTAGAACAAAGTCAACCCGGGACCACAGGTATTTGGTTTCAAAGTCTTGCCGGTACAGTAGCAGCCAATAAAACTTTTGATGTGACTATAAAAAAGATGCAGGAGTATACGAAGCTGCGTAACGCGCAATATGGCTTGTATGCAGAAACCGGACAGGGAGCTGATTTTACAAACGGGCATGGAGCCGGTTTTGATATGGTTTTACACGAGTCCAGAAAATATGGCTTTGTTCGGGCTTTACAAGAACAACTCAAGCAACAAAACCCACAAGGACCACAGCCCTGGGTTCACGTAAATGATGTTGCAGGCTTTATAGGTCCTGAAGTTTTTAAGACTAAAGAACAATTAGTACGTTGCTGTCTTGAAGATACGGTAATGGGCAAACTGCACGGCCTCACTATAGGTCTTGATATTTGCTCAACCTTGCATATGGATGTTTCGCTAGATGATTTGAGTTGGTGTATTGAGCAGGTAATGCCCGCTAACCCTGCATATCTGATGGCATTGCCTACAAAGAATGACCCTATGTTGAGTTATTTGACGACCTCCTTTGCAGACCACGTGCGCATCCGCGAAAAATTTGGTTATAAAGTAAATGATGCGATGTGGGAATTCTTTAAAGATCTCGAAATTATAAATGCTGAAGGAAAGCCCACTGAACATTTTGGAGACCCAAAGTGGGTGTATTATAAGTTTAGACAAGCAAAAGGTGATTCCAGAAGCAAAGCTGAAATTGATCAGGAAGCGTCACTGCAACTCCAGAAAATACGAAATCGTGGTGTAGCAATTGCAGAAGGATATGGGGACCAAATTTGGGATTTAGATCCACAACTCGAAGCTGAGGTTAAAAAGCTTTATGAGGATGCTAAAGAAAGCTTATGGACGCCAATGGCTGAACAATTTGCAACTAGTATTGAAAATGCATTATTGATAAACACACGCTCTGAAGATCGCAAAGACTATGTATATCATCCTGAGAGTGGTGAAGAACTATCCTTTAATGCCACAAGCAAGCTTAAAAAATTACGCCAAAGTTGGGCTGCAGTCCCAGATGTACAAATCATCATTTCTGATGGCTTAAATGCTCGCGCCTTAATGGACGATGGTCATTTAGCCCCTTTTTTGATTGCACTAAAAGAAGAATTAAAAAATGCTGGTCTAAGCATCAGTTCTAAAAATCTAGTCGTAACCCATGGACGCGTACGTGCCGGTTATGCCTGTGGAGAGCATTTGTTTGGAACTACTAGAGGCCAACAGAATAAAGCCATTGTACACATCATAGGTGAGCGTCCTGGCAGTGGACATCATAATTTCTCAGCCTATCTCACAGGGGCACCTCCAAAAAGTTGGTCACAAAAGCGTTGGGTAGATCACGATATTACCCGTGTGGTATCTGGTATTTCTGATACAGCACTTGATCCTAAAATAGCAGCACAACAAACAGCATCTATTTTAAAAGATTTGCTGAAAAAGGATTTTAGAGAGCTGGAAGCGATGAAGAGTGCGTAGAACTATATCCCCAGAGTGGACCCTAGGTTTCGTTAAAAAGGTTAACTTATGTTTAATACCGGTTTAGATTCTATGAATTTTTGATGTGGAAGCCTGTTAATTTTGAGCTAATTCAATCAATAATAGCTGATATATGAAAAAAATTAACGGAATACTTACACTATTTCTTTTAGCCTTTAGTCTTTGGTCTTGCACAGTAGAATCTTTTGAAGAAGAGGAAAATCCACAGGAGCCACCTGTTGAATCAGATCTTGAGATATACAAACCTCAAGAGTTTGGTGATATGGATTATGAAGATGATTCCAGTACATGGAGTTTTGATCGCAGCCGCGAGTCTGAACATTTCATCATCTTTTGGGACGCAAAATATAATGATGTAGACCCTGGCTCAACTACAATCCCTGAGCAATATCGTGTTAATATTGATAATCTTCTGGAAAAGGCCGAAGCGTTTTATACCTTAAATGTAGAGCAGCTCAAATTTGCAGATTTGAATCTGGAAAACACCAAGCTCAACACCTACAAGATGATGATTTTCTTGTATTATCAGGATGAGTGGCTGGCAACAGGAGCTGGTTATGATGATGTTATTGGTGCATTATGGATCAGTCCCGGTACTACACAACCCGCAGGACATACATTGGCCCACGAGATAGGTCACTGTTTTCAATATCAAGTGTTTGCCGATTTAGGTAATGGTCACGGTTTTCGTTATGGTTTTGGAGGAAATGGTGGTAATGGCTTTTGGGAACAAACGGCCCAGTGGCAGGCATTTAAAGCTTTTCCGTCACAGGTTTTTACAGCCTATGATTTTAGCGTTTACATAGAAAATTACAATAAGCACCTTCATCATGAAAATTACCGGTATGCCAGTTATTTCATCCATTATTACTGGACCCAATTGCATGGGCAGGATTTTATAGGCCGTCTATGGCGTGAAGCCGAACAGCCCGAAGATCCGATTCAGGCTTATATGCGCTTAACCAGCATAGATACCGAAGCCTTAAATGATGAGATTTATGATGCGGCATCTAAAATGGTTACATGGGATCTTGATGAATTACGCGATTTAGGAGAAGATTATATAGGAGCTCAAAAATTTGGTTATACCACGCGTGAAGATGGTACGCATATGGTGGCTAAAACCTATGCTCCACAAACAACCGGATATAATGTGATACCACTTAAAGTACCGGAAGCGAATACAGAAGTGAAGGTAAATTTTAAAGGCTTGGCCAATGCAGCAGGATTCAATACGGTAGATGCTTCGATCGCAGGATGGCGTTATGGTTTTGTTGCACTTAAAAATGGAGGAGAACGCGTTTACGGAACTATGCAAAGTTCAGCCGAAGGTGAATACGGTTTTACAGTGCCCGAAAATTGTTCGAAATTATGGCTTGCGATTACCGGAGCGCCTACTGAATATAGTACACACGCATGGGATGATGATAACAGCAATGATGCAGAATGGCCGTATGCGGTTAAGTTTACCAATACCAATATATTAGGTTATGTTGATTCATCGGGAGAAGAAACGCCGGAGTCTAAAGATTTTAAGTATAATCTTACTTTTCCTGCAGATGCCGAGGCTTATTCCGGTAAGACAGTAAGTGTAGATGCAGATCAATTAGCTACTGCTTTTCAGCTTTCTTCCAATGAAATCACGGCCAATATTGGAGGTGCTATTGAATTTTATGCTATAAACAGTAATGGGGATTTGATTTCAGAAACAACAGCAAATGGTTATGGGCACTGGTTTAGTTCGGCTGGCGATGTAGTAAGTTGGGGTGATACCGCATATTTATTTTCAGAATTTGATGAGGCCGGATTAAAATTCAGTATTGGGCAGTTTCCCGGTCGCTTAACAACGGGAGACAGCTATACGATCAAGCAGGCTTTGATTTATGAATATGAAAGCGGAAAGTCAGTACAGGCTACGTTCACTTTCGAAATACAGATTGAATAATCGAATAGCAACCGGATTATAAAAGTTTCCGGAGAATTAGCTTTGCTATTTTTTAAACGCACCTTTAATACCTTAGGTGCGTTTTGATTTATAGAATTCTTGATAGTTAAAAAACTTCAAATTATTCTCAATTCCCTAATTACTCCGCGAATCTTCAGACTAATATTTTTGCTTGAACTTTGATATGAATGTACAGATACTGTATAGTGGTGTCTTTTTGACTTTCATTATATTACTTATGTTCTTGAGGACCTCGTATACCCGCCTTAATTTCTGTTTTTAGATCATTAGCTTCCGGTGGAATAGGGCAAGAATAGTTAGGACTATACGCGCAAAACGGATTGTATGCTTTATTAAAATCAATGACAATCGTTTCCCCTTCAGGAATTCTTAGATCAATATAGCGCCCGGCTCCATACGTTTCTACACCACTGGTATAATCTGTAAATGGGAGGAAAAGATAATCCCAGTATTCTTCAGTTTCCCTTAATTCTGGACTTTGATAAATAGTAAGTTGATAGGGTTTTCCATTTAATTCAAACGAAGCAATTGCATAGGTTTCTTCTTGCTTTATCTTACCTGAAGAAGTCGGAAAATCAATTGTTACCGGATTTTCAATACGGTCAAATTGAGCCATAACCCGGTATGTAGAATCGATAGGATAGAATTGATGTCCTTTAAAAACTTTTTGTTCTTCTGGGGTTAGCGGGGATTCTTCGGGATTTTTATATTCGGCATTCAAGTCTTTTTGAAATTGAAGAATTTCGGTTTGATAAGCGGTTTGGGCAAAAGCAGAAAAACCGTTTAAAATTAAGGCAAAGATTAATAACTGTTTTTTCATATAAAAGAGCCTCCCCAGTCTAACGGGAAGGCTTTGAATTTTTAAATTAATTTTTCGTTTTATCTGGATATTCAGGAGTAGTCAACGTCTTTGGTGGATTTTCCTTCAGCTGTTGTAAAATGATCTCAATTGCTTTTTCCAGTTGAGGGTCTTTCCCGGCAATTACTTCTTTTGGCGTTTGTTCTACCTCCACATCGGGTGGAGTCCCTACATTTTCAATTCCAAAACCTTCTTCATTATAAAAAGCTACGTTTGGTGCGGTTACCATTCCGCCATCTATAAACTCTGGATACCCCAAAACGCCTACGAGTCCGCCCCAGGTACGTTTACCCACAAGGGTTCCCAGTTTATTTCTTCGGAATAAATACGGTAAATAATCTCCACCAGAACCAGCAGTTTCATCAATAAGCATCACTTTAGGTCCTTGTATAGAAGCACTGGGTGCTTTCATATCCTTACCATATCTAAAATTCCAATAACTCTGCATTGGCTTGTTAAGTAAATCTATTACATAATCAGCCAGTTGACCGCCCCCGTTAAAACGCTCATCAACAATGATCGCTTTTTTATCGGCCTGCGGATAGAAATAGCGCTTAAAGTATTCGTGACCACCGGTTGCGGTATTGGGTACATAGACATAAGCAACCTGACCATTTGTGGCTTCATTTACTTTTTTAATATTACCTTCTACCCAGTCCCGGTTTCTTAAATCGCGATCAGAAGCAATAGTTGTGACTTCTTCATCGTGCGCATTAGCGCCGTTCGCATTTGCAGCTAAAGTAAGCGTTACCAGTTTGCCGGCTTTATTCTCAAAGAAACGATACAGGTTATCTGAAGCAGTCACTTCTTTACCATCTACTTTGATGATATAATCACCTACACTCGCACTTACTCCGGGTTCGGTAAGTGGAGAACGCAGATCTGGATTCCAGTTGAGACCGCCGTATATTTTTGAAATCTGATAGCGGTTATTGTTCACAACATAATCAGCACCCAGTAAACCACCGCTTATGCTTTCTTTCTCCACTCTGTTATCCCCACGATAATCAAAGCGGTGATGCCCTACAGATAGTTCAGCAAACATCCAACTCATCAAGCGATACAAGTCACTTTTTGCAGCAGCATCAGGTACAAATATTTCGTATTTTTCTTTCATTGCATCCCAGTCAACACCATGCATTGCCGGATCGTAAAAATAATCACGGTTTACACGCCAGGCTTCATTAAAGATGTTTCTCCATTCTTTCTTAGGATCAATTTTAACTTGAATACCTTCTAAATTTAAAGGAGCTTTATCAGCTTTTTTACCAACTTCTGAAACGAACCAACTACCAGAATCGGCATATAGCATTTTTTCGCCGTTGGCGGAAATTTCGAAGGAGTAGGCTTCTAGCAATTCTTCATCTTTTTGTTCAGCAAGATTATAGAGGTACATAGTAGTTTCTCCATCGTGAGAAGGGTAAGATAAATAATACAACATCCCTTCTTTTGGTACAGCTAACGAACCAAATTGTCCTGTTCCTACAGGTATTGAAACCATACGATTCATAATGCCATCCCAGTCTATTTTTAAAGTAGGGATTTCTTCCTTTTTATCCTCTTTTTCTTCAGCCTCTTCTTCTTTTTCAGCAATAACTTCTACATCATTTTCTTTGGCAAAAGGAGATTTCACATCTTTTTGTAAGGTGATTAAATACAATGCATTTGAAGATTCCATATCCTGATTAGATTGATCAAACCAGTTCACAACCGGTCCTGCATCTGTAGAGCCGGTTAGATAAAGGTATTTTCCACTAGGGTCAAATGTAGGTTCAGTAACATTTGAAAGTCCGTCTGAAATAGGATAGGATTTGTTTTCGCTAAGCGAAAAAATATAGGCTTGTTCAAAATTAGTTTCGGTAATCAAGGTATAAGCTAGCCAATTAGAATCTGCAGACCAGCTTCCGAAAAGATCTCGATAATCTGCCGGTTGATATAAGATATCTTGTGCTACCTTTTCAGTTTTACCGGTAGCAACTGTTGTGATATATAGATTTCTTCCATTATCTACATAAGCCACTTTTTTACTATCTGGAGACCAGTGTAAATGGGCATAAAAACCAGTGCCATCTAATTGGATGGCTTTTGCCTCATCTAGACTGTTCTGATTTTTTATATGCAATTCATACTCACCACTTGCATCAGAGAAATAAGCGATAGACTTGCTGTCTGGCGACCATTTAGGGAAGGTCTCGTGAACACCCGGAGTTTCTGTTAAATTAGCAACATCTCCTTTTTCTGCCGGTACGGTAACAATTTCACCTCTAAAATCTACAACAACACGTGCACCTGTAGGAGAGATACCGGCGCTTCGCACATAGTCGCTCCCACTCACAAAGCGCGGACGCAACTCTAACAAATCTGTAGCAATACCAATAGTCAGCTTTTTTAA
This sequence comes from Leeuwenhoekiella polynyae, assembly GCF_004104075.1. GTDB lineage: Bacteria > Bacteroidota > Bacteroidia > Flavobacteriales > Flavobacteriaceae > Leeuwenhoekiella > Leeuwenhoekiella polynyae. Next base: position 13,462 of record NZ_QOVK01000018.1, on the reverse strand, counting down.
AGTTTTTGTAGCCGGATTAAAAGTGTGTAAATAACCAGCCTGTTCCATGATGATATTCCCGGTTTCAGATACCGAAACATCTTGTAAGCCATAGTCTTTAAAATCAGTTAATTGCTCAACTTTTTTGGTGTTGATATCATAACTGTACAAATTGAATTCACCATCTCGATCGCTTCTAAAATAAACCAGATCTCCTAAGAATTCTGGTTGGGTGTCATTACTTCCTGAAGCTGGTTTTGGGATTTCAACAATTTCCTGAGTTGCAGTATCAAAAATAAATATACGCGTCTGTGTACCACCCCGGTAATGTTTCCATTGGTTAAAACGATCAGGAATTGGAGTATAGGCGATGTATTTTCCATCACTAGAATAACTAGCCCAGAAAGCATTAGGTATTTCTAATTCTGCAGCATGACCACCCTCTACAGGAACTGTAAAAAGTTCGGTGTACCTATTGGTGAAAATTGCCCGTTGTGATGCAAAAAGTACGTGCTTGCCGTCTGGAGTAAAACCCCGAACATAATCAGGATACGGGTGCCAGGTTAACCGGGAAGGAACACCTCCTGTGGTGGGAACCGTAAACACATCCATATTTCCATCATATTCTGCACTAAATGCGATGGTTTTACCATCAGGAGAAAATACCGGGTTATATTCAACACCTTCATCTATCGTAAGCCTACGCGGTTGTGAACCATCTTTATTGGCGACCCAAAGGTCTTCTGCATAAATAAAAGCTATATGATCTTTGCTTATAGCCGGCTCGTCTAGCAACCGGGTATCTACTTGATCGATCTGGCAGTAACCACTCAGAGAGAGGAGTACAGCTGTTATACTTAAGATTTGATTTTTGATTTCCATATTTTGATTGATTTTCCTCGATAATCGAGATTTAAATGTTCCAAGACTTATCTCGTTTTAAAATATATTGTTTAGTTTAATGCTTCGCGGGGATGCCCCGAAGTAGTTTACGATTTTCAAGTTACTAAAAACCGCTTTGAATTTAATCTAAACTGCACTTTTCAAATGAAAAAAGTCCGTTGAATTTATTTTCAACGGACTTCTCAATTTTACTGATTCTGTTTAGAGAACGATAAAAAAAACAATAGGGTAATTGTTTATTATTTATCTGAAGTTTGTTTTAAAGCCTCTTGCTCGGCTTCAATAGTTTTCAATTCGGTTTTGATTTGATTGAGACGCGCTGCAATCTCCTCATTATTCGCTTCCATATCTGTAAGCTGTTGTTCCATTTGCGTTACAGTAATACTATCTGACATAAAATATGCTTTTAGCTCGCTGTGACTTTCTATGGTGCTTTTGAGTTTGCTCAACGTTTCGGCTTGTTGTTTGAGCAACATTTGATGCTTTTGCAGATCAGCCATTGCAATAGAGTCGGTTTCTTCAACTTCCTTCAATTTATCGCTTAAGGTTCTGGTATCTGTTTTAAGTTGCTCGTGAGAAACCGTCATCGCCTCGTGAACGACCTCAAGACTATCAGTATGCATTACAAATTCTAAATAATTTTCGTGTAATGCTTTACGGGTATCGTCGCAGCTCACAAAAAGTATTGCAGCAAAAGCTGCTAATACGATTAATTTTTTCATAGTGTCGGTGTCCTTAATTAACAGATTAAATATAAAAAAGAAAGTAGTGTGTGGGTTGTTAAATAATAGTTAGATTTTAAAAATGATCCTAAAAAAATCCGCTACAGATGAACTACAGCGGATTTTTATAGGATAATCATAAATTTTACTCAGACTTCGGCTTTGAGTTGAAACGCTTATTAGGCTTTCCCGCTGTCTGCTTTTTTGGTCTGTGACTTTTATTTTCTGAATTACCGCGTGATCTATTAGATCTGTTGCGGTTATTATTACGAGGTGGTCTGGCAGCCGGAGCTTCAGACGGGTCCTCAGGCCCATCTACTAAAAATGGATGTTCTGCAATCACATGTACTTTTTGTTTGATCAGTTTCTCGATATCTTTTAAATAGGGACGCTCATCTTGTGCACAGAAACTTAGCGCTATACCGCTGGCTTTTGCTCGACCGGTACGCCCAATACGGTGTACATACGTTTCAGGAACGTTAGGAAGGTCATACTGAATTACCAATTCTAACTCTGAAACATCAATACCACGCGCAGCGATATCAGTTGCTACTAAAACCTGGGTTTTTCCATCTTTAAAAGCACTCAATGCTTTTTGACGGGCAGCCTGTGATTTGTTACCGTGAATGGCAGCAGCATTGATACCGGCTTTATCTAAGATTTTTACAATCTTATTCGCTCCGTGCTTGGTACGTGAAAATACCAAAGCCGTTTCTGGTTTTTCCGTTTCAATGAGGTGCTTTAATAATTTAGCTTTACTCTTTTTACTCACAAAATAAACCGACTGATCGACCCGCTCAGCTGTAGGCTTCTCGGGAGCGATACTCACTTTTTCAAAGTCGCCCAGAATGAGTTTAGAAAGATCTATAATTGCTTTAGGCATCGTAGCCGAAAAGAATAGCGACTGACGCTTGTGCGGTACGAGTTTTAAAACCTTTTTAATGTCGTGTATAAAGCCCATATCAAGCATCTGGTCTGCTTCATCAAGCACCAAATATTCAATATCTTTTAAGCTGATAAAACCTTGCTTGACCAAATCGAGTAAACGGCCCGGTGTAGCTGTTAATACATCTACGCCTTTACGCATCGCATTTACCTGAGAAGCTTGTTTTACTCCCCCAAAAATCACGGTATTCTTTATACCAGTGTATTTGCTGTATTCTGCGACGTTATCGTCAATTTGTATAGCGAGTTCACGAGTTGGCGTAATGATTAAAGCTTTAAGCTTTCGTCCGCCTTTACCCGAACCAATATTGTTATAAATCTGTTGCAAGATAGGAATGGTAAAAGCTGCCGTTTTTCCGGTACCCGTCTGTGCCGAACCTAATAAGTCTTTTCCTTTAAGAAGTACCGGTATGGCTTGTTGCTGAATTGGGGTAGGGTGGGTGTATCCTTTATCGGCAAGTGCCTTAAGGATAGGGTCAATAAGACCTAATTCTTTAAATGTCATAAATTCTAATAAGCGGCAAAGATACGGTTATTTTAAACGCATAAACCTAATTTAACTTAAAATACTGATATTTAATATATTAAGTGTCTTTAAATAGGGTTTCCTAAAAGATAAACCAAGATTTCAGTGCATCCCAATTGGAAAAAATGAGATAGCCAATGATGAAGGCAAAACCTAGTAAAAGCAAATTTTTAGAATCAGGAGTCTCATTGTTCTTATGGGATTATGACATAGTCTTTAGATTTATTCTGATAGTAATAAAAAATAGCGGCTATTGCAACAGCTTGAGCGATGATGGACAGATACGAACCTTCAAAACCAAAGGCACCACCGTTGAGTTTATTTGCTTCTTCGATTTTAAAGTTGATCAAGTTGTAAAAGTTTTGGCCGCTTACATTAAAACCATAAAGGCCTTGAAATAAATTCCAACTCCAGTGCAAAGCAATTGGAAACCAAAGGTTTTTAGTATACGTGTATGAAATTCCCAGCAAAATTCCCGCAAGGAAAATATTTAAAAGTCCAAGAGCACTTACATTAGGGTTCAATCCGTGAGCTAATGAAAAAATAACTGCTGAAATAAGCAGCGCCACACACTTATTAAACGAAAGCATTAAATTACGTTGTAGGTAGCCTCTAAAGACACTTTCTTCTACTACGGCAATGATGAGAAAAAAGAACACAGAAAGGAGCAACTCTATAAAATCAATATTGAAATTTAGAAAAATAAGTTCGTTTACAGTATATAAAAATCCATAGCCTAAACTCATAATAAGCAGTCCTAAAAGCAAACCCATTGCAAACTCGTGTAGTCGGTTTTTGGTTTGAAAGCCCAGTTGTATAAAGGGTTTTTTATCTACAAAGCGCATAAAAAGCCAAAGTATAAGTAGCGTACCCAGCAAATCAAAAAAATGAATGATCAGACTTTGAGTCGTGGTTCTAGCTTGTGAGGAATCTGTAAAATCTACTTGAGCGACGAGCATTCCTAAAAGTTGAAATGCTATAACACAAAATAGATAAGGTGCAATAAACAGCAGGATGCGTTGCCAACCCTTAAATCGTGAGGTTTGTTCGGTCATTTTATTTTAAGTGTTTTTATATGAGGAATACGTATATGGATCAATTAGAAATAGGAATTAGTCTCTTGTAAGTAAGACAGCGCCAGATCCATTCTAAGGGGCCGTATTTGAAGTGCTTCAGCCAAATTTTGCTCAATATTACCTGTATACAAAATAGTATAAGCGCAATGATAAGCGTTTCAACAGGTTTTAACGTTTCATATAATTTGAAACCTATTGAAGAGAAGAGTATAAGACCTAGGAAACTTTGTAAAATGTAATTCGTTAAGGCCATACGGCCAACATATTTTAAAGGATTTAATACTTTTTGCCAGGGTGTGTAATACCAGATCCACCCAATGAGCCATAGATAAAACAACCCCATTGCTACGTCACATATAACCATCAATTTGATGAATAGCGTGCGTATAAGTTCAGTCTTGTAACTATTCAAACCGGTTAAAACTTCTAAAAAAAGCACCCGATATAAATTGGTTATCAGTGCGACTACAAGAATTGGTGTTTTGATCTTGAAAATAAAAAGCTCAAGTTTATTTACGATTTTATTTTTACCTAAAAACAATCCCAAAAGAAACATCGATAAAGCTACAGGTGTAAGAAAGCCGAGGAGCATAGGAAGATTGGTTACATATTCTAAAAAGCGCAAGTGTAGCCCTTCTAGATAGGTTCCGGTTATGATTATGTCATTAATTTTGGCGCCATTATAATCACTTAAATACACATAAGGCTCAAAATGAATAGTATTAAAAAAGCTTTCTAAAAAGAAATCATAAAAGGGAAAGCATAATGAAATCAGCGCAAGCGTAATTATAATTTTATTGGAAAGCTTGATAAAAATAAATGTAAAAAAGCCTAGTAGTGCATAAAGATGCAATACATCACCTGACCAGATGAATACGATGTGAAGCACACCAAACAAGAAAAGAAAGAACATTCTGCGTGATAAAAATCCTTTTATGGGCTTGTGTTCATTTTTTCGTTTTAAAACTTGCATCGCAATCCCCAGCCCAAAGAGCAGGGAAAATATTGGAAAGAATTTAGTATAAAAGAAAAGCTGCAAGACTTTTTGAGTGATTAGATCTGCAGGAGCTGTAAATTGAGCAAGATATGCGTCCTGATTGATAAAGGTAGCATGCATAATCACAATATTAACCACAAAAATTCCCAGCACTGCAAAACCACGATATATATCTAGTACTTCAATGCGTGTGTTAGGTTTTGTAGGAAGCGTACTCAAAGTTTCTCGGTTGAATTTTCAATGCTTTAAAACTACTCGATTTAATTGGAAGACTCTTTGTTTAAAATTTTTACGACCCTGTTGTACATTATTTCTGAAAGATTCCAGTTGTAACCTTCAAAATCTACAGTGTTTGTAAATTGAATCACTACTGCATCCAACTCTTTGTGATATTTAGCGATGGTCTGATAACCGGGAATAAGTCCGGTGTGATTCAATTTATAAATAGAATTATAAATAGCACGTTCCTCAGCATCCCTAAATACTGAACCATCATTAAGAGCACGAATAAAAGTGGCCAGATCCTGAGCTGTAGCAAGCATTAGGTCGTTATCATCTGTTTTTAAGTCGTTGGGATAGCCCACATAATACCCGCTCATTACCCGATCTGGATCAACATTGTGAATAGAACCATAGGTATTCTCAAGGTTAAGAGGCGCGAGAATATTCTCTTTTACATAAGCGAAAGAAATTTTCCCGGTCACTTTTGTTATGAGTTCGTGAAGCAGTAGGTAATTGGTATTACAATAGGCATAATCGATATCCGGTTTAAAGTCCGCCGGTTGATCTAGAATCAATGCCAGCCGCTCTTGGTTATTGTCTTTTGGCTTTGCCCAATACATATAGGTGTCTGTAAAATTAGGAATTCCGCTGCGGTGCTGTACCAGCATACGCAAGGTGATCTCCTCAGCATATTCTATACGATCTGCCAACTCTGGAAAATAATGTGCTAAAGTCTGATCTAAATCAAGCTGTCTATCGCGCACCAACTTGGTAATGGCTACAGCTGTGTAGAGTTTACTTACACTTGCTATTTTAAATAGAGCATCTGCTCGTGCCGGTTCTTGTGTTTCTCTGTTGTGAGTCCCGGCAGTGAACCATTGCGGCTTCTTACCAGTCTGATCGATATAGACAATGATTCCGTCAAAGCCGTAGTCTTGGGCTTTATTAACCTGTTCTTGAATGCTATCTGGTAAAGGTTTGATCCAAGCGGTTACAATGGGCCACGGAACAAAATATAAAGAGATAAGTGTTCCTACTAAAAGCAGGACTCTAATTAGGGTTGTAGTACGTTTAGAAGCCATTGGGTTATGCTAGTTTGACGTATAGGTTAACAAAATGGATGATTTGTTACAAATAAAAAGGAAGTTGCTTTACGGTATTTAACAAGCTTAAATGATAATTTTTAAATCTATACATCGCAAAAAAAATGTGCGAGAGTAAGATAGTCGGGAAGAAGATGGAATTTCATGGTTTGGCGGAGTAAAATTTTACAGTTTAATAGAAAACTAGATAATTGGTCATTAGAGTTGTGTTAATATTAGCTCAGTTTATGTGGAAGAATTTCGGTTCTACTCCCAGTATGGTTCGTATTTCGTTCGGTAAACGACGCAATTTTTAAAAACTGTACAGAATTCACCCAAAAGCCCTTCCGAAGCATACCCGAACCAATACCGAAGGAAACCCGAACGAGACCCGAATGAAACCCCCTTTGGTTTAAGATGCAATATTGATCGTTTTTAGATATTTTAAGATGTTTTTTATGACTTTAAATACAATTTTTTGTGTGGCAAGATAGCCTGTTGTGGTTTTTTGTCTAGTTATCTTTATTTTGTTTGTGTATATTTTCTTACTAATATTTATCTAAAATAGTAGTCTGTTTTTAACAAGTATAATTCTTTATGTTTTTCATTTATTTGGAGATAAGGTGTTTGTGATTATTTTATTTTAACAAAAAAGGGGGATAACCCCCTTTTTGATTTATTTTAGAACACTACTTTTATACTAGATAAAATACTAACCAAAAAATCAAGAGAATTATGGAACCTTTTATTGGTCAAATTCAACCTTTCGGATTTAATTTCGCACCTAGAGGCTGGGCTAAATGCGACGGGCAACTTTTACCTATTGCTACGTATTCAGCTTTGTTTTCCCTTCTGGGAACTACATTTGGTGGAGATGGCAGAACTACTTTTGCGCTACCCGATTTACGCGGTAGAAGTATCGTCCATATCGGGCACGGCCCCGGATTGTCAGCAATTAGCTGGGGGGAAAGAGGCGGAGCAGAACAACTTTATATCACGCAGGCTAATATGCCTTCTCACTCTCATGCATTAGTAAATGGTGTAGCAAATGTAACGGTAGCAACTACAAATAATGAGAGTGTAACTTCAGAAACTGATGGAGGAGCGAATGTATTGGGTACATCAGGCAGTATGCCAGAAATTTACAGAGAAGATGGGACAACTGGAGATAAATTGGGAGGTGTTGGTATATCAGGTACCACTACAGCTAGTGGAGGAAACATTCCTTTACAAAGCAGAAATCCTTTTCTAGGTATAAATGTTTGTATAGCTGAAGTAGGTATATTCCCATCTAGATCCTAATTTATAGAAAGGTTCATTTCTTCTAATGAACCTTTAATATTTTTTTATCATGGATTTTAATATAGGAGTCGTGCTTCCTCAATCTAAAGAGTTTCCAAAACTGGGAAAGGAATTTATAAATGGCATTCGCTTAGTATTTGATGAAGAAGAATTACAACTTAAGGTAGAGGGTATTGGTTTTGGAAATAATTCCGAGCGCGTTATTGATGCGATTGAAAAATTATCAAATCAAAACGAACTCTCTTGCATTACCGGTATTTTAGGTCACAAAGATCTCTCAATAATTTTAGATCACATCGAGCGAATAGGTGAGCAGCTAATTTATACAGATTTTGGAGCAACTTGCCCATTAGATTTATCTGGCAGGTCAGGAGTATTTTGTAATTCTTTAGATCTTTATGGAGCAACCGAATTATTAGGGCGCTATTTCTTAGATAACAAATTATTTAAAGTAGCGACTTCAACATGTTACTACGAGTCGGGTTATGGTTTTATTGAAGCTATTCAAAATACACTTTATAAAGAAAATCAAGGAAGTTTTGCAGGGCATTTTATTACTCCTTTACATCCTAGGTCAAATGAAGCAGTACTACTCAAAGAGTTTGTAGAGGCAACAACTCCCGATGTGCTCTTTGCATTTCATAACGGCACTTTTGCCAAAGAACACGCCGAATTTTTAGCAGCAAGTAAAGTACTTGAGAACACACCACTATACACGCTCCCTTTTACCGTTACTTCTCAGATTTTAGATTTATTTCCGGCTCTTTTTGATAAAACCCGAACCGTAAGTTCGTGGTTGCCGGAGGATACTCAATCACGAGCTAATATTGATTTTATGCAAAAGTATTTCCAAAAATATAAAAAGCAACCTAGTGTGTTTGCAATTCTTGGTTATGAAAATGGCTTGTTGATGAAGCAAAAATTAGAAGGGGATAATTATGAAGAATTACACGGTCCAAGAGGCCTTTTAAAAATAAACTCAGAAACAAATAGAGTTGTTGTAAGTCATCGTTTATGGGAAATTAATTGGAATAATGAATCTTATGAATACGATTTGATAGATTCGTTAACATATTCCAATTCTCATAATTTTCAGGTAAGCGATCCCAATTCGGGGTGGCATAATGCTTATTTATGTGTTTAACGAACTCAACATTACTTAATGATCTTTACCTCTAAAAAATAAAATCTATGCAAAAATTATTACTTACGCTATTACTTATTACTTCTTGCTTTGGCTATAACTTAAATAGTCAAAGTCTCGCTGCAGGAGATATTGCTTTTGTAGGATATAATACAGATAATCCGGATGGATTTGCTTTTATTACTTTGACAGACATACCTGCTGGGACTATAATCTATTTTACAGATCAGGGATGGAGTTCTTTTAATAATACTTGGTATTCCAACGGTGAAGATCATATAATTTGGACTGCTCCATCAGGAGGATTGTCTATGGGTACGATTGTTTCTGTTGTAGAGAGCACTTCGGACTCTTTTACAAGTTCTTACGGGACTGCAAATTTAGCTTCGGGGTATTCCGGTTTTTCATTATCTGCTGGAGATAGTATGATCGCTTATACCTCAGGGACTGGAGCAGCACCGCCTAATCCTAACTTTTTAGCAGCAATATATGGGGATGATAACTATGCAGGTGTACCAGGCTGTGACGATTCGGTAACTAAATGGTTTGATTGTCAAAATTGTACTCAGATAAATGTAGATTGTAATACAACCAGTGTTTCAACTTCAGATCTTCCTACAGGACTCACTAATGGGGTTAATGCTGTTGCCCTTTTTCCAGATTCATTTTTAGAACAGGATAATGCACAGTACACCGGAACACTTACCGGGACAGTTGAACAGGTTCGAATTGCAATTAATAATCGAAACAATTGGAGTTTTAATGATGGCATCGGCACTAACAACACAACAAGTCCATATAATTTTGCTGCAGGAACTTTTAGCTCTCCAAATATAACTCCTGAAGTTACCAACACAGCTCCAAGTGTTGGAGGCACAACTGCAGGGCAGACTGTTAATGACAATGCTACAATTAATCTATTTTCAGGAATAACTATTACAGACGCAGACGGTGACAATGTTACCGCGACCATTTCTTTAGATAATAATGCCAAAGGAGTTATTACAGGAGCATCATCAGGAACAGGTCCGTATACCATTACCAGCAGAGGAGCTGCGGCCATGCAAACGGCTTTAAGATCCCTGAGTTTTAACTCAACAGATAATAGAACGGCTACTTCAGAAACAACCATCTTTACGGTTACTATTAATGATGGGACAGAAAATACTATTGATAATACCACTACAGTAATCTCAAGTGCAGTTGCACCTACAGTAAGTAGTGTAAGTGTGCCTAGCAATGACACGTATATCATTAGTCAGAACTTGGATTTTACTGTGAATTTTAATGAGGCTGTTACTGTAAACACAGGAGGAGGAACACCTGAGCTGTCTTTAACAATAGGGGGTACAGCGCGTCAGGCAACTCTTTTGGGAGGAAGTGGGACAACGAATTTGCAATTCAGATATACCGTTCAATCTGGAGATTTGGATACAGATGGTATAGCTATAGGAACATTGGCAACTGGAGGAGGTACTCTAAGAGATTCCGGAGGTAAGGATGCAAATCTGACCTTGAACGCTATAGGTGCGACGACAAATGTTTTGGTAGATGCCGTAGCACCTAGAGTATCGAGTATTGTTCGTCAAAACCCAACGACCAGTCCAACCAATGCAGATGCATTAGTCTGGGACGTAACTTTTAGTGAAGCTGTTAGTAATACCTCCATAGACGACTTTACAGTAACTGGAACCACTGCGACAATAGCATCTGTAACAAATCCAAGTGGAACTGTTTATAGGGTAACCGTGTCTGGTGGTGATTTAGCAGGTTTAAACGGGACAGTTACCTTAGGGTTTTCTGGAAGTCAGGACATATCCGACGTTGCTGGTAATGCATTAACTAATACTACACCTACAGGAACTAATACTAATACGTTTGTAGTTGAAAATAAAATACCACTCACCATCACCGGTCTTACCGGAGAGGACAAGGAATATGATGGCACCACTGCAGCTACTGCATCTGGAACTGCTTCACTAAGTGGAGTGGTAGGAGCCGATGACGTAAGCTTATCAGGTACGCCAGTTTTTACCTTTGCCAGTGCCGATGCAGGTACAGGCATTGCGATCACTACAACCGGTTATACGATTTCCGGAGCTGATGCTGGTAACTATACCTTGACTCAGCCAACTTTGTCTGCTGATATTACAACCAAAGCCCTAACCATTACGGGAATCACGGGAGATGACAAGGAATATGATGGTACCACTGCAGCTACTGCATCAGGAACAGCCTCACTAAGTGGTATAGAATCAACAGACGTTGTAAGCTTGGGCGGTACATCAGTCTTTACTTTCGCCAGTGCCGATGTAGGAACAGGTATTGCTATCACTACCACAGGTTATACAATTTCAGGAGCTGATGCTGGTAACTATACCTTGACTCAGCCAACTTTGTCTGCTGACATCACCACAAAAGCGGTAACCATTGCGGGGCTTACCGGAGACGATAAGGAATATGATGGCACCACTGCAGCTACTGCCTCAGGAACTGCTTCACTAAGTGGCGTAGAAACAACAGATGTTGTAAGCTTGGGCGGTACACCGGTCTTCACTTTTGCCAGTGCCGATGTAGGTACCGGCATTGGGATCACTACAACCGGTTATACGATTTCCGGCGCTGATGCTGGTAACTATACGTTGACCCAACCTGGTCTATCTGCTGATATCACCACAAAAGCCTTGACTATTACGGGAATCACCGGAGATGACAAAGAATATGATGGCACCACTACAGCTACTGCAACAGGAACAGCTTCACTAAGCGGTGTAGAAACAACAGATGTTGTAAGCTTAGGAGGCACACCGGTCTTTACCTTTGCCAGTGCCGATGTAGGAACAGGGATTGCGATCACTACCACAGGTTATACGATTTCCGGTGCTGATGCCGGTAACTATACCTTGACTCAGCCAACTTTGTCTGCTGATATTACTACTAAAGCCCTAACCATTACAGGGATCACGGGAGATGATAAGGAATATGATGGCACCACTGCAGCTACTGCATCTGGAACTGCTTCACTAAGTGGAGTGGTAGGAGCCGATGTTGTAAGCTTGGGCGGTACACCAGTCTTTACTTTTGGAAGTGCTGATGTAGGAACCGGTATCACGATCACTACCACAGGTTATACGATTTCCGGCGCTGATGCTGGTAACTATACGTTGACCCAACCTGGTCTATCTGCTGATATCACCACAAAAGCCTTAACTATTACAGGAATCACGGGAGATGACAAGGAATATGATGGTACCACTGCAGCTACTGCATCAGGAACAGCCTCACTAAGTGGTATAGAATCAACAGACGTTGTAAGCTTGGGCGGTACACCAGTCTTTACCTTTGCCAGTGCTGATGTAAGTACAGGCATAGCGATCACTACAACCGGTTATACGATTTCCGGGACAGATGCTGGGAATTATACCTTGACCCAGCCAACTTTATCTGCTGACATCACTACTAAAGCCTTAACCATTACGGGAATCACCGGAGATGACAAGGAATATGATGGCACTACAGCTGCCACTGCATCGGGAACAGCTTCATTAAGTGGCGTAGAAACAACAGATGTTGTAAGCTTAGGAGGCACACCAGTCTTTACCTTTGCCAGTGCCGATGTAGGTACAGGTATTGTAATCAATACAACCGGTTATACGCTATCCGGAGCTGATGCCGGTAACTATACCTTGAACCAGCCTGGTTTGTCTGCTGATATTACTACTAAAGCCCTAACCATTACAGGGATCACCGGAGATAACAAGGAATATGACGGAACCACTGCAGCTACTGCATCTGGAACAGCTTCACTAAGTGGTGTAGAATCAACAGATGCTGTAAGCTTATCAGGTACACCGGTCTTTACCTTTACCAGTGCCGATGTAGGTACCGGCATTGCGATCACTACCACAGGTTATACGATTTCTGGAGCTGATGCTGGTAACTATACCTTGACTCAGCCAGATTTGTCTGCTGACATCACCACAAAAGCGGTAACCATTACAGGAATCACCGGAGATGATAAGGAATATGATGGCACCACTGTAGCCACAGCTTCAGGAACAGCTTCACTAAGCGGATTAGAAACAACAGATGTTGTAAGCTTGGGCGGTACACCGGTCTTCACTTTTGCCAGTGCCGATGTAGGTACCGGCATTGCGATCACTACCACAGGTTATACAATTTCAGGAGCTGATGCCGGTAACTATACCTTGACCCAGCCTGGTTTGTCTGCTGATATTACTTCAAAAGCGGTAACCATTACAGGAATCACGGGAGATAACAAGGAATATGACGGTACCACTGCAGCCACTGCATCTGGAACTGCTTCATTAAGGGGATTAGAATCAACAGATGTTGTAAGCTTAGGCGGAACACCAGTCTTTACTTTTGGCAGTGCTGATGTAGGAACCGGTATCACGATCACTACCACAGGTTATACAATTTCCGGCGCTGATGCTGGTAACTATACGTTGACCCAACCTGGTCTATCTGCTGATATCACCACAAAAGCCTTGACTATTACGGGAATCACCGGAGATGACAAAGAATATGATGGCACCACTAC
>NZ_QOVK01000017.1 GCF_004104075.1 Leeuwenhoekiella polynyae | reverse complement strand
GAAGCAGGCTCAACTGAGACTGATGGTCGGTCTTCCAAACAGGTTTTGCTTTCATTCCATGAAATTAAAACATATTCAGAATAAATCCTATAAAAAAAGGCTGCCTTTTTAGACAGCCTCTTTTATTTACTGTTCTTTTATCACCCCTATTGCTTTAGAGTGCTGGATAGCTTCTGTGCTTTTTTTAAAGTAGCAGGTTGCGACTTGCATGTTATTGATGTTATCAAGTACTTCCTGAATTTTATTTTTTTTAGAACCACTGGTTTGACGCAGGTAAACAGCTTCAATATTCTTTGGAAACATTTTACAAATACGCTCATAGATATAAGCATCTTGTTGTGAATCATCACCAAGAAGCACATAGCGTTGCTTCGGGTAAAAGGAAATAATATCTTTTATTTTGACAAATTTGTGATCGTGGTTTCCGCCACCGGTTCCCAGAAAATCGGTTATTCCGGTCTTAATATCTTTCAGTTTAATAACAGCCTTAGGCAGCTTCTGTAGATTAGTAAACTGAACAATAAAATTGTATAAATTCCATTCACTACTGGAGACGTAAAAAAACGAATTGCTCACTCCTTTCTCTTTATGTCCGCTATTGCTCAAAGCCTGGTAATGCTTCACTACATCTTCAAAAGTCTTTCTGTCGTTTACATTTCGCGCCAGCATAACATAAAGCTTCTTAAGAATATTTCCGCTATGCGAGATTAAAAAAGTATCATCTATATCTGAGATAATACTCACTTTACTTTCAAAAGGCTTTAAAAATTGAGCTTTATCAACAATGCCATAATTTACTTCTTCTGGTTTACATGTCACTTCATAAGTGTGCCAGCCACTCTGCAAAGTATTATCGTAGGGTATTGTAAACCTAAAATAACCATCATTCATCGTTTTGGTAGTAATATCAATATCTTTAAAACGCAGCCGAACCTCAACATTTTTTAGAGGAGAAATTCTAAACATATGCAAAACAGAGAATGCATGCTTAAACCCTTTGCGATCTGTTTTATATTTATCTGGTGCCCAGGATTTAAATACATGTCCAAAAACTATTAGCTCCTCATCGTTGGCATATCCGCGGTATAATTGTAAATCCAGCTTCACTTATTGGTATTTTATTAACGGTCTTCTGTGGTCAAAATAGCTAATTTTAAATCGAAATCTACTTAATGAAAACACAAAAGACCATTTTACTTGTCATTAATCCTATTGCAGGTGGCACAAACAAAAATCCCATTATTAAAGCATTTGAAAAACACGTTTCTCAAAACAACGATGAGAGTATTGTCTACGAGACAACAGGTAAAAATGACAAAGAAGCCATTCAAAATTTAATTGCTGAAAAACGACCAGATCGTATTCTGATATCCGGTGGTGATGGTACTATTCGCGAAGTGGCTGATGCTATTAAAAACGAATCCTTAAAAATAGGTCTTTTACCATCTGGTTCTGCTAATGGGTTGGCTACTAATTTTGATATTCCAGACTCACTAGAGCAACAACTCAAAATCGCGTTAGGTGATCATTATATTGAAATGGACCTTCTTGAAATAGATGGATACACCTGTCTGCACATTGCAGATCTTGGTGTAAATGCAAAGTTGATAGAGAATTATGAAAAATCTGAAATACGTGGTAAGCTGGGATATCTTATACAAGCATTCCCGACACTTATTAATAATGATTTTCCTTTTGAAGTAGAGGTCGAATGCAACGAAGAAACTTGTACTGAAGAAGGTGTGCTGGTCGCAATCGCCAATGCCAATAAATTTGGTACCGGAGCAAAAATAAATCCTACCGGAAAAATGAACGATGGCTTTTTTGAGGTTTTAGTGTTTAAAAATTTCAGTATTAAAGGAATTCTTGAAACCTTTTATGATGATGCGCATTTAGATCCAGATTTTGTAAAAGTCTATAAATGCAAAGAAGTGACCATACGCAGTAAAAAGGCAATCGCTTTTCAGATTGATGGCGAGTTTATAGGTGAGAAACAATTGATTAATGCTAAAATGACCGATTCTAAACTCACTATTGCAATACCCAAAAGCTTTAAGTGCTAATTAACCCTAATGTTAAGCTTATCTTTAATTCTTTGGTCGGGCTGAAACAAACCCTTAATTTAGTACTGTAAACTAATCAAAATTCTATTATGAAAAATTACGCAATACTTTTTTCACTTGCACTTACTCTAGGTTTTACCTCTTGTAAGAATGACAAGAAAGAAAAAGAAATGGACGAAACAACTACAACCGAAACTGCAGATATGCAAGAAGAAGCTCCGGTAGTTAAAAAAATAACGGTAAATCTTGAATCTAAAAGTGGTAGTACTGCAACTGGTAGTGCTGTTTTTACAGAAGAAGATGGTGAAGTTTCTATGACTGCTGTTTTTGAAGGTTTAGAACCGGGAATGCATGCAATACATATTCATGAGAATGCAGACTGTTCTGCAGATGATGGTACATCAGCAGGTGGTCACTGGAATCCTACTAAAGAGAAGCATGGCAAATGGGGTGATCCAGAAGGGTATCACAAAGGAGACATAGGAAACTTTCAAGCAGATGAGAATGGGAATGGTACTATTACTATCACTACAGATGAATGGTGCATTAGCTGTGATGATCCTATGAAAGATATTGTAGGTAAAGGACTTATTGTGCATCAAGGTGCAGATGATTTTACAAGTCAACCTAGCGGTGCAGCAGGACCACGTGTAAGTTGTGGTGGTATTATTGAATAATACATTAGCATCCTCTAACTAATTATTAAAAGCAGCTCATAGGGCTGCTTTTTCACTTTTAATTTAATACATTTAGGCACAACTAACAGATTGCTATGCAACCAGATGAATTAATTTTACGTCTTCAGCAAAAAGACGAGAAAGCCTTTGAACGCTTATATAGCCTTTACTCAGAAAGTATTTTTGGCGTAATTAACAGTGTACTCCACGATGTTGAAGCATCAGAAGAAGTATTACAGGATGTTTTTATTAAAGTATGGGATAACTGTGAATCGTATTCCTCTAAAAAAGGAAGATTCTTTACCTGGCTCCTTAATATTGCTCGTAATGCAGCAATAGATAAGACTAGGTCTAAAGCATTTAAGAACCAAAAGAAAAACCTTACTCAAGAATATTTCGTAGATATCCTTGAAAACAAAAGTAGTTTTTCAAGTAAAGTTGATGCGATAGGTATAAAAAAATATATTAAAGCTTTAGGAGAAGATTGTAAAAAAGTGATTAATCTTTTATTTTTTAAAGGATACACGCAAAAAGAAGCTTCTGAAGAATTAGATATGCCTCTAGGAACTATTAAAACGCGCAACAGACTTTGTATTAATAAACTAAGAGCTATATTGGTAAATTAAATGGATATTCAAGAATACATAGAATCTGGCATACTTGAGCTGTATGTATATGGGGCCTTAACTTCTAAAGAAAGTAAAGAAGTTTCAACGGTACTTAAACAATACCCTGAAGTAGAAAAAGAAGTAGAACAAATAGAAGCTGCACTACAAAATCTGGCAACAGCGGCTGCGCCATATAATCCTGAGGAAATACTTGCTGCAATACGAGCAAAACTTCAGAGTAACAATGGTGTAGTAAAATTAAATCCTGCATCTCAAAAAAGAACACGCTTGCTGTCATTCATCAGCATAGCTGCTTCGGTAATTTTCTTAGTTGGAATATTTGTTTTGTTAAATAGAACAAATACACTTCGTAAAGAATTACAAGTTGTAGAGATCGAAAACACCAAGTTAGAAAGTAAACTTCAATATTCTGAAGATGCATTAACTGAAACAAAAGAGATACTGGCGGTCATTCGTGATCCACAGGTTACTAAAGTACCTCTTGCTGGTCAGCAGGTTGCTCCTGAAGCATACGTAAACGTCTTTTGGGATAAGGAATCTAATAAGGCTTATATAGATGCTATGGGATTACCAGAACCTCCGGAAGGTTTTGTATATCAAGTGTGGTCTTTAAAGCTAGATCCGCTTACTCCTACGAGTATGGGACTTTTGGATGATTTTGTAAATAATACGAATAAGGTCTTTGCTCTAGAGAATCCTAATGATTCACAAGCATTTGGTATTACGCTAGAACCTGCAGGGGGTAGTGAAACTCCTACAATGGAACAATTATATACCTTAGGTGTTGTAGCGAATAATGCTTAAGACAAAATAGTTTATAAATGAAAAAGCCTCTGTATTCACAGAGGCTTTTTTTTATATCAATTTTCTTAAAATAATTCAGAAATAGACATAAAAAAAGAATCACCTGCCTTCTCCAAAACAAGGTGATTCTCAACTAACAAAAAATCCAAAAAAACTAATCAACTAACCAAAATTGATAATTTTCCTTTCCATATTCTCCAAAATAATTGAGATTTGGATTTTTCAATTGAATAAGTTAAATGCCCTGTTTAACTTATTCATTACATTTACGTAGTAAAACTGACTATGGTTTTTAGAATTTTAAAAAAAGTGTATTTTTTTTAAAAAACAATTTCAAATTACTGAAATTCAATTGTTTAAATTTTAAATTTTAATCTAAATTTTATGAATCCTTCATCTTTTGGATGGATTACAAAGCATCAACCTGTAATAAAAAAAGCTTTTAAGGAACTTAACTCAGACTTGAACGCCTTATATGAATTATTACTTCAATCTGGTTTTATATATGGTGTTTCAGTAACAACAGTAAGCTACGGAACAGCAGAGCCTTTATTGTGGAATGAAACGGAACGCACTAAACTTAATTTTTTTGACAGCCTTTATTGTGTTTATTATCAGAAATATAAAAACGATACTCACTTTTTTAAGGCAATTACCGAATATTATGAGCAACTAGATCCTAAAGAACACTTTTATTTTACCCGATTTTCAAAACTAAAACCAAATGCTGCTACTTTAGAAAAGATCATTCAAGAGCGCATTCAGACTAATGAACATTTGCTTCAAAAAAACTTCAGTAACCTTATAACAAATGCGTTGCTATTTATTGATGTATTATCGTTTCAACACTACCTTGAAAATGAAGAAAACATCAGCCATTATGCTTCATATTTAGAAGCTACACTGATGAACGTTATCTGGCTTGCTTTGATACAAAAAGAAGAGAAAGAGCAGTATGATAAGTTATTGCTTAAACTTTTTGAAAAATCCCTCAGATACAATCGCAACTTAAAACAAGAAGCGCAAAATCTTGACGAACTTCCTTTAGAAGTATATACCGGGCTTCTCGAGAAACGATATTTATTAGATCTGGCTGCGTTGGCTATATGGGATGATGTAAAATTGGATAAAACCGAATATCTTTTTCTTAAGAAATTTGGTGCTCAACTTCTTTTACCTAATGAGGTTATTGAGCAGTCAACAACCTATGTGTATACTTTTATACAAGCAAACCGAAAAAGAATATCATACCTCAACTACAGTAACCCGGTAAAACATTTTTATTCGCAAACGATTCGAACGGTAAAAACCCTTATTTTTCGGAATAAAAATCGCTTGCTTCAGGAGCTTTCAGAAAGTAAAGATCTGGTCTTATTATTAGGACAATCTACTGTAAGGGATTTAAGCAAAGCTGAAAAGAAAAGGGTTAAATCACAGCTTTTAGACATTTGTAAAAGCATACCTTCCCTTGCTATTTTTATGCTTCCGGGAGGTGGTATATTACTTCCGTTACTGGTTAAATTTATTCCTGAATTATTGCCCAGCGCGTTTAATGAAAACCGAATAGAAGCTCAAAATCATGATGATCCTGAGATTTAGTATGTTAACACTATATCAAAAAGGACAGGGTTTTAAAGATATTGTAGAAATTCGCCTATGCTTCAGTTCATAACTAAATTCCGATTATTTTTTGCTAATCTCACCGGTAAAATTGGCTTCTACCCTTCTCTATTTGCTTTTGGAGGTCTTTGCATAGGTTTTGCCATGCTATATGCAGAAAGCCGAGGGATTTCTAGCTTTTTAATCAAAAACGCACCACAGCTGGTTATTAATGATGCAGATACTGCACGTACGCTACTCAGTACGTTTATAGGCGGTATTATCTCACTGATGGTATTCAGTTTTTCTATGGTGATGATTTTGCTCAATCAAGCATCTAATAATTATTCACCCAGAATTCTTCCAGGGTTGATTTCTAATAAACGACATCAGTATGTTTTAGGATACTATATTGCAACGCTTATTTACTGTATTCTCATTTTACTGAGTATAAAACCTACAGATAACAAATACCAGCTTCCGGGATTTGCTGTATTGATTGGTATCATTTTAAGCATGCTGGTATTAGCTCTCTTTATTTATTTTATTCATTCTATTTCAGAAGCGATTCAGATTAATAAAATAATCGAAACCATATACCAAAAAGCAAAAACGCGTTTGACCCAACTCATCAATCAAACCGATGACGAGTACAGCAAAACAGACTTTCCAGAGAGTAAAGACTGGAATGTTATTAAAATAAATAATACGGGTTATTTGCAAACTATTGCTGTAGATGCTCTTCTCGAACTCTGCAATGAACTGGACTGTAAGATTGAAATTCTGGCTCCTAAAGGTACTTTTATTTTAAAAAATGTACCCATAGCCCGCTGTGACAAAGAACTTGATGAAGAGCAAAGAAATCACTTACTCACATGTTTTGGATTTTCGCGAAGCGAAATTGTGAAACATAATTATATCTTGGGTTTTAAACAACTTACTGAGATTGCAATTAAGGCTATGAGCCCCGGTATCAATGACCCTGGTACGGCAATAACATGTATAGATTATCTCTCTGAACTTTTTGCTTTAAGACTCCGTAAAGAAGATTTTAGCTATATAAAGAATAAAGATGATGAGGCAGTTATAAGTCTTAGAACAATAGATTTTAAAGAGTTGATCTATTTTGTTTTTGTTCCGTTACGCGGTTATTGTAAACACGATGTCGTGATGTTACACAAAATGCTCACTGCATTATATTTCTTATTACAGACTAAGTCTGTAATCAATAATGCCGAAGAAATTATAATCGACGAGATCAATCTTATTTTAATAGACGCGAAAGCCGACATAGCAAATAAGAAAGATCTTGAGGGTGTTTTTACGATACGAGACAAAGCAGCAGCTTATAACAATACAGATCGCAAGTTGGCGAGTTTAGAGTAAATTATTATTGAATACAACCTCGGGGCAAGCCTCTAGGTATTAAACCCTTTGGTGGAGCCAATAAAACTTATATTAAGAAAGCCAGAATTTAAAGTCTTTTACGCGTTCACGGCTTACAATAATCTCAAGATCATCACAAGCCTGTAGTTTAACTTGTAAACGCGAATTGGTATAGCTTATAATATCATGAATGGCATTTACATTTACAAAATACTTGCGGCTTACTCTAAAAAAAACATCAGGTTGTAATTCTCCTTCCAGGATTTCTAAAGTTGTATCTAGCAAATAATCCCGCTTATCAGTTGTACGTGCATAGGTCCCCTTATTTTCACTATAAAAGCAAACCACATCATCTACGTTTATCATCTTAAGATGCTGTCCTATTTTTACGGTAAAGCGTTTTTTATAGTCACGCTCCACAGGGTTGACTCCTAGAAGTTTGCGTATATCTTCAAAATTGAGTTTAACATCACTTGCTGAAGGTCGTTGTTTTTTAAACTTAGTCACAGCAGCTTCAAGCTCTTCATCATCTATAGGCTTGAGCAAATAATCAATGCTGTTCAGTTTAAAAGCCTGTAAGGCATACTCATCATAGGCTGTTGTAAAAATAATTGCACTGGTAACTTCTACAGCATCAAAGATCTCAAAAGACAAACCATCGCTTAATTGAATATCAAGAAATATAAGCTCTGGATGTGTATTGGTTGAAAACCATTCTACCGCTTCTTCTACCGAATGCAATTGAGCCAAAACATTTAGATCTAGAGCTTCCAGCATTCTGGTGAGTCTGCGTGCTGCAGGTTTTTCATCTTCAATAACCAGTACGTTCATTTTTTATAATTTATTCATAGTTATTCTGAATATATATAAAACCTACTCCCAGCGACTGGTTTTAGTTTCTGCATGTATTTCCTGATCCAGATATTCTTTTATTTTTCGCTTTTCCCAGTTCTTGTAATACGATTCAAAGATGCTTCCATGTTTGAGGTAAATATAATAACCTAAAAGACTTAATCCATAGCCACCCACCATACAAAGAGGTGACCAAAATGGAATATGCTGACTAAAACTACCCCCATCAAAAACACCCAGACAAAAAGCAACATACAGCGCAGATAGAATAATATAAACCGGTATGTGATTGTAAAAGTCTTTAAGTTGCTTTACGCGTTTTAAAGCTTCCTCGTAATTTGAATTTTTCATACTATAAAATTTAGATTACTCCCAGCGCCCCATATTAGATTGAGATTTTTGATCACGCTCCATAAATTCTTTAATTTTGCGCTCTTCCCATTCTCTACTTACAAAAGGATTCCAGTTAAAAGCTTTTGCCGCCTGAAACACCAAACCTATCCCCCAGCCAAATGCAGCCCATAAAAACCAAGGATAGCGTAAACCATCTGTATAATAATTTAAGAGTGCCAGAGCACCAATTATTACAAAATAACTGATCAAGCTTGTGTAAAATTTCTTGATGTGACCTACGCGTTCTTTTGCGTCCAGATACCGATTTTCTCTATCAAAATTTTCCATCTTTAAAGTTTTTAGTGATTAATACTGAAACAAATTTGGTAAGAAATACTTTTTGAAGAAATTCTAACTGACTCACCTGTCATTTTTTTTGACTGAATTGTTACCACTTCTTTTCTTGCTCATTCATAATTTCACGAATCTTACGTTCTTCCCAGTCTCTGCCTAGAAACGGATTCCACTTGAAAACTTCTGCACCGTGAAAAAACACACCCAGTCCCCAACCTAATGCCGGGAAAATCGCCCACGGAAATGTGGTTGTAAGCAAATTGAGAATGATAAGACCAGTAATCACAATAAGGTAAACTGTGATATGTATATAAAAGCCTTTAAGTTGCTCTACGTGTTCTTTAGCAAGTGCATATTTCTTGTCTGTAAGGTACTCTTCTGTGTTCATAATTGCTGATTCTAATTGACGGGTTAACTTTGGTATTTTGATTATAAATTCTGATTCTGTTTGTTGAATTTGGAGCCGTCTGGAAGTAAGCAATGCATAACGCTGTTTGATATTGATGAGCCCTACTCCGCTACCTTTGGTCATAATCTTTTTGGGCTGTAGATTATTGCGTACCACCAGATTTCCTTCTTCTTCTTCTATGCTAATGTGTAATCTGTGATTATCACTTACTACGTTGTGTTTTACTGCATTTTCAAGTAAAAGCTGTAACGATAAGGGTACAACACGAGCTTCGGGATGAGTTACTTCCGCAGGCATATTAAAAATAATGCTGTCTTCATAACGCATTTTTAAAAGCGTCATATAGGTTTTTGCAAATGCCAATTCTTCTTCTAACGTAACCAGTTCTTTATTCTTTTGCTCTAAAACATAGCGGTAAACCTTAGACAAAGAAGTAGTGAATTTTTGAGCCTGAGCGGGGTTTTCTTCAATAAGACTGGTAAGTACATTCAAACTATTGAATAAAAAATGAGGATCTAATTGATTTTTTAAAGCATCAAACTGTGCCGAAGCTGTACCGGCAATGATCTTCTGCTCTTTAACCTGACTTTCTTTTTTGTATTTGTAATAGAAAAAGAAATAGAAGATCGCATTACAAACGAGCGCAATAAACAGCGGCATCCAGTAATCTATAAACTTCTCGTCACTTATAAATTCTAAAAAAGAAAACTCCTTTAATACACAAATTATAAAGACTCTGATAAAAAATACACTTATGCCAGTAACAATTAAACTCGCCGGTATCGCTCTAGCTAAGTGTTTTGGAGAATAAAGCCTGATTTTATTACTAAAGTAGAAATATCTAAAAACAGCCATATTTGCCATATATAGCACTACTGAATACAGCATACTGATCCCAAAATCTTCTGCAAGCTTTTTGTTGAAATAAAGTGGGTTACCTCCTCCCAAATGAATCAATAAAAACACTGCATAGATCGCTATACCTACGATACAAGCCTTTCCTAATTCCTTAAAAAAAATATTCATAATTTAATTTTATAGTAGACAAGCTGCGGCATTTTCTACTTTTTTAAAAGTATTACAATCTGAATAATTAGTAAACATCTTGCACTTTTCAAACGGAACAAGATCAACATTTGGCTTATCAAACGCTGTTTGCTCTTGATTAGGGAGCATTACCGCGAGCGATACGACCAATTTAAAAACCCAGATTAATATACGTGTCATACTGTTGATTTTTGATTAGATGCTTCAAAGATTAGAATAGATAGTTTTTTTATAGAAAGAGATTTACTCAGTTGTAAAATTTTGATACCCAACTGTAAATTGATTATCTAGAGGTGAGAACGTTAACAATCATACAAAAACTTTTGACACGCCAGAGATTTAATATTTTTGCTTTTACAACCTACACCCCTATTAATGCAAAAGCAAAAATTACAATCTTGTTTATCACTAGTTTTAACGTTATTATTCTTATACTCCTGTGCCAGTAAACGCACCCAATACCGAGATCAAAAGCATATTTTAAATCAAATAAATAGTGACACTTCAAACTATAGAAGTGTTTTTCTCTTGGGTAATCTGGGTTCTGGTAAAAACGGACCTAATAATGCGCTGATTCAAGCTTTTGATAGCTTGCAGAATAAAATTGCAAAAAAGGATGATTACCTGATGATCTTGGGTGATAATGTGTATGCTAATAAATTAACCAAAGACAATAACGAACAACAGCTAAAGCACATCGTACAGCTCGTTAAAGATTTTAAAGGAAAAACGCTGATTATTCCGGGGGAAAACGACTGGAATGATGAAGGCCTAAAAGGTCTTGAAAACATTGAAGATTATATCGAAGAAAAGATGGGGAAAGACAATCATTTTCAACCTGAAAATGGCTGCCCTATTGAAACCATAACAGTTGACAAAGAAACTGAAATCATCATCATAGACTCTCAATGGTATATTGAAGACTGGAGCAAACACGAAGGTTTTAATGATAAATGTGCCATAAAAACACGTAAACAATTCTTAACCTTGCTTAAAGATGAAGCGCGTAAAGCACGACACAAAAACGTGTTACTCGTGATGCATCACCCTCTTTTTTCTAACGGAATTTATGGTGGTGAGATGAGTACGCGTGCATTTTACAGGCCATCTTTAGAAAATGCGTATGTGCCCATAGCCGGTTTTTTATGGGGCTTTGCAAGAACACAAGGTGGAATTTCTAAGCAAGATCAGTTTAACCCGTTGATGAATGAGCTGATGAGTGAGATCAAAACTATGGCTATTGGCTTGCCACGCTTATTTGTACTCTCTGCTCACGAGCGCTCAATGCAATATATTGAAAACGGAAATATTCGCCAGATCATATCGGGTACCGGTAGTAAAACTGAATATGCACGTCTAGGAAAAGACGGACTTTTTGCTTCAGTTAAACCGGGGTTTTCAGAGTTAAGACTGTTTGAAGATGGTTCGTCTACCGTTCACTTTTACAGTTTAGACAAAAACAACAGACTTTCGGTAAGCTTCTCTAAAGAAAGCTATTCTAGGCCTGAGCCTTATCCGTTAGATTCTTTACCTAAAAACATTCCCCAGTCAAAAAAATCGAGTATCTACCCCAAAGAACTTGTTGAAGTCACTCCGGGATATGAAAAAAAATGGGGAAAGCATTACCGTTATTTATACGGTTTAGATATAGATGCACCAACAGTGCTTTTAGATACGCTATATGGCGGTCTAACAGTAGAACGTGCCGGTGGTGGCAATCAAACGCAGTCTTTGCGACTGGTTGATGGTGATGACCGCGAGTATAATATGCGTGCCTTGGCAAAAGATCCCCTAGCATTTTTAAAATCATCAGGATACGATGACTTAGACGCCCAGGAATATTTTGAAGGTACGCTACCTGTAAGAATTATTGAGGATTTTTATACAGCTTCTCATCCCTATGGTGCTTTTGCCATACCAAGATTAGCCGGAGCGGCAGATCTCAACCACACCCATCCTAAAGTGTTTTATGTGCCTAAACAAAAAACACTGGGTGATTTCAACAAAACGCACGGAGATCGCCTCTATATGATTGTAGAGAAGCCCGATGAAGACTTCAATGGTTCGCATATGTTTGGTTTTAATGAAGATGTAGAAAGTACTGCAGATCTTTTTGAAAAGATTCGCGAGGATGAAAAAAATCAAATTGCCGAGGATGAATATATCAGAGCGCGAGTCTTTGATATGCTTGTTGGTGACTGGGATCGTCACGAAGATCAATGGCGCTGGGCAGAGCGTAAAGATGCAGATGATGTATATACCTATATTGCCATTCCTAGAGATCGTGATCAGGTATTTTCTAAGTTTGACGGGAAGATCATAAAAACGATGCAGAAATTTATGGTAAGCACCCGTGAACTTGGCAACTATGGACCTGACATTGAGTTTATAGAAAAGTTTAGCGAGAGTGCGATTAATCTTGATCGCGCTGTGCTTCAGAAAACAACTAAACAAGACTGGTTTGATGCCGTTGATTATCTTCAGAAAAACATTACTCCAGAAGTTGTAAATAAAGCATTTAGTGAGATGCCTGTAGAAATTCAAAATGAAGATTGGAAACTATTACAACAGGATCTGCTCGCGCGAAAAGCAAATTTAAAAGATATAGTTGAACGTTATTATAAATATTATATCAGGTTTCAAACCTTAAAAGGAACCGATAAAGACGATCACTTCTACATAACCAGAAATGACGACGGTACGACTCTAATTAAGGCTTTTCGTATAAAAGATGGTGAGGATGGCGCTTTGCTTTTTGACCGCGTATTTACCCCAGAAGAAACAAAAGAAATCTGGATTTACGGTCTAGATGATGATGATGTTTTTACAACATCAGGTACGGCCAAATCAAAAATTAAACTAGTTATTGCCGGTGGTCAGGATGATGATACTTATGACCTAAAAAATGGAAATAATCTATCAGTTTACGATCAACCCAATGGTAATAAAATTGAAGAAAATAATGGGGCTCGTTTACACTTTAGCAGCGTTTATGAAAATCATATTTATGACTCAGAACGCCTTCCTGATGAAGCTAAAAAAATAGGTTTAGAATTGCCTTATAATCCTGATTGGGGAGTAGCACCTCATCTACGTTTTGCTCGTCAAAAA
Organism: Leeuwenhoekiella polynyae; assembly: GCF_004104075.1. Lineage (GTDB taxonomy): Bacteria > Bacteroidota > Bacteroidia > Flavobacteriales > Flavobacteriaceae > Leeuwenhoekiella > Leeuwenhoekiella polynyae. Next base: position 86,954 of record NZ_QOVK01000017.1, on the reverse strand, counting down.
TTAGGCTTTGAACGCAACCCGTTTACTTCTCAATTTGTTTTGGATGCTCAATATTTTTCATTGACACAAGCTGCGATATTTAAATCAGAAATGCATTTTGCAAATATTTTCCCAGAGTGGAATTTTAAAATTTCGGGTCTTGCGACCACAAATAACTACACCGAAAACTTTTTTGGTTATGGGAATGAGACAACGAATACAGCATCAAATTTTGACGTGAACCGCATCAATATGCAGAAATTTGAAGCAGGAACCGGTGTGTATTATAACGGAGAATACGGCAGTTCATTTCAAACAGATCTTGTTTATCAAAATTATCAACTTGATTCTTCACTTCAAATAAAAAACTACAACCAACTGAATAACAATCAATATTTAACTCTAAAAGCAATTTATTCCTACAGAAGTATTGATGACTCAAAATTTCCTACAAGAGGAATGCTTTTTGAAGCTTCAGGCTTTTACAGTGATGATTTGAATAACTCCCAAACCGTTTTTGCTGCAGATCCAAAAATCACATTTTGGAACGCAATAGACAGTTCTCGAGATCTGGTTTTAAAAACACAAATTGACGGTCAGTTGCGAGTTGGTAACACAATTCCATTTTATCAGGCAGCTCAATTAGGTGGTAATTCTGGTTTGAGAAGTTATCGTTTAGGAAGGTTTACCGGTGATCAGGCGCTTCGTGCTTCCGCAGATATTTTATATCAATTCAACCCTTTAAAAACTGCTATTTTCCCGATACGTTCTAACATTTTTGCCGGCTATGATGTGGGTAGAATTTGGCTTAATGAAGAATCCTCAAAAGTGTGGCATAATAGTTATGGTGGCGGACTCAATTTTAGTATGGGTGGATTCTTTAGCAGCAGCCTGGGTTATTTCACCGGAGATGAAGGTGGCCGTTTTCAGTTTGCTGTAAAATTTGGTGTTTAATCATTTATCTATGTAACTTCTGTTACCGCTACACTGCTTAAGGTGTCTTATCTTTGTTGAGTAAATTACCTTGGGGAAAGCCCACAAGGAATTAATATGGAAATAGATTTTTACTTCGAGAAAAGCGTTAAAGCATTTAAATCTCGATTATTTATTAAATCATTTTGAGGTAAGTCTTAATTTTTCAATTTTAAGGGCGATTAAATCTAGAATTATGAATATAGAACAGATATATACCGGTTGTTTAGCTCAGGGAGCTTATTATATAGAAAGCGAAGGCGAAGTTGCAGTTATTGACCCATTACGTGAAGTAAAACCTTACATGGATCGCGCCGCTGCTGACAATGCAAACATCAAATATATTTTTGAGACGCATTTTCACGCAGATTTTGTGAGTGGTCACGTGACATTAGCTAAAGAAACTGGTGCTTCTATTGTTTACGGCCCTAAAGCAAACCCTTCTTTTGAAGCGATTATCGCTAAAGATAATCAGGAGTTTAAGTTGGGGAAAATTATCATAAAAGTGTTGCACACTCCAGGACATACGATGGAGAGCACAACCTATTTACTTATTGATGAAAATGGAAAGGATCACGCGATTTTTAGTGGGGACACCTTATTCCTTGGAGATGTAGGTAGGCCAGATTTGGCCCAAAAAGCTAAAGAACTTACACAAGAAGATCTTGCCGGTTATTTATACGGCAGCTTACGCGAAAAGATCATGCCTTTAGCTGATGATGTGATCGTTTATCCTGCACACGGAGCGGGATCTGCCTGCGGAAAAAATATGAGCAAAGAAACGGTTGATACGCTGGGGAATCAGAAAAAAACAAATTATGCGTTACGCGCTGATATGACTAAAGACGAATTTATCAAAGAGGTAACAGATGGTTTGTTACCGCCTCCCTCCTATTTTCCATTGAATGTAAAAATGAACAAAGAAGGCTACGATGATATTGATGAAGTTATAGAACGCGGTACACAGGCTTTATCACCAGATGCTTTTGAAACTGCTGCAAATGAAACCGGTGCCGTTATTCTTGATGTGCGTAAAGCAGGAAATTTTGCAAAGGGACATATTCCGAGATCTATTTTTATTGGTATAGACGGTGGTTTTGCACCTTGGGTAGGAGCACTTATCGCCGATACAGAGCAACCCATTTTATTGGTTGCTGATGAAGGACGCGAAGAAGAAACCATTACCCGTCTATCTCGTGTAGGTTTTGATGGTACTATAGGGTATTTACAAGGTGGCTTTAAAGCCTGGGAAGCTGCAGGAAAACAAACCGACTCGGTTAAATCTGTCCCTGCAAGTGAGATGGAAAAAGCAGTGATTGCTGATAAAGATACTCCTGTTTTTGATGTGCGTAAGCCCGGAGAATTTGAATCTGAACATCTTGAAGTAGCTAAAAGCACTCCGCTGGATTATATCAACAAACATCTAAGTGACTTCCCCGACAAAGAAGATTTTTATGTGCATTGCGCCGGCGGCTACCGCAGTATGATCGCATCAAGTATTTTAAAAAGTCGTGGAATTCATAATCTTATTGATGTACAAGGTGGTTATAAAGCTATCAAGGAAACTGAGCTTCCCAGAACAAGCTTTGTTTGCCCATCAACTCTTAAAAGCTAGAATATGAAATTAGCTTTCTCTTTAATTTTAATCTCATTATTTAGCTTTCAAATAAAAGCTCAGGACTCTAAACATCAGATCTTAGATAAAGTGAGTTTTGCTGATAGTTTAAAATCGAAACAAGTGGTTCTAATCGATGTGAGGAGACCGGAAGAATTTGAAGTCGGAAAAATTGAAGATGCGCAAAATATCAATGTTTTAGCGCCGGAAAGTTTCAATACAGAAATCGAAAAATTAGATAAATCAAAACCGGTCTATATTTATTGCAGATCAGGCAATCGCAGCGGCAAAGCTGCGCAAATTATGCAAGATTCAGGTTTTACCAAGATTTATGATCTAGAAGGCGGCTATCTCAACTGGACGGCTGAGAAGCAACCCGAAGACTAATTTTTTATTAAACCAAATTCACTAAAAAGCTCAAAAGAATTTTCTTTTGAGCTTTTTAGCGTTTATAAGACGCTCTCGATTCTTCAATAGCATCAAAATTAGTATTCGCCCATTGCACCAGATTTTGAATATGCGGCAAAAGTGATGCACCACGTTTGCTCAATTTGTATTCCACCCTCGGTGGAATTTCAGGGTATTGAGTTCTGATTATTAAACCATCTGCTTCGAGTGTTTTAAGCGTCACAGCGAGCATTTTCTGTGAGATGCCATTAATTGCTTTGTGTAATTCATTAAAACGCATTACAGCAGCTTCATCAAGCAATAGTAAAACAAGCGTTGACCACTTATCTCCAAAACGGTCAAGCACATTGCGCACCGGACAATTTGCCACATCTGCATATTTTTCTAAATTATTTTCCATTTTAATTGACTGATTTTCAACTAAACTAACCTCAACGTAAGTGAGCTACATTTTAGTAAGCTCTTCCAAACGTCAACTCTAGTAATTACCTTTACTTACCAAAAGTAAGCTAATAACTAAAAATATAAAATAATGAGTACTTATTTAATTACCGGTGCAACCGGCGGACTAGGAAGCAGCGCACTAAAACATTTATCAAAAAGTGTTGATACATCAGAAATAGCAGTATTAATTCGTGATGCCGAAAGCGAAAAAGCCAAATCATATAAGGAAAAAGGCTATGAATTGAGAGTGGCTGATTATGATAATAAAGAAGCACTTGTAGCCGCTTTTAAAAACATTGATGCGCTTTATTTTGTTTCGGGAAGTGATATACCGTCACGTGAACCGCAACATAAAAATGTTGTTGAAGCAGCAAAAGAAGCTGCGGTAAAACATGTGGTTTATACCAGTGCCGGCAGAAAAGATGATTCAAAAGATTCTCCTGTTGCTATGGTTATGGATGCGCACATCAAAACCGAAAATTGGTTGAAAGAATCTGGTCTTGATTACACCATCCTAAGACATAATTTATATGCTGAAGTCTTACCGATGTTTCTTGGAGATAAAGAAGCATTATTAGGATCTAGAACAATATTTCTTCCTACCGAAACAGGAAAAACAGGATTCGCATTGCGAGATGATCTGGCCGAAGCCGGTATGATTGTGCTAAAGAATTATAAAAATCACACCAATAGAGTTTACACGTTAGACGGACCAAAAGCTATTGATTTTAAAGAGATCGCTTCGATCCTAAGTACGATTACTAGTGAAGAAATTGAATTTATTTCTCCAGATGCTGAAACCTTTAAATCTACGATGGTTTCATACGGTGTTCCTGAAGAAGCAATAGGAATGATGCTCGTTTTCTCACTAGGAATTGCTGCCGGAGAATTCAATTCAGAATCTAATGATCTTGAAGTATTATTGGGTAGAAAACCAAAACCTGTATCTGATTTATTGGATCAAGTTTACGGGTAAGCATCAAAAAAACATACAAAAAAGCTATCAAAATCTTGATAGCTTTTTTGTGTTTTATCGTGATCTAGTTACGCTCCTTAACTTCCGGTCCGCCTTCTTTACCTACAATGATCAGGCTGGTTGTGTCTAAGAAAAGTCCGGTTTCTACGATTCCTGGAACTTTTAATAATTGAATCTCTAGACCTTGAAGATCATCAACTCCCGAAATATCAACATCTAAAATAGTGTTGTTCTCATCTGTACGATACGGGTCATCTCCTTGCATACGCTGTACGGGTTGTAATCCTTCGGCTTCTAAATAAGCTAAGATTTGTTTGGTTGCAAACGGAATGACTTCAACTGGAAGTTTAAAAGCTCCCAACTTCTGTACGTCTTTACTATTGTCTGCGATAATGATGTTGAATTTAGTATTCCAGGCAAGAATCTTTTCGCGAAGCAAAGCTCCTCCTCCACCTTTGATCAGTTGAAATTTTCCGTCAAATTCATCGGCACCGTCAATGGTAACGTCAATTTTATCAATCGCATCGAGGGCGACGATTTTTATACCCAATTCTTTTGCCAACTTTTCGGTAGCGTCAGAAGATGGAACGCAAGTCAGATTCATTCCTTCAGCGACTAGTTTACCTACGGCTTCTATCATATACTTAGCCGTAGAACCCGTACCAAGGCCCACAACCATATTGTTTTTTATGTATTTTACAGCTTCTAGCGCTGCTTGTTTTTTTTCCTGATCAGCAGTCATTATTTTAAACTTATGGTGGTTTAGCGTTTAAAAATAAGTTTATTTTTTCAGCAAACGGGCATAATCTTCAGGAGTATCTATATCCTGTATTTTATCTTGAGCATCCAGAGCGATTATCTTTTCATCAGTCGCATTCAATAAATTTTTAGCTCCCTGATCTCCTTTTAGATTCAAGAGTTCTTTAAAATAAGTCTTCGGAAAAACTGCCGGAACTCCATTTCTAGTTCCATAATCTGAAGCAACACATTTGGTTTTATATTCTACTGAAGTTTCAATAAGCAGATTCAAATAAGCGGTATCTATTTTAGGTTGATCCGCAAGCATAACTAATATAGCATCAAAACCCATCAACCTAACCTTTTCAACCCCACAAGCAATACTGCTGCTCAAACCATCTTGCCAACTTTTATTATGAATGAAGACCAGATCACTATTAATAGTTTTCTCTATTGTTTCAGCATTTGCTCCCAGCACACAAAAAATCTGTTCAGCTATTGAATTTTTAGCTTGTACTATTGCGTGTTCTAATAGAGTTTTAGTTCCATAAGGCAATAATTGCTTCGCTTCTCCCATTCTGGTAGAATTTCCTGCGGCAAGTATAAGTATTGCTGTTTTTTTCATTGATTTTTTTAACCGCTTAAAACTAAATAAATACCTGCATATATTGCGATGCATACAAAGTCCTTTTTTGAACGGGTATAAATAAGAAACTGTCAAATAGAATATCTTAAGATTTCATTAACTTAACACAAACAAAAAGAATAGTGCTATGCCGGTATATAATTTAATGGTGAACGGTAAATCCCTAAGTGTCGAAGCCGAATCAGACACTCCGTTATTATGGGTTTTAAGAGATGAATTAAACTTAGTAGGAACAAAATTTGGCTGTGGAATAGGTCAATGTGGAGCCTGCACAGTTCATATTGATGGCACTGCAACACGCAGTTGTCTACTTCAAATTAGCTCACTGGAAGAAGCAAAAATCACAACAATAGAAGGACTTTCTGAAGATGGTACGCATCCTGTTCAGGTCGCATGGAAAGAGCATGATGTACCGCAATGCGGATATTGCCAGGCTGGTCAAATTATGACTGCTGCATCTTTTTTAAACAGCAATGCTGCTCCTTCACAATCTGAAATACGCAATGCGATGAGTGGTAATCTCTGTCGTTGCGCATCTTATAACCGTATAGAAAAAGCTGTAGCAGACGCTGCAGAAAAAATAGCTTAAAAACCTGCGTTATGAAAAAACAGACCAGAACTACTTTTAGCAGACGCGGGTTTATACGTACTTCTGCCCTTGCGGGTGGCGGTATGTTAATAGGCTTTAATTTTTTAACGGCTTGTAAAGACGAGGTGAAACCTCCTGTAGATATCGCAAACCTCAACTTTAATGACTTCAACGCCTATATAAAAATTGCAGATAATGGGTACGTAACTATTTTTTCACCAAATCCAGAAATTGGTCAGGGTGTTAAAACTTCGATGCCTATGATCGTAGCTGAAGAATTAGATGTACCGTGGAAACACGTGCACGTTGAACAAGCCGGCCTAGATACTGATAAATATCGCGGGCAGGTAGCTGGTGGTAGTCAATCTATACGTCAAAACTGGGACGTTTTACGTCAGACCGGTGCTACAGCAAAACAAATGCTTGTAAATGCTGCAGCGGCTAAATGGCAAATTGATGCTTCTGAAGTATCTGCAAAAGATGGAATAATCACAAGCAAATCTGGTGAAACCTTAGGCTACGGTGATGTTGTTAAAGAAGCTGCGGCTCTTGAAATTCCTGAAAATGTATCATTAAAAGAACCTAAAGGTTTTAAAATAATAGGTAACGACGCCTTAAATATTGATCTGCATAAAATAGTAACCGGGAAACCCCTTTTTGGACTTGATTATAAAAAGGATGGCATGCTTATCGCTTCAGTGATGCGCCCGCCGGCTTTTGGTCAGACCTTAAAAGATTTTGATGATACCGAGTCTCGAAAAATAACCGGTGTAACTGATGTGTTTCAATTTGGTGATAAAATCGCTGTTTTAGCTAAAAACACCTGGTCTGCGATGAAAGGTAAAAAAGCTTTAAAGGCAAACTGGGAAGACAATGCATTAGAAAGCACTGAGAAACATGACGAACTTTTACTAGGCTTGTTAAACAGTTCTGAAGGTGAGGTTCGCAGAGAAGATGGTGATGTTGATAAAGCGTTTGCGGAAGCAGATCAGGTAATTGATCGTATTTATGAATCTCCATTTTTACCGCACAACTGTATGGAACCGATGAACTTTTATGCAGACGTAACATCTGAAAAAGTACAGTTAGCCGGACCAATTCAAACACCTGAAGGAACTGCTAACCGTGTTGCTAACTTACTGGATCGTGCCCCTGAGGAAATTGAAGTAGAACTAACTCGTATGGGTGGAGGTTTTGGTCGCAGACTGTATGGAGATTTTGCTCTTGAAGCAGCCGAAATTTCAAGCAAAGCCGGCAAACCGGTTAAACTCGTCTATTCGCGTGAAGATGATATGAATGCCGGGATTTTTAGACCTGCAATAAAATATCGTATTTCCGCAGCTTTAAAAGATGGCAAAGTAACCGGATATAAACTGAAAGAAGCTGCTATAAACAGCAATATGTATGGGCTGATTCCTAATTTCTTTCCGGCAGGAGCTATTCCTAATTTAAAAATAGAAAGTGCTAATTATAAAAGCAATATTACAACCGGTGCGTGGAGAGCTCCTTACACAAACTTTCTTGCTTTTGCAGAACAAAGCTTTTTTGACGAAGTAGCAGAAGCTTTAAATCAAGACGCCGTACAGCTCCGTCTGGATCTATTGAACAATGTAGATGAGGGTGCAGATGATCGCATTCAATATTCTGCTTCTCGAATGAAAGAAGTTATCAAATTAGCAGCAGAAAAAGGCGACTGGAATAACACTTCAGATGGCATTTACAAAGGTTTTTCTGCTTATTACAGCCACAATACACACGTTGCAGAAGTTGCAGAAATCAGTATCCAAAACGGAATGCCAAAAGTAGAGCGTGTTACTGCTGCTGTAGATTGTGGAATTGTCATAAACCCAACCGGTGCCAATAATCAAGTTGTGGGTGGTGTTCTTGACGGAATTGGTCATGCAATGTATGGTGATTTTACCTTTGAAGCAGGAAAGCCTTCTGCAAGTAATTTTGACACCTATCGATTAATAAGAATGAATGAAACTCCAAAAGTTGCAGTTCATTTTATAGATAGTGAAATTGCTCCTACAGGACTTGGAGAACCCGGACTTCCTCCAGCGGGCGGTGCGGTTGCTAACGCAATTAAAGCTGCTACCGGCAAACGTCTTTTGAAACAACCATTCACAAAATACCTCGCAGAAACAGAAAGCGAAGTAAAAGGATAAATCATAAGATTCTCCCATAAAAGAAGCCTCTTTGTACTTGATACGAAGAGGCTTCTTTCGTTAATCAAATTTATATTTAAGCGATATTCACACCAAAAAAGTGTCCGATTATAGCGGTTGCAACCATAGCTAATGTTCCCCAGATAGTAATTCTAAGTATTGCGGTAATCATATTAGAGCCGCCTGTTTTAGCAGCCAGCGCACCCAAAACTATCAAGAATAAAATTGCACAAGCGTATTGAATATATTCCATATACTCCACCGGGGCTAAAAAAGCTACAAGAACCGGTAATCCTCCACCCACGGTAAATGCTGCTCCACTAGATAATGCTGCCTGTAAAGGCTTTGCCTGCGTTATTTCGTGCATACCTAATTCATCACGAGCGTGCGCTTCTAACGCATTATGTGCAGTTAATTGTTTGGCTACTTCAAGAGCTGTTTCTTCAGTGAGACCACGATCTATGTAAACATCTTTAAGTTCCTGTAATTCTTCCTCAGGCATTGTGGCCAGCTCGTTTGCTTCGCGTTCCAGGTCGGCTTTTTCTATATCACTTTGTGAGCTTACAGAAACATACTCACCGGCAGCCATAGACAATGCACCGGCTACGATGCCAGCTACTCCCGCTAATACAATAGGTTCGCGTGTTGTGCTTGCGGCAGCAACGCCTATTACCAGACTCGCTGTTGAAAGTATTCCGTCATTGGCCCCTAAAACAGCTGCTCTCAACCAGCCACTACGTTGCGCATAATGTTGTTCGTTTTGCATACAACTAATTTAGAACAACATCAGGCTCGAGACAATGATAAAAGTCACTTTAGAGAATTTCCAAATAGAAGCTTCCGGTAGTTTTAAATTCAATTTTAATAACTTGCGGCTTCCCAAAAAACAAATAAAATGACACTGGTTTTCGCAACGCATAATGCTAATAAACTCAAAGAAATTCAAGCTTTAATGCCTGAATATATTCAGCTTAAAAGCTTAACCGATATAGGTTGTAATGAAGATATTATTGAAGATGCACCCACGATTGAAGGCAATGCACTTATAAAAGCCCGTTATGTAAAAGAAAAATACGGTTTTGATTGCTTTGCAGACGATACCGGGCTTGAAGTTAAAGCCTTAAATGGCGAACCGGGAGTTTACAGTGCACGGTATGCCGGTGAACAAAAAAATGCAGAAGATAACACTCAAAAACTACTCGCTGAGCTCAAAGCTAAAACCGATCGCAGTGCGCAATTTAAAACGGTAATCGCATTAATCCTTAATGGAAAAGAACAGCTCTTTGAAGGAATTTGCAAAGGAACGATCACAAAAGAGAAAACCGGTGATGCCGGCTTTGGTTACGACCCGGTATTTAAACCTGAAGGGTTTCCCTTAACTTTTGCCGAAATGCCACTTTCAGAAAAAAATAAAATAGGGCATCGCGGCAAAGCAACGCAAAAGTTATTAGATTATCTCAAAAAATAGCCTTAACTCGCGGAAGCTTCAGTATCAACAGCTTACAAGAATCGAATTAAACGCATTTTAATTCTTTCAAATGTTTGATTTACAATTATTTAAATCAATTTAGTCAATACTCTGTTCTTACCTCAATTAACTGTATCTTTGCGCCCTCTTAAATCGACGTTGATTTAAGATAATTATTTTATATGAATACATTTAAAGCGTTAGGACTTAATGATGCCATCTTGCAAGCTGTAACCGATATGGGTTTTACAGAGCCTTCTGAAGTGCAAGAAAAAGCCATCCCGGTCCTATTACGCGAGGCAACAGACGTAGTTGCACTCGCCCAGACAGGTACAGGTAAAACGGCAGCATTTGGTTTTCCGCTTATTCAAAAAGTTGATGCAAACAACCGCAAAACACAGGGGTTAATTATCTCTCCTACTCGCGAATTATGTTTGCAAATCACAAACGAATTAAAAAATTACTCCAAACACGTTAAGGGTTTAAATACCGTTGCGGTTTATGGTGGTGCCAATATTCAAGAACAAGCTCGTCAAATTTCTCGCGGAGCTCAGATCATTGTTGCGACCCCCGGTCGTATGCAAGATATGATGCGTCGTAACTTGGTAGATATTTCAGGAATCGATTTTTGTGTATTAGATGAAGCTGATGAAATGCTCAATATGGGCTTTTATGAAGACATCACAACCATTCTTGCTGATACTCCTAAAGGAAAACAAACCTGGCTATTTTCGGCTACTATGCCTAAAGAAGTTGCTCGCATTGCCAAGCAATTTATGAATAACCCTATTGAAATCACAGTAGGAACCAAAAATATGGGTGCTGAGAATGTTTCTCACGAATATTACATGGTTAATGCCCGTGATCGTTACCAGGCTCTTAAACGTCTAGCAGATGCAAACCCTGAGATTTTCTCAGTTGTATTTTGCCGTACAAAGCGTGACACGCAGAAAGTAGCAGAAAACCTTATTGAAGACGGTTATAATGCTTCTGCATTACACGGAGACTTAAGCCAGAATCAGCGTGATCTGGTTATGAAAAGCTTTAGAGCACGTCAAATACAAATGCTTGTCGCGACAGATGTTGCTGCTCGTGGTATTGATGTTGATGACATTACTCACGTAATCAACTACCAGTTACCAGACGAAATCGAAACGTACACACACCGTAGTGGTCGTACTGGTCGTGCCGGTAAAACCGGTATTTCAATGGTGATTGTTTCTAAAAGTGAATTACGAAAAATACGTACCCTAGAGAAAATCATCAACAAACAGTTTGTACAAAAAGACATTCCGACAGGCATGGAAATTTGTGAAGTACAGTTGATGCACCTGGCAAACGACATTCGCAATACTAAGATCAACGAGGAGATCAATCCGTATTTGTTCAGTATTAATGAAGTGCTTGAAGGCTTAAGCCGTGAAGAAGTTATCAAAAAAGTATTCTCTGTAGAGTTTACACGTTTCTTCAATTATTACCAAAAGACTAAAGATCTTAATATTGCTGTAAAAGCTGATCTTAAAGAAGAATCTGGTGAATCTACACGTTATTTCATCAACATTGGAGCAAAAGACGATTTTGATTGGATGAGTCTTAAAGACTTTTTGAAGGAAACTACCGGTCTTGGTGATGGAATTTACAAAGTAGACTGTAAAGATTCCTTCTCCTTCTTTAATACTGATACCGAGCATAAGGACGCTATACTTGCCCTATTTGAAGATTTTAAACTTCAGGGAAGACAAGTACACGTAGAAATCACTAAAGACACCCGGGGCGGTGGCGGAAAGCGCAAACGCAATGATCGCAAAAGCAGCGGTGGTGGTTACGGCGGTGGCGGAAGAGGTCGTGGTCGCAGAAATGATTCTGGTGGTGGCGGTGGTCGCAGATCAGATTCTGGAGATGGTTTTAGAGGAAAATCTAAAGGTAGTGGCGAGCGTCGCGGTAAAAGCAAGGCAGAGCCTAAAGAGAACAAAAGTCCTTTTTCTGGTAAAAGAAGAAGAAGAGATCGATAATCTTTTATAAAATTGAGACGGATTTGTCACGTTTGGTATGATTTTTCCGTCTCTTTTTCTAAATTGGCATCCTCTATGAAAACTATTTTATTTGTCTTGCTGTTGTTAACAGCCCCTATTTATATTTTTGCTCAGGAAAATTCAACTTCTGCTGTTAGTCAGAACGAAGATGAAACCTATATAGAAGGGACCGTTCTCAATGCTTCAACAGATAAACCTTTAGATGGTGTTAATATCATCAACCTCAACACCGTAAAAGGAACGATTACCAAAGAAGATGGTACGTTTAGATTGCGAGCATCCTCTACAGATACACTCTATTTCTCTTTTTTAGGGTTTAAAAGTCTTCAGATACGGGTTACCAATGACTGGAAACGCTTTGGTGATGTAAAAGTAAAAATGACTGAAACAGGTATTGCTCTTGAGGAAGTTGTTGTTAAAGATGTTGAACTTACAGGTTATCTTGAGATTGACGCGCGTAATGTCCCGGTATATAAAAATGTACGCTATAGTATTTCTGGTTTAGAAACCGGTTATGAAGCCGGAGATTCTCAGCCAGGAGCCATTAACAAAGTTCTTAGTGCTATATTTAATCCTGCAGATTTTCTCAATAAAGTTTTCTCTAATAAAGGCTCGCAGATGCGAAAACTACGCCAGATGAAAGAAGACGATAACATCAGAGATTTATTAATTACTAAATTTGATCGCGAAACATTATCTGCACTTTTGCAGATTCCGCGTGAAGATATCGAAGCTATTTTAGGTCGATGTGACTATTCTGAAAGCTTTGTAAAAACAGCTAATGATTTACAGATTTTAGATGCATTGAGCAGCTGCTATGAAGAATATAGGGTACTTAACCGAGACAGAGGTTAAAACTTTTTAGAGGCAGGCAACTTAGTTTTTCATAACGAGCTTTTTAAAAAGGCTAATTACTGAAACAAGCATCCACACGCCTTCTAAAATAATAAAAGGCCAATAATCTAGTAAAACACTTGCCAGACAAGCCATGCCGGCTCCTATTGTATTCAGAAGAATAAAAGACCAGTCTGAAGTTTTTACTTTTTGACTTAGATTTAATAAGTAAGCCAGTAAAATCTGAAATACACCAAGAGCACCCAACCAATCAACTGAATTCATTAATGTTGAGAATTAAATTGATTCACTAAAGCCTCATAATCTTTCAGGTTCCGTTTAAGCCATAGTGCTTTTATTTCAGTGATATCAGAATCTTTCAGTTTCCAGTCTAATGCTGAATTGCGCATTCTAAATGTTAAGTCTTGAAGTAAAATAGCCGCACAAACTGAAATATTCAAACTTTGTGTAAAACCGAAAGTGGGTATATACACATAATCATCAGCTGCTTCAATAACTGCTTCTGTTAAGCCATCTTTTTCACTTCCGAAGAATAGCGCAGTAGGTTGATCTAACTTAAAATCTTCTAATTTATGCGCAGTATGATGCGGCGTTGTGGCTACAATTCTATATCCGTTATGCTTAAGTTGAGCTAATGCATTTTTTGTAGAATCATATCTGTGAACAGTTGTCCACTTTTGAGCTCCCATCGCAATCTCCCTATCGATACGCTTTCCTTTCAATTCTTCAATGACGTGCACATCCTGAACTCCAAAAGCATCGCAGCTGCGCATTACCGCACTGGTGTTATGCAAATGCCCCACGTCTTCTATAGCGACCGTTAAAAAGCGCGTACGCTCAGCTAAAACCTCTTTAAAAAGCTGCTGCCGGCGCGGAGTAAGATAAGATTCCAGATAGTTTAGTGTAGCTGTATTCATCTGGCAAATATTCAAAGGATTCTTTCATTACCAAAATTTTGTCTTTGTATATTTAAAAAAATATTTGTTTTGAAAAAAATAGTAGTACTCACCGGTGCAGGAATCAGTGCTGAAAGCGGTTTAAAAACCTTTAGAGATTCTAACGGACTTTGGGAAGGTCATGATGTTATGGAAGTTGCCAGCCCCGAAGGTTGGTTTAATAATCAGGCACTTGTATTGGATTTTTACAATCAACGTCGCCGGCAATTAAAAACAGTTGAACCCAACGCAGCTCACCAAGCCTTAGTAGATCTTGAAGAACAATTTCAGGTTGATATTATTACTCAAAATGTAGATGATTTACACGAGCGTGCAGGAAGTTCTTCTGTAATTCATTTACATGGCGAACTTTTAAAAGCAAGAAGTACAGTTGATGAAAATCTAGTTTTAGATTGGAGCGATGATATTTGCGAAGGAGATCTGTGTGTAAAAAAAAGTCAGCTGCGACCCCATATTGTTTGGTTTGGAGAGATGGTTCCGTTGTTAGACACTGCTGCTCAACTCACTTCTGAAGCGGATTATATTTTAATAATAGGGACTTCAATGCAAGTTTATCCCGCTGCATCTTTGATAAATTATACCAAAGCAGATGCTGCTATTTATTTTATAGACCCTAAACCCAATATTAAATCACAAGCTAATCTTAGTGTTATTGCTGAAAACGCCTCTAGCGGAGTGCCTATTGTGGTTGAAAAGCTTCTGAATAGTTAAGTCTTGCTGCTTTTGTCCAATTTAGTAAAGCTTCGGTTTGTGCGGCATCTAACTTAGCAGCTGTGTGAATGAGCGTATACGACTCTAAGGGCATTTCACCACTTTCAACTTCTTCTATTAGTTCATCCAGTTTGTGATCTTTTCGCTTCGCAGAATAGGTATCCCATTCTGAAAAATTAAGATGTCTCTTTCCATCTTCTACGTGATCTGCTAAGAAAAAACTTGCAGGAGCTAGATTAGAATACCAAGGATATTCGGTTTGATTACTGTGACAATCGTAACAAGCTGTTTTTAAAATTGTCCCAACAGCATCACTAGGTTTTGTTTCTGCTAAAAAGGAATCAAGAGATTTATAACCTCCCTCATTTTTCTCTACGGGAATAAATTGAATTACTACTAATGCGACCAAAGCAAGTATCAAAAAACGTTTTATCCAGACCATATTATTAATTTTAGAATCTTAATTTAAAAGTCAAATTACTCAATTAAAATGACCGAAGAAAAATGGGCAGCAAAAGTTTTGCAAATTTCATCGCGATTGAGCGACCGGAAAGCTCTTGGTCAAGAAATCTTAGCTGAACCAGAGCTTATCAACTATAGCTTAAAATTCATACAAGAAGGTTCTGAGGAACTTGCTACAAAAGCTGCTTATGGTTTAGATATTGCATTACGTTCAGATATAAAAATTCTCAAGCCTTACCGGAGCTCATTTCTAAATGTTCTCCAAGAAAATAAGATAGAAACTGTTTCCCGTATTTTTTCAAAAATTTGCGAATTGCTCACTTCTGAATTTCTAAAAAATGAAAACTTATCTAAGGCTGAACGTGAACAAATTCTTTCAAAATGCTTTGATTGGTTAATAGGTAATGAGAAAGTTGCAGTTAAGGTTTTTGCAATGCAAAGTATTTACAACCTTTCTGAAACGGAAAGTTGGATTCCCGGCGAACTCAAAGCACAATTAGAACTTCAGTTTGATGCGAGCTCTGCTGCTTTTCAGTCTCGTGCTAAGTCTATTTTAAGAAAGCTTGAATCTTAACTAAACCCGTTTCAATTATCTAGATTAAGTCCTTTTAAGCCCGTACAAGGAGTTTACTTCAAATTCTGGTTTGTTGCTAGCAAGTAGCTGTGTATATTTGCGCTTTTAACTATAAAAGCAACTATGTCTTTATCTTCATTAGAAGCCGTTTCACCTATAGACGGCAGATATTCAAGTAAAACCGAATCACTTTCGGCTTATTTTTCTGAAAAAGCACTTATAAAATATCGTGTCAAAGTAGAAATCGAATATTTTATCGCCTTATGTGAAATCCCTTTGCCTCAGCTTAGCGAATTTCCGAAGGAAAAATACCCTCTATTACGTGCGATTTATGAAGATTTTACAACTGAAGATGCGCTTAAAGTAAAAGTAATTGAAAGCGTTACCAATCACGACGTTAAAGCTGTTGAGTATTTTATTAAAGAAAAATTTGATGGCCTTGGCTTAACTGATTCTAAAGAGTTTATACACTTTGGTCTGACATCTCAGGATATTAACAACACTGCGATTCCGTTAAGTTTAAAAGATGCCACCAATCAGGTGTACTTACCACATCTTCTTGAAGTGGTAGATCATCTAAAGCAACTTACAGATGAGTGGGAAACCGTATCGATGCTTGCGCGTACGCACGGTCAGCCGGCATCTCCTACGCGTCTAGGAAAAGAAATTGAAGTTTTTGTAGTTCGTTTAGAGGAGCAAATTCGTCTCTTAAAAGAGGTACCCAGTGCTGCAAAATTTGGCGGAGCAACCGGTAATTATAATGCTCACCACGTAGCGTACCCAGAGATTGACTGGAAAGCTTTTGGTAACTCTTTTGTAAGCGGGACTTTAAAATTACACCACTCCTTCCCTACTACCCAGATCGAACACTACGATCATATGGCTGCTCTTTTTGACAATATTAAACGCATCAACACCATCTTATTAGATCTTGATCGTGATTTCTGGCAGTATATTTCTATGGAATATTTTAAGCAGAAAATCAAAAAAGGAGAAGTTGGTTCTTCGGCTATGCCGCATAAAGTGAATCCTATTGATTTTGAAAATAGTGAAGGAAACTTAGGGATTGCAAATGCTTTATTTGAGCATTTATCTGCAAAATTACCTATCTCCAGACTACAAAGAGATCTTACAGACAGTACTGTTCTGCGTAATATAGGCGTTCCTTACGGTCATACATTGATAGGTTTACAAAGCACCTTAAAAGGGCTGAATAAATTACTATTGAACGAAAGTAAATTTGCTAAAGATCTTGAAGATAACTGGGCAGTGGTGGCAGAAGCTATACAGACTATTTTACGTCGTGAAGGCTATGCAAATCCATACGAAGCTTTAAAAGGACTTACTCGTACTAATGAAGCTATCACTCAGGATTCTATGCATCGATTTATAGAAACTTTAGAAGTGAGTGATTCAATCAAAACAGAATTAAAAGCAATCACTCCGGCTAATTACACCGGAATCTAATGAACTCAAAATATTCGCTAAATCTAATTTTAGTCATTCTGCTTTATGCAGGAATTCTTATTGCGGGCCTCGCAGGAATTCTTACAAAAACAGTAGTGCTTTTAGGTTTAGCGATTGTTTTTATTGTTCTTCTTTACAATTTATGGCGCACCCGAAGCGCTTGATTGATATTATTTTATCAGGTCAAAAACCTGAGTGGCGATTGCCAACTCCTCATTGGTGGGGATTACCATCACTTTTACTTTAGAAAAAGCTGATTGAATTTCGCGAAGTTTTTTAGAGCGTTGCCCGTTGAGACTTTCATCCAGTTCAATGCCTATGTATTCCATCTCTTTACACACTTTACTGCGTATCGTGCTACTATTCTCTCCTATTCCCGCAGTAAATACAATAGCATCAACACCATTTAATGCTGCTGTGTAAGCACCTATAAATTTACGTATGCGGTAAGCATTCATCTCTAAGGCTAATCCACAAACTTCATCACCTTCTGCGGCGGCAGCCTCTATATCTCGTAAATCGCTATAACCGGTAAGACCCAACATTCCGCTTTGTTTCAACAGAATATCGCTCACTTCTTTTACAGAATATCCCAGATGTTCTTGCATGTAGAATATTACACTCTGATCTATGTCCCCGGCACGAGTACCCATAATCAATCCGTTAGCAGGACCAAATCCCATTGAAGTATCAATAGCTTTACCTGCCTTAATTGCAGCCATGCTACAGCCATTACCCAGATGTATGGTGATCAATTTTGCATCAGGTTTGCCTAGATGCTCAAGGGCTTTTTCTGAAACATACTTATGACTTGTGCCGTGAAAACCGTATAAACGTATACGCGAATCATCCATAAAATGTTTTGGAATAGCATATTGATAAGCTTTTTGAGGTATAGAAGTAAAAAATGCAGTATCAAAAACACAAACTTGCGATGCATTTTTAAATATATCTTCTGCAACTTCAATACCATTAAGATGCGCTGGATTGTGTAATGGTGCAAGTGAAAACAAACGTCTTATATTGGCTTTTACTTCTTCAGTTACTTGAGTTGTTTCTGTGAATTGTTTCCCACCGTGAACGATACGGTGTCCTACAGCATCTAGTTCATCTGTACTGCTAATTACCCCAAGATCGCGGTCCATTAACAGTTCTGCTATCTTTGTTAATCCAGAAGCATGATCTGGAAAGTTTATTTTTTTTGAAAAATCATTACTAGCATTCTTATAAGAAATAGAACCACCTTCAATACCTATTCGTTCAACCATTCCGCTAGCTAAAACGGAAGCCTGTGGCATTTGAATCAATTGAAATTTTATAGACGAACTTCCAGAGTTTATTATGAGTATTTTCATTTTAAATTAAATCTAATTATAGGCCTTGGGCCTGTATAGCTGTAATGATTACGGTATTAAAAATATCTTCTACTGTACAACCGCGACTCAAATCATTCACAGGTTTATTCAATCCCTGTAACATAGGACCTATAGCTAAAGCACCGGTCTCACGCTGTACCGCTTTATACGTATTGTTTCCGGTATTTAAGTCTGGAAAGATCAATACACTTGCCTGACCTGCAACTTCAGAATCGGGTAATTTACTTTTACCCACTGCTGCATCTACAGCAGCATCATATTGAATGGGGCCTTCAATCTTTAAATCTGGTCGTTCTTTTTTAACGATCTCAGTAGCTTCTCTAACGCGGTCAACATCTGCGCCTTTACCTGAAGTTCCTGAGGAATACGAAAGCATTGCGATTTTGGGCTCTATACCAAAAGCCAGACTGCTTTCCGCAGAAGAAATAGCAATTTCTGCCAGTTCTGTTGCTGAAGGATTAGGATTGATCGCACAATCACCAAAAACCGAAACTCGATCTTCTAAACACATAAAAAACACTGAAGAAACCACTGAAACTCCAGGTTTTGTTTTAATAAACTGAAGCGCGGGCTTTATCGTATGCGCCGTGGTATGCGCCGCACCGCTAACCATACCATCTGCATGACCTTTGTATATCATCATTGTACCAAAATAAGACACATCTGCCATCCAGTCCTTTGCGATATCGCGGTTTACGTTTTTATGCTTCCGTAACTCATAAAAAGTTTCAACATAATCCTCAAAATGCTCAGACTTCACAGGGTCTATTATATCAATCTTATTCAAGTCAAGCGGAATACTGTATTGAACCGCCTTTTCTTTAACCTGTTCCAGATCTCCAAGCAAGGTTATTTTTACAATATCTAACTCAACCAATTGTACTGCAGCGTTTAAAATACGCTCGTCTGTACCTTCAGGCATTACAATATGTTTCTTTGCAGTTCTTGCGCGTTTCATCAAACCATATTGAAACATTCTAGGCGTAATTCCTTTAGGTTCTAAATTGATAAAACGCTCGATGAGTTTATCAAAAGAAACTTCTTTTGCAAATACGGTAAGTGAAGTATCAATCTTAGGTTTACTATTTGCGTAAATCTGTGATTTAATATTTCCTACCCTATTAGTTACCGAAAACGTACCGTCATTAACTGAAACAATAGGAACTATCTGAGAAAGACCCTGTATCAGTTTTAGAATAGGCTCTTCAGGAATCAATCCACCGGTTAAAATTATGCCAGAAATCCTGGGGTAATTGGTTGAAATATTGGCCTGCAAAGCTCCCAGAATAATGTCTGCACGATCACCGGGAGTAATCACTAAACTGTCATCTTTTAAATGCGTCAGGTAATTACGCAACTGCATCGCTCCTACCCCAAAATTACCAGTCTGATTATCTAAAAACTCAGAACCGAACAAGACTTTGCCGTCTAACTCTTCTACAATCTCTTTTATGGTAGGATGCGCTAATTTTTCAGTGAAAGGAATAGCAAATACCTCAACCGAATCTGGCAAGAATGTTCGCAGACCTTCTTTAGCAATTAACAGGTTTTCTTCTTGAACTTTATTAGCGACCACAGCTAAAACTGAAACATCTTTATCTAGAAAAGTGGTATACGCAATTTGCAAACTACCTAGCAATTCATCTTCAGTCTTCCCCACTCCGCTACCAACTAAAATAACGGGTAATCCTAGATTTTTAGCAATCAACACATTAGTATCAAATTCAAAAATACTTCCCTCTCCAGTGAAATCAGATCCTTCTACTAACACAAAATCAAACCGATCTTCCAGGTTTTTATATTTAGTAATAATCGTATCCAGAATTTCACCAGACTTACCTTTATTTCTTTTTTTTATGATTTCACTACTCGTGAACGCATAAGCATCTTCATAATCCAGATCTATATCAAAAAAAGAAATCACCGTACTAATATGATTGTCTTTGCTGGTATTTTTACTATCATCTATTATAGGTCTGAAATAGCCCACTTTTGCGGTTTTACCCAGAAGTGTGCGCATCAGGCCTAGTGAAACAATAGATTTACCACTATTAGGTTCTAGTGTGGCAATGTAAATTCCTTTGTTCATGGAGTGGAGAATTTGTTTAAACAAAAATACGATTTCATAACTAAAGAAAACACTGACTTTAATCAGTGTTTAAACTAATTCTAAATAAAAAAGAGCGCATTTAGCGCTCTTTTAGAATTTGTTATTTATATAATTCGATTTACTTAAAAACGTCCATTATACCTTCAAAACCACCGGTGTTGAGAGCAGCACTACTGGTATCCATAGTTTCAGCAAAACGTACCATATCAGCTACATTCATATTATCGCCTAGAACGCGGGCTAATAAAAACCCTTTATTATTATCCTGAGCAAAAACAACAACTTCATCTATAGCATCTTCATCTCCTTTTATAAATATACGCATACGCTGCTCAGGAGTTCCAAGTTTCATAAGTTCGTCATAATTATCACTATTAAGAATACCAGTTACCTTATCTGTTTCAGAATTGTAAAAGCTGGTATCTTTCATAGCATAAGCTAAAAGATTTACCTTTTTAACTGAAGCTACAATTCGTTTCTGATCTTCAGAAAGACTCTCGCTTTTAGGCGCAATAAGACTCGTAGGCAGATCAACCATTATAAACTCATCGCTCTCTTTGCTGTCTATATAATATTCTTGCAGGGACTGTTGATCATTACAACTTATACAAGTCGCAATTAGCAGCAGAACCATACTTAGCTTTAAAGTTTTCATTTTAATTTACTTTTACATTGTTAAGCTCTTCACTTCCTTTGAAGTTGATACTACTTGCTATTTTGCCTATATCTTTAAGATTTATATCTCCCGTGATTTTAATAAGCACGGTATCGTCATCATTATTTTCACCATCAATAAACATTAAAAATTCACTTACAAAATCTTCACTTTTGCCGGGCTTATAGTAAAAATTCACATTTTTACCATCGTCTTTAATACTCATTAATTGCTCAAGACGTTGACTGGCTTTATAAGAATTAAATTCAAGTTTCATCTGTTTTGATGCGTAAGAACTTTTTGTGGTAAAAAGCTTAATATCCTTAAGACTTTTGACCATTTCATTGTAATTTTTCATCTCAGAATCTTCAAGATCAAGATCCATTTTAGATAACAGTCCAAACATCTTTTGATTAATTACCATTGAGGTAACGTCTTTCATATCTTCAAACTGATCAAAGCTATTTTGTGCAAAAGAGGTAAAGCTCAGACCTATTAACAAAAGGGTAATTACTAATTTATTCATCGTTTTTTGATTTTGATTATTTTACAATTTGATTTGCGGTTTCTTCAAACGTTTCCAGTTTTTCTAACTGGCCGGTACCTTTATTCATAAAGCTCCCCATCATAAACAGCGCTTGTTTTGTTTTTAAAGCGGCTACTTCAGGATCTTTATACGTACCTAAATCATTTTCAGAGCCTTGCTTCTGATTATACGTTAAAAAGAGACCTATACACAATAAGACACTGGCTGCAACAGGTATCCATTTATACGATCTTTTAGTTTCTGGTAATTCTAGAGTACGGTTAAAACCGGTTTCTTTAGCTTTCGCGAAAGCGCCAAAGATAGGAACATACTCTTCCAGGTGCGGAGCTACTTCATCACTAGTGAAGTATTCCTGTAACTGCGCTTCTTGCTTTAAGGAAGTTTCTCCCTCAAAATAAAGCTCCAGCAGGTTTTCTATTTTATTTAAGTCCATAGTTATGTTTTTTTAACAATTGTTCGCGTATGGTTTTTCTTGCTCTCGACAGCGTTACACGCACCGCTGTTTCATTTAAATCTAATTCTTCTGCAATTTCACTATTGGTGTATTGCTCTACATCCCGCATATGTAAAACCAGGCGTTGCTGTTCGGGTAAGTCTTTCATCAATTTCAATACCCAATTGACACTGTCACTATTTTCGCTGGTTTTTACCGTGTTGTAGTGCTGATCTTCATAGTTAGTGTGTACTAACTGTAAATTGCTGCTACTTTTTGCTTTCAGTTTATCGTAACAATAGTTTTTTGTCATCGTTACGGCAAAAGCTTCTACACTTCTCAATTTTTTAATCTTTTTACGATTAGACCACAGTTTAATAAGTACCTCCTGAGTTGCATCTTGCGCCTCATCTTCAGAAACCAGCAGTCGCTTTGCTAAGCGATACAAACGATCCTGAACAGGAGTGACTTTTGCTAAAAACTCGTTTTGGTTCATATTTAATTGCGGTTAGTTACAAGGATGACGATCTAAACTAAATTTTGTTACATTAAAAACCACAAATACAATATAACCCTTAAATTTAGAGTTGATAACTAAAATGCTTTGATGAAAAAAATTACCCCAATCCTTATAACGCTATGCGCGTTATTCTTACTGAATTCTTGCGCTACAGACCGAGATGATGAAATACGACCCTTATCTGAATTAGAAATCGAAAACTTCATCTATTCAGGGATGCAGTTGTATTACCTCTACAAACCACAAATACCAGAGCTTGCAAACGATTTTTTTGACACACAAACAGAACTTAATGGTTTTCTTGACGGTTTTGAGTCTCCTGAATCGTTGTTTTATGACGGACTAGTGGCCGATGTAGATCGGTTCAGTTTTATAACAGATGATTACCGCGAACTTGAGAACAGCTTTGCAGGTATAAGTAAAACCAGTGGTATAGATTATGGGCTTGCACTTGATCCCGGTGATCCTAACTTTGCTTTCGCTTTTGTTCGTTATGTGTTGCCTAATACTTCTGCTTCAGAAAGCGGTGTTCTAAGAGGCATGCTGTTTAATAGTGTTAACGGTGAACGTTTAACAACAACAGCAAACGCAAACGGGACCTATTCTCTAAGTGCACGTTCTCGCGAACTTTTGGCGTTAGATTCTTTTACCCTAGAAACCGGGACTTTTGATGCTAACGATGTGTTTCAACCTAGTGGAACGCGTTTTGATCTAGTTCAGGAAGAATACACCGAAAATCCGGTGTTTATCGCCAAAACATTAGACATTGATGGAAGCAAAATAGGATACTTAATGTACAACGCCTACCGAAGAAATTTTGATCAAGAGTTGAATGCAGCTTTTGCTCAATTTCAAGCAGATGGTATTGAAGATTTGGTTCTTGATTTAAGGTATAATGGTGGTGGTTCGGTAGAAACCGCTATAGATCTCACTTCGATGATCACCGGTCGGTTTGAAGGACAAATTGTAACTCAGCAGCAATGGAATCCCGAAATACAGGCCGCTTTTGATGCAGAAGAACCAGAGTCGCTTATTGATCGTTTTGATAGTACCATCTCAAATGGTAATGCTATAAATAGTCTTAATCTAAATCGATTATATGTTATAGGAACCGGTAGCACGGCATCTGCCAGCGAACTTACAATCATAGGTCTTGATCCGTACATAGATGTTCAAACCATAGGGACAACAACTGTAGGTAAATTTCAGGCTTCAATCACACTTTATGATTCTGATAACTTTAGAAAAAATGATGAAAGCTTAAATCTGAATCACAGATACGCCATTCAACCTTTAGTTTATACCTATAGTAATAAAAATGGTGTTGTGGGGCCACCTAGCGGTATCATTCCAGATTTTGAACTGAGTGAAGACCTCTCAAATCTGGGAACTTTAGGAGATCCTGATGAACCACTTTTAAGCTTAGCTTTAAATCAAATTTTAGGAAAAGGTCTCGTTTCATCTAAAAAAAGTCATGGTACAGTCTTTGAAGTTATTGGAGAACGGGAAAACCAAAAGCAAGATTATCAACGTATGTATATTGAAGAACTCCCAGATAGTTTTGAATAATATTTCAATGTATTCTTCAATTATTAAAAAAAATACAAATATAATATGAAAAAGCACTTTCTAATACTCTTATACTCTTACTAAGTATTCTAGCGCTATCATCATGCTCTAATGATGATGATGTTACAGAAGAGTTAGTTGAAGAACCTACTACTGAAGAACCGGAAGAAGTCACTTTAGATAGAGAAGATTATCCTATTCAAGACTTCATTTACCAAGCGATGAATGTTTATTATTTATACAAAGCTGACATCCCTGAATTGGCTGATGGTTACTTTACTGATACAAATGAATATGTAACCTATTTATCAGAGAATCCTGATCCTGAAAATTTTTATTACGATGAGTTGATTTCAGATCAAGATCGCTTCAGTTTTATAACAGATAATTATATCGAGTTAGAAAACAGTTTTTCTGGAGTTAGCAAAAGTAATGGACTTAAATTTAGTCTAGTTCGTTTTTCAAATTCAAATGATATTTTTGGTTATGTAAGTTATGTTGCTCCTAATTCTAATGCTTCAAGCACAATTATTGAGCGCGGCGATCTTTTTATGGAGGTAGACGGTACGTACCCAGATGACTATAAATAATTATCAAACCTTACTTAATCAAGATACCTATACACTGAATTTAGCTTCGGTTTCAGATAACACCGTGAGCAATACAGGAGAAAGTGTTACACTCACTAAAGAAGAAGGGTTTACTGAAAACCCGGTTTATATTGCTGAAACACTTGATATAGATGGTCAAAAAATAGGCTATTTAATGTACAACTCTTACGTGTCTAATTTTGATGGCGAATTAAATGCTGCTTTTGCTGATTTTAAAGCAGACGGTGTTACTGACTTAGTTTTAGATTTAAGATATAATGGCGGTGGTTCTGTTGCAAGCGCTATCGATTTGGCTTCAATGATTACCGGTCAATTTGAAGGAGATGTTATAACTAAACAACAATGGAATGCCGAGGCACAAGCTTATTTTGAGTTAGAAAGTCCAGATAATTTAATTGATCGTTTCAATTCTACAATTTATAGCGAAACAGATCATGAAGAAGCTATAAACAGTTTAAATCTAAGTCGTCTCTATGTAATAGGTACAGGAAGTACAGCCTCTGCGAGTGAGTTAACCATTATTGGTTTACGACCTTACATAGACGTTACTACTATTGGGACTACAACAGTTGGCAAATTTCAGGCGTCTGCAACTTTATATGATGGAGATAATTTCTTTAAAGAAAACGTAAACCCAGATCATACCTATGCGATTCAACCTTTGATTTACACCTATTCAAATGCTAATGGCTTGGTAGGACCTCCTACAGGTATCGAACCAGATTTTGAATTGGAAGAAGATCTTACTAATCTTGGGCAGTTAGGAGATCCTGACGAACCACTTTTAAGGTTAGCTTTAGATCAAATTTTAGGAAAAAGCCGAAGCACTAAACGTCGTTCAGGACCTGCTTATCAATTGGTTGGAGAAACCGACATGTTTTCTCCTACTTACCAAAGAATGTATGATAACAGACTTCCGGAAATTAAGAAATAGCATTTCATTTTTATAAACTAAAAATCCGCTGAGTTCATCAGCGGATTTTTTTATGCTTTAAAGTGTAAGAAGTTGTTTAGTTGAAATAGAAACCGTTGGGTCCTAATCCAACTGTTATATTTTTTAATAAACTTCCATTTGTTGAGTAGATCTCAACAAAACTATCTGAATCAAAAGTTCCTTGAGCAATAAATATGCGATCATCTTCTACATCAAATCCGTAAGCAAGATTACCGCTAAAAGTAAGTAAATCTTGCAACGGCTCCTCACTTGTGCTTAAAGCTATTTTATATACAGAAGTACCAATCATATAATAAATTGTATCATCTTCTATTGTTAAGTTTTTTGCAACACTGGTTGCTTGTGAAAAAACAATCTGAGTAGATCTATTTCCTGTAGCAAGATCTATTTTTTCTAAATAAGCTACTTTTTCCAGAGGATCTGTACCTTCAACATCCTTTCTCGTTAAAGCATAAATAAAACCATCCTCAATATCAAATGAGTTAAGAGATCCTTCAGTTGTATACGTAGTTGTAATAGAATTTGAAGTTGGATCTAAAACATTTATACTATTACCATCATTAAAGGCACTTCCTTGAATATAAATCAGACCGTCTTCCTCTTCTAATTTATCAATTTTATTACCGATAATTAACGTGTTTTCTACTGTTAGGGTTTCTAAATCTATTACAACAACATAATCATCTGCTCCTGTAGAAAAATCTCCCTGATTGGTCACATAAGCTTTTCCATTCACAACCTCACCGTATCTTGGAATTGAAAGTTCTGAATCAATCACTCCTATATATTCAAAGGTATAGCGATCTACGACAGTTATATAATTTGATCCATTAGAAATTACATACGCATTGTCTTCGTCAAAAAATATAGACTGTACAAATTGACCCAAATCACTTTCAGAAGGATTTACTGTCGAATACACATCAATATCTGAAGTTTGTAAGTCGTCGCTTATAAAAGAGACTGTTCCTCTTCCTTCAAACATTCCTTCGTTAGTAACAAAAAAACCATCAGTGTAATCCCCTTCAGGAAGTGGTTCTAGATTGTCATCGTCATTAGAACACGAGTTTAAAATAAATACGCCTAAAAGCGCTAAAAGACTAAGTTTATTAATTTTCATTTTTGATTATTTATAGTTTAAAATTTAAGTACATAGTAAAATTTCGACCAGGCATCCAACGGTTTTCAACACTTTGATATTCAGCATCAAAAAAGTTATTGATACGTCCACCCAGTTCAAATTGTTCTGATTTGCCGAAGCGATAGCCCATACTGAAGTTGCCAACCGTATAGGGATCTAGATTATATCGACTGTTGTTATCACTGCGTGTAAACACTTCTCCCACATATAAGAATTGAAGGTTTGTATGCAGTCGCTTATAGTTATAATTCATCCCGGCAGTGACTTTATGAAAAGGAACGTAGATCAGTTGATAACCCGTCTCTTTATTCTCTGAAATTGTATACGCATAGGTCGCATTTAAAGAAAATCGGTGTTTATTTTTAAAAGTCTTAAACCAGTTTAAACCCGATTCTAAACCATAGATTTGCACTTCATCTTCATTAACCGGTCTCCAAACCCCATCGCTTCCGGGCAACCATCTGATCATATCTGTAACCGAATTGTAATACCCTGTGATGTTTAAACGCAACGAGCGGTAATTAAACACAGCTCCTATCTGCCCTTGCAAAGATTTCTCCGGAAGCAAATCAGGATTTCCGGCAGAAGACCAGTACAGATCGTTGTAGGTAGGAATTCTAAAGTTTCGGGAAGCATTAACATTTAAACTGAAAAAATCACTAAAGTCTTTCGTAGCTCCTACAGAAAACAAAAACGGACTATCATAATTGGCTGTAGCTTCTTTTCTAAAACCCAATTCGTATTTAAAGTCCGAAGCCAACTGATGTTTCATTAAAAGAGCAGCTGCAAAAATATTTCGATCATTTTCACCTAAACTTGAACCTTCACCGGTCGTGTTGGTATTGGTCAAAACGGTATTCAGTGTTAGATTATCTAAAACAGAATAACTCAAATCATATTTTGCGATAAATGTTTTAGCCCTTCCAAAGGTGAACGAATCGTAATTGAGATTTCCGAAGTATTTATAGTGTTCATCTAAATATGCCAGTCGAGTAACCGAAATAAAATCTCCGAAGCTACTCTCCCACTCCAATAAATTCTTACTATTTAGATCTTGATATTTTGTAGCAGTCTCTGAAGCACGTATTAATGAAAAATGGCGCTCCCCGTCAAAGAGTTCGCTAAAAATCCTGATAGAATTCTTGTCATTTATTTTAAATCCCAGACCTACATTAAATGCAGTATTTTCAAATTGACCATTTAAATTTTCACCTCCATTTGGATACTCATAGTCGTTATCGCTGCTGTTTCGGGACAATGCCAGATTTAAACTCCATTGGTCTGTACCCAATTTAAAAGTGTATCGAGCATCACGAGTAGTATAGCTACCATATTGAAGAAAGAGATTATGTTCATGTAGTTTTTCAAAGCTTAACGTCGTGTTTAAATGTACACTTCCGCCTATTGCCCCCGTACCATAAACGACGCTTCCACCACCGCCACGCACTGATATTTCATTATAAGCACCGGTGTTGATCGTATTAAAATCAAGCTGACCGTTAAACTGAGAATTGATATTGATCCCATTCCACAACACAGCGGTTTGAGAAGCAGTTGTACCTCTAAATGATGGTGATGAGACCATTCCCAAGCCATTTTCTTTAAAATATATGGGCGTGTTAAAATTGAGTGTATTGGTTAGTAAAGCTCTGTTTTGGTACAAAATCGAATCAGAAAGCGTCAAGACATCGCGACCGGTAGAATATTCCTTTAATTTAGAATCTGTTAAATACACAGAGTCTAGAGGCGTCACCGTACGCTCTTGCGAATAAAGAAACCCTGCACACAACAGAATCCCTACAAAAATGTAGTTAAATCTAAAATTCATAAGCCCTTTGACCTTTACCCCGAAAGTCTTCAGTTAATAGTTACTTCTGGCAGGTCTCCTGGCTCGCGTATAAAAATCAACCTTCCCATCGTAAAGACAGTGGTGTAAGAGCGATTTTACCGTTCGGTTAACCGAACAAAGCTTACAGTTGCGGGAACAGCTCAGGAATATTAAAAAAATTAAGCACCTGATTCCCTTTTAAGGTATTTCCGTTAGTAGAAAATAACCACCAAAATTCAAGCGCGAAGTTAATCAAATCACTTAGTCTACCTTACTTTTTTTAATTAATCTTACTTTTGAATTTCAATTACTACCTAAACACCAAATCAGACGATTTTGATAAAAAACCTATTTACAACTGTATTTCTCTTCTCTTTTTTACTCTTTAACTCGTGTAAAAACGAGTCAAAACCTGAAGTTTCAGAGAATCAACAAACGAGCAAATCACTAGTAGAGTTTGCTACAGGATTTGACATTCTAGACCACGAAGCTTATAAAATTTTAAGTGTTTCTCAAGCATGGCCCGGAAGTAAAAAAACCTTCAGATATGCATTACTCAAAGAAGGACAAAAACTACCAGATAGCATCGAAGCAGATGCTATACTAACAATCCCGATTACTTCAATCGTGGTAACTTCAACAACGCATATTCCCGCCCTAGAACTGCTTGGTGTTGAAGAAACTCTAAAGGGTTTCCCAAATCTTGATTATATTTCTTCGCCCAAAACAAGAGCGCTTATCAAGGCTGAAAAAATTGAAGAATTAGGACAAAATGAATCTATAAATACAGAGAGAGCGATCGATTTAAATCCTGATGTTGTGGTGAGCTTTGGCGTTGAAGGTGAGAACAAAAGCTTAAACTCGTTGCAACGCGCAAATATTCCGGTATTGTATAATGGCGATTGGACGGAAACTTCTCCTCTTGGTCAAGCAGAATGGATCAAATTTTTTGCTGCACTCTACAATAAAGAAAAACAAGCTGATTCTATTTTCAACTCCATAAAAGACAACTACAATTCTTTAAAAAAAGAAGCCCTTAAAGCGAAGAAAAAGCCTACAGTTTTAAGTGGTGCTATGTTTAAAGATGTATGGTATTTACCAAAAGGTGAAAGCTGGGCCGCACAACTGGTAGCTGATGCAAATGCTGAGTATTTATATAAAGACACCAAGGGAACCGGAAGCCTTTCTTTAAGTATTGAAAGTGTTCTGGATAAGGCACAAAATGCTGAATTTTGGATTGCTCCTAATGCTTTTGAAAGCTACCAATCTTTAAAAGAAACAAATGATGCCTACACACAATTTGCTGCTTTTAAAAACAAAGCTATTTACAGCTTTGCTGCTGCAAAAGGAGAAACCGGTGGAATGCTTTATTATGAGTTGGCTCCTTCTCGACCAGACTGGGTTCTTGAAGATCTGGTAACTATTTTTCACCCGGAACTTAACAGTAATAAAGCCTCTCACTTTTTCACACCACTTGAATAGTACCAGTAAACATAGCGTTCAATTTGTAATTCTAGGAACACTTTTGATTTTGCTGTTCGTAGTCAATATTGCTTTGGGTTCAGTACTGATTCCATTAAAGGCTATTATTCAAATTATTCTTGGGGATGATAGTGTAAAAGAAGCCTGGCAATATATCATTCTCGATTATCGAATTCCAAAAGCTTTAGCGGCTATTATGACCGGAAGCGGACTAGCTGTTGCAGGTTTAATGATGCAAACGCTATTTAAAAATCCGCTGGCGGGACCTTTTGTATTAGGAATTAGTAGTGGTGCAAGTTTGGGTGTTGCTTTTTTTATTTTAGGAGGAAGTGCTCTGGGCTTATCTGCATTTGTTGTGCCTAATGGCTGGGGAACCATTCTCGCTGCCAGCTTGGGAAGTTTTGCTGTTTTGAGCATTGTATTGCTTGTCGCCTCAAGAGTTCGCGATGCGATGGCTTTATTGATTATAGGCTTAATGTTTGGGAGTCTTACTGCTGCAGTGGTAAGCATACTCGCGTATTTTAGTCCGGCAGAAGAATTACAGCGGTATATGTTTTGGTCCTTCGGAAGTCTGGGAGACATCTCTTGGGATGCACTAATAATTCTTTCGTTTTGCTACTTTATAGGAATGATTTTAGCTTTTTCAGTCACAAAAAGCCTCAACAGTCTATTACTTGGTGATCACTATGCTCAGACGCTTGGTGTTTCCTTACAAAAAAGCAGATTTATCATTTTAATAGCAACCAGTATTCTCGCAGGAAGTCTAACTGCTTTTGTAGGACCAATAGCCTTTGTCGGGCTCGCCGTTCCGCATTTGATCAGACAATGGTTTACAGCTTCTAATCACTGGACGCTGATGCCGGCTTGCGTTTTAGGAGGTGCTGTATTGATGCTTTTTTGCGATACATTGGCACAAATGCCTCTATTTGAATTCTCGCTACCCATAAACGCTATTACTTCAATTATAGGTGCGCCGGTTGTGATCTGGCTTTTAATTAGGAAGAAAAAACTCTTATTTTAAGTAATGTCAGATTTTAATAAAATATTGCTAAGCAGTTCAAAACTTTCCGTTGGATATAAAAATGGACAGGAAAAGATTATCATTGTTGAAGATGTGAATCTTTCTCTTAAAAAAGGAACCTTAACAACAATGGTGGGTATTAATGGCTCTGGTAAATCTACATTATTACGCACACTAGCCGGACTTCAGAATCCTATTTCCGGAGAGGTTTTACTTGAAAAATCACCTATTAAAACACTTGATGCTGAAATAAAAGCTAAACAATTGAGCGTAGTTCTAACCGGACAATATATTTCAAAAAACCTAACAGTTTTAGAGTTGGTTGCGCTAGGAAGACAGCCCTATACTAATTGGTTAGGAAAACTTTCAGAAGAAGATAAAGTCCATATTTTAAATGCTATAAACGCAACTGAGTTAGAAGCTCTTAAAAATACAGCTTGTCACGCACTAAGCGACGGCCAATTTCAAAGAGCACTAATTGCTCGTGCTTTAGCCCAAAATACGGAAGTCATTTTGCTTGATGAACCCACAACTCATCTTGATTTACATCACAAAGCTTCTATTTTTTCTTTACTGAAAACAATCGCTCACGAGCAACAAAAAACGATCTTAAGTACATCGCACGATATCGAATTGGTTTTAGGGATGTCTGATGAAATGCTGGTGATTCACAACGGAAAAGCAACGCAAGACACTCCGAAAAACTTGACAGAGTCTGGGATTTTTGAACAGTTATTCCCCGATAACATTATTGGCTTCAACAAAGAAAACCAGCGATTTTTTATTCGGTAATACCAAAGCCTTATCCCTATCTTTGAGTAAACTACCTCGGGGCAAGCCCACGAGTTATTTATTAGAAACAATTTTTCAATATAGAGGCAAGACTCGGGGTATTAAACCCTTTGGGGGTGCCAATAAATCCCAGTTGCATGAATGATAGTCTCATCCTGATAATTAGTGTTATAGTATCCTTAAGTATAGGCTTTTTTTTAGGTCAACTAATTACTGGTCTTAAAAAAAAATCTGAAACTGCCCGCTTACACGAAAGATTACAACTCAAAGAGCAACAACTGGAAGGTTTTGAAAAAGAAAAAGCTGATTTGCTCAAAAAACAAGAGCAACTGCAGGACGATAAAGAGTTTTTTCAAAATGAACTAACCAGCCGTAATGTAGCTTTTGAAAACTTAGAACAGCGCATCTCAGAAAAATCTGCTGAACTAGAAAAACTTCAGGAGAAATTCACAAAGGATTTTGAGATTGTTGCTAATAAAATTTTGGAAGAGAAATCTTCTAAATTTATGTTTCAGAATAAAGAAAACCTAAACTCAATTTTAAAACCCTTACAAGAAAAAATCAACAGTTTTGAGAAAAAGGTAGAAGACACAAATAAGGAAAGTTTAGGGAGACACAGCGAACTGAGACAGCAAATAAAAGGTCTGGCAGAACTCAATTTACAAATGAGTAAAGATGCAGATAATCTTACCAAGGCATTAAAAGGCGATACTAAAATGCAAGGAAACTGGGGTGAGCTAATACTCACTCGAGTTCTTGAAAAATCTGGACTTGAGAAAGATCGCGAATACACGTTGCAAGACAGCCATACTGACGAAACCGGAAAACGTTTTCAGACAGACGTATTAATCCATCTTCCTGATGGAAAAAAAATGATCGTAGACAGTAAAGTATCTCTTACAGCCTTTGAACGATACGTTTCTGAAACTGAAGAAAATTTAAAAAACACCTTTCTTAAACAGCATATTCTTTCGGTAAAAAACCATATTAATACCTTGAGTTCAAAAAATTATCAAGCTCTTTTAGAAGAAAGTCCAGATACGGTTTTTATGTTTATTCCCATCGAGCCCGCTTTTGCTATTGCTTCTGCCCATGCTCCGCAACTTTATGAGGAAGCTTTTAGTAAAAATGTAATCATTGTTACTCCTTCTACCCTGCTCGCCGCTTTAAAACTGGTAGAAAACCTTTGGCAAAACGATCGTCAAAAGAAGAATGCTATAGAAATTGCAACGCAGGCCGGCAGACTTTATGACTCCTTTACACTGTTAACAGATGAACTCATCAAAGTAGGAACCCAACTGGGAACGGTACAAAACACCTATGATCGCACGATGACAAAACTTACAGGAAAAGGCAATCTCATCAACCGTGTAGAACGTCTAAAAAAGCTTGGAGCCAAAACCAGTAAAGATATAGATCAAAAATTATTGAACAGCGCTACAGAAGATGACTCTATTGAAGCAGCTAATGACTAAATTTGAACTTAGACCCTGTATTTTATGAAAAAACTTTTAGCTTTTGTTTTGGGCGGAATCATACTTCTCGCCATTCTGTTTTACTCGTTTGTTTATTTTGTTCCTTATAGTGAAGGGACACGTGCAGGCGAACTGATCAAATTCAGTAAAAAAGGTATTTTATCTAAAACCTGGGAAGGCCAGATTAGTCAGGGAATTAGTGGTGCTCAGATCTTTGATTTTTCGGTGATGGGAAGTGAAGATGAAGTTATTCAAAAACTGAAAGATTATCAGGGAAGCTATGTAAAGTTGACTTACGTTGAGCGTTATGCAACCTTTATTTTCTGGGGTGATACAAAATATTTTGTAACCGATATCTCCAAAGAAAATTCACCACATTTTAATCGCGAATAAACAACCCTCTAAACCAACCTACTTGGAATCATTTAAAAATATTGAACAATCACAGGTGACCATTAGCGAACTGATGCTACCTTCTCATACTAATTTCAGCGGAAAAATTCATGGAGGCTACATTCTTTCTTTAATGGACCAGATCGCCTTTGCCTGCGCGTCAAAACACAGCGGCAATTATTGCGTGACCGCCTCGGTAGATACTGTGGATTTTTTAAGACCTATTGAGGTGGGCGAACTCGTGGAAATGAAAGCTTCAGTAAATTTTGTGGGCAGAACTTCAATGGTTGTGGGTATTCGGGTTGAATCTGAAGATATACACAGCGGAATTATAAAACACTGTAACTCTAGTTATTTTACAATGGTTGCTAAAGATAAAAACGGGGACTCGGTGCCTGTGCCCGGTCTTATTTTGAAAAACGAAAAGCAGATGCGCCGCTTTTTAAAAAGCCTCAACCGCCAGGAGATGAAGAAAAAGCACCGGGCAGCGTCTTCTGCAAAACACGAAATCAACAACGAGGATCTCGAGATACTTAAAAACTCACATAAGGTGCAGTTGAAGTATTAATCAAAAATTCCAAAGCTGAATAACACCAAAACTTTTGAGGTGCAAATACATGATTTAGCAGCCCATAAAGTATAGCTTGAAAAGCTTAGGGATTCTTTAAACCGCAGGCATTCTCAAACAGTTCGAGACTTCTCCAATTAGGCTAACTTTAAGTCGAAGCGGTTTTTAGCCATAGTTAAATTTCCGTTGCTGCCCGGATCTTGTTCCCGTAGAATCACATAAAACCCTGATAAGGCATTCATTGTTAAAGAAAGGGGGACCAGCAGCCAACTCATGAATTTCTCCCATCACATTCGCAAAAGGTTTTCCCATTCATACTTTACACACCCCATTCTATGTTCTATACCACGTCTTTCTTAGTATCTGGTTTAGTCCTGATAACTACCTGAATCTTTATACCTGATACCAATATACTACCTTAATCCAACCGTCTTCAACCACAAAAAGTGTGGTAAAGTGTGGTTGCAGTGTGGTTGCAGTGTGGTTGCACTATGGTTGCAGTTGGGATTTACCGGGAAGAATCCCGGTAGGATTCTGGAGTCTATTATTAATACAAGTACCCTAAAAAACCTGAAATGATACTAAACAGGAGATTCCTCCGTTACACATAGTCCACTTAAAAAAACCGTTCCAAATCTGTTTCTGCATAAAACCGGCTGTATTTAAAGCGATCCGACTCCTAATCTGTATCCTTAGTCTCGTTTTAGGAGTATTCTGAAAAGAATTGAGAGAGTGTCTTTGAACCTGATTCGGCTCACAGCAAAAAGGTCTGGTGCACTATCTGAATACACACTTCGCTTCCTTTTTAGATAACAATTTTGAAGTAGTTCGCAACAAAGAAAAAATCCTGTCTTCGCTGCGTACAGACTTTTTATGGATGGTAGTTTTTGCTACCGCTTTCGGGATTATACTTCCATTTACCAGAACGAAAAATTACGAAGGGGCCTGCAGCAGTAAATTTGGTGAGCGCTTTATCTACATTCTCGCAGCGACCATAAGTATACAAATGGGTTTGACCAAAGCGCTTGAAAACCCGGGTCTGATTGCCATTGGTTTAATCTGGATTAGCATTCATGGAGGTTTGCTCATTGGTGTTACCAAACTCATCAAACCACCCTACTCCTTTCTTGAAGTGGGGAGTCAGGCAAACATGGACGGGCTGCCTCAGCTTCTGTGATAGCAACATAATTTCATCCCTATCTAACCTCGGCAAGGCATACTTTTGACGGTTTTTGGATACGTTACATGTACAGCAGAGCATATCTTTACATCCTGCTTATGGAACATGGGCACTAATGCTTAGCACTCGTAAAACATACCTGTTTGGCTATCATATGAATATGTGCAACATAAAAAAGTGATTTTCTTCTAAGGATAAAGTAGACTATTTTTTCATAGATTTTGATCAGGATAAACTAAAACCTGAAGAATACAATTTATAAGGATAAAACCAAAAAACCCTTCTGAAATCCAGAAGGGCTTTATTATAATTCGTGTGTGATTCTTAATCTTTAATTAGTTTCTGAGTAAAAGAACGCTCTCCATTATCTATCTGAACCAAATAAACGCCACGCTTAAGTCGGCTTACATCCATACCACTTTGCAACATATTAGAGTCGATAGAATTCCGTTTTACAAGCTTTCCTAGTACATCGTAGAATGTAATTTCTACTCCGTTGGAAGCTTTAGGATTCTTAAAAAATATTCTGTCTTTTACAGGGTTAGGATAAATCTTAAAGCCGTCTTTAGTCTGCGATAAAGTAGATTTTGATTGGGTTACACGAATGGTTCCTTTCAAATCTTTATTTACAGCGCTCTGAAACGTATAAATACCTCTTTTTGCAAACACATATTCATATATAGACCCCTTAGCTAAGACCTGTTGAATTCCAAAATCTGAAGATTCACCTAAAGAATTACCAATT
Source organism: Leeuwenhoekiella polynyae (assembly GCF_004104075.1). Lineage (GTDB taxonomy): Bacteria > Bacteroidota > Bacteroidia > Flavobacteriales > Flavobacteriaceae > Leeuwenhoekiella > Leeuwenhoekiella polynyae. The sequence goes on along the minus strand of NZ_QOVK01000017.1, from coordinate 50,492 downwards.
AAATTCTGCGGTGTTGACTCCCCAAAAACCCATTGCACTTTATCTCCCACTTGAACCTCTAGTGGAGCTTGGAGGTCATCAGTCCCAGAGGCCCACTTGATTATGTGTGTCTCCTGAGCGCTTATAGATGCTCCTATTATAAATATAAAAATGTAAAGCCAAGTAAATTTCATGCCATATTACTGTGTTTGAAGTCTTTATGTAAAGATAAAATAAGTATAACTTAAAAATGCTAAAATTTTCTCATAATTATACTATACTTTACATAAAGACGTTGTTCACAGCATTATGTTGCAAAAATTATTTACTTAAATACATTTTTCTTCTAGCGTATAAATCATAAAATGCGTCATCCTTCAAACTATCTATAAATAAGATACTTTCACCCGTACTTTTCATTTCTGGGCCTAAGGCTTTATTCACATTTGGAAACTTATTGAAAGAAAATACCGGTTGTTTGATTGCATAACCGTCTAATTTCGGCTTAAAATCAAAGTCGGTCACCTTTTTCTCTCCCAACATTACTTTAGTTGCATAATTAACATAAGGCTCACCATATGCTTTTGCAATAAACGGTACCGTACGAGAAGCTCTGGGGTTTGCTTCTATGATATAAACTTTATCATCTTTAATAGCAAATTGAATATTGATCAATCCTACCGTGTTAAGCGCTAAAGCAATTTTATGAGTGTGATCTTTTATTTGCTGAATAACAAGATCTCCTAAATTGAAAGGAGGCAAGGTTGCGTTAGAATCCCCTGAGTGAATACCACAAGGCTCTATATGCTCCATAATACCGATGATGTATACATTTTCACCATCACAAATCGCATCTGCTTCGGCTTCTATTGCTCCATCTAAATAGTGGTCAAGAAGTAATTTATTGTTCGGTATTTTACGTAAAAGATCAACAACAGTCTCTTCTAATTCGTCTTTATTGATTACAATCTTCATTCCCTGACCTCCTAATACATAAGATGGTCTTACAAGAATTGGGAAATCTAAACGATCTGCCACAGCTAAAGCTTCTTCTGCAGTTTCTGCAACATCAAACTCAGGATACGGGATATTATTCTCTTGAAGCAATCTTGAGAAACTACCACGATCTTCAGCTAAATCTAGTGCTTTATAACTGGTACCGATGATTTTAACACCGTATCTGTCTAATTTTTCAGCTAATTTCAAAGCAGTCTGCCCACCTAACTGAACGATTACACCTTCCGGTTTTTCGTGACGGATAATGTCATAAATATGCTCCCAGAATACCGGCTCAAAATAAAGTTTATCTGCCGTATCAAAGTCTGTAGATACCGTCTCAGGGTTACAGTTGATCATTATAGTCTCATAACCACATTCTGCAGCAGCTAAAACACCGTGTACACAACAGTAATCAAATTCGATTCCCTGCCCTATTCGGTTAGGTCCAGACCCTAAAACAATTACTTTTTTCTTATCGCTTACTTTGCTTTCATTCTGTGCAAAACGCTCTCCGTTTGCCAGCTGCATATCGCTTTCAAAAGTAGAGTAGAAATAAGGTGTTTGCGCCACAAACTCAGCCGCACACGTATCTACCAATTTGTAAACACGATTCACTTTAAGTTCATCTCTTTTATTGTAAACATCACTTTCTAAACAATCTAGCATATGAGCAATCTGACGATCTGCAAAACCTTTTTGTTTAGCTTCTAATAATAAATCTCTTGAAAGCGTGTCTATTTTAAAGTTTGAAATCTCCTTCTCAAGAGCATTTAATTCCTCAAATTGCTTAAGGAACCACATATCTATCTTAGTAATATCGTGAATACGACTTAATGGAATACCCATCTGTATCGCATCATATATAGTAAAAACACGATCCCAACTTGCATTGGTCAGTTTTTCTATAATAGTATCGTAATTAGTATAACCTTTACCATCTGCTCCTAAACCGTTACGCTTAATTTCAAGCGACTGGGTTGCTTTATGTAAAGCTTCTTGAAAAGAACGACCTATACCCATCACTTCTCCAACAGATTTCATCTGTAATCCCAGAGTGCGGTCACTTCCTTCAAATTTGTCAAAGTTCCAACGAGGAATTTTTACAATTACATAGTCTAATGTTGGCTCAAATAAAGCTGAAGTAGATTTTGTGATCTGGTTGTCTAACTCATCTAATGTATATCCTATAGCTAATTTTGACGCTATTTTTGCAATTGGATAACCGGTAGCCTTAGAAGCTAATGCAGATGATCTAGACACACGCGGGTTGATCTCAATAGCGATAATATCTTCTTTCTCATCAGGACTTACAGCAAACTGCACATTACATCCACCTGCAAAATCCCCTATAGAACGCATCATGTGTATTGCCATATCACGCATTCTTTGGAATGTAGTATCACTCAAGGTCATTGCCGGAGCAACTGTTATTGAGTCTCCGGTATGAATTCCCATAGGATCCATATTCTCGATAGTACAAATAATAACTACGTTATCATTTTTATCGCGTAATAACTCCAATTCATATTCTTTCCACCCCATTAAAGCCTTATCAATCATCACCTCGTGAATAGGTGAAATCTCTAAACCGTGGCTTAGTTGTTTATCAAAATCTTCTGGCTTGTAAACAATAGAAGCTCCTGCTCCACCTAATGTGTATGAAGCTCTAATTACTAATGGAAAACCAAACTGTTGAGCAATCTCCTTACCTTGAAGAAAAGAAGTTGCGGTAGCTTGAGGTGCCATACCTATACCTATTTTCAACATCAATTCACGGAATTTCTCACGATCTTCCGTAATATTAATTGCATCAATATCAACACCTATAATCTCAACATCAAAGTCTTTCCAAATTCCTTTTTCATCTGCTTCAATACAAAGGTTTAATGCTGTTTGTCCACCCATTGTAGGTAGAACAGCATCAATTTGAGGATGTTCTTTTAAAATTTTTACGAGTGATTTAGTTGTCAAAGGCAACAAATAAACATGATCTGCCATAACAGGATCTGTCATAATTGTTGCAGGGTTTGAGTTGATCAGAACGGTTTCTATACCATCTTCACGCAATGAGCGGAGCGCCTGAGACCCAGAGTAATCAAATTCACATGCCTGGCCTATAACGATAGGACCAGAACCGATAATTAAAATAGACTTAAGTTTATTATTTTTTGGCATTATACTGAGATTAGGAGTATTATCTAAAAATTCGGTTGTAGTATTTATAAAAAAAGGTGTTACTTATAAAAGTAACACCTTAATATTTTTAATAATGGAAAATCACCATTTATCTTTTATGTCTTAGCTCTGAAGATACAGATAATCTCTTTCTACCCTTAGCTCTTCTACGAGCAAGGACTTTACGACCATTAGCGCTAGCCATACGCTCGCGGAATCCATGTTTGTTTCTTCTTTTTCTTTTTGAAGGCTGAAAGGTTCTTTTGCTCATTTTATATCTTCTTTAATCCTTTTACTTTTCGATTATTAATTTGAGAATTACCTTCTCAAAAGCTGGGCGCAAATATACAAACAGTTTCTAAATCAGCAAATAGATTCTATAAAATATTTTAGATTGTTTTTATTACATTTGCACGCTCATAAAAATAACAACTAGCTACTCTATATTAGGAGTCTTTTAATACGAATCTTCATGTTCAACAAAAATATAAAATTAGTACTTGCTGCCCTTGTTCTTGGTCTTGCTATCTGGCAGATTATAGACAGATCTATAGGTAATGGTATTATGCTCATTTTACTTGCCGCAATCTTTGTGCTCCTATATTTTAAAAATGAAATTCTTATTCTGGCTTTTCTTCGCTTAAGAAAACAAGATTTTGCCGGTGCGCAGAAGTGGTTAGACAAAATCAAAAATCCTGAAGCCGCTCTGGTACGCAAACAAAACGGGTATTATAATTATCTCAATGGTTTGATGTTGTCTCAAACCAATATGATTCAGTCTGAAAAGTATTTTAAGAAAGCAGTTGAACTGGGCTTAAATATGGATGCAGATCTTGCCATGGCAAAAATTAATCTCGCCGGCATAGCAATGACTAAAAACCGCAGAAGAGAAGCAGACAAACTCCTCGCTGAAGCTAAAAAATTGGACAAAAATAATATGCTTGGTGAGCAAATTAAAATGATGAAAAAGCAAATGAAGCAAGCTGCAAATATGCCACGCCAACAATATGGTCGTGGTGGACGTAGATAATTTTTTTAATCTAGCACAATTAGCATCCTAAAAAACTGATAATCAACGCTCAGAATTCATTTTAGATAGTATTTAATCGGATTCTCAACTCCTTTTAACGATATCTTTTTTTTGCTCTTGTAGCATAAGGTAACTTTGGATAACAACCCCAAGCGAACCTTATGACAAGACTTTTACTTTTCTTTTTTTTATTGAGTTTCAGTATTTCAGCACAAGAGAAAAGCGAAAAACTTTTTTTCTCTGAAGCCCTATCGCTCAATTTAAACAACTACAACACTAAAGTAGACGATGCTTTAGAACGTGGAGAATTTTCTTATGCCAAATCTCTTTTTGACTCATTGGTTAAAAACCATCTTCAGGGAAGTTTTATTGATCCTTTAAAATTTGAGAGACTGAGTAGTTCTATCGCCTCGACAGAAGAACTAGAAAAACCTACTATTATTTTAACTTATGCATCTTGGTGTATTCCTAACGAAGGAGAAATTCCTGTTTTAAATAAAATGGCTCAAAAATATGGCGATATGGTTGATTTTGTTGTGCTCTTTTGGGACCAGAAAAAAACCGTACGCAGATTAGCTAAACAGTTTGATACCAATATACAGATTGTATATGTTGACGAGGTACAAAACAATTATATGCAAACAGTTAAACTTCTAAAACACGCACTGGGAATCTCTTTAAGTTTTGTCCTTGCTGCAGATGGGGAGATCCTAGATATCAATAGACGACCTCCTAATAAAATGAATCTTAGTGAAAATCAGATTTTCAACCAAAATATCACTTTTTTAAGTCGTCAAATTGCAGCGATCAATATAGACTTGAATATCAATATCAATGAATTACCTGAATCTTTAGCTACATTTTAATTCAACAGCTAAGTCTATAAATAAATAAGGGAGCCAGCTGGCTCCCTTATTTATTTATTAAGTTGTAATCACATTTTTATTACTGCCCTATACCAATATTAGCATTGTAAACCCCCTCTTTAGGAATCTCGATATGATACAATTTTCTTGATGCATTATTTAAATGATCTTCACGCAACCACGGGTTATGCAACTTTAAAATCTTATAGTTAATGCCAAAACCCTGAGCAAATTTCACAAAATCAGTCACCGCCGTGTCCACTTCAACTTTATAAGAAGCTACATCTTTATATAGATCATCTTCTGTAAAATTAAAACCAAAAGTCTCAGGATCAGACAATATTTGTTTCAGTGCAAGTATTCTAAAAACATAACGACCGGTCTCTTCGCCTAACAACAAGTCATAATAGCCGTTTACATCCTGACTATCTAACCTTCTACTTACACCTGCATTTCCTGCATTATAACCAGCAGCAGCAAGCGTCCAACTACCTAAATAAGCCTTTGATTTCTTTAAGTACTTACACGCTGCACGAGTTGAAAGTTCAATATTATAGCGCTCATCTACATTATCATTAACCTCAAGTCCTAGCTCTTTACCTGTAGTGCTTAATATCTGCCAGAAGCCAGTAGCACGAGCCGGAGAAACCGCCTGTGTCAAACCACTTTCAATCACAGCTAAATATTTAAAATCATCAGGTAAACCTTCTTCTTTTAAAATAGGCTCTATTATAGGAAAATATTTCGCAGCTCTTTTGATCAGCAACAAACCGTTAGACTGCCAGTACGTATTAACCAAAAGCTCTCTATCCATACGCTCTCTTATATCAGGATTATCTAAAGGCACAGGTTCTCCTGCAAAATCTAAAGTTTCTGGTAACGGAATCGCATAAACATTATAATCGTTTACTAATTTTTCTTTTTCCTTTATTTCGGGATCCGAAGGTTTCTCTTGTTGTACAGCCTGCACACAAACAGCAGTTGTAGCAACTAGGCCAATACCGGCCAGTACATTTTTAAAATTTATCATAGCGCATTAGTTTTGAAGTTTGTAGCAAATTACCAATTAATTCTCAATAATTTTAGGCAGGTTTTTGTTAAACCACTTGCATTTTGTGATGATCATTGCGTGTGTTCCTCCAGGGACAGGAATGCAATTATTTATATATCTATACGGAAAAACCGGATCACTGGTTCCGTGTATGTGTACTAGTCTGTTATCATAAGTTATTTGATCCCAACAGAGCATCTGCTCTAATGCCCAATTCAAATAAACAGGATCTGTAATCGATAAATATTTTTGATAAAGTGCAACTTTATGCTTAAACCTATCGCCTACCGCATAATTAGCCAGTGTATCTATATTGCGAGCTAGACTTACCGGTGCCAAACGATATAAACCTAAAGCAGCGCTGAAACGCATTCGTTTAGGCAATTCAGATTTAGACTTAACACTGCTAACAATTATGAGCTTTCTAAATTCAATTTGCTTTGCCATTTCTTGTACAACAACCCCGCCAAAACTCACTCCTAAAAGCACCGGATTTTTTTCGGTTACTTCTTCAAGCATTCTCTTTGCATAATCTGAAAGTGACTCAGCCGTCTCAGGAATTTTCCAAGAAAGAGGATGTAACACAAACTTTTCTTCAGGAAGTTTTATATGCTCAAAAATACTGGGATTCGCTGCCATACCCGGCATTAAATATACGTGAATCATATACCTCAACATTAATGGTTTAACAGTTTAAAGCCCGAAAAACTGCTTATTTTTTTGTATATTTACGTTTATACGATGCATTTTCTTACAATTATGTTCAATGTTTATCAAAAGCTTTTTAGCAAAACTAAATAACTATTCGGTAAACACGTGCAACATAAGCCGAGATATATTGAATATACCATTTTAATATCTCTATTATCGAGTAAACTATTTTCTTAAAACAATTTTATATGGATGTAATGACAGCAATTGAATTAACAGACAACGATTTTTTAAGACAATTTGAAACCACATTTGATGGTAAGTTGGCTAAAATTGAATATTCACTTCAGGATAGAAAAATCTTTTTAACTAAGATTCATATGCCGGAAGGCACTGAAGATAGAATGAACGACTTCATCGTTGCTGTATTCAAAGAAGTTGAAGATCGTAACATCAGACTGGTTCCTACAAGTCCAGAAATTGCGAAATTCATGAGGTCAAACCGTAGAAAGTACAAAAATTTACTACCTGTGGGTATTAATATTTAAAAGCTGCTTGCTACATAAAAAAGTTGAACCTGCTTGAGAGCAGGTTTTTTTATGCGATTTCAGGTTCGCTTGCATATTCAAAACGGACTAAACCATCTTCATCTATATCACTCAGATTTATCTGGTGTGTCGTATTTATTAATGCAGGGTCCCAAGGCGTTTTAACTTTTACATAGTTTTCGGTAAAACCGTGTATGTATCCTTTTTTGTTTTCACCTTCAAAAAGAACCGTTCTATCAGTTCCTAATTGAGATTCATAAAAAGCCCTTCTCTTTTTTGCCGAAAGTCCACGGAGCATTTTACTTCTCTTTTTACGTGTTTTAAGTGGTACTACTCCATTCATATTTGCAGCTTTAGTATTGTCACGCTCAGAATAGGTAAACACATGCAAGTACGAGATATCAAGCTCATTTAAAAATGTATACGTATCTAAAAAATGTTCATCAGTCTCTCCGGGGAAACCTACGATCACATCTACTCCAATACACGCGTCTGGCATAAGTCTTTTAATTTCCTGAACCCGATCAACATAAAGTTCACGTTTGTAACGACGGCTCATTTTACCCAAAAGCTCATTATTACCGCTTTGCAGTGGAATATGAAAATGCGGTACAAATGCTCGCGATTCTGCAACTACTTGAATCGTTTCATTTTTAAGAAGATTAGGCTCTATACTGGAGATACGCAAGCGCTCAATACCTTCAATCTGATCAATCGCTTTCACAAGATCTAAAAACGTATGCTCATGTTTTTTATTACCAAACTCACCCTTACCATAATCTCCTATGTTTACTCCAGTCAACACAATCTCACGTATACCTTTCTCAGAGATCTCTTTAGCGTTTTTAAGAACATTCTCTAAGGTATCACTACGCGAAATCCCACGTGCCAGCGGTATGGTACAATACGTACATTTATAATCACAACCATCTTGAACTTTTAAGAAAGCACGCGTGCGATCGCCTATAGAATAAGACCCCACATAAAAATCTGCATCTTCAATCTCACAGCTATGCACCTCTCCCATATCGTTTTTAGAAAGGTCATTGAGATAGTCTGTAATCTTAAATTTTTCAGTAGCTCCCAAAACGAGATCAACACCATCTACATCAGCAAGCTCTTCTGGTTTTAATTGTGCATAACAACCTACAGCAGCAACAAAAGCATCGGGATTAATTTTCTGAGCTTGCTTAACAATAGTTTTAAAACGCTTGTCAGCATTTTCAGTTACACTACACGTATTGATCACATAAATATCTGCTTCATCAGTAAAATCTACCCGATCAAAACCTTCGTTTTCAAAACTTCTGGAAATGGTTGCGGTTTCAGAAAAATTGAGTTTACAACCCAACGTATAAAATGCGACTTTTTTACCTGCTTCGTTCATTAGAATCTTCTTCACAATTGGTTACTTTTGTTTTGCTTTCGCGAAAGCGAAAAATAACCGCATCTATTAAGGGTGCAAAGTTAACTACAATAATCCTATTGCTCAAGTCTGTAAAGCGATTCATACAACTGGCCTGGTCAATTAAAGAAATTTATTTGGCAACAGATGAACGGAAGATACTTATGACCCTAAACAACTACCGCCTTTTTACTTTTTTTCAAAAACGTTACAGGTATATGCTTTGCGCAATATTCGTTATAGTATTCAGCTCTTGTAATTCTGAAAAAAACACTAAGAATGAACTTAAAGTTTTTAGATACAATGAGCATTATAATGTTGCTACTTTAGATCCTGCTTTTGCCAGAAACCCACCTATAATCTGGCCCACGAATCAATTATTTAATGGCCTAGTACAACAGGATGATAGTTTAAATATAGCTCCGGATATAGCTAAGAGTTGGGTTGTAAGTGAGGATACCAAAACATACACTTTTACCTTACGTGATGATGTTGTTTTTCACAAACACGCACAATTTAAAACAGCAGACAGCACACGCAAGGTCACAGCATTAGATTTTGTGTATAGTTTTGATCGCCTTAAAGATCCCAAAGTCGCCTCACCGGGAAGCTGGGTGTTGAATAATGTTGAAACTTATAAAGCTGTTAACGACAGTACGCTTGTTATTAAACTAAAAAAAGAATTCCCGGCTTTTATGGGCTTGTTAACAATGCGGTATTGCTCAGTTATACCAAAAGAAATTGTTGAATATTATGGAAACGATTTCAGAAAACACCCAATAGGCACGGGTCCTTTCAAATTTAAACGCTGGGAAGAAGGCGTTAAATTAGTCCTTCGGAAGAATTACAATTACTTTGAAACAGACGAAAACGGAGTTAAACTCCCCTATCTCGAAGCTGTAGCTATCACTTTTTTACCAGATAAGCAAAGTGAGTTTTTGCAATTTGCTCAGGGCAATCTCGATATGCTCAACAGTCTAGACCCCTCTTACAAAGACGAGTTACTTACTGCTACCGGCAAGCTAAAAGACAAATATAAAGATCAGGTAAAGACGATTACCGGCCCATTTTTAAATACAGAATACTTAGGGTTTTTCTTAGAAAGCTCTTCAAAAGAAGTACGCTCTCCTTTACTTAGAAAAGCTATTAACTATGGATTTGATCGCGTCAAGATGATCAAATATTTGCGTAATGGAATAGGAGAACCTGCCAATTCAGGCTTTATCCCTAAAGGATTACCCGGTTATGGTGCTAAAGGATTTGAATATGATCCTGTAAAAGCTCGTAAGTTAATTGAAAAATATATTAAACAAACAGGAAACCCTAATCCTGTTATCAACATAGGAACAAACAGCCAGTATCTTGATATTTGCGAATACATTCAACGGGAGCTGGGAAAATTAGGCTTGACAATTAATATCGATGTGATGCCGCCCTCTACCCTACGCCAATTGAAGTCAACTGGAAAACTGGATGCTTTCCGTGCCAGCTGGATCGCAGATTATCCAGATGCAGAAAATTACCTCTCTCTGTATTACAGTAAAAATTTTACCCCAGGAGGGCCTAATTACACACACTTCTCTAATGAAGAATTTGATCAATTTTACGAAGAAAGCTTTAAAATTTCAGATATAGAAAAGCGAAAAGAACTCTATCAAAAAATGGATTCTATTCTCATCTCAAAAGCTCCTTTTGTAACCCTTTACTACGATCAGGTGATCAAATTTGTACACAAAAATGTTGACGGACTAAAGGCAAACCCACAAGATTTTCTGGTTTTGAAACACGTTAGAAAAGACTAAAACAAGTTCTAATAATAGTTTAAGATCATCTCATAAACCAATTCATAGTACGAAAACGTTTTCTGTTAAACAAGTGTTTAAATACAATTAAACAAACGTTTAATTTAAACAAACGTTTAACTTTGTCTAACATTTTTAAAATGTTATGGAGTTAAACGAAAAACAATTACAAATTATAACAGTTGCTGAAAAACTGTTTGCAGAAAATGGTTTTACCGGTACCTCTGTGCGCAACATTGCTAAAGAGGCAGGTATCAATATCGCGATGATATCTTATTATTTTGGCTCAAAAGAAAAATTACTAGAGCACTTAGTGGTTTACCGTATGGCAAACTTTAAGATTGATCTTCTTAGTGTTATCAATAAAGATGATGTTGGTTTTAAAAAACGTCTAGACCAGCTTGTGACCTTATTTGTTATGCGCATTCATGAAAATCAGCGTATTTATAAAATAATTCATACTGAATTATCGAAAGAATCCGGCTGTCTCACCTTTGAGCACTACATCAATCAGAAAAAAGAAAATCATCAGACTCTTGAATCTTTTATTATTAAAGGTCAGCAGGCTGGCATTTTTAAAGAAAACATAGAAATTCCATTAATCATACCTACACTTATAGGAATCTATTTTCACTTCAACTACAATCAGGAATATTTCAATCAGATCTATTCTATAAAAAGCAAAAGGCAAACCGACTCTTTTGTAAAAACTACCCTTACTAAGCACATACAAACTACGCTTAAAGCTCTCTTGACTTATGAAAACTAAATCTATATTGGCCGTTCTACTTGTACTGCTAAGTATAAAATTCGCTCAGGCTCAAGCTCAGAATTCTAAAAATCTCTCGCTTGAAGAAGTTGTAAAGCTTGCACTTAGTACAAGTGATGCTTCAAAAATAAACGGATCTCAAATAGATCTGGCTAAAAATGAACTCACCATCACTAAGAATATGCAATATCCAGACTTGAATATTTCAGGTCAATATCGGTATTTGACAAATGCAAATGTCAATCTTCAGATTCCGTTAAGTTCGCCAGAAAGCAGCGATGGCTCATCAGAACAAACCAGTTCTTCTCCCGATGTAAACGGATTATTAATTGGCTCTGCTGACGTATCCTTACCAATTTTTTCTGGTTTTAAACTAAAGAATAGTGTTTCTGCCAGTGAAAACAAGTTACAAGCATCCATATTTAATGCTGCTAATGAACAGGAAAAACTCGCATTACAAGCTATTCAAATGTATCTGAGTCTTTATAAGGCTAATGCTACAATAGATTTAGTAAAAGACAATCTTAAAAGCGCAGATCAACGCGTTAAAGATTTTACGAATATGGAGGAAAATGGTTTGCTTGCTCGTAATGATCTTTTAAAGGCTCAATTACAACAAGCCAATATAGAATTGTCACTGGCTAATGCTAAAAAAAATGCCCGTATTCTAAATTATAATCTCAACGCTTTATTAAAACTGCCAGAAGACACTACAATTAATACAGACGTAAGTGCCATCACCCCTATTGCTGCTACTTTACCCAATATTTCTCAGCGTAATGATCTTCAGGCTTTAAATTATCAGGAAGAAGCCTTACAAGATCAAATAAAAATTGCAAAAGGGGACTATTACCCATCTCTAGCTCTTGTAGGGGGTTATATAGCTCTTGATTTAAATAATGCACTTACTGTAACGAATGCGATGAATGTAGGTGTGGGTTTATCGTATAATGTTTCGTCACTTTTTAAGACCAAAGCCAAAGTGAAATTAGCCGAAAGTCAGGCTCAAGAAATGAATTACCGTATTGATCAGGCTACTTCACAAGCACAAGTGAATGCTCAAAATGCATTAGCTGAATATAATCTGGCTTTAGAAACTTTTGAAGTCTATGAGGTTTCTGAAGAACAAGCTGTTGAAAACTACCGTATCGTTAAAGACAAATACGACAACGGTTTATCTGATACTAATGATTTACTTGAAGCAGATGTACAACAACTGCAAACACGTATCAATCTCGCTTATGCGAAAGCAGATATTACCCAAAAATATTACGAATTATTAAGCGCTGAAGGCGCGCTCACCAATCAATTTTCTCAAAATTAATCCCCTCAAAAAAATGGAACAGAAGAAAAAAACCAATAAAAAGTTTATCATCATTATCTCAGTTCTTGTGATACTTGGTGTTGCTTACGGAGGTTATAAGTTTGTACATTCTCTTTCTCACGAGGAGACAGACGATGCTCAGGTAGAAGCAAATATGAACTCGATCATTCCGCACGTGGGTGGTTATGTCGATAAAATTTTTGTGTCTGATAATGATATTGTTAAAGCAGGAGACACGCTTTTTACTATAGATCAGCGTGATTATCTCGTTCAGCTAGAACAAGCAAAAGCTAATTTGGCTGCTGCTCAAAGTCAGGTTGCTGTTGCAGAATCTTCAATAGGTTCATCACAGGCTAATGCAAATGCATCGTATGCTCAGGTTTCTTCAACTTACGGAAGTATAGAGTCTGCAAAAATTCAACTTAGAAGAGCTACAGATGATTATACCCGCTATAAAAATCTTTATGATAATAAAAGCATCACCACACAACAATACGAGCAGGCTTTGGCCTCAAAACAAGAAGCTGCTGCACGTCTTTCGGTTTTAGAAGATCAGCAGAAAGCTGTAAGAAGTCAGAGTCAGGCTGCTACTTCTCAGAGTAAGGTGACCGAAAAACAAGTAGCAGTTGCAGAAGCTAATGTTAAGAGTGCACAAGCACAGGTAGATGCTGCGCAACTCAATCTGGATTATACAGTAGTAACTGCTCCTATAGACGGCCAACTTTCTTCGGTTGAAATGCAGCAAGGTCAATTTGTGCAGCCGGGACAGGCTTTATTTTATTTGGTAAATACACAAAACAAATGGGTGGTTGCAAACTTTAAAGAAACGCAACTGAACGATATGAAAGTAGGGCAAAAAGTAGGTATTACCATTGATGCCTTTCCTGATGTAGAATTTGAAGGGATTATCAGTAATTTTTCTCCGGCGACAGGAGCACGTTTCTCGCTTTTACCTCCCGATAATGCAACTGGGAATTTTGTCAAAACGGTACAGAGACTTCCGGTGAAGATCAACTTTACAAATGCAAATGACGCAGCAAAACTGGCGCTATTGCGCGCCGGAATGAACGCCGAAATAGATGTTCATCTAAATTAAAAAATCATGCCTGAGGCTATTGAAGCACAAGACAGTCTGGTTGAGTACGGTTTTAGACGCGTGATTATTACGATTACCGCTATTCTCTGTGCCCTACTGGAAATAGTAGATACAACCATTGTAAACGTTGCGTTAAATGATATGCGCGGTAGTCTGGGTGCAACTTTAACAGACGTTGCCTGGGTAATTACCGCCTATGCAATAGCAAACGTCATCATCATCCCGATGACAAGTTGGCTTTCTAAACAATTTGGTAGACGTAATTATTTTGCCGTTTCGATTGTCATATTTACGTTTTCATCTTTTCTCTGCGGAAACGCCACAAATATCTGGGAATTGGTAGCTTTTAGATTTGTACAAGGTTTAGGAGGTGGAGCACTTCTCGTTACTGCACAAACTATCATTACCGAAAGTTATCCAGCCGCAAAACGTGGTATGGCACAAGCCATTTATGGAATGGGTGTTATTGTGGGACCTACTTTAGGTCCACCATTAGGCGGTTATTTAGTAGATAATTACTCGTGGCCTTATATTTTTTACATCAATATCCCAATAGGAATCATTGCCACCATTCTTACGATAATGTATGTAAGAAGTCCAAAATATGGTGAAAAATTAAGAGCTAATCAAGTTGACTGGTGGGGAATTGTATTTCTAACCGCATTTATTGGTTCATTGCAATTTGTATTAGAACATGGGCAACAAGATGACTGGTTTGAAGATCATATGATTGTAACGCTAAGTGTTGTTTCAGCATTTGGCCTGGTGGCTTTTATCTGGAGAGAATTGGTTTATAAATATCCAATTGTAAACTTGAGAGTACTCCGTAATACAAATTTATGGACAGGTACCATAATGACGTTTATTTTAGGTTTTGGGCTGTATGGTTCTACGTTTGTAATCCCTATTTACACTCAATCTATCCTGGGCTGGACCGCTACAGATGCAGGGCTCTTGTTAATTCCAAGTTCGATAACTACCGGGTTGATGATGCCAATTATCGGTAAGCTTTTAGAACGCGGTATTCCTGCAAAGTATTTGGTTGCGGGCGGTTTTATAGGTTTTTTCCTCTATAGTTTGTGGATGCACAACTTGCTCACCCCAGACACTTCTAGCGAGGCCATGTTTTGGCCACTTGTGGTACGCGGAATGGGATTAGGATTGCTTTTTGTGCCTATTACTACCTTAGCTTTATCCACACTAAAAGGTGCTGAAATAGGTGAAGGAGCAGCTTTTACCGGGATGATGCGTCAGTTAGGTGGTTCTTTTGGTATTGCTATCATAACGACAATGATCAGCAGACTGAATCAACAACACCGCGTAGACCTGATACCAAATATCAGCGCTGTAAATACTCAAACTCAAGAACAGCTAAAAGGCTTGCAACACATGTTTATGGGCAAAGGCTTCAGTTTTAATGAAGCTTTAGATCGTGCGTATCAGGTTTTAGAGGGAAAAATTATGCTTCAAAGTACTGTACTCACGTATATGGATGTGTTCTTATACTTAGGAATTTTATTCCTTATTTGCGTACCTTTTGTTTTAATGCTGAAAAAAGGAGCCGGAAAAGTAGATACTTCTTCAGTTCACTAATACCTTCTGTACTTAGCAGTTTCTTCAAAAACATGTTCTAAGATCGCCGCTTCTTGCTCATCAAATGGTATGTTGCGGCGTTCCATCACCAGCTTTGCCGTCTGAAAAGCTTTTACTGTTTTATAAGTTGTAAAACCTGCAGCGCCACCCCAACTGAAAGATGGAATGAAATTTCGTGGAAATCCGGTTCCAAATATATTAACACTCACACCGATAACCGTACCGGTATTAAACATCGTATTGATACCGCACTTACTATGATCTCCCATAATTAAACCACAAAACTGGAGTCCGGTTTTTGAGAAACCTTCAGTCTCATAATTCCATAGACGCACTTCTTCGTAATTATTCTTCAGGTTACTGTTATTAGAATCAGCACCTATGTTACACCATTCCCCCAAAACCGAGTTCCCCAAATATCCATCGTGACCTTTATTAGAATAGGCCATCAAAACCGAATTAGTAACCTCTCCCCCTACTTTACAATACGGGCCAATGGTTGTCCCGGTATAAATCTTAGCTCCCATTTTTACGGTAGCATGCTCACACATTGCAAAAGGACCTCTAATAAGAGCACCTTCCATTATTTCAGAATCTTTACCAATATAAATAGGGCCTTCTGAAGCGTTAAGCGTACAAAAGTTAAGCTTTACTCCTTCTTCAATAAATATATTCTCAGGATTGAGGGTTTGCACAGTCGAAGGAATTAGAGCTGACTTTCGGTCTTCAGTTAACAAATCATAATCTAACCGAATTGCATCGTGATTTTTACTGAAAATATCCCAAGTATTCTCAACCTTAAACACAGCCTCTTCCGGAATTTCTAACTGCTCATACGTATCAAAATCTATTTCTTCCTGACTATCATCGCTATAAAAAGCAACAAGATCTTCACCATCAAAAATCGCTTGATTTTGTTGAAGGTCAACTATCATTTCCACTAAGATTTCAGTAGGCAGATAAGCCGCATTAATCATCACATTTTCTTCAAACTCAACCATTGGGTATTTATCAGACAAATAATCCTCAGTAATTGTGGAAGTTGTGCTGCCCAGATGCTTTTCCCACTTTTCACGAATAGTCAAAATACCGATTCTTAAATCTGCCACCGGCTTAGTATACGTAAAAGGTAATAATTGATTGCGTACAGGACCGTCAAAGAGGATGTAGTTCATTCTGGTGATTCTAATTGATTTGGTAAGCGAAATTAAACATTTATATCTAGAGAATCTCTGTAGTAAAAATTAAATCACTTTAAGATTTAGATATAAAAAAAGCCCTTTAGCAAATGCTAAAGGGCTTCTCTATATTAAAAACATTAGGGCTTAGTTACCGCCTTTTTCCATTTTCTTTTTCAATGCTGCAAGAGCATCATTAGCGTCTCCTAAAGTAGGTGCACTAGCTGCTGCAGAATCAGCTGCTTTCTTAGCTGCCTGCTTAACAATCTTAGCTTCCTCTTCTTTAAATAATGCAGTATGCGATGCAACTACACGTTTAAAGTCTTTATTAAACTCAATGATCTGGAACTCTGCTTCATCACCTTTACCAAGTTTGCTACCATCTTCTTTCTCTAAGTGACGCCCTGGAATAAATGCCACGATGTCCTCGTTGAATTCTACAGTTGCTCCCTTATCTACAATCTCTCCGATTGTACCGGTGTGCTTCGTTCCTACTGCAAACTCAGCTTCATATTTATCCCAAGGATTGTCTTCAATCTGCTTGTGACCTAAGCTTAGTTTACGTCCTTCTACATCAAGCTCAAGAACTACAACCTCTAGTTTATCACCAATGTTTGTAAATTCTGATGGATGCTTGATTTTCTTAGTCCAAGAAAGGTCTGAGATGTAGATAAGACCATCAATACCTTCTTCTAATTCTACGAATACACCAAAGTTAGTGAAGTTACGTACAATACCGGTATGACGAGATCCTACAGGATATTTAGTAGTAATGTCTGTCCAAGGATCTTGCGATAATTGCTTGATACCAAGAGACATCTTACGATCTTCGCGATCCATAGTAAGAATCTGAGCTTCAACTTCGTCACCAACATTTACGAAATCCTGAGCGCTGCGCAAGTGCGTAGACCAAGACATCTCACTAACGTGGATAAGACCTTCAACTCCTTCTTCTACTTCTACAAAAGCACCGTAATCTGCGATTACAACTACTTTACCTTTTACTTTATCCCCTACGCTTAAGGTTTCGCTAAGAGCATCCCATGGGTGCTTCTTAAGCTGCTTAAGACCAAGTTGGATACGTGTTTTATCCTCATCAAAGTCAAGGATAACAACGTTTAATTTCTGATCTAGATCAACGATCTCATTAGGGTGGTTGATACGAGACCAAGAAAGATCTGTAATGTGAACCAATCCATCTACGCCACCAAGGTCAACGAATACTCCGTAAGAAGTAATGTTTTTAACGGTACCTTCAAGAACCTGACCTTTTTCAAGCTGCCCAATGATTTCTTTTTTCTGTTCTTCGATATCTGCTTCGATAAGCGCTTTGTGAGAGACAACAACGTTTTTGAATTCCTGGTTGATTTTCACAACTTTAAATTCCATTGTTTTATTCACATAAGCATCGTAATCACGAATAGGCTTAACATCAATTTGAGAACCTGGTAAGAACGCTTCTATACCAAATACGTCAACGATCATCCCACCTTTAGTACGTGCTTTTACAAAACCGGTAACAATAGTACCATCTTCGTGAGCTTTATTTACACGCTCCCAAGCTTTGATTACACGAGCTTTACGGTGAGATAAAATTAATTGACCAGTTGCATCTTCACGCACATCAATTAATACCTCAACAGTATCACCTACTTTAAGATCTGGGTTGTAACGAAACTCGTTAAGAGAAATTACGCCTTCAGATTTTGCATTGATATCTATAATAGCATCACGATCTGTGATGTTGATTACGGTACCTTCTACAACTTCGTCATCAAGAGTGTCAACAAAGTTTTCTGCCACAAGCTTTTCAAACTCATCTAACTTGTCATCATCGATTGGGTCAATACCTTCCTCGTAGTTATGCCAGTTAAATTCTTTAAGAAATTTCTCAGGGTTTGCTTGTGCAGCACTTTCGTAACCTTTTGGCTCTTCAATTGCATCAGGAGTAGCAAGTTCTTCTGCTGCTGCAACATTTGTTTTAAGCTCTACTGCTTCTTGAGCTTCCGGGTTTTTGTTTTCTTCAGCCATTGCTGATTAAAAATTTGTATTTTACGCTTTCGCGGAAACTAAACAACACAAAACCATAAAAGAGGTTTAGAATATTTGTTTTCAACAGCTAAGAATAAAATTCTTCTCTGCGCCTTTTGTGCTTCCTAACTGTTGTCAAAAGGAGTGCAAAATTACATAAACTTTTCATATTTTCAATTCTAAAATAAAAAATATGCAAGAAGAAATTTCTGCGGAAACTTTTAAGGGACAAACTGCTAGACATGAGCTCTTTGGAAAGCTATGGAAAGTACCTAATCAAAAAGCTGTTGTGTGTATGATTCATGGTTTTGGCGAGCACCTAGGCAGGTATGAGCACGTCGCTCAATTTTTCAATATAAAAAAGATAAGTTGTTATGCGGTAGATCTTCCCGGTCATGGTAAATCAAGTGGAAAACGCGGAGTGGTACGCTCGTTACAAGATTTTATTCTTGCAGTAGATTTTATTTATGAAAAAGCAGTTGATGAAAATCCCGACACACCTGTGTTTCTATACGGTCACAGTATGGGAGGCGGCATTGTTTTAAGGTATCTTCTTCTTACCGCTTTACCACCTAAAGGGGCTCTAGTTACTTCGCCCTGGCTAAAACTTGTGAAAAATCCCGGAGCTTTAAAAATTATTCTCGGGAGAATGGCGTTAACCTTTGCATTAAATCCTGTTCAACAAACCAAATTAAATCCTGACGATCTTTCCCGCGATCCCGAAGTAGGCAAAGCATATCTTAAAGATGAGTTGGTGCACGGTGACGCTTCTACACGGCTTTTTTTCGGTCTGAATGATAACGGCGTTTATCTTATGGATAAAACTTTTGATTTTAAAGCTCCTGTTTTATTAGCACACGGCACAGCGGATAAAATCACAAAGTACAAAGCATCCAAAACATTAGCATCAAGACATCAGGATCAAATTAAATTTAAGTCTTGGAAAGATTTGAGACACGAGACCCATAACGAGCTCAACAAAGAAGAAGTTCTGACTTATTATGTTGATTGGATTTTGAGTGAAATTCAATAACGAAAAGTTAACAAAAAAATCCCCGCTCATCACTGAACGGGGATTTTTGTTTCAAGAGGTATTAAAATCACTTATTAAGTCTCATGATTGCTTTCTCATTTACAAATTCTTTAATACCAAAACCACCATGTTCTCTACCATAACCTGATGCTTTTACTCCACCAAAAGGCATATTGGGCTGAGCCAGACCAAAACTGTTGATAAATACCATCCCAGTATCAAAATGATTCTTAGCCAATTCAAATGCAGCATCTTCATCTTTAGAGAAAATACCCCCACCTAAACCAAATCGGCTATCGTTAGCTATACGCATAGCATCTTGGTTATCCTTAGCTTTTATTAAAGAAGCAACCGGACCAAATAATTCATCATCATATGCAGATTGACCGGGTTTTACATTACCTAAAATAGTTGCAGGATAAAAATAGCCATCACCTTCTGGTACCTTGCCTCCACATAAAATTTCAGCTCCATTGGCAACACTTTCTTCTACCTGATCGTGCAGTTTTTTACGTAAATCTTTACGTGCCATTGGTCCCATATCTACAGCGTCATCTTTAGGATCACCATATTTTAATTCTTTCATTCCGGCGACAAACTTCTCTTTAAATTCATCGTAAACTTTTTCGGTCACAACAAAGCGCTTTGCAGCTACACAAGTCTCGCCGTTGTTATACGTTCTACCCTTAATACTCCATTCTACCGCAACATCAATATCAGCATCATCTAACACCAAGTATGCATCGTTAGAACCCAATTCTAAAACAGTCTTCTTTAAAGCTTTCCCTGCTTTTTCGCCTACAACTTTACCTGCAACTCCGCTACCAGTTAAAGTTACTCCGCGTACTAAATCATTTTCTATAATATCATCAGATTGGTCGTGAGAAATTCTCAGAACCGTAAAAATGTTTTCGGGCAAACCAGCATCTTTTATGATCTTTTCAATCAATAACGCAGAGCCAGTAACGTTCTCTGCATGTTTCAGCAAAATACCATTACCTGCCATTAAGTTCGCTATCGTATAACGCATCACCTGATAGGTTGGGAAATTCCAAGGTTGTATTCCATAAATTACACCTAAAGGCGAATATGTAATTAACCCCTTACCTCCTTGCGGTAAAGTACGCTCCTTATCTTTCAACTCTTCCAGGCCATTCTTTGCGGTATATTCACAAATTCCGGCAGACAGGTCAACTTCCTGCTCTCCCTGACTCGTGAGTTTCCCCATCTCTTCAGTCATTAATTTTACAAGACTGTCTTTATGCTTAATTAAACTCTCTCCAATTTTTTTAATATAGTCAGCTCGTTTTTCTAGCGAAAAAGTTTTCCATGTTAAAAAAGCTTCGTGAGTTGCTTTGACAGCGTCACTAGCCTCCTGATCAGTCATCATTTTATAACTATTGAGTAGTTTACCGGTTGCTGGATTTATCGTTTGGATTGTATTGCTACTTGAAGCTTTTTGCGTTGCATTGGGCTTCTCTAAAATATCTGTACTCATAATTTATCTTTTAAATAGTTTTCGGTTTTACTTGTATTAACAAGCTGCCGATTGTTTTATTTAAAGTTAATGAGTAGCCCCGCTCAAGCAAGTCGTTTTAATAAAGCCTTAAGCACATCTTATGGGTAATTTAGCATAACAGATTTCTAAAAATCCCTAAAACTGAAAATTCATCGTTTATACCGCCATTGAAACAAAAGCTGAAATAGAATAATGAGTATAGAATAAGCCAGACCTAAAGTCGCAACACCTGCCCACTGATAATGTTGCCAGGCATACGCTCCGGTAACAGTACCTAGAGCACCTCCTATAAAATAGATTACCATATAAATGGTGTTTACGCGATTGCGTGCTTCTGGATTCTGGTTGAAAATGATATTCTGATTGGTGACGTGTAAACACTGTAGTCCAAAATCTACAAGAAGAACGCCTATTATCAAACCGATTAATGAACTTCCTGAAAATTGAAACACAATCCATGATACGACCAAAATACCGGAAAACATATAAATTAGATTTTGGGAATTGTATTTATCATTCAGTTTTCCGGCTAGAGTTGCGCCTAATGCCCCCACCATTCCCAATACACCAAAAAGTCCGGCTCCACCACTACCGTAACCAAAATTAGCTTCCATCAGAAAAACCAGTGTGGTCCAGAACGCACTAAAACCTGCAAAGCCCAGTGCACCTCTCAATGCAGCAATACGTACATCAGGTTTGGTTTTAAAAAGCTTCAGCAAAGAACGCATAAGTTGCACATAAGTTCCTTTAAAATCAGTCGCAACATCCGGAAGTTTAAAATACAGGAGTATGGCGTAAATAACCATAATTCCGGCTGCTAGATAATACATAAACCGCCAGCCATAATATTCACCTATCATTCCACTTAAAAACCGACTGCCTAAAATTCCAATCAGCAAGCCACTCATCACGATCCCTATAGCTTTACCTCGTTTTTCTTCTGTAGCTAATTGCGCAGCCATAGGCACAAACAACTGTGGCACTACAGAGGCAAACCCAACACAAAAGCTTGAAATCGTCAACACCAATAAACTGGGAGCCATCGCAGTAACAAGTAATGCTGCAATAATTGCAATAAAGTCAATAAGAATAATTTTACGCCTTGAAAATTTATCGCCTAGAGGAATGATAAACAATAACCCAAAAGCATAACCCAATTGTGTCGCAAGCGGAATATTACTCACCTGAGCTTCGGAAACGTCAAATGTATTTGCCATCAAATTGAGTAATGGCTGGTTGTAATAGTTATTGGCAACAACAAGACCTGCTCCTGCTGCCATAAGATACAGCAAGGATTTATTGAGTTGGGTAGCTTTCATCAACGGAATTAGAAGGTTTTAATAAACGATTTCAAGTAAGCCACAAGGGATAAAAGAAAACAGCTTTATACTTCGAGTTTATTAGCATCTGCCAAAGATGCGGTCTTTTGCCAACTGAAGTAGTATATGAAACTGATCTTCGATATTTGTATCTGTGTTATCTAAAAGTATCGCATCTTCAGCTTGAACTAGTGGCGAATCCTTGCGACTCGTGTCTAACTGATCCCGTTTTTGAACGTTCTCTAAAACGGCTTCATAACTCACATCATCGCCGTTAGCTTTCAGTTCTTCAAAACGTCTGCGAGCACGCTCATCTGCAGTTGCAGTCATAAAAACCTTTAATTCTGCATCAGGAAAAACAACGGTACCTATATCCCGGCCGTCCATCACAATACCTTTTTCTTTTCCCATTTCGTGTTGCTTTTTTACCATAAGCTTACGCACCTCAGGAATCGCAGCAACCTGACTCACAAAATTAGATACTTCCAAGGTCCTGATTTCTCTTTCTACATTCTCACCATTCAAATACATATCAGCGATCCCGGTCTTTTCATTCATTTGAAATTTTACCGAAATCATAAACAAATGTCTGATCAGAGCTTCTTTATCAAAATGACCTTCTTTTATAAAAATCTTTCGCATCGCATAAAGCGTTACCGCGCGATACATCGCACCCGTATCTACATAAACGTAACTCAATTCTTTAGCTAACATTTTAGCAACTGTACTTTTTCCGGTAGAAGAATAACCGTCTATGGCAATGGTGATTTTTTTCAAAAGTTTAGAGTTGAATATTAAAACTAATCGGCTTGAATCTCATTTATCGTAAATCAATATTCAAACCGAAGAAACCTGAGCTTGCAGCACTGTTGTATCTGGCATAGCTATAACTCAGGCGCAATTTATTAAACTTAATAGAGAAACCGGCACTGAGCCCTGCAAAACTACGCTGATCTACAATGCGTAGTTCTTCAGCTCTTCTTACGTTATAACCCAACCTTATATTGAAGCCTTTATCAGGAAATAATTCTGCTGCAAAAATCATATGTCGCAAAGCTTCATCAAAAAAATTTATATTTTCTGAAGTTGTATCGCCGCTTAAATCTGAAGTTTCTCGTGCCGGATTGGCAAAAGCTACATTCCAATTTTGTAAATTTTCCAGAGTGAAATGCCACCGAAGCGGAACGTGTTCTAACTTTTGAGAAATCCCAAAATCAACTTCTAGCGGAAGCCTTTCATAGGTAACATCATAAGCGGTAAACTGCGTTCCTATATTACGCACCACGCCGCCTATATTGAGATCTAAATCTTCATTGACATATAAAATCCCGAGATCAACAGCTCCTCCCAGTGAGGTGTATTCTTCAAGCTTAGACGAAATCAATTTTGCATGTGCACCTATAAAAAAATCAGTTCGTGGAATATTATAGGCATACCCCACAGAAAAAGCCACTTCGCCCCCACTAAAGTCTGAGGTTGCATTACCTCGCTCATCAAAACCTTGAAAAGTACCATAATTTACATAAGTTACTCCTGCGTGAATCACTTGCGTACGGCGGTCATACTCATACGCATAACTTACCGTACCATAATTTACATCTGCTAAATAATTGACGTAATTTAAAGAGAGTTGGTTATCCATTTCCGTATTTATAGAAGCCGGATTGAACAAGCCGGAAGTGGGATCATAACTTTGATCGGTAAGCAATTTTCCTCCTAAGGCAGCTTGCTTAGGCGAAGAAACCAAATTTAAAAACTGGTACGTTGCACGACCGCCTAACTGCCCAAAAGCAGTAAGTCCCATATGTAAAGTAAGAAGCAGTAATAGCTTTTTTAACATAAGTTCGTTTGCAACAATACCCTTCTAAAGACTAACAAAGTTACACGATAGTCGAAATTAAAAAGGTATCCCAAGTACGCTCAAAGATAATTTACTTTATTTCGTCTCCACAAAAAAACCCGCTTGTATTAGAAAGCGGGCTTTGAATTATAAATCTTAAATACTAGAGTTCTTTAGCTCGTTTAACCTTCTGATTGGTCAAAGCCAGCTCCAGAACTTCACTCATATCATTTACATAGTGAAAAGTTAGCCCCTTTAAGTACTCCTCATTGATCTCTTTGATATCACGCTCATTCTCAGCACACATAATAATCTCTTTAATATGGGCGCGTTTTGCTGCAAGAATTTTTTCTTTAATTCCTCCCACAGGAAGTACTTTTCCTCGAAGCGTGATCTCACCAGTCATTGCTATATTTTTCTTCACTTTACGTTGGGTGAACAATGAAACTAATGAAGTTAACATGGTGATACCCGCACTAGGACCATCTTTTGGAGTTGCACCTTCTGGCACGTGAATATGCACATTGTATTTCTCAAATACCGATGGATCTAATTTCAGTTCTTCGGCATTAGATTTAATGTATTCCATGGCAAGTGTTGCACTCTCTTTCATAACTTTTCCTAAGTTCCCGGTAACCGTAAGGTTTCCTTTACCTTTAGAAAGTATCGATTCTATAAAAAGAATATCACCACCTACCTGCGTCCAAGCCAAACCGGTTACCACTCCGGCAACTTCGTTATTCTCATACTTGTTACGCTGTAGTTTAGGAGAACCCAGCACATCAATAACCGTTGCATTATCAATCTTCACATTATACTCCTCTTCCATCGCGATATTTTTAGCAGCATAACGCACCATTTTCGCGATTTGTTTTTCTAGTCCTCGTACCCCAGACTCACGGGTATACCCCTCAACTATTTTCTCTAATTGTGGTTTAGCGATTTTAAGTTGATCTGCAGTAACACCATGTTCTTTCAATTGCTTCGGAAGCAAGTGGCGTTTACCAATCTCAACTTTTTCTTCAATCGTATAACCGGTTACATTTATGATCTCCATACGATCACGCAATGCAGGCTGAATGTTTCCGAGATTGTTTGCAGTAGCGATAAACATCACTTTAGAAAGGTCAAAACCTAACTCCAAGAAGTTATCGTGAAATTCTGAATTTTGTTCAGGATCTAAAACTTCTAGCAAAGCCGAAGAAGGATCTCCCTGATTGCTGTTGCTCAACTTGTCAATCTCATCCAATACAAAAACAGGATTACTGGTGCCTGCTTTTTTCAAACTCTGAAGAATTCTACCCGGCATCGCACCTATATAGGTTTTACGGTGACCACGTATCTCAGCTTCATCACGTAAACCACCTAAACTCATACGCACATATTCACGTCCTAAGGCCTCAGCTACAGATTTTCCTAAAGAAGTTTTACCAACTCCAGGAGGTCCGTAAAGGCATAGAATAGGTGACTTCATATCATTACGTAGTTTAAGAACTGCGAGATATTCTATGATACGCTTTTTAACATCGTCAAGACCATAATGATCCCGATCTAATATTTTCTTAGCACGTTTAAGATCAAATTTATCTTTACTGAATTTATTCCAAGGAAGGTCTAAAAACAGATCTAAATAGTTACGCTGAATACTGTATTCTGCAACCTGTGGGTTCATACGCTGCATTTTGGCAAGCTCTTTTTTAAACTGCTTACCTACTTTCTCATCCCACTTCTTCTTCTTTGCACGCTGGCGCATTTCATCAATCTCATCTTCCTGAGAAACACCCCCCAGTTCTTCCTGAATAGTTTTCATCTGCTGATGTAAGAAATACTCGCGCTGCTGCTGACTCATATCATTATGCACCCGGCTCTGAATATCATTTTTCAGCTCCAGTTTTTGCATTTCGGTATTCATATGACGCAAAGTTTGCAAAGCACGCTCCTGCAAATCATTGATTTCTAGAAGTCCTTGTTTTTCAGAAACCGTGAGATTCATATTAGAACTCACAAAATTGATTAAAAACGATTCGCTTTCTATGTTTTTTATAGCAAAACCAGCCTCACTTGGGATGTTGGGCGACTGCTTAATGATTTGTAAAGCTTGTTCTTTTATAGACTCTATGATCGCTTTAAATTCAGCAGAATTCTTCTCGGGGCGTGTTTCAGGAACTTCACGTACTGTTGCAACCAGATACGGTTTTTCGGTAATAACCTCAGCTACATTAAAACGTTTCTTTCCTTGAATGATAACGGTAACATTCCCGTCAGGCATTTTTAAAACTCGTAAAATACGAGCCACTACACCTGTAGTATTGATATCGTCTGCAGAAGGATTTTCTACAGTCTCATCTTTTTGAGAAACAACACCTATAATTTTTGACCCCTTATTTGCTTCGTTGATCAAGTCTATAGACATATCACGTCCTGCAGTAATGGGGATCACCACACCGGGAAATAAAACTGTATTCCTTAGTGGTAAAATAGGTAAGGTTTCTGGTAATTCTTCACGATTTATCTCATCTTCATCTTCAGGGGTCATCAACGGGATTAATTCAGCATCTCCTTCAAAGTCCTGCAATGACAGATTGTCAAGATTTGTAAATTTTGTTCTAGCCATATTATTTAACGCCACATTGTCATAATTTTTAAATATTCAGAACAATGCGATCTTTTTTATTTGGTTTAACCCCTTTATTAACGGGCTATTGAGCCTCTAGAGGTATTTTGTTTTAAATATAATTCAATTGTTATGCCACCTTAATTTTTTTAAAGATTTGAAAAAAAATTCTAACAACTGTAACAAAACCTAACGAACTGTATCTTTATAGTGAAGCATTAACCTATTGAATACTACTAACCATCATATTGACTTGCTCATAGAGCAATGTAAAAACGGAAATCAGCAAGCGCAACTTGCGGTTTATAAGCGCTATTACAAAGCCATGTACAATACTTCGCTACGTATTGTAAAAGATAGCGCTGAAGCCGAAGATGTTATGCAAGAATCTTTTTTAAGTGCCTTTACGAAGCTTGAGAGTTATAGCGGTGAAGCTACATTTGGCAGTTGGCTTAAGCGTATTGTGGTAAACAATAGTATAAGCAGCTACAATAAACGTGTACGCCGTAAAGAAGATGATCTTGAAGACACAATGTACAGACTGGAAGATGAAAACCAAGGCATTACAGAGTGTGATACAGATAATCTTGAAATACAGCGTGTAATGCATACTATGAATCACCTCAAAGAGAATTACAGAGTAGCTCTAACCTTAAACCTAATAGAAGGTTATGATTATGAAGAAATGAGTGAAATACTGGGAATAAGTTATGCCAATTGCAGAACAACTATTTCCCGAGCGAAAGAAAGTTTAAGAAAAAAATTAAGTGATATAATCACAGAATAAAAGAATTATGAAAACGAATTTAGAAAACTGGTTTGAAGAACAGCGAGACTGTTTTGACATTGCCGAGCCCGGCGATGGTCATGAACTGCGCTTTTTAGACAAACTCAAAGAACGTAAAAAAGAAGAAAAAGTTGTTACCACCCGTACTTTAGGCTGGTGGAAACCTCTGGCAGCCGCCGCCGCAATTGTACTCCTTGTATTTGCAGGTTATGCTACCGTAAAACCCACAGTTTCAAATGTAGGTCTTGCAGCCGTTTCTCCAGAAATGGCTAAAACACAAGACTTCTTTACAAAAGCAATTGAAGAAGAGCTTTATAATATTAATGAAGCACGCACTCCACAAACCCAAAAACTGGTTGAAGATGCGCTTGTACAACTCGAAATTCTTGAAAAAGATTATAATAAACTTACCAATGATTTGGCCACAAGCGGGGAGGATAAACGCGTTATCTATGCGATGATTGCCAATTTTCAGGCACGTATAGATTTACTCAACACTGTTTTAGAAGAAATAGAATCAATCAAAAAAATTAAAACAAACGATTATGAAGATCAATTACTATAAAACCCTACTACTTTTCTTGGTAACCAGCGCGGTGACCTTTGCTAACGGAAACGATCCTGATCACTTTAAAGGTCGCTATACTAAAGAAAAGAAGATTACTAAAGAATACAACGTTAATTCAGATGCGTTGCTTAAGATCAATAATAGCTACGGAAATGTAGACGTGATTTCTTGGGAACAGAACAAAGTCGTTATTGAGGTTATTGTAAAAACAAACGGTAATGACGAGGATAAAGTGACGAAAAAACTTAATGAAATCGAAGTAAAATTTGATGCCAGCGCCGATATGGTTTCTGCTCGAACAGAGATTGAAGAAGGCAGAAGCTCGTGGTGGAGCAGCTGGACTTCAAGCAACAATAATGTAAATATGGAAATCAACTATAAGATCAAAGTTCCAATTACAAATAAGGTTGACTTGAGCAATGATTATGGTGGTATTTCGATAGATAAAATAAAAGGTGTTGCTAAAATATCTTGTGACTATGGACATCTGGATCTAGGCGAACTCTTAGCAGATAATAACGTATTGAGCTTTGATTACACCAATAACTCGAATATCACTTATATGAAAAGTGGTAAAATAAGCGCTGACTACAGTTCGTTCACACTTGAAAAAGCAGAAAATGTAGTGCTTAATGCAGATTATACCAAGTCAAATTTTGGTGCCGTCAAAAACCTCAAATACAGTTGTGATTATGGTGGAGTATCATTAGACGCTGTAAATAATATAGAAGGAAGCTCTGATTACCTTAGTGTAAAACTGGGTAAAGTAAGCGGTAATCTTGATTTGAATATGGATTATGGTTCGCTACGTATTGATGAGCTTACCGCAAATGCAGGTAATGTACGCATCAATACAGAATATGCCGGAGTTAAAGTTGGTTACAACACAGCTTATAAATTCAATTTTATAATCAAGCTTGATTACGCTAGTCTTAAAGGTGAAGAAGAGTTTGAGATCACAAAACGTCAAATTGAATCATCAGATAAATACTATGAAGGCTATTACGGTAGTGCTTCTGCTAAAAATAACTTAAGCATCAATTCAGAGTATGGTGGTGTAAGTTTTTATAAAGTCAATTAATTAAATATCAATCAAAAAATGAAAAAATTAGTACTAATAGTTGCTATCGCATTAGTTTCAGGTTCTACAAATGCACAATGGTGGGGAGGAAAAAAAATTGAAGGCAATGGTAATTTAACCACCAATGATCGTAACGTTGGAGATTATGATGAAATAGGTGTCGCCGGTTCTTTCACTGTTATTCTAGTTGCCGGAAATGAAGGTCAAATAAGTGTTGAAGCAGAAGAAAACCTTCAGGAATATATTATCACAGAAGTAAAAGGCAATAAGTTAAAGATTTATACTGAAGATGGCATTAGCCTGAGAACCAGCAGAAATAAAGACATAACAGTTACTGTTCCTTTTAAAGATATTGAAAAAGTAAGCATGGCTGGTTCTGGTGATGTTATAGGGAAAGATCCTATTCATTCGCAGCAGTTTTCTTGCGCTGTAGCAGGAAGCGGTGATATGATCTTAGAAGTAAACGCTCAGGATATTAGCGCATCAGTAGCTGGTTCTGGTGATCTTTCGATAAGCGGTAGTGCTCAAAAAACACATTTAAAAGTTGCCGGAAGCGGTGATCTTGAAGCTTCAAGATTGAGCAGTATTGATGCTGAAGCCAGTATTGCAGGTAGTGGCGACATCAGTCTTAATTGTGATAAAGGGACGCTTAAAGCTTCTGTAGCTGGTTCTGGTGATGTCGTTTACAGCGGCAAGCCTAATAAAGTAGATTCTAAAGTCGTAGGCTCTGGAAGCGTCAGAAACTAAAACTCGATTATCGAGTAAATTCATCAATCAAATCTGGAAAAAGGCTGTCTTAGTAGACAGCCTTTTTCTTATTCTGTCTGTTCAGTTATGCGCTTACGAGGAACATATAATAACAAGATAACACCAGCAATAAAGAATACGATGAAGAACAGAATAGCATATCTAATACTTCCGGTTAATTGAGCCACATAGCCATAACTCAACATCCCAATTACAATACCTATTTTTTCTGAAACATCATAGAAGCTGAAATAAGAAGCAGTGTCCTTCTCCCCTTCAGGAATTAATTTGGAATACGTAGAGCGTGATAATGACTGTATTCCTCCCATAACAAGCCCTACAAAAGCAGCTGTAAAATAAAACTGAAAAGGCGTAGTAATTGTATATGCATAAACACAGATCGCGATCCAAATACAGTTGATCACAATTAACGTCTGAATGTTTCCATATTTTGCCGAAGCTTTTGAGGTTAACCACGCTCCTAAAACAGCAACCAGTTGAATAAGCAAAATACTAACGATAAGTCCGGTTGTACTGTCTGTAGTACCCCAATCTAATTCTTCAATACCAAAATAGGTTGCAACAAGCATTATGGTTTGTACCGCCATACTGTACACAAAAAAAGCAGTGAGATACGTACGCATCGGTTTATCTTCTTTCAGCTTTTTCCAGATTTTGCGCAGCTCTTTAAAACCGTTAAACATTACATTTTTGGTAAGCTTTTCTTTCTTGTTTCCCTTCGGAAGATAGTGATAGGTATATTGGCTGAAGCCTATCCACCATAAACCAGTTAATACAAATGATAATCGTGTGGGCAGACCTTCATCTTCAAAACCAAAAGTTTCATACATCAAGATCATTGCCAGGCAAACAAGGAGTAAAATCACACTTCCCACATAACCTAGAGAATAACCTTTGGCACTTATTTTATCTTGTTGGTCAGGAAAAGCGATATCCGGCAAATACGAGTTGTAAAAAACCAGACTAGCCCAAAACCCGATCAATGCTAGAAAATAGCATAAGAGTCCGAACCAGAGATTCTCCATATTAAACCAAAATAACCCTATGCAGGAAATTGCTCCCAAATAGCAGAAGAACTTCATAAAGGTTTTCTTATTCCCAACATAATCAGCAATCCCGCTTAAAAAAGGACTCAAAAAAGAAACTACTAAAAATGCTGCAGCGGTCACATAACTTATGAGTGTATCATTATTGAAGTCAAAGCCAAAAAAGTTTACAGTGTCATCTAAGATCTTTCCGTTCTCATCTTTTACTAGCGTTAGCGCTCCATAAAAAATAGGAAATACAGCAGACGCAATAACCAGACTATAAACTGAATTAGCCCAGTCATAAAAGGCCCAGGCGTTTAAAAGTTTCTTACTCCCTTTTGGTAAAGCTTCCATAGAAAAAATAACTAGTTGAATCGGCTAAAATAAGAAAGCCGCTCCAATAGAGCGGCTTTTACTTTTTATTTTTGCGTTATCCTACTTAAAAGAAGTAACTCCAAATTTTTTAGCTTCAGCAACTGCACGCGGTGCAATTTGATTTAAAGCTTGTATACGTGTATCTGGAGATGGGTGAGTGCTTAAAATTTCTGAAGTACCTGAACCTCCCTGAGCCTTCATGCGTTCCCAAAGTTTAGGAGCCTCATAAGGATCATATCCGGCAATTGCCGCAATAATAGTTCCTATCTCATCAGCCTGGCTTTCGTGGCTTCTACTAAATGGCAAAATAGCACCTACAGTGCTTGCTGTACCATAGTATTGATTGAACAATTGCCCTGCTCTAGAATCGCCAAGCGCAATACCGCCCGCTGCTCCTACAATAGCCTGACCTTGCTGTGCAGTCATACGTTGGGCTCCGTGATTCGCTAATGCGTGAGCCAACTCATGACCTAAAATCATCGCCAGACCCGTCTCGTCCTGAGCTATAGGTAATATCCCGGTATATACTACGATTTTACCTCCCGGCATACAAAAAGCGTTTACAGCGTCATCTTTTACTAAGCTATACTCCCAGCGGTAATCGTCAAGATAATTTGGGTAACCTAAAGCTGTCATATAACGTTCTGCAGCTTTTGCTATATTATTTCCTACACGCTGAACCATTGCGGCTTCAGCTGTTCCTCTTACAACATTATTTTCAGATAAAAACTGATTGTATTGCTGAAAAGCCATTGGGAATATCTTCTCATTACTATAGGCGTTAAGCGTCTTTTTACCTGTGAATGGACTGGTTTTACAGCTTACAACCAGCACTATAGTCATACATGCGACGAGTATTTGTTTTAATTTCATTTTAGTTTATTAAAGATTAGCGAGTTGAAATTACAAATTATAACCTCTTGCATTTTAACATTTAGCTAAATTTTAGTACAACTTGTGAAAATTATCCTATTAAATGAACAACTGAAAAGCCCTTAGGTAATTTAAGATACTTATCCTTTTTATCCAGATTGTTTAAATCATAGGTAACATTATCTACTTTAATATTTTTGATAACAAAGGGCAAACCTATCAGGTTAAGTTTTATAATATCGTATTCAGTCTCATAAGTCCCAGACTTGTGTTGCTGTATCGTCAAGTCATTTTTCTTACCGGTCAATTTAAAACTCCGTAAACTATACCGCCCTTTCTTATAATCATAACCATCATTCGCATCCTCATAAACCTGAGATTTCATCGTTTCTTCGGCGAAATAAACATCGAGTTTTAACTCTCCAATAACCTTCTCCCCTACAAATTGTTGAACAGGGTATCTTGGTATAATTGAACCTGCTTTTACAAACATCGGGATGGTATCAAAATCTGCATCTACCCAAAGTTCGCGACCACCCTCAAGGACTTCATTAGTCCAGTAATCATACCAGTTCCCACGTGCCAAATACATTCTACGCCCTTTAGAATTAGGCTCTAAGATAGGACAAACTAAGATATTGTTTCCAAAAATGAATTCGTCTGTGCGGTAATGGGTATGCACATCATCCTGATCGTAATACACTAAAGGTTTTAGCATAGGTACGCCATCTGTGGCGTACTCGTAAAACATCGTGTATAAATACGGTAAAAGCGTGTAACGCATTTCGATGAACTTACGCGTGATATTTGTAACCTCATCATCAAAAGACCAAGGCTCCTGATCCCCATGATGCCCACTAGAATGCACTCTGCAAAACGGGTGAAAAACTCCAAGCTGAATCCATCTCACAAACAATTCACCAGTAGGTTGTTCTGCAAAACCGCCAATGTCTGTACCGGTAAAAGACATACCAGACAGACACATACGCTGCACTTGGTTATTAGCAATCCATAAATGCTCCCAAGTTGCAACATTATCACCCGTCCACGACGAAGTATAGCGCTGCGCACCACTATATGCTGAACGTGTAATGACCAAAGGCCTTTTTGGGTAAACAAACTTTTTTACCCCTTCATAAGTAGCTCGTGCCATCTGTGTACCATAGACGTTGTGGGCTTTACGGTGACTACACGGATGACCATCATAATCGTGTCGCACATCATCAGGAAATGTTTTCCCGGGAACCTCCATTACTGCAGGCTCGTTCATATCATTCCAAACTCCGCGCACTCCTATTTCACCTACTAATTCTTTAAACAAGCCGGCCCACCATTCTCGGACTTCAGGATTAGTATAATCTGGAAAGGCACATTCACCCGGCCATACTTTACCTATCATATAAGGACCGTCTGCACGTTTACAGAAATAATCATTTTCTAAAGCCTCTTTATAAACCCAATAATCCGGATCGATTTTAATTCCCGGATCTATAATAACTATGGTTTTAAAACCATCATCAAGCAACTCCTGCACCATACGCTTTGGATCAGGAAAATATTCTTTGTTCCAGGTAAAACACCTGAAACCTTCCATATAATCTATATCCAGATAGATGCCATCACAAGGAATTTTAAGATCTCTAAATTTTCGAGCAATTCCTTTTATAGTACTTTCAGGATAATAACTCCATTTACACTGCTGAAAGCCGAGAGTCCACAGTGGAGGTAATTCTGGTTTACCGGTAAGATGCGTGTAATTTTCTACTACTTCGTTCATCCCGGGACCGTAGAGAAAATAATAATTCATTTCACCTCCGGACGCCCAGAAACTGGTTACATCTAATCGCTCGTGACAAAAATCAAAATTAGACTTGAAGGTATTGTCAAAGAAAATTCCGTAAGCTCGCTTCTCTTTTAAACCGATATAAAAAGGAACCGTTTTATAGATCGGGTCTGTGTCTTTACCAAACGCATACGAATCTGTAGCCCAGTTAGAAACCTTTTTCCCTCTTAAATTGAGATGAACCGGCTTATCACCCAGACCGTAGAAGGCTTCTCCCGGATGTGAGCGTTTACTCATTTTGACTATATTTCCACCTAAAGGAAAACTTTCTTCATAATGAAAACCTATCTCATCTTCATTGATCAGATTTCCTTCAATATCAAGAATTTTAGTCTGCAGACTTATCTTTTCGACCTTAATGATAAGTTTAGCTGTGGTAATTATGTGGAAATTTTTATTCTCCGTAAGCTCCAGATGGTTGTAGCCTATGTGACTCTCAGGATCTATTGCATATGAAAAATCATCTTCTAGTATACCACGCGTACCATATCTAAACCGAATCACGCTGTCGCGTAAAACCGTTAATTCTAGTATGATATTATTTTCAGTGGTAAAATATAGTGTATCTACTTCTTGCCGGACGTTTACAACGGCATTGGGAAACTGATTACCCTTTTGTTCTAACTCCGTATTAATAATCATAAGTAGTCTTTATAACGTGTTGGGATTACTAAATTAAGGGTTTCTACGGGGAATCTAGTTTACTAAAGTAAAAGATATTAACTACAACGTTGCAATCAGCTCAATATAGTTAAAGTGCAAAAACCATTACTGCAAGTGGTGCTAAATCTATTTTTATAGAGTTTTCTCTATTATTCCACGGTACAGCTTCTACAGCAACACTTTCTGCAATATAATCACCGCTACCGCCATATTTTTTAGCGTTACTATTAAAGACCTCTCGGAGTTTGCCTCCTGCTTTATATAATTCTGCCGGTGCTCCCACCCTGTAATTTTCTCGAGGAACGGGAGTATAATTACAAACTACTAATACAGCTTCTTTAGACTTATACCCTTTTCTAATATATGTAAGCACACTGTTCTCGCCATCTGCCCACTCGATCCACTCAAAACCTTCCTGACTGAATTGTTTTTCAAATAAAGCAGGATGTGTCTTGTATAATTTATTAAGATCAATAACACATTGCTGTAAGCCGATATGAAAATCATATTCAAGCAAATGCCAATCTAAACTTTCCTGAAAATTCCATTCTGAACTTTGAGCAAATTCACCTCCCTGAAAAATCAGTTTAGTCCCGGGATGTGTGAACATATAACCAAACATCAAGCGTAAGTTTGCAAAACGCTCCCATTCAGTTCCCGGCATACGATCAAATAAAGATTTCTTACCATATACTACCTCATCGTGGGATAAGGGCAACATAAAGTTTTCTGAGAATGCATAAGTCAAACTGAAGGTTATATCGTTCTGATGAAACTTTCGATAAACCGGTTCTTTTTTAAAATACTCAAGTGTATCGTGCATCCACCCCATCATCCATTTCATACCAAAACCTAATCCTCCTAGAAATACTGGTTTTGAAACCCCTGTATAACTTGTAGATTCTTCTGCGATGGTTTGAACATCAGGAAAGTTTTTATAAACCGTCATGTTCAATTCTTCTAAGAACGAAATCGCATCTAGATTTTCTCTTCCGCCAAATTCATTAGGCTCCCACTCCCCGTCTTCACGAGAATAATCAAGATACAACATAGATGCAACTGCGTCTACGCGTAAACCATCAATATGATATTGATCTAACCAGAATAATGCGTTACTGATTAAAAATGCCCGCACTTCATTACGACCATAATTAAAGATCAAAGATTTCCAATCTGGATGCCACCCTTTTCGCGGATCTGGATGCTCATATAAGTGTGAGCCATCAAAATTACCCAAGCCATGAGCATCTTCAGGAAAATGCGAAGGAACCCAGTCAAGAATCACCCCAATACCTGCTTGATGAAATTTATCTACCAATAACATGAATTCTTCGGGATAACCAAATCTAGAAGTAGGTGCAAAATATCCTGTTAACTGATATCCCCAACTCGGATCGTAAGGGTATTCCATTATTGGCATAAATTCCACGTGCGTGAACTCCATTTTCTTTACGTAAGCCACCAGTTCATCAGCCATCTCGGTATAGCTCAGACTCCGATTCTCTTCACCTGTCTTGCGCCAAGAACTCAAATGCACTTCATATACTGAAAATGGGGTGTCTAGCGAATTATATTTTGCCCGGTTAGTCATCCATTTTTTATCCTTCCATTTATAATTTGCATCATAAACTACTGAAGCTGTTTTAGGTGGATGTTCTGCCCGTCTTGCAAACGGGTCGGCTTTTTCGGTCTTAATATCATTATTATTAGACTGAATCTTATACTTATAGATTGTGCCTGGCTCAACACCCGGAATAAAACCTTCCCAAATACCGCTGCCGTCCCAACGTACATTCAACTTATGGTCTCCTTCTATCCAAAAATTAAAGTCTCCCACAACAGAAACAGATTTTGCACTGGGCGCCCAGACCGCAAAATAAGTTCCCTTTTCACCGTTAACGGTCATAGGGTGTGAACCCAATTTTTCATAGAGTCTGAAATGCTTACCGGCCTTAAATAGCGAGATGTCAAATTCTGAAAATAAACTGTAAACGTGTACGTTACTCATAGTGTTGTTGGTTAAGAATATTAGAGATTCCTTTTAATGGAATTATAGCCCAGCGTGGTCGAGCATTTAACTCATAACCCAACTCGTATATAGCTTTCTCTAACAGGCAATATTGTAATAAAAATTCAATTTCTTTAATGTAACCAATATTTAAATTGGCTGTTTGCACTTCATTGATGTAGGTTTTTAAAAACACCCCTACAATATGACTGTAAAGCACTTCTGCAACCTCAAAAAGCTCTTCTAAGTCATAGCTATATTGCTCAAAATTGTTGAAAATAGTCGCGTAAATTGCGTAATTAAAAGATCTGAAAATCCCCGCTATATCTTTTATAGGAGGTTGTTTTACTTTTCGGTCTCTGATTGTGCTTTCAGGCTCGCCCTCAAAATCTATAATATAAAAATCACGATCTTTTACCAGAACCTGACCTAAGTGGTAATCTCCGTGAATACGCAGACGTTCACTTTTAAGCAAAGCTTCATCAAAATCAAGCAGTTGCTTTCTGATTATTTTTTTCTTGCTTAACAGTTCATTTGCCAGATCTAACTGTAAACCTTCTAATTTATGTAGGTTATTTTCTACCAGATTGATGCGGTTTTCAAATTGATAAATCAATCTGTTTTTTAACCAAACCGAATAATCACTACTGAAAGCCTGTGGCGTAAATGCTGTATTCACCCGTTCTTGCCCTAATGCGATGTGCATCTGGGCTGTACGCAATGCCAACTGTGAGACATCTTCAAAAAATTCTACCGGACACCAGGCTAATAATACGGGCGGGATATCTGTGATCGCAATTTGCCCCAAATATCTTGTAGGTCTTAAGGTTTCTAGTTTGGGCTTTTGTCTAGAAAGTTCTTCGAAAGTGAGTTTAAGATTATGTACAAAATATTCCCAGGCATCTCCTTGATTAGGAACAAGCTCTTGCATTAACCCCAGCGTGATCACATTTTTATTACTGAATTTTAAGGTGATGCTTCCTAAGTATTTTGGGGTATTTTTAAAAATACCTTTCATCGTAAGGTACTTGCTTATCTCATAATCAGGATTCTCATCTACATATACTCTCCTGAAAATTTTCAGAATATAACTATCATTATAAACGATTGAAGTATTGCTTTGCTCTACTCCTATCAACTTACTGCTTTCGTAAGATTGTGCGGTATTAGAACGACCACGACGATAAGCAACTTCTTTATATCTGTACTTTTCGCCCTCTAATATTTTTTCAAAGATTTGCTTTCGGAAAGACTCTAACAGCAATGCATCTACCAGAAATCCTGCTGTACCATTTAAGTTTAAATGTGCGATAAATTTATCGCCTATCAATGACTGATCTGTTACAAAAGCAATGGGTAAAAAATAGTTATGTACAAAAGCTTCTTTAAAATTAACTTCCAGAACAATACCATAAAATAAATCTTGATCGTCTTCTATAGGAAAACAGTCTATAATCTCAATATACTTGAGCGCACTGGCTTTACCACCATACCAACGCTGGTTAAGAATATATGGCTCTAGAATATCATCACACAACTCTTTTCTAAACCGGTCTAACTCAGTTAGGGTATTCCAATCTGAGTCATATTTAAACGAAATGCGACCATCTATTTCCTGATCCTGAGCCATTTATTAGTTTCTTTTGAAGTTAGTTGTTAATTTGTAAGCTTTCCTATTTAAAAATCTGAAAAATATGGAATGGCATTGCCGGGTGTAGCTCGACATAATTCCATTCATCATTCCAAGTGTAGGTATTGTCTGTGACCAGATCTTTGAGCATCAATTCTGAACCTGGAGTAAGATTCATAGATTCAAAAGGTACTCTCAAGCTACCCGATTGTTGATAATAAGGATCCAAACTTATTACTACTAAAAGCTCACTGGTTCGGTCTTGATTCCATTTATAAAATGCCATCATACCCTCGTTATGCAAATCACAAAATCTAATATTATTAGTCTGTTGCAAAGCCTCGTGCTGTTTTCTAATCGCATTAATCTTAGTGATAAGACGAATGAGCTTGTTATCAGTATTCCAGTCCCAGTGGCATATTTGATATTTTTCAGAATTCATGTATTCTTCCTTCCCAGGAACCGGTTCACTTACCATAAATTCATACACTGGACCATAAAGCCCAATGTTTGAGCTCAACGTAGCGGCGAGCGCATAACGAATTATATGCTGTGCCTCATTAGCACCTTGTAAATGATACGGGTTAATATCTGGCGTGTTTGGCCAAAAATTAGGTCTAAAATATTCCTTTTGATTGGTCTGAGTCAACTCGGTCATATACTCGGTCAATTCATGCTTGCTCGTACGCCATGTAAAATACGTATACGACTGACTATAACCTTGTTTTGCGAGCTGCTGCATCACTTTAGGACGTGAGAATGCTTCTGCTAAAAACAGTACATCCGGATGTTTTTTCTTTATTTCGGTAATAAACCAGTTCCAGAAATAATAGGGTTTAGTATGTGGGTTATCAACTCTAAAAACTTTTACTCCAAAATCTATCCAGTGAAAAGCAACGCTCAATAACTCCTTCCATAAATCTTTAAAATCTTCAGACTCCCAATAGAAGTTTACGATATCCTGATATTTCTTAGGTGGATTTTCTGCATATTGCATTGTACCATCTGGACGTTTTTTAAACCAAGAAGGATGCTCCTTTAAATAGGGATGATCTGGCGCAGCCTGAAAAGCTAAATCCATCGCTACTTCTATCCCTAAACTATTTGCATTATTTATAAGGTTTCTAAAATCTTTTTCAGAACCCAACTCCGGATGAATAGCCTTATGCCCACCCAAATGCGAACCTATTCCCCACGGCACACCACTATCTCCTTCTTCTGCATTGGTTGCGTTATTTCTTCCTTTACGATTTACCTCTCCAATAGGGTGAATGGGCGGAAAATATAAGGTGTCAAAGCCCATTGAAGCCACACGAGGCAGCAAACGCTCACAGTCTTTAAAGGTACCGTGCTTCCCCGGCTCCTGACTCGCAGACCGCGGAAAGAACTCATACCACGTACTAAAACGTGCCTTTAAGCGGTCTACATATATTTTTAATGCAGCACTCTCGTTTGCAAATTTACGGGTAGGATTATCTTTAAAAATGCAGTGTAAATCTTCAGAAACTGCATAGCGACACGCCTCATCATAGCGTTGCTCATCAGCAAAAAGCTCTTTTACAATACGCACATAATGCTTTCCGTCTTCATCCAGCTTTGCCTCTACCGCTTCCAGATATTGTATTCCGTCAAGTAATTCACTTTTCACATATTGTGCATCTTTCAGCTTTGCTTCAATACCGTGCTGCCAGTTTAAAGCATGATCAATCCACCCTCGTATTTTATATTCATAAAAACCTTGATTTTCAACTACAAAATTAGCGGAATACGCATCGTTAACTCTGTGCGCTAATCGTTCGGTTTTCCAGACTTTATCTTGTTCCCATTTATAGCAAACTTCAGCTTCTACAACATCATGCCCGTCACCCAGAACATCTGCAGTAACTTGCACCAGTTCACCGATCACTCTCTTTATAAAAAAATCCCCGCCTTGCAGTTGGGGCTCTACATTCTCAATTACTATACGTTCTCTAGTCAAGGTTAGTTAGTTTTATATTTTCAGTTGAACACCTCTAAAAATAGCAATAATTAATTAGAAGACGATACATTATATGAATTTGACAAAGGCTTAACAAACACAACAGGCGTTAGTCTTTTGTTAAATGTGCGACTAAAACAAACCAAAGGATAGCGCTTTGCGTAATTTTAAAAAAATGATAATGAAAAAAATACTTCTATTGGGTCTGTTATTAGGCCTTAACGCTTGTAAGGGAACAGCTCAAAATGATAAACAAGAAACGTTTCCGGTATCTAAAACAGATGCTGAATGGAAAGCAGAATTAAGTCCTGAAGAATTTCAGGTTTTGCGACGAGAGGCTACAGAAACACCATTTAGCAGTGATCTTTTAGAGAACAAACAAGAAGGTACTTATGTTTGTGCAGCTTGCCAAAATCCTGTTTTTAAGAGCAGCACTAAATTTGACAGCGGTACCGGCTGGCCGTCTTTTTACGATTATATTGAAGGGAATGTTGCTTTTGGCTCAGATAACAAATTGGGCTACACCCGTAGTGAAGAACATTGCGCAAATTGTGGTGGACATTTAGGTCATGTTTTTAACGACGGACCAAAGCCTACCGGTAAGCGGCATTGTATAAACGGTGTTGCGCTTAACTTTGTACCTGAAGCCCCCTAACCCCCAAAGGGGAACAGACCCTATCTTAAAACAAAATTTTATATTACAAAAAGCCTCCCTCTGAAGAGAGGTTGGAGGGATGTAAAAAAAGATCTAAACTTAAAACATAAAGATTTCCGACGAAGCTTGTGCTGAGTGCGTCGAAGTACGGAAATGATGAAAATAATATGAAAGAATATCCAATACAAAAAACGGAAGCCCAATGGAAAGAAGAGTTGAATCCAGAACGGTATCATATATTACGTGGTAAAGGGACTGAAAGACCCCATACCGGTAAATACAATCTGCATTTTGAAAAAGACGGCACCTACCACTGTGGTGCTTGTGATGCAAAACTTTTTGAAGCAAATAGCAAATTTGAAAGCGGTTGCGGATGGCCCAGTTTTGATGAATCTATAGACGGTGCTGTAGAATATGTGCGTGATACCACTTTTGGAATGATGCGAACTGAAATTTTGTGTGCCAATTGCGGAAGCCACTTGGGTCATGTCTTTGATGATGGACCAACAGAAACCGGTCAACGATATTGCGTGAACTCTGCCTCAATAGATTACGACAGTAATTAGATTAATTTTCAGCACAATCTAAAAAAAAAATTCGTTAATAATTTATTAAAACTTATAGGTTTAGGATAGTTTTAAAATTTTCGGAATAACTCTTGATTTAAATTTAGCCTAAACTTGAAAAACATACAATTATGAAAAAAACAACAACAATATTAAGCCTATTATTAGTTATAATTCTAA
This sequence comes from Leeuwenhoekiella polynyae, assembly GCF_004104075.1. GTDB lineage: Bacteria > Bacteroidota > Bacteroidia > Flavobacteriales > Flavobacteriaceae > Leeuwenhoekiella > Leeuwenhoekiella polynyae. The sequence goes on along the minus strand of NZ_QOVK01000017.1, from coordinate 8,667 downwards.
CATCTTGCTCAGGTTCTGATGGTAGAGATGGTGTTGATGGATTAGACGCAGAATATTCTAAAGTGATCGAAGTTACAGGTATAGATTATGTCTATGACGATGCCAATAACGAATGGTTTACACAAAACCCTATCCCATTTGACGGAGTTGAAGTTTTAGAAGGTGACGCAGTGCTAGTGTATTTAGCTGATGGAAGTGTTACCGCTTCTGATGGTGAACCTACAGAATTATGGAAACTTATGCCCATAACCTTTTTTGATGCTAATGGAGAGTTTCAATATGAATTTAATCACACTTTTGAAAACGTAGAATTAAATATAGTAGGTAATTTCGATTTGAGTACTCTTAACAACGCTGCCGTTTCAAATCAAACAGTTAGAATCGTTATTATACCTACGGAATATGCTGAAAATTTCAACGGTGACTTCTCAAATTATAATGAAGTAATGTCTGCTTTAGAGCTGAATGAATCTGATGTTCAAATTCTTCAATAATAATATTTAAGACTATAAATTTATGAAAGGCTTACTCACGGAAATACGAAAATGTTCCGTTTGTAAGCCTTTTTTGCCTTTAGGAGCTAACCCTATTATTTCGGCCTCGCCTCAAAGTAAAATTGTCTTAGCCAGCCAGGCTCCGGGAAAAATTGCTCATGAAAATTCAATCGCTTGGGATGACCCCAGTGGCAAACGTTTACGAAAGTGGCTTGATGTAGATGAAAAAACCTTTTACAATCCCGATAATTTTGCGATTCTGCCTTTAGGCTTTTGTTATCCCGGTAAAGGCAAGACCGGAGACCTCCCTCCCAGACCTGAGTGTGCTCCGCTTTGGCACAAAAAAGTAACCGATCAATTTGCAAATGATCCGCTTCATATATTAATTGGCAATCATTCGCAAAGCTATTATTTGCAAGACAAGCTCACGCTTACCAGGCGTCTTCAGAATTTCACAGAATATCTGCCCAACTATTTTGTACTCCCCCACCCTTCACCGGTAAACCATTTCTGGATGAATAAAAACAAATGGTTTGAAACCGATGTCATTCCTGTTTTACAAAACGAGATTAAAAAGCGCTTAAAATAACCAACACTCTCAAAATCACAAGCACAACCGCGTTCGTTTTTTAGGGTTTTTATGCGTAAATTCGTGCCTTCAAATTTCACTGAAAACTATGAGTAAATACGATATTATTGTCTTAGGAAGTGGACCCGGTGGTTATGTAACAGCTATCAGAGCTTCACAATTAGGTTTTAAAACCGCTATTGTAGAAAAAGAAAGCCTTGGAGGCGTTTGTTTGAACTGGGGTTGTATTCCCACTAAAGCCCTTCTAAAAAGTGCACAGGTATTTGAATATCTTAAACATGCTGAAGATTACGGTCTTAAAGTAGATGGTGCAGATAAAGATTTTGATGCTGTTGTAAGGCGTAGTCGTGGTGTTGCAGAAGGAATGAGCAAAGGTGTTCAATTCTTGATGAAAAAGAATAAAATCGACGTTATTGAAGGTTTTGGAAAATTAAAACCCGGTAAGAAAATTGATGTTGATGGCACAGAGTACAGCGCCGATAACATCATTATCGCAACGGGTGCGCGTTCTCGCGAGTTACCAAGCCTTAAACAAGACGGTAAAAAAATTATAGGTTATCGGGAAGCGATGACTTTAAAAGAGCAACCAAAAAAGATGATCGTAGTAGGTTCTGGTGCGATAGGTTGTGAGTTTGGTAGTTTTTACAATTCAATGGGAACAGAAGTAACCATCGTTGAGTATTTGCCAAACATCGTTCCTGTTGAAGATGAGGAAGTTTCTAAACAATTTGAACGCAGTCTTAAAAAGGCAGGGATCAAAGTTATGACTGGTTCTTCTGTAGAATCTGTTGACACATCTGGTGACGGCGTTGTTGCGACTGTTAAGACAAAAAAAGGAGAAGAAAAGCTAGAAGCTGATATCGTTCTTTCGGCAGTGGGCATTAAAACCAATATTGAAGGAATAGGTCTTGAAGATGTGGGTATCATTACTGATAAAGACAAAGTTATTGTGAATGATTGGTACCAGACCAACATGCCGGGATACTACGCGATAGGTGATATCACTCCCGGACCAGCACTAGCTCACGTAGCATCGGCTGAAGGTATCATTTGTGTGGAGAAATTAGCAGGAATGCATGTTGAGAAACTAGACTACGGAAACATCCCGGGATGTACGTATGCTTCTCCTGAAATTGCTTCTGTAGGTATGACTGAAAAGCAAGCTAAAGAAGCTGGTTACGAATTGAAAATTGGTAAATTCCCATTCTCTGCTTCTGGTAAAGCAAGTGCTTCTGGAAATAAAGACGGATTTGTAAAAGTTATTTTTGATGCAAAATATGGGGAATGGTTAGGTTGCCATATGATTGGTGCCGGCGTTACTGATATGATCGCTGAAGCGGTTTTAGGTCGTAAGCTTGAAACTACAGGTCACGAAGTATTAAAAGCTGTTCACCCACACCCTACAATGAGTGAAGCTGTGATGGAAGCTGTAGCTGCTGCTTATGATGAAGTAATTCACTTATAATATAGCTTACACTTAAAATAAAAAACCTGCGATTAATAAAATTGCAGGTTTTTTTATACTAAAAGATGTCAAAGCTTATAAAGAAGGATCTATTTTAGCTTCTAACTCAAGATTTAATCTTACTTTAAGATCATTAGCATCTTCTGTACTATCAAATTTAACGACTAGCTTCAAACTTGTAGACTTGGCATATTCATCTAAATAATCATCAGTCGTCTCAAGTTCAATAACAGTCTGTCCCGTAGGTACAGAATTTAAACTTGCTATTTCTTTGTATTCTAAATCGTCAGTGCGTACACCCAAAGTAACTGAATTTATAAAATCAAAATTATCTTGGTCGTCTGCACTCACCAGTTCTATTTCCAAGTCATCTAACTGTATATCCTCAACTTGATCGATGGTGTTATCTACACCACTCTCATTTTCTAATGCCCCTCTTAAATTGACATCTGTTTCAACAGGAATCTCAAAAGGATTAATAGGTAGATAGTCAATACTTGCATCTACACTTACCGGAATATCATCTATTGTTCTAATACGATCTATAATGTTATCGTCATCACTACAAGAGCTTACAGACAATCCTGTAATTGTAAGGGCTAAAAATAAATACTTTTTCATAATTTGTTTTTTTGCTTGCCACAAAGCAACAAAAACAAAGCAGGATTAGTTCTTAAGCTCTGGTTAAAAACCCTTAAACAAATAACAATATTTTAATCCAAGAGTTAAGTAGGAATTAAATCCTGATACCAAAATTTGGTATCCCAAGGTTTTTTATCATCAGAAAAACAATTATCATCATTGCTTTCTGATGGTTCATATTTACGATTAACTTTCTCTCCTATTTTAAACTCTATTGAGTTTGAGAAAATAGGTCCATCAAAAACAAAAGTGTGAAATTCTCCATTTTCTCCACAAGGATCTACATTTTTGGGCAAATCTGCCACAAACTGATGATCTAGTATTCTACCCACAAAAGATTCGTCTAGGTATTTTCCATTTACGCAAACCGTGATTGCCTTAAAACCCAGATCAATAAATTCAGTTATTAATTGTTTAGTGTCTTTTTTCCATAGCGGAAAAACTGCTTTAAGTCCTACGGAAGCTAGCTGTTCTTCCCGATAAGCCTTAAGATCTTCCAAAAAAATATCGCCAAAAATAGTATGGGTATTTCCACCTGAAACCAATCGGTTTGCTACAGCTCCTAAAATCTTTGAATATTCGGTCATTGTTACATTGCCAGCCAATGGAATTTTCTCAAGCGGTAATCCTAAACGTTCCGCCTGAAGGTCTAAAAGCTCTTCTCGTAAACCATGCATAGAAACACGCTCAACATCAGTGTTAACGGTAGTAACTAGTTTTGTAATCTTGAATTCTCTTTCAGTCAGAACTTTATAGAGTGCTAATGCAGAATCTTTACCACTACTCCAATTAAAATAAGCTTGTTTCAAAAGATAATTTTAAAGAAATGATTTAATCGCTAATTCGTAGCTCTGCAAACCAAAACCTACGATGATTCCTGTAGCATGTTTTGAAATGTAAGATTGATGCCGAAATGATTCGCGAGCAAAGGTATTAGATATATGAACCTCAATGACCGGTACCGAAACCGCAGCAATAGCATCACCAATTCCTACTGAGGTATGCGTATACGCCGCTGCATTAAGCACGACCCCGTCAAAAACACCGTCTGCATCTTGGATTTTGGTAATTAAATCCCCTTCAGAATTGGATTGAAAATAAGAGAGTTCGGTCTCTTTAAATTGAAATTGAAGCTTCGAGAAATAATCTCCAAAAGATTGATTGCCGTAAACATCAGGTTCGCGTTTACCTAAGAGGTTTAAATTGGGCCCGTTTATAATGAGTATTTTGAGTTCTTGTGCCATTTACATAAATTGAAATAGTTACTGCTAATAAAGCAAAATAAATATCGTTTAAATCGGAATTATCAAGTAAAGGTAATTTAAAAAATTACCATAAAAAAAGCCCCGCGTTGCGAGGCTATTTCTAGAATTGGTTGGTTATTGAAGTAGCTTTTAGAATACAAAACCTACACCTGCCTGAATTGCATAGTTGTAAGCATTTACATTGTCATAGATTTTTGTAAATCCTCTGGTATAACGTCCTTGAATAAACAGACCGCTATCAAACTGGTATTCTAAACCTGCAGCTGTACCAAACTCAAAATCGTTTGCTCCGTTTACAATATCAATATCGCCAGAAGCAGATGTTGGCTGGTTATCGATCTCTTCACTAACTAAAAAGTTGAAAGATGGACCTGCTTGTAAGCTCAAACCATCTGCCAAGTAAATTTTAGCCATTAAAGGCACTTGGATGTAGTCTAACTGATACTCTATATTGTCATCAACATCTAGAAAGTTATCCTCATCAATTGCTGCGATAGTAGAACCCTGAGCAGAATAAATTACCTCTGGTTGAATAGAAAACATTTCAGAAATAGGAAGCTCCGCAACTAAACCTGCATAAAAACTGGTTCTTGAATCTTGATCTGCAGAATCATCTCCTGCGATATTCGCAAAATTCACCCCACCTTTAACTCCAAAATGAAACGTATCTTGAGCCTTAGCTGCTGTAGTACCCAATGCAATAAAACTTGCAATTAAAATTAGCTTTTTCATAAATAATTTGTTGTTTATAATTTTCGACAAAGCTATATTCTATAAGGCCTAAGAAGTATTAATAGAACTCTAAGATTTATTTAAAGAATTCACAATTGGCAAGGGTTAACAACAAAAAGAGCAAACAATTTGACTGCCTGTTAATTAAGATTTTTAGGGATTTTTGATAAACGATTTAAACTTCATTAATAACCTGAAAACTAAAATTTTGTGTTTTATTGTATAAAACACAAACTATATTTCAAATGTTAATTTCTGTTAATAAGTAATAAAAACGAAAGCTCAGTATATCATTTTTAATCAAAGCGAAGATGCTGATCACTAATTTTAAATGGTGAAGTGAAAAAAGAATTTCGGTTTAAAACAAAAAAAAACACCTCTTGAAAGAGGTGTTTTTATAAGGTAAGTTATACTATTTTTTAATTGAAGATAAATCCTAATGAAGCGGCAAACACACCGTTTTTAGTTGCGTTATCTCCCGTCTCACCATCATAAATATCTGTGAATCCCTGAGTATAACGCGCATTTAAATACATACCCCCGTTAAATTTGTAACCTACTCCTACTGCACCAGCAAAGTCAATATCATTAAAATTGTCTTCATTTAAGCCTAAAGTTGCATTAGGACCCTCAATTTTACTATCAACTAGAAATCCAACTTGTGGACCTGCTTCTAAATATAGACCTTGAACTAAGTAAATCTTAGCCAAAACAGGAACATTAATATAATTCAGTTGAAATTCGGTATCCTGATCATTATCCCGCTGAATCAAATCAAAACCTTGACCTGAGTAAAAAACCTCCGGTTGGATTGCGAATTTCTCTGTTACCGGGATTTCAACAAGAGCACCTAAATTAAAAGAAGTTCTGGCACTATCATCATCAAATTCACCAAAACGATCTCCTGTTAAATTTGAAAAGTTAACACCACCCTTAATACCAAAGGCTAACTCGCTTTGCGCTTGAATGAGAGAAGTAGTTCCAAAAACAAGTATTGCTGCAAAAAATAATTTTTTCATGATTTTTATATTTAGATTTGAAACAAAACTACTTTTCGAGGAGACACACTCCTATTAATGCTGTTATAAAATATCTCTAAAGTATTCCCAAAAACACCATACTTCATTTATGAATTGGCAAAAATCGTTAATAGATTATAAATTATTCTTAAAGCTTGAGCGCGGCCTTTCAGAAAATTCTGTAATCAATTATGGCCTCGATGTTGCCAAACTCATCAATTGGATTGAAGAAAATTCAATTACAGAAAGTCCAATTTCTATCCATAAGGAACGCCTTCAGGAATTCATTTACGCTAATGTCAAAGCCCTAAATGCAGCCTCACAAGCGCGTTTAATTTCAGGGTTAAAAGGATATTTTGATTATTTGGTATTTGAAGATTACCGCAAAGACAATCCAACCGATTTAATAGAATCTCCCAAAGTAGGTCGAAAACTTCCGGATACCTTATCTGAAAAAGAGATCGACCAAATCATAGAATCAATAGACCTCAGCACACCCCAGGGAGAACGTAATCGTGCAATTATAGAAACGCTATATGGGTGTGGCCTCCGCGTCTCTGAGTTACTCAACTTAAAATTATCAGACCTGTTTTTTGATGAAGGTTACATTTTAGTTACGGGTAAAGGTGATAAACAGCGCTTTGTACCCATCGCTCCAACAACGCAAAAGTTTATCACTATATATATAGAACAGATACGAGCTCATGAGGAACCAAAACCAGAATTCACCAATACCCTTTTTTTAAACAGGCGCGGTGCGCAACTCACAAGAGCGATGATTTTTACTATCGTTCGTAACCATACTCAAAAAGCCGGTATAAAAAAGAAAATTAGTCCGCATACATTCAGACACTCTTTTGCCACACATTTACTACAAAATGGAGCAGACTTAAGAGCCATACAACAAATGCTGGGGCACGAAAGCATAACTACTACCGAAGTATATATGCATGTAGATCGCACGCATCTAGCCGAAGTAATGAACACCTTTCATCCCAGAAAATAAAAAGCGGTTTATTTAAAATATAAATTAAAAAATCCCGAACTATTACAATCCGGGATCTTTCAACTAACCAAAAAAAAACTTACTTACTTAATCTTAGGAAACTTCAATTAAGCGTTTTGCCTGAACTTTAGCTTCCTCTTTCTTTGGGATTGAAATATTTAAAACCCCATTATCATAACTTGCATTAATCTTAGCGCTATTTACCGTTTCAGGTAAGCTAAATGCACGTTTAAACGTACTGTAACTAAACTCCCTACGGGTATACTTTCCTTTATCTTCAAATTTCTCAGATTCTTTACTTTCCTGAGCAGAAATGGTTAAAACATCATGATCTAACTCGATATTGAAATCTGCCTTAGTCTTTCCAGGAGCTGCTACCGCAAGTTCAAAACTCTCTTCATTCTCTATAATATTAACAGCTGGTATACTCACCCCTATGCTGTTAACATTTGTAGTTCCACCTAACCAGTCTGTTTTAAACATATCGTCAAAAACTGATGGTAACCAATTCTCGTTTGTTCGCTTTACTAAACTCATATCTATAAATTTTATGTTATGCTTTTTGTTTACGCTTAGATATTAGCAAAACAGATACCAATGCATTCACTAAGCCATTATGTCATTAATTAATGAGTTTAAGGTGACTTTTTGTCAATTTTAAATAAAATAAAAAGCCCGACTGAAACAGTCGGGCTTTTAGGACTAACTAAAAATATTAAACTAAAACTATCTAGTACCTTCTATTTTTACCGGTACGTGATAGGTTTGACCAATTAAAGCTTTAGAATCAAGCTTTTTATAATTTAAGCGACCTTGTATAAACTTCTCTATAGAAGCATCCTTAGAGTCTACATTAAGTACAACTACCTCGTTGTTCTTATTAACCGTGAAAGAGACTTTTACTGAAATGGTTTCTTCAACTTCAAAGTTGGGATCAGATAAGAAATTACCCAATTCTCTGTTCATTGCCTTTTTAACAGCTTTACTTGTAGTCTTTGCTGTTGGCTCGGTTGGTTCTGTTGTGTTTGCGTTTACCGCTGTACCGCAGATGATTGCAACTGCAAGTACCATTGTTTTAAAAGTTTTCATAATGTTTGATTTTTGAATGATGTACTAAAAAGACGCTCCAAAAAGCAAACAGTTACACCTCCAAAATCAATTTAACAGTTTATTAACTAATTCAAACCTTAACAATCAAGCAGTTACCCAACAAAACTAAATCAATTAAGCAAATGCTATCTTGCTATTTTTCAGCCTATTACAAATAATAAACAACGTCAATAATTTTAATAAATTAATTTTTTATTTTTTTATCCAAATCGCAAATGATTGAAATATGTCTAGTCCTAAATAAACGATACAGATTATTGATGGATTAAATTTATAATTTAAAGCTTGACGATTCTATTATCGTCAAGCTTTTTTGATTTATACCGTTTTGGTTTTATCTTATCT